>CAWISG010000004.1:0-316674 GCA_963838735.1 uncultured Alphaproteobacteria bacterium
AAATCAGGATTGTATTGGAAGGTCTGCGTTGCGATGACAGCATCGCCGAGCTGTGTCGCCGTGAAGGGATCGCGCAGAGCCTGTATTACACCTGGTCGAAGGAGTTCATGGAAGCGGGTAAACGCCGTCTTGCTGGAGATACGGCACGATCTGCAACCGCGGATGAGGTGAAGGATCTTCGCAACGAAGCGCGCGATCTGAAGGAGTGTGTTGCTGAACTCACCCTGGAGAACCGATTGCTCAAAAAAGCATGACCGGGCTTGGGGGAAACGACGTATGAGATATCCTGCATCCGAGAAGCTCCAAGATCATCAAGCTGATCGAGCAGTCATACTTGCCCGCCAAGCGCATACTGTATCAGCTCGGTGTGTTACATCAGCGCCAAGAAGATGGATCATGTGAGAGGCGCACCCTTCCATCCTCAAACACAAGGCAAGATCGAACGCTGGCATCAGATGCTCAAGAACCGTGTTCTGCTGGAGAACTATTTGCTACCAGGCGATCTGAAACACCGGTGCACGCCTTAGCGTTCTTCCAGCGCCTCGCTGGACGTTTTCAAAATCGGTTTGGTCAAATACCGGAAGACGGTGCTCTCGCCAGTTTTAATTTCCGTAGTGGCCGTCATGCCGGGTTGCAGATCGATTATTTCGCCACGTCGCCGGGGTCGCATACCGCTGGTATCGACTTCGACATTGGCTGCGTAATAACTGACCGGACCATCGGCCGTATCCTCGGTAAGCGTATCTGCACTGACATATGTCACACGCCCTTCGGCCCCGCCGTAGATGGAAGAGTCATAGGCATCGAAATTCACCGTGGCCTCCTGCCCCGCCCTGATGAACGCGATGTCGGCAGGGGGACTCTGGCCTCCACGATCAGGGCGTCGCGTGTGGGGACGATCTGAAGAACTTCGTCGCCAGGCTGGAGAACGGCACCGAGCGTGGTGAATTTGATGTTCACGACAATACCGTCGGTGGGTGCGAATATCTCGGTTTGCCCCAAAGCCTGGCGCCTTTGCGCCAGCGCCTGTTCCGCTGTCGCCAGCTCGCCTTCAATCCGGGCATATTCGGTCTGCAGTTCCTGCAGATAGGTATTCTTGCGGTTGGTGATCTGGCCCTGCAGATCCGCGACAGTGCGCTGCATGCGAAGAATTTCAGATCGGCTGACGTCACCGCTTTCCACCAGCGGCAGGTTCATCTGGAGCTCTTCACGCACGAGCGCAAGCATCGCTCTTTGGTTGGAAAGTTCCGCCTCGAGGCTTTGCCGCCGCTGGCGGTAAAGCGCCCGCTGGTTGGCAATGAACTGCGGGTCTTGCACGTCGGCCGAAAACACCAGAGGACGATCGAAAAGTTCGGCCTGTATTCTGGCCATCTGGCTTTTGAGATCTGCAACAGAAGCCAAACTCTCGCCAACCGCGGCAGTTTGCGAAACTTTGTCGAGGACAACAAGAAGCTGCCCTTCTTTCACACGATCTCCTTCGCGAACGAGCATTTCCTTTGTGACCCCCCCTTCCGCGCTCTGGACGATCTGGATCCGGCCGCTTGGGACGACCGTGCCGGGTGCACGGGTGATCTGATCCAGCTCGGCCCATAGCGACCAGGCCAGAAAACCGATTACGGCTGACGCCGCGACGATAATGATGAGGTTGGATTGTTTAATCATTAAGGCACCCTGGCATTCAATTCTGCGGTAAAGCCGCAATGTCTTCTTGCGCATCTGACGTTTTATCAGGCGCATCTGCAGACGTATCATCAGCTGCATTATCGGAAGACGTCTTGTCTTGGCTGTCTGCTTCGGAAGCGATCTGTGTATCGTCGAGAGCAGCAGGCGAAACTTTGGTTATGGTCTTTTTCCGAATGATTTTCTTTTGTGCCGCAAGAGGCTTCGCACCAGGTTTTTGCGGTTGAAGCTTTTCCAGAACGTCTTTGGGCGTTCCGTCGAGCCGGATTTGTCCATTTGTAATGACGATCACCCGATCCACCAGAGACAGCAGCTGCAGCCGGTGCGTCACGATGATGAGAGTGCTGTCTTGCGTGAGGCCGTTTTTCACGGCCCGCAATACGCGCGCTTCGGTTGCCTGGTCGAGATTTGCCGTAGGCTCGTCCAGAAGCCAGACCCGAGACTTTCCAAGCATCAGACGCGTGAGGCCCGCCAGGGTTCGCTGGCCGCCGGAAAGGCCGCGGCCCCCTTCCGATATAGGCAGATCGAGCCCCATGGGATGTTGCGCAATCATCGGCGCCAGACCCAGCTCGTCCGCTGCGGCCATAAGAACGTCGTCGCCAGGATCGGGGAGCCCGAGCAGAATATTATCGCGCAAAGTACCGTTCAGCATTCTGGTATCTTGAGGCAGATAGCCAATGTGCCGCCGCAAAACATCTTCTGCTATATGGCTCATTTCCAGACCACCGACCGTGACCGAGCCCTGGCTTGGTGCATAGAGGCCGGCAAGAACGCGCAGCAAGGTCGATTTTCCGGAGCCAATCCCGCCGATTATTGCAACCCGCTCGCCCGGTTTGATCACCAGGCGGGGAATGTTCAGACCCGAACGGGCGCCGGGATATGCAAACTGGATGTTTTCCAGGCGTATCGGCCCGCTCAACCCTTCGGGTCGAAGGGTTTCCATATCGGTAGGCCGGTCGAGAGGCAGCGCCAGAATTCCATCCAAGGCACCAAGGGAGGAACGGGCATACCCCCACTGGATAAGAAAATTGGGCAGCTGGCTGACGAGCGGACCATTGATCCGCCCCGATATGATCGCAACCGCAATCAGGGCGCCCATGGTCATGTACCCGTTAGCGACCTGAATGGCCCCGACGGCGATGATTGCCACATAAGCCACTTGCTGGAGGCTGCTGAAAATTGCGCCGGCCGCAGCGGACCATCGCTTCACGGGATCCTCGTGCAGCTGGAGCTCGTCCATCAGATTGTTCCAGCGCGACAGCATGTGCCACCCGCCCCGGTTGGCTTTCACTGTTTCTGCGGCGTCCAGCGATTCTACCAGCACCCCGTTTTTCCGGTTGCTGCTGACCTGTGCTTTTTCGGTGTCCTTCCGGATCAGCCGGGCAATCACGACGGCCATCAGCAGGGCAACGGGGAAGCTGATGAGCGGGACGATGGCAACGATACCGGCCAGGCTTGCAATCACGAATATGAAAAAGAGTGCAAAAGGCAGATCCGCTATCAGGAATATCGAAGCGGAACTCAGCAGCGAGCGCACCTGCTCCAGACCACGAAGCTGCGCTGCCATGGTTCCGATACCGCCCGGCCTTGCATCCAGTCGGACAGCCTGCGCCCTGGCAAAGAAAAACTCCGACACTTCGGCATCGACCCGCGCGGCCTCGCGCTCGATCATCAGGGCCCGCGTAGTCCGCAGGACAAAATCGACAAGCAAGGCAAAAAGAACACCGGCGGTAAGAACCCAGAGCGTTGAAAAACCGCTTCTCGGAATGACCCGGTCATAGACCTGCATCGAATAAAGCGATGTCGCGAGCGTGACGAGGTTGATGATGATGGTCGCAACGATTGCCGACCCGAACACTTTCTTGCGGGTCCGCAGCGACCGCCAGAACACGGAGAGGGCGCTGGGCACGTGCTCGCGCTCGACCGCCCGTGGCAAGGGAAGCTCGAAATATTCGAGCGGTGTATCGTGCATCCAGCGTTCGCTGGTGTCACCGCGGTTCACGCGCACGGTGTCCACGCTTTCCCACTGTTCGGCGATGCCCCAGCCTTTTACCGGCGAATATGCGAGCAGCGGGAATTGATTGGGTCGCGGGCGACCGTCGAACTTGATCGGTTTTTTCCACCCGGCATCGGCGCATAACCGTTTGAGATCGCCACCGTCCTGTACGGCATCGCCATCGACCGCTGCATCCCAGTCCGGCGGCAGATCGGCCCCCCGCTGGCGCGCCATGATCTCTACGAGTTGGGTTATATTACCGTTCACTGTGTGGTCCCATCAGGTCCGCCCATCAGGTCGGGGCGCCATTCGCATGTGCGCAGCAGAAGCCTTCCGGTTGATGCCATTGCGGTGCTTTGCGCATCGATCAGGGCGATTTGCGCCGATGTGCTTTCGCGTACCGCGTTCATGACATCCAGCCATGTCCGCCGCCCGGCGATGAATTGCCGTACGAACGAGTCCGTTACCTTGCCCGAGGCGATGGCTGCCGCGCTGCTGCTCTGGATCGTTCCGGCCGACGTTGTATTTTCGACCACGTCCAGAATGATCTGCTCGCGCAGCTGGCGTTCCGCGACCGAGATCTGCAGCACGCTTGCCTGTTGCCGGAACCCGGCGCCCCTGGCTGCGGCCAGCCCCGACAGTCCGCCATCGGTCTGTGCCGAGACGACCAGACCGAAACGCGTTCCGAAATCCTCGTCCTGCGTCACCTGGACGCCGACCCGGGGATAGATCGCGGACTGCGCCAGCTTGCGATCCGCTTCGGCAACCTCGGCTTCCGCCATCAGGCGGCGGCGCGTTGGGTCGCAAATGAGTGCTTGAGTAACTGCGCCTTGTGTCGAGGGGTGGTGCAGCAGCGGCGAATATTCCGGCACCGGCCCCAGCTCCAGATCGGGGTTGCCGGTCAGCTCGGCCAGGCGCTGCAGGTTGGTGAACCGCTGCGCCGTGGTCAGGCTCAGCTGCTGCTGCACCTGGGCCAGGCGCGAGGTGGCAAGTTCCAGGTCCGAGCGCGGGCTGACTTCCTGCGCGACCCGCCTGGCCATCGAATCCACCAGGCGCTGGTGTTCGGCCAGGCTCTCGCGCAGGACCTTTTCCCTCAGCGTGGCGGTGGTGGCCGCGTAATAGGCATTGATGGCCTGCAACGCCAGTTCCTGCACCGTCTCGTCCAGCTGCGCGGAAGCGACGGCACTCACCGCTTGTGCCCGGTTGATGGTGCCGGTGATGCGCCCCCCTGCCCAGATCGGTTGCTCCACCCGTATCTGGGGTGCCAACCGGCCCGCCCGTTCAATGCCGAGCCGTGTGCCGACCGACAGGCTGGGAAACCGGAGCCACTTGGCCGCCTCTATATCGGACCGCGATGCCTGGATGGCTGCTTCCGCTGCATCGATGGCAGGATATTCGCGCACGGTTTCCCGGGCGATTGCGCCAAGCTGCGGCGGCACTGCGGCAGGCGGCGTAAGCACGGGCCGCACCTGGTTTTCGACCGTAACGGGTGCCGGGGGGCCATAGGTGTCCTGCGCCGCAGCCGTGCCGGCCAGTACGGCAAGCAGGGCAGGCAGGGCAAGCAGGGCAGGCAGGGCAAGCAGGGCAGGCAGGGCAGGCAGGGCAGGCAGGGCAGGGGCGAGTGCCGGCAGCCGCACCGCCGCGGCGAAACCGGCACGCATCGCGCATGACCCCGTTCGCAGTGCAGCTGTCGACATATACCGGATGCTTTCTGGTCAAGGGAGCTGAACGGGAAGCCGGATGAAGATTGCTCCGGCAGGCGGCGGAGCAGGTTCGATACGGCCTGAACGCGATTTGCGAAACAGGGCAGTTGAGATGTGCCCGCGCCGCCATCACCGCACACAGCCTGAACCAGGGCTGATTGCCGATGGTCCGGCAACCGGCCGGTCATCGGCCAGACACCAGACAATGACGGACACCAGACAATGACGGACACCGGACAATGACGGACACCAGACAATGACGGGGCGATACGCCAAGCTGCCTTGTGTTACAACGCCGCTTTCGCACTGTGGCACCGATACCCGTCCGGGCGGGTTCTGCCGGTACAGTATGGCTGTGCCCGTATTGCCCGTCATATCCGGCATCGCCAGCCTGACCGATGCCCTCCATGGAACATGACAGTATCCGTTAAGAATGCGGCGCATAAGGGGCTTGGCAACGCGGGTGGGGGGGTCTAAGCAATCGCCCCATGGGGTCTGCGTTAAAACGACCACTCGACTGAAACAGCACTCAGGAATACTCATTTTATGACAAATGGCGACGCACCGATCACTGCTGAAACCGGGCCTACGCCCAATGAAGCACCTGTTCAACAGACTGCTGCCGCAATGGCTGCACCCCAGCAGGCGGCACCTGTCCGTTTTGCAGAGCCTGCACAGCCCGCGCTGTCCGCAGCCGCGTTCGAACTGAACGCCGCAGCCGAAGCCGAAGCCATGCCGCAGCCCGCCGAAGTGGAAGCGCCTGTCGATGCGCCTGTCGATGCGGACATCGATCTGGCGAAGAAGAAGGAAGACGAAGAAGCCGCGCAGGACGAACTCGTCGATCTGGCGATGACGCCGGAAGCCGACGTTCTTGACGCGATCGTCGCTGCCGACGGTGCCCGCGAAGTTTCGGGTGATGAAGACGGTGCCTCCGCTCTTGGCGGTGACGGCAGCGGTTCGGGCGCCATTCTCGGCGTCATTGCCCTGGCTGCTGTGGGTGCCGGTCTCTATTTCGTGCTCGATAGCGACGATGACGATGTCATCGACCTCACACCCCCGCCGCCCCCGCCGCCGCCTGCAAACGTCGCGCCTGTCATTACGTCCGCCAACGCGGTCGATGTCGACGAAAACGGCGATGTCGCCGATATTGTCCTCGATGTGGACGCAACCGATGCGGATGGCGACACCATTACCTTCAGCATCCTGGATACCAGCACGGACGCTGCTGCCTTCACGATCGATCCGGCCACCGGCGAAGTCCGCTTCGTCGCATCGCCCGATTTCGAAACGCAGGACACCTTCACCTTCACGGTGGTCGCAACCGATTCCGAAGGCAATGCCACGCAGCAGGACGTTACGGTAACGATCAACGACGTCGTTGAAGTCAACCTCGCGCCGACCTTCACGTCGGTCGCCGCGGTCGCCATCGACGAGAACAGCGATGTCACCACCGTCGTTCTGGACGCCGAAGCGACCGATCCCGAAGGCGATGACATCACCTTCAGCATCCGGGACAACAACAGCGACGGCGACACCACCAACGACGATGATGGCGATGCCTTCACGGTCGATCCGGCCACCGGCGAAGTCCGCTTCGTCGCATCGCCCGATTTCGAAACGCAGGACACCTTCACCTTCACGCTCGTCGCCACCGATTCCGAAGGCAACGAGACGGAGCAGGATGTCACGGTCACGGTCAACGATGTCGATGACGAAGCCGTAACGGTCAATCTCGACACTGCCGATGATGATGGCAATCCCCTGACGGCGAACATCATCGATGCCGCCAATGGCGATTTCGACTTCACGGACGATGACGGCGTTGCCAGCAACACCATCATCCTGAACTTCGAGGAAGGCGACACCATTACCTTCTCCGAAGGTGCCGACCTGTCCTATTCGACCGGCACCGACGATCCCAACGATCTGGAGATCACCGTGAACGTGAACGGTGTGGTCAGCACGATCATCCTGGACGACGTGCTTGCGGACAATGTCGGGTTCATCTTCGATGAAGCCACTGCGGAGGCAGCCGTCGGCTTCGACTTCATTTCGGTTGAAGAGCCCGCGATGACGATGACCGCCACCGCCGACGCAACATTCGCATAACAATCTGATTTACAGAGGGAAATACTCACATGGCACGCACTACACTCACAGCACCCGGCGAAGACGTACTCGTCGGCGGCGCGGACGTTGACGTATTCGGCACGACGACAGGTGGCGAAGTCATTACCGTCGTCAACACGGCCGGTGGTACCAATGTCGAACTGGACGCATCGTTTGCCCAGGGCGGCGATACCGTTGTTCTGTCCGACACGGCAGCAAGCTACTCCGCAACCATCAGCGGTTCGCGGGTCATCCTGACCAGCACCAGCGGCACGGTTGTCAGCATTCCGATCGGTTCGGCAGGCATCGCCATCCAGTTCGCCAATGGCGACACGCGCATCCTGTCTGTCGTCGATGGCGAAGCGCAGCTTGGCGGCCAGACGATCGCCAATATGGGCGACACCGACATCGATCCCGATCCGGCAAACGATATTGCGCTGAACCAGGCGCTTCAGAACCTGCAGGGTGCCGAAACCGCACTGGCGGCGTTCCTTGCCGCCAACGCAACGGACAGCGATGGCGACCTCGACGTCGATAGCGACGATCTCCGTCAGGATCGACAGGACGCGATCAACGCGCTGAACGCCGATCTTGCCGCTGATGGTTCCGATGCCCAGCTGAACGCCGATCTGTCGGATGCCAATGACGATGTCGATGCCGCCAATGCGGCGATCGATGGTGTCATGGGTCTGCGCGCTGCGATCAACGACCTTGATGCTGCACAGGCCAATCTCGACGAAGATACGGACACGTTCGACGAAGAGTTCGCCGAAATCGTCGGCGAAGCAGCAGAATTCAATCAGCTGTTTATGGATGGGACCGCTGCCAGTAATGAGGCTGGCTTCACTGTTGCGGTTGCTGGTAGCACTCTTGTCTTCAGCGGCTCTTTCGATATCGTTGTCGGTGCCGATGGACGTACGCTGGAGTTCGTCAACCCCAATCCGGGTACGCCTCTTCCGGGAACGCCGGCTGCACGTGCTGCCCTGCTCGCCGAAGCGCAGGATGCTTTCGACGCAGCACAGGATCTGAACGATTCGCAGGACGACTTCGACGACGCCGAAGCCGCAGCGGATGCCATCGATCCGGGTGCCGCTCTCCGCAATGACCTGGCCGCTGCCGAAGCCGATCAGGCAGATGCCCAGGCGGAAGTCGACGAGCGCGCCGAACTGCGTCAGGATTTTCAGGACGCGACGGTTGCAGTAAACCAGGTCACGGCTCTGGAAGACAATGTCGAAGATGCGAACGTCGCTATCGAAGACCTCGGTTTCGTGCGTCCGCAGAGTGTGAATGACGGTGCCAGTGTTGACGGCACCGCCGGTAACGACATCTTCGTTCTGAATGTCGGTGACGGTACCGGTTCCGCCACGATCGACGATTTCGGCGACGATGGCGACGACGTCTTCTTCATCGGCAGCCAGTACACGATCGTCAACCTTGCCGCCGGCGACAATCTTGGCGCCGGTAATTTCGGCGATGTCGGCACGCTGGAAGTGTTCGTGCAGCAGCAGGCCAATGGCGACACGATCCTGTTCTTCGAAGACGAACCCTTCTCCGGCAACACGTCGAACGGCTTCCAGGGTTTCGAAGTTACGCTGGAAGATACCGATGCCGGTACCCTTTCGCTGGATCCGACCGGGTTCCTCAGCATCGAAGAAACCACGACCGTCGCCTGAATGCTCTGAACGCATCACGACGTGACGTAAAATTTCGGCCCCCGGTTCACAAAACCGGGGGCCGAAATCGTTCTTGCGGGACACCCTTTGGCGCATGTGTTTCGCAAACCAGCCTGCCGTATCCCGCCCGGTCCGCATATCAGGTTCCCGCTGCATTCATGAAGGAATGGTATGGCCATCCTTCCCGCTCAGCACCCCGCAAACACAGGAACCATTGCCATCCTGCCAGCCTACGGCCCTGCCTCTGCCCTGATCGCCAGCAACCGCTACAGCTGGCTGCTGCAACCGCGGATCGCATTTGCCGTGCTGGTTCTGCTATGTGGTGTGGCGGTTGTCGCCGGGGTACTCGTAAACCGACAGATGGCGCCTGCGCGCGATACACAAACCCCCGCTCCCTCCGTCGCCACCCTGACCGCATTTACGCCTGACGACCTGCGTCCCCTTGCCCCTGGCAGCGCCCTCGCCCTCAATGAAAGCCAACCCGTGGCACCGGGTGCGAACCCCGCAGCCACCGCCTTCAAAGGCAGTTTCTCGGGCCCCGGCCAGTACACCCGGTCGATAGACTGCATGACGGACGCGATCTATTACGAAGCGGGCAACGAAAGCGACGGCGGACAAGGCGCCGTTGCGCAGGTCATCCTCAACCGGGTGAGCCATATCGCCTATCCCAACAGCGTATGCGGTGTCATCTACCAGGGTTCCAACCGTCGCACCGGCTGCCAGTTTTCCTTCACCTGCGATGGCTCGCTGATGCGCCCCCCCTCTCCGGCAGGCCGAGCCCGCGCCCGGCGCACCGCCGAACGCGCGCTCGGCGGCGCAGTGTCCTCGGCAGTGGGGCGATCGACCCACTACCATGCAAATTACGTGGTGCCTTACTGGAGCTCCAGCCTGATCAAGACAGCCGTGATCGGCGCGCATATCTTCTACCGGTCGCCCGGCCGGGCCGGAAATGCCGCGGCGTTCCGGGCGCGCTATGCTGGGACGGAACCGGTTGTCGGTGCTGTCGCCTCCGAACCCCAGCATGTATTGCCTGAAACGGCACCTTCGCTTCCGACCTATAGTCCCCAAATGACAGATCCAAAGGTGATGGACGTACCAGAAGACAGCGCTAGGGCGCTCGACCATTCCGCGCTGCTCGATTACAAGTTCCGCGGAAACCAACCGCTGCCGTTGTCCTCTGTCGAGCCCAAGCTGGAGTCTGCCCTCGATGCGGCAAAAGCAGGAACCGGCAAAAGCGTGACTGATTGACAGATACAGAGGCAAACGTCTGGCCCTTAGCGCCATGCTTCGCCCGTTTCCTTCCCGGCGACACATCGCTACTGACACCAAATTACGCATGGCAAGGTGGAAATACATGAAACGCGCGCTGCTTGTAGCGACCCTGTTTGCAGGCACACTGGCTGGCTGCGGATCACCGGCAATTACGGATTATACAACCTCCCGGGATTCCCTGTTTTATCTAAAGCAGATCAAGCCTACCAAGGTTTCTGTTGGCGAGTTTCGTGGACCCGACAATTTTGACAAAGACGGGGGTCGCTTGCTCTGGGGTTGCGACTTGCCGTCAACCGATGACGAGGCACTGGATAATCGCGCCGCTGCTCTATCTGCGAGAAGCTTTTGTCGAAGAACTAACGGCCAGCGGTTCTCTTTCGGCTATTCCGGTTGAGCCGGAACTGAGCGGCATCGTCACGCAGATGTCTCTGGATAGGGACCTTGTGTTCGATGGGACATGGTCAATTGAGCTTTTACTCAAATCGTCAAACGGTGCCGAACTGCTCGTTCGCGAAGAATATGGTTTTGATATCGGAGCATTTTTTGGACCAACCCTTTGTCAGGAAGCCGTCAGGAATTTCGAGCCAGCGGTGCGATCCCTGTTGGAAAAAGCAATTCAATCACCTGATTTTCCTGCGTTGGTGAAGGCCAGTTAGCTTTCTAAGATGCTACTATCAGTTCGGTTTTTCCAGCTTTAGCGCTTCAATTTCGGTAGCCATCGCTTTTATTCTGCTGCGCCATGGCGGATGCCTGGATTTTGAAAACAGACTGTTTTGCAAGGGGCCATATCGTCGCCAGAAACGCAGTGCGGCGTCAGGAGAAAACCCCGCGGCATCGAGCAAGCGTATGCTAAGCCTGTCCGCCTCGAATTCCGTGTGCCGCATCAGGCGGCGCGACCGGCCATTTACATCCAGTACAGCACGATGTCCCAATATGTTGTGGGCAAGCTCATGCGCCAGAATAGCAGCAAGCTCAGCATCGTCTTTGGCAAGACTCACGATCCCGGTCGTGAGTACCACATTCGTTCCATCCGCATACGCGTTCAATTTTGATGATGGCTTCAAATTCACTTTATTTCGGCATCCAGGTTCGGCCTCGATCAGGATCGTTTTGTGTGCGGCACCTCTTTTGACAAGCAGGCGCGCAGAACCATCTTCAAATTCTGCTTCGATCTTTTGATCAACGATTTCTGAAAAACTTGTAGATGCCCTGTTCTTTTCGGCTGCTATTACGGGCAATCGGACACCGTCCACCGCCTCGACAATATCGCCTGTTTTCAAACCGGCTTTATCCGCGGGCCCACCTGAAGCAATCGCGAGAACACGCACTTCTCGATCAAGACCAAAATGTTTTTGCGCGGCGCTTCTAAACGGCGGACTGTATTGTGAAAGATGGTGAATTGTGAAACCAGGACGCGCTGCAACAGCAGAACAAAATTCCAACGATGCGATATCGATTTTGTGTGATATCGACGCGACCCGTTGATCAAAAGTTGATATCACATTAAGCGCTAGTTTCTTCTGATCTATTTCTCGAGCATAAGCGTCTTTACCCAACAATAATGATATTATTATAAATGAAAGTATTTTAGTATGTTTCGCTCTTATTATTAGCATGATAGATTTATTATAATTTCTAATTTTATACATGGCGACTTTTACAGTTTTGCTACCCTGCGATGGTACATATTCAAAAACTATTTCGTGCAGTCTTCGCATATCGTTGAGGTGTCAGAAAGGTACTCTGTGCAAACTTGTGTTTCATTCGCGTACTTTGTTTAAAGCTCGCCATACTGTCGATCGACTGATACTCAGCTCTTTTGCAATTGCACTTGGTTTTATACCTTCGTCGCGCATTTGGCAAACTTGGCCGCATCGATACTTGGTTTGCGCCGCTTGTAAACGCCTTTGGCCTTGCCTGCGATGCCTTCCATCTGCCGTTCGCGTCGCAGGTTGGTTTCGATTGCCAACGCAATCCTGTGCGCCGCTTCTGACGGCCGCCGCCATTACGACCTGACCAACGATGTGTAGAAAGCTGCCGCCAGTGCCTCCGACGAATCGGACGGTGCATCTGCCAAGGCCAGCGTTCCGGTTTGGAGGTCATGCACTGACGACAAATACAAGTTAGTCGTCCTCGACGAACAAAGCAATTCCGCCGACCCTCGCCCCACCCCGGCCGCCAACCTGCGCGTGGCGCTTGAGGCTCAGCTCGAAGGACTCGGCATCGCGAACAAGGTCCGGTTGCAGATCCTAGATACACTGGGAACCCCGGCCCGGCGCTACGGTGCTGGCGGCGATGCGCTAATCCAGGTAGCGACCGACACGGCACAGGACGAGGTGTTCACGCTGCACCACGAAGCTGTCCACTACCTGCGCGATGCGGGGCTGTTCAGCGCGTCCGAGTGGTCGATCTCGACTGCGAAGACGAAGCGCGATCCTGGGCTTATGGGTTCGATCCGCCGCCGATATGGGCGACTGACGGAAGAAGCGCAGACCGAGGAAGCGACTGCCGATATGTTCGCGCGGTACCAGCGCGGCGATTATCAGGCGAAGGGTATGGTTGCCTGCGTCTTCAAGCGGCTGGCGGATTTCTTGGAGGCGCTCCGCAACGTGTTGGCCGGCCGCGGCTTCCGTACGGCCGAGGGTGTGATGCGCAGCTTGTCGGACGGCCGAGTTGGGGGGGCGTGAAGGCAAAGTCGAAGGTTCGGGTTAGCAGGATAGCGCAGCAGACGACATGTTCATGCGCAAGGAAGCACTGGCCAAAATCCATCGCAATAATTCCTGGGGTGCCGACTTTGGCGTGTTCTCCCCACAGGGCGGCACCCGTGTCGGCTCCATCGGATCAGCCCGACACAAAGCCCTCCGGCAGTCGATGCGCGTGAACGAATACAATCAGAAATATGTGATCGTCTTGGCCTGGCGTAACGGTCCCGCGACGTTCGGCTCGGTGCGCATCGCCCGCGGCACTCCGCCCGACCTCGATGCGGCCGATTTCAACCGCTACTCAAAGTGCAGCCGATCTGCGGGTATACCACAGGCGACGCCGACCGGCTTCGATGCGAAGTACGGCGGCTCTGTGAGGTCTTCAGCATTAATGTACTTTCAAACTATACGGAGATAACCGCAAAGGAACTTTCTGGTTTTTTGAATGCCGATCGCGATTAGCCGTTCAATGTCTGAAATGCGCCCCGATGTCGGTCAAAGTTAACCGAGATTTGGGTCTGCGAGAGCAGACATGATTTTGTAAAATTAGAAATGGCAGCGATAGGCCAATTCACTGCCTGTTTGGGACTTATCTAACAAGGGCAGCAGCTACAACTCGAGATTGATGGGTTAGCTAGGCCGATGGAAGCTTTAAAAAAAACCCCCGCCAGCGAGCTGGCGGGGGATCCTTTGATATGAGAACCCTCAATATCAGTGCTTCAAATCAGAAAATTTCCGGGCCCCGCCTAAGCGATTGATCATTCTTCACAGTGAAGCTCTGTTACCGTGGCTTCCCTACCGATTTGCCATTTACTTCAATTGCCTATTGACGCTGCCGGGTCAAGCCGCTTGTTTGGACGTAAAAGGGAATATGGCGATGAAAAGCCTTGCATCCAATGGTTTGGTCTTCGGAATCGATCTCGGCATTGCATCTTGTGGCTGGGCTGTATTGCGTCACCCTTCGGACGCCGAACCAACTGGCGCGATCGAGGCGATCGGCAGTTGGATGTTCGACGTTCCCGAAACATCGGAAAAAAAGATACCTACCAACCAGATAAGGCGTGGCAATAGGCTGCTGCGCCGTGTGGTCAGGCGTCGGGCACAACGCATGGCTACAATCCGGCGCCTGTTCAAGGAACATGGTCTGTTGTCGAGCGATGATCGTGACTCCCTGAAGCGAGCCGATACCGATCCTTGGGAGCTGCGCGCAAGAGGCCTAGACAAGTCGCTGAAGCCCGCCGAACTGGCCGTCGCGCTGGGACACATCGCCAAGCGGCGTGGGTTCAAATCCGCCGCCAAACGAAAGGAAGCGAATACAGTCCCCGAAGAAAAGAAAATGCTCGCAGCCCTTAGCGAGACAAAAGCTAAGATCGCACGATATGGGACTGTTGGTGCGCTCTTTGCGCGTGATCCCGAGTTTTCCTCACGGAAGCGCAATCGAGATGGAATTTACGACCGAACCGCCCAACGTGAAGATTTGGAAGACGAGGTTCGGAAGATATTTTCCGCTCAGCAGCGGCTTGGAAATGAACTGGCAAGCGACGCCTTGGAAGCAGCATTCGTCAACACCGCCTTCTTCCAGCGTCCCCTTCAGGACAGTGAACGGCTTGTCGGCATGTGCCTGTTCGAACCGACCGAGAAACGAGCTGCGAAACACGCGCCGTTCTTCGAAAAGTTTCGGCTGCTAACCCGCCTGGTCAATTTACGTATCACAACTGATGACGGCGAGCGTGCGCTGACTCAGGACGAACTTGCGGCGGCTACCAGCGATCTGGGATCAACCGCCAAGCTCTCGGTGAAGACCATACGGAAGCGCATCAGCTTGCCAAACAAGCATCGCTTTACGGCCATCAAGCCCGACGAAGAAGGCCATGACATCGCTGCTCGCACTGGCGAGGCCATGCACGGCACGAAGAAACTGCGCGATGCCTTGGGCGAAGATGTTTGGGCCGAATTGCGAGAACAGCCGGAAACGCTGGACAAAATCACGCATGTTCTCAGCTTCTTCGAAACTGCCGAGAAAATCGGTGACGAATTGAAGAAATTGGGCCTGCCAGCAGGGACGGTTGATCGGCTGCTGGAAGCCTTGCCATCATTCGCGCGCTTCAAAGGCGCTGGCCACATCTCCGCCAAGGCTGCCCGCGCGCTGATTCCGCATCTTGAAGCGGGTCTACGTTACGATCAGGCGTGTGAGGCCGTGGGCTACGATCACGCCGCCTCGCGCTGGTCGAGGCGAGAACAGATGGTTGACAAGAAATCCTTCAACCAGCTCGTGAAGGACATGGGGGCGGAGATCGCCAACCCCATCGCACGAAAATCCCTGACCGAAGGGTTGAAGCAGCTTTGGGCCATGCGCAATCGCTGGGGTCTGCCCGATGCCGTGCATATCGAGATGGCCCGCGATGTTGGCAACAGCCTTGAAGAACGCAACAAGATCAAGAAGCGCCTAGACGATACGACAGCGCAGCGCGAGCGGGAGCGAAAGGAAGCTGCCGAGCAGCTTGGCATCGATCCTGGCGACGTCAGCGGCGATACTTTGCTGCGCTATCGCCTCTGGAAGGAACAGGCGGGGCGATGCCCCTATACCGATATTGCGATTCCACCGAATGCGATTGCCGCGACTGATAACAGCTTTCAGGTCGATCATATCCTGCCGTGGTCCCGCTTCGGAGATGACAGCTTCAACAACAAGGTTCTGTGTAGCGCGGCGGCAAACCAGGAGAAGCGTGGGAATACTCCGTTTGAGTGGATCATGCGTACGAAAAGCGAAGAAGGTTGGGCGACCTTCGTTGAGAGGATCGAGACGAACAAGCAGTACCGTGGTTTTAAGAAGCGCAACTACACCTTGAAGAACGCCAAGGAAGCCGAGGAGCGCTTCCGTAGCCGCAATCTCAATGACACACGCTATGCTTGCCGCCTCCTCGCTGAGGCCGTTAGGCTTTTTTACCCAGAGGGTGAGCGGCAGGACCGGGGCGGCAAGCGCCGGGTGTTCACGCGCCCTGGCTCACTTACCGCAGCTCTGCGCCACGCATGGGGCATAGAGTCGCTCAAGAAGGTGGATGGTCAGCGGGTCGAGGACGCGCGCCATCATGCGCTAGATGCGTTGGTCGTTGCCGCCGTTGGCGAATGGGAAGTCCAGCGACTGACCAAGAGCTTTCAGGAATGGGAACAGCGCGGCCTTGCCCGACCGCTACGGCGTGTCGAACCGCCTTGGGGCGACTGCCAGAGCTTCCGGCGTGAAGTGCAGGACGCTTATGATGCGATTTTTGTCGCCCGCCCAGAGCGTCGCCGCGCACGTGGCGAGGGCCATGAGGCGACTATTCGGCAGGTGAAGCAACGCGACGGCGAAACGCGGGTCTATGAACGAGTAGCTATTGCCAAGCTGACCGAAAAGCGTCTCGGTGAGGTCAAAGATCCCGATCGCAATTCAGCCATTGTCGCTTCCATCAAGCAGTGGATTGAAGATGGCCGACCCGTCGATGCTTTGCCCAGATCTCCCGCAGGCCATGAAATTCGCAAGGTCAGAGTCCTAGCCGAGAGGAAATATAAGAACCCTGCGGTTCCAGTCCGTGGCGGCACAGCAGCGCGAAGCAACATGGTCCGGGTCGATGTGTTCTCGAAACCCGATAAGCACGGGAGGGATAAGTTTTACCTTATCCCAATTTACCCACACCAGATCATGGATAAGCAGCAATTCCCCGAACCGCCCATGCGGGCGATTGTGGCGAACAAACTGGAAGCTGATTGGGAGCGGATTGACGCGAGTTTCAATTTTCGATTCAGTCTTTACCCGCGCTGCTATTTGGAGGTCGTAAAGCCAGATGGAAGTATCTTCGAAGGGTACTTCTCTGGCGCTCATAGTGGAACTGGCGCCCTTACCCTGTTCAATCCGAACAACAAGAACTCGTTTATCGACGATTTGGGACGCAAGATGGAGGGAATTGGTGCAAGGACTCTGTTAACCATAAAGAAGTACAGTGTGGACCGCTTCGCAAATCGTTCCGAAGTTAAGTCGGAGGTTCGCACATGGCGTGGCGCGGTCTGCACATCTCCAATCCCGCCCGGCTGACGCATCGGAGGCGGCAGATCGTCGTCGCGCTGGATAATGGTGACGAAGAACTGACCTTTCCGGTTGAGGACGTAGCCTGGCTTATTCTCGACACACCCCAAGTTTCGCTTTCCGGTTCTCTGCTTAGCGCATTGGCGGAAAACGGCGTTGCGATGATCGTACCGGACGCCAAGCATCACCCAGCCGGCGTGTTGATCTCATTCCATCAGCATCATGCCCAATCAGCAATCGCCCACGCCCAAATCGGAATGACCGGCCCGCTTCAGAAACGACTTTGGCAGCGTATCGTAAAAGCGAAGATTGAAAACCAGGCGGCAGTCCTCCGCGCCATCGGCAATGAACACGCGCAGGCTCTGTCTGCAATGGCGTCTCGTGTTGGATCGGGCGATCCCGGCAATCTGGAAGCTCAGGCGGCTCGTACCTACTGGCCTCGACTGTTTGACGATTTTCGCCGACACGACGAGACACGGGAGAATGACCTCCTCAACTATGGCTACGCCGTTGTTCGGGCAGCTATCGCCCGTGCCTGTGCTGCATCAGGCTTGCTTCCGACATTCGGCATTCATCACAAATCCCGCACCAACCCGTTCAATCTCGTCGATGATCTGATCGAACCTTTTCGGCCTTCCGTTGATCGCCTGGCGCAAAAGCGTGCGAATGAAACGGAAGGGACAGAACTGGATGTCGAAGATCGCCGCCACATGGCGGGTATTCTCGGTGAAACCGTATCGATGGGGGAAGAGCGCCTTACCATCCTTGCCGCTACCGAGGCAGTGGCAGCGAGTCTCGTCCGAGCAATCGAGGGCCGCGATCCCGGTCTGCTCAACACGCCCGCCTTGCCACTGGCGCGGCGGCATTAGTCATGGAAGCAGAGGAGGTCCGCTTCGTGTGGCTGATGGTATTCTTCGACTTGCCGACAAAGACCAAACCGCAGCGGCGTCGGGCTAATCGCTTTCGCGAATTCCTCAAAAAGGATGGCTTCATGATGTTGCAACTTTCGGTTTACGCACGCGTCTGTAGAGGCCAAGATGCTGTGGATAAGCATGTCCGCAGGGTGCGTTCAAGCTTGCCCAAGGAGGGTAGCGTCAGAACACTTCAGGTGACGGACAAGCAGTATGGCAGGATGGAATTGATGCTCGGAAACGCACAAAAAACCGAGTCGGTCGGAACTTCCCAGATGGTCCTGCTGTGATTTCGGCGGCGAGTTTCCCGCGAAAATCACAACAGTTCCAAACCGTTACATTGCAGTGGTCCTACCATCGGCAAATCGGTAGGGAAACCACGGCTTCCTGCAAAGACGGGTCATGCGCCCGGGCGTCCTACCATCGGCAAATCGGTAGGGAAACCACGGCCAGCAGCAGCGCGATGCATTCGAGCAAGGGGTCCTACCATCGGCAAATCGGTAGGGAAACCACGGCCGAGATGATTTCACCTATCAAATGGGCCAAGTCCTACCATCGGCAAATCGGTAGGGAAACCACGGCCGCAAACATCGGGGTCAGGTACTCGGTCAGGTCCTACCATCGGCAAATCGGTAGGGAAACCACGGCCAGGCGGCAATCCAGTGCCAGGAGCGTGCCGTCCTACCATCGGCAAATCGGTAGGGAAACCACGGCCCAGCTGACGCTTTCCTATGTGCTGGCGTTGTCCTACCATCGGCAAATCGGTAGGGAAACCACGGCGTCCTGCGCCGCTGGCCGACGTGGTGCTTTGTCCTACCATCGGCAAATCGGTAGGGAAACCACGGCGGGCGCCGACATATCCAGAACGGCCCAATAGTCCTACCATCGGCAAATCGGTAGGGAAACCACGGCGTTCGTTCACACGGGACGGCATCACAGTAAGTCCTACCATCGGCAAATCGGTAGGGAAACCACGGCGATCGATCGCTTCTTCGTTCGTCTGGTGGTGTCCTACCATCGGCAAATCGGTAGGGAAACCACGGCCGTCGTCGCCGTGATCGTCCATGACGTTGCGTCCTACCATCGGCAAATCGGTAGGGAAACTACGGCTGATCCTGGTGCTGGCCTTTCTCCAGCGCGGGCCGTTTGGTGCGTTTGTTACATAATACCGCAGAATTGCGCATCACCAACCGCGCCGGTGAAGACGTCATCCTGACTTTCAACACGCAATGGAACGCGTTGAGGACCGCGATAGGTGACGCGCTGCGAACGCCCTGCTATTTGAGGCGCATGAAAGGTTACACGATCGCTGGGTTCTATCTCGTCTTCTTCGTGGCGACCTTCTTCATCGCGAGAAAGGCGCGCAAGTCGTGGTACCCGCGCTTTGCGATAGAGATTGCCTGCATCGATGTGTTTGGCATCATCGGCGCGATCGCTTACGGCAGCGTAGTCTATCTCGAAAGAAACCCTAATAAGGGCCCGATAAGCGGCTAGGCGCGGCGCGCGATGAGCGAAAGCAGATCCTCGGCAGGCGCCAAGCCTTCCATCAACATGTCCGCCCACTCTTCCGCCAGCTCGCGCCGGCGCGGCATGAACTGCGCGCGGTTGTAGGCGGCTTCGACTTCATTGTCGGGCACATGGGCCAGCATGAGGTCGATGACTGCGCGGTCGGTGCCGTTGCCCGCCCGCTGCGCCCGCTCGTTCATGATCGTGCTGAACGCTGCACGCCACCCGTGCGGAACGTGCCGGCCGTGCCAACCGATCCGGTTGTACAGGTAGCCGATAGCATTCTCGGACAGGGGCCGGTGTGCATGACGGACCCCCGGAAAGACGTATTGCCCTCTTCCCGTCAAACGATGCGCTGCGCGCAGCACGTCGACACTGGCGGGGGCGAGCGGCACGACATGATCGAAAGACTTTTCACCCTTGCGTTCCAGCGACAGTTTCATCGACGCGGCCGGTATATGCCAGAACGGCGCATCATCGGGGCCACCGTCAAACACGTGGTGAAGGTCGCACCAGCGTGCCTCGCGCACATTGCCTGGCCGAACGGCGGTCAGAGCCAACAGCCGCGACGCGAGCAAGGTCACGGGAAAGGCGCCCGATCGATCCGCCTTGTTCAGCAGCTCGCGGAGCTCGATCAGGTCCGATATCGCAGGTTGACGGCGCTTCGGCCGTGCTGGCTGCAACGCATCGACCACCCCGGCGGCCGGGTTCTTGTCGGTCAACCCCTCGGAGATCGCATAGGCGAACACCTTCGATACCCGCTGGCGTACCCGCCGCGCCGTTTCGAGCGAACCGCGCGCCTCGACCTTACGCAGGGTCTTGAGCAGTCCCGGTGCCGATATGTTGGATAGGGGCAGGTCGCCCAGGTCGGGGAACACGTCACGCTCCAGACTGTCGAGCACGTTGGACGCATGGCGCGGGGTCCATCTGGGAGCGTTGGAAGCATGCCACGCGCGCGCAGTGTGCGCGAACAAGGTGGTGGCGTCCACCGCCCCCTCCATCGCCTTCTGTTTCTTGGCGACCATCGGATCGCGCACCTCGCGCAAGATCGTCCGGCTGGCATCGCGCAACGCCCGCGCCTCGGCCAGCGTCACCTCCGGATAGGGTCCGTATGAGAGGGTCTTTTCCTTGCTGCCGAACCGGTACCGGTGGCGCCATAGTTTGGAACCGGTCGAGCGGACGAGCAGGTGCAGGCCCTTTTCGTCGGTCAGCTTGTAATCCCGATCAGCGGACTTCGCTTTTCGAGCCTTCGTGTCAGACAGCGCCATGATACCCTCATTTCCAGAAACGATACCCGCAATAGTCCCGTAGCAAACGCCGGTTCAATGGCACGCTTCTACGGAACTTACCTGTCGGTATCGGACAGTCTGGCGGAAATGCGCGACATTTTGGCACCGGATGGCCTGTCAAGGCACAGGCTGGTGGCGGAGAGGGTGGGATTCGAACCCACGATACGGTTGCCCGCATACCGCATTTCGAGTGCGGCGCATTCGACCTCTCTGCCACCTCTCCGCATGAGCGCGTGGCACCGTTCCCGGTTGTGGCGACGGTGCGATCGAAGGCGCGGCGGTTAGCCGATGCCCGCCGCCTTGCCAAGCCCTTTGCGCTCCGATCGCGTTGTATCACACGCCTCCGGAAAAGCGGCGCGCGCCGCTTGTTTCGGCTTGGCCATGAGCTATATCGCCAGATCTATGGACCGCAGCCAGTTCTTTTCGCACCAGGCCGGACGCACTATCGACGTCGCACGACAGGTCGAGGCGCGGTTCGGGATCGGCGATGTCGTGCGCCACCGCATGTTCGATTTTCGCGGCGTCATCTTCGATATTGATCCGGTGTTTGCCAACAGCGAGGAATGGTACGACGCCATCCCCGAACATATCCGACCGGATCGCGAACAGCCGTTCTACCACCTGCTTGCCGAGAACGACGACAGCTCCTACGTCGCCTATGTCAGCCAGCAGAACCTGCTGCCCGACGCAGAAGGCGGGCCGGTGGAACACCCCAATGTGGCAGAGCTGTTCGATGGTTTTGCCAAGGGCCGGTACCGGATGCGACGTGCGCTAACGCACTGAGGCTGCGACAGAACTTCAGTCTTTCAGCCGCCAGCCTGATTTGAGCAGGCGATAGCTGGCGACGCCCAGTACCAGATTGAATACCAGCAATCCCAGTGCGGCTACCATTACTCCCGTATCGCCATTGCCAATATCGCTGCGCCCCAGAAAGCCGTAGCGAAAGCCGGAAATCACGTAGAAAAACGGGTTGAACCGGCTGACCGCCTGGAACAGCGGGCTGAGGTTGTCGATGACGTAGAACGTGCCCGACAACAGCGATAGCGGGGCGATTACGAAGTTGGACACCGCGGCGTTGTGATCGAATTTTTCCGCCCAGATCGATGCTACCAGCCCGATCAGCGCCAGCATCACTGTGCCCATCAGACCGAACCACACCACCGCCCAGACGTGCTCCATCCCCAGCGACACGCCGGGATAGAACGCCATTGCTAGTGCCACCGCGCCGCCGACCAGCAGCCCGCGTGTAATCGCCGCCGCGACGATACCGCTCATCAGCTCGCCATCGGACAGGGGCGGCATCAGCAAGTCGATAATGGTGCCTTGTATCTTGCCAACCAGCAGCGAAAAGCTGGAATTGGCGAATGCGTTCTGCATCATGCCCATCATGATCAAGCCGGGTGCGACGAAAGTGGCGAACGGCACGCCCAGCACTTCGCGCGACGCGCGACCGCCCGCCCCGCCCAGCGCCACGGTAAAAATCACGAGGAACAGCAAGGTGGTAACTGCCGGTGCCCAGATCGTCTGCGTCTGCACCTTGAGAAACCGCCGAACCTCCTTAATATAGAGGCTCCACAGGCCGACCCGGTTGATGCCGGTAATTATCGGCACGCCACGTGGCGGAAGCGGGGTGGAAACTTGATCGGGCATGGCAGCGCGCCTACGGGCAACCACCTTTGCTGACAAGTTTGCTTACGGCGCGCCTCGCGGGCATTTTAATTAAACTGGATACGTACACACGATGAGCTGGACCGAAGATCGCATCGCCACCCTGACCAAGATGTGGGAAGGCGGATCGACCGCCAGCCAGATCGCCGAGGAACTGGGCGAGGTGTCGCGCAACGCGGTGATCGGTAAGGCGCACCGGTTGGGCCTAAAATCGCGCCCCTCCCCGGTGAAGGCCGGTGCCAAGAAAGCCACCAAGACCAAAGCCGCCGCTAAGTCTGTTCCGCGCAAACCGGCGGCAAAGCCGCGCGCTGCCGCACCGGCACGCCCCACGCCTGCTCCGACGGCAAATGCCGATGCGCCCGCTGCTCCTACTGCTGAAGGCAACAACGCGCCCCAGCCCATGCCCAATCCGCAAACCGACCTGCCCAAGATTGTTTCGGTCGGTCCCGGCGGCTTCCTGCGCCAGGGGCCAGGCGACCAGCAGCCACCAATTCCGCCCGCGCCGCCGCGTCGGCTGGTTCCGGCCAAGCCCAGCCCCGACATCGCCGACAAGACCAGCCTGCTGGACCTGAGCGACAAGGTCTGCCGCTGGCCGATGGGGCATCCGGGCGAACCCGATTTCCATTTCTGCGGCACGCCGGTCAATCCCGGCTTTCCCTATTGTGTCGAGCATTGCGGACGGGCGTTCCAGGCGCAGCTGCCCCGCGGCGCACGCCGACCCCCACCGCCCCTGCCGTTCGGCGGCCCGCGCGTTCGCTAGCACTGGTTTCGGGGCCGTATGGATCCGGTCGACCGTCGCACCCTGCTGGCCCGTATCGGCCTTTGCGGTGCGACGGCGATGACGACGGCCTGCGCTCCGTCGATGAGAACCGGACCGGTTGTTCTGGCCGCATCCAGCCTCGAGGGCTGTCTCGATGCCATCCTGAATGCATGGGGCGCCTTCGGATACGATGTCCCGCTTGGCGCCCACGCCGCGACGCCTGCGCTTGTCCGCCAGATGGAAGCAGGGGCACCCGCCGACCTTGCCATCACAGCGGATCGGGCATGGATGCAGGTTCTGGGGGATGGAAATCTGGTCGTACCCGATACTATCCGTGCGATTGCGGGCAACCGCCTGGATTTGGTGTGGCCGCTGACACGCAATACGGCGCGGCCTGCCACCATCGCCGATGCCGTGTCGGCGGGCAGCGTCGCGCTGGCGGAACCGGACAGCGTGCCTGCCGGACGATATGCGAAGGTGGCACTCACATCGCTCGGGCTGTGGTCCGGCGTGGCCCCGCGCATCATCCCGACCGACAGCGCCCGCGCAGCTCTCGCGCTGGCCGAACGCGGCGAAGTCGATGCCGCCATCGTCTATGCCAGCGATGCCCGCGCCAGCGAACGGGTGGTTTCCGTCGCTTCCTTCGACGAGGCGCTGCATCCGCCGATCCGCTACTTCGCGGCGCGCGCCAGCCGTTCCGTACATCCGGACAGCGACGGCCTGCTGGCTCACCTCGCCAGTGAAAGCGCGCGTCGCGTTTTCGCAGAACACGGTTTCTCGTCCTCATGATTAGCGCACTGGAATGGCAGATCGTTCTGCTTTCGCTGAAGGTCGGTACTGTGGCGATGGCGGTGACCTTGCCGCTTGCCTACGCGCTGGCATGGGTTCTGGCCCGCAAGACGTTCCCCGGACGCATCCTGCTCGATGCGCTGGTCCATTTGCCGCTGGTGCTGCCACCGGTCGTAACCGGCTACGGACTGCTGCTGCTGTTCGGACGCGCAGGGCCGGTCGGCGGCTGGCTGGAGGCCGCATTCGGCATCACGCTTGCCTTTCGCTGGACCGGGGCTGCACTTGCGGCGGGTGTCATGGCGTTGCCTTTGATGGTCCGTGCGATGCGTCTGGGGATCGAGGCGGTGGACGAAAGACTGGTCGAGGCGGCCCGTACCTTGGGCGCAAGCCGCTGGCGCAGCTTCGCAACCATTGTCCTGCCGCTGAGTGCACCCGGCATCCTCGCAGGCACCGTGCTGGGCTTCGCGCGCAGTCTGGGCGAATTCGGCGCTACGATCACGTTTGCCGCGAACATTCCGGGAGAGACCCGCACCCTGCCGTTGGCGATCTATGCCGCCTTGCAGGTTCCGGGCAGCGATGCGGCGGTGGCGCGCCTTGCCGTCCTGTCGGTCATCCTGTCACTGAATGCGCTGGTGCTGAGTGAATGGCTGGTGCGCCGCCGTGCGTTACCAGGCTGGAGCCAGCGCCATGTTGTTTGATATCGCGTTTCGGCAGGGTGTTGGCCAACAAACCACTGGCGCGCGCGAACTGGACATCGCGATACAGACCGACACGCCGCTGGTGGCGCTACGCGGCCCGTCGGGTGCGGGCAAAACGACCACGCTCAATACAATCGCTGGCCTGCTAACGCCGCCGCAAGGCCATATCCGGATCGGGGGCAACACCCTGTTCGACAGCGTCGAGGGAATCGATTTGCCACCGGCACGGCGCGGATGCGGCTATGTGTTTCAGGACAGCCGCCTGTTTCCGCATCTGACCGTATCGGCTAACTTGCGATATGGCATGACACCCACCGATCCCGCAGCGTTCGTGCGGATTGTTTCCCTTCTTGCGCTGGAACCGTTGCTGGCGCAACGGCCGGGCATCTTGTCGGGCGGCGAGACACGTCGGGTTGCCATCGGGCGCGCGCTGCTGTCCAGCCCCAGCGTACTGCTGTTGGATGAACCGCTGGCTTCGCTCGACGGTGCGCGCGCGGACGATATCCTCACCCATATCGAGGCAGTCCGCGATACACTTGCCGTGCCTACCATCTATGTCAGCCACGACGCTGCCGAAATCTCACGACTGACCGACACGGTCATCGACATTCCCGCAATGACGCCCCCAGCCTAACGCAGGAACACTACGGTGCCGAGATAGTCGGGATTGTGTCGCAGATGGTCCGGCTCGCGCCACTGCGCCCCGTCCATGATCGCCACACGAAAAGGCAGGTCGAGCCGCTCGGTGGCGCGCAGGTATGTGCGATAATCCGGCACCGTCTGTGTGTCGCGATAGGTCTGCACGACGATCTCGTCCAAAGCCTCCGCTATCCTGGCCAAATCCGCTTGCGATGCATTGGCGGGCCAGTCCATCAGGCCGGTAGCAGACAACCGCCATCGCACCGGGAGCCGCGCGCGGAACCGGCTGAGGAAAGCAGCATAATCGCTCAGTTGCGGCGTGCTGGCATCGAAATCCACCTGGATGCCGGTCAATTGTCCTGCCCGGTCCCAGCGCCGTGCCGCGGCAAGCACTGTGTCATACGCAGCTTCGCCCCAATCCAGCCGCTCGGCACGCACCACCAGCCACAATTCCGCGTCCGGTGGTGGTTCGGGAACGGTGCGGCGCACCACCACGATGCTGTCCGCATCGCCCCGGCGCAGCTCGCCCCAGTGCAGGTACACCGCCTTTGCTCGGGCCATAGCCGGATCGGGCACGACACCGCTCCACAGATAGAATGCCGTATGGTTCGCCGGATCGACGATCTCCCTCGTTTCAGGCGTTCGCTCGCATCCACCGAGCACCGACGCGGCCAGCAGCGACGCCAGTAGTTTCGGGCGAAGCCTACCAGTAATAGTCAAGCTCGCGCGCATATTCGGTGTCGGCGAAATCGGTCTTCAACCGGCGGAACCATGCAGCGCGCTGCGGTTTTGCGACCCCCGGCCCGCCGCATGTATTGTTGTTGGTCGGTGCGTAGCATTTAACTGCGCGATACAGCGCATAGGCGCGTTGCTGGCGGGTGGCGGCGCGGTCGGCAATGATGCTGGTGTAGAACGCATGGCGCGGCGTGACAGTGCCGGGATAGGCGTCCTTGCTGCCAAGTTCCGCCGCTTCGCCTTCGCGGTCCTGCCCATAGGCGAATGCGAAGCCATCGAAGCCATTGAGCCGATAGAAATCACCGAGACACAGTCGCCCATCGATATCGCGTGGATTGCGTGCCAGTGTTGCGGCTGTCCGGTCGATCCGGGGGCAGCGATAGCCGTCCGACATCTTGCCTTGCGTAAAGAACTGCACGGGTGCTTCTTCCCCGTCCATCACGTCGTAGAGATAGAGCCTTTCTTCACGTTCGGAATAGTCCGACAGCAGCCCGTAATCCTGTCCGAACCCGGCATAATCGCCATGTCGCAACTGGCGCAGGAGGACGGTAAAGAGTGCGAAGCTGCGTTCTGTGTGCGGCAGGGCGTCGTTCCGCGCCTGCGCCTTCAGGATGTCGGGACCGGCAGACGTGCCCAGCAGGATGCGGCGGATGCGCGGGTCGGTAATCGGCGAACCAGCGGCAAACACCTTGCCGACGCGGCCCTGCTGTTCGTACAACCGCGCCAGCGCAAGTTCGACCGCGGGACGCTGCCACACGCCCTTCGCGCCGCCGATCAACTCCAGCCAGAAGCCTTCCTCGTTGCGGTCGTTCGTCGCGTGCAAGGCCAGCCCGCGCAAATACTGACGGCTGAACGCGAGCGGGGTGTAGCTGTCGCGGCTGGCATCGTCGGGCACCAGCGCCAGCACGCGCTTCGGCGTATCGGCCACGTAAAAAGCGTGGTTTGCCTGCAGGAATGCGAACAGCTCCGGCGTATCAGCGAAAGCATCTGCTTGGCCCGCAAGCTCCTCCGCTCCGAGCAATGCGTAGCGCCCATAACCGCCATGGTCGCGCATTCGCATCAAATCGTGCGCAGCAAGCAGATACGGATCGCGTCCGGGAGCAGCCCCTTCGCGAACCAGCAGCTTGTCGTCGATTTCCTCGATTAGGCGCGCGGTTGCTTCATCGGCGAAATCCGCACTGCGCAGCATCGGCGCATACAGCATCGCCAGCTTGGCGTAATCGCGTTGCAGCCACACCGCCTTGCGGATCAAGCCACGCGCCGAAGCGGTATAGCGCCCTTGCGGATAGGCGCGCAGATAATCGCGAAAACCGGCCTCCGCCTGCGCCGCCAGCGCGGCATCGGTGGCGATCAGATCGAACCAGCCCCAGCGGTCCTCCGCTCCGTTGATAACCGCATTCAACCGCGTACGCGCCACCATGTAATGCGCGGTTTCGCTCACCCACGGCGCAGTCGCCGTGTCGCGCAACCGCCCGAACTGCCGTGTCGCCGCTGCCCAGTCGCCGCCGTAAAACGCGCCCGCGGCCGAAAGATAATGGCGAAAATCGCCCGTGGCACCGCCCAACCGCACGAGCGACGGGGTGGCGACGAAGTTGCCAATGCGGCCCTCGTTCGCCCCGCCTTCGCACAGCCTGTCCACCTTGCCACGCGCCGTGGTCAGCGCATTGCGCAGGCCGGGTGCGACGCGCCTGTTGTTGGTAATCGCGTCGAGAAACGCCGTGCGTCCGGTCGCGATCGTTTGGCACCGGTCGCCGCCATAGATGGCACCGCCACCTTCCGCGGCAGGCGGAAACCAAACCTCCCGCAAATTCTGCCAGCGCAGGAAATTGCGGCCATAGAAGCTGCGCCAGTCGGGATCGGGATATGCACGGCCCGCTCCGTCCAGTCCGGCGCGGTCCTGCAACAGCAGCAGCAGGTTTACGCGACTGTCATTGCCGGGTGCAATCGCAATCTGGCTGGAGCATCCGAGGTCGCGGTTTTCGGGCCGCCATTCGGGCGAGCAATATGCGCCCCCTGCCCATGCCGGACCGCTCGCGACGGATGCAATCAAAACCGCCACCAGTCCCACAACCCGTGCCTTCAATCCCATTCCCGCCTCCCCTTGTCACCCTCGTTTGTCACATCGCATCGGCGTGGCGCACGCCTTGGCTCCGACCGTCAGGGACGGCGCGCAAACCAGATCGTGTGGTGCGGACCCTTGTTATCCGGACGGGCGCGCACGGTCTGCACATCGACACGGAACCCGGCGTCCTTCAGCCGTCCGGTGAATTTGTGGTCGGGCGCGGCGGACCATACCGCCAGCACGCCATCGGTGTTAAGCGCATCACGTGCCCGCGCCAGCCCGGTGCGCGTGTAGAGCCGTTCATTCCCCTCGCGCACGATGCCGTCGGGGCCGTTATCCACATCAAGCAGGATCGCATCGTAGCGCGGCGTTGTGCCGTCCACTGCATCGTCGATTAACGCCGCGACATCGGCCAGCACAATTTCGCCGCGCGGATCGTCCAAACAATCGCCCGTCAGCGCAGCCAGCGGCCCCTTTGCCCAATCGATGATATCGGGCACCACTTCCGCCACGAACACACGCCCGCCTTGCGGTACCACCGCGAGCGCGGCGCGATAGGTAAAGCCCATGCCATAGCCACCGATCAGCACACGCGGCGCAGCGACCGACAACCGCTCCATCGTCAGGCGTGCCAGTTGCTCTTCGGAAAACTGCATCCGCGTACCCATCAGCTCGTCGCGGCCCAGCATGATGATGAAGTCGCGCCCGTGACTGACCAGCGCAAGCTCGCCGCCTTCGGGGATTTGCGCGGTGGCTATGGTTTCGCGGGGAAGCATCGGTTTCCCTTAGCGCACGAAAAAGGGCCGCGACAACGCCGCGACCCTCTTTCATTCGATCGCTGGTGTGGATCAGTCCTTCAAGAAGTCCGGCAGGCCGCCGACGTCGCCGCCGCCGCCCTTGTTACCGCCGCCGTCGCGATTGCCGCCGCGACCGCCACGGTCGCCTCCGCGACCACCGCCACCGCCACCACCGCGCGGACCACGACGGTCGCCCCCACGACCACCGCCGCCGCCGCCGCCTTCACGCTTTTCGCGCGGGGGGCGGGTATCTTCCAGCTCTTCGCCAGTGTCCTGATCGACCACGCGCATCGACAGGCGGACCTTGCCGCGGCTGTCGATCTCCAGCACCTTGACCTTCACTTCCTGGCCTTCCGAAACAACATCGGTCGGCTTCTCCACGCGCTCGTTCTTCATTTCGGACACGTGGACGAGACCGTCCTTGCCGCCCATGAAGTTCACGAATGCACCGAAATCGACGATGTTGACGACCTTGCCGGTGTAGATCTTGCCGATCTCGGCTTCTTCGACGATGCCTTCGATCCAGCGCTTGGCCGCTTCGATCTGCTCGCCGTCGCTGCTGCTGATCTTGATGACGCCCTCGTCGTCGATATCCACTTTCGCGCCGGTTTCTGCCACGATTTCGCGGATGACCTTGCCGCCGGTACCGATGATGTCGCGGATCTTCGCCTTGTCGATCTGGATCGTCTCGATGCGCGGGGCATGCTTGCTGACTTCGCCGCGCGATGTGCCCAGCGCCTTGTCCATCTCGCCAAGGATATGGTCACGACCGGCCTTGGCCTGTTCCAGTGCGGTTTCCATGATCTCGCGCGTGATGCCCGCGACCTTGATATCCATCTGGAGGCTGGTGATGCCGTTGGCCGAACCTGCCACCTTGAAGTCCATGTCGCCCAAGTGATCTTCGTCACCCAGAATGTCGGACAGGACGGTGAAGTCGTCGCCTTCGAGGATCAGGCCCATCGCGATGCCCGATACCGGACGTTCGATGGGAACACCGGCATCCATCATCGCCAGGCAGCCGCCGCATACTGTCGCCATGGAGGACGAACCGTTGCTTTCGGTAATGTCGGACAGAACGCGGATCGTGTACGGAAAATCCTCGTGGTTCGGCAACACGGGGTGCAGCGCACGCCATGCCAGCTTGCCATGGCCCGTTTCGCGGCGGCTGGTAAAGCCGAAGCGACCCACTTCGCCGACCGAATAGGGCGGGAAGTTATAGTGCAGCATGAAAGGGTTGTACGAAAGGCCTTCCAGCCCGTCGATCATCTGCTCGGCATCCTTAGTGCCCAGCGTGACGGTGCAGATCGCCTGCGTTTCGCCACGCGTGAACAGGGCGGAACCATGCGTGCGCGGGAGCAGACCAACCATCGCCTCGATCGGGCGAACTTCGTCTGTCTTGCGTCCGTCGATACGCTGTCCGTCCTTCAGGATGGCCTTGCGCACAATGTCGCTTTCCAGCTTCTTCACCAGCTTGAGGCGGCCCATGTATTCGGCCGGGTCGGCTTTTTCGAGATCTGCGTAATGCTCGCGCGCCTTGGCGCGGGCGGCATTGACTGCATCCTGCCGGGCGCTTTTGTCGGTCGTCTTGTAGGCTGCGGCCAGATCGCCACCGATCACACCGTCGAGTTCCTTCAACGCTGCGCTCTGGTCTTCTACCGGGTCAAGTTCCCATGGATCCTTGGCAGCCTGTTCGGCCAAGTCGATGATCGCGCCGATAACCTTGCGGCTTTCGTCATGCGCGAACATCACCGCGCCCAGCATTTCCTCTTCGCTGAGTTCCTTGGCTTCGGACTCCACCATCATCACCGCGTCTTGCGTGGCGGCAACGACCAGGTCGAGACGGCCTTCGTCGAAGATGTCGGAAACGGTCGGGTTAAGCACATAATCGCCATCGACGAAACCGACACGTGCCGCACCAATCGGCCCCTTGAACGGCACGCCCGAAATCGTCAGCGCAGCCGATGCAGCGATCATCGCGAGGATGTCCGGCTCGGTCTCGCCGTCATACGACATGACCTGACAGATCACATTGATCTCGTTGTAGAATCCTTCGGGGAACAGCGGCCGGCAGGGCCGGTCGATAAGGCGGCTGGTCAGCGTCTCCTTCTCGGTCGCGCGGCCTTCGCGCTTGAAGAAGCCGCCTGGAATGCGACCGGCGGCGGAGAACTTTTCCTGATAATGCACGGTGAGCGGGAAGAAATCCTGCCCCTCACGCACGGATTTTGCGGCGGTCACGGCACATAGCACCACGGTTTCGCCATAGGTGGCCAGCACGGCGCCGTCTGCCTGACGGGCAATCTGGCCAGTTTCGAGCGTGAGGGTTTTTCCGCCCCATTCGATCGATACGGTTTTCTTGTCGAACATGTATTTTCCTTTGTGACCCGCCAGGCCTTATTACGCGGCGGGGCCTCGATTTCGGGTTGGACCGGCCCGTCCGGTGCGGGGCAACTGGTGGCCCCTAGGGTGGTTCGCCGAATTGCGCGCCGTTGCCCCTTATCTGTGTAAACAGATACGGAAACGGCCCCCGCATGGGAGCCGTTCCTGTGTTTCTTCAATTTCGTGCCGTTACTTCCGCAGGCCCAGTTTCTGGATCAGGTCGTTGTAACGGCCCAGATCCTTGTCCTTCAGATAGGCCAGCAGGCTGCGGCGACGGTTGACCATCGCCAACAGACCACGGCGCGAATGGTTGTCCTTGTGGTTTTCCTTGAAGTGGTCGGTCAGGTTACGGATACGCTGCGTCAGGATAGCGACCTGGACTTCGGGGCTGCCCGTGTCCTTTTCGTCGCGCGCGTTTTCCTGGATGATCCTGGTTTTTTCGTCGGCTGCAATCGTCATAACGTCTTCGTCTTTCTACTCAGCGACATCGGGAAAATTGAACCCCCGCACCACGCGTGTGGCACCGCCTTCGATCTCCACCAGCGCCACGGGCACACCGGCCAGCGTCGCGAAATAAAGCCCGTCGGGTTGGGGCAATCCGGAAACGACCCGGCCCTGTCGGACCGCCTGCGCGCTTTCCGGATCGAGATGCAGGGCCGGGATGTCGTCCAGCCCCGCCTCCAGCGGCAGGAGGAGGTCTTCAAGGCTCGCGCCACTAGCGATTGTGTCGAGTTTGTCCAGCGAAATCGCCTGTTGCTCGGCGAACGGACCGGCGCGCGTCCGCCGCAGATAGGCGACGTGTCCGACCGTGCCCAGCGCCCGCGCGATATCGCGCGCCAGGCTGCGGATATAGGTGCCCTTGCTGACTTCCGCGCGCAAGGTCACGGCGTCGGCCAGTTCCAGCGGCATTTGCGGATCGTAGGGATCGGGACGGCCAAGCGTCGTGGCGAAGGCTGACAGCTCCTCGTCGCCATCGTTCCGCTCTCCCACCAATCCCAGCGCATGGATCGTTACCTTGCGCGGTTCGAGCGTCACGTCCTCGCCAGCCCGCGCCCGATCGTAAGCACGTTTGCCCTTCACTTTCAGCGCGGAAAAAGCGGGCGGCACCTGTTCGATCTCGCCGGTGAAATGCTCGCAGATCGCGGCAACGGCTGCCATTGGCGGGCGCCGGTCGGACTGCGCCGTCATATTGCCCTCGGTGTCGAGCGTATCGGTTTCCTCGCCGAACTGGATGGTGAAGGCATAAACCTTGCGCGCATCCAGCATTCGGCCCGCCAGCTTGGTCGCCTCGCCCAGCGCGATCGGGAGCACGCCTTCTGCCAGCGGGTCGAGCGTGCCGCCGTGGCCCACCTTGGTCTTGGCATAGCCGCCTTCGCGCAAATTGCGCTTCACCGCCGCCACGGCTTGCGTCGAGCCGAGCCCGCGCGGCTTGTCCAGCAGCAGCCAGCCCGATGGCGCTGGCTTGCTCATCCGAACGCAAGCTGCGCACGACGCGCGAACAGCAGCCGGTTCGCGAGCAGTGACACGCCTACCGACAGCACCAACGTGAAGAACATGCCGTGGATATAATGCAGCGGCTGCCACACCAGGCTGAAGAACGCATAGAAGGCCACGCCCGCCAGTACACCCAGCATAGCCGCCTTGGCATCGACATTGCGAAACGCCAGCCCGACGATGAAGGCGCTCAATATCGGCATGGAGAGCAGGCCGTACAGCTGCTGCACGGTGTTGATGATGCTTTCCTGACTGGCGAAAAACGGCACCAGCGCAATTGCCAGCACCGACATGACGATTGACACCGCCGCGCTCAGTTTCGGCACGTTGCGCGCCTTGCCGACATAGGCCTGGTGAATATCGCAGACATACAAGGCTGCAGACGCGTTGAGGATGGAGTTGAACGTCGTCAGCACCGCCGCCGCGATGGCCGCTGCAAACGCACCCGACAGCCAGGTCGGCAATACCGCGCCTACCACCATGCCATAGGCTGCATCGCCGACATCGCCGAACAGCTTGTAGGACACGATACCCGGCACCACCACGATGACCGGCACGATCAGCAGGCGGATGCCCGCCGCGACCAATACGCCCTTCTGCGCCTCGCCGATGCTGGGCGCGGCCATCGCCCGCTGGGTGATGGTCTGGTTGGTGGACCAGTAGAAGGTCTGGATGAAGATCATGCCTGTCAGCAGGGTATGCCACGGGATCGGGCTGTCATCGCCGCCGACCAGCGTCAGCCGGTCCGCCGGCACGCCCGACAGGTCGAAATCGATGGCGGACATGGCCAGCCACACGACGACAAGTGCTAGCGTGAGGATCAGAACCCCGGAATAGGTGTCGCTGACCGCCACCGCCCGTAACCCGCCCACGATTGCATAGGCCGCACCGACAACCGCCAGCACCGTGGATACGGTCAGGATGGTCGGCAAGTCCGCGTCGATACCGATCAGCGACAGCAGGAACAGCGATCCACCATACAGGATCGCTGGCAGAAAAATGAACAGGTTGCCGAACAGGAACAGCACCGAGATCAGTGCGCGGATATGCGGATCGCCATATTTCTTCTGCAACAGCTCGGTCGTGGTAGTGCATTGTTCGCGGTAATAGATGGGCAGGAAGACGAAGGCGAGAATGAGCAGGCCGATTACCGCGGCGAATTCCCACCATGCGAGTAGCGCCATCTGGTTGCCGTTCATGCCAACCAACTGGTCCGTGCTGAGATTGGTCAGCGTGATGGACCCGGCGACGAAATACCACGACAGCCCGCCCCGCGCGAGAAAGTAATCGTGACCAGTCGTCTCGGCACCAGCCACCTTGCCCCGGCAATGCAGCCACGTCGCCAGCGCGATGGCGGCGCTGATGGCAAGGAAAACGCCCAGCTGTACGGTATCAAACATCCTGGTTCCCGTCCTTCCAACATGCGCAAGCCTGTTCGGCGCTTGGATGCGCGTTGGCAAGCGTGGGGCGCAGCGGCTAGGCGCTTACGCGATGGTGGCGACTACATCCAATCTGGTCCTGTCCGGCGGCGGCACGTGGCTAGCGCTGGCAACAGCGGCGGGCGAACAGCCTCGGATACTCGGCTATGGGGCAGGCGACGGCTATCCGCGTGACGGTTCGCTCGCGCCGCTGCTGCATCGCGCCCATGCGCCCGGCGGACCCGAAGTGCCGATTGCGCCATCCTTCCTGAATTCCTTGGCGAGCGGTCATGCTGTGCCGGGGCTGCTGGGCCATAGCGACGGGCAGGACTGGGCGACAGACTTGCGCGTTATTGAGGTCTTGGATGTCTCGGCAAACAGCGCGCGCGTTGTGTGCAAAGACGCAGTGGGTGGCATCGAAACCGCGCACCGCTTCTCTATCGACGACGCTAGCGGCGTGCTTTCAATCGAAACCACTTTGACCAATCGCGGCGGTGCGCCTTTTGCGCTGGAATGGTGTGCGGCACTGTGCCTGCCGCTGGACGACCGGTTGACGCGTATCACCAGCTTCGGCGGGCAATGGGCGGGCGAATTTGCGATGCAGGCGCTGGACCGCCCACGCGGCACGTTCCTGCTGGAGAACCGCGCAGGGCGGACCGGACATGGTACCTATCCCAGCCTGTATCTGGGAACGCCGCAAACAGGCGAAGCGGTGGGTCTGGCTGCGGCTTGCCATCTGGCGTGGAGCGGCAACCACCGACTGCGCGTCGATACCGGCGCGAATGGCGAGGCCACGCTTCAGATGGGTGAACTGTTACTGCCGGGCGAGATGATGCTGGCAGCGGGCGAAAGCTACCGCGCGCCGGTGATGTATTGCGCGGTTTCGGACGCGGGCTATGGCGATGTCACCCGCCGCCTTCACCGGTACGCACATCGCAACCTCCGCCGCGAAGTTGTCCGGACAAAGCCGCGTCCGGTGCATTTCAATACGTGGGAAGCGGTGTATTTTGCCCATTCCGAAGCCCGCATGGTCGGGCTGGCCGAGCAGGCCGCGGCGCTGGGTGCGGAGCGGTTCGTGCTGGACGATGGCTGGTTCGGCGCGCGGCGCAACGAACGCGCTGGGCTTGGCGACTGGACGGTGTCGGCGGACGCCTATCCGAACGGCCTGCGCCCGCTCGTCGACCGGGTCCACGAACTCGGTATGGAATTTGGACTTTGGGTCGAGCCCGAAATGGTCAACCCGGACAGCGATCTCTACCGCGCGCATCCCGACTGGGTACTGAGCGCGAAAGGCGTGGACCAGATCGCCTCGCGGCACCAGTTGCCGCTCGACCTGACGCAAGGCGTCGTCACCGATTACCTGTTCGAGCGGATAACTTCGCTCGTTCTCGAAAACGATGTCGCCTATCTCAAATGGGACATGAACCGCGATATCCAGCACCCCGGCGGGGCGGACGGTCGCGCCGTCATGCACGCGCAGGTACGCAGCCTTCACGCCCTGATCGACCGCATTCGCGACGCCTGCCCAAACCTCGAAATCGAAAGCTGTTCCTCCGGCGGCGCGCGGGCGGATTGGGGCATGCTGCAACGCGCCGACCGCGTCTGGACCAGCGACAATAACGATGCCCGCGCCCGCCACGCGATCATGCGCGGTGCGGCGCATTTCCTGCCGCTGGCGATGCTGGGCAACCACGTCGGGCCGGAGCGGTGCCACATCACCAAGCGGCGGTTCGACATGGCCTATCGTGCAGCCTCTGCGGTGTTCGGGCACATGGGTATGGAACTGGACCCGGCATTGGAAAGCGAGGGTGACCGCGCTATTCTTGCCACCGCCATCGCGTTCTACAAGAGGCACCGCGCAGTGATCCATGATGGCGCGCATTACCGACTGGAAACGCCGCCGCACGTCATTTCGCAGGGCTGCGTCGATACCCACAGGCGAAAGGCGTTGTATTCCATAGCGACTGTAAACGAAGACCCGGCAACGCATCCACCGCGCCTCAGGCTAGCAGGCCTGGACCCGGCAAAGGCATATCGCAGTAGCTATGCCGCCTTCGATCCTGCCGCAGCCTTGACCCCGCCACCACCCGTTGCCAGCGGTGCGGTTCTGATGAACCACGGTTTCGCCCTTCGCCGCACCCTGCCCGATACGTGCCTGTTGCTGGTGCTGGAGACTGTCGATGGCTGACGTTCTGGAACTGCTGGTCATCGGCGGCGGCATCAACGGTGCTGGCATCGCGCGCGATGCGGCAGGACGCGGGCTGTCCACCATGCTGGTGGAAAAGGACGACCTGGCGCAGCACACCAGCAGCGCCAGCACCAAGCTGGTGCATGGTGGCCTGCGCTATCTCGAACATTACGAATTCCGGCTTGTGCGCGAAAGCTTGATCGAGCGCGAGCGGCTGCTGAAAATCGCACCGCACATCGTCTGGCCGCTGCGCTTCGTCCTGCCGCACGACAGCGGCCTGCGCCCGAGATGGTTGCTGCGGCTGGGCCTTGCGATCTACGACCATATTGGCGGGCGCAAGCTGCTGCCGCCGACGCGCACGCTCGATCTGCGCGATGCCCCGCATGGCAACGTGTTGCAAGAACGGCTGCGCACCGGGTTCGAGTATTCGGACTGCTGGGTTGAGGATGCGCGGCTGGTGGTGCTGAACTGCGTCGATGCCAAGGAACGCGGCGCGAACATTCGTATCCGTACCGAATGTATTGGCCTAACGCGCCACGCCGATCATTGGGATGTAACGCTGCGCAATGCCAGTGGCGCGGAAGAAAAGGTCGCCGCGCGCCGCGTCGTGAACGCGGCCGGGCCATGGGTCGATGGCGTGCTGGGCCTCGCCATTCCGGGACAGCAGCACGCCAATCTGCGACTGGTGAAGGGCAGCCACCTGATCTTCCCGCGCCTGTTCGCTGGCGACCACGCCTACATCTTTCAGAACCGCGACGACCGCATCGTGTTTGCTATACCGTATGAGCGCGACTTTACACTTGTCGGCACCACCGATGTCGGGTTCGAAGGCGATGCGGGCGGCGTCGCGATTTCCGACGACGAGGCGGCCTATATCTGCGACGCGGTGAACGAATATCTGCGCGTGCCGGTTGCGCCCGCCGATGCAGTGTCGAGCTATTCCGGCGTGCGTCCGCTCTATGACGACCTGTCGCGCAACAACGCCACCGTCACGCGCGACTATACCTTCGAATATGATGACGGAACCGGCGCAGAAGACGGTGCGCCGATCCTGTCGGTCTTCGGCGGCAAGATTACGACTTATCGCAAGTTGGCGGAGGCCGCGTTGACGCGGTTCGGGGTGGAAAAGGCCGGCTGGACCGCCGAAGCCGCCCTGCCCGGCGGCGACTTCGCGGTTGACGGGTTCGATGCTCTGGTCGCGCAGACCGCCGCCCGATACCCGGACCTCGACCTCGATCTCTGCACCCGCCTTTGCCGCGCCTATGGCACCCGTGTTTCGCGCATCCTTGGCAATAGCGCGGACCTGACTTTTGCCGCACCCGGCGTGCTGGAGGCGGAGCTGCGCTATCTGCGCGATGTCGAATTTGCGCGCACGCTGGACGACGTGCTTTGGCGGCGCAGCAAGCTGGGCCTGCATCTTGGCGAAGCGGGCATTGCCGCACTTAAACAATGGTTCGCGCGAACGGGCACAGGCCGGTGACCGACAGGCAGGTGCAGTTAAAGGGAACGGGTACGCCTGTCTTCCGCCGGAGCATCGCCAAGGCCGACGGGCGAATGCTGCACCTGTATGGCCGTGCGCCGCACAACTTGCCGCTGCGACCGCAGGACAGCGATCCGGTCGCGACCGGAGGCGAACTGCGACACCACCCCTTACGCGACGAGTGGAACGTCTATGCCGCACATCGCCAGAACCGGACATACAAACCGGCGGCATGTGCCGATCCGCTTGCTCCGACTCTGCCCGACGGCCTGCCGACCGAAATACCGTTTGCCGATTTCGAGCTGGCGGTCTTCGACAACAAATTCGCCGCCTTCCATTCCGCTGCACCCGATCCATCGCCCCTGCCCGGCATCGGCACCAAACCCGCCGCCGGCGCGTGCGAAGTGGTGGTCTATACGCCGGAAGCCGAAGGCAGCCTTCATACCATCGGTCAGGACCGTCGCGCGCTGCTGCTGTCAGCGTGGATCGACCGCACGGACGTGCTGTTCGCCGCAGGGTGCCGCTGCGTGCTGCCGTTCGAGAACCGGGGCGAGGCGGTCGGTACCACGCTGCATCACCCGCACGGCCAGATATACGGCTTCCCGCATGTTCCACGGGTGCAGCAGCGCGCCGCCGATGCTTTCGCGCGCGGCTACGACCTGTCGGCGGAAATCGAAGCCTCGCGGCCGGACTATGCGATTGGCGGCGAGAAGGGTGTGACGGCATGGTGCCCACGCTTCGCCCGCTTCCCATACGAAGTCTGGATCGCGCCCGACATCGCGCGCGCGCAACTCGCTGATTGCACGGCGGAGGAGCGGGACGGCATCGCCGCGCTGATGGGCGATGTGACGCGCCGCTACGATGCATTGTTCGGGCAGGCCATGCCCGCGACGATGGCGGTGCATACTGCCCCGGCAGACCATGCTGCACCCTATCACCTGACCATCCAGTTCTATCCGCTGCTGCGCGGCCCGGACCGGGTGAAATATCTCGCCTCGGTCGAACAGCACGCCGGCATCTTCACCGTCGATATCATGCCCGAAACCGCCGCCGCCGCATTGCGCGCATTGTGACCGACGTGACCGTACGCGTGCCGGGCCGCGTAAACCTGATCGGCGAACATCTCGACTATAATGGCGGACATGTCCTGCCAGCCGCTCTGTCGATCGGGATCGACGTTACGCTGACGCCGCGTTCCGACGACCGCGTTACTATCACGTCCGGTGCCTTTGCGGAGCGCGCGAACCGGAGACTGGCCGATAGCGCGACGGGCGACTGGTCGGACGCCGCGCTTGGCGCAGTGCGGCAGGCGGTTGCACTAGGGCTGTTGTCCGGCGGTGCGGATATCGCGATCGTCTCGACCATCCCGCCGGGAGCCGGCCTGTCCTCTTCCGCCGCGCTGATCGTCGCGGTGCTGAAGGCAGCGAAGACGTGCGCAGGCGCGGACCTCTCCGACATCGCCATCGCGCGCGCCGCACGCGGGGTCGAGAACGAGTTTCTGAGCGTCCCGTGCGGTATCATGGACCAGATGGCGGTGGCGATTGCCGAGCCTAACGAGGCCCTTCTCCTCAACACGGCAACACTCGACTATCGTACGGTCCAACTCGTCCCGGACCACGACATTGTCGTCCTCCATTCTGGCGTCTCTCGCAGGCTATCGGATGGCCGCTATGCGAAGCGCCGCACCGAATGCGTAGCAGCGCAAAACGCCTTGGGAAGCACCGATCTGTGCCATGCCGACCTTGCCGATATCGAACGGCTGGCCGATCCCGTCCAACGCCGCCGCGCCCGACATTGCGCTGCCGAGCAGGTGCGCGTCCTATCGGCGGTCGCAGCCATCGAAGCGGGCGATGCGCACGAACTGGGCGCGCTGATGGTGCAAAGCCACGCCTCGATGCGCGACCTGTTCGACATATCTTTGCCCGCTATCGACGCACTGGTGGCCGATGCGTGCAGTCTCGGCGCAGCAGGAGCGCGCCTGACCGGCGGCGGGTTCGGCGGATGCATCGTGGCGCTGGTGGAGCGGCGCAGGCGCGAAGACTGGCTAAGGGCACTGATTGGCGCGCCACCCGGACGCGCAGTTTGTCGCGGCGATTGCGCCTTAGCTAAACGTCTGTGCCACGTCCTGCGCCACGCCGAGATACCATTCCATGGCCAAGTCTACCGGCGGTCCGATGAACCGCCCGATCAGGTCCCATTGCGGAAACGCCCAGCTCGCCGCGATGAGCAACACCAGCACGAGGATACCGAATTGCTGGACCTTCGCCCAGTGTATCTCCAGCGAACGCGGCAGCAGACTCTGCACGATATGCCCGCCATCGAAAGGCGGGATCGGGAGCAGGTTGAAGATCGCAAGGAACAGGTTGATCAGGATGAACGCGAACAGCGCCTGCACCACGACGCCCGGCTCCGCCATCTGCGCCGGAAACACGAACGCCAGCAGCAACCCCAGCACCACCGCACCGAACAATGCCAGTACGAAGTTCATAGCAGGCCCTGCTGCCGCCACGGCCATCATTCCATAACGCGGATTGCGCAAGCGATGCGCCAGCACCGGCACCGGTTTCGCCCACCCGAAGATCGGCCCGCCAAACAGCCACAAGGCGCCCGGCACCACCAGCGTACCGATAGGGTCGACATGGCGCACCGGATTGAAGCTGAGCCGATTGCGTTCCTGCGCCGTCGGGTCGCCCAGCGCCAGCGCCACCCAGCCATGCGCAACCTCGTGGAACACGATGGCTACTACCAGGCACGGGATGACGATGGCGGCAAGGAGCAGGTTGTCGATCACAGGTGCGATATAGGATGCGCAGCTAGCGAACGCCACGGGCGGCGGTGAAAAGCGTATTCAGAATGGCGACAGCCATGCGACGCGATGCTAGATGCCAGCAAAGGACGTGAGGGGATACATATTATGGCGACACGACAAACAGGCCCAGATACAGGCGCATCGGCTGATGCGACGAATGTAAATGCAAAAACGCCCCAGCGCGGTGTGCTTGCGTGGATCGAACGCACCGGAAATCGCCTGCCCGACCCAGTCTTCCTGTTCTTCTATCTCATTCTCGCGCTGATCGCGATCTCGGTTCTTTGCGCACTGCTCGGCGTTTCGGCCGTCCACCCGACCGCGATGGACGAGGCCACCGACCAGCCGGAGATCATTCAGGCAATCAGCCTGCTGTCGGCCGAGAACATACAACGCCTGTGGGTCGAAATGCCGACGACATTCACGCATTTCCACCCGCTCGGTTACGTTCTTGTGGTCATGCTTGGCGCGGGCGTGGCGGAGCGCTCCGGTTTCTTTGCCGCCGGCATGTCGAAAGCGGTGAAAAGCGCGCCGACAGCACTGCTGACTCCCGTGGTCGCGCTGGTCGCCATGATCGGCAACCATGCGGCGGACGCAGGCTACGTCGTGCTTATTCCGTTGGCAGGCATCCTGTTTGCCGCCGCCGGACGCCATCCGCTGGCCGGTATTGCCGCTGCGTTTGCCGGCGTGTCCGGCGGGTTCTCGGCTAATATTTCGCCGGGCCAGCTCGATGCGCTGCTGTTCGGCATTACCGAAGAAGCGGTTGGCGCAAGTATGCTCGATCCCGCATGGACATCGAACATCGCGGGCAACTGGTATTTCATCTTCGTGATGACGTTTCTGTATCTGCCCATCATCTGGTTCGTCACCGACAGGATCATCGAACCGCGCCTTGGGGCATGGACCGGCGGTGCGTCCGCCAACATCGCCGCCGGTGGGGGCGCTTCCGGCGACGGGCTGAGCCCCGACCCGCAAGGGCATACCGGCGAACAGGCCGCCAAGGGATTGCGCTGGGCCGGACTGGCTGTTCTGGGCGTTGTCGCGCTGTGGCTGCTGATGGTATTCGGCCCCGGCACGCCGTTGGTTGACGAAGCCGCCTGCGTGGGCGTGACCGACTGTTCGATCCACACCGAACTGCGCCCGCTATATCAGTCGCTGGTAGGCGGGTTCTTCCTGCTCTTCCTGCTTGCCGGGTGGGCCTATGGCAAGGCGGCGGGCACCATCGGGAATCACCGCGATCTGGTGAACATGATGGCGGAATCCATGAAGGACATGGGCTATTACCTCGTCCTCGCCTTTGCCGCCGCGCATTTTGTGGAGATGTTCAACTGGTCCAACCTGGGCCTGATTTCTGCGGTTCACGGCGCAGCGGGAATCCAGTCCACCGGGCTGCCATTGCCCTTGGTGTTGGGGCTGATGGTTATCTTTGCCGGGCTGCTAAACCTGTTCGTCGGATCGGCCAGTGCCAAATGGGCCTTGCTTGCGCCGATCCTGGTGCCGATGCTGATGCTGCTCGGCATCAGCCCCGAAGGCGCGACCGCCGCCTATCGCGTCGGCGACAGCGCGACCAACATCATCACCCCGCTGATGGTCTATTTCCCGCTGATCCTGGTGTTTGCGCAGCGCTGGCAGAAGGATTTCGGCATCGGCAGCCTGACCGCGATGATGCTGCCCTATTCGATCTGGCTGTTGATTTCGGGCGTCGCGCTGATTGTCGCGTGGTTCTATCTCGGCATCCCGCTCGGCCCCGACGCACCTGTGGGCTACGCCCTACCGACAACGCCACGATAGTGTCGGTACGGTGGTAACCCCGGGCAGCGATTCAGTCGTCGTCCGGTTCGAGATCACGCGCCACTTTCGGGTCGTTCAGCAGCCGCTCGATGCGGTCCGCTTCCTCGAAGCTCTCGTCGGGTTTGAACTTCAGCTTCGGTGCGGATTTCAGGCCCAGCCGCTTCGCCACTTCGCGTTGCAGATAGGCGGTGTTCTGGCGCAGCGCGGTGACGATTTCCGCCTCGCCCTTGCCCAGCAGCGGCTTCACATAAACGGTCGCATTGCGCAGGTCCGGCGTCATACGCACCTCCGTCACCGCAATATTCGCCGCCGACACGATGGGATCATGCACATCCTGCCGCGTCAGCAGCTCCGACAAAATATGCCGCACCCGCTCCCCGACCTTGAGGACGCGGACCGAATGCTGCTCGGCGGTAAATTGTTGTCTTGCCATCACTCTTTCGGGTGACCCCACAGGCGGGACTTGAACCCGCCAAACATCCGTTGCCGAATGTCCCCGCCGACCGGGTCAGGAGCCATAAACTACAATGTCCGCTCGCGTTCGCTGACTTCGAACACTTCCAGCTGATCGCCTGCCGCGATGTCGTTGGTGTCTTCCAGCACCACGCCGCATTCCAGGCCAGCGCGCACTTCGTCCACGTCGTCCTTGAAACGCCGCAGCGAAGCTATGGTGGTGGCCGACACAATGACATCGTCGCGGGTGAGACGGGCGTGCAGACCCTTGCGGATGACGCCTTCCTCCACCAGCAGACCGGCCGCCTTGTCCTTCTTGCCGGACTTGAAGACTTCCTTGACCTGCGCACGGCCGACCACGGTTTCCACCTTTTCGGGGCCGAGTTCGCCGATCATCTCCTTGGTGATGTCGTCGGTCAGGTTGTAGATCACATCGTAATACATCATTCGCACGCCGTCGCGCTTGACCAGCTCGCGTGCTTTGGGGTTGGGGCGCACATTGAAGCCGATGATGGGTGCCTTGGAGGCCGCCGCCAGCGTCACGTCGCTTTCGGTGATGGCACCGACACCCGCATGCAGGACGCGGACCTTGATGTCGTCGTTCGACAGAGCGTGCAGCGCGCTGTTGATCGCCTCCACACTGCCCTGGACATCCGCCTTCACCAACACCGGAAATTCGATGACTTCGGATTGCAGATTGTTGAACATCGTGTCGAAGCTGGTCGGGGCCAGCGCGGTACGTTGCTCGGTTGCCTTTTCCTGACGATACTGCGCCACTTCGCGCGCGCGCTGTTCGTTGTCGACCACGCTCAGCTGGTCGCCTGCCATCGGCACGCCGCCAAGGCCCAGCACTTCCACCGGCATGGACGGCCCGGCTTCCTTGATCTGCTTGCCCGCGTCGTTGACCACGGCGCGAACCTTGCCGCTTTGCGTGCCGACCACGAAAGTGTCGCCCCGCTTCAGCGTACCGCGTGTGACAAGCACGGTGGCAACGGGGCCACGACCCTTGTCGAGCTGTGCCTCGATCACCGTTGCTTCGGCATGGCGATCGGGCCGCGCCTTCAGTTCCAGCAATTCGGCTTGCAGCGTGATCTGTTCGAGCAGGTCGTCCAGTCCGGTCTTTTTCAATGCCGAAATTTCGACGTCCTGCACTTCGCCCGACATTGCTTCCACGATAACTTCGTGTTCCAGCAGTCGCTCGCGAATTTTCTGCGGATTGGCTTCGGGCTTGTCCATCTTGTTGATGGCCACGATCATTGGCACGCCTGCGGCCTGGGCGTGTTTGATCGCCTCGATCGTCTGCGGCATGATACCGTCGTCGGCGGCCACCACCAGCACCACGATATCGGTGACATTGGCCCCCCGCTGGCGCATCTCGCTGAAGGCGGAATGGCCCGGCGTATCGAGGAAGGTGATCGTTTCACCACCCCTGGTCTTCACCTGATAGCTGCCGATATGCTGGGTGATGCCACCGGCCTCGCCCTTTGTGACATTTGCCCCGCGCAGCGCGTCGAGCAGGCTGGTCTTGCCGTGATCGACATGGCCCATGATGGTGACCACGGGCGGGCGGGGGCGCAACGTGTCTTCGGGATCCTCGTCCACCAAGGCGGGGATATCGACATCGGCTTCGGACACGCGCTTCAGGTTGTGGCCAAATTCCTCGACCAGCAACTCTGCGGTGTCGGCATCGATGGTCTGGTTGACCGTTACCATCATGCCCATGTTGAACAGCGATTTGACCAGCTCCGCGCCCTTTTCCGCCATGCGGTTGGCCAGTTCCTGGATGGTAATCGCTTCGGGCACCACCACGTCGCGCACCTGCTTCTCGCGCGGCTTTTTCTCGCCGCCGCCATGCGTCCGGCGTTCTTTTTCGCGCGCCCGCTTCAGCGCGGCGAGGCTGCGCGCACGACGCCCCTCGTCCTCGTTCAGTGCCTTGGTAACAGTCAGCTTGCCGCCGCGCCGCTTGTCCGGACGCTCGGTCTGGCTTTCCTCTTCCTTTTTCTTCTTCGGACGCTTGATTTCGGGGCGCGCGATGGGTGTGAACCGACGCGGTGCCGGTGCAGCGGGCGTCGCTGAGGCAGCCTGTCCGGACGTCGCCTCCGGGGTAGGCACAGCCGTATCGGCATCGGCAGTCTTTTCCGCTTGCGTCTCGGCGGCGGGTTCGGCGGGCGCGGCCTTGGCGGCTTCGGTAGCCGCCTCCGCCTCGACGGCATCCTTTTTCGCGGCGGCAGCATCGGCCTTGGCCTTGTCTTCGGCGCGTTTCTTCTCATCGTCGGCCGACTGCGCGGCTTTTACGGTAGCGCGCTTGCTAGCCGCCTGTGCCAGACGCAGGCGCTCCTCCTCTGCCTCGCGCTGCATCCGGGCGACCTTTTCCTGCGGCGTTTCCGCATCGGCGGCCTTGCGCGCGACAGGGGCGGGCGTCGGCGCAGGGGCCGGTGCCGGAGGGGGCGGCGGTGCAGGTGCGGCAGCGGGCGGCGGGGGCGGCGGCGGCGTTTCGCCCGGTTTCACCAGCTTGCGCCGACGCTTCACCTCGACCGCGACGTTGTTTGTGCGACCGTGGCTGAAGGTCTGCTTGACCTCGCCGGCGTCGCCCGAACGCTTCAGGCCCAGCGGCTTGCGGGTGCGGGTCGGCTTGTTGTCTTCTTCGCTCATTACGCTCGGTAGTCCTTCAATCGGTCTTGTGTTCCCGTGCAGTCGAAAGCCGCGCCGGGACATTGTCTCAGTCGGTCTATGCAGCAGCGGCCTTGTCCCGTGCCGCCCGCAAATCGGGCGGTGGGTCGGGATCGGCTCCGCGATAATGCACGAGGCGTGCCAGCAACGATGCAACGGCACCCCCGGCAACACCTCCGGAAATACCCAGGTGGACAACGTTCTCGCGTCCCAATGCCACAGACAGCGCCGTGCGGTCCAGTGGCAAGCGCATACCCCGCGCGCCGCTGCCCTCTTCGTCGCGCCCCACGCGCCACGCTTGGTCCAGCTTGCGGCAGCCGTCCTCGCGCGCATCTGCTGCGTGCAGCAGCATGGCCAGCCGCCCGCTGCGGGCGTGTTCGGCAATCCGGTCGGACCCGAACACCAACGCCCCGCCGCGCAGGGCCAGACCCAGCCGGTCCAGCACCGCCTTTTTCAGCCCCGCCTCGATAAGGTCGGACAAATCGTCAGGCACGGTCAGCTTCGCACCTTTGAACGCACGCGCCAGCGCACCGCGCAGCTTGCCTTTTGCCAGCGCGGTTTCGAGTTCGGCGCGCGAAACGCCAAGCCACGCGCCCCGCCCGGGTGCCTTGGCGAGCGGATCTGGCAGCACAAGACCATCCGGCGATATGGCCAGCCGGACCAGCGTATCGCGCGGGGCGACATCGCCGGTCAGAATGCAGCGGCGTTCAGGCGTTGCCTTTTGCCTGCCGGCAGGACGACCTTCATCGTCACCGGAACCGGCGTGAACAACGTTGGAGGTGTCGGGCGTCAGGCGCTCATTGTGTGGAGTCCGCATCGGCGGCCTCCTTGGTTTCGGCGCTATCTGTTGCCGTGTCTTCAGGCTCGTCCTCAAACCAGTGCGCACGGGCGGCCATGATGATCTCGTTGCCCTGCTCTTCGGTCAGGCCGTATTCGCCAAGGACGCCGCCCTTATCCTGCTCGCGCTGCGGCGGTTTCTTCATCGGCGGCCCTTCGGCCAGCAGGTCGGTCGGAGAAGGCTGGCGGCGGCGCGGGGCTTCGCGCTTCTTCGCGATCAGCTCGTCGGTCGCCAGGTCAGCAAGATCGTCCAGGGTCTTGATGCCCGCCTTGCCCAGCACGACCAGCATCTGTTCGGTCAGATGCGGCATTTCGGCCAGGTCGTCCTCGACGCCCAACTCGCGGCGTTCGGCGCGCGCGACTTCGGCCTGCCGCTCCAGCGCTTCCAGCGCGCGGCTCTGCAATTCCTCGCCCAGCTCCTCGTCGAACCCTTCGATTCCGGCTATTTCCGACAGCTCGACATAAGCAACCTCTTCCAGATCGGTGAACCCTTCGGCAACCAGCAGCTGCGACAGCGTTTCGTCGACGTCCAGCTCCTCCTCGAACATCTTGGAGCGTTCGGCGAACTCCCTGGAGCGCTTTTCGCTCGCTTCTTCCTCGGTCATGATGTCGATCTGGTGACCGGTTAGCTGGCTTGCCAGCCGCACATTCTGGCCGCGCCGCCCGATAGCCAGCGAAAGCTGGTCGTCCGGCACCACCACTTCGATGCGGCCTTCGTCCTCGTCCAGCACCACGCGCGCTACGGTGGCAGGCTGCAATGCGTTGACGACGAAAGTGGCGATGTCCTCGCTCCACGGGATGATATCAATCTTCTCGCCCTGCAATTCCTGCACGACGGCCTGCACACGGCTGCCCTTCATGCCGACGCAGGCGCCGACGGGGTCGATGCTGCTGTCATGGCTGATAACACCGATCTTAGCGCGACTGCCGGGGTCTCGGGCAGCAGCCTTTATCTCGATGATGCCGTCATAGATTTCGGGCACTTCCTGCGCGAACAGCTTGCGCATGAAATCGGGCGCTGCGCGGCTTAAGAAGATCTGCGGCCCGCGATTGTTGCGTTCCACCTTGCTAATGATTGCGCGAATGCGCTCGCCGACCCGCGCCGCCTCGCGCGGTATTTGCTGGTCGCGGCGGATGACGCCTTCGGCCCGGCCCAGATTGACGATGACATGGCCGAACTCGACCGACTTGATGACGCCGGTGATGACCTCGTCGGCGCGGTCCTTGAATTCCTCGAACTGGCGCTCGCGCTCGGCATCGCGGACTTTCTGGAAAATGACCTGCTTGGCGCTCTGCGCGTCGATGCGGCCCAGATCGACGGGCGGCAGCGGATCGACGATGAAATCGCCGACGACCGCGTCTTCCTTCAGCTTCTTGGCAGCGGCAGGGTCGACCTGCTTGAAGTAGTCCTCTACTTCCTCGACCACCTCGACCACGCGCCACAGCGACAGGTCGCCCGTCTGCGGGTCCAGCTTGGCGCGGATGTCGTTTTCCGAACCATAGCGGTTGCGCGCGCTTTTCTGGATCGCCTCTTCCATCGCTTCGATCACGATGGACTTGTCGATCATCTTTTCCGTCGCAACGGATGTCGCGATGGCGAGCAGCTCGGCCTTGTTGGCGGAAATTGCACTTGGCATCAGGTATCGGCCTCTTCTGTGTCTTCGGTAATTTCATCGGCTCCGTCGGTGTCGAGCGGAGCGGTTGCAGCGATCAGCCTGTCCGTCAGGACCAGCTTTGCCGAATGAATGGCGGTGCGCGCCACGGCGGTTTCACCCGCCTTCGCATCGTCGATGGTAACGGTGTCGCCTTCGATCCCGACGAGCAGTCCGCGCAAGTTGCGCTTTCCGTCAATCTTTTCCGTAAGCGCAATCTTCGCCTCGTGGCCGGCCCAGTCGGAAAAATCCTTGGCGCGGGTCAGCGGACGGTCGATGCCGGGGCTGCTGACTTCGAGGTGGTAAGCCCCCGCAATCAGCGTCTCGCCCTCTTCCTCCAGCGCATCCATGCGCGCCGATATCGCGCGACTAAGCGCGGCGCATTGTTCGATTACCAACTGCCCGGTGGCCGGGTCTTCCGCCATCACCTGCAATGCCTGCGTCCCGTCCCCCGCTTCGGACGGCATCATCTTGACGCGCACAAGGTCGAACCCAAGCGCGGCGGCTTCGGGTTCGATCAGGCGAGCAAGGCGATCCATATCGGGCATCGTGGCGGTATCGGTTCTCTCTGTGCAACGGGTAAAAGCGTTCGAGGCCGGCCCCGAAGCGCCAGCCTGACTTTGCTTTCACAATGTCGGGATTAAAAAGCCTTACCCGTCGTAAAAAGGGAAAGCAACACGTCAGTACGAACCATAGCATATCGACAGGTGCGGCGACACAAACGTCCTTCGCCGCATTACGACGAACTCAGCGACAAGCCGACATACGGACAATCGCGGCTGGATCAGGGAACCGTGCCTAGGGGCGCAGCTTCTGTACGAGGAACACCCAGACCTTATCCTTGCCCGCATGCTCCCGAACGTCCAGTTCCATCACGCCTACAGGTGCGAAATCGCCGTTGCCCCACTTCGCGATAAGATACGGCATGACCATAGGATGGGCGCCGAACGGGTCCATCGAACCAGCGCCGCTTGGCGAATGAGCCATTGTATGTTCGATATAGATTACGCCATCGGCGCGAAGCTGGCGCGACCACGCCCGTAACGCTTTCGCCGGATCGAAAGCCTGATCGAGAGAGTTCGTATAGATAAACCCGAACCGGTTTTCCCACTCTTCTTTTTCTTCATGAAAATCATGGCAGACCATGTCTGGAAACTGCTCGGCGGTCTCGGATATGTCAGTGCCGATTACCGACCCGGCCAGCCGATCGTTGAACTGTTCAACTTCCCATCCATTACGCGCACCGTGACAGACCCCGTCATGCACGCCAAGATTGCGGCTTTCAATATCCTGTACGATAGCGGATAACGTAGTATTCTCAGCCCACACCCTATCTAATTTTGCCTTGTTTGCTGCAATCTGATGACCACGATATTCTTGATACCCACCATTATAATGATGTTGGTACACAAGTCCGTCCTGTCCTTTGCGGACAATTTGTATACCAAATGGCGACAACAACCTGTTAGATGCAGATTTTATTGTATTTAACAAGTTAGCCACCTTTTGCTTTGGACTTTAATTTCTAGCCAATAGCCGTGCGGCGTAACATGAGCAATAGCCAGCTTGCGGAGTATGCACGCGGTCGTTTTAGCTAACAGTTTATCGAACACGACGACGGGGCGATAGTTAATCCGGGTCCGCGAGCCTGTGCTTCTTGATCGCATGGCGTAGCTGGTCGTAGCTTAATCCCAACGCCTTTGCTGTCTGGCGCTGGTTCCAGCGGTGTTTGCCCAGCGCGTGTTCCACGATGCGCCGTTCGTGGCTGTCGATCTCGGCGCGCAGATCGTCGATGCCGTCTAGATCGCGACCGGCGTTGTGCGGAGCGGGTGTAGATGCCGGCTCCTCCTTTACGGCGCGCGCCGGGCCTGCGGGCTTCCACGGACTGTCGAACGGGTCGAACTGCATATGGCCCACAGGTTGCGTCGCATCATCCCAGCGATAGACGCTGCGTTCCACTACATTGCGCAATTCGCGGATATTACCGGGCCAACGATACTCCTCCATCTGCGCCACGACGTGATCGGCGAAACCGGGCCAGTCTTCCCAGCCCAGCTCGGACCCCATGCGCCGCCCGAAATGCTGCGCCAGCACGGCCACGTCGCCTTCGCGCACGCGCAAGGGCGGCAGGGTAATGACTTCGAAGCTGAGGCGGTCGAGCAGGTCGGCGCGGAAGGTGCCTTCCTCAGCGCGGCGCGGCAAGTCGTCGTTAGTCGCGCCGACGATCCGCACATCGACGCGCATGGGCCGCGATGCACCGATCCGCGTCACCTCCCCATATTCGACCGCGCGCAGCAGGCGTTCCTGCGCCCCCATCGACAATGTCCCAAGCTCGTCCAGGAACAGCGTGCCCTTGTCCGCTTCCTCGAACCGCCCTGCCCTTGCGCGAGTTGCGCCGGTGAATGCGCCAGCCTCGTGCCCGAACAGTTCCGCCTCGATCAACGTTTCGGGCAGCGCGGCGCAGTTCATCGTAACCAGCGGTTCATCCCACCGGTCGGAAAGACGGTGCAGCCGGTCGGCAATCAGTTCCTTGCCCGTACCGCGCTCGCCAATAACCAGCACGGGCCGGCCCAGAGGTGCCGCCCGCGACGTGCGCTCGACCGCGTCGAGAAAGGCGCTGGACTGACCGATGAACTGGTTCTCGCGTTCCATACCCATAATATAGGAGTATTCGCCAACATCTGGCAATAGCCGCCAATCCGGGTTTTGCGCGCTCATCTGCAATGCGCTGTATTCCGATGATAAAGCCGGTTTGGCACGACCGTTGCAAAGAATGGGGAGAGACCTGACACCGACCACCGGAGACCTGCCATGACAGACCGCCGCTTTTTCCAGACCAGCCTTGGCAAAGCCGCTGCCGTCAGCGTAGCCGCCATGTCGGTCTTTGTTCTCGTCACCCTGCCTATCCAGCTCACACCCGACCAGCACGCCGCACCCGTGCATACGCTACCCGGTCAGGTCGTGCTGGCAACGATGGAGCTGGCGTGACGCTGACACTCGAAACCGACACGCCTCGCACTGCAACCCTGCCGGTGCATTCGCAATTTTCCACCATACGCCGTATCCCTGCAGCATCCGGGCCCACCAAATTCGCACACACCAAATTCAGGCCCGCCAAAACCACCGGAGTTTCCCTCATGGGTATTTTCAGCCGCACCCGCGATATTGTCGCGGCCAATTTCAACGAGATGCTGGACAAGGCCGATGACCCGGCCAAGATGATCCGCATGATCATCCTCGAAATGGAGGACACGCTGGTCGAAGTCCGCGCCTCCGCCGCGCGCACCATTGCCGACCAGAAGGAAATGCAGCGCGCATCGGCTAAGTTGGAGACGTTGCAGGCCGACTGGGCTGAAAAGGCGCAGCTGGCGCTGAGCAAGGATCGCGAAGACCTGGCTCGCGCCGCACTGGTGGAGAAGAACCGTGCTGCCGACACCGCCGAACAGCTGAAAGGCGAAGTTACCGTGCTGGACGATGCGCTGCGTGCGTACGAAGCGGATATCCAGAAGCTCCAGACCCGCCTGCGCGAAGCCCGCAGCCGCCAGACGGCCATTGCGGCCCGGCTGGAAAGCGCGGAGAACCGCGTTAAGCTGCGCACGCTGATGACGAACGAGAAGGCAAGCGACGCCATGACCCGCTTCGACCAGCTGGAACGCCGCGTCGATTATGCCGAAGGCCGCGCCGACTCGCTCAAGATCGGCGAGAACGCCGCAACGCCCAGCCTGTCGGACGAAATTACCGCGCTGAAAGGTTCGGACAAGGTCGACGACGAGCTGGCGGAAATGAAGCGCGCGCTTGGCGAAAGCGGCACCAAAGCGAAAGGATAAGTCATGGACTGGACCGCAATCTTCGTTGTCCCAACTATTTTTATCGGTCTGCCGTGGGTGATCCTGCATTACATTACGCGCTGGAAAACCGCTGCGACCATCACCACCGACGATGAGGCGCTGCTGGACGATCTGTATCAGCTCGCCAAGCGCCTCGACGAACGGATGGATACGGTCGAACGCCTCGTTGCTGCCGATCACCCCGATTTCAACCGGACGCGCCTGCTGCCGGAAAGCGAGGGCCAGGATGCCTCGCTTGCCGAGCTGGAACGTCTGGTTGCCGCCAAAAAAGCCGTGAACGAAGGAATGCCGCGATGAACAGCCCGAAAACGACGCTATACAAAGACCCGTATGGTAAGAAACTTATGGGCGTGTGTTCCGGTATTGCCGACTACACCGGGGTGAACGCGATCTGGGTCCGGCTGGGTGCGATCGGCCTGACCTTTGCCTCCGGCGGCATGACCATCCCGATCTATATCCTGATGGGCCTGCTGCTGAACAAGAAGCCGCCGCATCTTTATGCCAGCCCGGAACAACAGCAATATTGGCAGCGTGTGCGCCAGAACCCGAAGCGCACGGCGCGCGAAATTCGCGGCCAGATGCGCGACGTGGACCGGAGGCTGGCCGAAGTGGAAAGCTATTACGTCAACAGCAACACGCGGCTTAGCAGCGAAATCGAACAGCTTCGCTGACCGCAAACGGAGGGGAATGTGATATGGAAAGTTTTCTGGGGGCATTGACGGGGCTGGTCGCAGTGGCGGCGCCGTTCGCAATGGTAATTGGCATTGTGTGGATCTTGAACAACCGCAAGCTGCAAGAGAAAAAGCTGCATGCGACAGCAGACCTGACCAGCGAGAAGGCGGCGCAATATGCCAGCAAGGTTCAGTCGCTGGAAGACCGGGTGCAGGTGCTGGAACGCATCGTCACCGATCGCGGCTACGACGTCGCCACGCAGATCGACGCATTGCGGGACACACGCGAAAAGGGCGACGACCGAAGAACGTGGCGCGGGCATGCCGCTCGACATCATGACAAGGAGACGGTGCGATGATGGGGCTGAGCGGCGAACTTTCGCGCTGGTCGCGGTGATGGCGTCGGGGGCTGGGTATTAACACCTGGATGCGAATCAAGAACGGTTACCCGCTGGAGGACACTGGGGCAAGGCGCTGCATCCAAGCACGATCCGACAGCCAGGAGCGGTCAAACGGCTGACGCAGGAAAACGCCGAGCTGCGCGCGGAAATGGGCGCCATGAAGGATCGGCTGGTCACTGTCGAACGCATCGTCACCGATAGCGGGTTCCAGCTGACGCAGGATATCGACCGTCTAAGAGAGGTGGCGCGAGAGGTGGCGCACGCACCGCTGGCGCGCGAGACGCAGCAATGAGCGGCTGGGCCATCGTCGTGATCGTGGCCATTGTGGTCGGCGGCGCGGTGCGGCTTATCAACGGGCGGCATGACAGGGATATGGGCGTGGTCCGGGACGAGGACGGCAACCCGGTGTCCCTGTCCTATGACGACACAGCCATGCAGCGTGAACTCGAAGCCCTGCGCGAGCGGATCAAGGTGCTCGAACGCATCGCCACCGAAGACAATTCGCTCGATGCCGCGGAACGCCGCCGCATTGCGCAGGAAATCGACGAGCTGCGCGGAAAGGAATGACCGATGCTTTTTACCCATGCGCTCGTGTTTTCGCTGACCGCACTGGCCGCGCTGGCGATCGTCATGCTGGTGGCGAGCCAGGCGTGGCATAGCTGGCTGGCGCTGAAGGAACGCGAGCTTACCTTGCGTGGTGCGGGCGACGGCGATGGCACTGGCGACACCGCCTCTCCCACCGGCGCAAGGATCGAAATCGCCGACCTTAAGGCGCGCATCCGCAAGCTGGAAGCTATCGCCAGCGGGGTGGATTTGTAGCGCAGGCACCTTACATGCTGCCGCGATGCGAACGCTGGACGACATTGCCGAGGAATACGCGTTTCTCGAAGGCGACGAACGCTACCGCCTGCTGATTGAGCTGGGCCGCGAGCTGGAACCCATGCCCGATGCGCTGAAAACCGATGCGACGCTGGTGCGTGGCTGTTCGGCGAATGTCTGGGTCTATCCCACCGATGCGGACGGACGGCTGCACTTTCTGGCGGACAGCAACGCGGCCATTACCAAAGGTATCGTCGCGCTCGTGATTGCAGCGGTTCAGGACCGCGCGGCGTCGGATGTGGCGCATATGGATATTACCACAGCGCTGGAACCGTTCGACCTCAAGAACCAGCTCAGCTCCAACCGGACGCAGGGCATTCCCAACATGATTGCACTTGTGCGCGAACATGCTGGCAGAATCGCCGAACGCTAGCTGGAACGAAGGGTATCGCTGACGGTTGATCCGGTGAAAAGCGCAGGCTTCTGCGCCCCTTACCGGAGACTACCCACCGTGAATATCGTTACCCTTATTGTTACCGTCCTGCTGCCACCCGTTGGCGTCGCGATGAAGCATGGTCTCGGCATGACCTTCCTTATCAACCTGGTACTGACGCTGATCTTCTTTTTCCCCGGCATGATCCACGCGCTTTACGTGAATTACGGCTAGCATTACGGCCGGGGCGATTCAGGCGTCTGCGCTGTCCCGCACGACGGCCAGGCCTGCCTGCCGCTGGCGCTTCAGTTCGGCTTTCAGCTTAGCCGGATCTCCCGCGACAACGAAGCCGAAGCTGACACCGCCATCCTTGCCAATGGTGGCATGATGCAGCTTGTGCGCCTGCACCAGTCGCTTCGCATAGCCCCTTCTGGGAACCCATCGGAACAGGCGCTGATGCACCAGACCATCATGGATTACGGTGTAGATTACGCCGTACAGCGTGATGCCTAACGCCGCCCACCACAGGGCGGGCGATACATAATATCCGATTGCGAACATCGCGAAGACGATGGTGCCAAATACCACGGCATAAAGATCGTTCTTCTCAACCGCGTTGTCATGCGGTTCGTGATGATCGCGGTGCCAAGCCCAGCCCCAGCCGTGCATGATGTATTTGTGCGCCCACCACGCGAAGATCTCCATCCCCACGACCGAGCCGGTCACGATCAGCGCTATTTGCCACCAGGTCATATCCGCCGCCATCTCACCGGGCCACTCCCGCTCGCTGCGCACGTGGCAGGGCCCACCACGGCACGTCGGGGCGGCGATGGTGTTCAAGGTGATAGCCGAAGTGGAAACACGTCAGCAGGCTCGCCAGCGGGCCGAACGCCTCGCTGCGAGCGTTGTGCTTATCGGCGAACCCTTCCGCATGGCGATGCGGGCGAAAGGTGCCGAAATAGAACAGCTGGAACGAGGACGCGATGGCAGGCACGCCGTACAACAGCACGATCTGCGCCATCGGCACGTCGAACACTGCCCAATACAGCAGGACGACCGCCGACACGAACACGATGGAGCGCCAGCCGAAATAGCGGCTGAAAAAGGTCGCATACCAGCGCGCGAATGTCGTCGGATTGGCATCGTCGAAGTCGGGATCGTCGACACTGCCGGAATGTTTGTGATGGTCGAAATGGGCGCGGCGCATCGTTGTCCAGCCAAACCCGGCATACAGCCACAGCAGCACCGCACCAATGCCTGCATTCAAGCGAGGATGACCGGGCGCAAGCGTACCATGCATCGCATCATGGCAGACGATGAACACACCGACCGACAACCAGCATTGCACCGCCGCCATCGCCAGCGCCAACGGCCAGTTCACTGTGGTCAGCGTGAACCCGAACATCGCGTAGAAATGCAGCGCCAGCCAGCCGCCCGCGATCATCGCGGCGAGCGTCAGGCCCGTTGCGGCCTGACGCTCGCGCGGCGGAAGGATACTGTCCAAAAGTGCGGGCGCTCGCGATGCCATATCAACGGTATAGCGTCTTTTTCCCCCATTCGCCACAGCTATGGCCCAAACTCAGTCGACCAGCCCGAAAAAGCGCGCGACAATGTCCTTGTCGATGCGCGCGGGGCGCAGGGTCTTGGCGTCGATACAGCACCAGCTCGACTGTACTTCGGCCAGAACATCCTCGCCGCGCGAAATGATGGTGCGGTAGAACGCCCGCGCGCCGCGCGTCTTTTCCAGCACGGTGCGCGCGATCACGTCGTCTTCCAGGAACGCCGGTTTGCGATATGTGATCTCGTGCTTCAGCGCGACCCACGCCTTGCTCGCCACTTCTTCGGCAGGCGCCAGCTTGTTCCAGTGCGCCAGCACCGCATCCTGCACCCAGTTGAGGTAGCGCGCATTGTTTACGTGCCCCATGAAATCGATATCGGCGGGCACGACCCGCACCGGGTGGGAGAATGATTTGGCTGACATGCGTGTCAGTTAGCACCGCAATCCTTGCGATACCATGACGCATTGCGCCCCCTCGCGAAACAAAGCTGCGGGTCGGGACAAGGTTTTCCTCGCTTGTCGGTTTTGGGCAACACCCTTAGACCCGCCGGATGGCCAGCAAACCGCGCACATTATACGACAAGATCTGGGACGCACATGTCGTCGAAACGCGGCCGGACGGCACCAGCATCCTGTTTATCGACCGGCACCTGGTCCACGAAGTCACCAGTCCGCAGGCGTTCGAAGCGCTGGCGCTGGCCGGACGGCCCGTGCGGCGGCCCGACCTGACGCTGGCCGTGCCTGACCATAACGTGCCGACCACACCGCGCCGCACGGCGGACGGGGCGCCGATTGCGGTCGAGGACGCGCAAAGCGCCGCGCAGCTGGCCGCGCTGGAGATAAACGCACCCGCCCACGGCATCCGCTATATCGAGGCGACGGCGGCGGAACAGGGTATCGTCCACGTCGTCGGCCCCGAGCAGGGCTTCTCGCTGCCCGGCACCACAATTGTCTGCGGCGATTCGCACACCGCCGCGCATGGCGGCATCGGCGCACTGGCGTTCGGCATCGGCACCAGCGAAGTCGAGCATGTGCTGGCAACGCAGACGCTGCAACTGCGCCGCTCGAAGACGATGCAGGTGGTAGTCGATGGCGCGCTGGGTCCGGGCATCACCGCCAAGGACCTGATCCTGCACATTATCGGCGCCATCGGCACGGCAGGCGGCAATGGCCATGTTATTGAATATCGCGGGGCGGTGTTCGCCCAAATGAGCGTCGAAGCGCGTCTGACCGTATGCAATATGAGCATCGAGGCCGGCGCGCGCGCAGGCCTGATCGCGCCCGACGATGCCGTGTTCGCCTATCTGAAAGGCCGCCCCTACGCGCCGCAGGGGACGGACTGGGACGCCGCCGTAGATTGGTGGCGCACGCTTTATTCGGACGAAGATGCAGTCTTCGACAGGACCGTCCGCTTCGATGCCGCCGCTGTCGAACCGACCGTCACCTGGGGCACCAGCCCCGAAGACACCGCACCCATCGGCGGCACCATCCCCGCACCCGATAGCTTCGCCAGCCCCGCCAAACAGGACGCCGCCCGCGCTAGCCTGGAGTATATGGGCCTGCACGCCGGACAGAAGATGACCGATGTGGCGATCCAGAGCGTGTTCATTGGCAGCTGCACCAACAGCCGTATCGAAGACCTGCGCGCCGCCGCCGACGTGCTGCGCGGGCGGCGCATCGCCGACAGCATCGCATGGGGTATCGTGGTGCCTGGATCGGGGCTGGTGAAACGACAGGCGGAGGCGGAGGGGCTGGACACGGTATTTCGCGATGCAGGGCTGGAATGGCGCGAGCCGGGCTGCTCGGCCTGCCTCGGCATGAACCCCGACAAGGTCGCGCCGGGCAGCCGCTGTGCCTCCACTTCCAACCGCAATTTCGTGGGGCGGCAGGGTCCGGGCGCACGCACCCACCTGATGAGTCCGGCAATGGCGGCAGCGGCGGCGGTGACCGGCCGGCTGACCGATGTGCGCGAATTATGACTGTGAAAACGAGGAAACCATGACCGGATCATGCCATTGCAGTCGCGTTACGGTCACGCTGGCCGAGGCTCCTGATTACATTAATCTTTGCGACTGCTCGCTGTGCTGGAAATCCGGCGGCGCATGGGGTTATTTCGATGAGACCGAAGTGCGCGTCACCGGCGAAACAAGCGCCTATCGCCGCGTCGACAAACGTGAACCGGCGGTTCGGATGCGGTTCTGCGCGCATTGTGGCACCACGACGCACTGGCAGCGCACCGAACATTATTCCGACGGCCTGACCGGTGTGAATATGCGTATTTTCACGCCCGCCGACATTGCTGGTATCGAGGTCCGCACTCTCGACGGACGGAACTGGCAAGGCGACACCATACCGGGTAAGCGTTGCGCGACAGGACTGCTGGGTGAAAACGTCTTCCTTTGACCGAAATTGATGCACTCTTTCGCGCACTGGTATTGGCACCTTCCGCCAAGCAGCGCATTGGAAGGCCATGACAAAGACTTTCACCGGAAAAGCGGCGATGGCCGCAGGCGCCATCGGTTCTGCCGCCATCGCAGCAGCATTGCTGTATGTGACGAAGCGCAAGGCGGATACCGGGCCGAAGCAACCTGGCCCGATCCCGTCCGGCGAACCGCCCGAGACCGATTGATGGAACCCGTCGCGCAGATAGAGGGTCGCGCCATTCCCTATGGGGCGGCGAATGTGGACACCGATGTCATCATCCCGGCGCGTTGGCTGAAGACGATCACGCGCAAGGGGCTGGCGGACGGCGCGTTCGAAACGGTGCGCGCGAAGCCGGGCAATGTGTTTGACGATCCCGCCAATGCAGGCGCGCCGATCCTGATCGCGGGCGATAATTTCGGCTGCGGGTCCAGCCGCGAACATGCCGCATGGGCACTGCTCGACATGGGCATCCGCGCGGTGATCGCGCCTTCTTTCTCGGATATATTTGCGGGCAATGCATTCAAGAACGGCATCCTTGCCGTCGCCCTGCCGCAAGCGCAGATCGACAGCCTGATGGAGGTGGCGCTGACCCATCCCGTATCCATTGATCTGGAATCCCAGACGGTGATGACCCCGTATCAGGACCGATTTACTTTCGAGATCGATCCCTATCGCAAGCATTGCCTGCTGAACGGGCTGGACGAGGTCGCGCTGACGCTGGATCGCGGCGAAGCGATAGACGCCTATGAAGCACGCCAGGCGCGCAATATGCCGTGGCTCGCGCCTACTGCAATTGAGACTGCACCAATGGAGACTGGCCGATGAAGACCCTACGCAGCCACGCTGTTGGCGGCCCGGAAACGCTGGTGCTGGACGATATTGAGGCACCCGTTGCAGGCGCTGGCGAGGTGGTGATCGATGTGCGCGCCTGCGCCATCAACTTTCCCGATACGCTCATCATCCGCGACCTTTACCAGTTCAGGCCGGAGCGCCCCTTTGCGCCGGGTGGCGAAGTGGCCGGTATCATATCCGGCATCGGCGAGGGTGTTGATGGGTTTGCCGTAGGCGACCGGGTGATGTCCGGCGTCGGGCATGGCGGGCTGTCGGAACAGATTGCGGTGTCGGCGCAAAAGGTGTTTCCCATCCCCGATAGCGTGGCTTTTGAGAAGGCGGCATCGCTGTTACTCACTTATGGCACCACCATTCACGGGCTGAAGGATCGGGGCCATATCAAGACCGGCGATACGGTGCTGATACTGGGCGCAGCAGGCGGTGTCGGCCTGTCCGCCATCGAATTGTCCAAGGCGTTCGGCGCACGTGTGGTGGCCGCTGTGTCCAGCGAGGAAAAGGGCGAAGTCGCACGCACGGCCGGGGCCGACGAAGTGGTTATCTACCCCAGGGGCGAGATGGACAAGGCCGCCGCCAAGGCGCTGACAACCGCCTTCAAGGATGCCTGCGGACCGGACGGTGCGAACATCGTGTACGACATCGTCGGCGGCCAGTATTCCGAACCCGCCCTGCGCGCGATAGCATGGGAGGGCCGTTTCCTGGTCGTCGGCTTCCCTGCCGGTATCGCGAAAATGCCGCTCAACCTTACGCTGCTGAAAAGCTGCGATATCGCGGGCGTGTTCTGGGGTGCCTTCACTGCGCGCGAGCCGCAGAAGTTTCAGGATCAGGTCGCCGAATTGTTCGCCCTGATGGAGGCGGGCAAGATTAACCCCCTGATTTCAGAGACCTTTTCTCTTGAGCGCGGCGGTGATGCGATTGCGAAGCTGGAAAGCCGCAAGGCTGTCGGCAAGCTGGTCGTGACGATGGATTAAGGCCGGGGGATCAAGCTCGGGCTTGCCGAAATCCGGTGTTGGCCTAAACTTCCCTAAACTTTCAAACCCTATTCAGGACAAGCCCCATGACCGATTTCAAGGACCGCGAGCGTGGCGAAGAGGCCAAGATGGCGTTCGACGAGGAAAACGCCTTTCGCGTCGCCGCCCGCCGCAACCGCCTGCTGGGCCATTGGGCAGCGGAGAAGATGGACCTGACGCCCGAAGAGACCGATGCCTACGCCAAGGCGGTGGTGCAGGCCGACTTCGAGGAAGCGGGCGACGAGGACGTGATCCGCAAGGTGCTCGGCGACCTCACCGCAGCCGGAGTCGAAATCGACCAGGCCGGGGTGCGCGTTGCTCTGGAGGCAAAGGCCGTCGAAGCGCGCCGCCAACTGATGAGCGAGAGCTGATCCGATGCCGATGAGCGCGACCGAAATCGAGACGATGATCACCACCGCCCTGCCCGGCGCAACCGTGGAAATGCGCGATCTTGCCGGCGACAACGACCATTGGGCGGCGCTGGTAACCGCTCCGCAATTCGCCGGGAAATCGCGCGTTGCGCAGCACAAGATGGTTTATGCAGCGCTGGACGGAAACATGGGCGGTGTGCTGCATGCCTTGCAACTCACCACGCAAGCCCCCACGTCCGGTTCGTAACAAAAACGAAAAGGCCCGCACCGCGCATGTCCGATACCAATACCCGCATCTCCGGCGTCGTCGGCGACAACGACGTCGTCCTTTTCATGAAGGGCACGCCGCTGTTCCCGCAATGCGGGTTTTCCAGCAAGGCCGTCGCCATCCTCGACCATTGCGGCGTGAAATATGAAAGCGTCGACGTATTGCAGGACATGGAAATCCGGCAGGGCATCAAGGCCTATTCCGAATGGCCGACCATCCCGCAGCTTTACGTGAAGGGAGAATTCGTCGGCGGCAGCGACATTATGATGGAGATGTTCGAGGCGGGCGAATTGCAGACGCTGATGACCGAAAAGGCTGTCGCCAAGGCCGACTGAGGCATCGATTGCTGCTGTGAAGAAAGGCCCGGTTCGCAAGGTGCGAGCCGGGCCTTCTTGTTTCGGGTCGGTGCTGCCGGGGAGACCAGGGGCTGCACCTGTTATCGAGGACCAGTCGATTGTCTTATTTTATGCAGTTGCCGTGCCAGTTTCCGCGAAGTCGCTGGAACTGCCGATCCCGATGGTTACCGAAACCTTGGCTTTCTCTATTTGTGTCAAATTCGCCGACACCCGGTCCGGTCGACCCGCTTGTCTAAACCTGGCCGCTCCGCCACCACACCTGCATGACCTCGCCATACAAAACCCCCTCCGGCATTGCTGCTGCGACCGTTGTGATATTCCGGCGGGGAGCCGATGGTGGCGCACCGGAACTGCTGATGGTGGTGCGATCCAAGGCGCTGCGTTTCGCTGGCGGGGCTGCGGTGTTTCCGGGCGGACGGGTCGACGAGGCGGACCGGACGCTGGCGTCGCAACTGGACAGTGCGCTCCCAATTGATGAGGTCGCGCACCGCATCGCCGCCATGCGCGAAACGCTGGAGGAAACTGGCCTCGTTATCGCGGTGCGCGAACCGGTGTCCGTCGAAAATGCGATACAGGCCCGGCAAAAGCTGGCCGATACCGGCGCCCTCGGCCCAGTGCTGGAGGCGATGGGCTGGACGCTGGATCTGGAACGTCTGCTTCCCTTTGCCCGCTGGTTTCCCCAGGGCGAGAAGCTGACACGAGTATTCGATACGCGCTTCTATCTTGCCGATCTCGGCACCGGAGCGGTAGATATCGCGGTGGACAAGACCGAGAACACCCACGCCTTCTGGACGACGGCGCAAGGCGCGCTGGATATGGCGGAGCGACGCGAAATCTCGGTCATCTTTCCGACTCGCCGCAACCTCGAACGGCTTGCCTGCTTCAGTGACTTCGATGCGGCGCGGTTAGACAGCGAACGCTATCCGGCACGCACCATCGTGCCGTTCCTGTCCGACGAAGACGACGGACGATGGCTGCGTATCCCCGACGATGCCGGATACCCCGTCACCGGCGAACGGCTGGACAGCGCCAAACGGCAGTAACCAGCGGCAGCTGGCGCGCCCGGCAGGACTCGAACCTGCTGCCTCAAGATTAGAAGTCTCGCGCTCTATCCAGATGAGCTACGGGCGCGCACCAGCGGTGTTTGTCTAGCGGGCTTTGCAGGTCACGCAAGGTGCGCCTGCCCGCGCGCTAAGTATCGCCAGCATCGGCGAGCGTATCCACCACGCGAACTTCCGGTTCCAGTCCGAGCCGGTCCGCCAGTAGGTTCAGATCCTTTTCGTTGGACAAGCCATAGAGCGCCGCGCTGTCCTCTTCGATGGACAACACCAATGCCGCCCCTTCGCGCATTAGGCTGCTGACGGCGAAGACACCACGCGCGCGGGCACCCAGACGGCGGCCCAGGCGGATCGCGAGGCCCCAGCAGATTGCCGTTTCCAGCGCGTCCCCATCTGCTAGCGCATGCAATTCATCGGGCAGCGAACAGCGATTGCCGTTCGCCGAAACTGTCGCGGCCAGCATCGCACGCTCTTCGGGCGACACCGACAGCCAGCGCTTGTGCAGCGCCCATTCGATGCCGAACGGTATCCGCATGTTGGGTTCGACCTGCATCGCGGACAGCGACAGCATGGTCGCCGCCAGCCGCAACCGTTCCGAACCATACTCCCCCGGCGGTGTAACGCGCGCGGTCCATGCCGCCATTCGCGTAGCCAGCAGCGGTGGGCAGCCCCGCGTCTCGGCGAAAGTGCCGACACCCGCCAATAGCGGGTCGCTGCGCTGAACGCTCTGCGGAAGTTGCGAGAAATGCAGCCCTTCGCGCAAGCCCCATGATGAAAAGACGATGCGGTTAGGCTTTAGCCGGTCGACCAAAGCGCCGAGCAGTTGCGCGGCCAGCGGCAGCTTTTGCGCACGCATGGTCGAAATGCGGGGAATGGCGCGCAAGGTTTCATCGTCGCAAGCGGCGATTTCGTCTGTAAACGCAGTCGCGTCGCTACCCGGAATGCAGAAACCATGCGGATCCGTCAGCGGATAATTGTTCGCATGCATGGCATAGACCGCCATTGCGCGCAGCGTACCGCCGACGAGGTAAAGCGTCTGACCTTCCGCCATGCCATTGGCACCTTTGGCGATGATTTTCGCCAATCGTTTGCGGCCGGTTTTCTTCCCGCCGCCGCCGTCTTCCTCCAGCAGCTCGCCAAGGCGCAGCGTGCCAAGCGGCAGGCTGACACCTGTGCCGCATGTGCCCGACCCGATCTCGACCAGTTCCAGACTGCCGCCGCCAAGATCCCCCACAATCCCTTCGGCACCCGGAAATGCGCCGAGCACACCAGATGCGCTGGTGCGCGCTTCATCCTCACCCGACAGCAGGCGCGGTGCGAAGCCAAGCGCGGTCACGGCATCGAGAAATGCGGGGCCGTTTGCCGCTTCGCGCACGGCGGCGGTGGCGACGACATCGACTTGCGGCACGTCCAGCCCGGCCAGCAGCAGCGCGTATCGCTCCAGCCCGCGCATCGCCAGCGCCACCGCCTCATCCGCCAACAGACCGGTGGTGCCGACATCGCGACCAAGCCGCGCCGTAACCTTTTCATTGAACAGAACCACCGGCGCGCGGGCCGAACCGCCATACAGCACCAGCCGCACCGTGTTGGACCCGATATCGATTATGGCGCGCCTGATGCGGTCGCCGGAAAAGTCGCCGATCAGCGTGCCGTTGTGGCTGGAGCGCACTACAGTACCGGCCGATGCGCTCGCCGCCGTCATGCGTCGCGCTTCTGTCGCAGCGCCAGCCGGGGCACTCCGCCTGCCTCCAGCGCACCACCGCGTCCGGACAGCGAAGGGTTGGTCATGAAATAGCGGTGGCAGTTGAACGGCTTCTCGCCCGGCTCCATCCGCGCATAGCTGCCGTCCGGCTGCTGTTCCCAGCTTTGTTCGGTGTCCAGCAGGTTGGCGAGCAGCACCTGCTGCAACACCTGGTTGTGCACGGTGCGATTGCGCAGCGGTACCATCACTTCCACCCGCCGGTTTAGATTGCGCGACATGGCATCGGCGGAAGTGATGTAGACTTTCGCCTTGCTGCCGGGCATTTCGGCCCCGTTCGCAAACGCCCAAATGCGGCTGTGTTCCAGAAACCGGCCGATGATGGATTTGATGCGGATGTTTTCGGACAGCCCTTCGATGCCCGAACGCAGGCAGCAGATGCCGCGAATGACCAACTGTATCTCCACGCCTGCCTGGCTGGCGGCATAAAGCTGGTCGATTACTCCGCGATCGGTCAGCGAGTTGAGCTTGGCCCAAATCGCTGCCGGTTTGCCCGCCTTCGCATTGTCGATCTCGGTTGCGATGCGGCTGTAGATTTTTTCGCGCAGGCCGATGGGCGATATGGCCAGTTGGCCGGTCTTGCGCGGCTCGACATAGCCGGTGACGAAGTTGAACATGCGCGAGGCATCGCGGCCCAGCTTGGGGTCGGCGGTGAAATAGCTCAGGTCGGTGTAAATCTTTGTGGTGACGGGGTGATAATTGCCCGTGCCGAAATGGCAGTAGGTGCTGAACCGGTCGCCTTCGCGGCGGACCACCATCGAAACCTTGGCGTGGGTTTTCCAGTCCACGAAGCCGTAGATGACCTGCACCCCGACCCGCTCCAGCTTGGCTGCCCAGATCAGGTTCTGCTCCTCGTCGAACCGCGCCTTCAGCTCGACCACGGCAGTTACAGACTTGCCTGCCTCCGCCGCCGCGATCAGCGCCGTGATGACGTTGGACTGGTTGCCCGCACGATAGAGCGTCTGCTTGATGGCGACGACATCGGGATCGTCCGCCGCTTGCCGCAGGAAATCGACCACCACCTCAAAACTTTCGTAAGGGTGGTGGATCACGATGTCCTTCTCGCGGATTGCGGCAAAGCAATCGCCATCGTGTTCGCGCACCCGTTCGGGATAGCGCGGCGTGTAGCCGGGGAATTTCAGGTCGGGCCGGTCCTCGGCCACGATATCGGCAAGGCCCGCAACCCCGATCAGCGCATCGGTTTCGATGATTGTGGTTTCTTCGGACGCCATGTGGTCGAGCAGGGTTTCACGCGCCACCGGATCGAAATCGTTTTCCAGTTCCAGCTGGATGACCTGCCCGCGCCGCCTTCGCTGGATGGCGCTGCGGAAGGTGCGCACGAGGTCTTCGGCTTCTTCCTCGATTTCGATATCGCTGTCGCGCAGCACGCGGAACGCACCGTCGCCCAGCACATTGAATCCCGGAAACATATGCTCCGCAAACCGACAGATCAGCCGTTCGATACTGATATAGGCCGCAGCCGCGCCCGGAACGCGGACCCAGCGCGGCAGGGCGGACGGCACCAGAACCATCTCCACCACCTGCGCACCGTCGCTTTCCCGCTCCAGCGTGAACAGCAACGCCGTGCCTTCGTTGGAAACAAAGGGAAACGGGTGCGCCGGATCGAGCGCCTGCGGGGTCAGCACCGGTACGATCTCGTCGAGGAAATAAGTCTTTAGCGCGGCATGCGCATCCAGCGCGATGCGAGCATGGTCGGCGATGGTGATGCCTTCCTCGCCCAGCAACGGACGCAGCGCCTCCCATGCCGTGCGCTGGCGTTCGTTCAGGTCGCGCACCGCTTGCCGGATCGCCGTGAGCTGTTGCGATGGGCTGAGACCGTCGATGGATTGCCGCTCGATGCCGCGCTGCACCTGACCGACCAGCCCGGCAACGCGGATCATCATGAATTCATCGAGGTTGCTACCGGAAATCGACAGGAAACGAAGCCGTTCGAGTAGCGGGTATTCCGGATTGCCAGCCTCGGCCAGCACGCGGGCGTTAAAGGCCAGCCAACTCAGCTCGCGATTGATGTAGTGGTCCGGCGATCCCTCATCCGGTACATCATCGTCATCGAACGGGGCGACATGCGGATTGGGTGCGGGACTGGTCATGGGCCGGTGCCGGCAATTAGCCGAACATCGCGGGAAGCGAAAGGCCGGACTGACTCATGCCAGTTCGCTGCTGCGCGCAATCTACGTGATGCCGCGTTTGCCCGATCCCGCCCGATCCAGCTCGGCCCATAACTATCTTAACCCGCCGGCCAGCAGGCGCAGCTCTGGCGCGTCTTTAACCAGCACCATGCGATCCTGCTTCGGAATACCGCCAATCATCCCATTTAGGGGCGTAACTTTGTCGGTCGATGCACCGCGCGAAATCGGAATGGTCTGCCGCTGCGCGAAACGCGAGACAGCCGCGCGCGAAACTCAGCGTGAGGGGTTGGCCCCTGCAATCGCAAGACTCTCCTCCGTCGTGACGAAGGCGCCCTGCGCCAGCTTTTGGAGCGCACGCCGCGCAAGTTGGCGCGAGTCTACCCAATCGCCATTCGCTGTCTCCAGCTCGCACCGATTGGCGGATGCCATGGCTGCTTCAAACAGAACTGCGGCCAGCCGGTCATCGCCTTCGCGAGCATATGCGACACCTAGATTGATAAGTACCGCAGGGTCGTCCGCCTGAAGTGCGGCGGCAGTGTCGACACTTTCGATCAAGGCGACGTTTTGCCCCGTTGCGACATCCAGATATCCAGCCGGATCGCCTGCCGGAACTGCGGGAGCCGCGAGCGACACGGTTATCAAAGCCAAAACGCTAAGCATCATTTTCTCTCTCCTGATGCCACGGTCCTACGCGCATGATCGTTAGCTTGCAACATAAATGTCATATTGACTTAAATCTGTCGTAAAGAGAATAAGGACACCTATTAACAATGGCTTATCGGCGGATATCGGATTAGATGTTTCATTACAAAGTCGCTTGGAAGGCAGAAATATTACATTCGGCGTTGCAAACAAACCGTCACAACCCGCCCGTAGCTGCGGCCCATCGAAGACATCATTCGAACCTGATTCTCCGCTTTGTAATGGATGGGATTGCGCCTGTGAAAACTATGACCCGATCGCTCGTACTCGGTTGCAGCATGCTGGCACTAGCCGGTTGTGGCGCAGACGAGATCGCTTCGCCAGGAACCGGCGGAAACGTCATCATCAACAATCCTACCCCGACGCCGACGTCGACGCCCACGCCGACCCCGACGGGCGGGACGCTGGTCACGCCGGCGGGTGGCTGTCCGACCATCTCGAACAATACCGGCGGACTTGTCGATGAAGGCACGATCACCGGCGACACCGGGGAATACCGGGTATGCGCATTGCCCGCCCGTTTCACTTCGGACAGCACGCTCCCTTATATTCAGGGCGTACTGTATCGGCTTTCCGGCCGCGTCGATGTCGGCACCGACGGGGGACCAACGCCCGATGACAGCGATGGCCTGGACGACACCGATGTAACGCTGTCCATCGAACCGGGCGTCATCGTCTACGCGTCGGGCTCGTCCTTCCTGAACGTTAATCGCGGGAACGAGATTTCCGCCGTGGGCACCGCCGATCGCCCGATCATCTTTACCAGCCGCGACAACGTCATCGGCGGATCGTTCATCAATGCCAACTCCTCCGGCCAGTGGGGCGGCATCGTCCTGTCAGGGCGTGCCCCCGTTACTGACTGTATCGCACCCGGCGCGACGCCTGGTACGGTTAACTGCGAACGCCAGGTCGAAGGGGCGGCGCAGCCCGCGATCTTCGGCGGCGCCACCGCTGACGACAGTTCCGGCACAATGGAATTCGTGCAAATCCGCTATTCTGGCTTCGTCCTTTCGGGCGATAACGAATTGCAATCGCTCACCACTGGTGGCAGCGGCAGCGGCACCACGCTAAACAACATCATGAGCTACAACAGCTCGGACGACGGTGTCGAATTCTTCGGTGGCCGGGTCAATATGAAGGGCTTGGTCGTTGTCGGGGCGGAAGACGATTCCATCGATACCGACACTGGCGTCAAGGCCAACCTGCAATATGTCGTGGTAGCGCAGCGCAACGAAGTGGGCGACGGCATTATCGAGGCCGATTCCAACAACGGACTCGAAGACCAGACCCCGCGTCAGAATACGCGGATATCGAACGCGACCTTCATCCAGCGTCGCACCAACGACCAGGCCATTCGTATCCGCGGCGGCACCGATTACGCGCTGTTGAACACCATAGTCGTTGACGCTTCGCAAGGCACGCCCTGCATCCGCATCGACCTTCCCGAGACCACTCGGGCGGCGAACGCCGGTCTCGACGATGTTGGCCCACCGCGATTCGAATCGGTTGCCCTCGATTGCGCTACTGATTTCCGCAACGGTAGCGGCGGTGTGACGGCCGCGCAGGCCGAAGCGATTTTCGATGCGGGTACGAACAACAACAAGGACTTCACCAATACGCTGACGATGACCTACATCAACGGTGCCAATGAAGACGCGCTGGTCGCATTTGACCCGACTGCCCTGTCCACATTCTTCGACGATGCCGATTTCGTGGGTGCTGCGCAGGCAGGAGATACCCGGTTCGAAGGCTGGACCTGCGATAGCGCGGCGATCACCTTCGGCAACAACACCGGATCGTGCCTGACGCTTCCTGTCTACTCGTAAGCATTGTCGCGACCGAGTGCGCAGCCTTCCGGCCTGCGCACTCGGTCGCGGCACACCATAGTCGTCCCGAACCTGTCGGACGAACATCTGCACGGTATTTGCTAAAAAAGGGATCTTCGGCCATGTCCATCGGCAAGCGGTTAACGGGACTGCTTCTGCTTAGCACTGCGCTCACCATTCCAGGCGTTGCATCGGCACAAAGCACAGGGACAGGCGCAGAGGGTTCACCCACTGACGAAACGGCCCGGCAGGATGCCGAAAATCTCGCCGATCAGGTGACGGGTGTTGATAACACCGACCAGGAAGATGCGTTCGAGCAGCCGGAGATCTCCATTCCCGGCGGCGAGATCATCGTAACCGGTCGCCGTAATCGCGACGTAACGCGCAGCTCGACGCAAGTCGTTTCGGTCCTTACGAGCGAACAGATCGCACGCACCGGCGAAGGCGACATCGCAGGCGCGCTGGGCCGTGTGACGGGTCTGTCGGTACAGGGACAGGGCTTTGTCTTCGTTCGCGGCCTTGGCGACCGGTATTCGCTGGCGCTGTTGAACGGGCTGCCCCTGCCCTCGCCCCAACCGCTCAGCAGGGTGGTGCCGCTCGATATCTTCCCCACCAGTATTGTCGCCAGCTCGCTGGTGCAGAAAACCTATTCGGTCAACTTTCCCGGCGAGTTCGGTGGCGGCGTCATCAACCTGACCACGCGCGCCGTGCCGGACGAACGCTTCTTCAGGATCAGCGGCAGCATCAGTGGCGACGAACAGACCACGTTCCAGCGCGGCATCGACTATTTCGGATCGGACAGCGATTTTACCGGTTTCGACGATGGCACGCGGGATATCCCCCCTGCCTTGCAAAGTTTTTTCGCCAGCGGCGACCGCCTGTCTGATCCCGGCGTGGACCAGCAGGCCATCCTGCGCCAACTGGGTAATCCCAATCTGGTGTTGACCCAGAACATCGATGAACTGCCCGCCAACTTCTCCGGTGGCTTTACCGCGGGCGACTCGTTCGATATCGGCGCAGCCCGTCTTGGCGTGATCGCAACCGCTTCCCTATCCAACAAATGGCGTAATCGCTCGATCATATCGCAGACGGCGGTCAACGCCGAACTCGATCTCGACACCGATTTCCGGGATTTCGTGACTGACAACCGCATTCTGGTGAACGGCCTCCTCGGTCTGGGGCTGGAAGTAGGTGACCACCGCTTCCGCTTCACCAATGTCTTCATCCGTGACTCGCTTAAGCAATCGCGTCTGTCGATCGGCGAAGACTTCCAGGACGATGACAGCGAATTCCAGCAGGACACCGCCTGGTTCGAACGCCAGCTCTTCGACACGCAGCTGGTGGGCGAACTGGAATTCGGAGAGCTCGATATCGATTTGCGTGGCGGGTTTGCGCGCACACAGCGCGAAGCACCCTACGAATACAATTTCACCTATGTGCGCACGAACAACGCCAACGATCCGCTTGGTGACCGCTTCCTCAACGTGCTTGATCGCCAGACCGGTAGCGCGTCCGTCGCGTTTTCGGACCTTGAAGAAGACCAGTATTTCGGCGGGATCGATATCAGCTATCCGCTGATCGATGGCATTCGGCTGTCAGTCGGCTATGCCTATACCGACACCGACCGTTTCTCGACCCGTCGTGAATTCCTGATCAATGCCGATACCAGCTTTCCCGACGGCGTCGGCGCGTTGCGTCCCGACCTGCTGCTCGGCGATGCGATTATCGATTTCTATGATATCGGTCTCATCGAAAGCACGCAGGCTGACCCGGCCTTCGACGCCACGCTGACGACACATGGCGCCTATATCAAGGGACTGATCGAACCGACGCTTGGGGTGCTGATCGATATCGGTGTGCGCTATGAAGATGCCGAACAGACTGTCAGCCCGGTCGAGGTGTTCGCCACCCCCACCAATTCGGCCAGCTCCACGTTCCTGGCGAACGATTACTTCCTGCCTGCCGCCACGATTACCTGGGAAGCGACCCCGGAATTGCAATTCCGCGTCAACGCCTCGAAAACGATCGCACGGCCGCAGTTCCGCGAATTGATTTTCCAGACCTATTTCAACCCGGAAAACAACCGCCAGTTCAACGGTAACCCGAACCTGGTCGACAGCGAGCTGATCAATGCCGAGGCGCGGGCCGAATATTATTTCGGGCGCGGCAACCGCATCTCGCTCGCTGGGTTCTACAAGGAGATCGACAACCCGATCGAAGTGTTCTCCAGCTTTTCCGACAACGTGCAGATATCCGGTTTCGCCAATGCGCCCAAAGCGCAGCTTTTTGGCGCGGAATTCGATGTCCAGTACGGCTACGATCTGCTCGATTGGGGCGGCTGGTGGGAAAACAAGCGCATTCTGGCGCTGGTAAATTACACCTTCACCAATTCGGAATTACAGGTCGGCGCTGACGATGTGGCACAGGTCTTCCCCTTCGCGGAACAGGCCGCGACCAACTTCTTCCGTGACGGCGTATCCCTGACCGGACAGTCCGATCACCTTGCTAACGTGCAGATCGGCTTGGAAAACGTCGACTCGCTCCAGCAGTTCACCCTCCTGGCTTCCTATGCGAGCGAGCGTGTGACCAGCCGCGGTACCGCCAGCCTTCCCGATATTGTGGAAGACCCCGGCTTCCGGCTCGATTTCGTCGCGCGTCAGGGCCTTACGGTTGGTGGTACCGACCTCGAGCTCAAGTTCGAAGCCCGCAATCTTACCGGTCGCGATAATTTCGAATTCCAGGAAAACGGCGCGAACCGGATCGAGATCAACACGTTCGACGTCGGCCAGAGCTTTTCCTTGTCATTGTCCGCCCAGTTCTGACCGGCATCCGTCAGACTGCCGTTTCGGGCGGCGGTTTTGATGCCGCAAGCTGGCGGGTGTAGAACCAGCCGATACCGATGAGGCTGAAGCCCAGCGCCATGAACGACGCGACCCGCATCAGCCCCTCAAGCCCGGCGGCGTCGAACAGGAATACCTTCAGCACCGCTAGCAACATCAGCACCAGCGAACCGATGCGCCATGTCCGGCCAGTGTCGCCGCGACCTTTCGCACGACTGCTCCATAGCAGGAAGCCGACGGCCATCACGATGCCGAGCAGCGAACGCAGCAGGTCTTCGGTCTGGCCGACGGGTGGTTCCAGCAGGATGGTTCCGGCAAATACATGACGCAGCGCCGAAAGCGCAAAAAGCGTCGCGAGCAGCATGGTGCCGCCATCCAGCGCACGGCGGACGCGGTCGGTTTGGGCTAACCTGACCCGTAGAACATACAACGCCCCGAACCCCACAGCGTAGCTTGCGGTCAGCAGGTTTGCGCCGACGGGTAAGCCGACTGCCTGCGCCGATGTCAACGGATTGTGCCACCACAGCCCATACAGCGTGAAATGCGCCAGCGCAGTCGCGGCAAGAACAGTCGCCAGCCTGTTAGAATCCTGCGGGATGCGCAATGCAGCTACGGCTCCGGCGAGCAGGATAGCCTGCCACACGGTCCGCTCCGCCAGCCCATAGGTCACAAACGCCGCCGCGCTTTCGATTGCGAAGACCTGTTTGAAGACGATATGTGCACCGACAGTAAGTGTTGCGAGTGCGGAAGCTGTTAGTAACGGCCACGTCCCGCCCTGCGCCCTGCGCTGCCACGCCACGCCGACCAATGCCGCACCGAATGGCATGATCCGCAAAAAGGCATCGCCTGCGTTTATCGTGGCGGATGTAAGCATCGGCGCGCCTGCGAGGCTTTTCACCGCGAAGGCGAACCAGTCCACCAACGGCACCAATGCCCAAGCACCTGCCAATGCCGCCGCACTGATGGTTGCGGAGAACCTTCCGGTCCCTTCCGATATCGATAGGAGCAAGGCGACGATCAGTGCAACCATCGCCCACGGCAGCACCAGCGCCGACAGGACTTGCGCGAGCAGTCCATAAAAAGCGACAACGGCCAGCGCTTCCATTGCACCACGCAGTTTCGCAGGCGTGTTGTTGCGCAGGGCCAGCATCAATGGCGGGGCAAGCAGCGCCAGCCAGCGCAGCACCGACGGGGTGCTCCAGCGCCAGCCGTCCGTTTCCATCAGGCGCTCCGCCTCGATATAATGCAATCCGTAAACAAGGGCGATGAGGGTGGCCGCGACAGCGGCGACGCATAGGCCGAGCAGGCCGTGCTCGTCCCGCCGCCATGCTAGCACAACCAGCCCCATCGCTACCGGCGCGATCGCTACTGGTGCCGCCCATGCGGGCACGGCCAATACCGCAGCCGCCGCAAGCAGCATTGCCGCCGCACCTGCGTTCAGTAACCGTTTCCAGCCGAATGGGCTGTTATTGTCAGGATAGCGGTACCAGACCACTGCTAATGGGACCACCGCGACCGCGAGCGGCATGGTCGCCAGGCCAATTCCGGACCATTCTTCCATGAACCGCAAAACACCGACGCTTGCAAAACCAAGCGCCAGCGCGGCCACTTGCACATGTATTATCGCTGCATCATTGCCGCGCACCAGCCGGATCGCAGGTATGACAATGAAGAGCGCAACCATCGCCGCCAGAATCGTCAGGAAGCCGCCGGTCGTCGACCCGGTCCACAGGCCGAGCAGGAAAAGCCCCGTCAGCCCGGCAAACGCCGCGCCTTCTTGCAAGCGCGCATCGCGCCATGCAAGGCCGGTCAATGCCGCGCCCAGCAACAGGTAAAGCGCCCATGCCATTGGAGTGAAGCTCGACAGCGCGACCATCGCCGCCATCTGCGCTGCCGCGACCGCGCCGATGCCTGCGCGCAGCATTGGCGACACATTCGGCCCCTGCGTAAAAGCCGGGATGACCGCGCCCAGTAGCACGAGATATCCACCGAATACGACAATGTCGGTCAAGCCGGTAATGCCCGATATCAGGATAAGCGCACCCCAACCTAGCCCGCCTGCGAGGCTTGCCAGCGCCAGCCAGCTGCGTCCCTGGTTCGCGCCGGCCTTGCTCAGCCCCGCCGTCACCAGCGCCAAATAAAGCGACAGCAGCCCCAGATTGGGGTCGTCGTTCGATACCAGCAGCGGCGCAGCGAACCCGCCGACAAGGCCGAGGATCGCGGATGGCAAGCCGAAGCGGAAAGACAGGCCAATGGCTGCTGCCGTTGCCGCCGCCATGCCGGCAAAGGCGATGCCCGTGCCAACCAGGTCGTATCGCGTGCCCGCCATATAGAACGCGCCGTACAGCGTGGCGAGACCGGCACCGGCCAGCACTTGACCCACACGCGGGTCGGCAATGCGCAAGGCATTGCGATGCGCAAGTTCGGCAGCAGCGATCAGCCCCGCGCCAAAGACGAAGCCGAGTGCGACACGGATGGTCGGCCCGAAGAAACCTGCGGCAATTGAATATCGCACCAGGAAGAAACCGGCGACCGCCAGTGCAACGCCGCCCGCCCAGATTGGAAGTAGCCGACCGAACAGGTTCTCGAAATCGATGCTAGGCAGTTTGAAGGTCGGCGTTTCGAATTTGGGCAGCGTGCGCTTCGACGCGCCCTTCCGGCCTGGTGCCGGTTGTTTCGCCACGATCGGGGCAAAGGACGTGCTCATGGCGGGAACGGCACTATGTGTGCGGTCTTCATTTGGCACTGCCTGCGGCTTGTCCTCAGCCGTCGAAGTCGAGGCATCCCACCCGGTTTGGGCCGTGGCAGGTCGATCAATCGGCAGTTGCAGTCGCAGAAACTGCATCTGTTGTAATATCGCGGTCTGGCGCCGCCACAGGACGGCGACGGCAACGCCCAAAAACAAGAGTATCAGTTCGGTCATACCGGTTCCGCCAGTTCCTGCATCGCGCCACATGCCTCTAGTCCTAAATTGAACACTGTTCAATAACGAAAATAGACAGTGTTCAGTTTTGCGGCTAGCGGTCCGATGCATGGGCCGCCGTTCCGATCACACCCCTGCCGAGCTGCGTGCGCTTTTGATCGGGGAGGGACTTACGTTGATGTCGGAGACGGGCTTGTCTGGCTTTTCCGGACGCGCGGTGGCCAAGCGTGTGGGATATTCTGTCGGTACAATCTACAACGTGTTCGGATCGCTCGACAATTTCGTACTCGCCATCAATACGCGCACCTTCAGCCTGTGGGTTAATCATCTGTCCGCCGCGCTTGCGACAAGCGGGGAGGACCGCATCGCAACTCTGGTACGCGGGTATTTCGGTTTCGCGCAGGCGCACCCGCGTCTGTGGGCGGCAATTTACGAACACCGGTTGCCCGAAGGATCCGCGCTTAGCGAACCGGACTTGGTTGAGCGCAGCCGCCTGACCGATTTGGTCGAGCGCGAAATTTCCGCAGTACTTCCCGCACCGTGCACTGGACTACCTGCAACGGACCTGTCGCGCCTTGCCCGCTCGCTTATCGCCGGGGTGCATGGCCATTGCAGCTACGTCGTCAGCGGCAGCTTCGCGCTGATGGAAGAGCCCGATCCGGTCGAAAGCGCGTTGGCCCGCGTGCGGGAATCGCTGAAATGCCACGGCGCGGACATTACGGCAGACTAGGAAAATCAAAGCTTTCCGACCGGAACCCGATGCCATGCCAGACGGTTCGATATCACATGACTAATGACATTTCCGAATTTCCCAATACCGGACGCTTCCTTGCAGGTCGGCTTCGCCACGCGATGACGGCGCGCGAGAAGAATGTGCTGGAAGGGCTGGTCGAGCGGGTCGAAACCTTTGAAGATGACGAACGCATTCTGAAACGCGGCGCGATGTGCGAATATTCGACCATGCTGATCGAAGGGTTCGCAGTGCGCACCATAGATGAAAACGGCAACAGATACGTCGTCAGTGTGCAGACACCGGGCGATTTTATGGACCTGCACAGTTTTGCGCTAAAGCGGCTGGATCACAATCTGGTGGCCATTGGCACGGTCAAGGTCGGCATTGTTTCCCATGCCGCGCTTTCCACCATGATGGACGCCGAACCGCACCTCTCGCGCCTATTCTGGTTCTCGACATTGCTAGATGCAGCGATCCATCGGCAATGGATTTTGAAATTGCACCAGTTGAAAGCCAGTCGCCGGACGGCGCATTTGCTGGCGGAAATCTGGCAGCGGCTGGAGCATGTGGGGCTGGCGTTACCCGATGGTTTTGCATCTCCCCTGACGCAATCGGACCTGGCCGAAATGTGTGGTACTACATCGATCCACATGAACCGTTCGCTGGGCGAACTGCGTCGCAAAGGCATTGCGGATTTCAAACGGGGCAGGCTTGTGTGCAACACACGCGCATTGCTGGAAAAGACAGGTGATTTCGATCCGGCCTATCTTTACGCTACCGGCGAGTTGGCCCCCGGTAACGCGCTCGACCCGAAGTGATGCCGTTTATCTAGTCGATTGCGCCGAAACGCGCAAAGCCGCCTTCCATCCATCCGAGCGGGTCGACATCGCCCGACACGGTGTCTTCGGCACGCAGTTGCACATCGTAAACATCGCCGACAAACAGTTCGTGACTGCCATGGACCAGCGTGTTCTCCACGCGGCAAAAAAGGTTGGCGGTCGCGACCGGCAGGAACGGTATGCGATCGGCAAACTTCCAGGCTGCTCCGGCAAAACGCCGGGCGCGCAGTGACGGAGTTGAAAATGGCTTCACCAGAGCACGCTGGTCTGTACCCAACAGATTGATACAGAACCGCCCCGTGTCCTCGATGGAAGCGTGACAGGCGGACTGCCGGTTTACCGCGACCAGCATGGAGGGTGGCTCCATCGCAACCGGAATGACGGCGGACGCCACCATGCCTGCCGGTCCGTCAGTGGCACTGTCGTGCGTGGTGATGAGCGAAACCGGCCCGGGCAATCGCCGCATGGCAAAACGGAGGCGTTCGGCAAGCGTGTTTGATGCATTGTGGAAGGACGCGGCGGTCATGCGTATTATCTAGAACCAACGGTCCTGCCGTTCAAGCGCGAACAGGCGTTACCCCTAGAGGCATTCACATTGCAATGTGAATGCCTGCTTGACGAATCACATCATCGTTTCGATATTTGTTGTCATGACCGAACTCTCTATACAGAACCGTATCCGTGCTCTGGTCGATGCCCGTGCCATGTCCCGTTCCGCGATTGCGCGCGCTGCCGGACTTCATGCCAATTCGCTGCGCGATTGTACTGAGGAACACTGGAATCCGACGGCGGAAACGCTGGCAAAGCTTGACGCTTTCTTGACTGCCAACGATGACCGTCCCGTGCTGGCAACGGTGGAGGAAATTGTTGAGGAAGCCCGCAATGGGCGGATGTTCGTGTTGGTCGATGACGAGGATCGCGAGAACGAGGGCGATCTGGTCATTCCGGCTCAGATGGCGACGCCCGCTGCCATCAATTTCATGGCAACGCATGGCCGGGGGCTGATTTGCCTGTCGATGACACGCCGCCGGTGCCAGCAGCTTGGTCTGGAACCGATGAGCCAGAACAATAGGACGCGGCATGAAACCGCTTTCACCACCAGCATCGAAGCGCGCGAGGGTGTGACTACCGGCATCAGCGCGGGCGACCGGGCGCGCACGATCAGCGTGGCAATCGACGCGACACGCGGGCGCGACGATATCGTGACACCGGGTCATGTCTTCCCGCTGATCGCCCGCGATGGCGGCGTGCTGGTGCGTGCCGGACACACCGAAGCGGCGGTCGATATCTCGCGGCTCGCCGGCCTGAACCCGTCGGGCGTGATATGCGAAATCATGAACGAAGACGGCACGATGGCGCGGATGGACGATCTCATCGCCTTCGCCCGAAAACACGATTTGAAGATCGGCACCATCCGCGATCTCATCGCCTATCGCCGCAGCCACGACCACATCGTCGAAAAGAAAGCCGAAAGCCGTTTCGCCAGCCGGTTCGGCGGCAAATGGAATGCGGCGACGTATCACAACACCGCAACCGGCGATGAAACGCTGGCGCTGACGCTGGGTCACATCGACTCCGCCAAGCCGACCCTGGTGCGGATGCACCTGCTGAATTTGTTCGACGATGTATTCGGCGAGGAAAGCGCGCGTGGCGGCATGCTCGAACGCTCGATGGCCACAATTGCAAACGAAGGCGCAGGTGTCATCGTGGTCATCAACAAAAGCAGCGGTCGCAACCTGAGCGCCATGACGCAGGCTCACAGTAGCGCACGTAGCGAAACCGGAAGTCCGGCACCCAAACCCGATATCGAAGAATTCCGCGACTACGGCGTCGGCGCGCAAATCCTGGCCGAGCTCGGCGTGCAGGACATGGAACTGCTCACCAATTCCCAGCAGTCTCTCGTAGCGCTGGAAGGCTACGGGCTGAGCATCGTCGGGCACCGCGCTTTTGAGGACTAGCCACATGGGTCCTTCCGCGTTCCCTACATACCGCGTGCGATCAGCATCTTCATGATCTCGTTCGATCCGCCATAGATGCGGGCAACGCGTGTATCGCGGTACATGCGGGCGATCTCGTAATCGTTGATATAGCCAGCACCGCCGTGGAATTGCAGGCATTTGTCGACCACCTCGCTTTGCAACTCGGTTACCCAGTATTTTGCCATGCTGGCGGTCGATACGTCCAGCTTCCCGTCGAGCAATTTGGCAATGCAATCGTTCACGAACACCCGCGCAGCCGTGCCGCGTGCTTTCAGGTCGGCCAGCACGAATTGCGTATTCTGGAAATCCCAGATCGTCTTGCCGAACGCCTTGCGCTGTTTCACGTATTCTACCGTCACATCCAGCGCGCGTTCGATGCCCGACATCGCGCCCATCGCAATCACCAGCCGCTCCTGCGGAAGCTCGCCCATCAGCTGGTAGAAGCCTTTGTTCTCCACTCCGCCTAGGACATTGTCTGCGGGAATGAAGACATTATCGAAGAAGAGCTCGCTGGTGTCTTGTGCATCAAGTCCTACCTTGTCGAGCTTCTTGCCCCGCTGGAACCCCTCGGCCCCGTCCGTTTCCAGCAACAGCAGCGAGATGCCCTTGTGCCCTTCGCTGGGATCGGTTTTGGCGACAACGATGATGAAATCCGCCGTCTGGCCATTGGAAATCCAGGTCTTGGACCCGTTGAGCCGGTAGCCGTTGCCGTCTTTCAACGCGGTCGTCGTGATACTCTGCAGGTCCGAACCGGCATCGGGTTCGGACATTGCAATTGCGCTGACCAGCTCGCCGGTCACCAGCCGCGGCAGATACTTCTTCTTCTGCTCTTCGGTGCCATGCCGCACCAGATAGGGCAGGATGATCGTGTTGTGCAAGCTGGCGGCGAAACCTTCCACGCCGTGTTTGGTCTGCTGGTCGATCACCACCATCTCGTGCCGGAAATCGCCGCCGTGGCCGCCATACTCTTCCGGCACCGAGGCACCCAGCAGACCCGCCTCGCCCGCTTCGTTCCAGAAGGCGCGCTCCACCTGCTTGTCCTCGCGCCATTTCAGCACCCGTTTTTCGGGCGCGTGTTTCTGATAGAACTTGCCGACGGCATCCGCGAAGATCGAAATCTCCTCGTCTTCCATGAATTCAGGCTGTGGAATGTCGATTACAGGCATGGCGGGCTCCTTTGGGTTTTTGCGTCTTTTGGGTTGTCTCGCAGCCTATCCTATCGGTAGCGGTTCACAACCCTTTCCCCTTCTTGCAGAACGAGCAACCATTCATGGAGCTGATCGGCCCCACCTGGCAAAGCCTCATCAGCCAGCGCACGCGGCTGCATTATGCCGACTGGGGCAACGAGACCGCGCCGCCGCTGATCCTGCTGCATGGCGGGCGCGATCACTGCCGAAGCTGGGACTGGACAGCGCAGCGGCTGCGCGCGGACTGGCATGTCATCTGTCCCGACCTGCGCGGGCATGGAGACAGCGAATGGACCAATACCGGGTATTACCCGATGACCAGCTATGTCTACGATCTTGCGCAGCTGGTCCACCAGCTCGAGCTGGAACCGGTGACGATCGTGGCGCATTCGCTGGGCGGCAACATCGCGACGCGCTTTGCCGGACTGTATCCCGATGCAATGCGGCGTCTGGTCGCAATCGAGGGGCTGGGTCCAAGCCCCAAGGTGCAGGAGAAAATGGCGGAGGAATCGTGGCACGCCCGCCGCCGCGACTGGATTGCGAAGAAGCGCGACGCGTCCGCCCGCCTGCCCAAACGCTATCCCACGCTGGCCGATGCGCTGGAGCGGATGCACGCCGCCAACGCCTATCTCACGCGCGAGCAAGCCGAACACCTCACGCGCCATGCTGTCATGCGCAACGAGGATGGCTCTTTCAGCTGGAAGTTCGACCCGCACCTTCACGCCTGGCCACCTGACGATACGACGCAGGCGCAGGTCGAGGAGCTATGGGCGCGGCTTACTTGCCCGACCCGCCTGATCTATGGCCGCGACAGCTGGGCTTCCAATCCGGAAGACGACGGACGGATTGCGCATTTCGGCGATAATGTAAGCGTGACCGCCTATGATCGCGCCGGGCACTGGGTGCATCACGACCGGTTCGAGGATTTCGTCAACGAGGTATCCACCTTTATCGTCTAAAGCCTAACCGATGGTGCCGGCGTCGCGCATTTCCGCAATGTCTTCGGGTGTGATATCCAGTGCGGCCAGGATTGCGCCGGTATCGTCAGTCGCCCCCTGCGGCATTCCGGCAGGGGTGGCGGAGAGGCGCGGCGCTGGTGCGGGCTGGGTATCGCCATCGACCGTCACGAACGTCTCGCGCGCAACGTTATGTGGATGCGCAACCGCTTCGGCCATCGTCAGCACCGGTGCGTAGCACGCATCGCTGCCCGCCATTAGTGCATCCCATTCGTCGCGTGTCCTGGTTTTGAAGATGACCGCGAGCTTTTCACGCAAGGCAGACCATGCCGCCGGGTTCATTTGCGCATCGAAGGCAGAATCGTCCGCCACTCCGACGATGCGCCGCAGGGCTGCGTAGAACTGCGGTTCGATACTACCGATCGAGACATATTTGCCGTCGGCGGTTTCGTAGGTGTCGTAGAAATGCGCGCCGGTATCAAGCAGGTTGGTGCCGCGTTCGGGGGACCACATTCCGCTATTGGCGAAGGAATGCATCATTGCCATCAGGACCGCGCTGCCATCGGTCATGGCCGCATCGATAACCTGGCCCGCCCCGCCACGTGCGACGAACAGCAGCGCCGACACCATGCCGAAGGCCAGCATCATGCCGCCACCGCCGAAATCGCCGACAAGATTGATGGGTGGCGTCGGCTTCTCGCCTGCTCGCCCGAAATGCGCGAGAGCGCCCGCCAGTCCGATATAGTTAATATCGTGACCTGCCGCGGCGGCGTAGGGACCGGTCTGGCCCCACCCCGTCATTCGCCCGTACACCAGCTTCGGATTGTCAGCCATCAGCACATCGGGGCCGAGGCCGAGACGCTCCATTACGCCGGGCCGGTACCCTTCGATCAGTCCGTCCGCCTTGGCACATAGCCGCCGCGCAAGGGCAATGCCTGCCTCGCTCTTCAAATTGATCGCGATGGTCCGTCGTCCCCGTGCCAGCACATCGCGCGCCGGACCTGCACTGCCCCTTCCGCCCGCGCGTTCGATGCGGATCACATCGGCACCGTGATCGGCCAGCATCATGCCGCAGAACGGACCGGGGCCGATCCCGGCAAACTCCACGATGGTCAGCCCCGCAAGCGCGCCGCTCCGTTCGCATTCCCGCAAGGTTATTTGCCCTGCCAGTTCGGCGCCCGCTTTTCGGCAAAAGCGGCCGCACCTTCGCGCGCATCGGCAGACATGAACACCTGCGGCAGCAATTTGGCCTGTTTCTCGATACGTTCATCGAGCGGCCAGCCGCGCGAACTCGTCTACAATCTGCTTGGACACCCGCACCGCTAATGGCCCGTTGGCGACGATCTTGGCTGCAATGTCATACGCCGCGTCCAGCGCCGCCCCGTCCGTTAGCGTATTGACCAGGCCCAGCTGGTAAGCGCGCGCGGCGTCGATAAAGTCCCCGGTCAGCGCCAGTTCCATCGCCACCTTGGGCGGAATCATGTCGGGCAATTTCATCAAGCCGCCCGCCGCCGCTGCCAACCCGCGCTTCACTTCGGGTATGCCGAACTTGGCATCCGATTTTGCCACGACAAGATCGCACGAAATCATCAGTTCCAGCCCGCCAGCTAGCGCATAGCCTTCCACGGCAGCGATCAGCGGCTTTGCCGGTCCGCGCTCCGTCAGACCGCCAAAACCGCGTCCTTCAACCACCGGGCTTTCGCCACGCAAGAAGCCTTTCAGATCCATTCCCGAACAGAACGTGCCGCCCGCCCCGGTCAGGATGCCGACACGCAAGGCATCATCCGCATCGAGCGTATCCAAAGCCTCGGCAATCCCCTCTGCCGCCGCCTTGGTCATGGCGTTCTTCGCTTCTGGACGGTCGATGGTGATCACCATTACCGCGCCATCCGTTTCTACCTTCACGTCGTTCATTGCGGGATGCTCCATAGATAGGTGCCAGATACATTAAGTGCTGGCTTGCCGATGCAAGCTCGTCAACCTGCCTCAGGCCATTTCGACGGCATCGTCCTGCAGATAGCTCCAAATTGCCGATACTACGACTGAGCCTTCGCCCACGCCCGATGCCACGCGCTTGACCGATCCTGCGCGCACGTCTCCCACCGCGAATATGCCTGGTGCCGAGGTCTGAAATGGCGAGGTCTGGCCAACCGCATTGCCGGTTTCGACAAAGCCCTTCTCGTCCAGCTTCGCCTGGCCTTCCAGCCAGCTGGTATTGGGTGCCGCCCCGACCATAATAAACAGGCCGCCGCAATCGAGCGCCTCCTCGCCATCCGGCGTGTCCAGCATCACCGTGTCAAGCACATCGGTGCCGCGCACGGCCTTCACTTCCGTATTGTAATGGATGGTGACGGCCGGGTCCGCTTCCAGCCGCTTCGTGAGGTAGGACGACATCGAACTGGCCAGACTGTCGCCGCGCACCAGCATATGCACATGCGTCGCCTGCCGGCTCAGATACATCGCCGCCTGCCCTGCAGAATTGCCGCCACCGATGATGGCGACAGGCTTGTTCTCGCACAGCCGCGCTTCCATGTCGGTCGCCGCGTAATAGATGCCCGACCCTTCGAAATCCGCGCGTCCCTCCAGTGGCAGCTCGCGATATTGCACGCCGGTTGCGACCAGTATCGCCTTGGCGCAGACCGTCTGGCCATCTTCCAACGCGGCACAGAACATCCCGTCATCGCGGCGCAACAAAGACTCCACGCGACGCGGCATGGCGAAGCGCGTGCCGAATTTTAGCGCCTGCACCTGCCCGCGAAACACCAGGTCCGCGCCGGAAATGCCGGTCGGGAAGCCCATGTAATTTTCGATCCGGCTGCTGGTACCCGCCTGTCCGCCAATGGCGGTATCCTCAATCACCAGCGCGCACAGCCCTTCCGCGCCTGCATATACCGCAGCGGCAACACCTGCCGGTCCGCCGCCGACGATCAACAAGTCGAACTCGGCATCATCGTCGACCTCAAGATCGAGGCCAAGCAGCTTGGCTATCTTGCGCGGGGTCGGTTCCTGCACCAGTTGGTCGCGGTTGAAGATGACCGACGGTGTATGATTGGAAAGGCTGCACAGGCGCGAAGACTCGTCATCCGCGGCCTCCAGCGCGTAGGATTGGTAGGGTACGCGATTGCGGGACAGGAAACTGGCAACCGCCTGTATTTTCGGGTCGCGTTCGGCACCGATCAGCTTGATGGCGCTGCGGTCCTGTTCCACCGTGATCCGCCGCCGCGCGGAAAAAACGGTCAGGATATGATCCGACAGTTCGGGGATTTCGGACATCAGCTTCAGCATGTCGGCACGCGGGGCTTCCAGCGTCGTGGTCGCCTCTGCCGCGCGCATCGGCAGGGTCCAGGTGCCTGCGCTTAAGAAACTCAACTCGCCCATGAACTGGGTCGGTCCGAGGCCATGTTCCAGCATACGCTCCCCCGAATACGGGTCCACGACCTCGATCTCGCCGGTCAGCACATAGACGAACCTGTCCATCGGATCGCCGACAGCGGCGACGCTATCGCCTGCCGCATAGGACTTCTCAGTCGATATCTTGCGCAACGCATCGACATGCGCATCCAGCAGCGGCGTGCGCGGCATCGTTTCAAGGTCTTCGCCGATCGTTTCCATAGTCTGTTCCCCGTTAGCATCTGATATAGGAAACCGTCGGCACGCTTGGAAGCCGAACCAAAGACGATGGGCCGGAAGCGGATTGTCCGCCCCGGCCCATCGTCCTCTTCACGCCTTTTCCTAGAAGCGGATACTTGCCTCCACGCCATAGGTGCGCGGTGCGCCGCGTGTCAGGTAATCCTGGAAAAACGCGTTCAGGTTCAATCCGTACACGTAATAGAACTTGTCCGTCAGGTTGCGTCCGTATGCGCTGATCGCAAAGTTGTCGCGTTCATAGGTCACGCGCGCATCGAACAGCCAGTAGCTTGGATTGCCACAGGCCAGCTCCGGCGTTGCGGCAAGGATGTTCGACCCCGCCGCGGGCTGGTCGCACGGATCCTGGTTGTAGTCCCCGAACGGATCGAAGAAATAGCTTCCCATGTAGCTGGCGTCCCCACGCAAGGTCAGCTTGTTGATCCCGTCGTCGAACGGCGTCAACTCGACGCCGGCATTGAATGTCAGTTCGGGCGCATTCGGGAAGTCGTTGCCATTTATATCGAGCGTAAGTGCAGTCGGGTCCGTAGGATCGACTGCATTGCCCTGATACTCGCTGTTGAGATAACCAACAGAGCTGTCCACGCGCAGGAAATCGTTGGGCTGCCACGTCAATTCCGCTTCGCCGCCAAACAGCCGCCCGTCGGCACTGCGCAGGAAGCTGGTTGCGCCGATGATTTGTGCGATCTGCTGGCCCGAATAGTCGTAGTAGAAGCCCGCGGCGTTCAGCTGGATCGTGTTGTTGGCGAACCGGCTCTTGAAGCCCGCTTCGTACGCATTCACCTTCTCCGGCTCGACGAAATAAACCTGGCTGATATCCTGATAGGCCAACCCGTTATATGTCCCCGCGCGATAGCCGCGCGAATAGCTGGCATAGACCAGCACGTCGTCGGCCACTTCGTAATCGAGGATGACGCGACCGGTGAACTGTCCGGTATCCTCGCTCTGGTTCACACGCCCTGGATCGCCGACCAGCGGGAATTCGTACGGCACCAGGCTGGCAAAAGCGTTCTCGCCGCCCAGATCGAATAGAACCGACGAACCGTTAGAGTATATCACATCGTCATAGGTATATCGCGCGCCAATGGTGAGCGAGAGGCGGTCGGTCAGGTCCAGCGTGCCCTCGCCATAAATTGCGGTGGAGGGTCGCTCGATAGTAAACTCCTGCCGGGCAAGGATCGGCCCGAAAGGCGGCGCACCCGCTGCGGCACAGGCGGCCTGGAAAGTCGTGCCGCCCGCGCTGTTGGTGGCTGCCACATCGGCATTGAACGCGAGCAGCGAGCGCGCGTCGAAAAAGCCGTTGGGATTGATGACGACCGGCGCGCAGAACCCCGGATCGTTGGGCGTCAGTGCGGGATTGACCGCGAAGGCAGGCAGTGTCCCGAGCGAATTGCCGACGGCGATCGGGATATTGTTGAACCCGTCCGGCACGCCGAAGCTCTGCAACAGGGGCCGCAGAAAGCCGAAGAAGTCGGGTTCGTTCAGCGTGTCGATCTTGTCGACCCCGTAATATCCCCCCACGATAGCGCGGAACGGTCCGCCATCGTCGAAACTCAACCTTACATCGGCGTTGAGATTGGTGCTGTCCGAATTGTAGCGGATGGCGCACACATTGTTGGGCGACCCGTCGCAATCGAAGGGCGAGAGCGAGAAGCTGCTTTCATCGTAGCCGAAGATACCCGTCAGGGTCAGGCTGTCGGAAATGTCGCCTTCCACCGTCAGCGCCGCGCCGTAGCTGTCAGTGCGGTAGAACCCGGCGGTGTCCGCCTGCACCTCGTCCTCTTCCAGAATGCGCCCGCCAAGTTCGGGCCGTGGCTGGAACCGGGAATAGCCGCCCGCATCGGTGCGCCCCTGCAGATAGCCGATACCATAGGGCAGATCCTGCCGAGGATTGGCTTTTGCGCCGTGCAATTTCAGTGTGACGCGGAAATCGTCCGACGGCTCGAGCTGGAACGTCACGCGCCCGGCAATGCTGTCCTGCTCCGCAAAATCCTGGTTCAGCGTGGGATTGAACGTGTAGCCATCCGCCGTCGCGTATGTGCCTGCGACGCGGATGCCGAGGACATCGTCGACAATCTCGCCTTCGATCGCACCTTCCAGCTTGATAGCGTTGAAATTGCCGTAACTGGCGGTGAGATAGCCCGATGCGCCATCCAGTTGAGGCTTGCGCGTGATGAAGTTGATTGCGCCGCCTGTCGTGTTGCGCCCGAACAGCGTGCCCTGCGGCCCGCGCAGCACCTCGACCCGCTCAAGATCGTAAAGCTGCTGCCCATGGCTGGCGCGGAAGCTCTGATAAACCTCGTCCACATACACACCGATGGGGCTGGCGGTGGAGGCGGAGAATTCGTTGGCAACGCCGATCCCGCGCAGCGAGAAGTTGGGCTGCGTATCGGAATAGGCGCTGGTGACCTGCAGGTTGGGCAGACTGCCCATCAGGTCGCTTGTTTCGCTGATACCGCGCGCGGCAAGCTCGTCGCCGCTGATGGCGGACACCGAGATCGGCACATCCTGCAAATTGGTTGCGCGTTTGGTGGCGGTGATGACGATGGCGTCGATACCGGTGCCCCGTTGCGCACCTTGGCCTTCACCAGGCAGGTCGGTAACGGTCGGGTCGCTCGATTGCGCCTGCGCGGTGGATAGCGGCAGCAGACAAGCGCCTGCAAGAAGTGCGGCCTTGGTTATCAGGGTGCTTTGCATTTTCATCGTCGTTCTCCCGGTTGCGTTTATGTTTTCGTGTAATTGTTCAAGGTACCAGTATTGTCGTCGTCTCAGTGTAGGATGCGATGCCCTCCGGCCCCAATTCGCGGCCCACGCCGCTTTCGCGCCAGCCGCCGAACGGACTGCCGAAATCAAGAATTTTCTTGCTGTTGATGCCGACGGTGCCGGTTTTCAGGTTGCGCGCCAGAATGGCCGCGCGCTCGGGATTGCGAGACCAGACGGACCCGGACAGGCCATAGCGATGGTCGTTCGCCATCGCTATGGCTTCGGCTTCGGTGCGATAGGTCTGTACGGTGGCGATCGGGCCGAACAGCTCCTCGGTCACGATGGCTGCGTCCGGGGCGGACGGGCGGATCAGGGCGGGTGCAACGTAAGCGTCATCGGGCAAAGCGCGGGGTGCCGTCAGCAGCGTGCCACCCGCAATAACGTCCGCGCTGACCATCGCGCCGATGCGTTCGGCGGCGTCAGCGGAAACGACCGGGCCAATTTGCGTCGCGGTATCCAGCGGATCGCCGAAGCGCATTTGATCGACCAGCGCGATTAGTGCTTCCTCATACGCCGCCGAATGCGCGGCAGGCACTAGAATGCGCGACTGGGCGCCGCACACTTGGCCGTTATTCTGCATCATCGCCAGCCAGAGTTCGTCCGGCAGGTTCGCCGGGTCTAGATCATCGACCAGGATCGCCGCGCCTTTGCCGCCGAGCTCCAGCGTGACGCGTGCAAACCGTTCCATTGCGGCCATGCCGACGTGACGCCCGGCGGTCGTCGAACCGGTGAAGCTGATCTTGGCGAAACGCCCATCGGCAACCATCGTGCGCCCGATGTCGGCATCGCCCGTTACACTCTGCACCGCGCCTTTCGGCAGTGGCAGTTCGGCAAGATGCGCAGCAAACCGCCCCATGCTGCCAATGCTTTCGGGCGACGGCTTCAGAACGATGGGACAGCCTGCGCAGATGGCGGGCGCAAGTTTCATGCACGCAAGGAACAGCGGCACGTTCCACGGCACGATGCCCAACGCCGCGCCGACGGGCTGGTGCAGGATATGCGTGGTCCCCCCACGCAAACCCGTCCGCCGTTCCTCAAAAACAAAGCCTTCGATCAGCTCGGCATAGGCTTTCAACAAGCTGACCGCGCTGCCCACTTGCAGTCCTGCTGCCTGTGCCAACGGGCAACCGTTCTCTATCGTCACCAGAGCAGCGAGCGTATCGCTGTCAGCCTCGAGCCGGGCCGCCAGATCGAGCAGGGCCGCGCGACGTTCCATGACGCCAAGCGCTGCCATTGCAGGCTGGGCCGCATGGGCGGTTTCGGTAGCTGCGACGGCCTGGGTCGCGCTCACAAAAGTGCCGACCAGCGGTGATTCCGTCCACGGGCGACTTGCGCGCATAGGTGTCGCCCTCCCCCGTTACCAGCGCCCCTGTGACGAGATGCTCCGCATCGCTCATCGCGCCGCCTCCAGCGCTCGCGTTGCAAATCCGCGATGCGCAGGGTCGCGGTACGCCTCGACCAGATCGCGCTTGCGTACCTTGCCGCTGTCCATGCGCGGGACGTGATCGACAAAGGCGATGGCGCGGGGCAGTTTGTAGCTGGCGACCTGTTCGCGCAACCGGTCAGCCATCCGTACTGCCGCCTGTGCATCGGACGCCTGACCAGCAGCTAGTTCGACCACCGCCTGCACTGCCTCGCCAAGATCGGCATCGGGGACGCCAAACACCGCGCAATCCACGACTACCGGATCGGCCATCAGCGCCTCCTCAACCTGCGCCGGGTAGATATTCGCGCCGCCCGATATGATGGTGAAAGCCGCGCGGTCGGTCAGGTACAGATAACCGTCGGCGTCCATATGTCCGATATCGCCCATCGTGGCCCAGCCTTGCGCGCTGGTTGCCGCCGCCGCCTTGTGCGGGTCGCCGTGATAGGCGTGCGCCGTGCGGCCTTCGAAGTAGACGCGGCCCGTTTCGCCGATCGGGACTTCGCCATCGTCTGTGTCGAGAATATGGATCGTGGAACCATAAGCGCGGCCCACGCTGCCTGGTCGCTCCAGCCATTCGGCGCTGGTAATATGGGTGAAGCCGACCGCTTCGGTGCCGCTGTAATACTCGTGCAGGATCGGCCCCCACAGCGCAATCATGCGGCGCTTCATATCCTTCGGACACGGCGCACCGGCGTGAATGGCGCAAACATGATGGTCGTTCGCGGCAGGCCGGTCGGGCAAAGCGAGGATGCGCGAGAACATCGTCGGCACCCACTGGCTGTGTGTGACCTGTTCGGCTGCAATCAGTTCCAGCGCGCGGGCCGCATCGAACCGCTCCATCGCCACCACGGTGCCGCCCAGCCGCTGCACCGTCATCGCGTAGCGCAGCGGGGCGGCGTGATAGAGCGGTGCGGGGCTGAGAAAGACGGTCTGCTCGTTCATGCCGAACAAATCGCGCGCCCGGTCCGTGCGGCGGGCATCGCTACCCAATGGAGCATGGGCCAGCGGACGTTTCACGCCCTTCGGCTTGCCCGTCGTTCCAGACGTGTACAACATATCACTGCCCTCGATCCGTGCGAAATCAGCGGTCGGTCCGTCCCACTCTTCGGGCGGCAAGGCATTGGCACAATTGCTGGCGCGCGTCAGGACGACGCGCGCGTTACTGTCCAACAGAATGTGATCGCGTTCCGCAGCGGGCGTCTTTTCGGACATCGGCACGAAATACAGGCCGGACATCTGTGCCGCCCACGCCGCGACGAAGAATTCCGGACTGTTGCCCAAGATGACCGCAACGGTGTCTCCAGTACCGCAGCCGCGCTGCGCTAGCACGCCCGCCAACCGTTCGGCGCGGCGCGCAAGTTCGCCATAGGTCATGCGCGCCGTGCCCAGCACCAGCGCAATGCGATCGGGCGTCCGCTCCGCTATCGCGCCGGGCCAACTCATGCGCCGCCCGCCGGGAAATGGGTGGCCTCGTTGAAACTGAGCAACCGCAGATCGTCGATGCAGGTGCCCGCCATCCGCGTGATACTGGCATGCCGCGGGGCGAACCGCGCAAGACTGCCCGCACCCACCGCCCGCGCCAGCGCGACATTAATCGGCAGGCCATGCGTGAACACCGCCACCCGGTTGCCCGCGCCGCGCAAAACCGCATTCAGCGAAGCCTCGACCCCGGCAACGAAGCGGTCATGATCCCCACCCAGCGCCACCACCGGGTTATCGAGGAATGCCTGCCATTTTGCGCCGCCTTCGGCCCGCCATGCTTCAACCGCGACATATTGCGCGCCGCCCTGATCCACTTCAGCCATACCTGTTTCGCATTTAACGGACAGGCCAAGTGCGCCCGCCAGTGGCTGTGCGGTCTGCATGGCGCGACGCAGCGGGCTGGAAACGATCAGGTCCACTGGTTCTTCTGCCAGCCGCTCGCCGGTCAGCGCAGCCTGACGACGGCCGAGAGCATTCAGCGGCGGATCGACTTGCGGATTGGCCCCTTCGACGTCGGGTGCGCCGTGGCGGATCAAGAGGAGCTGTTTCACGCCTGCCTGCCATCCCCGCCGGCCAGCGTGTTGAACCAGATCAGCCCACTGGTGTAGCCAAGCTGTTCTATCAGCGCATCGGTCGGCTCGGCTTTCGGCAGGCCGAGTTCCAGATACGCCATCTGTTCGGTCATCGCCCCCAGCGCCGCCGCCGTTGCGCCAGCATCCAGCGCCGCGCCGACATGCCCCTGCGTCTGGCATTGCAGGATCCAGCGGTTGCTGCGTTCGATGAACAGGCCGCGTACGGAAAGCCACATGGTGCGGAACAGGTCGGCTTCGGGACGCGCGGCAGCCTCCCGCGTGACCCGGAACAGGTGGCGGCGCTCCGCATAGTTGCGAAAAAACGCCGTGTTGCGTTGCACCAGCCCGTCGAGCGTGGGCTTCGTTACCGCTCCACCGCCGCCGCTGGCTTGCCGCAAATCGCCATACAAGTCGGCGACGACGGCGATGAGAATGGCGTCCTTGCCGGTGAAATGGCGGTAGAAATTACCGTGACTGACCCCGGCCCGTGCCGTGATGCCTGCGACAGTTGTGCCATCGAACCCGGTCTGGGCAAAGCAGACCTCGGCTGCCGCCATCAACTTGCTGCGTGTCACCCGACCGCGCTCGGTCGGGGCATCGACGCGCGATTTGTCGAGAATGCCCAGCACCGTGTCGGCGGTCAGGTCTGCGGTTTCGTTCATCCGGCGAAACCCTGGTCGAAGCCCATTGCAGCGAACCAGGCACGGTCCTTGCCCGCACGCCGCGCGCCGTGCTCGCACACAATCCGCGCGATTTCGGCGGGGGGACCGCCAGCGGCGTCATAGCCGCGCAGGAAGCTGTCGATGGCGTTCTGCAAGGCGGCGGTGCGTTCGCGCGGGGTTGCATCGCCGGAATCGTCCAGCGCGGTTCTCAGTTCGCTCGCTTCTTCGTGCGTTGCATCCAGCAACGAATGCGCAATCGCCTCGATATCCCGAGCTTCCTCGGCCTCGAACGCGGGCGTCGCATCGAGTTGCGCGCGGATGATCTGCACTTGCCCCATCACCAGCATTGCCTGCTCGCGGGCTAGCGCCGCGCTTTCGGGGAGGGCGGGCAGGATGACATGCTCCAATGCCCGTACGCAGCTGTCGAGGCGATCCTGTACGCTTGGGTTCATGACGCATCTCCCTGTCCCAAGTCGATCGTCAGCAGGCGCGCCAGTTCGTCTACGAATTGCGGGCCCGTGGCGGCGAGGAATGTCAGCAGCACGTCCTGATGATTGTGCGCCTCCTTCGCGGCGCGCATTCCCAGCACGCTGACGAGGATGTAGCTTTTCCAGTTATTGAAAACGGTGAAGTACTGCAGGCGCTTGCGGTCCACCGGTCGCCCGCCAGCCGCTTCGTAGGCCGCAATGAAATCATCTTCGCCAGCAAAGATGTCGCTGGCGCGGAACGTGCCGTCGATGACGGTGCCGAACACGGGTTGCAGCAACCAGCCGAAATCGGCGTGGCGATCCCCGATATAGCTCATTTCCCAGTCGAGCATGGCGGTCACTTCGCCTGTCGCTTCGTCGAACAGGTAATTTCCGGTGCGAAAATCGCCATGCACGAGGCTCAGTTCGTCGCAGTCGGGAATGTTGGCTTCCAGCCATTGCGTCGCTAGCCGGATGACCGGCTCCTTCGCCACCGCATCCTGTTCCAACAGCTCCTTCCAGAATCCGATCAGCCAGCGGGTTGCCTGTTTCGGGTCGGCATCGCCCCCTTCTTCGGGCGCGGCAAAGGACGGCAGGTCTGCGCTGCGCCAGTCGAAATTGTGGATGGCGACCAGCATGTCGAGATATTGCGGGCGGATTGTGTCGCGCAGCGGATCGCCCAGCACGGTACCCAGCCCTGTCACGCTGAGATCGAGCGACGTGGGTTTCGGGCTGCCCGGCATCATTTCCATGATAAGCGCCGGTCGCGGGAACGTGGAGCCCTCCGCGTCGATCCAGATCGGTTGCGGCACCGGCACCACACCCTTCATTGCGCGCAGCACATCCCATTCGCGGCTGCGGCTGGTTTCGGTAATTGCTTCTTCGGGGTCCATTCGCAGGACATAGCGCTGCGGCTCGCCGCCCTTTGTGGTCAGCGAGAAGACGAATTGCTCTTTAGACGCTCCACCGCCCAGCCGCGAAACGTCGCCAATGGTTGCGCCCGGCTCTTCCCTGGCGAAGAACTTTTCCAGCAGGCCGCGCACTTCGCTATCGACTTGCGGGATATAGGGCGGCGCGGCGCGGCGGGCCTTGCGCTGTTCCAGCAGCGCCGCAAGGTGCGGTTCGGTGTCGATGGGGCGTGTCATCGGGTCCCTTCCTGTTCAATTGAATTAACAAAACGAGCCGCGCCAAAGCCGCCGTCGCAGTCCAGCACGACACCGTTGACCCAGCGTGCGGCGGGCGACAGCAGAAACTGTATGGCGGCGGCGATTTCGTCGGGCGTGCCGTGCCGTCCGGCCAGCTTCTCGGCAGCGGCAATACGGTCTGCGCCCATCGAACGGCGGAAATCATCGAGAATGGCGGTTTCGACAGGCCCTGGCGCGACGGCATTGACCCTGCATCCGGCACCGATCAACCGCGCGGCCTGCACCTTGGTCCAGACATTCAGCAGCTTCTTGGAAAAGGCATAGGCTGCCGTCCCGTCCATCGTGGCGGCTTCCCGCTGTATTTCTGCGGCGGGTGCATCGACCAGTTCCGCAAGGCGCGCATCGGGCAGATCGCAGCGGTGCGCAGTAATGCTGCTGACCGACACGATGGCCGGGCGGTCCGCCCGCATCAGTGCGTCGTGCAGCGCATCGCTAAGCTGCCGGATGGCTAGGAAATTGACCCTTACGATGCTCGCCGGATCGAACGTGCCGGGCACGCCTGCGACATGAGCGATGGCATCGACTGCGCCGCATTCCCGCGCCAGTGCCGCTATCGCGCTTTCATCCGACAGGTCGCACGCGATGATGCCATCGCCCGCGCGCCGATCGACACCAACGACTTCCTCGCCAGCGTCGGCAAGCCGCCCCGCCAACGCGGCACCAATGCCACTTGCCGCGCCGGTGACGAGGGTGCGGCGGGACGTCACTGCGACCACTCCACCATCAGCCGGTCATACCCGCTGAACCAGTTGTTCGCCGCCCGCTGCGCCGGTTCCACCACGCGAATATGCCGCATCGTAGCGAACAGTTCTTCGAGGAATATCCTAGCCTCCAGCCGCGCCAGATGCGCGCCCATGCAGAAATGCGCGCCGATACCGAAGGCGAGATGCGGGTTGGGCTTGCGGTCGATGCGGAACTGCTCCGGCGCATTAAACACCCGCTCGTCGCGGTTGGCGGAGGCGAAATACAGCACCACCTTGTCACCTGCCGCGATTTGCGTGCCGAACAGGTCGCCATTCTCCACCGCCGTGCGCCGCATATGAATGACAGGCGACACCCACCGCGCCATTTCCTCCACCGCGCCCGGAATGGCGGACGCATCGTTGCGCAGCGTCTGCACCTGTTCGGGATGCCGCAGCAGTTCCTCGAGCCCGCCGGTCAGCAAAAACCGGGTGGTCTCGTTGCCCGCCACGGTCAGCACCATGAAATAGGCGTCCAGTTCTTCTTCGGTGAACGGCGCTCCCGCGCCCTCCGCCTGCGCCAGGGCCGAAGCGACATCATCGCCTGGTGCGCCCTTCTTCTGCGAAACAAGCTGGCGAAAATAGGCGAACAGATGTGCGCGCGAGTGCGCTTGGTCCGCTTCGGTCGCGCGCACGTCGCTCATCGTGTTGGCCCATGCGACCAGATCGCGCTGGCGGCTGCCGGGCACGCCCAGCACGCCTGCGAAGACGATCATCGGGATGGTGACGGCAATCCGCTCCACAAAGTCGAATGGTTCGCCTTGCGGGGCATCGAGAATGAGCTCGCGGATTATATCGCGCACCCAGTCCTCGCGTCGCCCGACCGCACTGCGCGCAAAGGCGGCAACGCCCGGTGCGCGCAGGCGCGAATGGTGGGGCGCATCGCTGTTGTGAACGCTGTGTGCGCCCGATCCCTCGGCGCGTTTATTGCGGATTTGCGTGCCCTCGCCGTTGACGAAACCGCGATGGTCGCGTGCGATGGCGGCAACGTGTTCGTGCCGCGTCAGCGCCCAGAACCCGTCGCCCGGTACGGTGTTTGCTTCGGGACCGGCGTTCCAATGGACCGGCGCATGGTCGCGCAAATGGCGGAAGGCGGCATATTGATCGCCCGCGGCAAACGGCGCGACGTCGATCAGGTCGATATCCGCAGTCTCGCGTACGCTTGTCGCCATGCGGCCATGCCTCCCAACATGGGCCGGCCATGACAGATGCCCGACCGGCATCGCCACCTTTGCCCGTACTTGACACGATGCTCAGGAAGCGAACATGATATCATCGTCACATCTGATCGCGGGTCAAGGGCAAAGTGATATAGGTCCGGTAACTTCGCATCTTGCATTGGGAGAACACGTCATGGATTTCACCGGAAAAACAGCTATCGTTACAGGTGGCAGCGGCGGGATCGGGCTGGCGGTTGCGCGCGTCCTGCTGGATGGCGGCGCGAATGTCATGCTGGCGGCGCGTGATGCAGGCAAGCTGGCAGACGCTGCCGCGCAACTCCATGGCGGGGACGCGGTGCAGCACCAGGTTACCGACATTTCCAGCGAGGAGGCCGTCAAGGCACTGGTCGCCGCGACCAAATCCGCCTTCGGACAGGTCGACATTTTTGTCGCAAATGCAGGGACCGAGGGTACGGTCAAGCCGTTGCTCGATCTGGAGCTGGAGGAATTCTCCTCGGTCCAGCGCATTAATGTCGATGGCACCTTTCTGTGCATCAAGCACGGCGCGCTTGCCATGCTTGACAGCGGCGGTGGTGCAATCGTCGTGACGGGTTCTGTCGCCAGCATGGTCGGCGTGCCCGGCCTTGGTGCCTACACACCCAGCAAGCACGCGGTAGCCGGGCTGGTGCAGGTTGCCGCGCTGGAACTGGCCGAGGCGGGCGTGCGCGTGAACGCCGTCGCGCCCGCTCCCATCGACAACGCGATGATGCGCAAGATCGAAAGCATGGTCGCCCCGCCCGAAGCACAGGCCGCCGCGCAAGCCGGGTTCGAGGCGCTTATCCCGATGAAGCGGTACGGCAAAAACGAGGAAGTGGCGCAGGCCGTCGCCTTCCTCGCCAGCGATGCGGCGTCGTTCGTGAACGGCGCGATCCTGCCGGTGGATGGCGGTTTCCTCGCTGCATAGGAGGACATGAGACCGCTTGGCGATATGCGCGCGGCCTACCATCATAAGTGTTACCGCCACACACATACCAGGCGTTGATAATGATCGGCTTCTTGGGACAGATCGGCACAATCAAAAAGCGTGTTTCACACTGGAATGGTCTTCTACCGCGCGGATTTCCTGGTCGATCTGGCCACGGGCTATAGCACCGCCGCATTCGGCGATTGCGTACTTGTCGTTTTCGTTAATTGTTCCGGCAAGCAGAAGTTCGCCGAGCAGCCCGACGCCTATTAACTGCCCCCCTCCCAGTACGAGTAGCATACCGAAAAGCAAAAGCGGGCGGTCGCCGATGGGGCCAAAACCCAGTGCCCAGAGGCAGCTTAGATAGCCGATGATTGCGCCGCCCAACAGCAATGCCACAAAGCCAGCCCCCCCGAAAAAATGGAGCGGTCGAGCTCCATATCGCGTGGTTAGCCATACGGTGAGCAAATCCAATGCGCCCTTGACCAGGCGCTTGCTGCCAAATTTTGATTCCCCAAAGCGCCGCGGCCGATGCTGAACCGCAATCTCGGCCACTTGAAACCCCCGTGCATGAAGCAGCGCCGGTACGAACCTATGAAGTTCGCCGTACAGATTCAGTTCGGCAAGTGTCTCGCAGCGATAAGCCTTGAACCCGCAATTGTGATCGTTGAGCTTCAACCCGAATACGCGGTTGACCGCTCCGTTGAATAGCTTGGATGGCAGCGTCTTGTCGACCGGGTCGTTTCGGACCTGCTTCCAGCCCGATACCACATCGGCGCCTGCCTCGATTGCTTTGAAGAACTTGCCAAGTTCCGACGGGTTATCCTGCAGGTCGGCGTCCATGCTGAAAACGACATCCCCTCGCGCCGCTGTAAAACCGGCAGACAGAGCTGCCGACTTCCCGAAGTTGCGGCGGAAGCGCAGGAACGAGACCCGTGAATCGGCCTTTGCGAGTTCCCGCACGATTTCGCTTCCTTTGTCTTTGCTTCCGTCATCGACAAAGATCAGCTCGAAGCGTTTACCCATCGCCTCGCATTGCTCTACGATTTCGCTGTAAAGCATGTGGAGGCTTTCGCGCTCGTCAAAAAAAGGAATGACAAAACTGCATTCGGGTTCGAGGTCGAACGTGGCTTCTATGTTTTGTGGAAAAGACATACGTACGGCTCCCGTTTAAAGTCCGCTTCGTCGATACGGTCCGGCAGGAAAGAAAACGTTAATTCTAATTGGTAAGGTTTGGCCGGGTGATCCTGACTATCGCCGCAACGCTTCTGGTTGGGCTTCTTGCCATGGCTCCGGGCTTCGTACTCGTGCACGGAAGAGTGAATGTGCCGGGGCAATATGCGGCTGCGTCCTGTGTATCGCTAACAGTAGTGTTGCTTGCGACGGCGCTTTTGGGGATGGCTTGGGGAGCACTTACCGGAAGCTCCATTCCGGCCTGGTCAGTCGTTCTGATAGCTTCGGCAGCCCTCGTAACCTGCATCGCGCTAAGACATGGCAAGTTACGCCCGCCTCTAAAAATAGAGTGGGAGGGGTGCGTACTGGCGCTTGTAATGATCGCTTTCGGCCTGATTATTCACGCTCTTGCCGTGCAAAACACCGATGATGGTGCGCTGCTTATACATGCATGGTATAATGCAGACTGGTTCAAACACATGGGTCATGTCGCTAGTTTGCGAAATAGCGGTATTCCGGCGCGCGATATTTTCAACGCGATGGAGCCGCTGCATTATTACTGGCTCAGCTATCTTCTCCCCGCGGCCGGAAGTTCGCTCGGCGGACACAATTCCGCAGCTCTCATCACCGCTCAGGCAATAATCGTAGGGTTGCTTTGTACGACACTCTACGGAACCTTGCGTGCTACCTTGATAACACGCGCGATAGCGTTGGTGGGTGCGATATTGGCGTTCCTGCTCTGCGTTCCGCTCGATGTCTGGTTCGCCATCCTCTCGATAGGTTTCGAAGGTTACGTGAACGCGCCTTTGCAACCGAACTTTCCGTCGCTGCTGGCAACGGCACTTTACATACCGCAACATACCCTTGTCCTAACCCTGTTTCTAAGCTGGTTTCTGCTCGATCGACCAAGCCACTATGCTCCTCGCCTTCTGCGACTGTTTGCGCTTCTCTCGCTAGCCAGTGCGTTAACAGTATCGACGCTCCTGGGAGCCTGCGTACTCGCGGCTTACGGATTACTGCAATTGTGGCGCCGTGGCGTCAGCAGCGTTGTGGAAGTCGCCTTCATGGCGTTTCTTTCGGCAGCGTTGACGTTCGCTTTGGGCGTTATCAGCTTGGACAATCCCGCTTCTGCCATCGATAGCCCGCTGCTTACTGATGCTTCGGGATCGGCTTCGCTTGCGACACTAATGCTGCAACAGGTGTTGAAGGCGATATCGGAAGGCGGCCTCCCCTTGGCGCTGGCACTTGTGATCCTAGTACTATCGCGAAACGACCGTCGTACGTTAGTTGAAACCGATGGCCGTAGACTGGCGATTGTGCTTTTGGCCATCGCATTGACAGCCCCCGCGTTGGCCGAAGCGCTGTTGAGCCCGCGTCTAGCTTTCGAACTAAGCATCCGCGCCGCCTATCTTTCCGCCATTGCTGTCGCGATCGTCCTGACTTCGGTTTTCGACAAGGCCTGGAGAAACGGCCAAAAGCAGCGATCCCGTGCTCTGTGCGTGCTTGTCGTTTTAATCGTTATCGCTGCGCCGAGCTTTGTGGCTCTGACGGTTTGGCACGGGAACACAAGCGATAACTTTACTACTGAAGTACCCGGAGACGATCGGAAGGTTCTAGCGCTAATTTCGCAGCGTGCAGCGCCCAACGACCTGGTTTGGCAATACCCCGAGCCACCCTTTCTCGCCCGTCCCTCTGGGCGCGATGCATGGGTTGCGACCATCGCCGGAAGGGCTGTTACGGGATCGCTTCGCGCCACCGACTACAAGTTGACGGAGCCGCGTATCGCCGCTGCGCGCACATTCTATGGTGGTAAGTCTGACATGGAGATCGATGAAGACGTGTCGTGGATATACCTGTCCCGCACCCTGCATCCACTTACCTTCGAACGCCTCGTCGTTCGAATGCAATCGCAGCAGGGGTGGTCGCAGATTATGTGTTACCCGGATGCCTGCCTGTTCAAGCGCGAACGTAGCGATAGCCCGTAGGATAGCAAACCGAAGCCGGCATCTCCGATAATAGTCATGGCGCGTGTAAGTATTGCTAGGACAGCTAGGTCGGCCAAGGGGGCAAGAGCGCCTGCGAGTAGCAGAAAAGCGCTTTCGCGTACGCCGATCCCACCAGGCGCAATGGGGACCACGAAGGATAATATCCATGCTGTCATGAAGGCGCCAACAATCAGTGGCGCTGACGACATGGACAGGACATCCGCAGCAAGCCAGCAAACGCAAAGTGCAAGCCCTGCGAAAGCGCATAGCTGAAGGCCCGCAGCGCGTAAAAGCGGTTGGCGTCCGGCTACCGCCGCAACGGAACCCAGAGCAATAGCCAACATACCCCCGTACGCGCCCCCCAAAACGACGATCGAGGCGCCGGCTATGGCCGCACAAACGATATGCAGGGCGGCCTCTGAAAATGTCGCACGTAGCATCATTGCGTGGGACCATCCCCGGCGCGCTCCGAGCACATGGCGTGAAGCATACTGAAGCACGGCACCGGGTACGTATTTTGCGACAACGCCCATACCATAAACCTGGACTGCGACAGACCATTCTACGCGAGCGTCGTCCTGCCGCGGTTATGGACCATGCCTGGGCAAGCAAGGCCAGCAGACCGACATAGATCGCCCCGGTTGCCAGGATGCCTGCGACACCTTCGGGTCCGACACCATCGAGGGCTTCTTTGAAATCGATCTTCGCAAAAGCCGCGACCAGATAGGCAATGGCCATGAGCATGAGGGCGTAGCCGCCATAATGCAGCAGTTTGTTCCAAGGTTCGGCCAGTGCTGGACGGGCCTTGGCCGTGTTAGCCATGTCGGCTTAACAAGCTTGTATGATCGGGATAAGGCACGCAATATGTTCGCCCAAAGAAACGTCGCTCTACCAGTCCGCAGCCTGTAATTCCCTGACGATAGCGCGCCCGGCCCGAGTTATCGAACAGGATGAGCCCTCCTGGCCTCAGTTTCTGCACTGCTTGTTGCAGACAGGCGGTTCGCTGCCGACCATCGACGATGATAAGGTCGAAATCCCCCTCCACATCGTGAATGGCGTCGACATAATCACCGTTCGTCAGGTCATGCCTCTGAAGCGTAACCTGCGGCAGGGTAGCTACCCTCTTAGCCACCAACTCATGCCAGTCCGCATCGTGCTCAACAGAGAAGACTTGTCGCGACCGTCGAGCCAGCCAGATCGTGCTCGCGCCTGATCCCCATTCGAAGGCTCTAGCGTTAGGCCGTGCGCGCAAAAATTTTTCAGCCTCGATGGTTGCCGCCACGTTCCACCACGGCAGATCCAGCCGTATCATTTCATCGGCATCGTAAATGGCAAACAGCGATGCGACCCAACGCCGCCAGCCATGAGCATGCGCGCTTCCTGAGCTATGACGCAGGCGGGAAAGCGGCTGATAATCGCCTAGATGCCGTACGGCCGTAAGATAGTTTGACTTAATGGTCTGCAACGCCCGTCTCCTGTAAAATGGGCGCTACCAAGCAAATATTAACCAAAGAATAATTAACGTTGCGGCCAGACTAGCACTGTCACGACCAGGGCCACAGAGCCAAGATAGTGGCGGAGACGGTGGGATTCGAACCCACGAAAGAGTTGCCCCTTTACACACTTTCCAGGCGTGCGCCTTCGACCACTCGGCCACGTCTCCGCAAGCTGCGCGCCCTAGCGGGGCGGTGCGGCCGGTGCAAGGCGTCGATGCGTGTTCGCATTCGCCAATACGTATCACGTTGCATGCAGCCACCAACATCCCCAACACAGGGCACATGACCCGGACCTTCGGCATCGCCTGCACGGCCAATGAAATGGAAGCGATGGCGCGGCGCGCGCTGGCGTGTTTGCCAAGCGCGTTCCGCGAACAGATGCACGACATCGTGTTCGACGTGCAGGATTTCGCCACGCCGGAGGTGCTGGCCGACCTCGGCATCGACCACCCGTTTGCGCTGACCGGCCTTTACGAAGGCGAGCCGCTGACCGAACGCAGCATCGAGCATTCCGGGCGGATGCCGCCGCGCGTCTTCCTCTATCGCCGCCCCATCTTGGACGAATGGGCCGAACGCGGCGACGAGACGCTGGAGCATCTCGTGGCGCATGTCGTCATCCACGAGATCGGGCACCATTTCGGCCTGTCGGACGAAGACATGCACGCGCTGGAGGAACAGGTGACGGAATAAGGGGACCGTTTGTCCCGCGCTCAATAACCGTTCGTCCTGAGCTTGTCGAAGGATCGTATTGTCATTTTAGCACGACCTGCAAAGCGAAGGGCAACCCCCTTCGACAAGCTCAGGGCGAACGGATCGGGTTTGATAACGCCGCAAATGCTGGCAGACAGGACGCCATGAAACACGTTATCGCTGCCACCGCCGCACTCGTCCTCGCCACGTCCGCCACTGCGCAGGACGGCCCCGCCCCCAGCCCCAACACAATCGTCGCCGGTGCGTCGCAAGCCGAATGGATCGCCATCGCACCCGACGACCTGCTGGTCATGACCCTTGCCCCCGACCGCGACGGCAATGTGCGCCGGGTCGTCATCCAGCTCATGCCTGCGCCCTTCTCGCAAGGGTGGGTAAAGAACATCCGCACCCTCGCCCGCGCGCAATGGTACGACGGCACCAGCATTAACCGCGTGCAGGACAATTACGTCGTTCAGTGGGGCGATGTTGACGGCGAGGATGCGGCTAAGGCCAAACCTCTGCCGGAGGGGCTACAGGTTATGGGGGAAGACGAATATGCTCGAAGCGATGCCGTAAAACTTTTCGACGTGGTATGGGGGCAGTTGGGTTGGCGGTCGTCGAGTGAAATAGTACAATCTATTAGAACGCAGCTAGGTCCTCGCGCTGATTTTGACGATGCTTATAGCGCGACCGTTGGGTTTCATTCTGGTTTTCCGTTCGGACAGTCGAGCGAAATACGGCACCAGTCAGACGCTATGTATATAAGAACGGCCGATGCTTGGCCCGTCCACTGCTACGGCATGGTGGGCGTCGGGCGTAGCTATTCGCCTGACACTGGCAGTGGAGCCGAACTCTACACCGTGATTGGCCACGCACCGCGCCACCTCGACCGGAACACCGCGCTAGTCGGGCGAGTGATCGAGGGGATCGAGCATTTGTCCAGCCTGCCGCGCGGCACTGGCGAACTGGGCTTCTATGAAAGCGCCGACGAGCGCGTGACGATCGAGAGCATCCGCATGGGTACCGAAGCCGAGGTCGCGCCGTTCGAATATCTTGACACCGAGAGCGCAACCTTCGCGCGCTATGCCGAAGCGCGTGCCAACCGTCGCGATCCGTTCTTCATCGTACCAGCTGGCGGGGCGGATATCTGCAATATCCCGGTGCCGGTGCGGCGGGTCGATGCGCAGTAAGGGCGAAGAAACCCCTCCACCAGCTTCGCTAGTCCCCTCCTCCATTTGCAATGATGAGGGGGACCATCCGTCAGGATGGTGGAGGGGTCTTCTACCGAAATAAGGGTGACGAAGGTTACACCGTGTCACCTTTGCCATCCCTAATTACTGTATGCAATTCAAAAACTTGGAGGCATTCTCGTAAAAGGCGACACGTCCAGGCGGGGCTCGAAACCGCTATTTGTAACCGGCGGGGGCGGACATCCGGTTTCACTCTACGGCTCTAACTTGTCCTGAGTAGGAAAACGCTTTCCCGCGCCGCTCGCGCCATCTGTTCGCTCGCAAAGGCGCAGGGGCACGGAGGGGTTGCGCTTTGCTCTAGCCTCGTACCGTTTGCCTCGAGCGAAGAGAGAACCGTCTGCGGCGCAGCCGCCTTCAAACTGTGCTCTTACGCTTTATGCTCGCGCAGGATTTAATAGGCTTGCGGCGCACCCCCTCCGCGCCATTGCGCCTCTGCGAGCGCCCCTACGACACCGCGTTGGATTGCCGCGCTACGCTCGCAATAATGGGAAGGGTAGAAACAAGTCCCCGCTACACCCGTTCCGCCTGCGCCACCGGATCGCTGGCGCGCAGGGCGCTTAGGATGCGGGTGAGGTGTGCCAGGTCCTGCACTTCCAGATCGATCTCGTACACGCCGAAGGGCGGCTCCACCTGGCTCAGCTCCAGCGCGCGGATGTTGGCCATGTTCTGCGCGAAGATGGCCGCCATCTCGGCCAGCGCACCGGGCCGGTCGTACAGCGTGGCGCGCATCCGCCCGACCGCGCCCCTGGACTTGCTGCCCCAGCTGAGGTCCAGCCAGTCGGCGTCGATCCCGGTCGCCAGAGCAAGGCAGTCGACCGTGTGCACCTCCACCGCCTCGCCCGTCTTGCGCAGGCCCACGATGCGGTCGCCGGGCACCGGTCGGCAGCAGTCCGCCAACGTGAAACCCACCCCCGGCGTCAGCCCGCGAATGCTGATCGCGCGCTCCTGTTTGTTCCAGTCCTCCTCCGTCATCATGTCCGCCGTGCAGCCCGGCACCAGCGCTTCCATGACCTCGCGGTTCTCGATGCGTGCCGCACCGATGGCGTACATCAGCGCCTCTTCGTCCGCCATGTCGAGCCGCTTCACCGCCTCGCGCAGTGCCTTCTTGCCGATCTTGGCGGGCACGCGCAGCGCGATATCGTCGAACAGCTTGGCGCCGATCTCGGCGATTTCGGCGCGTTCCTTCAACCGTACCGCGCGCCGGATGCCCGCGCGTGCCTTGCCTGTTACCACGAAGCCGAGCCACCCCATCTGCGGTTCGGCAGTATCGCTCTTGATGATCTCCACCACGTCGCCATTGGCCAGCTGCGTGCGCAGCGGCATGTGCCGTCCGTTGATCTTGACCCCCACCGTCTGTCCGCCCAGATCGGTGTGGACAGCAAAGGCGAAATCCACCGCTGTCGATCCCTTGGGCAACTGGAACAGCGCGCCCTTGGGCGTAAAGGCGAAGATGCGGTCCTGGTATATCGCCAGCCGGGTATGCTCCAGCAGCTCCTCGGCATCGTGGCTGGCATCGACGATCTCGATAAGGTCGCGCAGCCAGCTGACTTGCCCGTCGGGCCGGTCGCCCTGCTTGTAGGCCCAGTGCGCGGCGAGGCCGAATTCGTTGCGCTGGTTCATGTCGGCGGTCCGGATCTGCACTTCGACCCGCATCGAATTTTCGTAAATCAGCGAGGTGTGAAGCGAGCGATAGCCATTGGTCTTGGGCGTCGAGAGGTAGTCCTTGAAGCGGCCGGGAATGAACTGCCACGCGCGATGCAGCACACCCAGCGCGGCGTAGCAATCGGCTTCGCTGTCGGTGATGACACGAAAAGCCATGATGTCGCTGACCTGTTCGAACGGCAGGTGGCGCTCCGCCATTTTGCGCCAGATGGAATAGGGGTGTTTCTCGCGCCCCGATACCTCGACCCGCAGCCCCGCTTCGGCCAGCGCCTGCTTGATGGCGAGCGCGATGGCGTCGACTTCCCTGCCACCGCCTTCCCTGAGTTGCTCCAGCCGGCCGGTGATGGTGGCGTAGGCTTCCGGCTCCAGCTGTTCGAAGGCGAGCAGCTGCATCTCGCGCATGTATTCGTACATGCCGACCCGCTCCGCCAGCGGAGCATAGATATCCATCGTCTCGCGTGCGATGCGGCGGCGCTTGTCCGGGTTGGCAATGAAATGCAGGGTACGCATATTGTGCAGCCGGTCCGCCAGCTTGACCAGCAGCACGCGGATATCCTCGCTCATCGCGAGCAGGAACTTCCTGAGGTTCTCCGCTGCCCGCTCGTCTTCGGGCATGGTCTCGATCTTGCTCAGCTTGGTGACGCCATCCACCAGCCGCGCGACGTCGGGGCCGAAATTGGCCTCGATATCCTCGATAGTCGCCAGCGTATCCTCCACGGTATCGTGAAGCAGCGCGGTCATGATGGTTTCCTGATCCAGTTTCAGGTCGGTCATCAGCCCGGCGACCTCGACCGGGTGGCTGAAATAGGGATCGCCGCTGGCGCGTTTCTGGCTGCCGTGCTTCTGTACGGTATAGACGTAGGCGCGGTTCAGCGCCGCCGCGTCGGCATCCGGGTCGTACGCCTGGACCCTTTCCACAAGTTCGTATTGCCGCAGCATTGCATCCGCGAATGTGCGCGGCGCGGGGCACGGGGGCAAGCGGAAACGTGCGTCGGGGTTATGCGGCGCACCAAACGTTCCCGTAACCTATGTCGTCAAGACTACCAGATTGGGCGCGCGTAGAAACGCGACATGGAACGCGAGTTTTCCCTGTTCGAAACCAGTTTCCCGCAACTGGCGGAAGTGGCGCTGACGGCGGTTCTGGCCTATTTCGCCATCATCCTGATCGTACGCGTGAACGGGTCGCGCACGACGGCGGAACTCAACAGTTTCGACTGGTTAATCAACGTGATGATCGGCAGCCTGGCGGCCAGCGGGGTCGTTCTGGAAGCGGTCTCACTACTCGATGCCCTGCTCGCGATCGTGGTGCTGACCGGGCTGCAATTTGCGCTCACCTGGCTGACGCAGCGTTACGAGGTGGCCAACGATATCGTGAAGGCGCAGCCGGTTCTCTTGTCGCACAAGGGCGAATACCTGGAAGACGCCATGCGTGAGACGCGGGTGTCAAAGGACGAAATCATGACCGTCCTGCGCGAAAACGGCATGACCTCGCTGGCGGACGCCAACTGGGTCATCCTGGAAACCAATGGCCAGCTTAGCGTCATCCCTGCAAACGCCGCGCAATCCATCGACGCAGTCGATACGTTGCGTCAGGTAAAGAAGCCCGACTTGGACTAGCGGCGAGTCTACCGTGCCGGCCGAACCGCGGTTTACCGGCCCAGCACCCTGTCCACCCCCAGCTGCGTTATCGAATGGTAGCGCGGGCGTGCTTTGGCGTAGATGCGCTGCGCATTGCGCCGGCCCCAGTCGCCCTGCGCCGCCAGTGTCGCGAACAGCGGGCGCACGAATTTGGCGCGGCCCACGCGGGTCAGGAACTCCTCCGCCAACGGCAGCACGCGTTCGTTGCGGTTCTCCAGCGCCAGTTCCAGCCACAGGAACAGGATTTCGTTGTTCTCGCTGTCCGACAGGCGCAGCGCCTCGTCCAGCGCGGCCAGCTCCGCCTCGTCCAGCTCGCGTGGCAGGTTGGCGAGGAACCGCTGGCGTTCCGCGGATGTCCAGCCCTGCCACGCGTCGTCCGCCAGTTCGCGCCGGTCGGTGAACGCCTTTGCCGCCGCGTCCACTTCGGCAAACGCCTTGGGATTGGGTCGATGCACATTGGACGGCAGGCCCGGCTCGAAAATCCATTCGCGCAACATCAACGCCTCGGCTTCTTCCTCGTCCGCCACCAGATTCTCCTGCATGTCGGACAGCATCATGGCCGACGTCGCGGGCTGGAACGCATGGTTGTCGAACCACTGGCGCAGCCATGCATCGAACCGCTCGCGCCCGACGATGTGTTCCACTGTCCGCATGAAATAGGCGCCCTTGTCGTAGGCGATGGCGCTGCCGACCAGCTCGCCCTGCCCGTCATTATGCAGCGCGGTGCCGGGCGCATCCTCGCCGACATCGGCCAGCGTTTCCTCGATACTGGTGAAACTGAGCGCCGCTTCCTGTTCCGCGCGTTTCTTGCCGTAGACTTCCTCGACGATGCGGTTCTCGAAATAGCTGGTAACACCTTCGTTCAACCAGCCATCGCCCCACACCGCATTGGTAACGAGATTTCCCGACCAGCTATGCGCCAGCTCGTGCGCGATCAGGCCGTTGTTCGACTTGTCGCCCGCGATGAAGGTGGGCGTCAGGAAGTTCATTACCGGGTTTTCCATCCCCCCGTAGGGGAAGGCGGGCGGCAGCACGATCATGTCGTATCGACCCCAGCGATAGGAGCCGTATAGCGCCTCGGCGGCATCGATCAGCGCCTCGGTATCGGACAGTTCCGCCGCCGCCGCCTCGATCTGCGCCGGTTCGGACCAGACGCCCGAGCGCGGGCCGAGTTCGCGGAACACGATATCTCCCGCCGCGATGGCAATCAGGTAGGGCGCAACGGGCTTGTCCATTGCAAAGCTGAAGGCGCGACGCGCACCCCGCGCCTCATCGCCTGCCTCGTCGATGGTCTCTGCTGCAATCTTTTCAGGCTCGCCCTGCGACAGGCCGGACATCACCACCGTCAGGTCCGCCGGCGCAGTGATGCGCGCCGACCAAGTCTGGCGAATGCCGGGGCTGTCCTGTGTGGGAATCCAGGTGCGGTTGAGGATCGGTTGGCCTTGGCTGAACAGATAGGGCTTTTCGCCACCCAGCGTCTGTTCCGGCGTCAGCCATTGCAGCGCCTCGGCCTCGCTCGCGGAATAGCCGATGGTCAGCTCGCGCGCCTGCCCCATGGTTACCGTCACCGGTTCACCCATCCCCTTGACACGCGCACCGATCTCGAACGGCAGCGGGCGACCGTCCTTGTCGGTGATCGACGCGATATCGAGGCCGTCGCTGTCGAGCACGATTGTGTCCACGTCCGCCTTCGCGATAACGTCCAGCATCGCCGTGCCCGCCACTAGCTCGCGGTCGAAATCCAGATCGAGATCGAGATCGACATGCACCACCCGCGCTTCCAGCGGACGCGCGAAGCTCTGGTCATCGACCGCGTCCGGTGTGGTCAGGACCGGCGCGACCTGTGGGCCGCCCCCACCTGCATTGTCAGGCACATCGCACGCGACGAGCGACAGGGCGGAGAGAAGTGCGAGGTTGCGCAGCTTGGAGAAGGTCATGGATAGCAATCTAGCCAATCCGCCTCCGCAAGGACAGGGGGTTCAGGACCACATCGCCATCGGCGGCAGGCTCATCAGGATCGCGTCGATATTGCCGCCCGTCTTCAGCCCGAACAGCGTGCCGCGATCGTAAACCAGGTTGAATTCGGCATAGCGCCCCCGCCACTCGAGCTGGTGCTGGCGGTTGGCCTCATCGAACGGCGTGTCCATCCGGCGGCGGACCAGTTGCGGAAAGATGTCGAGGAATGCCTCGCCCACGTCCTTCGTGAAGGCGAAGTGCCGGTTGAACGCGGGTAGGTCATCGCATTCCAGATGGTCGAAGAAGATACCGCCGACGCCGCGATGCACCTTGCGGTGGGGAATATAGAAATAGTCGTCCGCCCATTTCTTGAACCGTTCGTGATAGGTCGGGTTGTGCGCAGCGCAGGTTGCCCGCAGGCAGGCGTGGAAATCGGCGGTATCTTCTTCATACGGGATCGGCGGATTGAGGTCCGCACCGCCGCCGAACCATGCCTTGCCTGTCGTCAGGAACCGGCAATTCATATGCACGGCGGGCACGTGCGGGTTGACCATATGCGCCACCAGGCTGATGCCGGTTGCGGTGAAGCCGGGTTCCTCCGCGCTCGCCCCGTGCACGCTGGCGGCGAAATCGGGTGCAAAGCTGCCGCGCACGGTGGAGACGTTGACGCCGACCTTTTCGAACACCTGCCCCTTCATCGCGCCCTGCACCCCGCCGCCGGGATCGTCATTGCCCGCTTCCTCGCGGTTCCATGCGGTAAAGGCGAAGGCGGCATCGGACCCCGCCTCGCGCTCGATGGCCTCGAACTCGGCGCAGATGCGGTCGCGCAGGGCTTCGAACCAGGTGCGGGCGGCGTGTGTCTGTTCGTCCATCGTCGTCATGCGCGCGACCTTGCCAAAGCCATTCCGGCACGGCAATAGGCGGTCATGGTTCCCGTTTCGTTCGCCCCTCTCGATTTTGCCGGTGACGAGTTCATCCTGACGCGCAGCAATGCGCTGTTCTGGCCGCGCGAGAATGCACTGCTGCTGGCGGACCTTCATCTGGAAAAGGGCAGCTTCTTCGCGCGGCACGGGCAGATGGTGCCGCCCTATGATTCGCGCGAGACGCTGGAACGGGTGGCGTTGGCGATCCGCCAGACGGGGGCGCGACGCGTCTATACGCTTGGTGACAATTTCCACGACAGCGATGGGTCGCGGCGGCTGGAGGAACATGCCGCGGGCATGCTCGCGGCGCTGACCCGCGCGGTGGACTGGGTGTGGGTTACCGGTAATCACGACCCGTCGATGGAAGCGCGCAATGGTGGCGCGATTGCGGAAGAGCTGGCAGTGGGCGGCATGATCCTGCGCCACGAAGCGAAGGCGGGTGAAAAGCGGCCCGAACTGAGCGGCCATTTCCACCCCCGCCTCGAACTGACCGTCCACCGCCGTCGCATCCGTCGCCCCTGCGCCGTCCGCAGTCGTGACATCGCATCGGGCGGACGCATGATCCTGCCCGCCTTCGGCACCTATACCGGCGGCATGCCCGCTGGCGATCCCGCCATCGTCAAGGCGTTGCAACCCGCACAGGCGATCGACGCGGTGGCGGTGGCAGGGAGCAAACTTGTACGGTTCGAACTGTGGCGCGAAGCGGCCTGACTGCTCGCAGGCGATCTGAAATAGCCCCTAGCGCCGCGCCCGGGTTGCTCCTACATGGGCGCGTTCACTTTGCATCAACAGGAGCCTGCCCCATAGCCCGTCCACCACGTCGTTCCATGCAACCGCCGATCAAGAGCGGCCCGCGCTACGACAATCTCATCCAGAGCGACAAGGTTCGCGTCATCGATCACGAGGGCGAAAACCTGGGCGTCATGTACACCCGCGAAGCGGTCGAGCAGGCGAACGCGGTCGGCCTTAACCTGGTTGAAGTTTCGCCCAGCGCCGTGCCGCCGGTCTGCAAGTTCCTCGATGTGGGCAAGCATCGCTACGAGGCGCAGAAGAAAGCCAACGCCGCACGCAAGACGCAGAAAACGCAGGATATCAAGGAAGTGAAGATGCGCCCGAACATCGACACCCATGATTACGATGTAAAAATGCGCAATGTGAACAAGTTCATCGACAATGGCGACAAGGTGAAGGTGACGTTGCGCTTTCGCGGGCGCGAAATGGCGCACCAGCAGCTCGGCATGGATTTGCTGAAGCGGGTGCAGGACGACACGCAGGAAACCGCCAAGGTCGAGGCTTTCCCACGCCTTGAAGGTCGCCAGATGCTGATGGTACTGTCTCCGCGATAGCTTCGTCGCGGCGTCGCATTTGGTCGGCTTGCTCCCCCACTTCGTCGAACGGTCGTGTCGGTAATCGTCAAGGATGGATAAAGCCTCCAGAACGTTCACAACACGCTGAATAGTTGCACAAAGCTGAAAATAGGGGATCGCATGTCGTACCGCGTACCAACTCGCACGGTGCTCGCCGCAACGGCGGCCGCCCTTGCTTGCACATTGTCGCCTGTCGCCATCGCTCAGGACGACGACGATGCCGTTTCGGTTACGCGCCCTGCGGCAGATCCGGCGTTCGCCCGCTTCACCCCAAGTCCGGCACCCGTCAAAACCACGCGTATCGATTATACCTTGTGGGACGATGCGCTTGATTTCTTTGTCTTCCCGATGGGACGCTCCATTCGCGAAGGCGCGCCGAGTGTGGAACCCGGCACCGGCACCCGCCGTGTCTACGGGCACGACTCGCGTTTCCGGATGGAAGGCAACCGAATCGGCTTCTCCTTCCTGTCGGACGAAGTCATTGCATCGCTGACCGAATATCGCCGCGATCTGGAAAGCCTACCCGATCAGCTCGATATTACGACGTTGTCGCGCAACGAACAGCTCGCGTTTTGGATCAACCTCCATAACGTCGCCGTTATCGAACAGATCGCGTTGAATTATCCGCTGTCGCAGCCGCGCCTTATGAAACTGGGTACGCAGGAATTGCCGCTCGACGAAGCGAAGATGGTAACCGTCAGCGGTGTGGCGATGAGCCCGCGCGATATTCGCGAACAGATCGTCTATCCCAACTGGAGCGATCCACGCATCATCTACGGCTTTTTCCGTGGCGACATCGGTGGGCCATCGATCCAGCGCGAAGCCTTCACGGCGCGCAATCTAACCGAACAACTCAACAAATCCGCGAACGAGTTCGTCAATTCACTGCGAGGCGTTGAGAAAACCGGACGCACGATGCGCGTCTCCAGGATCTATGCCGAAGCGGCTCCTTTCTATTTTCCGAACTGGCCTGCCGATCTGCGCACCCATCTGGCAACGCAGGCCGAGGACGATGTTATGGCGATCCTTGCAGAAACGCGGGAAACGCGCGCAACTACCTATGAATTTGACATCGCCGACCTCCAGAAGGGAGAACGCGACCCCGGCCTCGTGACGGTAGATGCGGACTATGGCGACGGTAGTGGTTCGCAATTTAACCAAACACGCGTCAACCGCGCCATTGCGCGGCTGGTCGGAGAGCGTGACCGCAAGATCCAGAAGGCGTTCAAACGCGGCGAACTGGTTGGCCGTGTTACCGTCGTTCCGCTGGACCTCGGCATCGAAGCACCGCCGCCCAAGGAAATCGAATAACGCGAAATCGAATAGCGCGAGATCGAATACCGCGACATCGAATAGCGGTTATTCGAACACGGCGGCGGTGTCGGCATCGGTTGTCTCGACGATCGGCTTGCGGCCCCACTTCCACCAGAAATGCCCTACCGAAGCACCCGTTATCAGGCCGAACAGCCCGAGCAGTATGCCCGATGTGGTTCCACCGAACACGAAGAACACCAGGACCGGCATTCCCGCCCCGCCAATTCCGCTAAAGAGGGAATAGGTGTTCGCGCCTTCCGTCTGACGGCGCTTGAGAACGGCCGTCAGCGGCAGCACGACGACAAGAAAGCCGACCGAAGCGCAGGCCAGCGTCACCATCAGGGGAAAGGCGGCAAGCAGCAGCGCTTCGCCCGGGTTTTCCGACACCATGGACAGGCCGACAAGTACGGTAGCGATGGACGGCAGGGCGCTGCCCACCAGCGAGCCTGCACCTACGGCTTTCGTGGCGGCGACATACTGGTTCGGCACAGCCATATCCCGCGCGTGTAATCGCATCGCGGCGCGGTTACAAACGACATGTTGCAACCGCTTGAACGACGCGGCGCAGGGCGATATTGCGGCACGGACCACACGGCCCCGGCACGGGGAAGCGTTCCTGCGGAGGTTAGGAACGGGCACCGCGCCGCGCGCTTTTACCGCAACCCCGCCTCCCTGGGGTCTTGCAGGAAGCGACGTGCCATGACCGATGCACCCATCACCCCCGACACTGCCGAAACCCCGACCCCGCGCCGCAAGGCCAAGCCATCTGTCACAACCATTGCGGGGCGCGAGATGAAGCCCTCGACCTTGATGATGGGCCACGGCTTCGACCCGGCCCTGTCCGAAGGATCGCTGAAGGCGCCGATCTTCCTCACCTCGACCTTCGCCTTCGAGAACGCGGCGGCGGGCAAGCGCCATTTCGAAGGGATCACCGGGCAACGGCCCGGCGGCGCGGAAGGGCTGGTCTATTCCCGCTTCAACGGCCCCAATCAGGAAATTCTCGAGGACCGGTTGGCAATCTGGGACGGAGCGGAGGATGCGTTGTGCTTTTCGAGCGGCATGACCGCAATCTGCGTGCTGATGCTGGCCTATTGCAATGCGGGAGACGTGATCGTGCATTCCGGCCCGCTCTATGCCGCGTCCGAAGGGTTCGTGGCCAAGGTGCTGAACCGTTTCGACGTTGGTTATGTCGCCTTTCCCGCCGGTGCCGACCGCACCGGTCTGGATAACGCATTGGCCGAAGCGCAGGCCGAAGCCACCAAGCGCGGCGGCAAGGTGGCGATGGTCTATCTGGAAAGCCCCGGCAATCCGACCAACGCGCTGGTCGATATTGAGGCAGTGCGCGACGCGCGCGACGCTGCGCTCGATCCCGATGCCTGCCCCATCGCCATCGACAACACGTTCCTGGGGCCGCTGTGGCAGCGCCCGCTGGATAATGGCGCGGACATCGTGTGCTATTCGCTGACCAAATATGTCGGCGGCCATTCGGACCTCGTGGCAGGCTCGGTCGCAGGCGCGAAGAAGTGGATGGACCCGGTCCGCAGTCTGCGCAACACGATGGGCGGCATTGCCGATCCGAACACGGCGTGGATGCTGTTGCGCAGCCTGGAAACCGTCGAACTGCGGATGCAACGCGCGGGCGAGAACGCGGCCAAGGTCTGCGCTTTTCTGCGCGACCATCCCAAGGTGTCGGGCCTTGGCTATCTCGGCATGATCGAGGATACCCGGCAGCAGGACATCTACGACCGCCACTGCCTTGGCGCAGGCTCCACCTTCTCCGTCTTTATCGACGGCGGCGAGGCGGAGTGTTTCGCGTTTCTCGACGCGTTGAAGGTTGCCAAGCTGGCCGTCAGCCTGGGAGGCACCGAGACGCTGGCGAGCCATCCGGCCAGCATGACGCACCTCTCGGTCGCGCATGGCCGACGGCAGGAACTGGGCATTTCGGACAATCTCGTTCGGATCAGCGTCGGCATCGAGGATGCGGACGACCTCATCGCCGACTTCGCGCAGGCGCTGGACGCGGTTTGAGCGTTGCGTTGGTCGTAGGCGCGGGCGCGGGTATCGGCGGCCATGTCGCGGCACGGTTTGCGCGGGAGGGCTGCCACGCGGTGCTGTGCCGCCGTTCGGACGAGGCGGGATTGCAGCGACTGGTAGCGGATATTCGGGCGGATGGCGACATGGCGAGCGGGCATTTGCTCGATGTGACAGACGAGGGCGCAATCGAAGCTTTGGTCGATACTGTGGAACGTGATATCGGCCCGATCACTACAGCAGTTTACAATATCGGCGCTCAGATCGGGAACCGCCCGCTTGCCGATACGCCGCTGCGCACGTTCGAGCTGGGTTGGCGGCTGGGCACATTCGGCCTGTTCCGCCTTGCCCACGCGCTATTCCCGCGCATGGTACAGCGCGGTGGCGGCACGCTGATCGTCACCAGCGCCACGGCGGCGGTTCGTGGCAATGCGGGGCAGCACAGCCATGCCGCCGCAATGGGCGGACGCCGGATGCTTTGCCAAACTCTCAATGCCGAATTCGCGCCACAGGGCATCCATGTTGCGCATGTGCTGATCGATGGCCCGGTCGATGCACCCGATACGCTGGGCCGGATGCTGGGCGACGCATTCGAACCCTTCAAACAGGCGAAAGGTGCGGACGGCCTGATCGACCCGGCGGCGGTGGCGGAAACCTACTGGCAGCTCGCGGGGCAGCCGCGCTCCGCCTGGACTCACGAGATCGACTTGCGCCCGTGGCGCGATACGCCCTGGTGGAACGACACTTAGGCGCGCAAGAGGTTGTCTGCGAACGCCGGTTGACCGATGAGCGCGATTGTCGCGTCATGCCGCCCAACCGATAGAAGATGCCCGCAATGAATATCGTCAAAAGCGTCGGTGCCGTCATTTCGCTTGGCGCTTTTACGGTTGCCCCGGCCCAAGCGCAGGACGCGCAGGCCGCGCAGGACACGCAGCCGCCCCTTCCCACAGAAGCCACCGCCATCGATCCGCAAACCGCGACACGGCGCAGTTTCACGCCCGCCGATTTCACGCATTTCGCGCCGCGTACCGCGCTGGACATGGTGCAGCGCATTCCCGGCTTCACCATCGAACAGGGTGGCGGCGACCGTGGCTTGGGTCAGGCAGACGCCAATGTCCTCATCAATGGCCAGCGCATATCGGGCAAGTCGAACGGCCCGGTGGAGGCGCTGTCACGTATTTCTGCGGAAAGTGTCGTCCGGCTGGATATCGTCGATGGAGCAAGTCTCGATATTGGCGGGCTGTCGGGACAGGTGCTCAATGTTATCGCCGACAGCAGCGGCGGCGTGTCGGGCCAGTTCCGCTATTCCCCGCAATTTCGCACCAGCGGAACGTCGTTTCGCTGGGGCGATGCCGAGGTGTCGCTGTCCGGCGGCGGAGAGCAGGACAGCTGGACGCTTGGCCTGGAAAACAGCCAGAACAAGTTCGGCGATGCCGGCCCGGAATTTGCGTTCGACGGCGCGGATGTTCTGATCGACACGCGGCAGGAACAGGACCGCCGCATTTTCGACCGGTTCGGCGTGTCCGGCACCTATGCCCGCAACGCCGCCAACGGCAATGTGCTGAACCTCAACGGTCAGGTGAATGGCTTCATCTTCCGCAGCGTGGAATTGTCCGAACGCACCGGCATCGGGCAGCCCGACCGCACGCGCAGCTTCCGTTCTACCGAAGACGAATTCAATTTCGAAGTCGGCGCTGATTATGCTTTCGCCACATCAGCGGGGCGACTGAAGCTGATCGGCTATCACCGGTACGAAAACAGCCCGACCACATCGGGCGTGCTGACGAGCTTCGCCGACGGCAGCGCCGACGCCGGATCGCTCTTCACGCGGCAGGCGAACGAGGCCGAAACCATTGTGCGGTCCGAACTGACCTTCAATGCATTGGACGGCGACTGGCAGGCATCGGCGGAAGGCGTGCGCAATTTCCTCGATATCGTGTCGCAGCTGGAACAGCGCGATGCCGCCGGAACGCTGCAACCCGTCGTGTTCCCCGGCGCAACGGCGCGCGTGGACGAGGACCGGGTCGAAGCGACGCTTACCTATGGCCGCACGCTGGCACCGGAGCTGCGGCTGCAAGTTACCGGCGGCGCCGAGTATTCGCAGATCAGCCAGTCGGGCCAATTCGGCAAGACGCGCAGCTTTCTGCGGCCGAAAGGCTCGGTGTCGCTGGACTGGCAGGCAAGCGAGGAACTGGGCCTGTCGTTCAAGATCGAGCGTAGCGTGGGCCAGCTCGATTTCTTCGATTTCATATCCACGGTGAACGTCAATCAGGGCGAGGTCGATGTGACCAATGCCGATCTGGTGCCGCCGCAAAGCTGGTTCTACGAAGTGGAAGCCCGCGAGAATTTGGGCGCTCTGGGGTCGCTGACCATGCGCGGGTTCTACGAGGCGGTCAGCGATATCGTGGACCAGGTGCCGATTGCAGGGGCCGATGGCATTACCGGTCAGGCCCCCGGCAATATCGATGCGGCGCGGCGCTATGGCGTGACGCTGGATGCGACGCTGCTGTCCGAACCACTGGGGTGGAAGGGCGGCCGCGTGAACGTCCTGCTTGAACTGCTGGAAACCGAAGTGGCCGACCCGCTGCTCGGCACAAAACGGCGCATTTCCAACACTGATTATGTCGAACTTGAGGCAGGCTATCGGCAGGACTTGACCGGCACCGACTGGGCGGCAGGGTTCGATATCAATTTCGAACGGCAATCGCCCGAAGTGCGGCTGGACCAGATCGGTCTGAGGCGCGAGAGTTTCGCCTTTGCTTCGATCTTCGTCGAAAACAAGGATATTGCCGGACTGACGCTGCGCGCGCGCATCGCCAATGTGCTGGACCGCAAGAACGACTTCGCGCGCGTGGTGTTCGACGATCGCCGCGCAGGCAGCGTAGCTTTTCGCGAAGAACGGTTCCGCACCTTCGGCACGATCTTCACGCTGGATATCGAGGGCAGTTTCTAGCGCGCGCCCTGTCGCGGCATCAGCCCTTCCACACGCGCCGATCTTCGGCGGCTTTCAGCACTTCATAGGCCAGCTGGATTTTCTGGAACTCCGCCGCTGCTTCGGCATCACCGGGCTTTACGTCGGGATGCACCGCCTTGGCGCGAACGCGGAAGCTGCGCTTGACCTGTTCGAACTCGACGTCCGCTTCCAGGTCGAATACGTCGAGCGCGCGCATCTCGTCCGCCGTGCGGCTGCCGTCGCCACTCGCGCTCCAGCCATAATGCTGTGCCTCGGCATAGCCAGCGTTTTCGGCCTGCTCCGACTTGGCGCGCGCCGCTTTTTCCGCCTTGTCGAGCCCTTCGAAATAGTCCCACTTGCGGTTGTATTCCGCCGCATGCGTTTGGCAGAAATACCAGCGATCGGGGCTGTTCGGGGCCTTGGGCGCGGGGCAATCGCCGGGCTGGTCGCAGCCATGCCGGTCGCATTCGCGCACGGTGACGGTATCGCGCGACGCGCTGTAGCCACGCCAGCGCGGGAAGCCCCAATCGTTGGATCGACGCGCGCCTACCACGATGAAAACTGCACTGCTGAAAAGGAAGCAAACATGGCCCGAGGTCTACGCGGTTCGGCGCGCGATTGAAAGGCGGGAACGAAGCGGGCCGTTAAACGCTTGGCAGGCTTATGCTGCGATGCAGCGCAATCATTCCCGCCGAAAGACCGACTATGTCCACGTCCTTGCGTATTTCCGCTCTGGTCAGTTCCGCTATGATGGCAGGCCTGGCGCTAGTCGCCAGCCTACCATCCATTACCGCGTTCTAGCGGCTAGCCAATAACGACCGTTACCGCGCGTCGGTTGCGGCTCCAGGCATTCTCGTTGGAGCCAAGTGCTTCGGGGCGTTCCTTGCCATAGCTGACGGTGCGGATGCGATTGGCCGCAATGCCCAGGCTGACAAGGTAGTTCTTGGCCGCATTGGCGCGCCGTTCGCCCAGCGCGAGGTTGTATTCGCGAGTGCCGCGTTCGTCGCAATGGCCTTCGACCGTGACGGACAGGCTGGGAAACTGGCTGAGATACTGCGCCTGGGTTTGCAGGGCGGCGGCATCGGCGCTGTCGATATTGTAGCGGTCGGTATCGAACAGGATGACGTTCTGCCCCTGTACCGCATCGACGAAGTGCTCTTGCGAGCCGGGCTGCGGCACGCCCGCATTCGGATCAAACGGTGTGGTGTTCACAGTGCTGGCGCTTTGCACCGGTTCGGGCGGCAGTACGTCGGGTGCTTTGGGCTTGCACGCTCCCAGCGCCAGCGTTCCGGTCAGCAGCGACGCGACAATAAGACGGCTATTCATCGGCTCTCTCCTTGAAAAACAATCGCACACGTCACGGCAGGATCGGCCCCCAGCTGGGGTCCGACGCCGCAACCGGCGTGGGCAGGCGGCGTTCGTTGTCGCCGGTCAGATCGACCTGGTACAGACCGGTATCGCCCGTCCCGCGTTCGGTGCGGAAGAACTGGACGATGCGGCCGTTGGGCGCCCAGGTCGGTGCTTCGTCCTGCCAGCTATCGGTCAGATGGCGCAGCGATCCACCGCCCGGGCTCATGACCGCGATACGGAAATTGCCTGCGATGTGGGTAAACGCGATCTGGTCCCCGCGCGGCGACCATTCGGGCGTGGCGGCGCGCCCGCCGAAGAAGGACAGCCGCTTCTGGTTCGATCCGTCGGCGTCCATCACATAGATCTGCTGGCTGCCCGAACGGTCGGACTCGAACACGATGCGCGCGCCATCTGGCGAATAGCTGCCGCCGATATCGATGCCCGGCGTATTGGTCAGGCGTGTCGCAGGGCCGCCGCTTGCGGGCACGCGGTAGATATCTGTATTACCCGCCACTGCCATCGAATACAGGATACTGCGCCCGTCCGGGCTCCAGCGCGGTGCGAAGGTGGGGTTGGTGTTCTCCGTCACCAGCGTCTGGCGCCCGCTGCCGATATCGTAGATGTAGATGCGCGGATTGCCGTCGACATAGGACAGGTACAAAAGCTTGGAGTAATCGGGCGAATAGCGCGGCGTCAGCGCGGTCGCGCCGCCGGTGGTCACGAAACGGTGATTGGCCCCGTCGCTGTCCATGATGGCCAGCCGCTTCGTGCGGTTATCCTTCGGCCCGGTTTCGGCGATGTAAGCGATGCGGCTGTCGAAGAACGGGCTTTCCCCGGTCAGGCGCGAATATATAAGGTCCGCACACTTGTGCGCGGCGCGGCGCCAGTCGCGTGGTGGCACGATCCAGCCTGCCCGCGCCAGTTCGTCCTGCAAGGCAACATCGTACAGATAACACCCGACCGTCAGCCGACCATCGCCTCGCGCCTGGACATAGCCATGCACCAGCATCTCGGTGCTGCGCTGGGACCAGCCGCTCCACGCCGGAGCGGTGATTTGCGCGAAGCTGGGGCGCGGCAGGGCGTCGGGGCCGGTCGGTTCGAACAGGCCGTTATTGCGCAGATCGTTAAAGACCACGCGCGCCAGTTCCGTGCCCAGTGCCGACGTTCCGCTGGCATTGGCGGGCGTCGATACGTCGCGGTCGGTTGCGAAGGCGGCAATCGCGATTTCGAGATTGCGGTAATCGCTATCGTCGGTGACGCTGCCCGACAGGCCGATGTCCTCATCCACGGTCTCCACCGCTTCGGTGACGGGCTGCGGCGGAGCAAGATCCTGCGCCTGCGCCGCCATGGGCGCACTCAGCAAAACGGCGAACATCCAGATACGCATCATTCGTTACAGCCTTCTGTCGAAACGCCAGTCGCGCACGCGCTTCCACTTATCGTAAAACTCTGGCGGCAAATTGAAAGGGGCAGCCAGTTTAACCGCCGCAATGGCAACCTCGGCATGGCGGTCCGCTTGCGCGCGATTGGCATCCGTAATGCCGGATTGCGTGACGACGCGCGGCGTGCCGCGCAGCGAGCCGTCCGCGTTCATGTCCCAGGTAAGCACCGTGACCAGCCGCTCCGCTTCAAGCCCCGAAGGTGCCTTGCCGCGCCAGTGCGGCTTGAGCTGGCGGTTGATCGCGGAACTCAGCGCCGCCTGCTCGCGCGCACCGAAGGCCGCAGCGGGGGCGCGGGTTTCGCTGCTGGTGGCGGAAGAGCCGATGCCGGCGGTAAAGGCATCGTCGAGACGGCTGGCACCGCTGCGCGCAGCGGGTGTGGAAGCTTTTGCCGCGGGGGCGCTTCTGGCGCTGGGCTGCGAGCGGGGCTGGTTGCGCGACTGGGTGGGCGGCTTGGTGGCCGCCTGGGCGCGGCGGGTAGGTCGCGCGATTGGACGACTTCGCGGCGTCGCCCGTGCTGTCGGACGGGTAACGGGCCGCGAAGGGGCGACGGTTTCGACGGCACGCGGAGCCGGATCGACTTGCGCGGGTGCAGGCACCAGTGCCGGTGCGGGCGTATCGTTCAGGGTCGGCGCGGCAGCAGCGCGGCTTTCGGGAACGGGCTGCGGCGCGGCGCTGGTTAGGCCGACCTCCTGCGACAGGCTGACCGTAACGCGTTGTTCGCGCGGCGGCGCAGGCTCGGCGGTGGCAAATTGCAAAGCAAGCGCTGCTAGCAAGGCCAAATGCAGCACCACGGCCACCGCCAATCCGGCGATCTCTTCTGGGCGAAGGCGTGCGGTGTCCATCGGTCCGGCGCTATTCCTCGTCGTCTGAACCGGCGATGGCTACGTCCGGCGCGTCTGCCACGGCGACGGGCGCCGATGCCGCAGCTTGCGTGACCAGCGCAATGCGGGTGAACCCGGCACGGTTCAACTCGCCCATCACGCCCATCACACGTCCGTAATCGAGCGTGCGGTCGGCGCGCAGCGTCACCGCCGGTCGCTGTCCGTCGCCACCCGGTCCGATCGCCGCGAGCGCAGCAGGCAAAGCGCCTGCGCCAAGCGGTTCCTCGTCGATATAGATTACGCCATTATTGGCAATGCTCAGCGTGACCGGTTCGGTTTCTTCGGGCAGCGCATCGGCGCGGCTATCGGGCAGGTCCACCGGCACACCGGTGGTCAGCAGCGGCGCGGTGACCATGAAGATAATCAGCAGCACCAACATCACGTCCACGAACGGTGTGACGTTGATCTCCGCCATCGGCGCACGCCGCGCCCCGCGCGTTCGTCGTCCACCGCCGACCGTGGCCACGCCCATCGCCATGTCACAACCGCTCCAGCTGGCGGCTCAGCGCAGCGTGCAGCCGGTCCGCGAAGCGGTGCAGCCGCGCTTCGTAGGCGTTCACCGAATGGCTGAACCGGTTATAGGCGATGACGGCGGGAATGGCAGCGAACAGGCCGATGGCGGTGGCGAACAGCGCCTCCGAAATGCCTGGCGCAACCACCGCAAGCGAGCTGTTCTGCTGCGCCCCGATCTGGAAGAAGCTGTTCATGATGCCCCACACCGTGCCGAACAGGCCGACAAAAGGCGCAACCGAACCTACCGTGGCGAGAAAGGTCAGGCGCGTCGCGAGCCCTTCGGCTTCCTCGGCAACCTGGCTTTCCATCGCCTGCGCCAGCCGTTGCCGCACCCCGTCGCGGTCGCGGTCGGCGGGCGCGGTCTTGGTGGAACGCCGCCATTCGGCAAACGCCACGCCCGCTACGCGCGCCGACGGGATGTTGTCGCGCGCCTTGTCCCGTGCCAGCGCTTCGAAATCGTCGCTTTGCCAAAAGGTGTTCTCGAACGCGATACTCTTGGCGCGCACGCGCCGCATCCGCAGGACGAACCCGACGATGATCATCCAGCTCCAGATGCTGGCGAGGATCAGGCCAACCATCACTGCCTGCACCACGATGTCGGCATCGAGGAACAGTTCCAGCGGATCGAGCCGCGTCGATGGCGTGGCGGCGATGGGGGCGGCAGCGGCGAGTAAGTCGAAAGCGGTCATCGTGTTCCGGTATCCAGGGCGGGTTCTTCAAGGAAGGTGGCAAAGGCGTCGCACCATGCTTCGGGCTGGCGGACCGGGCGGCCATCGGGGGCAACGAAGCCGACGCGAAGGTCTATATCTGCCAGAAGGGTCTCGTCGTCGATCCGCATCGCGCGCTGCATCATTCGCACGCTGGCAGCGCGCATTTGCGTGCATCGGGTCTCGATCAGAACGTCATCATCCAGCCTTGCCGGGCGGCGATAGCGGATGGCGAGGTCGGCCACGGCATAGGCACCCGTCCCCGCTTCGATCGCCGCGCGCTGGTCGATCTGCAGGCATCGCAGCAGGTCCGACCGCGCGCGTTCGAACCAGCGCAGGTAGTTGGCGTGATAGACCACGCCCGACAGGTCCGTATCCTCGTAATAGGCGCGCACGGCGTAGAGGTGGCGGGTGCCATCGATCAGACCGTCAGGGGTGGTTGGAAGTGCGGACATTGCGGTTTGTGCATTAGCGACTGCGCTGGCGCCGCGGCAAACGAAAGATACGCTGCACCCGTGTTCCGGCGGTCAGGCCGTGCCGCACCTGCGGCAAGGCCGTATCCGCGGCCGGTTACTCGGTGCCTAGCTGCGGCGCGCCAGCATCGGCCCAAGCGTCTCGCCGCCGAACAGGTGGACATGCAGATGCGGCACTTCCTGATGGCCATGCGCGCCGATATTGGCGAGCAGGCGATATCCCGGCTCCACCAGTTTCAGGTCGCGAGCGACAGTGCCGACCGCGCGCATGAAGCCCACAATTTCCGCTTCGCTGGCGGTGCGTGAAAAGTCGTCGAAACTGACATACCGGCCCTTCGGAATGACCAGCACATGCACCGGTGCCTGCGGGTTGATGTCTTCGAACGCGAGCGCGTGGTCGTCCTCGTAGACCGTCTTGGCCGGTATTTCGCCGCGCAGGATCTTCGCGAAGATATTGTCATCGTCATACGGCTCGGTGGCATCGATTGGCATCAGCTTTGCCTCGCAGCTTTTTCATCAAGGCCGGATAGTCCGTCGCGCCGGTCCAGTTCAGCCAGCACATCGGCCAGCGGCACATCGTTCGCGCGCAGCAGCACCAACAGGTGGAACAGCAGGTCCGCCGCCTCCGAAGTCAGCTCGGCGCGCGAACCGCTTAGCGCAGCGACAACCGTTTCGACCGCCTCCTCGCCCAGCTTGCGCGCTGGCAGTGCAGGCGCATCGGCCAGTAGCCTGGCGACGTAGGACGATGCGGCGTCGCCCGTGCTGCGGTCGGCAATCACCCGTTCAAGGCGGGTCAGAGTTTCGGGTGCGGGTGTATCCATCGCATATGACCATGCTGGCCGTGATGCGATCGGTCAATCGCCGGAGGGCGGTTCGTCCCGGTCGATGCGCGATTTGGCGAACTGGCGTCCTACCACCAGGCCGAGCAGTCCCAGCCCGAACAGCGCTATATTGCTGGGTTCGGGGATCGCCGCGCTGTCCTTGGCGGCCAGAGGCGCGGCGGTCAGCAGCAGGACGATAGTGGGAAGGTGGCGCATGGCCGCTTGATGGCATTGCGGCGGCCGCGGACAAGCGCGCCTGTGCGACTGTCCCGGCTTGGCACCGCTTAGCGGTCAGGCATTACTTCTCGCGCAGGAAGTCCGGCGGCACGTAAGGCAGCGTGCGCTTCGGCGATCGAGTGTTCGCCGAAATGGAAGATCGAGGCGGCAAGCACAGCACTGGCGTGGCCCTTCGTTACCCCTTCTACGAGGTGATCCAGAGTGCCCACGCCGCCGCTGGCGATAACCGGGACCGATACCGCATCGGCGATGGTGCGCGTCAGGTCGAGGTCGTAGCCTGTCTTGGTGCCGTCCCCGTCCATCGAGGTGACCAGCAATTCGCCCGCGCCCAGTTCCGCAAGTTGTATCGCATGGGCCACCGCGTCGATACCGGTCGGTTTGCGCCCGCCATGCGTAAAGATTTCCCAGCTTCCCGCCGATACCGCGCGTGCATCGACGCTGGCGACCACGCACTGGCTGCCGAAGCGCGCGGCGATTTCGCCGACCAGTTCGGGCCGCGCCACTGCCGCACTGTTCACCGCAACCTTGTCCGCGCCTGCCAGCAGCAGCGCGCGCGCATCGTCGACGCTGCGCACCCCGCCCCCCACAGTCAGCGGCATGAAGCACACCGCCGCGGTGCGCCGCACGATATCGAGCAGTGTGCCGCGCCCCTCATGCGTGGCCGAAATATCCAGAAAACACAGCTCGTCCGCCCCGGCCGCATCATAGGCGCGCGCCTGTTCCACCGGATCGCCCGCATCGACCAGATCGACGAAATTCACCCCCTTCACCACGCGCCCCTCCGCCATGTCGAGGCACGGTATGACGCGCACGCGGACGGTCATGTCCGGGCCGACATGTCGATGGTGACGCTCGTGTTCCGTTCGCCGTTTCCGAACGAAGGAACGAGACCGGCGACGATGAACGGCCCAAGCAAACCGAAGCCCGCCGCCAATATGCCCGGCGACGGCACACCATACCGCTCGCCCAGCAGATAGGCCGACACTGCGAGGACGAAGGATAGCAATCCTGTCAGCAATCCGGCGGCAAGACCCATCGTTCCCCAGCCGACTGCGAACCACGCGAACGCGCTGGCAAGGAACCACGCCCTGCTCACGCTACGCCCCCGCCCCGGCCTTTCGGGCCATCGCCAGCGCCGCCGCCAAGTCCAGCCGCCCGTCATACAGCGCGCGGCCCGTAATCACGCCCTCGATCCCATCCTGCGTGTGCATCGACAGGATGTGAATATCGTCCAGCCCCTTCACCCCGCCACTGGCGATCACGGGCAAGTCGGTGCGGTGCGCGAGTTCCAGCGTCGCGTCGATATTGCAGCCCTTGAGCATTCCGTCGCGCCCGATATCTGTGAACAGCAGCGCGGCGACGCCTGCATCCTCGAACCGGCGGGCCATGTCGTGCACCGGCACGTCGGACTGCGCGGCCCAGCCGTCGGTGGCCACCATGCCGTCGCGCGCATCGACCGCGACCACGATGCCGCCTTCGTATTCGCGCGCCATCGTCTTGACGAAACCGGGATCTTTCAGCGCCGCGGTGCCGATGACGATGCGCGCGACGCCTGCCTCGAACCAGCCTGCCACATCGGCAGGCGTGCGAATGCCACCACCCAGTTGCACATGGCCGGGAAACGTCGCGACAATTCCCTCCACCGCCGTACGGTTTACCGCGCTGCCAGCAAACGATCCGTCGAGATCGACAACATGCAGATGCTCGGCTCCGGCGTCTGCGAACAGCACCGCCTGCGCAGCAGGATCGTCGCCATAGACGGTCGCGCGGTCCATATCCCCTTCGGCAAGGCGGACCACCTGTCCGGACTTCAGGTCGATTGCGGGAAACACGATCATGCCAATGTCTCCATCACGGTCGCCACTCCAGAAACCTCTTCAGAAACGCCAGCCCGTACCCTTGGCTCTTTTCCGGATGGAACTGCACACCAATGGCCGTGCCGGTCCGGACCGCTGCCGTCACCGGACTGCCGTGATCAGTCGTGGCGCAGACTGCCCCGCGCCCGCGAAAAGCGTAGCCATGCAGGAAATACGCCTCACCCGCCGCGACCAGCGTTTCCCCGTCGACGGGTTGCACCTCGTTCCAGCCCATATGCGGCACTTTCACCCTTTGCGAAGGTTGCAGCGGTTCGACCGTGCCCGGCACCCAGCCCAGCCCGCGATGTCGGCCCTGTTCCAGCCCTTCCTCCGCCATAAGCTGCATTCCTACGCAAATGCCAAGAAACGGCACGCCATGCTCCAAAACGCGCCGCTCCATCGTTTCCACCATATCGGGCAGCGCGGACAGACCCTGCATACAGGCAGCAAACGAGCCGACACCGGGCAGCACGATACGATCCGCCCTGGCAACATGCGTCGCATCGTCCGTCACCAGCACGGGCGAGCCGACGGCTTTCAAGGCATTCTCGACGGAGTGCAAGTTGCCGGCGCCATAGTCGATGAGGGCGAGGGTCATGAAGTCAGCTTGCTCGCTGACGCTCGTCGCAGTGCCATCCCGCTCCCCCTCCCGGAGTCTTTGTTTGGTGCGGTCGGCCATCCGGCCTCCCTCGCTGTGCCGTCCCGCTCCCTCTCAAAAAGTCTTTGTTGGGTGCGCTCCGGACATCCGTCCTCCGCTTGCTGTGCCATCCCACTCCCCCTCCCGACCACCCATTTAGGATAATCCCATGGGTGGTCGGGAGGGGGCGTGGGACGGCACAGCACTCGAGCGTCAGCGAGTAAAAAACAACTACCCACCCAGCACACCCTTCGTGCTGGGCACCGCGTTGCCCTTGCGCGCGTCGCGTTCGACCGCCTGGCGCAGCGCGCGGGCAAAGCCCTTGTAGATCGCCTCGCAGATGTGGTGGTTGTTTACACCATACAGCAGCTCGATATGCAGGGTCAGCCCCGCTGCCTGTGCGACCGAATGGAACCAGTGCTCGATCAGTTCGGTGTCCCATTCGCCCAGCTTTTCCTGGCTGAAGCCCGCGCGCCAGACCAGGAACGGGCGGCCCGAAATGTCCAGCGCCACGCGCGCCAGTGTTTCATCCATCGGCGAATAGGCCAGGCCATATCGCCCGATGCCCGCCTTCTCGCCCAGCGCCTGCGCCAGAGCCTGCCCCAGCGCAAGCGCGCTGTCTTCCGTCGTGTGGTGCTGGTCCACATGCAGGTCGCCCTCGATTCGCATGGTGATATCGATCAGCGAGTGGCGGCTGACCTGTTCGACCATGTGATCGAGAAAGCCGATGCCGGTGGAGACGTCGTATTGCCCGGTACCGTCCAGATCGACGGTGATCGCGATCCTTGTTTCGGCGGTATCGCGGCGGATGGTTGCGGTTCGTCGGGCGGAGGGGTGCATGCCAGTTTCGGTAGCGGGTGCTGCACGGGTTGGGCAACCGCAGATACGATAGTCTGTTGGCCCTCGGCATCATTTGCGCACTTGACCCCGCCCCCGCCCGCCGCCACCTGCTGTGCCATGAGCGACGAGACGCCCGACAGCCTGATCCCCTACGACGATATCGTGCAGGAGGCCCTGCGCGCCGTGGTCGGCAACGTGCTGCGCGAGATACAGGACGGCGGCAGCGAATTGCCGGGCGCGCACCATTTCTACATTACGTTCAAGACCGCAGCGGAAGGCGTCGATATTCCCGACTCGCTGCGCGAACGCTTCCCCGATGAAATGACCATCGTGTTGCAGAACAAGTTCTGGGATCTGGAAGTTGGCGAAGACGAATTCGGCGTCGGCCTGACCTTCAATCAGATCCCCGCCAAGCTGACCGTGCCTTACGCCGCCATCACCAGCTTCGTCGATCCGGCGGTAGATTTCGGCCTGCAATTCCAGGCGAGTGTAGCCGACATGGCACCGGAGCATACCGATGCGGGCGAAAATGACGCGATCGACGCAAGTCCTGCCGAGGCCGAGCCGGTCGAAGACGGCAGCAATGTCGTAACCGTCGATTTCGGGCGGAAGAAATAATGGCGCGGAGCAGGCGAACCAAAAAGGGCAATGTCCCTGGACCGTCCGACAATCCGGCGGCAAACCTGCTGTTCGCCGATATCCTGATGCGCACCGGCTCCTATGCGGTCAAAGAAATCGTACAGCGGCGGATGCTCAAGGACCGCTATGACAAGCAGACCGCCAAAGAGATTGTGCACAAACGGTCGCTGGCGAAAACCGCGACGTCGTTCGTCGTGGCAAAGGTCGCCACCAGATCATTGCCCGGCGCGCTGGTGGTCGGCGGCGGGATGCTGGTGAAGACGCTGTTCGACCGCAGCCAGTCGCATCGCGCAGCGAAGAAGGCGGGCGATGCCGAACTGGCGGAACGTATCGAGGACTAGCACGCCTTTTCGCGCGCAGTTGATATCCGGCCCCGCTTGCTGGCATGGGGGCGCATGACCGCCCCTCCTGCATCCGAACCGGTTCACAGTCCGCCCGCCAACCACACCAGGCTTCACCGGCGCGGGCTGATGTTCATCCTGTCCTCCCCGTCGGGCGCGGGCAAAACCACCATTTCGCGCATGTTGCTCGAGAAAGACGAACGGATCAGGCTGTCCGTATCCGTTACCACGCGCCCGCCCCGCCCCGGCGAGGTCGACGGGGTGCATTACCATTTCGTGTCCGATGCCGAATTCGACGCGATGGTGGCGGAGGACGATTTCTACGAATATGCGCCCGTCTTCGGCTATCGCTACGGCACGCCCAAGGGCCACATCCGCAATGCGCTGAAGGACGGACAGGATTTCCTGTTCGACATCGACTGGCAAGGGACGCAGCAGCTTTACCAGAAGGACCAGCAGGACGTCGTGCGCGTCTTCATCCTGCCCCCCAGCATCGACGAACTGCGCCGCCGCCTGGAGTCCCGCGCGCAGGATGCCAGCGACATAATAGACGCCCGCATGGAACGCGCCCGCAGCGAAATCAGCCACTGGGACGCCTATGACTATGTGGTCATCAACGACGACGTGGACACATGCTTCGCCAAGGTCGCGCGAATATTAGCGGCGGAGCGGATGAAGCGGCAACGGCAGACGGGGCTGATCCCGTTTGTGCGGGAATTGATGGGGTAGCGTTGGTGGAACATAAAGCCGAAACGCTAACCGAGCGCGAGAAGCAGGTTCTTCGCCTGCTGCTCGCAGGGCATACGGCAAAGACGGCAGCTTCCACGCTCGACCTGTCGGTTCACACGGTGAACGATTATCTACGCGACGCCCGCAGAAAGCTGGGGGTCGCCAGCAGCCGGGAGGCAGCACGCGTCCTCGCGCAACATGAAATTTCGCCCCCTCAAAAAGTTGCGACCCAACAAATCAGGTTGGGCAAAGAGCCTACGCTTGCCGATACTTCCGAACATCCAACACGGCGGCCCCTCGCCCTGTGGGTCATAGGAGTGCTTGTTATGCTTTCGATCATCCTTGCCGCCGCATTGGCGACAAACAGCTTCGCACCCGACCGGGCCGAAACTGCCCAAGTGGAAACCATGGTGAGGAATGGCGTGGAGGTCGAGGCCCATGCCCTGACTTGGCTCGAGCTGATCGATACGAGACAGTATCGCGAAAGCTGGGATCGGGCAGGCCCGGTGTTCCAGTCCGCCGTAACCGCCGAGCAGTGGTCCACCCAGGTCGATAACATTCGCAAACCGCTTGGCACGTTAGTTTCACGCCAGATACAAGTGTTTGAAACGTCCACGCAGCTGCCGGGTACCGCGGTCGGCAATTATGTCGTCATGCAGTTCAAGAGCGATTTTGCTCAGCGTTCCGATAAGGTTGAAACAATCGTCATGTCCCAGCTGGATGACGAATGGTTCGTCGTCGGCTATTTCATCCGCTGAAGAAACAACAGCCAATTACGGCCAGGCCGACGTTTTAGAACAATCGCGACAAGCGCATGCAGCAAAAACGAACGCCGGCTACCCACTCTTTTGCGAAGGATCGTGGATCCGCTAGCCCAGAGTAATTTGAGGATACGGGATGGCCAGTATATTCGTCAGCATAGCAGTTGTTGTCATATTAGTTTTCATGTCGTGGCTAGCAAACGATCGCTTGTCAGACGAGACTAAATTGCCAATGCAATGGTCTTTGAGTGGCAAGGTAACTTGGTCAGCTCCTCGAAGGCTGGCTTTGGCGTTTACTCCGATCCTAGCTGCTACGATCCTTCTGGTATTAATTTTCTTGCCAAGGGTGAATGTCGCTGGAATGAGTTCAAAGACTGTTGAACTGCCGACCTTGTTTATAATCGCAGCAACATTCATCGTTTTTCATTCGGTCTATCTTTGGGTAGTGAACCGAAGCCTTAGCTAGGTAGGCAGCTAACCCCACTTCCCATTCTTACGTTCGGAACACGATGCCAGTTTTTTCCCTCTTTCGTGGCTTGCCCGTAGCCGCACTCGCCCTGTCCACTCTGGCGCTCGGCGCGTGCTCGCCACTGGGCGCTTTCAATTCCCTCATTCCCAAGGACGGGGGAACGCAGCAGTCTGCGAAGGACGTATCGTTCGGACCGCTGGAGCGGCAGAAGCTGGACCTCTACCGGCCCGACCGAGCGGACGGCGATACACCCGACGCCGACCTACCGATCATCGTCTTCATCCACGGTGGTTCGTGGCAGGATGGAAACAAGGACGGCTATTCCTTCGTCGGTCGCGCGCTTGCCTCTAGCGGATTTCTGGTCGCGGTTCCCAATTACCGTCTGGTTCCCGACGTCCGTTATCCATCGTTTCTGGAAGACAATGCCGCGGCGGTGCGGTGGGTGATCGACAATGCCGCCGCCTATGGTGGCGATCCCTCCCGCATCGTGCTCGTCGGCCATTCGGCGGGGGCTTACAATGCCGCCATGCTGACGCTCGACGAACGCTGGCTGGGCAGCGCGCGGCGACATGTGAAGGGGTTTGTCGGGTTGGCCGGCCCCTACGATTTCCTGCCACTGGATGGCGACGTCACTCGCGCGGCGTTCGGGAATGCGGAGAAGCCGGAAACCACACAGCCGATCGCTTTTGCCACGGCAGACGATCCGCCGGTGCTTCTCCTGCACGGCGCGAAGGACACGACCGTTTACACACGCAACAGCGAAACACTGCGCAACCGGCTGGTGCAAGCGGGGGCCGAGGCGCGGATCGAGATCTATCCCGACCTCGGGCATATCGAGATACTGACCGCCCTGTCCCGCCCGTTCCGCGGCAAGGCGCCGGTGCTGAACGACACGGCGACATTTGCAAAAGACGTTTCGCACCGACCATGAGCCAAGCGATTGACGCGTCTGGCTAAACCATTTTCCTACACGGCCGCCGCCTGCCATATTCGAAACGCTCTTTCAAAACCGAATATGCCGCAACGAAAAAGCTCTGCTGGAAGGCAAGGCTCTCGTGTATTTTATTGAACTGCCAAGGCGCTTGGAAAGCAACGCGCTGTATGTATTTCGTCAACGTGCCGTGCCGCAGCCGACAAACGAATAATAACCCGATCCAGGTCTAAACTTCCCTAAACTTCCGACGCAATCCCGCTTTGATCAGTCCCCCGCCGGATCGACGAAATTGCCCGCGCCGACATTGGCATTCACCACGCCACCGTCGATCGGGATGGTGGTGCCGACCACGTAGTCGCCAGCACGGCTGAGGAGGTAGATCGCTCCCGCCGCCATGTCCTCGGTCACCCCGATGCGGCGGCTGGGGATGCCTTTTTCGACCATGTCGGCATTGTCGCGCGCGGCGCGGTTCATGGCGCTGGGGAAGGCGCCGGGGCCGATGCCGTTGACCACGATGTGCTGCCCGATCAGTTCCGCCGCCATGCGCCGCGTGAGGTGGATGAGGCCCGCCTTCGATGCCTGATAGGGATAGGTCGGCCAAGGGTTGGATTTCATCCCGTCGATGCTGGCGATCATCAGCACCTTGGCGGGACGGTCCTTGGTCGCCGCGGCCTTTAGCAGCGGCAACAGCTTCTGGGTCAGGAAGAACGGCGTCTTCACATTGAGGTCCATCGTGCGGTCCCAGCCTGCCTCGGTAAACTTCTCGAACGGCTCACCCCACGCCGCGCCGGCATTGTTGACCAGCAAGTCGAGCTTGTCCTCGCGTTCGCTCAGCTCGTCCACAAGTCGCGCGATCCCGTCCATCTGCGACAGGTCTCCCGTCAACCCGACGACCTTGTCACCCAGCTCCGCGGACGTGGCGTCCACCTGCTCCTTCTTGCGGGCGACGATGTAGATCCTGGCGCAGCCTGCCTCCAGCAAGCCCTCCACGATCATCTTGCCGATACCGCGCGATCCACCCGTCACCAGTGCTATCTTGTCTTCGAGGCCGAACAGGTCCGTCAGTTTCATCATCGTCAATACCCCTGCAACTGCGCCACGCGCTGGGTGTGATAATAGGCATCGCCGAGGAACTCCTGCAACGCGCGATCGCGTTTCATGTAGAGGCCGATGTCGTATTCGTCGGTCATGCCGATGCCGCCATGCATCTGCACGCCTTCCTTGACGGCGAGGCCCGCTGCGGTGGCGACCTTGGCCTTGGCGACGGAGACCATCAGCTCGGCCTTGTCGCTTCCGGCGTCCAATAGCTGCTGCGCCTTGATCGTCACGGCGCGGGCAATTTCGACTTCGGAATAGAGGTGGGCGGCGCGATGCTGCAATGCCTGGAACTCGCCGATCAGCTTGCCGAACTGCTTGCGCTGTTTCAGGTAATCGACGGTCATGTCCATCGCCCCGCGCGCCACGCCGACACCCTCCGCAGCCGCGCCGATGCGACCTGCGTTCAGCATCGCGTTCAGGATTTCGCGCCCGCCATCGACTTCGCCGATAACCGCGTCGCCGTCCAGCTCCACCCCGTCGAAGGTGGTGTGCGTCGCCATCGAACTGTCGACCAGCCGCACGCTGTCATGGCGCATGCCATTGGCGTCTTTCGGCACGGCGAACAGGGTAATACCGTTGGCGTCGCTGTCCGACCCGGATGTACGCGCGGCGACCACCAGCATATCGGCGCTGGCGCCCTGCACCACGAAGTCCTTCTTGCCCGACAGCCTGAAGCCGTTGCCTGATTTTTCGGCTTTGGTCGCAATCCGTTCGGGCCGGTGCTTCGCGCTTTCGTCGATTGCGACGGCATAGACCGACTTGCCCTCGATCACGCCGGGCAGATAGCGTTCGCGCAGTTCCGCGCTGCCGTGCTTCAGCGCGGTGGTGGCCAGCACCGAAGTGGTCAGGAACGGCGACGGCGTCAGGTTGCGGCCGATCTCTTCCAATACGATGCCCGCTTCGACATGGCCCATGCCCAGTCCGCCATCGTCTTCGCTGACAAGGATACCATTCAGGCCCAGCTCCGCGAACTGTCCCCACAGGCCGTGGCCGAAGCCATCCTTGCAATCCCGGTCGCGCCAGTGGCGCAGCTGTTTCGCGATGCTGCCTTCTTCCGCCATAAAGTTGCTGGCAGTTTCGGCCAGCATGGCCTGATCGTCGTCGTGATAAAGGGGCATGATCTCTCCGTGCGCGGACTTGTGTCGCGTTGTAATTACAAAGGTTTTCGCCGCTTAACCGCCCGGCAGTTCCAGAATGCGCTTGCTGATGACGTTGAGCATGACTTCGCTGGTGCCGCCCTCGATGCTGTTGGCCTTGGTCCGCAGCCAGCCGCGCGGGGCCTTGCCGCCGCCCGTCTCCTCGCTGTTCCATTCCAGACTGCGCGAGCCCCCGGCACTCATCATCAGCTCGTGGCGGCGCTTGTTCAACTCGGTGCCGACATATTTCATCATGTTGGGTTGAGCGGGATGCGCCTTGCCGACCTTGATCTCGTCCAGAAACTTTTCGCCCATTGCGCCATAGGCAAGCGCATCGACATCGAACGCGGCGAGGTCGGCGCGCAATATCGGATCGAGTTCTCCCGCATGGCGCAGCATCGCCGCCCCGATGGCACTGGTCCGGTCGCCACCCTCGGCTCCCGAAATCATCTCGCGTTCGTGGCCCAGCAGGTATTTCGCCACATCCCAGCCGCGATTGATCTCTCCAACGAATTGGTCTTTCGGCACTTTCACATCGTCGAAAAAGGTTTCACAGAACGGGCTGTTGCCGCTGATCAGCAGAATGGGCTTGGTGCTGACCCCTTCGCTGGCCATGTCGAACAGCATGAAGGTGATGCCCTTGTACTTGTCCGTTTTGTCGGTGCGGACCAGACAGAATATCCAGTCGGCTTCATCGGCGTAGCTGGTCCAGATCTTCTGGCCATTCACGACCCAGTGGTCGCCCGCATCCTCGCCGAAGGTCTGCATCGACACGAGGTCAGAGCCGCTGCCAGGTTCGGAATAGCCCTGGCACCAGCGGATCTCGCCGCGCGCAATTTCGCCGAGATAATGGACCTTTTGTTCTTCGGTGCCGAATTTCAGCAATGCGGGGCCAAGCATCCAGATGCCGAAGCTGCTGAGGGGCGAGCGCGCGTTGATCGCCGCCATTTCCTGCCGCAGCACCTTGGCTTCGGCGGCGGACAGGCCCGCGCCGCCATAGGCTTTCGGCCAGGCGGGAACGGTGTAGCCCTTCGCGACGCACGCCTCGAACCAGTCCTTTTGCGCGTCGCTTTTGAACGTAGCGTTGCGGCCGCCCCAATAGACGTCTTCCTCGTCACGCACCGGCTCGCGCATTTCGGGCGGACAGTTGGCTTCCAGCCAAGCGCGGGTTTCGGTGCGGAAGGTGTCGATATCGGTCATCGCTGCGCTCTCCTGAATGTGTTCCTTTCCGCCGAATGTGCGGCAGGCGGGCGCTTGACGCAAGCGTAAAGCAAACGGGCCGTGGCACACCGGCAATGCCGTAGCGGCATCGCGTTTGCGTTTGACGCAGGGCACGCCTCGGCTACGCTGCATCACCTTACGCGAGGGGAGAATTGCATGGCCTTCACAACCGGAAAGCTGCCGCTGGGTCTTGCGCTGGCACATGGTTCGGGTGCTGTTGCATTCGGTATCAAGGACAGCGGGTTCTCATTCTTCCTGCTGCCATTCTACAACCTCGTCCTTGGCGTCGATGCCGCCGTCGTCGGCGCAGCACTTGCAACAGCTCTTGTTGTCGATGCACTTGATCGATCCGCTACTGGGACATCTTGTCGGACCGCACCTACACCCGCTGGGGCAAGCGCTTGCCGTGGTTCTATGTCTGCGCCGATCCCGCTCGCGTTCTGTGGACGCTGCTGTGGTCGCCGCCATTCACCGGCACTCCCGGCTTCTGGGACATCTTGGCGATTGCGGTGGGGGTGCGGTTCTTGCTGTCGGCCTGCGAGGTGCCGTCGGTCAGGGCTGGTGCCGGAAATTACCGACGATTACGACGAGCGCACCACGCTCTTCCGGTTCCGCTTTCTGTCGGTTGGCTCGGCGGACTGCCGATGATGGTGCTTGCGTTCAGCGTCTTCCTGCCCGACACCGGAGGCGCAATTGCAGCCCGATGGCTATGCTGCAGTACGGCCTGTTGCGGCGCTATCTTGATCGCGATATCGGTGATGGGATCGGCCGCATGCAGCATCGGGTCGTCGCGCATCGCCCACCCAAACGCCCGCCGCCATTCTCGCTCGACAGGCGCGTTTGCCGAGATATTCGATGCGTTTCGCGGAACGGGCCTTCGTCATCTTCGCGCTGGGAGCCTTGCCGCCTATGTCGGTCAGGGGATGACCTTTTCGATCACCCAATATGTGAACCTGTATGTCTGGCAGTTCGACCGAGACGGCTTTCCAGTTCTATCCCGCCATGCTGTTCTCATCGGTGGTGGCCGATGTTCGTGCTGGTCGCGCCGCTGCACACCATTGGGGAAAGCCCGGTACCGCTTGGCGCACGGCGCTTGCGGCGCAGCGTTCTATTTCATCCCATATGTGCTCTACTTGGCCGATGTGTGGCCCATCCCCGGCACGTTCGCCAGCACAGCGGCAATTTATGTTTCCTACTATCTTGCCAATACAAGCCAGCGTCATCGCGCTGATTTCAGCGCAACGTCGATGGTTGCCGAAATCGTCGAGGCGTTCGAAGAGCGAACCGACAAGCGCGCGGAGGGAACGTTCTTTTCGGGCAACTGGTTGGTGCAGAAATGCGCGACTGGCGGCGGTATCCTGCTTACCAGTTTCATCGTCGGTCAGGCGGGAATTGCGCCCGGAACACGACGCAGCCGTCGGAGACGATGCCGTGCGGACCATCGTGCTGCTGTATCTGGTCTTCGCCGTCGTCCTGGCGGGCATTGCAGCATTCTGGCTGGCCGGTTTCCCATCACACGCGAACAGCACGAAGCGCGGCTGGCACGACGTGGTTCGGCCGCCGGTGTTCCGCCGATCGAGAAACCAGAACCCTTGGCGTGAGCGCCCAAGCGTGCGACGATGGTTTCAACACATTTATTCTGAAGAGGAAGAGGCACCATGAATTTCGAACCCACCGACCGGCAGACCCATTGGCGCGACCGCGTGCGCGATTTTATCGAAGCGAATGTCCGTCCCAATCTCGACACCTACGCAAAACAGGACGCCGAAGGCGAACGCTGGAAGGTGTTGCAGGTGATCGAGGACCAGAAAGCCAAGGCCAGGGACGCCGGTATCTGGAACCTGTTCATGCCGCCGCGCGGGCAACTGAGCCATGTCGACGACACGTATGAGTTCGAAGGACCGGGCCTGACCAATTTGGAATACGCGCTGTGCGCCGAGGAAATGGGCCGTATCGGCTGGGCCAGCGAAGTGTTCAACTGCTCCGCCCCTGATACCGGCAATATGGAAGTGTTCCACCGTTATGGCACGCGCGCGCAAAAGGACGAATGGCTGACGCCGCTGATGAACGGCGAGATCCGCAGCGCCTTCCTGATGACCGAACCTTTCGTCGCCAGTTCCGACGCGACGAATATCGAAACCCGGATCGAGCGCGATGGCGACGAATACGTCATCAACGGCCGCAAATGGTGGTCCAGCGGCTTGGGCGATCCGCGCTGCAAGGTCGCCATCGTGATGGGCAAGACCGATCTGGAAGCCAACCGGCACCAGCAGCAATCGATGATCCTGATGCCGATCGAGGCGAAGGGCGTAAACATCATCCGGCACCTGCCCGTATTCGGTTACGACGATGCACCGCACGGCCATATGGAAGTCGAGATGACCGACGTGCGGGTGCCTGCCACCAATCTGCTGCTGGGCGAAGGGCGCGGGTTCGAAATTGCGCAGGGCCGCCTCGGGCCGGGCCGCATCCATCACTGCATGCGTACCATTGGCGTTGCCGAGGAGGCGCTGGCGAAAATGTGCAGCCGCCTGCAATCGCGCGAGGCGTTCGGCAAACCGATCTACAAGCATTCGGTCTGGGAAGAACGCGTCGCGCGCGCCCGGATCGATATCGACATGACGCGCCTTCTGTGCCTGAAAGCCGCCGACATGATGGACAAGGTCGGCAACAAATCCGCCAAGCAGGAAATCGCCATGATCAAGGTGCAGGCGCCCAACATGGCGTTGAGCATTATCGATGACGCAATCCAGGCACATGGCGGCGGCGGCGTGTCCAACGATTACGGTCTGGCGCAGGCTTACGCCCACCAGCGCACGCTGCGGCTGGCGGACGGCCCGGACGAGGTGCATGCCCGCTCCATCGCCCGAATCGAGTTTGCCCGCCATGCGCCCATACCGGACGACACGAAAAGTGCGATGGGCGAAGGCATGGCGGCGGGCTCGGGCGCGGGCGGTGCCGCCGCGAGCGCCGGTGCTGCGTAGGCTGGCGCGACCATGACGAGAGCCGCCGTTCTGGAAACGCCGGGCGAACCGCTGGTTATCGCGGATATCACATTGGCCGACCCGATGCCGCACGAGGTGCTGATCGACACGCGCGCGTGCGGGCTGTGCCATTCGGACCTGCACTTCATCGATGGTGCCTATCCTCACGCCCTGCCCCTGGTGCCGGGTCACGAAGCGGCGGGCGTGGTGCGCGCCGTGGGCGGCGAAGTGCGTTCGGTGAAACCCGGCGATCACGTCGTCACCTGCCTCTCCGCCTTTTGCGGCCAGTGCGAATTCTGCGTCACCGGGCACATGGCGCTTTGCCTCGGCGGCGCAACCCGCAGGCCGAAGGACGCCTCGCCCCGCCTGTCCCGTGACGGACAGGCGATACAGCAACTGCTCAACCTGTCGGCGCTATCCGAACAGATGCTTATCCACGAAAACGCCTGCGTTGCCATCGACAAGGACATGCCGCTGGACCGCGCCGCGATCTTGGGTTGCGCGGTGACTACGGGTGCAGGCGCGGTGTTCAACGCCGCAAAGATTGTGCCGGGCGAAACCGTGGCGGTAGTCGGCTGCGGCGGGGTCGGGCTGGCAACGGTCAATGCGGCGAGGATAGCGGGTGCGGGCAAAGTCATTGCGCTCGATCCCCTGCCGGAAAAACGCGTGCTGGCCGAAACGCTTGGCGCGACGCACAGCTTCGATCCGGCGGCGGAGGGCGTGACAAAAGAGATTGTCGGATTGACCGGGGGCGGTGTGCATTACGCCATAGAGGCGGTCGGGCGGCAAGCCAGCGCGGATATAGCGGTAAAGCTGCTGCGGCGCGGCGGCACGGCTATTGTGCTGGGCATGATGCCGTTGGACTGCAAGGTGGGGCTTGGGGCGATGGACTTGCTCGGCGGCAAGAAACTGCAAGGCGCGATTATGGGCTTCAACCACTTCCCGGTCGACTTGCCGCGCCTCGTCGATTTCTACCTGCGCGGCTTGCTCGATCTCGATACGATCATTGCCGAACGCATCGGGCTGGACGAGGTCAATTCCGGATTCGACAAGCTGCGCGAAGGACACGCTGCGCGCAGTGTGGTGATGTTCGACTGATGCCGGGAGAAGACGCAATCGATTACCAGGCGGAAATGGTCGGCACCATCGCGGTGCCCAAGAGGGACAGGCTGGACGAAGCGGTCCTGACCGAATGGTTCTCGGCCAATGTGGACGGATTTGGCGGGCCCTTGTCGATGACCAAGTTCAAGGGCGGCCAGTCCAATCCCACCTATCGTATCGATACTCCCGAACGTCGCTATGTCCTGCGCCGCCAGCCGTTCGGAAAGCTGCTGCCTTCCGCCCATGCGGTGGACCGCGAGTATCGCGCAATGGCGGGCCTGCACCCCACCGGCTATCCTGTGCCGCAACCCTTCGCCCTGTGCGAGGATGCGAACGTCATCGGGTCCAAATTTTTCGTGATGAGCATGGCGGACGGGCGCAACCTGTGGGACGGCGCGCTGCCCGACAGCACGCCGGACCAACGCCGCGCCATCTACCATGCCATGATCGACACGATGGCAGACCTGCACCTGAAGGATCCTGCGGCCATTGGCTTGGGCGATTTCGGCAAGCCGCAGGATTATTGCGCGCGGCAGATCGCCCGCTGGTCCAAGCAGTACAAGCTGTCCGAAACCGAAACCATGCCGCACATGGACCGGTTGATCGAATGGCTGCCGAAAACGATCCCGCCGCAGCAGGCCTCAAGCGTGGTGCACGGCGACTACCGGCTCGACAATCTGATTTTCGCCGCCGACGTGCCCGAAGTCATCGCCGTGCTGGACTGGGAGCTTTCGACGCTGGGCGATCCGGTGGCGGATTTCTCCTATCTCATGCTCAACTGGTTCCAGCCGGCCGATGGCCGTGCCGGTCTGGAGGGGCTGGACCTAACGGCACTGGGCATCCCGACGGTTGCCGAAGCGGTGGACCGCTATGTTGCCAAGACCGGTTACGATGTGCCGCCGATGGACTGGTATTTCGCCTACAACCTGTTCCGGCTGGCCGGCATCATGCAAGGCATCAAGAAACGCGTCATCGACGGTACGGCGTCCTCCGCCCATGCCAAGACAATGTCAGAACGCGTCGCCCCGCTCGTGGCACGCGCGCACCAGTTCGCGATCGCAGCGGGAATGCCCGACTAACCTCTCGCCCTAGAATGCGCGCGACCAGCGCAACGCCAAACCCATGTCATCCTGCGCAGTGCTGTAATGCCCCGGTTCGCGCCGGAGATAGGCACTGGCCTGCGCATCGCCGCCCACAACAGTGCCGCGCCAAGTCACTTCGCCCATAATTTCGCGTCCGTCCGGCGAAAGCGGCAGCGCACGGGTGCCGTATACTGCACTCTCCGTTGCATAGTCATAGGCAATGGGGAGATCGAACAGCAGGCCGCCACTTTCGACGCGCAAGGGCTGCGACATTCGAAACCCGATACTGTCCGCTTGCTGAAATACGCCAGCGCGATCGACATCGAAAGACCACGCCGCCGTATCGAACGATGACCCCGCCCCGACCAAGCCGGTTTGCGCCGCGACGGTCCGGCCATACCGCATTGCCCCGCCTATCCGCCATCGCGCGAACATCTTCGCGGACCATTGCGCATCGACGAATATCGACCGCGCACCGCGCGCGCCGAACCCTGTATCGAAAGCAGCGCCAAGGATTGTGCGCTTTTCATCGAGCAGGGTCAGTCCGGCCGAAGCATCCAGACCACCGAACCTGCGATCTGCTGTCAGCGAAAACGTCTGCACGGCCAGCCCGTCGCGCGTAGTGTCGATTACGAGATCGGTGCCCGTCCGGAATTGCTGCACCAGCGCGTTTCCAGTGCTCGCGCTGGCGGTCAGGCCCCATGCGCCCAGCCTGTGACGCACCGCGATGGCGGCATCGCTGCGGCTCGTCATGCCCATGTCGCCGCTGGCATCCGACGCGACCATGAACGCAGGTTGCGATCGGCCCTGCAGCTGCGCGGACAGACTGTCTCCGGATGTAGCGAAGCCCAGCGCCAGCTGCGTATCCGACGAGAACCGCGCGGCAACCCGTCCCGCCAGAACGCGCGCCTGTTCCACGTTATCCGGTGACAGGCTTAACGGCGCCATTTCACGCGATCCGGATGCGTCGATAGTGAAGGCAAGCGCAACGCCCGGACCGCCCGCCGATACCTGCCGCGTCCCGGACGAGACCGCACCGTGCAGCCGCTGGCGAACCGCGCCGCTTCGCAACCGCGAACCAAGATCAAAATTGTAGGCCCGACCGTATTTGTCGGTAATAACGGTGTCCAACGGCACATGGGTGAGGGCCCCGCCCATAGACGCGGACCCTGTGCCGCCAACCCCCGTTAGCGCCACGGCGACCGTGCTGCCCGCCAATGTCGTGGCGCCCGCCGGTTGCAGCGCGCGAGCGATATCCAGAATACCCCGTCCATAAATCGCGTCGGCCCCTGCCTCGCCAGCATCGCGTGCGCTGTCGAGCAGGATTTCTACAATTTGCTCGCCCGTCAGGTTCGGGAATGCCTGCGCCAGCAAGGCCACCGCACCTGTTACCTGCGGCGCGGAGAAACTGGTGCCGGAAAACAGGGTGACGAAACGACCGCCATCGTCGCGCGTAGTGATGCGCACCTCCCCGTCTTCGTAGGTGCAGCAGATACGCTCGCCGCGGGCTGTGAGATAGCTGGCCGAGAGACTGCCCGCGCGGTTGCTGAATCCGGAAATAATGCCATCGTCGTCGACCGACCCGACGATGATGACGCTGTCGCCGCCCGCCTGCAACACGTCAGCGGCAAACTGGTCGGGCTGGTTGGGGTCGATATCGGGGTCGTCATCTACATCTCCGTCGTTTCCGGCAGACACGATGATAACCAGGCCCGCTTCACGAGCCTGTTCGATGGCACTGATCGTGGAGCGGCTTGCCTCGCCGCCGCCAAGGCTCAGATTGACGACGCGGGCGCCGCTGCTGACGGCCTGATCAATCCCTTCTGCAATGGCGCGGCCCGAAAAGAGACATCCATCGAGCGTTGCATCGGTTTCCGTCGCACACGTGCCGGGCCGGTCGGCGCGCAAAGCGAGGATGGTCGCATCATACGCGATGCCGACCACGCCGGTATTGTCGCGCGCAGCCGCCGCGATCAACGCGACATTGGTGCCGTGGTCATCCTCCGCCTCGACCGTGCCGTTGCCGGCCACGTCGCGGGAATCGGGATGGAGTTGTCCGGCAAACTCGGGGCTGTCGCTGTCGATGCCGGTATCGATTATGGCGATGGTCGCGCCCGCACCCGTGATGCCAGAACGCCATGCCGTCACGGCATTGTGAAAATCGGGACCGTCCGAACGCCGGAATTCCGACGTATTGAAATTGGTGCCCCCGGATGTGGGCGTTGGAGTTGGAGTAGGCAACGGAGTTGGTGTTGGACTTGGCGTGGGCGCAGGGGCTGGCGCAGGCAGGCTAACCGGTGGCGGACGTGTTGCTCCACCCCCGCCGCCACAGGCAGACAGCATCGCCAGTGCAGCCAGGCTCGCCCCTGTCGCCAGAACATGCGCAGACCGGTGCGACCCTTTACGCTTCGTCAAAACCATGTTTCCTTCTTTTTCCAGGATCTTGTACCATCGTGCTTAACGTTTTGCTGAACGCGATCTTCACGCCTTTTGCTGCGGCTTGGTTGTCCGCCTCCCCTGCCTTGGCTAGCACGGTGCAGTAACGACCTGCCTCTTTGAATGGAGCTTTGTCCACCCATGACTGCCCAAACCCACGCCGATCTTGCCGCCGCCATCGAACAGGCATGGGACCGGCGCGCCGATATTACCCCTGCCAGCAGTGAGTGCCGTGAACCGGTACGGGCCGCATTGGACTTGCTGGACACCGGCGAGGCGCGGGTCGCGCAGCCGGACGGCAAGGGCGGGTGGCGGGTTAATCAATGGCTTAAGAAAGCCGTATTGCTGTCCTTCCGCATTAACGACAATACGAAGGTCGAGAACGGGTCTGCTGGAACGCCCGGCTTCGACAAGGTGCCCAGCAAGTTCGCCGGATGGGACACAGACCGCTTTGCCACTGCGGGTTTCCGTGTCGTGCCCGGCGCAATCGCCCGTCGCGGCAGCCATATCGCACCGGGCGTTGTGCTTATGCCAAGCTTCGTGAATATCGGCGCCTATATCGGTACGGGCACGATGGTCGATACTTGGGCTACCGTCGGCAGTTGCGCGCAAATCGGCGAGAATGTCCATATTTCCGGCGGCGCAGGCATTGGCGGTGTGCTGGAGCCGTTGCAGGCGGAACCCGTCATTATCGGCGACAAAGCGTTTATCGGCGCACGGTCCGAAGTGGCTGAGGGAGTGCGGGTCGGCGAAGGTGCGGTGCTGTCGATGGGCGTTTATTTGGGCGCCTCGACCAAGATAGTGGACCGCGCGACCGGTGAGGTGCATCGTGGCAGCGTACCACCATACTCCGTTGTGGTTCCTGGCACCTTGCCCGGAGTGCCATTGCCCGACGGCACACCAGGCCCGTCGCTCTATTGCGCCGTGATCGTCAAGACGGTCGATGCGCAGACGCGCTCGAAGACCGGTATTAACGAATTGCTGCGCGACTGACTGGGCGGAACCGCCGCACGACGCTAACGTTGATTACATAGCAAATTACACAGGATCGAACCATGCATACCGAAGGCAACGAAGTTCACGCCAGCGAAACCGAAGCCAGCGGCGGTCAGAAAACCGGCCATGTTCGCTGGATCCTGGGTATCGGCACATTGCTAGCAATCGTCGGACTGTCCGCAATCTGGATATTTGGCGCGGCTTCACAGGGCGACGTCGAAGGACAAGCCACGGTCAGCGGCAAGATCAGCGCGCAGGAAGCGGGTGACGATACCGACGGCATCCGCATCGACAACGTCGATGAGGACGTGGACGCGCCTGAAACCGAGCAGGAACGCGATGCCGTCCCAACCATCGAGAACTAAACGTTAATTCTCAAACGGAAGGGCAATATCATGAGCAACAGCAACAGCTTTCAGACTAGCCAGTATGTGAAATGGAACTGGGGCAACGGCACCGGCAAGGGCCAGATCGAAGACCGTTTCGAAGAAGAAGTCACCCGCACGCTGCAGGGCAGCGAAGTGACCAAAAACGGCGACAGCGACAATCCTGCCTACCTCATCAAGCAGGAAGATGGCGACAAGGTCCTGAAACGCGGATCCGAACTCAGCGCCTGGGACAAGGACTGATGCCGGTTCGATGACTGACGAAAAGCAGGAAACCTACGACGCATTTTACGATTGCGTGAACATGCAGCCCAAGGAAATCGAGGACTGGCTGGACACCGATCAGTCGAAATCGGTGGGCCAGGATAGTGGTGACGGTGAAAGCAAGGGGCGCAAATCGGCCAAGCGAATCATCGAAATCAAGCGTACCGATAAAGACGACCTGACCGACGATGATTACGATCACATGAGCAAGGTCGTCGGCTACGTCCATCGCCATACCGCGCAGCGCCCCGATGGCGACGTCGAGGATTCCGACTGGCGTTACAGCCTAATGAATTGGGGCCATGACCCCTGCAAGGATGACTGACGATCAATTCTTGCGCGAGATGACCGTTTCATAAGGCGCGGTGTCCGCCATTTCCTCAGCCGCACGCTCCGCCGCTCGCATGACCCGCATCATGTTGCCGAAACTTATCTGTTCCAACTGCGCCTGCGTATAACCGCGGCGCGCCAGCTCTGCGAACAGTGCGGGATAACCCGAGACGTCTTCCATACCGACAGGTCCGGTAGGCATCCCGTCATAGTCACCGCCGATCCCGATGGCGTCCAATCCGGCAACACTGCGCACGTGGTCGATGTGATCCGCCATATCCGAAATTGTCGCGAGCGGGAGCGGATTGGCCTCGTCCCATGCAATCATGCGAGACGATACGGCTTTGGGCTGCCCTTGCCATAATGCCTGCAGACGCGCTTGCTCCGCCTGGCGATTGCCATACCATTGGCGGGCATCTTCATTCAGGAAGCCCGGCAACCCCACCACCATCACGATGCCCCCGTTTTGGGGCAGGCGCCGCAGCACAGTGTCGGGCACATTACGGGCGTGCCCGTTGATCGCACGCGCGCCGGAATGACTGAAAATGACCGGTGCGGTGGTCACGTCCAGCACATCCAGCATCGTCGCCTCGCTAACATGACTAAGGTCGGCCAACATCCCCAGCCGGTTCATCTCGCGGATAACGTCGCGGCCAAAATCGGTCAGTCCGTCGTGCTCCGGCGTATCTGTTGCGCTGTCGGCCCAAGGCGTGTTTTTCGAATGCGTCAGCGTCATGTAACGCGCACCAAGAGCGTAAGTCTGTCGCAAAACGCCTAGGCTCGACCCGATGGAATGGCCGCCCTCCATTCCGATCAGAGAAGCAATCCGGCCATCCCCGCGCGCCTGCATGACATCGTCGGCGGATAGCGCCAGCGACAGTTCGGCAGGATATTTGTCAATCAGCCGCTTGGTAACGTCGATCTGTTCGATCACCGTCTGTACCGCTTCGGGTTCGCTTAGGGCGGCCGACACATAAACCGACCAGAATTGCGCACCGACCTTTCCCTCGCGCAGTCGGATCAGGTCGGTATGCATGGTGCGGCCCTCCGAATGTCGGGCGCCCGTATCGGTCGTGTCCTCGAAATCGAAACTGGCAAGCTGGTTGTCGAACCTGGCGCGCAGCTGGATCGGCACGTCGTTGTGCCCGTCCCAGACCGGCGCCGCCTCCAGCGCAGCGGCCGCCACCTGTTCCGGCGTGCGGATAACCTGTGCAGCAACAGGCACTGATGTTCCCGCCAGCAGCGCGGCGGTCAGAAGATATCGGCTGGTGCGCATGAAATCCTCTTCATGTATAACGGCGGGCTGGATTACGGGCCTGTGTGCTTCTACCCGATTTCAGCGTGCAGGAAAGGAACCAATCAATGCCGATGGAAGCCCGCTGGAATGGCGTAACGATCGCCCGGTCCGAGGACACGGTGGTTGTTGAGAGCAACCATTATTTCCCCGCATCCGATATCCACGACACATTCCTGAAACCGAGCGACCACACCAGTTTCTGTCCATGGAAGGGCGAGGCCAGTTATTGCTCGCTTGTGGTCGACGGTGCCGTCAACGAGAACGCAGCGTGGGTTTATCGCGAGCCGAAAGAGGCGGCAAAACAGATCACCGGGCGGTATGCCTTCTGGAAAGGCGTGGAGGTTGTTTCGGCGTGAACGCTGAGGCGGTGCGCCAAGCTGTAAATGCCCTATTGGACGCGCGGCAGTCAGGGGCAACGATATGTCCCAGCGAAGTGGCGCGCGCTTTGTCCAAAACCGGATGGCGCGACCTGATGCCTGATGTGCACGATGCGGTGGACGCGATGGTGGCGGAGCGTGCGGTGGCCATTAGCTGGAAAGGCCGGCCTCTTACTGCACGCAATGGCCCCTATCGCATCGGAAAGCCGACGTGATCCGCACCGTTCTTCGCTGGCTGCTCGCCATCTTCTACGGTCTGGCGGGAGTCATCCATCTGGTCCGTCCCGAACCGTTTCTGCGTATCATGCCGGATGCGGTGCCGTTTCCCTATGAGGTCGTCCTGTTGACGGGTGTGGCGGAACTGGCGGGCGCCTTTGCCATCGCCCAGCCCTGGTCCCCCAAATTGCGCCGCGCCGGTGGTGCGGCACTAGCGATCTATGCGCTGTGCGTTTGGCCCGCCAATGTGAACCACATGCTTCTGGATTTGCGAGGCGCGATGGAGGGGCCGGGGCTTGCCTACCATTTGCCGCGTCTTGTTATCGGACAGCCATTGCTGATCTGGCTGGCGTTGTGGACCAGCGGATGCATTGGGGCACGGACTGGCGGAACGACACGAGCGCCGTTCCGCCGAAATCCGGAGTAACGTCAGCTAAGGTGCTTCGACACCGCAGCCGTCATCTTGAACATCGAAATCTGATCCTTGCCGATTACGGCACCCAGCTTCGCGTCTGGATTGATCTGGCGCCTGTCCTTGCTGTCCTGAAGGTCATGCTTCTTGATGTATTCCCATACCTTCGAAGTGACCTGCGCGCGCGTCATCGGGCCTTTGCCGATTACATTTTCCAGATCGCCCGATACGGTGACCGGTTTCTGCAATGCGTTGTTCTTACCTGCCATAATGTGTTCCTTTCGTCTGGCACTTTACGTATTCGCCGCCCCCTCGTTCATTCGAGGTATTCAGGCGTCGTCGTCCTCTACCCAACTTTCTTCCGACTCGGCCCTTTTATAGGTGCCGACCAATACCGCAGCAGCCATGATATGGCCCTCGATTGCCGCGACCAGCGTAGCACGGTCAATACCCGGCATCAGGGTCAACGGCAAATCGAGCGCGAATAGCTGGAAGACATAACGATGCGCCGTATCGCCATGCGCCGGTGCAGGAAGCAGCCATTCCGAGTTGCGCTGCGAATTCTTGCCGACGCGCGGCGGTGTCTCGCCTTCGAGCAACTGCCCCTTCTGCCCGGGCAACCCCCAGACCAGCCAGTGACAGGTCGGATCGTCCGCATTGTCACCGGCCTTGCCATCGGCATCCTCGACGATCAGGACCATTTCCTGCGTCCCGGGCGGCGGCGCCGTCCACTCGAGCGGCGGCGCTACGGCATCTTCCTCGTCGGCGGTGAAGCATGGGTCCAGTTCCGCGCCGGGTGCAAACGCCGCGCTGCTCAGCGATAACCGCCCCTTGCCGAGCGTCTCGCCGGACGCGATGCGCGCGACCGCAAGGTGGCCCAAACCGTCGGACCGGCCTGAAATCGCTTCGGCCAACCAGCCTGGCGTGACCTGTGTCATTTGGCCTGTATCATTTGATCTGTGTCATCCGGTATTCCTGCATATCGTGAATTGTTCTAGGCAAGATAGACGGTCCGCACGAGGGTAAACTTGCTCCCGGAACCCCGTTTTCCCCCACTCACCTGCCGTTCAGCCCCGTAAAGCCAATGATACGGCACCTTTGTCGTGCAGCTCGCGAACCTTTGCAGCTTGCTAACCTCCCGTTTGCACGGCACTTTCGTTTTATCTTGGCCGGATGTCCCGGCTTTCGACATCTCTGTGGAGTTATCACCCCATGCCTATCGGTCGCACCGCCTTTTCCTTCACGTTGGCACCTGCAATGGCGCTCGCCCTTGCCGCCTGCGGCGGTGGCGATGGCGGCTTTACCGCACCTCCGGTCATCGGGGGCGGGGGCGGTGGCGGGGGTGGCACCCCCACCCCGACAGCTGGCTCCGGCACCTGCTCGCTTTCGGCGCGCCAGGACTTCGTGAAGGACGTGATCGACGAATGGTATCTGTTCCCCGACCTCGTCGACAACACGGTGCAGAAGTCGGCCTTCGGCGATGTGCAATCCTATATCGATGCGCTGGTGGCGCCGGCCCGCGCGCAGTCGAAGGACCGCAACTTCACCTTCATCACCTCGCTCGCCGAAGAGAATGCGTTCTTCGAAAACGGCTCCAGCGCCGGGTTCGGCATCCGTCTGGGCTATGACACGGGCGCGAACCGCGTCTTCGTTATCGAAGCTTTCGAAAGCGCCCCCGCTTTCCCGCAAGGATTCGACCGCGGCACCGAGTTGCTTTCCATCGGTACCAGCGCCGGCACGCTCGAAAGCGTTTCCGCCATTATGGCTGCCGAGGGGCCGCAGGGCATCATCGACCGGCTCGGCCCGTCCGATCCTGGCGTCACTCGCGTTTTCGACATCCGCAGCCGCGCCGGAACCGAAACGCGTGTCACCGTGACCAAGGCTGACTACTCGCTGGATCCGGTATCGGACCGCTATGGCGCGAAGATACTGAACGATAACGGCAAGCAGGTCGGTTACGTCAACCTGCGCACCTTCATCGACAGCGCCGACCCCGACCTGAAAGCGGCCTTTGCCAGTTTCCGGCAGGCAGGTGTTACCGAAGTCATCGTCGACTTCCGCTACAATGGCGGCGGACTGGTCCGCATCGCCGAATTGATGGGCGACCTGCTGGGTGCCGACAAGGGGGGCCGCGTGTTCAGCCGGACGACGCTTCGCCCGAGTAAATCAAGCGAGAACGAAACCGATTTCTTCTCGACCCGGCCCGAAGCCATCGCTGCCACAAAGATCGCCTTTATCGGGCGAGGCGGCACGGCTTCGGCAAGCGAGCTGGTTACGAATGCTTTCATTCCCTACCTCGGCAACGACATGGCGCTGGTCGGCACCAACACGTTCGGCAAGCCGGTGGGCCAGTTCGGCTTCGACCGCGAGGAATGCGACGACCGCTTGCGGGTGGTGACCTTCAAGACCGAAAACGCCGCCGGTCAGGGCGAATATTTTACCGGCCTGGCATCTGTGGTGCCTACCACCTGTCAGGCGGCAGACGATATCAATGCGCAACTCGGCGATGCCGATGAAGCGTCCGTTGCTCAGGCGTTGTCATTCTTGCGCGATGGTGCCGCCGTATGCACGCCGATCGCGGGCAATGGCGATCAGGGCACCCTGAGCCGTCGCACGACTGAGCGGCGCGAATTGCTGCAACCTGTCACGCCGTCCACCGCACAGCGCGAAGTGCCTGGCTTGTTCTAGGCTCGCCTTTACTTAAAAGCAGAAAGGGCGGCTGTCGAAGATCGACAGTCGCCCTTCTGGTATAGAAATGCAGACGCTTTTAAGAGGGCATCAGCACTGTGTCGATGGCGTGGATGACGCCATTCGACGCGGCGACATCCGTTGCAGAAATCGTCGATGTATTGCCGGCTGCATCGGTAAGGATGACATTTTCGCCGTCCATCGATGCCGTCAGCACCGCGCCATTAACCGTGGTAAGTTCCGCCGTGCCTCCGCCATCGGTAATGGCCTGTGCCAATGCTGCGCCCGATGTGTTGCCTGCCACCACATGATAGGTAAGAATGCCGGTCAGGGTTGCCTTGCCTTCGTCGGACATCAATTCCGTCATAGTTGCCTCGTCCACCTTTTCAAAGGCGGCGTTGGTCGGTGCAAACACCGTGAACGGACCTTCGCCCGACAGTGTTTCGCCAAGGCCGGCCTGCGTTACGGCAGATACCAGCGTGGAAAAGTCGGGATTGCCGCCAGCGACATCCACGATCGTGCCGGTATCGGCCATCGTATCGGTTGCAGGTTCCATCGTCTCGACCGGCTCGACCGTGTCAGCCGGCTCGCCACACGCAGCGAGCGCGAAGGCCGATGCCATGATGGGTGCTGCGAAAAACTTCATGCGGGTAGTCATAGTGCACTTCTCCGGATTGTTTGAATGCCGCACCGATCCGGCGCGTTTCTTCATCAGCCCAACGGCGCGAGCGCGCAGCTTGTTCCAAACCAATTTTGAACCGGTTCTGGAAAACCCGTGAATGCTAATCCCGGGTGGTTGCCGTAAATGGCTGGCGTTCGGTCCAGCCGCACCCTTCGCGCAGCTCTTTGTTCAGCATCAGCGTGACGACATAAGGATAGGCGCGGTCCGCCATAGTATCGAGACACGTACCCGGCGTTACGACCATATCGAAGCTTTTGCCCTCGAGCGATCCGGTGATCCCCAATCCGTTGTTCCCGGCAAACCGGCGCACGGAAAACATCGAGCCATCAGGATGTTCCGGCGTTGTGTAGCGTAACGTCTCGCCAGTTGTTTCGCCGCCCCAGAACGGTTCGTTGCCGCTAAAATAAATCGTCTCGTCCGCTCCAATGCCATTATATTGGGCAATAGTGGCGGTGTCAGTGCCACAAGCACCCAGCAACAGCCCCGATGCGCATATCGCCGCGACACTCATGCGCATGGCGAGGCGCCGTGCTCAGGCAGTCTGCGCGGCGGCAGCAAGCTGTTCCTCTTCGCGCTTCGCCGCTTTCTCGCGCTCGACCTTGGCGCGTTCGCGGGCGACGGCACGCGCCTGTTCGGCAAGGCCGCGCCAGGTTTTCTCGGACCGCAGGGCGCGCTCCTTCACATTGTCGAGCTTGGCGGCTTCCGCTTCGGCAGCCGATTCTTCGGCGCGCGCGAGATAAAATTCGTAAGTCTGGCTCATGGGCTAAACGAAGCTCCGCTACGGATTTGAGGGACGGGAGAAGTTTGAGAGATAGGATAATACGCAAAGTCAGTTTTATGACAAGACGGGGCACGGCGTCCAGACGCCGTGCCCCGCATGTACCGGTGTCGTAGGCCTAATCGGCGGCGGACAGGTTGACGGCACTTTCCTTGCCGTTGCGGCCCTGCTCCACGTCGAAGTTCAGGCGCTGTTCCTTGTCCAGCGTGACCATACCGGCGGCCTGAACGGCCGTGATGTGGACGAAGCTGTCGGGGCTGCCGTCGTCGGGCTGGATGAAACCATAGCCCTTGTCCTGGTTGAAGAATTTTACGGTGCCTGTCTTGGCCATGCGTGTTTCCTTTCAAGAAACGAAGTGCCCGCTACCGGCAGAAGCGCCGGGCGGGGGGTCGTGCGTCAAATCGTCATCGGAAAGGAAAACGTCGTCTGATCCATACCGGGGCGCAATCGTTTGACCGATGCGCATCAGGCAGCAAGCAAATCCCGAAGTCCGTCGCAAATTTCGACGTCGGCAAGCCTTGTACATAACAGAAGAAAGCAAGCGGGTCGAATCCTTCCGGTTGCAGGGCTACCAATGCCCGGTGCCGGGTCCGCCCTTCACCGGCCCCGCTATCCGGTCCAGCATCCAGCCGCCATAGAAACCGCCGGGTTGAGGACGCGCCTGCTCCCATGTGCCGTCGTCACGCTGCACCCGGCATTCCAGCCTGGCCGGATAAAACGCGAACCATCCGGCTATGCGGGTAAAATCCGCTGGCAGATCGCCGAATGGTTCGGGGTAGCACCATGCCGCATCGACAATGCGCGTTCCATCCGGCATCACGCAGTCATACGCCACCGCAGCCCCTTTCCACTCGCAGACAGAAATGCCGCCATTGAGCACCAGCACCCCCGCATTTACGTCTTCCGGCGGGAAATACGGCACTGGCGCGCCTGCCGTTTCCTTCACAACCAGCGCGCATTTGCTTTCGGCGATAACATGCTCGCCGCGACTTACCCGTACTGCGCCCCATGCCGGAACCAGCGCGGGCGGTCGCGGATAATCCCACACCGACTCCTGTCCGGACCCGACCCGTTCAAGCTCCGCAGGACGAAAGCGCGCATCCCAACCACCCCGGCTGCCTTCCACGCGTGCCAGCAAAGCGTCCCGATCCGGTAGCTGCACCATTCTGTATTTTAGCCTCCGATGACCTTGTCCGGCGAGGGTTCGCGACGTTTTGACTTGCCGAAATACCGCTCCAGCCGCTGCGCCATGGTATTGCCCGCGACGCGCGCCGCCGCATCGACATCGCCTGCCTTGCCGGTCACGCCGATCGGCTTGTCGCCCCGGATGCGTGCCTCGATCATGCAGACCTTGTCGTCGTCGCCGCCCTTCGCGCCGTTTTCATCGCGCACATGCACTTCGAGGCGGGTGAGCTTGTCGGCGAAACGGTCGAGCTTCTGGCGCAGCTGCGCCTCGATCCGCTCGGCGACGTTTTCGGTGCCCATCACCGAGCTGTCGGAATTGAACTGGAACTGCATGGCGGTTCTCCCTGATGATTGTTCGTTGGCCATAAAACCGCCGACCAGAGGCGATGTTCCGGCGCATTGGCGTCTTTCGCTCCGGCGCGGTAAGGCAGCCTTCATGCCCGGACCCGCCCCGCACACCACCATCCTCGTCGACGCCGATGCCTGCCCGGTTAAGGACGAAATATACCGTGTGGCCCAGCGCCATGCCGCCCATGTCCGCGTGGTCAGCAACAGCCCGTTCCGCGTTCCGGTCGGCAAGCGGGTGAAGCGCGTACTGGTCGATGACGGGTTCGACGCAGCGGACGACTGGATCGCCGAGCACGCCGGTCCGCACACCGTAGTCGTCACCGCTGACATCCTGCTTGCCGAACGGTGCCTGAAAGCAGGCGCGCAAGTGCTGGCGCATAACGGCAAGCCGTTCGACACCGCCAGCATCGGTGCGGCGGTCGCGACCCGAGCCATCATGGCCGACCTGCGCAGCGGCATGGACGGAGTGGGTGGTGGCCCGCCCCCCTTCGCCAAGGCCGACCGCTCGCGCTTCCTGCAGGCGCTCGACCGCGTGTTGGTAGGGATGGCCCGATGAAACCGTCGTTCCCTGCCAAGCGTTACCTTTCCGATAACCCGAAACAACCCGAAAGGAACCGACCATGCCGGACACCACCCCCGACCAGCATCTGAAGCACATCGCCGCCGCCATGAAAGACATCGATTTCGTGATGCTCAACACGCATACCAAAGATGGCCAGATCGGCGCGCGTCCGATGAGTAACAATCGGCAAGTCGAGTATGACGGCGACAGCTATTACTTCACCTGGGAAGACTGTCTGATGGTGGACGACATCAAACGCGACCCCAAGGTCGGCCTCTCGTTCCAGGGCCGCGGCCGCGGCGATGGTGCACCCGGCATCTTCATCTCGGTGGAAGGCAAGGCCGAGATCGTGCGCGACAAGGCGGTGTTCGAAGAGCACTGGGTGGACGAACTGGACCGCTGGTTCGATAATGGTGTAGACACCAAAGGCATGGTGCTGATCCACGTCCATTCGACCCGCGCCGCCTATTGGGACGGCGACAAGGAGGCCGATTTTGACATACCGCGATAAGCAGGATGTCGCCCGCGAAGAACCGCAACCGGCCGGCAGTCGCTACAAAACCTTTGCCGCGTTCTGGCCGCATTACCTGCGCGAACATGCTAGACCGGAAACCCGGGCGCTACATTATATCGGCACCGCACTGGTGATCGCGATTGCCGTGATGGCGGTCCTGACGGGCAACTGGTGGCTGCTCGTCGCCATGCCGCTGGCGGGCTATTTCTTCGCGTGGCTGGCGCATTTCACGGTCGAGAAAAACCGTCCCGCCACCTTCACCTATCCCTTGTGGAGTCTTGGCGCCGACTTCAAAATGTTCGGTATGTGGCTTACCGGCAGGCTCGGGCCGGAACTGGAACGCGCAGGCGTGCGGTAGCATTGCAAGGGTGACAAAGGTGACACCGTGTCACTTTCGAGTTTCGTCATCAAGCTCCTGCAAACGCTGGAGAAGTTCGTCGTTCGACAGGCCGGACGGACACCCGTCCAGGGGCTCGTAATCGGGATCGGCGGACGTATGGGCGCGGATCATTGCGATCTCGGACGGGTCGGAGAGGCGCCGCGCGCCGGTCTGAACACCCTCGCCGCGTTCGACCCTGCCCAACAGCGTCTCGAAATCGCGTGCGTGGCGCTCCGCCCCCGACGCGAGCTTGCCCATCAACGGCACCCCGCCGAGCGACTGCTTCTTGAGTAACGCCATGGTCAGCTGTTCGTTGTAGCGGCGATAGCTGCCGACCTGCTCGCCCTGAAAGAACACGGGCACCTCCACCCCGTTTAGCGCCCGGTCAAGCGCCGCGTGGGCCAGCACATCGTAGGAATGGTGAAACGCCACCTCCCACGCAAGGTCGAACGCTTGCCCCTTGAGGCGGGAGCGCAGCCGATACGCCGACTGCCGCGACATGCCGACCGACTTCGCCGCGTCGGTTACAGAGTGGGTTGCGGAAAGCTGCCGCAGGAACTGCGCCTGCCGGTCGAGCGACCAGCCATCGTGGCGGGCGCTTTGCGGCGTAGCGGTGGGGGTGGAAGGGGCGGACGGTGCGTTGCTGAGATCGGTCATCGCACAGGATAAGGCAGAATTTGCGCGTGTAGGAAAGTTTTCCCTGCGCACCCCGACGCATCGCGAAGTTCCGCCAGGCGGAAGCATGCGTCGCGCGTTCGGACCGCAACTAAGTTAAAGCCCGGAACCGTCCAACCTCCCTCGGTTTGCTTCGATAGAAACAGGAGAAACCTAATGAATACGATCAAACCGACAGGAGGTATGGCAAGCATTGCCGATCCGTCGATCCCGACCGCCTCGCCGACTTCGCCCGCAACATCGTCGTCGCCGTCCGACACTGGAGCGGAACTGAAGGAAGATGCAGCAAAGCTGAAGGAGAAAGCAGCCCAGAATATTTCCGCCCACGCTGACGAAGCCTCTTCGAAAGCCGCTTCGGCGGCGAAGTCTACTTCGTCTGCCCTGCGCGATGTCGGCGATACGCTGGAACAGGATAGCGACACGCCCAACTGGCTGGGCACTGCGTTCAAACAGGCGGCCGATACCATCGCGGATCTCGCGGATACGGTTGAGGGCAAGAAACCCGAAGAAATGATGCGTGACGTCAGCGGTTTCGCACGATCCAACCCGACCGGCTTTCTGGCTGGCGCGGCGTTGGCTGGCTTTGCAGCAGCGCGCTTCATGAAGGCCGGACTCGACCAGTCGGATGCATCCTTCGCGGACCTGGACCCCGCGCGTTCGGAAAATACCGGCGCGCCGGACACGACCTCGTATACTTCGCAAACCGCCGGTTCGGGCACGCGCTCGACCGAATTCGGAGTATCGTGATCATGGCAACTTCCAACGATCCGAGTGTCGTCGACCTGATTGGCCAGCTTACCAATCAGGGCGCGCATCTTGCACAGCAGCAGGTCAATCTCGTGCAGGCAGAATTGCGCGAAGGGATAGACGATCTCAAGGTGGCGATCAGTTCGCTGATCGGTGCCGCGGTGGTCGGCATATCCGGATTGGGCGTGGTCCTGATGGGCTTGGGCGTATGGCTCGGCGATGCGCTCGACAACTATCAGCTAGGCATCATCATCGTCGGCCTGGCAACACTGTTGCTGGCGTTCATCATGTTCCAGGCGGCCAAAAAGAAAATGTCGGCGGCCAATCTGAAACCGGAACGCACGATCGATACGGCTGAACGGATGCCCGATGCGGCCACCGGCAACCTGACACAAAACGGAGTACGGTAATGGATACCCAAAACCAGCACGACGATCCCGACGCAATCGAACGGGATATCAAAAAAACGCAACGCGAAATGAGTGCAACGGTAGATCGGCTGAGCGACCAGATGACGCCACGCAAGATCCTGGATCAGCTCCTCGACAAGACAGAAAACGGCGATATCGATGGGCGACAGTTACTCGATCAGGCGAAGCGAAATCCGCTTGCCCTTGCGATGATCGGCGGTGGACTGCTGTGGCTCCTCAGCGACAAGGATGCGACACCGTCGGGTTTGAAGCCGGATAACATGCCGTTCGCTGGAGATGACGATTACTCGGCCGAGTGGGACAGCCACGATCGTTATCACCGTGGTTATGTCGAACACATGTCTTCGGTCGAACCGGGTGATGGGGAGGACGATGCAAGCTATCGCCTTCGCCGCAACCGTGCGCGTGCCAACTATCTGATGATAGAGCAAAACCATGACGAGGACGAGAAGTCGTTCCACGACCGCCTGAACACGGCATCGGACGCTTTGCGCGACAAGCGCGATGCCCTGACCAACCGTGCGGGCGATGCGCGGCGTTCTGCCAAGGCGCAGATGAAATCGGCTGTCGGTAGCACGACGCGCGCTTATGACGACAACCCGCTCGCAGGGGGCCTGATTGCCGCCGCCATCGGCGCCATCGCAGGTTCTGCGATACCGCTGTCCCGTACCGAGCAGGACAAGCTGGGCGATGTCGGTGAACAGGCCGTCGAGAAAGCAAAAAGCCAAGCGCAGGATCTTGCCGGCAAAGCGCGTGAAAAGAAGGACGAATTGGTAAAGAAGGCTGACCAGAAGATCGACGAGAAAGCTTAAAGCGCTCTCTCCCCTCCTGGGCGCTTGGAAGGGCGGATCGGTGCTATGCCGGTCCGTCCTTTTTGCGTTGTGAGGTCTTCTGCACTCAACCCTCCGCGACGCGACGATGCTCGTCCACGCTGCGGCGCATTTCTCGCGCCTGCAAATGCAGCGCCTTGCCGCTCAATCGAATTTCACGGCTTTGCTGAAAAAACCCGAGGACCAACCACAGGAAAGCAAGCGGGCTCGAAACGCCACCCAGAAAGTCCCCAAGCTCGTTCAGCTCCAAATCGGCAGGGTTCTGTCCCTGCACGAAAAGGTAGACCACCAGGGTGACAACGTAGAGTACCGAAAGGCCCAAACCGATCATCGGCAACCGGCGGCGCTCTCGCGTGTTGTCCAACGGATTGTCGACCGCCGTACGGGGCGTGGTTTGGTCGTTGGCCACCATGTCAGGTCGTCGGCGTTACGCGTGTGATCTCGTCCTCGTCCAAATACAACCGCTCGCCCTTCTCCTTGTACAGCGCACTCATCTCGCGCATCCCTTCCTCCGCCGCAGCCTTGCTGGCAGCCGCAGTATCCGCGCCCCACTTTTCGCTTTCCAGGAAGCCGTCGGCGCTCTGGTTCTGCCGCGATGCAAAATCGCGCACTTCCTGCGAAATCTTCATCGAACAGAATTTCGGGCCGCACATGGAGCAGAAATGCGCGGTCTTGGCGCCTTCGGCCGGCAGGGTCTGATCGTGGAACTGTTCGGCGGTTTCGGGATCGAGCGACAGGTTGAACTGGTCGCGCCAGCGGAATTCGAAGCGGGCTTTTGACAGCGCGTTGTCGCGGACCTGCGCGGCGGGGTGGCCCTTGGCGAGGTCGGCGGCGTGGGCGGCCAGCTTGTATGTCACCACGCCGACTTTCACATCGTCGCGGTCGGGCAGGCCGAGGTGTTCTTTCGGCGTGACGTAGCAAAGCATCGCCGTGCCGTACCAGCCGATCTGCGCCGCGCCGATGCCGCTGGTGATGTGATCGTAACCCGGCGCGATGTCGGTGACGAGCGGGCCGAGCGTGTAGAACGGTGCCTCGCCGCACACTTCCAGCTGCTTGGTCATGTTCTCCTTGATCTTGTGCATGGGCACGTGGCCCGGCCCCTCGATCATCACCTGCACGTCCGATTTCCACGCGCGGTGGGTCAGCTCGCCCAGCGTGTACAGCTCGGCAGAATTGCGCTTCGTCGTTTGCGTCCGCGATGCTGCCGGGGCGTAGGCCGTCCCCCAGCGAATAAGCGATGTCGTAGGCCTTCATGATCTCGGTAATGTCGTCGAAGTGCTCGTAGAGGAAGCTCTCCTTGTGATGCGCCAGGCACCATTTCGCCATGATGGAGCCACCGCGCGATACGATGCCGGTCACGCGTTTTGCCGCCATCGGCACATAGGGCAGGCGCACGCCGGCGTGGATCGTGAAGTAGTCGACCCCCTGCTCCGCCTGTTCGATCAGCGTATCGCGATAGATGTCCCAGGTGAGGTCTTCGGCCACGCCGCCGACCTTTTCCAGCGCCTGGTAAATCGGCACGGTGCCGATGGGCACGGGGCTGTTGCGGATGATCCATTCGCGGGTGTCGTGGATGTTGCGACCGGTGGAAAGGTCCATGACCGTATCCGCGCCCCAGCGGGTGGACCAGACCATCTTGTCCACCTCGTTCGCCACGTCGCTGGCGACCGCGCTGTTGCCGATATTGGCGTTGATCTTGACCAGGAAGTTGCGCCCGATGGCCATCGGTTCGGTTTCGGGGTGGTTGATGTTGTTGGGGATGATCGCCCGCCCGCGCGCCAGTTCGTCGCGGACAAATTCCGGCGTCACATATTCGGGGATCGCCGCACCCCAGCTATTGCCGTCAAGCTCCTGCTTCATACGCTCGCGGCCCAGGTTCTCGCGTTCTGCCACATATTCCATTTCGGGCGTGATTAGCCCCAAGCGCGCGTAGTGCATCTGGCTGACATTCCGGCCAGCCTTGGCGCGCAGAACGCGCTTTGCAACATTCGGGAAGGCGGGCACGCCGCCGCTGCGGTCCGGGCCGAGCTGGCCATTGTCTTCGGGCTTCACTTCGCGCGGCGTGTATTCCTCGACATCGCCGCGCGCCATGATCCATTCGCGGCGCAGCGCGGGCAGGCCGGCGCGAATGTCGATGGCGGCGTTCTCGTCCGTATAGGGGCCGCTGGTGTCGTAGACGCGGACCGGTTCCTCGCCGCCCTCCAATTGTATTTCGCGCATGGCGACACGAATGCCGCTGCCGGATTTTGCGCCGACATGCACCTTGCGGCTGCCGCGAATGGGGCCGGTGGTGACGCCTATTTCGAACGGTCGGTCTTCGATATGGGAATTGATGTCGGCCATTAGTGTTCTCCGTAAGGTACGGGAGAACGAGTGTGCCTGCGCGATAAGCAAAAGCAGCGCCCGCTCCCTCCGCCGATGTTAGTCGGTTCAGGTTCGACGGGTCGGGCGGTGCTCAATCCGCCCCTCTCAGCGCAAGCACGCTCCCCGGGGATGGCAACGACCGTAGTGGCGAATGCGCGAGAGGTCTATAGGGAGAGGGATAGGCCGGGTGGCGGTAGCGCGGTGCACGGAAGGTAAGGCCTGCGTAGCATGCCACCGTGGCGACCCCGACGCGATGATCGGCTTTCCTACAGCCCAGAGCCATCCAGCCGATATCGGCGGCGGAGTTGAGCACGCTGTTGCTTGAATAGCCGAAATTGGCGGTGACGGAACGGAAGCGTTAAATTACTAGCGGCGTGTTTTCGAGTATCACCCAAGCGGATTGGAGAAACATCGCCAGCGCCAATCCCCAGCGCGAGCCATCGGCGCCGTGCCAGCCCCATTTGGTGAAAAGCAACCAGCCTGGCGCATAGAAAATCATCGCGTGGATGATGTGGCTGGGCGTGTATCAGTCGGTGATGAGCTGGCTGTTGCCGGCATCGTTGATCTGCCCGTGCCACATTTTCACATACCCGCACTCGCAGATCGGCGGACGGTCCATTGCGAGCAAAATCAGAACGGTAATTGCCGTTATGCCGAGGGATGCGAGAACAGCCGTACGGCTCGGGACGAGGCTTGTCATGCTTCGCAGGGTTAGCCGCCCGAAAGTTTCCGGGAAGGTGTTTCGCCCGTTCATCGCCGCGCCAGAAGGTGACTGCCACTTGGGGGGCTCGAGAACGGATGGCTTGCCGCCACGCAACACAGCACGCATACCGAAGTCCCGCAACAAGGCCGCCCTATGACCGAATTTCCCGCCACCACCGCACAGCACGACCGCGCCAAGCGCAACGCCTTCACCCGGTTCCTCGACGGGGTGGAATGGCTGGGCAACCTGTTGCCGCATCCGGTTACGCTATTCGCGCTGCTCGCGCTGGGCATCGTGTTGCTATCAGGCGTCTTCGGCTATTTCGGGGTCGCGGTGGAAGATCCGCGGCCCGCCGGATCGAACGGGGTGGCGGACGATGGCATGATCCGCGCGGTCAGCCTTGTAAACGGCGATGGCGTGCGCCGCATCTTCACCGGACTGGTCGACAACTTCACCGGCTTTGCACCGCTGGGCGTAGTGCTGGTCGCCATGCTTGGCGTTGGCGTCGCGGAGAAATCCGGGCTGCTGTCCGCCGCCGTGCGCAGCATGGTGATGGGCGCGCCACCCAAGCTGGTGACGGTGGCCATCGTCTTTGCCGGCATCATCTCCAACACTGCGAGCGAAGTGGGTTACGTTGTGCTGATCCCGCTGGGCGGCGCGATCTATTACGCGCTGGGGCGGCACCCGCTCGCCGGTATGGCGGCAGCGTTCGCGGGCGTATCGGGCGGATACAGCGCCAACCTGCTGATCGGCACCATCGACCCGCTGCTGGCAGGTATTACGACAGAAGCCGCGCAACTGATCGATGCGGATTACACCGTGCTGGCAACCGCCAACTGGTTCTTCATGTTCGTGTCCACCTTCCTCGTTGCAGGGATCGGTTCGCTGGTCAGCATCTATATCGTCGAACCCAAGCTGGGGCCGTATGACAGCAGCAAGGCAGACCCCACCATCCTCAATGACGGCATGATGCAGCCGCTGACCGATATCGAGCGCAAGGGCCTGCGCTGGGCGGGCATTACGCTGATCGGAGTGCTGGCGCTAATGGCGCTGACGCTGGTTCCGGAATGGGGTATCCTGCGCAATGCGGAGACGGGCGACCGGATGGACTCGCCGTTTTTCGACGGGTTCGTGGTGTGGATCCTCATCTTCTTCGTCGCCGTCGGCTATGCCTATGGCCGCGCTGCAAAGACGATGAAGACCGACCGCGACGTGATCGACGCGATGTCGGCGGCGCTGGCGTCGCTTGGCCTCTATATCGTGCTGGTGTTTTTCGCAGCGCAGTTCGTGGCCTTTTTCGGATGGACCAATCTGGGCGCAATTACGGCCGTGACAGGCGCGAATTTTCTGGTCGATACCGGCATGACGGGGCCGGGTGTGTTCTTCCTGTTCATTTTGCTGTGCGCGCTCATCAACCTGTCGCTTGGCTCGGCCAGCGCGCAATGGGCGGTGACGGCACCCATCTTCGTGCCGATGCTGATGCTGATCGGCTATTCACCCGAAGTCATTCAGGCGGCCTATCGCATCGGCGACAGCACCACCAATATCATTACGCCGATGATGAGCTATTTCGGCCTGATCCTGGCATGGGCCACCCGCTATCAGCGCGACCTTGGTGTCGGCACGCTGATAGCGATGATGCTGCCCTACACGATCTTCTTCATCACGGCGTGGAGCGTGTTCTTCTACCTGTGGACCTTCGTCTTTGGCCTGCCGGTGGGGCCGGGGTCGCCGACCTTCTATACGCCCTGATTTCGGCGCGCGGACAGCGCGGGTAGCAGAAACAGCCCGATAGCGAGCAGCAGCGTGGACAGTGTGCCCGTGCCGACGGCCAGTTCCAGCCAGCGGTCCATCCCCTGCGACAGGGCGATGGAATTGACGGTGACGGCGGCACCGCCCGCCAGAATACCCAGCCCGCCGACCACTTTTTCGAGACCGGTGGTTGCCAGCAGCCGTCCGCCGATCAGGATGCCCGCCGTGCCAAGCAGCACCTTGGCAGCGAAGAAGAGAAAGAACGCGCCCGCCAGCACGGCACCGAACACCGGTGCGGCGGCTTCGCCCGCCTCGCGCAACGGCCCGAACATCGCCAGCCCCATGCCAACTTGCGCCAGGTTGAAGATACCGCTGACCGCGATTGCCGCGAAGGCGAGCGGCACGGTCGTCAGGCGAGCCAGCGGCACGAAGGCCGCGACCGAGATGGCAAGGAAGGCGAGCGCCTCCACCGACCAGATAAGATTGGACGGTGGCGATGCGCCGCCCGCGCGGATCGCAACATAAACAATTTGCGTCATTACCGTCAGCAGCAAGGCGGCTGCGGTCAGGCGTATTGCGGGCGCGGCGTTGGCGTCGATTTCAGGTGTATCGGTCATAGGTGGTCCCCTTGTTGGACAGGATGTGTCCACCCATTCGCTGCGCACCGGCGAATGGTTACACTGCTATTTTCCGCCTCCCTCGACCCAACGTTCGATCTTCGCTTCCAGCACAGGGAGCGGCAGCGAGCCGGTGCCCAGTACCTGCGCATGAAACGCTTTAAGGTCGAACCCGTCGCCCAAAGCCGCTTCCGCTTCGGCGCGCAGTTCCTGTATTTTCAGCGCGCCCACCTTGTAGGCCAGCGCCTGGCTTGGAATGGCGATATAGCGGTCAACCTCGGCGACGACTTCGGTGCGTGTCATGCCGCTGTTTTCCAGCATGAAGGCCACGGCCTCGTCGCGGGTCCAGCCCTTGGCGTGTAGCCCGGTATCCACCACCAGCCGCATCGCGCGCAGCTGTTCGTCCTGCAAGGTGCCGTAACGGTTCCAAGGGTCGTCGAAAAAGCCCATCTCGTAGCCCAGCGTTTCCGAATACAGCGCCCAGCCTTCGACATAGGCGGTATTGCCGCCGAACCGCATGAAATTGGGCAGCGCCTCGTTCTCCTGCGCAAGGCTGATCTGGAAGTGGTGTCCCGGCGCGCCCTCGTGCAGATACAGCGTAACATTGCCGGTCGTCAGCCGGCTGGGCAGGTCGTAGGCGTTGAAATAGAAGATGCCCGCACGGCTGCCGTCGGGCGATCCGGGACTGTAAGAACCGCCTGCACTAAATTGTTCGATGGCGGGATCGTAAGGTTTGATTTCCAGCGGAGACTTCGGAAGCAGGCTGAAATAGTCGCCGATCTTGGCGTCCACCTGTTCGCCGATATCGTAATATGCCTGCGTCAGCGCCTCGCGGCTGTCCGGCTTGAACTGCGCGTCCTCGCGCACATAATCGAAGAATTCGTTCAACGTGCCTGCAAAGCCGGTTTCGACGCGGATATCTTCCAGCCCCGCCTTCACCCGCGCCACTTCCGCCAGACCCAGATCGTGCAAATAATCGGGCGTCAGCGGCAGCGTCGTCGTGCTCTCGATCAGCGTGGCATACAGTTCCTTGCCACCGGGCAGGGCGGACAGGCCGACGCTGGTGCGGGCACTGGGCAGGTACGCATCGCGCAGGAAATCGCGCATCCGGGTGTTGGCCGCATAGATTTCGCCAGTCTTGGCGCTGTATCGGGCGAGCAGGTCGTCTTTCACGTCCTGCGCAAACGCATCGGGAAAAGCGGTGGTCGGCTTCATGTATTGCGACTCGTCGATCGGCACGGCCAGCTGCGTATCGAGCTGTTCGATCACGCGCCCAATGCTGAGCGCCGTTTCGGTAACGCCGCTTTCCAGCCCCTCGCGCAGGCGCCCGATGCTACGGTCGCTGATGATAATGTAATCGTCGTGGCGCGACAGGTTGTCCTCGTAATGCGCCAGCGTTTCGAACGGCGCGGCCCCGCCGCCACTGGCGAAGGTGGGGTAGAAGGTGTGGAAGCCGGTGAAGTGATTGACCGGCCGCACCTCGGTCAGTTCGCGCATCGGCTGGGTGCTGCCTTTCAATGCCTGTTCCTGATTGTGCGCGAAAACGTCATAGGCGATAGTGTCGGTCTCGTTGAGATTGTTCCGGTCGATCTGCGCAAGCAGTGCGAGATTGAGCTGCGCATCGAAGCGTCTGGCAAGGAAATAGCTGTCGGTGCCGTAATCGCCCAGACGGTCGGCGTTCTCGGTATCGCCGCGAAAGATGCGGCTGAGCGGGTTCAGCTCCAGATTGCGTTCATCGGCATCCTCGAACAGCGCTGACAGCTTCGCTGCGTCGGTCTGCGGTTGCGTTTCCCTTGTGTCGGGCATCGTGCCGGTCACGGTGTTGCGCGGTGCGCCCTGCGCAAGAACCGGCATGACGGGCAGCGCGAATGCCGTGGCGGCGAGGAGGACATGGCGCAAGGAGATCATGGCAGGGGCTTTCCGGTTGAGGTGTTCTTGCATGGCTCGGCTATTCGATGATGCGCCCACGCACCATCACGAAGCCGACGTCTTCCAGGACGGTCACATCGTCCAGCGGGTTACCCGCCACCGCGATGATGTCGGCGCTGTAGCCGGGGGCGAGCCGCCCAATTTCGTTCTCCATGCCGAGCACTTTCGCGGCCTCCGTCGTGGCGCTGGCCAGCGCGGCGCGGTCGGACATGCCTTGCGCCTTCATCAGGGCGAATTCCTGCGCATTGCGGCCATGGTCGAACACGCCCGCATCGGTGCCGAAGGCGATGGGCACGTTCCATTCGCGCGCGCGGCCCATGAACACCTTGGCGGTTTCGGCCACGGCGCGGATCTTGTCCTCCACCACCGGCGTATAGATGCCCTGCCCCAATCGCTCGGTCACGCCCTGGAACGCCATCAGCGTGGGCACCAGCACGGTACCGTTTTCGCGCATCGCATCGGCGGCGGCCTTGTCGAGATATGTCCCGTGTTCGATGCTGTCGATGCCCGCCCGCGCCGCTGCTTCAATGCCGCGCGCGCCGTGTGCGTGGGCCATGACTTTCAGGCCCAGCGAATGCGCGGTGTCGGCGATGCTCTTCATCTCGGCATCGCTGAAATGCGCCTCCAGTCCGCGCCCCTGCTGGCTCAGCACGCCGCCGGTGGCAGTGATCTTGATGACATCGGACCCGTTCTGCGCCGCACGGCGCACCTTGGCCGCGCATTCCGCCGCGCCGGTGCAGGTATAGCCGCTGGTCAGCACGGCGTTTACATCGGGGGTGAAGCCCGACACATCGCCGTGCCCGCCGATGATCGACAGCGCCGGCCCCGCCGCCACGATGCGTGGTCCGGTCACCACGCCCTCCGCCGTGCCGCGCCGCAGCACGAACGCTGTCTGCTGTGCGCTGCCCGCCTCGCGCACGGTGGTAAAGCCCGCCCGCACGGTCAGCGCGGCGTTCTTCATGCCAAGCACCACGCCCCATTCCGGCGGTTCGGTCGTCGCCTTCCAGAAATCGCCCCCGGGGTCGCCGGTCAGGTGGACATGCAGGTCGATAAGGCCGGGAAGCACGGTCTTGTCACGCAGGTCGACCACGATGTCCGCCGTGAAATCGCCTTCCAGCCCTTCGGTAATGCTGCTGATCCGGCCGTCCGTCACGCGGATGATGGCCGGGCCCGTCGGCTGGCTGTCGGCATCACGCAGGACGGACCCGGCGAGGATGACGGTGTCCTGCGCCAGCGCCGCAACCGGCGTCAGGGCGAAACTCAATACGGCGGCAATAATCGACAGGCGCATATCGTAAATCTCCAGCGTTCGCAGCAGCATGTGCCACACCCGACGCAGCCCAGGCAAGCATACCGCAAGCGCACCGGCATTTGCGTATGCGCGTCGAAACGGTAAGACACGGTGCAATCGAATTGCCGAAAGGAAACCTGTTTTCATGCACCGCACTGTCCTGACCGCTACCGCCCTGCTCGCGTCCGCCTCTCTGGCCACTATCGCAAGCGCCCGCCCGATGACGGCGGAAGACATCGCCAAGATCGAAAGCGTCGGCGCGGTTGCCGTGTCGCCCGACGGTGCGCGGGTTGCCTACACCACCGCCAGCCTGCCCGACGTGACCAGCGGCGAGGACGATGGCACGACGAAGCAGGTGCTGATGATCGCCACCGGCCCCGGCCAGGCGCGCGCCTATCTGCCCGACGACATCAACCCCGGCGGCGTCACCTTCAGCCCCGACGGTTCGATGGTCAGCTTCACCTGGGCCAAGGGCGAGGAAGACCGTGCGGTGTGGGGCGTGCCGGTGGATGGCGGCGCACATCGCAAGCTGGCGGCAGTCGATGGCGCCGATGTGCGCAGCTATGCCTGGGCACCCGACGGCAGCCACATGCACCTGCTGGTGTCGGCGGCGAAGGATGACCAGCGAGACGAGCAGGGAGAGGGTGGCTTCGACGCTATCGTCTATGAGGAAGAAGCTCGTCTTAACCGCCTGTTCCGCGCAAATATCGGCGACGAACTGGATGCCGAGCCGCAGGAAACGACCGTTCCAGGCTATGTCAGCGCCTTCCAGATCGCGTCCGACGCGCGCACCGGCATCGTCGAGTCCGCACCGACACCCAATGTGGATGACAGTTACACCGCCAAACGCGTCCACATCATCGACATGCCGACCGGCAATGTGCGCGCGGTGGTGCAGACGCCGGGCAAGCTGGGCGATGTCGAGATCAGCCCCGACGGTCGCCAACTGTCGATGATCGCCGGCGTTGATATGAACGATCCGGCGGAAACCACGCTGCATCTGGTGGACCTTGCGACAGGTTCCTATCGCGCGCTGAATGCCGGTGCGGCGGAAGCGACGATGGACGCTGAATGGCTCGCCGACGGGCGGCTGGTGGCACTGGTGCACAAGGGCGTGAACAGCGCGATCCGCACCTACGGTGCCGATGGCACGATGCAGTCCGAACAGGCAGCAGGCGGGCTGGACATCAGCAGCCTGGAAGCAGGCGGCAACACCGTCGTCGTGCGCGCCAGCACCGCGCAGCATCCGGATGAGCTGTTCAGCTATGCCGGGGGCAGCTTTACCCGCTGGACCACGCACAATCCCTGGCTGTCCGAGATCACGTTCGGTAAGCAACGCGCTTACAGCTATACGGCGCGCGACGGTCAGGAAGTGGAAGGCGTGCTGATCGAACCGGTCGGCGGCGCACCTGCGGGCGGTGCCCCGCTTATCATGAACGTGCATGGCGGGCCCGAAGCGCATGAAAGCAATGGCTGGGTCACTGCCTATTCCAAGCCGGGCCAGCTTGCCGCCGGACAGGGCTATGCCGTGTTCCTGCCCAATTATCGCGGCTCTACCGGCTACGGCACGCAGTTTTCCAAGGATCACCAGGCCGATTACGCGGGTAAGGAATTCAACGACATCGTCGATGCGAAACGCGCGCTGGTGGCCGATGGTATTGCCGACCCCGACCGAGTGGGCATGACCGGCGGCAGCTATGGCGGCTATGCCAGCGCCTGGGCTGCGACAGCGCAAAGCGCGGAGTATGCCGCCAGCGTGATGTTCGTGGGTATTTCCAACCAGATCAGCAAGTTCGGCACTACCGACATTCCCAATGAAATGCGCAATGTGCATTCGCTGAAATGGCCGTGGGAAGACTGGCAGAACATGCTGGAAGTCAGCCCGATCTACCATGTCGACAAGGCCGAAACGCCGATCCTCATCATGCACGGCGCAGAGGACACGCGCGTCGCGCCAAGCCAGAGCTACGAGCTGTATCGTAATATCAAGGTGCGCAAGCCCGATACGCCGGTACGGCTGGTGCTGTATCCGGGCGAAGGCCACGGCAACCGCCGCGCGGCCAGCCGGTACGATTACACCTTGCGCATGATGGATTGGTTCGACACCTATCTGAAAACGGGCGACCGCAAGGCCCCGATGCCGGCGGCACGCCCGCAATTGGCGGACGGTGCGAAAGGCGCGAAGGCGAAGACCGATCCGGTGACGGATGGCACGAAATTCCACGGGATCGACAAGGGCGACCAGCGCCAGAACAATTAGTCCGAAACAGCTAAAGCCTTCGCTATTGGTGAGGCAGGCCGCACACCCGTTGCATAGCGGGTCGTTGCCGCCTGTCCGCCTTGTCCGTAAGGCGTCAGGCTGAATGACCACGCCACCTCCTTCCCTACTCGACGACCGCACGGAAATCGCCATTGTCGGCGGCGGGCTGGCGGGCGGGCTGATCGCGCTGGCCTTGCGACAGGCGCGTCCCGAATTGCAGGTGCGCCTGATCGAAGCGGGCGACGCACTGGGCGGCAATCACCGCTGGAGCTGGTTCGACAGCGACCTCGATGCCGATGGACGCGCGCTGCTAGACGGGTTCCGCACCGTGGCGTGGCAGGGCTACAGCGTGCGCTTCCCCGCCATGCGGCGCGACCTGACATCGCCCTACAACTCGCTCGCCTCCGCCGATTTCGATGCGGGGTTGCGGCGGATGCTGGGGCAGGATGCGATCCATACCGCACGCCCGGTGGCACAGCTGGACGAACGCGGGGTAACGCTGGAAAGTGGGCAACGCACCACTGCGCGCGCCGTCATCGATTGCCGGGGTGCGGTGCCGACACCGCATCTGCAAGGCGGCTGGCAAGTGTTCATGGGTCGCCACGTCCGCACCCCCGCGCCGCACGGGCTGGAACGCCCCATCGTAATCGACGCCGACGTGACGCAGCACGACGCCTACCGCTTCGTCTACACCCTGCCGCTAAAGGCAGACGAGCTGTTCGTCGAAGACACCTATTACGCCGACGCGCCGGTGCTGGACCGCAACGCGCTGTCGGGTCGGATCGACCGCTATGTGCAGGCGAACGACTGGCAGGGCGAAATCCTGGGAGGCGAAACTGGTATTCTGCCAGTCATCACCGGCGGGAATTTCAGCGCTTATCAGCGCGCCGTCGCCACCCCCGGTGTCGGCATGGCGGGCGCGCGCGGCGGTTTCGTGCATCCCCTGACCAGCTACACCGTGCCCTTCGCCGTCGAACTGGCACTGGCCATCGCGGCGGAGGCGGATTTGCCCGGCGCACAGATGGCGGCCCTGCTGGAAGCACGCGCCCGCCGGCATTGGCGCAAGACGAAGTTCTATCGCACGCTGGGCCGGATGCTGTTCGGCGCGGCTCAGCCGAACGAACGCTATCGCGTGCTGCAACGCCATTACACGCTGAAGACCGGACTTATCGAAAGATTTTACGCCGGACAGTCGCATTTCGCGGACAAGGCGCGCATATTGGCGGGCAAGCCCCCGGTGCCTGTAACCCGCGCCCTGCATGCCCTCGCAACGTCCGGCGCACCGCTGGTATCGCAAACGGAGAAAATCGGATGAACGCCCCTGCCAAAATCGACCTGCCGAAGGGCCCCTTCATTCCCGAACCGACCGGCAAGACCGCGTGCGTTGTCGGCTCCGGCTTCGGCGGTATGGCGCTGGCGATCAGGCTGCAATCCGCAGGCATCGCCACCACTGTCATCGAAGGGCGCGACAAGCCCGGCGGCCGCGCCTATTTTTGGGAAAAGGACGGCTTCACCTTCGACGGCGGGCCGACCGTCATCACCGACCCGCCCTGCCTGACGCAGCTGTGGGAACTGACCGGGCACGACATGGCCGACGATGTCGAGCTGATGCCGGTGTTTCCCTTCTACCGCCTCAACTGGCCCGACGGCACGAACTTCGATTATTCCAACAAGATGGACGAGCTGAACGCGGAAATCGCCAAGCTCGATCCCGACGACGTGGCCGGATATGCGCGCTTCCTCGAATACTCGGCGGGCGTGTACGAAGAAGGCTATGTCAAGCTCGGCACAGTGCCATTCCTCGATTTCAAATCCATGCTGAAAGCCGCACCCGCGCTGGCGAAGAAGCAGGCGTTCCGCAGCGTATATTCCATCGTGTCCAGCTATGTGAAGAACGAGAAGCTGCGTCAGGCGCTCTCGTTCCACACCTTGCTGGTCGGTGGCAACCCAATGAAGACCAGCGCGATCTACACCCTCATCCACAAGCTGGAGAAGGAAGGCGGCGTATGGTGGACCAGAGGCGGCACCAACAAGCTGATCGCCGGGATGATCCGCCATTTCGAACGGCTGGGCGGCACCATGATCGTCGGCGATGCGGTGGAGCAGGTCCACACCGTCGGGACCCGCGCCACCGAAGTGCAGACCGCCAGCGGGATGCGTCAGACCTTCGACGCCGTCGCCAGCAACGCCGACATCATGCACTCCTATCGCGACCTGCTGTCCGGCAGTGCGCGCGGGAAGAAACAGGCCAGGGCGCTATCCAAGAAGACTTTCAGCCCCGGCCTGTTCGTTGTGCATTTCGGGCTGGAAGGCGAATGGCCGGGCATTGCGCACCACATGATCCTGTTCGGTCCGCGCTATAAAGGGCTGCTGGACGACATTTACGACAATGGCGTGCTGCCGCAGGATTTCAGCATCTACCTGCACCACCCCACGGTGACCGATCCCAGCATGGCACCCAAGGGCAAGAGCACGTTCTACGCGCTGGTGCCGGTCGCGCACATGGGCAAGATGCCGGTCGACTGGGACGAGATCGGCCCCATCCTGGAAAAGCGGATCCTCGACGAAGTGGGTCGGCGGCTAATCCCCGATATCCACGACCGCATTGTGACCAAGTTCAGCTATGCACCCAAGGATTTCGCGCACGACCTCAACGCGCATATGGGCAGCGCCTTCAGCCTTGAACCGGTGCTGACGCAAAGCGCCTATTTCCGGGGTCACAACCGCGACGACGTGATCGAGAACTTCTACCTCGTCGGCGCAGGCACGCATCCGGGCGCAGGCATCCCCGGCGTGGTCGGCAGCGCCAAGGCGACGGCGGGGCTTATGATCGAGGATATGCTGGCGGATCGTCCGCAATGACGGGTCGGTTTTCCGTCGGCATGGTGCTGTCCGCGCTCTGCGCAATGGCCCTGGCGATGGTCGGCAGCGCGGCGTCTGCGCGCGACCTCGTCCGCCTGCTGGAGACCGAACAGGGCAGCATCGTGCTGTTGGATCGGTTCAGCATCGCGCCCAAACGCGCCGACGCGAACGGCGTTCGCACCGCCATTGTTTCGATCGACAACAGCCGCGTTCGCTCCGGCGTGCAATTCGTGGCGGCCGACCTGAAGATACGCGCCCAGTGCGGCGACGGACGGTTGCGCGTTCTGCGATTTCAGGCCTTCGATCTCGAAGGTGCGCCGGTCGCCGTTGGCGGCGGTATCAACCCTGCCGGCCTAATCCTTCCCGGCAGCGCTGCGGAACGCGCGATCCTCGACGCGATATGCGAAACGCCATGAAACGCCTCGCCGTTTATTGCGGGTCCGCCACGCCGGACGATCCGCGCTATGTCGAACTGGCGCGCGAAGTCGGCGCTACACTGGCGGAGCTTAACATTGGTGTCGTGTATGGCGGCGGGCGGCTGGGGTTGATGGGCGCGCTGGCAAGCGGCGCAAAGGCGGCGGGCGGCGAGGTTATCGGCGTCATCCCAGAGGCACTGGTGCGCAGCGAGGTTGCCAATCATGATTGCGACGAGCTGGTGACGGTGTCGGGCATGCACGAGCGCAAGCAGCGTTTTACAGACATGTCCGACGGCTTCGTCACCCTGCCCGGCGGCGTGGGCACGATGGACGAATTGTGGGAAGCGATCAGCTGGGCACAGCTGGGCTACCACACCAAGCCCGTCGGCCTGCTCAACGCATTCGGGTTTTACGACGCGCTACTGGCGTTCTACGGGACGATGGGCGACGTCGGCTTCGTGCGCCCGGCCCATCACGGTATCCTGCTATCCGCCGAAACATTGCCGCCGTTGTTGGACGCGATGGCGGAATATGCGCCACATACGCCCATCTTCCAGATGAAAGCCAACGACCTCTAATCCCATGGCACCGCCCCGCAAGATAACGCCCCGGCCGCTCGTGCCATCGGCGATCGTGCGCGCGACCGAGAGCAAGGCGGGCGGCGGGCGCAAGCGGCGCGTGCTGGTGGAGGAAAGCCGCCGGATGATCGCGGACGGGTCCAAAAGCTTCGCCGCCGCAAGTCGCCTGTTCGACAAGCCGACGCGCGAACGGGTCTGGATGCTCTATGCCTGGTGCCGCCGGTGTGACGATATTGCCGACGGGCAGATGCTGGGCGGCGAGCTCGGCATTGCGGACGGCGGCGAGGACACCGCACCCGATGCCGCTGCCGTCGAAACCCGTGTCAAAGCCATTCGCGTCCTTACCCGTCGTGCGCTGGAAGGCCAGCCGACCGCCGACATCGCCTTCGATGCGTTCGGCAAGGTGGCGCAGGAATGTGGCCTGACCATGCAGATGGCGGAAGACGTCATCGGCGGGTTCGAGCTGGACGCGGCCGGCTGGCGTCCGCGCACCGAGGCCGACCTTGCGCGCTATTGCTATCACGTCGCGGGCGCGGTCGGCGTAATGATGGCGCAGATCATGGGTGTGCCGAAGGACGATGCCGATACGCTGGACCGCGCCTGCGACCTCGGCTTCGCGTTCCAGCTCGCCAATATCGCGCGCGACCTGGACGAGGACGATCGCGGCGGACGTTGCTATTTGCCGGTGGAATGGATGGTGGAACAGGACATCGAGCCAGGGCAACTGATGAAGCCGCACCACCGCTGGGAAGTTGCCGAGATGGCGGAGCAGCTGGTGCTCAAGATGGAACGCCATACCGCCGCTGCCAAGCTTGGCGCGGCGCGGCTGCCGTTCCGCCGCCGCTGGGCGATCCTGGCCGCCGCCAACATCTATGGCGAGATCGGGCAGGAAGTCCGCCGCCGGGGGCGCGCGGCGTGGGACAGCCGTGTCGTGATCAGCAAGGCGCAGAAGGCGCAGCTGGTCGCGCAGGCGTTTGTGGAGGCGGTGCGCAACAATCCGGTCCCGCCTGAAAAGATGCCCAAATGGAAGCGCGGCGATATCGTGCTGGATATCCGCATGTCGCAACCCATTCCCGCTGCCGAGGCTTATACCGCGCTGCCGGACGACGACGCTATAGGCTTGTCGTTCTGGCTGCCCAGGCTTACTCCGCCGACATGATCGAAAAGCTCCTGATCGCCAACCGCGGCGAGATTGCCTGCCGCATCATGCGCACTGCGCGCGAAATGGGCATCGCCACTGTCGCGGTCTATTCCGATGCCGACGCGAAGGCGCTGCACACGCGGCAAGCCGACGAAGCCGAGCATATCGGCCCCTCCCCCGCCGCCGAAAGCTATCTGGTTGGCGCGAAGATCATAGCGGTTGCGAAGAAGACAGGCGCGGACGCAGTTCATCCGGGCTACGGCTTCCTGTCCGAAAACGCGGATTTTGCGCAAAGCGTGATCGACGCCGGGCTAATCTGGGTCGGGCCGAAGCCGGACAGCATCCGCGCGATGGGTCTGAAGGACGCGGCCAAGCAGTTGATGATGGACGCTGGCGTGCCGGTCACCCCCGGCTATCTGGGAAAGGATCAGTCGGTCGAGCGTCTGAAAACCGAAGCCAACGCCATTGGCTATCCGGTGCTCATCAAGGCCGTGGCAGGCGGCGGCGGCAAGGGCATGCGGAAGGTCGAGGCGGCGGCAGATTTCGAGGCTGACCTCGCGAGCTGTCGGCGCGAAGCCAAGGCCAGCTTCGGCAATGATGACGTGCTGCTGGAAAAGTGGATTACCAGCCCCCGGCACATCGAGGTGCAAGTGTTCGGCGACAGCCACGGCAATGTCGTCCACCTGTTCGAACGCGACTGCTCGCTCCAGCGCCGCCACCAAAAGGTAATCGAGGAAGCCCCCGCCCCCGGCATGGACGAGGCAACGCGCGAAGAAATTTGCGCCGCCGCCGTGCGCGCCGCAAAGGCGGTGAATTACGAAGGCGCGGGCACAATCGAGTTCATCGCCGACGCCAGCGAAGGCCTGCGCGCCGACCGCATTTTCTTCATGGAGATGAACACGCGGCTTCAGGTCGAGCATCCGGTGACCGAAGAAATTACCGGCGTTGACCTGGTCGAATGGCAGCTGCGCGTGGCCAGCGGCGAACCGCTGCCTAAGCGGCAGGAGGAGCTGTCGATCAACGGCCACGCGATCGAGGCGCGGCTCTATGCGGAAGACCCGGCCAAGGGGTTTCTGCCAAGTACAGGGCGTTTGCAAGTCGCAGAGATCGGCGCCGACTACACGCGCATCGACACAGGAATCGAAGAAGGTGCAGAAGTGTCACCGTTCTACGATCCGATGATCGCCAAGATAATTTATCAAGCTGAAGATCGTGAAACCGCCATCGACGGCATGTGGCGGGCATGCGCTGTCACAGCAATCCATCCTGTGCGGAGCAATGCTTGGTTCCTGCACCGATTGTTTGCGCTGGAAGAGTTCCAGTCAGGGCAGATGACCACCAACACGATCAATGCGCATTTGGACGAACTGACAAGCGAACCCAAGCTTTCCGCGTTCGCATTGCAAACCGCTGCTGATGAAGCCGTCGCCCCCGAATGGTGGGAAAACGGTCATGCGATGATCGCAGGTCTGACCGGTTTTCGTCTTAACGCGGAGTGCGAAAAGCGCGTGCGGCTACTCGTGGATGGCGAGGAAGAACTCGTCGAGGATTTTGCGACTTCCCAGCAGGATGAGGATGCCTACAACGGCTTTCAGGGCGAGGTCAAAGAGGGGATACGGTACGAGAACGGCGCTGTCTTTTCCGTTACCCCGTATCGACATGACACAGGCGGCCAAGCCTCCGCCGCCGATGGCGCGATCCTTGCGCCGATGCCGGGCAAGGTCATCGCGGTCGATGTCGCTGAGGGCCAAGCCGTCACCGCCGGGCAGCGGCTGATGGTGCTCGAGGCGATGAAGATGGAGCACGCCCTCATCGCACCGTTTGATGGGACGGTCACCGAGCTTTCCGCCAGCGAAGGCGCGCAGGTGCAGGTCGAGGCGGTGCTGGCGGTGGTGGAACCCGTCGCTGCGGAAGACTAGCCCGGCAAATTGCGCCTTGCGAACAGTTTGCCGCGTTCGCTAAACAGCACAACCGCCAGCGCCAGCAGGCCAAGCGACAGCATCGACACTGCCAGCGGGCGCGCTGTGCCGTCGTACATGCTACCGATGATCGCGCCCAATATGGCGCCCAGCCCGGTGCGCAGGCCTGTCTGCGCGCTGCTGGCGGCACCGGCGATGGCGGCGAAGGGCTGCATCGCGATGGATGAAAAATTCGCGCCGATGAAACCCAGCATCGCCATCACCAGCGTCATCAGCCCCACGAACTGATAAAGCGGCTGCGGCTGGTTCGACGCGCTCCACAACTGCACCACGGTAATGGTGATGAAGCCAAGCAGCGCGGTATGGCTGACCCGCCGCGCGCCGAAGCGTTCGACGATGCGCGAATTGGTGAAGCTGGCCGCGACCATGCCCAGCACCGCCCCGCCAAAGATGAAGGCGAAATTGTCCGCCTGGTCAAAGGTTTCGCTTACCAGTTGTTCGGCGGAATTGAGGAAGCCGAACAGCGATCCGAACACCAGCGCGCTGCCCACGACATAGCCGATGGCGCCACGGTTCACGAGCGCAGCGGTCATGTTGCTGCCAATCGCGCGCAGATCGATCGGCTGGCGGTTCGCTTCGGTCAATGTTTCGGGCAAGCGCACCCACATCCAGACCGCCACCGAACCACCCAGCAATGCCATCGCACCGAAGATCGCGCGCCAGCCGAACAGTTCCATGATGATCTGTCCGATGAAGGGTGCAATAACCGGTACGGCCAGGAACATCATGATGACCAGGCTCATCAGCCGCGCCATCCGGTCACCGCCGACATGATCGCGCACGATGGCGGCGGGCACCACAGCCATCGATGCGCACAGCAACCCCTGCAAGAACCGCAGCACCAGCAATACCGGAAAGCTGCTGACGAACGCGCAGGCGAAGGAAAACGAGACATACGCCGTCAGCCCGAAAGCCAGCACCGGCCGTCGTCCGAACCGGTCCGCCAGCACGCCGGGGAACAGCGCGCCGAACCCGGTGCCGATTAGGTAGAGCCCGATGATGAGCTGGCGCGAATTGCCGCCCGCGCCCAGCTCCCCGGCGACCCGGCCAATTGCTGGCAGCATCGCATCGATTCCGAACGCCTGCAAACTCATCAATGCCGCCATCAACGCGATCAGCTCGCGCTCGCCCAACGGTTTGCGCATGGCGGCGGCATCAGGACTGGTCGCGGTGGCAGGCATGACCGCTCCCTTGCGCGCTGCACTGCACAAATGGAAGTGCGCATTGCGCTCGCCAGGGCGCAGGCCTTATCTATTGGGTATGGACGAAGCGCCTGACAGCGATGAGCAGACCGGCGGCGGCGGAGATACGCGCAAGATCATCCACATCGATATGGATGCCTTTTTCGCCAGCGTCGAACAGCGCGACAATCCCGACCTGCGCGGCCTGCCGGTGGCGGTCGGAGGGTCGAGCGGGCGCGGCGTGGTGGCTGCGGCGAGCTACGAAGCGCGCAAGTTCGGCGTGCGGTCCGCGATGCCATCCGTCACCGCAAAGCGCAAATGCCCGGACCTGATCTTTGTAAAAAGCCGGTTCGACGCCTACCGCGAAGCATCGCAGATCATCCGCGAAATCTTCCGCCACTACACACCCCGCGTCGAACCGTTGAGCCTCGACGAAGCCTATCTCGACGTGACGCAGGACATTCACGGTTTGGGCACCGCGACCCGCATTGCGCAGGCGATCCGCAAACAAATCTTTGCCGAAACGCAGCTGACCGCCAGCGCAGGTGTGTCCTACAACAAGTTCCTCGCCAAGCTGGCCAGCGACCAGAACAAACCGAACGGTATTTGTGTCATCCGTCCCGGCGAAGGGGCGGCGTTCGTGCAAAGCCTGCCGGTGCGCAGGTTTCACGGGGTCGGGCCGAAGGGTGCCGAGAAAATGGCACGGCTAGGCATCGAAACGGGCGCGGACCTTGCCGCGAAGGACGCCGCCTGGATGCAGGCCAATTTCGGCAGCTTCGCGGATTATCTCTACCGTGCAGCACGCGGTATCGACGACCGGCCGGTACGCACCAACCGCATCCGCAAATCGGTGGGCGGGGAACGCACCTTTCACGAAGATATCGCCACCCCCGCCGCGCTTCACGAGACGCTGGACCGCATCGTGGATATCGTGTGGGAGCGCATCACCCGCGCCGAAGCCAGGGGACGGACGGTGACGCTGAAGCTGAAATACAATGACTTCACGATCACCAGCCGCGCACAGACATTGTCCGCGAACGTGCCGGACAAGGCAGCATTTGCTATGATCGGACGCGAGTTGCTGGAAGCGATGCTGCCGCTGCCCCGTCCGATCCGGTTGATGGGCCTGACCCTGTCGAAACTGGAAGGCGTGGTCGCCAAGCCACCCCGCGCGCACCGGGCAGCGCAGGCTGCGCAGCTGGACCTGTTTTAGCCCTTGTTGGCCAACATGCGATCCTGCCACAAGGCAAGGCGTGCGCGAGTCAGATCGCTGACATCCGCCGGAAGCGAGTGCATCGGAAAAAAGCGTGCCTCACAAACTTCGCGGCCATCCGGGCGAGGCGACTGGTCTATGCGGGCAAAGAATACATGCGCGGTATGGGGCGACCCCGAGATCGCCTCCTGCATGGTTCCAAGCGGCGCGACGGTATCGAGCACAATGTTCAGTTCCTCGCGTATTTCACGCCTGGCAGCGTCCGCAGGCGCTTCAGCCTTGCCGATGCCACCACCGGGTAATGACCACACCGCCGGACCGTAATTGTGCCGCAACAGCAGCACCTGGTCCGACAGGTCGAACAGCAAGACCGAACAGCCTGCCAGCGGTGTCTTGCGCCAGCGACGCCAGCGATGCCGCACCGGATGGGCGACCTTGAGCAACGCCCGATGCAGCGTGCGCGGGATCAGGTGAAGCATGTGACAGGTGCCTGCGTAGCCGCCAGGAAGCGCGCGACTGGCGTATCGCTCTCGCCCTTTGCAGCAGCTGCGAACACCTTCGCTTTTTCTGCACCGCGTATCATCACCATAACCGCGTCGGTGCGCACAAGTCCCGCAATCGTCAATGTCAGACGGTCGAACGGCGCTTCGGGTGGCAGGGGATCGGGCGTCAATCGAAGCACTGTACTGGCATCGCTCGCGAGCGGGTCGGTATTGGGGAACAGCGAAGCGATATGCCCGTCCGTCCCCATACCCACCCAGGTCAACGCAAATGGCGGCGGCACTGCGCCTTCACGCAATGCCTGCACCTTCGCACCTGCCGGTTCGAACAGGGCACGGATACGTCCGGTATTGCTGGCGGCATGATCCTCCGGCACGATCCGGTCATCGCCTGGCCATACGGTGATACGCGACCAATCAAGCGGCTGGGCGACCAGTTTTTCGAATACGGGAAATGGCGTAGAACCGCCCGGTACGGTAATCGCAATGTTCTCCGACTCGGCCAGCGTCGCCTTCAGCCCCTTACCTATCCAGTCCGCAATGCGCGCCGGGTTGGCGTCGGGGTGATAATCTATGCCCATGGGCTGCCCGTCACTTGAGCACCTGCCCAAGAAACCAGACGCGCTCTTCCGCCAGGTCGGTCCAGTCGTCCAGCAAGCCGTCGGTGGCATTGTCGCCCGCCTGTTCGGCCAGCGGCTTCATGCCCTTTAAGCGCTTCACCATCTTCGCGTTGTCGTCATGCAGCTCGCGCACCATCGCATCGGCGTCCAGCGTCGTCGAATCCTGATCCGCAACCTGCGTCTCGCGCGTCGCCGAACCCAGCGATGTCAGCGTCGGTTCGCCAAGCTTGCGCACCCGCTCGGCCACGTCGTCGATCTGTTCCTGGATTTGCAACGCCTGCGCATCGAACAGCAGGTGCAGATCATGAAAGCGCGGTCCGGCGACATGCCAGTGGAAGCTCTTCGTCTTGAAATACAGCGCCAGGTGATCGGCCAGCAGGCCGTTCAGTTCGCCTACCAGTTCCGCTTTCGAATTGCTGCCCGTGTCGGCCATCGTCTTTTCTCCAGTTTTTACAACATATGTCATGTAAACGGGATCAGGCCGTATGGGTTTCGCCTGATGAAGATATTTTACAGGATGCCGCGTGCGTTCAGGCCCACTCCGATAGCAAACAGGGCAATCGCCACCGCGCCGAATCGCCGGATTATCTTCAGCGGCAAGGCTTCGAGATCGCCAGCCATCGCCCAGCCGAACGTGACCCCCACGGCCCCGCCCGCAAAGCCACCCATTGCGGCAAGCGTCGGCGAAGCAAACGCGGCGGCGATGGCGAACACAAGGAAACGCGGCCCGTCACCCACCTGCATTGCGGCAAGCACGATGCCGGTCGCCCCCAGAGAGCGCGTCGGTTCGCGCACATGCTTTGCGGCGCGGAACCAGGCAAGCTCCACGGCGGCGGCAAAGAGCGCGAACGCCACCAGCATTGTCTTGGCTGCAGGCGGCAACAGCACGCCGACCAGGCTCCCGACATAAGCCATGAATGCCGCCGTCACCGCAGCGGACAGCATCGCCACGAGCAACAATCCGCCGCCCTGTCCCAGTCGCTCGGCCAGATCGGCCACCAACCGCTGGTCCCGCGCGCCGAACGACGTCACGGCAACAGCCACCAGCGCGAGGAAAAACTCGGTCATGGCTGGCTGACGACGATACGATTGATGGGCATGTTGAATACTGCATTATCGCCCTGTGCAGCGAAAAGCACTGCCAGTTCTCCCAGCAGTTCCACACGTTGCGACGCGTCCAGCACGAAGGTGAAATAGAAGAAATGCGCTGCCTCGCGCGCTAGCCAGTTCGGCGTACCGGTCATGGAAACGACATTGGGCGCAATATCGATTTGTGCCTTCGGGAAATGCGCTTCGAGCAGCGCAAGTAATTGCACCGCATTGCGGATACGCGAATCGCCGAGGACCATTTCCGGGGCGTCGCCGAGTGCCCGGCGGACATGACGGCCGATGATTGCATCGATCTTCGCGTAGTCGAGGGCGCTGTCATGCGGCCCGTCGACGATGGCGGCAAAGCGCCCTTGCGGCGCAAGCACACGGGCAATTTCGTCCAGCACCGGTTCCACCGGCTTCATCAGCGTCAATGCCCAATGGCACAAAACGCCATCGATGCTGCCACCGCCAAGGAAGGACAGATCCTGCGCCGTGCCCCGTCGCAATTCGACGCCGGTACCTGCCAACCGCGTGGCTGCCAGCGCCAGTTCGGGTGCACTCATGTCGACACCGGTAAGGTGGGTCAAAAATCGTTCGGCGGCAAGGCGCTCCAGCAGCACGCCCGACCCGCAGGCTAGATCGAGCATGGCGCCGCCGTCGCGCGCGTTGAGAGCCTGCGCCAGCCAGGTATAACTGTCGCGCCCCTCGGCATCGCGGCACGCGGTTGCACAGGTCTCGGTGAAGCCTGCCTGTTCGGCATGCACATGGTCTAGATGCGCGCGCAATGCTGCGGAGTCTTCGTGTCCGGTGCTCATGATGCGTGTGTCGGGGGCCAGCAGACGGGGTTGCTGTCGGACTGCGCTAGCCCGCCCGGTTCGCACCCGGGCAGAAACTTGCGCCAGTCGCCCGAGACCAGAGTTGGGTCACCAACAACGCGAGCGCCGTCGACGAAATAGGTGTTGGCCAGCACCACACGGCTGCGACAAGTGCGGTTCGGCCCGGCGGTGTGGAAGCTGAGGTTGTGATGGAAACTGGCTTCGCCCAGCTCGAAGGGCGTTTCGTCCACCGCGACATGGTTGTCTGCGAACACTTCCCCGACATGTGTGTCGTAGCTGGTGTTCGTCTTGTCGAACGGCACCCCTTCCACCAGCCGGTGCACATCGCGTGGTGTCGCGAAGGACAGCGGACCCATTTCAACCGGAATAGGCTGCGCCGCGATCCCGGCCGTCACCACATCATGCGTTGCCAGCGGGAAATGATGGTCGTCGTAATGCCACGGCATGCGCCCGCAGCCCGGCTCCTTCGACAGAATATTGTCGTGGTACAGCCGCAACCGTTCGACTTCGAGCAGCCCGGCACAGATACCGGTAATTCGCGGCGCAAGGACGAACGCACGGACCAGCGGATTGTCCAGCCACGCCATTTCGAGGCTGGTGAACCGTTCGGACTGCCCCGCATCCATCACGATGTCGTGTTCCGCTTCGAGCAGCCGTTTCATCTCTGCCCGCAACCGCAGCGTCGCGCCTGGGCTGACGACGCCCTTCAGCTTGACAAACCCGTGCCGCGCGAAAGCAGCGATATGGTCCGGCGTTAGCGGGTAAGGCTCGCTAAACTCGGCCGCCAAAGCCGCATCGTCAGGTTGCGCGATATCAGGCAGAGGGGCGCATTTTGCGAGCGGAGCGGTGAAACGTTCGTTCTGCGCCAGCGAGACATACCAGTCCCACCAGTCCTGATTGTCGCCCGACCAATCCCCGCTGATGTTCTGTGTCTCTCCGGTCGTTGCCTGTGGTGCGGAGGTAGGAAAGTTGGCCATCGCAGACGCATTAGCCGCTTCCCTTAACAAAGGCTATGTACGTTGCCGAACACGTGCAGGGAAATGGAGCGGGTGAAGGGAATCGAACCCTCGTCGTCAGCTTGGGAAGCTGCTGCTCTACCATTGAGCTACACCCGCGCCTGCGGTGCGCCGTCTGGCACGGGCGGGGGCGGTTCGCAAGCACTACCAACCGTGCGCCCGCTCGCATATGGACGGTGCAACAGGACAGGAGACGGACATGCGACAGGTCGAACATTTCATCGCGGGAGACAGCGGGCCGGCGAGCACGCGCACCCACGATATCTGGAACCCTTCCACCGGCGCGGTGCAGGCGCGGGTGGCGCTGGGCGATGCGGCGCTGCTGGATCGTGCGGTGGAGGCGGCAAAGGCGGTGCAGCCCGAATGGGCAGCGACCAATCCGCAAAAACGCGCTCGCGTCATGTTCCGCTACAAGGAACTGGTCGAGGCCAATATGCAAAACCTCGCCGAATTGCTTTCGAGCGAGCATGGCAAGGTGGTGGACGATGCCAAGGGCGATGTTCAGCGCGGGCTTGAAGTGATCGAATATGCCTGCGGCATTCCACAGGTCCTGAAGGGCGAATATACCCAGGGTGCGGGGCCGGGGATCGACGTCTATTCCATGCGCCAGCCACTGGGTATCGGCGCGGGCATCACGCCGTTCAACTTCCCCGCCATGATCCCGATGTGGATGTTCGGCATGGCCATCGCGGCGGGCAACGCGTTTATCCTGAAACCCAGCGAGCGCGACCCAAGCGTGCCGGTGCGGCTGGCCGAACTGTTCGTGGAAGCCGGTGCGCCCAAAGGCCTGTTGCAGGTGGTGCATGGCGACAAGGAGATGGTCGACGCCATCCTCGACCATTCAGACATCGCCGCCGTCAGCTTCGTCGGCAGCTCCGACATCGCGCATTATGTCTACAAGCGCGGGGTCGACAACGGCAAGCGTGTGCAGGCGATGGGCGGCGCGAAGAACCACGGGATCGTAATGCCCGATGCCGACCTTGACCAAGTCGTAAACGATCTGACGGGCGCTGCGTTCGGCAGTGCGGGCGAACGTTGCATGGCGCTGCCCGTGGTGGTGCCGGTGGGCGAGGATACTGCCGGACGTCTGCGCGAAAAGCTGATCCCCGCAATCAACGCGCTGCGCGTCGGTGTGTCGAGCGATCCCGATGCGCATTACGGGCCCGTCGTCACCCCCGAACACAAGGCCCGCGTCGAAGGCTGGATCGACACCGCCGAGAAAGAAGGTGCCGAGGTAGTCATCGACGGACGCGGCTTCACGCTGCAAGGGCACGAGGACGGCTTTTATGTCGGCCCCACCCTGCTCGACCAGGTAACGCCCCAGATGGAGAGCTATCGCGAGGAGATCTTCGGCCCCGTACTGCAGATCGTGCGCGCCAACGATTTCGAGGAGGCCCTGCGCCTGCCCAGCGCACACCAATACGGCAATGGCGTCGCCATCTTCACCCGCAACGGCCACGCCGCCCGCGAATTCGCCCACCGTGTGAATGTCGGCATGGTCGGTATCAACGTGCCGATCCCGGTGCCGGTTGCCTATCACAGCTTCGGCGGCTGGAAGCGCAGCGGGTTCGGCGATGTCGACCAGTACGGCACCGAAGGTCTGCGCTTCTGGACCAAGGTCAAGAAGGTCACGCAACGCTGGCCCGATGGCACTGCCGATACGGACACCAAGGACGCCTTTATCATCCCGACGATGGGGTAAGCTGTCCCGTTTGGGCTATGGCCTGCCGGTTGGCCGGACAGTAGGTTTGGCACAAAGGAGAACATTCCATGATCCGTGGTGCTGCCCTCTCATTGCTCTTCCTTGTCGGCTTGACCGCCTGCGCACCCGAACCGGAAGGTCCCTGAGCAAACCGGAATGTCCGGGTTCGAAACAGCCACGGATGACGTTGGCGATGCTGCGCGAACGGATGCCGGCAACCAGTCGCTGGCCAATCAGGCCTCCGCGAGCGCGAACGCGCCGCGCGTGAACGAGGCTGCGCTCGACGCCGATGCGCAGGCGATGTTCGAAGCCGACAGGACGATTGCGCGCGATTATCGCGGTGTATGGGATAGCGTGGACGGCGATTGTTCGGCGCTTTCGAACCTGCGCATTACCATCTTCGCGGATCGCATCGCTTTTTGGGAATCGGTAGGTTCGGTGCAGACCATCGAACGCCGCGAGAACGGCGACAGGCTGATCGATCTCGCCATGTCCGGCGAAGGCGAGACCTGGACACAGACGATCAAGCTGGAGCTGGATTCCACCGGTACTCGGATGGTCACCACGATGGTTGGCGGTGACAACTCCGAAGTGTCGGTAGCGCGCAGGAAATGCGATGGGTAGGGCCTGTCGCCTTCTGCTGGCGCTTGTGGTCGCCATGCTGGCCCTGCCCGCAGTTGCACAGGACAAACGCGTTGCCCTAAGTTTCGACGATGTACCGCGGAAGGCGGGTGCTTTCTTCACGCCCGACGAACGTGCGGAGAAGCTGCGCGCTGCCTTGCGCGAAGGCGGCGTCGTGCAGGCGGCGTTCTTCGTCACGCCCGGCCTGCTGGGCGAGCCCGACGGGGCTGGCGGGGAGGCGCGCATTGCCGCCTATGTCGCGGACGGGCACGTCATCGCCAATCACAGTTTCGCGCACAGTCATCTGCGCCACAGCACGGCGGAGGAATATCTGGCCGACATCGACCAAGCGGCAAGCTGGCTGGCAGGGCGCGCGGGGTTCCGCCCGTGGTTCCGCTTCCCCTATCTCGACGAAGGCGGACGCGACACCGCGAAGCGCGATGCGGTGCGCGCCGGTCTTGCGGCGCGCGGGTTGCGCAACGGCTATGTCACGGCGGACGGGTCGGACTGGCATCTGGAACAGTTGACGCTGGACGCGCAGGCCGCCGGAAAGGCGATGGACATGCAGCGCCTGCGCCATCTTTACATCGCCAGCCAGATGAGCGGCCTTGAATATCACGACGCCTGGCACGGCTGACCCTGAACCGCTCGCCCGCGCATGTCCTGTTGCTGCACGAAACGGACCTTGCCGCGCTGTTTCTGGGCGACCTGATCGTGGATATGCGCCGGCGCGGCTGGACGGTTATCACGGCAGACGAAGCTTTTGCCGACCCGATCAACACCGCGATGCCCGACGTGCCCTACGCCTACGGAACGCTGATCGGATCGATGGCATGGGAGCAGGGTATCGATCCGCCGCTGTCGCCGATGTGGATGGGCACGGGCACGATGACCTACCTGTTCCAGCGGTCGGTACTGAAAGACACCGCACAATGAGACGGGTCGGGGCTTATCTCGGCGCTGTTCATGGCGGGTCTGTTGCCCGGTATCGCGCAGACCCGGCTTGGTGCCACGGTCGATATGGAGGGGTGGCACAGTGATTATGATGTCGGATCGCGTGCCGCCGATCCCTATACCCGCGCGCGCATTGCCCGCCACGGGCTGCTGGCACTGGCGAAGTAGCGAGGCGGTCTATTTTACCCGAACGAAAGACGATGATGGCGCGCCCCTGCGCGAGACTTGCAGCTATCGCGTATCGGGCGGCACAATGCCCGCGGAATGGTGGTCGCTCACCCTGTACGATGCTCGCAGCCGCTTGCCCGCCAATAGCGACGACGCGCTAAGCATTGATGCCAGCCGCGTTTCCGGTGCGCGGTGGGAGGCGCAGATTGCGCCACGCCGCCCCGCAAATGGCAATACCTGGATTTCCAGCCGCAATGCGGACCGTTTCGATCTGATGCTGCGCCTGTATGTGCCCGATGCTGCCGTGCTCGAAACTCCGGACGCAACGCTCTTGCCACCCGCAATTTCGCGGCTCGACTGCGAAGGGGACGGATGATGCAACGGCGCGGTTTTGCCCTTTTTGCGACTTTCGCTCTCACCGTCATCGCGGCCCATTTTGCCACGCTATATACGACCCCTGGCTTCATCATGGAGCGCGTCGAAGCAAGACTGACCGCACTCGGCACGCCGCAGCACGCTTTCCGCCTGGCCCCGCGTATGACCCCGCAAACGCAGACGGTCGTGCGCCCGTCGCCCGACCTGGCCTACTCGATATGCCTGTATGATCTGACGGCGGCCCCCGAAGGGCTGCTGGTCACGATGGCGGCGTTCGACGATTATGCCTCGCTGTCGTTTTTCGATGCGCGGACGGATAATTTCGCCACGGTGCGCGGCACGGGACGGGACCTGACGGTTGCACTGCTGCCGCCGGGGTCGGTTGCGAATGGCGAAGACGAGATTGCGACCCCGACGGAAAGCGGGCTGGTGCTGATCCGGCGGCTGGCCCCCACCCGCGAGGCGTATGACACGGTCGTGGCGGTGGCCGACAGAGACCGCTGCGCTGTCCGCTAGCGCTGCCTCACCGCTTATTCGACCGGAATGGACTGCGCCGTTCCGCTGACGGTCAGGGGTGTCCACATGCCATACTTGCGACCACCGCCCAAGGCCCAGAGCTGCCCCGCCGCCGCCGCGCCGGCGAAGCCGTGGTGCGCGTGTGGCAAGTCGAGGCCACGCGTCCATTGCAGGGTGCCAAGGTCGAGGATGTAATGGGCGGCGAAGACGGTGCCTTCGGCAAGATTTTCACCTCCATAGACGTGCAACCTGCCATCCAGCACCGCCGCAGCGTGTCCCGCCAGGGCAACCGGCATGTCCGGCAAGTCGGTCCAGCTGTCCTGAGCGAAATCGTACCGTTCTACGCTGGCGCTTTGCGTGCCGAAAACGTCGCTGCGCCCTCCGGTAACGTAGAGCTTACCTCCACCGGTCGCGCTTGCATGGGAATGGCGCGCGCGCATCATGGGCTGCATCTGCGTCCAGTCGCCCGATGTCAGATTATAGCGCAGTAATGATGCCAGCGTCGCTGTGCCATCCTCCCCGCCGACCAACCACAGCGCGCCGTCATGGTGGTGCATACTGTGCTGGCCAAGCGGATGGGGCAATGCCGCAACGCGCCTCCACATCTCCGCTTCGGGCGCCAGACTGAACAGCGCGCCGTCGGGGTCGATGGAAAAAGGCAAGGCACGATAGCCGCCAGATGCGAATACCAGCCCGCCGCCCGCCACCACTCCTTTCGACGTTCCCCTGTTCGAAGCGAGTGCGACATGGTGCAACGCGCGCGGCAAGTCGGCGCATGACTGCCACGCCCGCTCCGCCACTACGAAGCGTTCGCAACTGTCCAGCGTGCGGTAAAAGCCGATGCCGCCTGCGGTGTAGATTGCTCCGTCCAGCACGGCGGAATGGATCTCCGAACGCGGCGCGCGCATATCACCGTGTGCGGTCAGCATAGATGGTGCCAGAAGCCAGGTGGCCGTCATGGTCAAGGCCAGCAGGGCAGTCAGGGCGAAGGCCAAGCGCATTGTCAACCCTGAACGCCCCGCCTGTCTGCCAGTCAAGCCCTGTCTTTCGAGACTCGCGAACATGTCCGCAGCCTGTTAAGCACGCCGCCTATGCCGCGCATCATCCGCCTATCACTCGCACTGTCCCTGCCGTTCTGCATAGCAAGCTGTGCGCCCAAGACAGATGCATCAGACGATGCGCCAGCCATTGATACGGTTGCATCCAAGGCCGTACCGACCGAACCTGCCCGCGTCCGCCCTGTACCCGACACTGTCGCCGGTACTACGCAGGCTTCGGAAACCGCCGTCGCCTTCCCAGTTGCCCTTCGCGGTACATGGCGCGAAACATCCGGCGCTGCGCCCACCCCTGTCCTGTGCGACAATACGCGGGCCTCCAACATGGGCAAGGTGCTGAACATTCGCGCCGATAGCTACAGCTATTTCGAAGAGGGCGGACGGTTCCTCGAGGTATTGGACCGCACGCCGGGGCGCATTCGCGCGGTGTTCGACACCACTTATGCCGATAGGCCGACGCGCGACGAGCTGACCTTCGCCGTCGATCCCGTCGCCCGCACGCTTACGGTGACGAACCATGATGGCGAAACGCATAGGACGGTGACCTATAAGCGTTGCCCGGAATAACGTGATCTGACAGGATGCTGGCCATGACAGATACTGACCAGGGCCAGTTCCAGCTCACCGATGACCAGCGCGCGATCCAGGAAACGGCGCAGCGCTTCACTGCCGACAACATCACACCCCATGCGGGCGAATGGGACGAGGCGAAGCACTTCCCGCGCGACGTCATTAAGCGCAGCGCGGAGTTGGGCTTCGGCGCGATCTATGTCAGCGAGGATGGCGGCGGTATCGGGCTGGGGCGGCTGGAGGCGGCGCTCATTATGGAGGCGATGGCTTATGGCTGCCCGACCACCAGCGCCTTCATCTCGATCCACAATATGGCCGCCTGGATGATCGACGGGTTCGGCAATGCGGAGCTGAAGGCGCGCTACCTGCCCGACCTCGTCAGCATGGAGAAAATCGCCAGCTACGCCCTGACCGAACCGGGCAGCGGGTCGGACGCGGCAGGGCTGAAAACGACAGCGCACGACGCGATGGCGAACATTACGTGCTGAACGGCACCAAGCAGTTCATTTCGGGCGCAGGCTATAACGATGTCTATGTCACGATGGTCCGTACCGGCGAGCACAAGACCAAGGGCATCAGTTGCCTCGTCGTCGACAAAAACACCCCCGGCGTCAGCTTCGGCGCGCCGGAAAACAAGCTGGGCTGGAACGCAAGCCCTACCGCGCAGGTCGTGTTCGAGGATGCGCGCGTGCCGGTTGCTAACCGCGTGGGCGACGAGGGCGAAGGGTTCCGTTTCGCCATGATGGGACTGGACGGCGGACGTCTTAATATCGGTGCGTGTTCGCTGGGTGGTGCGCAACGGTGCCTGGACGAAGCGGTCGCCTACACCAAGACACGCCAGCAATTCGACACGCCCGTCGCCGATTTCCAGAACACGCAGTTCATGCTGGCCGATATGGCAACCGACCTTGAGGCCAGCCGCGCGCTGCTCTATCTCGCCGCCGCCAAGGTGGGGGCGAACGCACCGGACAAGTCCCGCTTCTCCGCGATGGCGAAGCGGCTGGCGACCGACAATGGAAGCCGGATCGTGAACGACGCGCTGCAACTGTTCGGCGGCTACGGCTATCTGAAGGACTACCCCATCGAACGCTTCTGGCGCGACCTGCGCGTGCATTCGATTTTGGAAGGCACCAACCAAGTGATGCGGATGATCGTGGGCCGGGATTTGTTGCGGCAGTGAGAAGACGAAATGAAGAAAACTGTTAGCAAGTATGATATATCGAGTTGCTTGCTTACAGCTGACAAAGATAGTCTGACATGTCGCGACGTGTGTCAAACTCGGAAACGGTATGTTTCGCTACACTTGCGCTTAGGATACTGAGAATCATCGATCGTGTTTAATATTGGGAACTGTCAAATGGGCGCTCGAGCTTTAAATGCAAACGTACAGGCTCAGCCCTTGTTCGAAGCACCTCAAATTGTCGGGTTTTGCTGCGAACCAGGATTCATCTGGAAGGCGTGAACCGCTATCGTTCGACTATGAGTTTCCGACAGTGTGAAGTAACGTAATTTCGCATGACAGACCAAATTCACATCCATCGCCATGGTGCGGTGGGGCATATATCGCTTAACCGGCCCAAGGCGCTGCACGCGCTGACGCTGGACATGTGCCACGCGATGAGCGCGGCGTTGGCGGAATGGGCGGATGATGACAGTATCGAGGCGGTCGTTCTCGACCATGCCGAGGGGCGCGGTTTTTGCGCGGGCGGCGATATCGCGATGCTGCGCGAGAGTGCGCTGAACGATGGCGGGATGTCCGGGCGCAGGTTCTTTCACGACGAATACCGGCTCAACCATCAGATGTTCACTTATGCCAAGCCAATTGTGGCCTTCATGGACGGCATCACGATGGGTGGCGGCGTGGGTATTGCGCTGCCATCGAAATACCGCGTTGCGACCGAGAACACGCGGCTTGCCATGCCGGAAACGGGTATCGGCCTGTTCCCCGATGTGGGCGGCGGCTGGTATCTCTCGCGGCTCGGCGGACGGTTGGGGCAGTTCCTGGCCCTGACCGGGGCGCGGCTGGACGGGGCGGAATGCCTGTGGGCAGGCCTTGCCACACATTACGTGCCGAGCGAGATGCTCGCCGATGCAAAGGCACGGATCTTCGAGAAACCGGGCCGGATTGCAGGCGTCCTGTCCGAAATGGTCGGCAGCCCGCCCAAGGCGCGCATCGAGGAAAACGCCTTGAAAATTGCAAAACATTTCGCCTCGGCTCGTTACGAGGATATCCTCGCCTCGCTGGAAGCGGAGGACAGCGACTGGGCACACAAGGAGCGCGACACGCTGGGAATCAAGAGCCCGCAGGCCTGTAAGGTCGCCTTGCGCCAGCTCTCGCAAAGCGCGAAACTGGCCGACTTCGCAGACAACATGGCGATGGAGTACCGCATCGCCAGCCGCGTCATCACCCGCCCGGATTTCGCCGAAGGGGTGCGCGCGGTTATCGTGGACAAGACGGGCGATCCGAACTGGAACCCCGCCACTCCGCAAGATGTAAGCGAAGAGCTGATCGACAGCATCTTTGCCCCCCTGCCCGCAGACGAAGAATGGACACCGCTATGCGCCAGTATGAAACGATCCTGACCGAAACCGACGGTGCGGTAACGACCATCACCCTTAACCGCCCGAAGGCGCTCAACGCGCTGTCCAGCACGGTGCTGGACGACCTGATCGCCGCCTTTGCCGCCTACCAGTCCGACAACAGCCAGCGTTGCGCCATTCTGACCGGCAGCGGTGAAAAGGCATTCGCTGCCGGGGCCGATATCAAGGAAATGCAGGCGAAAGCCGCCGCCGATTTCTATCTCGACGATTTCTTCGCGCGCTGGACCAGCGAGATCGTGAATACCACGCGCAAGCCGTGGATCGCGGCGGTCAATGGCTTTGCATTGGGGGGCGGGTGCGAGCTGGCGATGATGGCGGATTTCATGATCGCGTCCCAAAACGCGAAGTTCGGCCAGCCGGAGATCACGCTGGGCGTCGCGCCGGGCATGGGCGGCAGCCAGCGCCTGACCCGCGCCATCGGCAAGGCGAAAGCGATGGAGATGTGCCTGACGGGCCGCATGATGGACGCCGTCGAAGCCGAAGCAAGCGGCCTCGTGGCGCGTGTGGTGCCGCATAGCGACCTGATCGCCGAAGCAAGCAAAACTGCCGCCAAGATCGCCGCAATGCCGCCAATGGCCGCCATCGCGAACAAGGAGATGGTCAACAGCGCGTTCGAGATGACGCTGTCGCAAGGCTTGGTGCAGGAACGCCGCCTGTTCCAGATTCTCACCGCAAGCGAGGATAAGGCGGAAGGCATGGCCGCGTTCGTCGAGAAGCGGGATGCGGTGTGGAAGGGGCGCTGATATGAAAATCGCATTCATCGGCCTTGGCAATATGGGCAGCGGCATGGCGGCCAACCTCGTCAGGGGGGGGCACAGCGTGTCGGCTTTCGACCTCAACGCCGACGCACGCGGCGCGGCGGAGGCGGGTGGGTGCGATGCGTATGACGATGCGAAGCGCGCCTGCGAAGGGGCGGAGGCGGTTGTCACCATGCTGCCCAACGGCGAGATTGTGCGCAGTGTCTATACCGGCGACGTTTTAGGCTATGCGCCGACCGATGCGATCCTGATCGACTGTTCCACCATCGACGTCGCCACCGCGCGCGATGTCGCAGACGAGGCGAAAAAAGCTGGCTATGCGATGGTCGATGCCCCGGTCAGCGGCGGCATTGCGGCTGCGGCGGCGGGGTCGCTGACCTTCATGGTCGGCGGGACACCCGACGCTTTCGCGAAGGCGGAACCGGTGCTGCAAGCGATGGGCAAGGCGGTGATCCATGCGGGCGACGCTGGCAATGGTCAGGCGGCCAAGATCTGCAACAACATGTTGCTCGCCATCCATATGGCCGGGACGTGCGAAACTTTTACGATGGCGCAGAAGCTGGGGCTCGACGCGCAGACGTTCTACGATATCGCGTCCGTTTCCAGCGGCCAGAACTGGTCGATGACCAGCTATTGCCCGCTGCCCGGCGTTGGCCCGCAAAGCCCAGCGGACAACGATTATCGGGGCGGGTTCGCCACCGCGCTGATGCTGAAGGATTTGCGCCTGGCGATGGAGGCTGCGGAAAGCGCGGATGCGCCGGTGCCGATGGGCGGACGCGCCGCAGCGCTGTATGAGGACTATGCCGGGGCGGGGAACGGGCCGCTCGATTTCTCCTCCATCATCCGGATGTTTTCCCCGAAGGTTTAGGTCGCCATCTCGGCGATAATCGCGTCCAGCCAGCGGCGCGGTTCTTCGCGTTCGCCGACATCCGCGACGAATTCCTGCCCGTTGCCGACACGGTACATCCGGTCGGGCGCAGGCCAGTTCGTATCGGTATCGGCGAAGTAGCTGATTTCGCCGCGCTGCAGCCAAGGCGGACGGTGCCACAGGGCGACCGGTCCGCCCGGCATGGTCAGCCGCAATGCGTCGCTCGCCGATTTCGCCAATCCGCCCTCGCCTCCATACAGCGTATCGTTCGCGCCGTGCATCCCGATGGTGTGCGGATGATCGAGCGCGACGGCCTTTCGCACCCACGGATCATCGGGCGCAGCAGCACCAAGCGGCACCACCGCCGCCACACGCATGCAGCCGAACAGGCGGTGATGCGCCTCGCCCTTCTGCGCGCGAAAGAGGCCGAAAAACAGGAACACATCGCCCGCGCCCACACCCTGCTTCGCCAAATGCCCCTGCGCCGAACCGACCTGCCCCAGGATTACCGTGCCATCGGAAAGGAACTGCGGATCGTGATGGCACAGGGTGTCCGGCCCGACCTTGCCCCGGCTCGCTGCGAGTGCCGCAGCGCCCAGCCCCAGCCCAGCATACGTCGTGCGCGACAGGCCCTTCGTATCGGGGATCGGAAGACTTGCCGGTCGCCCATCGACAAGGGGCGATGGGCCGCCACCCGCCGTGCTGTCGAACCCCTTGCGGCTGAAGATGATACGCATGGGCGCAGGTTGTGTCTTGCAGCGCCCAACTTAACAAGGTTTGCAGGCGCGCGCGCGGCGTATAGGACGCGGGCAGTGATGACCGGTCGCCCCCCATCCCCGTCCCTGCCCCCTTTCCCTGCGTAGCAGCCCTGCATGCAACGTCTCCTGCGCAATATCGGCTGGCTTCTGAGCGGGCGCGCGTTCAACGCAGTGCTCAGCCTCGTCTATCTGGCGCTGGCAACGCGGACCTTGGGCCTGGAGGCATTCGGCTATTTTGCGCTGATCGTGGCGCTGGGACAGACCGTCACCGGCCTCGCCAATTTCCAGACCTGGCAATTTATCGTCCGCTGGGGCGCGGGCGCGGACGGCAAACCGGTAGAGGATACAGGCACCGCCACCGGCTTCGCCATCGCGCTGGATCTCGTCTCGCTGGCGCTCGGCGCGGTACTGGCAATCGCCCTCGTGTGGAGCGCGCAGTTCTGGCTGCCGCTGCCCGACGATCTTTTATGGCTGGCGCTGGGCTATTGCCTGATCGCGCTGCTGGCGCTGCGTTCGACACCCATCGGCCTGCTGCGCCTGCGCTTTCGCTTCCGCGATGCGACGATGGCGGAGGCGGTGCAGCCGATCGTGCGCGCAGCAGGCGCCGTGCTGGCCGCGATCTATGTTCCGACGGTCGCAGGCTTTGTCATCGCCTGGGCTGCTTCCGAAGTCGCCGTATCGCTGGCGCTGTGGTTTGCCGCCGCACGGCATGACCGGATCGACTGGTCGAAGATCAGTCTGACACGGCTGCCCGGCATGTATCCCGATGTCTGGCGGTTCGTTCTGTCCACCAACGCCACCGGCAGCCTGAGCGTGGGCAGCAAGCAGGTGATGATCCTGCTGGTCGGCGCAGTGGCGGGCGAAGCATTGGCAGGCGGCTTCCGCGTCGCCTCTCAACTGGGGCAGGCGCTGGTCCAGCTGGCGCAAGCGGTGGCGAAGGCGATTTATCCCGAACTGGTCCACGCGCGCGAAAATGCGGTCGAGATCGCCCGCCGCATGGCGAATATCGCACTGGTCGGCGGGACTGTGGCAGTCGGCATTGCGCTGCTGTTCGGGCGGTGGGGGCTGGCAGCAATTGCCGGGCCGGAGTTCACGACCGTTTACTGGACGATGGTCATCCTCGCCATTGCGGGGGCGATCGAGCTGGTCGGGGCGAGCCTGGAATCGCTGCTGGTCTCCGTCAATCGCGCAGGCACTGCCTTCCTGGCTCGCGCGCTGCCGATGGGTCTTGCCTTCGCGCTGTTGCCCACCGCGATGGGCTGGCAGGGGCTGAAAGGCGCAGCCTTCACCGTGCTGGGATCGAGCGCGTTGGCGGTAATTGGCTTCTGGGTGGCAATCCTGTCGCTGCGCCAGATCCGCATCACGCTGGAGCCGGAAACCGGACCCGACGCCAAACGCGAGGACTAGCTCAAATCGGGGTCCGCCCAAGCCAGCAATGGCTTGCGCGCGGCCTGCGTTTCATCAAGCCGACGGCGCGGCGCATGATAAGGTGCGTTTTTCAGGCTTTCATCGCCCGCCTTCGCGCGCTCCGCCACGCTGCGGAACGCCTCGATGAACTGGTCGAGCGACGCCTTGCTTTCAGTCTCGGTCGGTTCGACCAGCATCGCGCCATGCACCACCAGCGGGAAATACACTGTCATCGGGTGGAACCCCTCGTCGATCAGTCCCTTCGCCAGGTCCAGCGTCGACAGGTCTCCGCCGAAGCCTTTGTCGCCAAACAGCGCCTCGTGCATGCACGGACCGCTGGCGGCGTAGGGCGCATGTAGCAGGTCTTCCAGCCGCCGCAGCACGTAATTGGCGTTAAGCACGGCGTCTTCCGCCACCTGCTTCAACCCGTCCGCACCGTGGCTGAGGATATACGCCAGCGCGCGGGTGAACATGCCCATCTGCCCATGGAAGGCCGTCATCCGGCCGAAGCTGCGCGCCGCAGCACCGAAATGCTCCTGCGAGAACGCTGCGGCATCGCCCTCTTCCACCAGATGCACCGTGCCGTCCTTCGTACGTGCGGTGTAGGGAAGCGGCGCGAAGGCACTAAGCGCTTCCGACAGCACGACGGGGCCACTGCCCGGCCCGCCGCCGCCATGCGGGGTGGAGAACGTCTTGTGCAGATTGATGTGCATTGCATCGACGCCGAGGTCACCCGGGCGCACCCGGCCGACGATGGCGTTGAAATTCGCACCGTCGCAATAGACGAAGCCGCCGGCCTCGTGGACCGCGTCCGAAATCGCCTTCATGTCGCGTTCGAACAGGCCGCAGGTGTTGGGATTGGTGATCATCACCGCCGCCACGTCGCTTTTTTCGCTGGGCGGTCCCAGCCGCGCCTTGAGCGCTGCCAGATCGACCCGGCCGTCCTTGTCTGCCGGGATGTTCTCGGTCTCGTATCCGGCAAAGGCTGCGGTAGCGGGATTGGTGCCATGCGCGCTTTCCGGGCACAGCACGACCTTGCGCGCATCGCCGCGCGCTTCCAGCGCGGCACGGATGCACAGGATACCGCATAGCTCGCCATGCGCCCCCGCCTTGGGGCTCATCGCGACACCGTGCATACCGGTCAGATCGATCAGCCAGAAGGCCAGCTCGTTGATGACTTCCAGTGCGCCGCGTACGGTATCGACCGGTTGCAGCGGGTGGACGTCGGCAAAGCCCGGCATCCGCGCGACCTTCTCGTTCAGGCGCGGATTGTGCTTCATGGTGCAACTGCCCAGCGGGAACAGGCCGAGGTCGATGGCGTAGTTCTGGCGGCTGAGGCGCGTGAAGTGACGCACCGCCTCGCCCTCCTTCAGCGCGGGCAGGCCGATGGGGCCGGTACGGTCGTGCCCGCCGAGCCGGTTGGGTGCATCGGCGCGGGGTTCGGGCAGGTCGACGCCGGTTTCATCGTACTTGCCGGTTTCGAACAGCAGCGGCTCCTCCAGCATCAGCGCGCGGTTGCCGGTGTGCGTCGGGTGCGTCGGAGTGCCGTGCGCATCGGATGCCATCTCGGGCTTCCAGCCGGACTTGTTCGGGGCGTTCATACCAGTATTCCTTCAAGCGCGGTGGCGAGGGCTTCGATATCGTCTTCGCTCGTGGTCTCGGTGACGGCGATCAACAGCGCATCGGCCAGCTCTGCCTGATCTGGATAAAGCCGCCCCAGCGACACACCGCCCAGCACGCTCTGGTCGGCCAGGGTGCGAACCACTTCGCGCGCATCGGTGCCGATGCGCACGGTGAATTCATTGAAGTAGCTGTCGTTCAGCACGGTCACGCCCGGCACCTTGGCCAGCCGGTCCGCCGCCAGGCAGGCGAGACGGTGGTTTTCCGCCGCCAGCCGCCGCAGTCCGGTTTCACCCAGCAACGTCATATGCGCGCAGAACGCCAGCGCGCACAGCCCGCTATTGGTGCAGATGTTGCTGGTCGCCTTCTCGCGCCGGATATGCTGCTCGCGGGTCGAGAGCGTCAGCACGAAGCCGCGTTTGCCTTCGGCATCGGTCGTCTCGCCACACAGGCGGCCCGGCATCTGGCGCACCAGCTTGGGGTCGCGTACCGCGAACAGGCCGAGATAGGGACCGCCGAATTGCAGGCCGACACCGATGGACTGCCCCTCGCCCACCACGATGTCCGCACCCAGATCGCCCGGTGCGGCAATCGCGCCCAGCGCAACCGGTTCGGTATTGACCACGATCAGCAGCGCTTTCTTCGCGCGCGCGGCTTCGGCGATCTTCGCGATGTCGGGCAGGCGACCTAGGATATCGGGATATTGTACCACGACGCAGCTGGTCCCGTCGTCGATCTGCGCGATCAGCTCGTCTTCACCACAACCCGCTTCCAGCGTCGGCGCACCGCTGCGAATGGTATCGCCGGTGAAGCGCGCCATCGTCTTCACGACGGATGCGTAATGCGGGTGCAGGCCACAGCTCAGCAGCGCGCTGGAGCGCCGCGTCACCCGCCCCGCCATCACGATCGCTTCCCAGCACGCGGTCGACCCATCGTACATCGACGCATTCGCCACTGCGCAGCCATACAGCCGCGCGACCTGCGTCTGGAATTCGAACAGCATCTGCAGCGTGCCCTGCGCGATTTCGGGTTGGTAGGGGGTATAGGCGGTCAGGAACTCGCCGCGCTGGATGATGTGATCCACGCTGGCCGGAACGTGGTGACGGTATGCGCCTGCGCCCAGGAAGAACGGCGCATCGGCAGCGGCCAGGTTCTTCTTCGATAGCGCGCGCATGTGCCGTTCCACCGCCATCTCGCCGGCATGCATCGGCAAGCCCGCGATCGGTCCGTCGAGCCGCGCCGCTTCGGGCACGTCCACGAACAGATCGTCTATGGTGTCGGCACCAATGACGGACAGCATTTCGCCGCGGTCGGTATCGGTCAGGGGGAGGTAGCGCATCTTCATTTCCTACTTCGAACCCCAGCGAAGGCCGGGTATGATCGTTCACAACTCTGCGATGAATGCCTTGTAGGCCTTGGCGTCCATCAGGCCTTCCAGCTCGGCCTTATCGCCAACGGTCAGCTTGAAGAACCAGCCGTCGTCCTCGGGGCTGGTGTTCACCAGCGCGGGATCTTCCTCCAGCGCAGCGTTGGCTTCCATTACTTCGCCGCTGATTGGCGCGTAGACATCGCTGGCTGCCTTGACGCTTTCCACCACGGCGGCGTCCTTGCCCTTGTCCAGCATTGCGCCGACTTCGGGCAGTTCGACGAAGACGATGTCGCCCAGCTGCTCCTGCGCGTAATCGGTGATTCCGACGGTGGCGTTGTCGCCGTCTACGTCGATCCATTCATGTTCTTCGGTAAACAGTCGGGCCATTAGTCACTTCCCTCGAAAATAGCGGTGCGGCACGAACGGCATCGGCACCACGGTTGCGCTCAAACGTTTGTTGCGGACTTCGATTTCCAGCGCGGTGGCGGGCATGGCATACGCCGCGTCGACATAGGCCATCGCAACCGGGTGGCCCAGCGTGGGCGAAAAACCGCCGCTGGTGACGCGGCCCACTTTCGCATCGCCCAGGAACACCTCGGCCCCTTCGCGCGCGGGCATCCGGCCATCGAGCTTCAGGCCGACGCGCTTGGTCTTCGCGCCTTCGCCCAGAACCTTGCTGACCGGCGCATGGCCTGTCCAGCCACCCGTTTCGCGGCGGCTTTTGGTCAGCGCGAACAGCAGGTCGGCGCTGACCGGATCGGTGCCGGTGTCGAGATCATGACCGTAAAGCGGCAACCCCGCCTCCAGCCGCAAGCTGTCACGCGCGCCAAGTCCGGCGGGCCGGACCCGTTCGTCGGCGGTCAATGCGGTGGCGAGGGCTTCGGCATGTTCCGCCGGGACCGACAGCTCGAAGCCGTCTTCACCGGTATAGCCGCTGCGTCCGATGCCAATGGTGGAACCCTTCCATTCGACCGACGTGCCGCGCATGAAAACGAGATCTTCCGCCGCGCCGGGAAGCAGGTCGTCCAGCACCGCCGCCGCTTCCGGTCCCTGCAGGGCGAGCAGGGCCTGGTCGTCGAGGTGCGTCAACGTGATATCGTCGGGCAAATGCTCCCTGAGATGCGCGATGTCGTCCCACTTGCACGCGCCGTTGACAACCACATAATAGGCCGGACCGTTATCGCTGGAGATGTTGGTGACCATCAAATCGTCCAGGATGCCGCCGTCGTCGTCGAGCAGCAGTGAATAGCGGATGCGGCCCGGTGCCAGCCCCGCGATATCGCCTGGCAATACGGCCTCCAGCGCCTGCGCTGCCCCGTCGCCCGAGACGATGAGCTGGCCCATATGGCTGACGTCGAACAGGCTGGCGCTGGACCGGGTCCAGTCATGCTCGGCAACGATGCCGCCCCCCTCTCCGGTATACTGGATCGGCATGTGATAGCCCGCAAACGGCACCATGCGCGCGCCCATGGCGCGATGCCACGCGTCGAGCGGCAACACCTGCGTCTCAGGTTCGTCGGTTTCAACAGAATCAGTCATGCACACTCCCGAACAGCGCGTGGCCATGATGGCACGCGACCGCCCCCTCTGTCGGGAAACCTGAGAGCGTTGCTCCTTCGGTGGCGGCGGGGTGAACCGGCGCGCTTTCCAGAGTGTCCTTCATCGCACGGTCCATTGTGCCTGAGAGTTTCCGGGGCGGTTGCTCCTTCGGCGGTGACGACGATGCGCCACGCTCTCCCGTGCGACGATCCGCAGAATCGCTTCTGCGAAAGACGTGAAAGGGTTTGTGCCATCGCCGCGCCCCCGTCAATCCAGGTTTGGTCTTAACCAGCGTTCGGCCGTGGACTGATCCACATCGCGCCGCATTGCATAGTCCGCCAGCTGGTCCGGTCCCACAGTCGCCACCCCGAAATAACTTGCCTCGCCATGTCCGAAATACAGCCCGCTGACGGCAGCGGTTGGGAACATCGCGAAACTCTCGGTCAGTTCCAGGCCGGCATTTTTCGGCGCGTCGAGCAGGTCAAACAGCGCGGGTTTCAGCGAATGGTCGGGGCACGCGGGATAGCCGGGCGCGGGACGGATGCCGCGATATTCTTCCTTGATGAGCGCGACATTCGTTAGTTGCTCGCCCGGCGCATAGCCCCACAGATCGGTGCGGACATGCGCATGCAGCCGCTCGGCAAAAGCTTCGGCGAAACGGTCGGCCAGCGCCTTCAGCAGAATATCGGAATAGTCGTCCTTGTCCGCCTGGAACCGTGCCGAATGGTCGTCAATGCCGTGAATGCCGACAGCAAATCCGCCGAGCCAGTCATCCGCCGTATCGACGAAATCGGCGAGGCAGAAGTTCGCGCGGTCCCGCGACTTCGCCACTTGCTGGCGCAGGAAGGGGAAGCGGGTCTGCTCTCCCGCCAGCACCACATCGTCGCCATCGCGGTGCGCGGGCCAGAACCCGGCCACGCCGCGCGCGGTCAGCCACTTTTCCGCCACGATCCGGTCCAGCATCGCCTGCGCATCGTCCCATAACGACTGCGCGCTTTCCCCCACCACAGGGTCGGTCAGGATGGCAGGATAATTGCCATGCAGTTCCCACGCGCGGAAGAACGGCGTCCAGTCGATAACCTCGCGCAAATCGGCAAGCGACCAGTCGTCGAACACGTGCAGCCCCGGCTTGGCGACCGGTGCGGCCTTTTGTGCCATGTCGGCCACAAACGCATTCGCGCGCGCCTCGGCCAGCGGCAGCAGCGTCGACTTGCCCTTGTTCGCCCGCTTGATGCGCACTGTTTCATATTCGGTCGCCGTATCTTTGACGAAGGCGTCGCGCTGCGTATCGGACAGCAGGCGGCTTGCCACACCGACCGCGCGGCTGGCGTCCAGCACGTGAATGACCGGCCCATCATACGCCGGTTCGATTTTGAGGGCGGTATGCACCTTGCTGGTGGTCGCCCCCCCGATCAGCAGCGGCATGGTCATTTTCAATTGTTTCATCTCTTCGGCTACCGTCACCATCTCGTCGAGCGACGGGGTGATGAGGCCCGATAGACCGATAATGTCTGCATTCTCTTTTTTGGCGGTTTCCAGAATGGTCGACCACGGCACCATGACGCCAAGGTCAATCACCTCGTAACCATTGCATTGCAGCACCACGCCGACGATGTTCTTGCCGATATCGTGGACATCCCCCTTCACCGTAGCCATCACGATTTTGCCCTTGGCCTTGCGTTGATGCTCGGGCAGCGCGTCCTTCTCGGCTTCGATGAACGGAATAAGATGGGCGACCGCCTTCTTCATCACGCGAGCCGACTTCACCACCTGCGGCAGGAACATCTTGCCGCTGCCGAACAGGTCGCCGACCACATTCATGCCGTCCATTAGCGGGCCTTCGATCACTTCGATGGGCCGCCCGCCCCGCGCATCGACGGCCGCGCGCGCTTCTTCGGTATCATCCACGACATGCGCGTCGATGCCCTTCACCAGCGCATGTTCCAGCCGCTTCGTGACTTCCCAGCCGCGCCATTCCGCCGCCTGCTTTTCTGCCTCGGGCGAAGTACCCTTGAAGCTCTCGGCAAGGTCGATGAGGCGTTCGGTCGCGTCCTTACGACGCATCAGGATCACGTCCTCGCACGCATCGCGCAGCACCGGGTCGATCGCGTCGTACACATCAAGCTGGCCCGCATTGACGATGGCCATGTCCAGCCCCGCCGGGATCGCGTGATAGAGAAACACCGAGTGCATCGCGCGGCGCACCGTTTCGTTGCCGCGAAAACTGAAGCTCAAATTGGACAGGCCACCGCTGGTCTTGGCATGCGGACAGCGCGCCTTGATCGCGGTGACGGCCTCCAGGAAATCGAGGCCGTAGCGGTCATGCTCCTCGATCCCTGTCGCCACGGCGAAGATATTGGGGTCGAAAATGATGTCTTCGGGCGGAAAGCCGATGCCGGTCAGGAGATCGTAGGCCCGTCCGCAGATCTCGATCTTGCGGTCGCGCGTATCGGCCTGTCCGGTTTCGTCGAACGCCATTACGACGACCGCCGCGCCATAGGCCATGCATTTGCGCGCCTGTTCCAGAAACGGCGCTTCGCCTTCCTTCATGCTGATGGAATTGACGATCGGTTTGCCGCTGACGCATTTGATGCCCGCTTCAATCACATCCCATTTGGAACTGTCGACCATTACCGGGATGCGCGCAATATCGGGTTCGGCCGCGATCAGTTTGAGGAAGGTGGTCATGGCGTGTTCCGCATCCAGCAGCCCCTCGTCCATGTTCACGTCCAGAACCTGCGCGCCGTTCTCCACCTGGCTGCGCGCGACTTCGACTGCCGTGGCGTAATCATCCGCCATGATCAGTTTCTTGAAACGCGCGGACCCCGTGACGTTCGTGCGCTCGCCAATATTGACGAAATTTGCGGTGGAGAGATTGGACACTATTGCACTCACTAGAAAACCGTTCGTGCTGAGCCTGTCGAAGCACCGTTTTAACTTCGGGACAGCACAAGAAGAAGAAGAACGACCCTTCGACAAGCTCAGGGTGAACGGGTGTAATGTAAATCAGGCCGCAAGCGTGAACGGTTCGAGGCCCGCCAGCCGCATCTTCGTATCGCGTTCGGGCACGGGACGCGGTGCGAGGCCTTCAACCGCCTGCGCCATCGCCGCGATGTGCGCAGGCGTGGAACCGCAGCATCCGCCGAGGATGTTGACGCGGCCATTCTCCGCCCATTGCCGCACCAGCGCGGCCGTGGTCTCGGGCGCTTCGTCATATTCGCCCAGCTCGTTGGGCAAGCCGGCATTGGGATAGGCCAGCACCAGCGTATCGGCGATCTGGCTAAGCAGCTGGACATGCGGGCGCAACTGTTCCGCGCCGAAGCTGCAATTAAGGCCGATAGTAACCGGCTTCGCATGGCGCACTGCATACCAGAACGCCTCCACCGTATGGCCCGACAGATTGCGGCCCGACAGGTCGGTCAGCGTCATCGACAGCATTACCGGCACGTCGCGCCCCAGCTCGGCTTCAAGCTGTTTGATCGCGAAGATACCCGCCTTGGCGTTCAGCGTATCGAAGATCGTCTCGATCAGGATGAAGTCCACCCCGCCCTCGACCAGCGCGGCGGCCTGGTCCTTGTAGACCGACACGAGATAATCGAAGGTGATCTCGCGAAAGCCGGGGTCTTCGACATCGGGGCTCAGCGACAGGGTCTTGTTGGTCGGCCCGATGGCGCCCGCCACGAAGCGGGGGCGTCCGTCGCTTGCCGCGTATTCGTCGGCCAGATCGCGTGCCAGCTTGCCGCTGGCAATATTGATATCGCGCACCACGCTCTGCGCAGCGTAATCCGCCTGGCTGATGGTGTTGGCGGAGAAGGTATTGGTCGAGACGACATCCGACCCCGCATCCAGATAGGCGCGGGTGATATCGGCGATGACATCGGGGCGGGTCAGCGCAAGAATATCGTTGTTGCCCTTCTGGTCCGCATCCAGCCCCAGCGTCTCCCGCATAATCCGCTTCGGTCAGGCCGCGATTCTGGATCTGCGTGCCGAACGCGCCATCGAACACCAGCACCCGTTCGCGTGCGGCCGCATTCAGCCGCCCGCGTGCATCCGGTTCGGTCATGCTGCTTTCTCCAATGTCGCGGCGCTCCTGGGTCGCATGCCGAGCATATGGCAGATGGCGTAAGCCAGATCGGCGCGGTTGAGGGTGTAGAAATGGAAATCCCGCACACCGCCCGCATAGAGGCGTCGGCACAGCTCCGCCGCGACTGTGGCAGCCACGAGATTGCGCGCGGCGGGGCGTTCGTCCAGCCCTTCGAACAGGCCGTCCATCCAGTCGGGAATTTGCGCTCCGCACAATCCGGCGAACTTGCGCGCCTGTGCCACATTGGTGACGGGCAGAATACCGGGCAGGATCGGTGCGTCGATGCCCGTTGCAGCCACCGCGTCGCGGAACCGGAAGAACGTGTCGGCGGAAAAGAAGAACTGGCAGATCGCGCGGGTCGCGCCTGCGTCGATCTTGCGCTTCAAATTGTCGAGGTCGGCCTGCGGACATTCCGCATCGGGGTGCGTTTCGGGATAGGCGGCGACCGAGATTTCGAAGTCGGCGATGTTTTTCAGGTCTGTCACCAGCTCGGCGGCGCTGGCATAGCCTTCGGGGTGCGGTGTGAAAGCCGCACCCGGCTCCCCGGCATCGCCGCGCAGGGCGACGATGTGACGCACGCCCGCTTCCCAATAGCGTTCGGCGATGGCGCGCGTTTCGGCCTTCGTTGCGTCCACGCACGTCAGGTGCGCGGCGGCGGGAATACCGGCTTCGGCGATGATACGCGCTACGGTCGCATGGGTGCGTTCGCGGGTCGAGCCGCCCGCGCCATAGGTTACGGACACGAAATCGGGATCGAGCGGTGCCAGCTCTTTCACGGCATCCCACAGCTTGGCTTCCATCTTCTCGCTCTTGGGCGGGAAGAATTCGAAACTCGCGCCGATATCGCCAGGCAGGCCGGAAAACAGCGGCGTGTCGAGCGCCATGCGCGCGTCCTGCATCTGGTCGAGAGTGGGTTGGCGCGCAGCGTTCTGGTGGGCGGTCATGGTGATGTCTTCCTCATTCCGGCGCGGTCGTCGGCGTCAGTGCGAATATTGTCGTCGCCCGTGGTCTCGATCCGCTCCGCGAGCCAGATCTTCACGACCAGCTCGCCCCCGTCCAGCGTCAGCGGCGGTTTCTGGCGGTAGCCCGCCTCGCGCATCAGCATCTCCATCGTCCGGTCGGAGAAGCCGAGCCGCGCGTGGGCGAAGCGTTGGCGCAGTTCCTCTTGCCCGTGACTGGCGAAGTCGACCACCGCGATCCGCCCGCCCGGGCGCGTTACACGGGCCGCCTCTTTCAGCGCTGCGGCGGGATCGACGGCGAAGTGCAGCACCTGGTGCAGCACCACCGTATCGAACCGGTTGGCGGCGAAGGGAAGCGCGGTGAAATCGCCCTGCACCAGCTCGACCTGCCCCGCTGGCAAATTCTGCAATTTGGCCCGCGCGACGCGCAGCATGTCGAGGCTCTTGTCGAGCGCCACGACATGGGCGGCAGGCTCTGCCAGCAGTTCGGCGATGCGTCCGGTGCCGGTGCCCACGTCCAGTACCGTGCCCAGCGGCGCATCGGCCAGTGCCGCCAACAGGCGCGACTCGACGTGGCCGTCGGGGCTGTGGCGGCGGCGCAGCTCGTCCCAGTCTTCGGCATGGCGCGCGAAGAACGCCTCCGCGCCGGCTTCGCGCGCGGCGCGGATCGTCGCCAGATTGCGGCGGTCCTCGCGGCACGTTTCGGCGAACAGCGGATCGTCGCGTTCGGCGATGGCGAGCAGGTCGGCGATGGCCGTGCCGATATGCCCGGCACCTTCACCGGCAGGCTGCGTGGCCGTGCGCAGGAACACCCAGCTGCCTTCGCGATGCCGCTCCGCCAGCCCGGCCTCGCATAAAATGCCGACATGGCGCGATACGCGCGGCTGGCTCTGCGCCAGCACCTGCGCCAGCTCGCCGACCGACAGTTCCATCGACGACAGCAATCGCATCGCGCGGCGGCGGGTCGGATCGGCAAGGGCGCGCATGATGGCTTCTATCCGCATATGGACGGACATATAAAGGTATCGTTATATGTGCAAGCGTCCTGTGATTTATCGGCACCCTACGACTGCTTCACGCTGCCGCGCATCACCAGATTTACCGGCACCCGCCGCTCCGGACCATCACCCTCTACGTTAGCCTTCATCCGTTCCACCAGCAACGCACCGGCAATCGCAAAATCGGGCTGGATCGTCGTCAGCGGCGGATTGCTGTGCGCCCCTGCAAGTACCCCGTCGAACCCGATCACCCCGCAATCCTCCGGCACCCGCACCCCGCGCTGCTGCAACTCCGCCAGCACGCCCAGCGCAATGCTGTCGCAGGCAACGAACAGGGCATCGAATGGGGCCCCGCGTTCAAGCAGGGCCGCCACCGCACGCCGCCCCTGCATCTGCCGGTCGCCCGTCTCGTCTATGGTCGCTACCCGCGCATCCAGTCCGGCTGCGGCCATCGCCTCCCCATATCCAACCAGCCGCTCCCCGAACTGGCGCTGCGCCGACGCATCGGTGCCGATATGCACGATGTCGCGATAGCCCGCCTCGATCAGCGTGCGCGTCGCCAGCCGTCCGCCCGCGACATTGTCGGAACGCACCCACTCCAGCTCGTCGAAAGGCGATCCCCAGAACGCATATTTTCCTTGCCCCTGACTGTCTCCGAGTTCGCGAAAGTAGTCCCAGGCCGCATCGTTCGTGGTGGTGCCGATCACGATCACGCCATCGGCCTGCCCGCGCTCGACATAGCGACCGAACAGCGAAGCCTCGTCCGCCTGGAACGATACCAGCGTTTCCAGCCCCGCCTCCGCCGCAGCGGCACTGACCGCGCCCAGCAGACTGAAATAAAACGGGTTTATATCGCTCGCCGCCTCGTCCGGTCGACAAATCACCACCACCGCCACCGTGCCCGTCGTCCCCCGGCGCAGCGTGGCCGCGCGCGCATCGACGACGTATCCAAGCCGTTCCGCCACTGCGACAACCCGTGCCCGCGTCGCCTCGGTAATTGCCGTCGATCCACCCAACGCCCGCGACACCGTGGACTGGCTGACCCCGGCTGCGGCGGCCACATCGAAGGAGGTAACGCGGTGGCGCAAATGGGCCTCCTGCTGAAGAAACTGTGACGCCGCAGCCTATCGCGGCCAGCGCGCCATGTTGCAAGCCAGCCGGACGCGGCCGCTGGCTCAGCCCTGCGCCAGTTCCTCCAGCGCCGTGCCCGCTTCGAGCCATTTCTCCTCGGCACGCGCAAGCGCATCCGCCGTTTCCGCACGATCCTTGAGGATATCCTGCATGTCCGTGCCATTGCCAGCGTTGAGTATGCGTTGGTCCAGCGCCGCCAGCGCATTGGTCAGGCGCGCCATCCCGCTTTCCGCTTCCGTTACTCTCGATTTCAAAGCGCGCGTTTTCGCTTTGGAGGCCGGCTTGCCCGATTTGCGCGCCTTTGCACTGCCATTCCCCCGGTCACCGTTCTTCGGCTGGCGGCCAAGCACGAAATCGATGTAGTCGTCCATGCTCCCGGCATATTCGCGCGCCGTACCATCATCGACAAGCACCAGCCGGTCCGCCGTCAGTTCGACCATATGCCGGTCATGGCTGATCAGGATAACCGCACCGGAATAGTCGTTCAGCGCCTGGATCAGCGCCTCGCGCGCATCGACATCGAGGTGGTTGGTCGGCTCGTCCAGGATCAGCAGATGCGGCGCATCGCGGGTGATGAGCGCCAGAGCCAGCCGCGCGCGTTCCCCGCCGGACAGCTTTTCGACGCGCTGTTGCGCCCGCTCCCCGGCAAAACCGAAGCGGCCCAGATGTGCGCGGATAACCTTGGTGGCCTGCCCCTCCATCGCGCGACCCATCAGGTCCAGCGGCGTATCCTCGCCTGCCAGTTCCTCCACCTGATATTGCGTGAAATAGCCGACTTTCAGACGACCCGGCGCATTCATCTCGCCTTCCGCCGGGGCCAGTTGCGCGGCCAGTAGGCGGGCCAGCGTGGTCTTGCCATTGCCGTTTCGGCCCAGCAGCGCGATACGGTCATCGGCATCCACCCGGAAACTCAACCGGCGCAGGATTGGCGCGGCATCCCCGTACCCGACCGCCGCGCCGTCGAGCGTTATCATCGGCGAGCGCAATTCCGCCGGATCGGGAAATACGAAGCTCAACGTCGGGTCATCGACGAGCGAGGCGATGGGCTGCATCCGGGCTAGCATCTTGGCCCGCGATTGGGCCTGTTTGGCGGTCGAGGCTCGCGCGCTGTTGCGGGCGACATAGTTCTCCAGCCGAGCGCGCTGCGCATCCTGCGACGCCTTGGCCGACGCCAGCTGCGCGGCGTGTTCGGCCCGCTGTTTCTCGAACGCATCGTAGCCGCCCGGATACAGCTTCAGCTGCCCGCCTTCCAGATGCAGGATGTGATCGACGACCTTGTTCAGCAGGTCACGTTCGTGACTGATGACCAGCACGGTGGCGGGATAGGATTTCAGGAAGTTTTCAAGCCACAGCGTCGCTTCCAGGTCGAGGTGGTTGGAGGGTTCGTCCAGCAGCAGGATGTCGGGTTCGGAAAACAGCAGCGCACCGAGCGCGATGCGCATTTTCCAGCCACCCGAAAAACTCTCGACCGGGCGCTGCTGCATCTCTTCGTCGAATCCCAGCCCGCTCAGGATTTTCGCGGCGCGCGACGGGGCGCTATAGGCGTCGATAGCCAGCAGGCGTTCATAGACATCGCCCATGCGATCCATATCGGTGCAGGCTTCCAGCTCCTCCATCAGCGCGGCCCGTTCGGTGGCGGAGGCCAGCACGACGGTTTCGGGCGTCATCGTGCCACTGGGCGCTTCCTGCGCGATATAGCCGATGCGTGAACGCGACGGCTTGGTAATCTCGCCATCGTCCGGCTCTATCTCGCCAATTACGGTCTTCATGAGGGTGGATTTACCCGCCCCGTTGCGTCCGATCAGGCCGATGCGCGCACCGACCGGCACCGTCGCGCTGGCACGGTCCAGAATGACCCGACCGCCGAGCCGGACCGTGATATTGTCGATGGAAAGCATGGTTCGGCCAAACTGTAAAAAGGATGGTGCCGCTTAGAGGATTCGAACCTCTGACCCCATCATTACGAATGATGTGCTCTACCAACTGAGCTAAAGCGGCGCACCGGGGCTCCTCGGGAAAGATAGCCCCGAGGAAGCCGTTTTGGAGGCCCGAGCCGGAATCGAACCGGCGTACACGGATTTGCAATCCGCTGCGTAACCACTCCGCCATCGGGCCGCGTGCGCGTCACATACGCGCGAAGTTGGTGCCACTAGGCGGGATCGGTGGATAGGGCAAGTCTGGTTTCGCCGTGCGTTTCGCGATAGCGGTGGCGCATGATAGCAGCCGATCTCATCGCTCCCATCGACGCCACGCGCGGCCCGTTCACCCTGCCCGATGCAGAACAGTGGATGCAGGGGCGCACCCTATATGGCGGGGCGTCTGCGTTGGTCGCGTTCACCGCACTGCGTCACGCCTATCCCGACTTGCCGCCCTTGCGCGCGGCGCAGATCGGCTTCGTTGCGCCCGTTGGCGACACGATCGAGATTGCAACTGGCGTGGTGCGGCAGGGCCGCAACGTCACGCAGCTGCGCAGCGAGATCGTCTGCGACGGTGCCACCGCGCTGTTCGGAACATGGCTGTTCGGCGCAGGGCGCGAGGCGAATGCGGTCAAGGGCGCGGCGGGTGTCGGCAACGAACTGGTTGCGCCCGAAGATTGCCAGCCGGTCGAGAACACCCGCGCCCCTGCCTTCATTCAAGGGAACTTCGAGATCAGGCACGCCCTGCCGAAAAACGATGCTGAAGATGCGAAGGAAGCGCGCGTACGGTGGTGGATCAGGCTGCGCGAACCATCCGGGCTGGACCCGCTGTCCGAAGTGATCCTGCTCGGCGATACTTTGCCGCCCAGCGCCATGCGGGTGATGCAGCGGCCCGGTCCGCTCAGCTCGATGAACTGGGCGTTCAATGTGATCGACCCCGCGCCGGTCACGCGCGAGGGCTGGTGGCTGGCGGAGACTGCAAGCGAATGGGCGGATGCCGGCTATTCGAGCGAGCGGCTGACCTTGTGGAATGCCCATGGCGCGCCGGTGCTGTCGGGGCTGCAATCGGTGGCGATCTTCGGCTGACCGGCGAAAGGCGCTGCGGTTAGCTGACGTCCTCGAATTGAGGCGGGCGCTTGGCCATGCCGGCCATGACCGCCTCGATCTGGTTCTTCGTCCGCATCAGGCCGTGCTGTTCGATACTTTCTTCCATCAGCAGCGCGTCTTCCGGCGTGTCGTGCGCGTGGTTGGCCAGCCGCTTCGCCGCGCGGATGGCGTGCGGATTGCGGCTGGCGATTTCGGTAGCGATGGCGGTGGCGCGGGCGAGCGGGTCGGTATCGACGAAGGTGGTCAGCCCGTATTCCAGCGCATCCTCACCGGTAAACGTCCGGTTGGTATAGACCAGCTCGCGCAGCACATCGTCGCGTACCAGCCCGCGCCACAAAGGATAGCCGCCCATGTCCGGCACAAGCCCCCATTTCAGCTCCATGATCGCCATGCGCGTATCGGGTGCAGCGACACGGATATCGGCTCCCGCCGCAATTTGCATCCCGCCGCCGAAACATACCCCGTGAAGCGCCGCGATGACCGGCACCGGCAACTTGCGCCACAGCATCGCGACTTGCTGGAACATGTTGGAGTTGCCGTAAGTGCGCTCGGTCAGGGGCGGCGCGTCGGGGTCGGGCTCGGCACCGAAGCTGGCGGTGTCCAACCCTGCACAGAATGCCTTGCCCTTGCCCGACAGCACAACGCAACGCAGGCCTTTCATGGTGTGCAGCGCATGGCCCGCTGCGATAATCGAGGAAAACATCTTCGGATCGAGCGCGTTCATCTTGTCGGACCGGACAAAGCGGACTTGTGCCACTCCATCGTCACCTAAAGTAACTGTGACACGGTCATTGTTCTGGTGCTGCATGAAATGCTTCCTGGCCTAAAGTTCCCTAAACTTTCGCGCAGTCGGGGCCGTCTGTCCACCCGTCATAAGTGGCGGAACCCCGCGACACCGGCCTGCAACCGAACCGCTATTGCGTCGCTGCGATGCCGAGCATGGTGAACCACCGCTTAACATTACGCGCCGCCTGTCGCAGTCGCTGCTCGTTCTCGACCATCGCGATCCGCACGAAGCCTTCCCCTTCCTCGCCATAACCGACACCGGGCGCCACCGCGACACCCGCATTGGCAAGCAACTGCTTGGAAAATTCCAGGCTGCCCATATCGGCAAGTTGCGGGGGCAGCGGAGCCCAGGCGAACATGCTGGCGGCGGGTGCGGGTATGTCCCAGCCGGCACGCGCAAACGCCTCCACCATAACATCGCGCCGTTCGTGGTACCGCTTCCGGTTCTCCTCGACCACGTCCTGCGGGCCGTTCAGCGCTGCACACGCTGCTGCCTGGATCGGCGTGAAGGCACCGTAATCCAGATAGGATTTTACGCGTGTCATCGCCGCGATCAGCGCCTCGTTGCCAACTGCAAATCCCATGCGCCAGCCCGCCATCGAGTAGGTCTTGGACAGCGACGTAAACTCTACCGCCACGTCCTTTGCACCCGGCACCTGCATGATCGAAGGCGTGGGATTGCCGTCGAAATACAGCTCGGAATAGGCAAGGTCGGACAGCACCCAGACCCTGTTCTCCTTCGCCCACGCCACCAGCCGTGTGTAAAAAGCCAGGTCCACTACCTCGGCAGTGGGGTTGGAGGGGTAATTCACTACCAGCACGCTGGGGCGCGGCACGGTGAAGGCCATCGCGTTGTCCAGCGCTTCCCAATAGTGTTCGTCAGGCGTGGTCGGCACCGATCGTATTGTCGCGCCTGCGATGATGAAACCGAAGGTGTGTATCGGATAGGACGGATTTGGCGCCAGCACGACATCGCCCGGCGCGGTGATGGCATTGGCGAGGCTGGCCAGCCCCTCTTTCGATCCCATCGTCACTACGATTTCCGTCTCGGGGTCCAGTTCGACACCAAAACGGCGGGCGTAATATCCCGCCTTGGCACGGCGCAGGCCGGGAATACCCTTCGACTGCGAGTAGCCATGTGCGTCCGGCTTCTGCGCAACCTCGCACAGTTTTTCGATGACATGCTGCGGCGGCGGGTGGTCGGGATTACCCATGCCAAGGTCGATGATGTCGTCTCCGCCCTGTCGCGCAGCATGGCGCAGCGCATTTACCTCGGCGATGACGTAGGGCGGCAACCGCTTCATGCGATAGAAATCGGTGTCCATGATTGCCTTTCCTGTTCGTTGCGCACGGTTGCACGGTGCAATGTGTGCGATACGCTTGGCGAATCACGGTCGCGGTGTGAAGGGCTTTTCGCTATTGCAGTGCGAACCCTAGCCTGCGCGCGCACGCTGCTGGCTTTTCGGAGATGCGACGATGGCGAATACCCCGGATCCCTTCACCGCGTGGTTCGAACTGCAGAGCCGCGCCATGCAGTCGATGGTGGATGCCATGCCCGCGGCACAAACCGGCGACCCTACAACGCAAGCCGCGCAAATGCCGGACCCCTGGGCGCAGGCGGCAAGAGCGTTACAGGTGGCTTGGTCGGGCGCAGGCCTGGCCGGTAATGACGACGATACCGCAACCGGCAGGCTGTCTGCAATGATGCCGCTTTTGCCGCCTTCATGGTTCGATGCAAAGCGTGCACAGGAAATGGCGGAAGAGCAGGCTGTCTTGTGGCAGAACGTCATGGGCGATTTTACAGCCTCGCTCGATACCGCGCGGGACGCCGACACCGGAACATCCCTGCCCCGCAGCGACCGGCGCTTTAGCGACAAGGCATGGCGAGGCCACCCTGCCTTTGCGCTGGTCCACCAGACCTATCTGATGCTGGCCGACCACACGGTCGCCGCAATCGAGAACATGGACGGCGTGCCCGAAGCCCAGCGCATGCAACTGAAGTTCGCCGCGCAGATGCTGGTCGATGCGGTCAGCCCGGACAACTTCGCCATGACCAATCCGGTCGTGCTGAAACGCACGGTCGATACCGGCGGACAGAATCTGGTGAAAGGTATGCAGCACCTCGCCGCCGATCTGGAGCGTGGCCAGCTGACGCATACCGACCCTGACGCCTTCGTACTTGGCGAGAACCTGGCAGCCACGCCCGGCAAGGTGGTTCACGAAACGCCGTTGTATCAGCTGATCCAGTATGCGCCTGCGACGGACGATGTCCTCGCGGTGCCGCTGGTTATTTTTCCACCGTGGATCAACCGCTTCTACATCCTCGACCTAACGCCAAAGAAAAGCTTCGTCAAATGGGCGGTGGATCAAGGACTTACCGTGTTCGTGGTCAGCTGGAAATCGGCTGACGAGAGCATGAAGGATGTCGTGTGGGACGATTACATCCGCGCGCAAATCGACGCCATCGACACAATCCGCGCGCGACTGGACGTGCCCGCCGTCCACACTATCGGCTATTGCGTATCGGGCACCACGCTGGCTGCGACGCTCGCCATTCTGGAGCGGCGCGGCGAGGCGGATCGCGTCGCTTCGGCCACTTTCTTTACCGCGCAGGTCGATTTCGAGGATGCTGGCGAATTGCTGCAATTCATCGACGGACCGCAGCTGGACATGATCGAGAAGCTGTCGGGCAAGGGCTATCTCGACGGGCGCTATCTGGCGGCAGCCTTCAACGCGCTGCGCAGCCGCGATCTCATCTGGAATTATGTGGTCAACAACTATTTGCTGGGCGAGGACTATCCGGCCTTCGACCTGCTGCACTGGAATGGCGACGTCACCAATCTGCCTGCCAAATGGCACGGTGCCTATCTGCGCGACCTCTATCGCGACAACCGGCTGGTCGAACCCGACGCGCTGTCAGCAGACGGCACGCCTATCGACCTGACGCGTATCAAGACGCCAGCCTATATCCAGGCGGGCAAGGAAGACCATATCGCACCTGCAAACAGCGTATGGAAAATGACCGATCATCTGGCGGGCGATGTAACCTTCGTGCTGGCTGGATCGGGCCATATCGCCGGCGTGGTCAATCCACCGGCGGCAAACAAGTACCAGTACTGGACAGGCGATGCGGGTAGCGCGGACCTCGACACCTTCCGCGCCGGAGCGACCGAGCATCCGGGCAGCTGGTGGCCGCATTGGATCGAGTGGCTGAGGGGGCACGACAAGCGACAGGTTGCCGCCACGGGCAAGCGTGCACCCGGTGGTAAAGGTGATACCGTAATCGAGGATGCACCGGGCCGGTACGTGAAGCAGCGGTAACGAACAATGCGTTTATTGTGCGCTGCACAAAAACTGCTTGACGTGTTTGGATCCCTTACCTAGATTGTGCAGTGCAACATCGGGCGTTCCGATGAAACACAGGATAATTCAGATGGCGACCTCAACTGATAGCAAGCCCCAAGGCAGCAAGATCGATTCAGCGACTGAAAAGGCGTATGCCGATGCAACTGCGAAGACCGCTAAGACCGAGAAGGTCGATCTGACCGTAGTGGCAGAGGCTGTTGAAGCCGACGCACCGGTGAAGTCCTCCGAGCCGAAAAAACCAGCGATGGAAAAGGCCGCAGTGAAGAAGCCAGCCGCGAAAAAAGCGGTCGCTAAGAAGTCGGCTGTGATGAAGGTCCCTGCCAAACAGGCAGCGACCCAGCCCGCCGTCGAGAAATCCACCACTTCCCGCATCCCAACGAAAGAGAATATCATGACGACCGCAAAAGCAACCACCGAAGACATGACCGCTAAGCTGAAGGACGGCGTCGCCGAACTGCAGACCCGTGCGCAGACCGTCTATGGCAAGGGTAGCGAACTCGCGTCCGAAATGGGTGAGTTCGCCAAGGGCAACGCGGAAGCGATGGTCGAGAGCGGCAAGATCGTCGTATCGGGTGTCCAGCACATCGCCAAAACGCAATTCGAGGACGGCAAGACCGCCGTTCAGGTCATGACCGCCGACGTGAAGGAAATGGCCGCTGTAAAATCGCCGACCGAACTGGTCCAGCTGCAGGGCAAGCTCGTTTCGCGCAATTTCGACGCCACCATTGCACAGGTTTCCAAGACCACGGGCATGTGGGTCAAGCTGGCAAATGACGCCTTCGCACCGATTTCCGGTCGTATGTCGGTTGCGATGGAAAAGGTCCGCTCGGCCGCGTAATCGCGCCTTAGACTTGATGAATACGGAAGAGGGCTGTGCGACAGGATCGCGCGGCCCTTTTTCATGTCATATCAAAATGCAATCGACCCGCGACCCTTGCGTTTCGCGCAGGCGATGCAATATCGGCAGGCGATGACACCGTTGCATGAAACTTCCCGGCACAGCGCCCTCCCCCTGGCGAGCAAATTGCCCGACGCTTTCCTTGTTGGCGCAGCGGGTGAGGACGGGGACAATGGCGGGGACGGCCAGGTCGGCGTCGCCACGAAAACCCGGACCAAGCCCAAGAAGCCCAGCCTGTACAAGGTGCTGCTTCTAAACGACGATTATACGCCCATGGAATTCGTCGTCATGGTGCTGAAGAGGTTTTTCAAGATGGATATCGAGCAAGCTACGCAGGTCATGCTGCACGTTCACCAGAAGGGCGTAGGCGTATGTGGTGTGTTCTCTTACGAGGTGGCGGAAACCAAGGTGACCGAAGTAATGGATTTTGCGCGGCAGAACCAGCATCCGCTGCAGTGCACGCTCGAACAGGCCTGAGCTTCCGCCACGAATGACAGGCCTTTGCGTATGACGGGCCTTAGGACATGACGGGGGCGCGAAAGCGCGCTAGGGCCGTGCAACGCCTTCCAACGACGTAAAGCGCGGCATCGCCCTTGTTCTCCTTCATCCCAGCCATAGACCGCTACATCCTGCGCCTTGTGCTGGTGCCGATGGCGGGCGTCTTTGCCATCGCAGCCTCGCTGTTGATGCTGGACAAGATGCTGCGGCTGTTTGACTTCGTCGCGGTCGAAGGCGGTCCTGTCGGTATCGTGTTCAAAATGCTTGGCGCGCTTATCCCGGAATATGCCAGTCTTGCCATACCGCTGGGCCTGTTGCTCGGCATCCTGTTCGCGTTTCGCAAGTTGGCGACCACCAGCGAGCTCGACGTGTTTCGCGGTGTCGGTCTGAGCTACAAGCGGTTGTTGCGTGTGCCCTACACACTCACGCTAATCCTGATGGCGGTAAACGTTGCGCTGGTCTTCTATGTGCAGCCGGTTAGCCGCTATTATTACGAGCAACTGGAATACCAGCTCCGCTCCGGCGCGCTTGGTGCGTCGATCAAGGTTGGCGAGTTTACCACGCTGGCCGACCGCATGGCGCTGCGCATCGAAGAGAGCGAGGACGATGGCCGCCGCTTGAAGGGCATCTTCGCGCGTGCTGCCGACGGCAAGGGGCAAGTGCTGTCGATTTCAGCGCGCGAGGGCAATTTTCTCGCCACCAGTGATAGCGAGGATACAATCATTCTGCGCCTGACCGATGGCACCATCGTCCACGATACCGGCAGCGAACAAGCGCCACCGCGTGTGCTCAGCTTCACACGTCATGACTTGCCGATCGACTTACCGCGTGTGGAGCAGTTCCGCGAACGCGGCGATGCGGAGCGGGAGTACATCCTGCCCGAACTGTTACGGATCGGATGGTCCGGCGATGCCACCCCGATCGCGCGCGCGGGTAGCCAGGCCAGTTTCAATTTCCGGCTTGTGGAAGTCATCATCATGCTGCTGATGCCCTTACTCGCGGTGGCACTGGCGATCCCGCCCAAACGCAGCAGCAGCGCGCTGGGGGTGTTCGTCGCTATCGTGATGGTGGTCGCCTATCACAAGGTGAACGAATATGGAGAGGATATCGCCGCATTGGGACGGGTGGATCCGGTCTTGGCATTATGGGGGCCGTTTGCACTATTCGCGGCGCTGATCTTATGGATGTTCTACCGCGTATCCTACGTGCCAGGTGGACAAGCTATCGGCGCACTGGAAAGCGCTTTTGCAAAACTCGGCCGGTGGCTCGGCAAGCTGTTCGGCCGGGGCAAGCGGCGTATTGCATTGCAAACACCCGATGCAGGACCGCCCGTGCCGCCTTTGGCCAAAGCCATCTGACCCGTGCCCCAGCTCGATTTCTTTCCGTCACGCACGCTGACGCTTTACATGGCGAAGACATTCGTTGTGCGTATCGTCGCGATGCTGGCGGTGCTGGTGCTGGTGCTGATGTCGCTCGACCTGCTCGGCAAGAGTGGCGAAATCCTGGAAGTGCCGGGCAACGGGCAAAGCGAGCTCTGGACGTATATCACGCTGCGCATCCCACAACTTGTCGCGCGGTTCCTGCCCTATTCGGTGTTGCTTGCCACACTTATCACGCTGGTGGCGCTGAACCAGAACAGCGAAGTCGTGGCGATGAAGGCGGCTGGGCTTTCCGCGCATCAGGTGCTGGCGCCGTTATTGCTTACCGCCGCGCTGGTGGCGGCGGGCAGTTTTGTTTTCAATGAACGGGTCGTCACGCGCGCCACCGCCACCCTCAAGGCATGGGAGGGTAACGACTATGTCGCCTTACCGCAAAGCTCCGGAGAGCGGACGAACGTGTATCTGACCGATGGCGCGAATATTCTGACGGCACAGCGGCTGACCGGAGCGGGGGCCGAGCTGCGGATGGAAGGCGTCACCTGGTACCGGCGCGACCCGCAGGGGATGCTGGCGCAGCAGGTCCGTGCCGCCAGCGCCAGCTATGCGAAGCCGGGCTGGCGGCTGGAGGGTGCCGAACGGTTCGATGTTGCCACCGCCACGAGCGATGCCGAGGGCTCGGTCATCGTCGCCAGGGGCCTTACGCTGGAGCAGATTGCACTGGACCGGGTCGATCCCGATACGCAGTCCTTCTCCGAGCTGTCCGCCTCCATCGATGCTTACGAAGCAGCGGGGCGACGCACCAGCGAGCTGAAAGCAAAATGGTGGCACAAGATTTCCGGGCCGCTGTCGGCGCTGCTGATGCCGCTGCTCGGCTCGATTGCCGCGTTCGGCCTCGCCCGGTCGGGACAGCTGTTCGTGCGCGCGGTCATCGGCATGGCTCTAGGCTTTGCCTATTTCGTGGTCGACAACGCCGCGCTGGCAATGGGCAGTTTCGGTGGATATCCACCTTTTCTCGCCGCATGGTCGCCGTTCTTCCTGTTCCTGCTGATCGGGGAAACCGTGCTGATCCGGACCGAGGAATGAGCGTCTGGTCGCTGCGACTGGCACGGGCGGAGGATGCTGAGGCCATGCCCGCGATCGAAGCGGCGGCAGGCGCATTGTTCGACACCGTCGAAGGGCTGGCAGTCGTTGCCGGCCAGCATACCGTGCCGCTTGATCAATTGCGCCGCTATATCGGTAAGGGGCACAGCCTTGTCGCCCATGCAGAAGGAAAGGCCGTGGGTTTCCTCGTGACCGAACCCTTCCGGCGCGAACTGCATATCCAAGAATTCAATGTGCTCCCGCAGTTTCAGCAGCGCGGGATCGGCGGCGGGTTGTTGCGCGCCTGCCAGATCGATGCACGCAATTCCGGCTTTTGCGCGCTAACACTGACCACTTTTCGCGATGTCGCCTGGAATGCGCCGTTCTATTCACGCCTTGGCTTCCTGGAAATCGCGACGGGCGGAGAACACCCGCGGCTGGCGGCGGAGCTGGTACGTGAGGCCGAACACGGCCTGCCGGCCGAGAGGCGTTGTGCGATGGTCTGTTTTCTGGACTGATGGGAACCACCCCGCCTTGCCAACCGTCTTTCCGCCAAAGGAGACCCCGCCATGATCCGTTGCTGCACTATCGTTCTTTCCGCTCTTGCCCTCACCGCCTGCGCCGAGGAAGAAACGCTGGATACCAGCTACGAGGAAACGCTGCCCGCTCCGGTTGCGGATGCCGATGGCGAAGTAGCCGACAAGAACATGTCCGCCGACGGACGTGACGAAGCTGTCGATGCGATTGCCGCAGAAACCGGGGCCAGCGACGGAACCGGCGAGACACCGGTGGAACCCATTACCGAATAATTGGTATCAGACGGGCTTTTGCGAGCTCATAGTTTTCTGGCCCATAGTACTGCGCGCAATCCGCGCCACCAAGGTCCACATGCCGGGATGGTTCGCTCCGTCATAGGTTGATCCGGTGCCCAGTTCGCGCACCAGCCGACGGTGCGCTTCGGGCAGGGCATGATACGGCATCGACGGCATCAGGTGATGCAGCGCATGATAACGCAAACCGACCGGCGCCCAGATCTCTGCCACGGGTCCGGGCGGCGGCACGTTTACGCTGTCGAGGAACTGCGCGGTCACCGACATGACATCGCCTTCGTTCTCCCACAAATGCGCAACCAGCGTGCGCAGCTGGTTCAGGACGGCGGTAATGCTGACAATGGCAAGCACCACCAGCAGCGGCCGCCAGCCGAATGCGAATATGCTGCCGATCAGCGCCCAGGCCCAGACCGCCCCGCCCAGCTCCTGCCAGAATACCCGTCGCGCCAGCGTGCCATCGGCGGGGCGGCGGCGAAACGCAGGGTTGATCGAAAGCGCGGAAAACCGCTGCCACACCAGGTGTCGTATCCCGGGCACGACTGCGCCCAGCGGCACCAGCACGCTAAACCGGAACAGCAGCGCAACAGGCGCAAGCATGGCCACCGCGATAAACAGCGGCAAACTCCACGGTTTCATCAACGCCAGCGGCAGATATTCGGGATCCTCGACGGTTCCGTATTGCGTGCGCTTGTGATGCAGCGTGTGAACGCCTTCATACATGAAGGACGGCGTGAGCAGGGGAATGCCGACCAGCACGTTCCAGCCGGTTCGAAAACCGGGCAACGCGTCACGGTGGATATGTGAAATTTCGTGAATGAACATCAGCGCGCGATACAGCGCCAACACCGCGACTGCCGCACTCGACACGGCCAATACCGGGTTGGCGAGCAGAATGGCCCCGGCAATACCGGCATAACCCAATCCAGCCGATGCCAGCATATCGGGCCAGTAAATGCCTGGTCGCGCCTCTGCCAAATCCTTCGTCAGGTCGCGCGCACCACGCAACAGGGCACGGTCATCGGCCAATGGCTCGCATCGGGGCTGCTGGGTCGGGACGGATATGGCTTGCTGAACGGTCATCGTGGCCAAGGTAATAGCGGGTTCCGGCAGTTAAAGACAGGGGGCCAAAGTAAAGGGGCGGCGAACGGCGCACGTCCGGTTGACAAATGCGACGGGCGAAACCCATTGCAGGGCGGTAATGAACGCAAGCCAAACACCGCCCGCGGCAACGGTAGAGATACGCCCCGTTTCGGGCGCGAAGCAGCGTGCCGCGTTCGTCGATCTGGGTCGTCGCTTCGCTGCCAATACACCCAACCATGTGCCCCAGTTGCGGCGCGAGCAGCTTGAGCTGGTCGATCCAAACAAGAATCCCTTTTTCGCCCACGCCCGCGTCCAGTTCTTTATCGCCTATCGCGGCGAGACTCCCGTGGGCCGCATCAGCGCGCATATCGACGAGGTTGCCCTGCAACAGCCTGCCGAACAGGGCTTCGGCCCTGGTACGGGCATGTTCGGCTATTTCGATGCAGACGACGCGAACGTTGCCGGTGCGCTGCTAAGCCAGGCCGAAGCGTGGCTAACGCATGAAGGCATGACGCGCGTTCTGGGGCCGATCTCGCTGTCGATCTGGGAAGAGCCGGGCCTGCTGGTGCACGGGCAGGACCACGCCCCGATGATAATGATGGGGCAGCACCCTGCGCATTACGCTGGCTGGATCGAAGAGTCGGGCTACAGCCGTGCCAAGACGCTGCTGACATACGAACTGAATATCACGAAGCCTTTCCCACCGCTGGTGCAGCGCATCGTGGCGTCTGGCTATCGCAACGAACGACTGGTGATGCGCCAGCCGGATATGAAAAACCTGGAGAAAGACTGGCGCGCCGTGCTTGGCATCCTGAACGATGCCTGGTCCTCCAACTGGGGTTTCGTTCCGTTTACCGAGGCGGAAATTCAGTATGCCGCGAAAAAGATGAAGCCGATCATCTTCCCCGGCCTGAACCGCATTATCGAGCGGGACGGGGAGCCGGTCGCCTTTATGCTCGTCTTTCCCGATATCAATCGCCTGCTGGCGCGCATCGACGGGCGCCTATTGCCCTTCGGCTGGGCGCGGCTGCTGCACTGGCTGCGCAAGCCCAAGCCCGCGGATGTGCGGGTGCCGTTGATGGGCGTTGTCAAGGCACACCAGAATTCGCGCCTCGCCAGCCAGATGGCGTTCATGATGATCAGCGATATACGCGATGTGACGCTGGCCGAATTTGGCGGTGAACGGGCCGAAATCGGCTGGATACTCGAAGACAACCAGGGGATGGTCGCAATTGCCGACACTATCGGAGCATCGGCAAACCGCGAATACGCTATATACGAACGCGCGCTGTAGTCTTCCCGCGTCGTGTCGTCGGGACCTTAAAAACTGTCGGGGAACCGCTTCGCCTGCCACATCGTTTTATATCGCAATGCGCAGCGCCCGAACCTGACCTTGGCAAAACAAGTGCCCCTAGGTTCCGTTCTCATCGTTGAGGATGACCCTGTTATCGCGATGGCGACGCAGATGGTCTTCGAGGACGCCGGAGCCGTGCCCATTACGGTGACTGCCTCCACGCAGGATGCGATGGCGGCCCTGCGCAGCAAACTGCCCGATGTGCTGGTGCTGGACATCCATTTGAGCGACAGTGATGACGGATGGGCGATTGCCGAACTGATACAGAGCCTCGATGCGCGCAACACTCGCATCATCTTTGCTACCGGTGCGCCGCAGGACATTCCCGCACCGATTGCCGCGCTTGGCACCGTTCTGGAAAAGCCGTTGGCGGCCAATGCTCTGTTGGCGGCGGCGCGGCGTGCCCCACGCCGCGGGGTACTGGCTGCCCTGAGACGCAGCGCGCGTTAAACCCCGACCCCCATCATATACTCGGTCGCAAACGAAAACGGCCCCCGAACAGAAGTCCGGGGGCCGCGGGGATCGTATCACCGGCCGCTTTGACGGGAGGGGGTTGCGGCGAGTGATAAAACCATAATCGCCGGCCAAAAGAACGGTTCCCGCACCGCTGTCGATTTACGTCAAGCCATATGGCGCGTAACCGAACTACACCGGACAACAACGCGACAGCTCCGATTGCGGCGTGTGCTTCGAACGGGTAGACGCTCTGATACGGGAACCTGACGCGTTTCGCCGCGTTGCCCTGTGCGCGCCCGTCCGGGCGTCCTGCATCCCTTACGGAAGGAAATTTATGTCGCTCGGAGATCAAGTCGCTGCCAATCTGCCTTATCTGCGGCGATATGCGCGGGCCCTTTCCGGCTCGCAGGCCAGCGGCGATGCTTATGTGCGGGCCACGCTGGAAGCCGCCCTGGCCGACGATGCCCTAAAGGCGGAACTGGGCGAAGGTCGCGTGCCGCTTTACCGCGCGTTCAACACGATCTGGTCGAGCGCGTTCGAGGATGTGCCGGAAGCTGCCGAAGCCACCACGCACGAAGCGGCGGCACAAGACCGTCTGAAAGGCGTGACGCCACTAAACCGGCAGGCGCTGCTGCTGACCACGCTGGAGAATTTTTCCGCCGAGGAAGCGGGCGAAATCATGCAGGTGTCGACCGACGATGTAGAAAGCCTGGTGCGCGACGCTGTGGCGGAGATCGACCGGGAATCGACGACATCGGTGCTCATTATCGAAGACGAGCCGCTGATTTCAATGCAACTGGAAGACCTCGTCACTTCGCTTGGCCATCAGATTTGCGGCACGGCCGCCACGCGCACGCAGGCGCAGGAAGTGGTTGCGGAAAAGACGCCGGGACTGGTGCTCGCCGATATCCAGCTTGCCGACGGGTCATCGGGACTCGATGCAGTGGACGACATTCTGGAGATGGGCAGCGTGCCGGTGATTTTCATCACCGCCTATCCCGAACGTCTGCTGACGGGCGACCGGCCTGAACCGACCTATCTTGTGACCAAGCCGTTTCAGGAAACCACGGTCCGCGCCGCGATCAGCCAGGCGCTGTTCTTCGGGGCGAACAAGCCACTCACCTGACGGGGCGTACGGACGCTCTCAGGCGTCCGGTGCGTATTTCGCCCGAATGGCAAAGTCGCTCGGCGTGCGGATCGGGATCATCACTTCGCACCGGACGCCGGCTGGATCGAATTCCAGCTGCACCGGACGGGCGAGTTCGTGGGCCACGATCTTTTCGATAAGGTCCGTTCCAAATCCGCGCGCCCGGTCGGCCTTCGGTGCAACCGGCGGTCCCCCGCGTTCAATCCAGCGCAGATGTGCCGTTTCCTCATCGACCTTTTCCCAAGTGATGGAAACTGTGCCGCCCGACTGGCTCAACGCCCCGTATTTGGCGGCATTGGTGCTGAGCTCGTGCAGGGCCAGACCAAGCGAAAGCGCATCGTTCGGCGCAAGTTCGACTTCGGGGCCGTCGAGCTCGACCATCGTATCCTTTGTGCCTGAATAAGGTGCGAGTTCCGCTTCGATAACCGCGCGGATTGCGGTGCTGCCCCATTCCGACTGGGTCAGCAAGTCATGCGTTGCGGACAAAGCGCGAATGCGCCCGTCCAGGCTATCGGCAAAACTGTCCAGCGAAGTGGCGCGCCTGCGCGTCAGCGCCACGATCGAAAGCACATTTGCCAAAGTATTCTTGACACGGTGATTCAGTTCGCGCGTCAGCGAATTGCGGATGGAATTCTGTTCGGCCAACCATTGCAGGGAAGCACGATCCTCCCTGGCCTGCGCCGTCAGCAACCGCGCCACCGTCATCAGCAGAGACGCGACGAGCAGGCCGAACAGCAGCGTAAGCATCGACAAGCTGGACAGTGACACGGCCCGTGACGATTCCACCTGCAACACCATATCACGCTGTGCGATCCGTATCGGTTCAACTGCAGTCACGCCGGTCACATCGTCCGGCGGTATTTCCGCCAGCAGGTTCTCAGGAGCGACTTCCGTATCGTACAAACGAACGCCTTTCTCGCCACGGCTCTCCAGTTCCAGTGCGGAAAACAGGAATTCCTTGGCGTTGAAAGGACTGTACACGAAGCCGTGCAAACGGCGCGGTATGGTGTCTTCGCGGAATACCGGCATATAAATGATGAAGCCCGGATCGGAGCCGGCGCCTTCCTGCGCCAGAACGACCTTGCCCGTTGCGGTAGGCCGCGCACTGCTCGCCGCATCATCCATCGCCTTGCGGCGTGTCGCTTCGGAATACATATCGAACCCAAGGGCGCGACGGTTACGCTGCGTTGCCGGTTGCAGCAATGTCACCGGCACTGCCCCCTGATCCTCGTCCTTTGTGCTTGCCGAACGAAGGGGACGCACGGCATATTCAGCCTCGCCCGCAGCACGCTGAGTTTGCTCGAAGGCAGCGATGTCGCGCGTACCGATACGCCGCGCCCAACCAAGCCCGTCCGCACCGCGAAAATCGGAATCGAGACGAAGCTGCGTTACAAAACTTGTGAACAGACGCGGATCGACCTGCTCGTTTGCACCGAACAGAGCTGCGCCTGCACGCAGATAGGCAGCCGAACTGTTTCCCCGTCGTTCGATGGCGGAAGCGATGGCCTGCGCCCGTTCGCGCATTTCCGCGCGCTCGCGGGCATTTTCTCCTTGCTCGATGGCAAACACGCTTAGCGCCGTGATGGCGGCCACCAGCGCGAACAGCGCAATCGGAACGGCGCGCGGATATTCGATCAGGAGACGGCGGGACCGGCGCTGGGAAAACTGCGAAGCCAAACCCGGTTCCTCTTTCTCGACCCTCATGCTTTGCCTCACGGTCATGTGACGCAATCGTTAGGGGAGGAACCAAAGTTATAAGGTATCGTTCCAACTCTTACCCGATGCGTAACCACTACCCATCGCGCATTATCATCTTGCCCCGGCCGTCAAGGGAAGGCAGGGCGGAGCTTATGCCGGACACCCAATATCCTATGCCAAAACCTGCCAATCCAGCTCCATCCGCACCGAAACAAGGCGACTCGCCGGAATGGGCGAACGGGCTGCAACAGCTTTATAAATCGGTGGTCGACGAGCCGCTGCCCGACAGTTTCAAGGACTTGCTGTCCAAACTCGACGATGCCGATTGATGGCTAAGTACGAGCGCTCGCCTGCGCAAAAGGCTGAATTCAAAACCGAATTAACCCAGGTTATCCCGCATCTGCGCGCCTTCGCACGGGGGCTGTGCGGGCGGCCGGATATGGCCGATGATCTGGTTCAGGAAGCCATGATGAAAGCTTGGGCGGCACAGGACCGGTTCGAACCGGGCACCAGTATGCGGGCATGGACGTTTGTGATTCTGCGCAATGCCTACCTGACCGACATGCGCCGCAATCGCTTCCGCGGCGAATATGACGAGGGCGTGGCGGAGCGTATCCTGACCGCACCGGCCGGACAGGAAGAACCGTTGCACCTGTCCGACATGCACCGCGCATTGCTGACCCTGCCACCGGAACGGCGCGAGGCGCTGTTGCTGGTGGGCGCCGGTGGTTTTTCCTACGAGGAAGCAGCCGAAATTTGCGGCTGTGCCATCGGCACGATCAAGAGCCGTGTGGGCCGTGCCCGTGCCGCGCTCGCATCCATGCTCAGCGATGGCGACATTCCACAGCGTTCCGTGGACGATGCATCGGCCCATCGGGCAATCCTGGAGGAGCTGGATGATGTCGCCGCCGGGAACGGCGAAGCGGCGCGGGTTTAGGCCCTGCCTCAAACCACTTGATCCCTAGCGGATGCAAGTCTTGCTTGAGGTCATGGACACCGAAGTGCAGGTGTCTTTGCCATGACATCCCCGCCACCATCGCCACCTGACAAATCGCATGTGCCAACACGCGTCGGAAGCAGGCGGATGGCGTTTGCCCAGCAGGAGTTGCGACTGATTTCCGCGCTGGTGCTGTTGCTGGGTATCGGGCTGTTCCTTGCGCTTCCTTTCGTGCTTTCCATCGGTTCGGTGGTGTTTCTGCCAGTTACCAGCGCCATCATCCTGATGATACTGCTGTCTCCGCTCGCCGACTTCATGTCGCGCATCGGACTGCCCAATGTCCTCGCCTCGCTGTTCGCAATCATCGTCTTCATCGCCATCGTGATGGTTGCATTCGGCGTAATTCTGCAACCGGCCAGCACACTTGTTTCGCGATTGCCGGACATGGTCGACAGGGTTGGCGTGCGGTTCGCCGAATTACAGGCGGAATTCGCAATGCTTGCCAATTTGAACGAGCGTGTGCTCGAGATCACGGGCAATGCCGGGGCCGATCAAGTGGTGCTGGCCAGTCCATCCATTTTCCAGCAACTTGCCGTTGCGACGCCAACGGTCGTGCTCGAAGTCCTGCTGACGTTCCTGATGGCGTTTTTCATGATCGAGGCGCGGGTGCGGATGCGCCAGCATCTGCTGTTCGACCGCGCATCGCTCGGCACCAGTATCAAGGCGGCGCGCGTACTGCGCGAAGTGCAGGATCGGGTCGCAGCCTATATTTTGACCGTGTCGTGGATCAATCTGGGCGTCGGCGTGATCGTGGCATCGGGTGCATGGCTGCTGGAGGTGGAGGCTCCGTTAATGTGGGGCGGGCTGGCAGCGCTGCTCAACTTCATTCCTTATATCGGTCCGCTCGCCATGACAGCGTTGCTGACCCTGTTCGGTATCGGCACGGCGGATACCGTGCTGCTGGGCCTGATCCCTGCCGCCGCCTATCTTGGCCTGCATGCGGTCGAGGCAAATGTCGTCACGCCGTCCATATTAGGTGCGCGGTTCACGATGAACCCGGTGATGATCCTGATCGCCTTCAGCTATTTCTCCTGGGTGTGGGGTGTGTTCGGCGCGCTTTTGTCGGTGCCAATCCTGTTGATGCTGACCGCGTTCTTCGACCATGTCGGGCGGCCGAACCTGGTCGGTTTCGTGTTCGGCGAGCCATTGTTTGCAGGCAACCGGCTTGCCTTAGGATTGGACGACGACGCCGACAGAACCGCGGGGAGCTGACAGCAAAAAGCCCATCATGCCGAAGGCATGACGGGCTTTTATCGCTTTGCTTTGGCTATCAGTTCGCCGCATACTTCCATGTGCTGCCACGTGCGAGGTTTTCCGACGCGAAGCTCCAGTTCAGTTTATCCTGCGTCACTGCCTTTAGATAAGCCGGACGGGCATTCTGGTGGTCGAGATAATAGGCGTGTTCCCACACGTCGATGGTCAGCAGTGGATTAAAATCGCTATCGGCCAGCGTATCGCCATCATGCGTTTCCTCGATGCTTAGGGTGCCATCCTTCTCGGCCAGCCAGACCCAGCCGCTGGCGAAGTGCCCTGCACCGCGTTCCTGCAACTTTTCGATAAGTCCATCGGTCGAACCGAAGGCATCGTCGATCATGCTTTGCAGCTCATCCGAAGGACTGCCGCTGTCGGCTGCGAGCGAATGCCAGTAGAACCCGTGATTCCAGCTTTGGGCGCTGTTGTTGAACAGGCCTTGATCCGATCCGCGCGCGGCGGCGATTACGTCTTCCAACGCCTTGTCGGCATGGTCCGTGCCATCGATCGCCTTGTTGGTCTTGTCGATATAGGCCTGATGATGCTTGCCATGGTGATAGCTCAGCGTTTCTGCGGAAATTGCCGGAGCGAGCGCCGTGTCGGCATAGGGCAGCGGAGTGAGTTGGAAGGACATCGAAAGGCTCCTGATTGGGATTGGTTGGTGTATGTCATCGATAACGCATAACCGCCCATTCCGTTGCAAGGCTGCTCAACCGGTTTCAGTCTACCGACCGGTCCACGCTTGCCGTCACTGCGACGTTCATCGTCACATTGGCCAGCGTGCGGATGATATCGGGCAGCATCTCCACCGCTACCAGTATTGCCAGGGGTTCGATCGGCACGCCCATCGCCAGCGCAATCGGCGCGATGGAAATAACGAAGCTGATGGAACCGGGCAGGCTGACCGAACCCACACTTATGATAAGCGCCACGCCGATACCCGCCGCCAGCGTGGCCGGCGTCAATTCGACGCCCGCTAGATAAGCGACGTAGATCGCCACCGCCAGGTTCATGGCGGGGCTGGTCGAGCGGAAGATGGCAACCGCCAGCGGCAGGACGAACTCCGCGGTCGTCTCGCGCAGCTTCAGCCGACGCGCGCTGTCGAGCATCGCGGGCAGGCTGGCGAGCGAACTTTGCGTCGATATGGCCACCGCCTGCGCCGGCAACATAGCACCGGCAAACCCGCCGCCTTTTCCGCGCAAGGCGAGCATTCCGAGGAGATACGCCGCGACCAGTACCACCAGACCCATCGCCGAAACGACCGTGATGTAATGTGCCAGCGCGCCGAACGCATCGGCGCCGCTGCTTGCCGAAACCCCCAATGCCAGCGCGAACACACCGGCTGGGGCCAGCCACAGCACCCAGCCGATGATCGTCAGCATGGCGTTGGCGACGGCATGGAAGAAGCCGACCAGCATTTGCTGCTGCCCCATTGGCAGCCCCGCTGTCGCAACGGCAAACAGGGCGAAGAAAATCGTCAGCGGAAGCATTGCTGTTTCCGCCGCTGCCGCAACCAGATTAGGTGCGACGAGCGAGGTCAGGAAGTCGCCTACACCCGGCACTTCCTGCGCTGTGGTACCTGTATTCGCCAATAACAGGGCAGCTGCACCGTCTGGCACGGGAAATGCGGACAACAGCAGCGGAATCACCAGCGCCGTTGCAATCGCGCCCCCTGCCAATACCAGAAACATCGTCGCCAGCATTCGAACCGCCACCGGCCCGGCGCGCGCTGCGGCCGTCATTTGCGTAATGCCCAGCACCAGCAAGGACGCGACCAGTGGAATGATCGTCATCTGCAAGGCGCGCAGCCACATAGCGCCTATCGGCTCCACGACCGCCATAATGGCGGGAAATGCAGTCGAACCCGACATCGCGATTCCGGCCATCAGGCCAGCCACGAGGCCGCCGAATGTCCACCATACCGGCAGGCGCACCTGCACCAGTTCGGGCGGCATAGCGGCGGCGGCGGTGTTGTCGGATGTCATGGAAACGGTAACCCCTTTGCAAACGCTGCCTAATCGCGTCACAAGCGCCGCGCAAACATAAGGCTCGCCTGTAGAACGGCACAATGGAGATCCAAATGGCGCGCAAGTTTTTCGGCACGGACGGCATTCGCGGCGAGACGAACACCGGCGCGATGACCGCGACGATGGCGATGCGCGTGGCGCAGGCGGCGGGTAACCATTTCCGGCGAGGCGACCACCGCCATCGCGTGGTTATCGGCAAGGACACGCGCCTGTCGGGCTACATGATGGAAAGCGCGCTGGTGGCCGGCTTTACCAGCGTTGGCGTCGATGTCATCATGACCGGCCCGCTGCCGACCCCTGCGGTCGCCTTGCTGACGCGCGAAATGCGTGCCGATCTGGGCGTGATGATTTCGGCCAGTCACAATCCCTATCGGGACAACGGCATCAAGCTGTTCGGTCCACAGGGCTTCAAGCTGTCGGATGAAGCCGAGGCCGACATCGAACGGCTTATCGAAACGCAGCCCGATCTGGTGCCCGCCGACCAGATCGGGCGGGCGCGCCGTATCGAGGATGCCCGCGGACGATACATCCATGCCGTAAAACAGTCGGTCAGCGCCGATGTGCGGTTCGACGGGCTGAAAGTGGTGGTCGATTGCGCGAATGGCGCAGCCTATCACGTCACGCCCAGCGCAATCTGGGAACTTGGTGCAGAGGTCATCACCATCGGCGTCGATCCCAATGGCACGAACATCAATGATGGCGTCGGCTCGACTTCGCTTAACGCGGTGTCTCAAGCGGTTGTCGAAAACAACGCCGATATCGGGATCGCGCTGGACGGCGATGCGGACCGGCTGATCGTCATCGACGAGACCGGCAAGACGGTGGATGGCGACCAGATCATGGCACTAATCGCGACACGCATGGCCGAACGCGGGGATTTGAAGGGGGGCGGCGTGGTGGCCACTGTCATGAGCAATCTGGGGCTGGAGCGCTGCCTGCACAGTCACGGCCTGACGCTGGAGCGCACCAAGGTGGGCGACCGCTATGTGCTGGAGCGAATGAAACATGGCGGATTCAATATTGGCGGCGAACAATCCGGACACATGATCATGCTCGACCATGCAACCACCGGCGACGGTACCGTGGCGGCGCTGCGGGTGCTGGCCGGACTGGTGCGTTCGGGCAAGAAAGCGAGCGAGTTGCTGCACCTAGTTCGACCCGGTGCCGCAGCTATTGAAGAATGTACGCTATGACGGCGCGAGCCCGCTCGATAACGCAAAGGTCAAGGCAGCCATTGCCGACGCCGAAGCGGCATTGGCGGAAACCGGACGGCTCGTCATCCGCGCGTCGGGCACCGAACCGCTGATCCGTGTGATGGCCGAAGGCGACGATGCCACGCTGGTCGAGCAGGTGGTGGACAGCGTGTGCGACGCGGTGCGCGCCGCCGCATGACCGAGACACCTGTTCCGCCACGCGTCCTGATTATTGCCGGGTCCGACAGTTCGGGTGGCGCAGGCATCCAGGCGGACATCAAGACCGTCACCATGCTGGGCGGCTATGCCATGACCGCGATAACCGCTGTCACGGCGCAGGACACCACCGCCGTATCGCAGATCGAAGCGCTCTCGCCGCGCATGGTCATTGCGCAAGTCGATGCCTGCCTGTCGGACATCGGCGCGGATGTGATCAAGATCGGCATGATCGGAAGCGCGGACACCGCGCAACTGCTTGCCGACCGGCTCGACACCGTCAGCGGACCTCTCGTGTTCGATCCGGTCATGGTCGCCACCAGCGGCGCGACTTTGGCCGACGAACAAACCATCGCCGCTTTCGCCCGGCTGATGGACCTTGCCACGCTTGTAACGCCCAACCTGCCCGAACTCGGTGCGCTTGCGGGCACCCGACTTTCGGGCGAGCAAGACATCGCGGACGCCGCAGAGAAACTGGCACTGCGCCACGGGTGCGCCATACTGGTTAAGGGCGGTCATGCCGAAAGTGATAACAGCCACATTACGGACACGCTGTTCGATCCCAACAACCGGATTGCCACATTCGAGGATGCCCGCTTCGACAGCACCAGCACGCACGGTACCGGCTGCACTCTGGCGAGCGCTATCGCGACCTTGCTTGGCCACGGGCAACCGTTGGAAAACGCAGTGCGACTGGCGCGCCGCTATGTGCGGGCAGGCATCCTGCGCGCACCGGGTTTCGGCAAGGGACACGGGCCGCTGGGCCATCAGGCCGTGCGGCAACGCGACCTCGCCACCGCCGTCGTCGCGTCCTATCGCACGCTAACGTGCAAGGTCGTAAAACGCGGCGATGTGATCCCAGGCCTCGTCCGCCGTCTCGCACCAGTGGATCAGGTCCAGATCCCGCGCCGAAACCGTGCCTTCCTCAGCCAAGCGCTTCGAAGTTTATTACCCGCGTCCAGAAATCCTTCCCGAACAGAACGATGGGAATACGTTTCATCTTGCCGGTCTGGATCAGCGTCAGCAGCTCGAAAAACTCGTCGAACGTGCCGAAACCGCCGGGAAAGACCGCCACTGCCCGCGCGCGCAGCAGGAAGTGCATCTTGCGTAAAGCGAAGTAGTGAAACTGAAAGGAGAGGTGCGGCGTGACATAGGGATTGGGCGCCTGCTCGTGCGGGAGGACGATGTTCAGGCCGATGGACTCGACCCCCGCGTCGCTTGCCCCGCGATTGGCCGCCGCCATAATCGACGGCCCGCCGCCCGACGTGATAACGAACTGGCGCTTCCCGTCTTCGATGATCGCCTTCTGGCTGACCATCTTGGAAAGCTGGTAAGCTTCCTCGTAATACTTCGCCTTGGCGCACAGGTTTTCGATCACTTTGCGTTCGTTTTCGGGCAAGTCCCGCGCGCCTTCCAGCGCGGTCTCGACTGCCTCGGGTGCGGGAATACGGGCAGACCCATACATAACCAGTGTGGAGCCGACGCCCGCCTCGTCCAGCAGCATTTCGGGCTTCAACAGTTCCAGCTGGAACCGCACCGGACGCAATTCATCGCGCAGCATGAAGTCTGTATCGCGGAATGCCAGCGTGTAGGCGGGATGGCGCGTTTGCGGGGTGCCGGGCGGGCCGGCGTTCGAAAAACCGACCTCTTCTTCGGCAGGGTAGAACTTGCGGCCGGTCAGGCCGTGATCGCTGGTTTTGTCGGTTTTGCTCATGCGCGCGGCGTTAGGCGCAGGCATGGCCAGCGGCAAGCGGTGTGCGATGGCATGGATGCCCCGTGAGGATTCGAACCTCAATTGACGGAGTCAGAGTCCGTAGTCTTACCATTAGACGACGGGGCAGGAGCGCGGGCCGATAAGCGGCGCTGCGTGCTGCGTCAAGTCATCGGCGGCTGGCGAAGGCGCGAGCCGCCGAAAATCTTGCCGAAATGGTCATGTGTCTGTAGCATATGTGCCAAGTCCTCGCGAATGCATCGCGAGAAGAGATAAGAGAGTACGTTCAAGATGGCGGAGTTCGATCCGCCGGACAGCAACAGGACGGCGCGCAACCGAGGGGCTAAACAGTCCGGCAAGGTAGCCGATTTTCGCTACCGTCCCCCCTCGCGGGTCGAAAAACCGTTACGGGCGCAATCCCGGGCGGGCCGCAATGGCGCGCTTGCGGAACCGCGCCGGGATGCAGGCTTCGCCGGACGCAAGCAGGCCTATGCCGCACTGGACCTTGGCACCAATAACTGCCGTTTGCTGATTGCCCGTCCTTCGGGTGCGGATTTTACCGTTATCGACGCTTTCAGCCGTGTCGTGCGGCTTGGCGAAGGCCTGGCATCGAGCGGCGCACTGAGCGAAGAGGCGATGGACCGCACGCTGGATGCACTGAAGGTGTGTGCCGACAAGCTGCGCCGCCGCAATGTCTACCTTGCCCGTTCGGTCGCAACCGAGGCGTGCCGCAGGGCTAGCAACGGCGCGGCATTTATCGAACGGGTGCGGCAAGAGACCGGCATTGCGCTCGACATCATTTCGGCGGGCGAGGAAGCGAGGCTCGCTGTGCTGGGCTGTCACGTTCTGCTGGCGGGCGACGAGGGACCGGCAATCATTTTCGATATCGGCGGGGGATCGACCGAGCTAGTCCTGATCGAACCGGGCGACAAGGTACCGCAGATCGTGGATTGGCAAAGCGTGCCGTGGGGTGTCGTGTCGCTGACCGAAACGGTCGGGCGCAAAGAGCGCACACCGCAGGAACGCGCCGCGCGCTATGCCGAAATGCGGCGAATCGTCACGGAAAGTTTTGCCGATTTCGCCGAGCGGGTCGCACCCTTCAACACTACCGGCACACAAATCCGCCTGTTGGGCACCAGTGGCACGGTAACGACGCTGGCCAGCCTGCACCTGAAGCTGGCGCAATATGACCGCCGCGCCGTGGATGGTTTGGTGGTACCCTCCGATGCCATGCGCACGATCAGCAGCGACCTTGCCCGCAAGGATTTGGCTGCCCGCAGCGAAGTGCCGTGCATCGGGCAGGATCGTGCCGATCTGGTGGTTGCGGGCTGCGCTATCCTCGAAGCCATCCTGGATATCTGGCCTGCAGAACGCCTTGGCATCGCCGATCGCGGCGTGCGCGAGGGTATCCTGCGCAGCCTGATGAGTACGGAAGCCGCAATGGCACCCGCGCACCACGACAGAACGGCGGAGGCGTGAGCCGCTCCGGCCGCCACCCGGACAAGCGCGTCCGCACCGCCAGCGGGCGCACTGTGTCCAGTACCAAATGGCTCCAACGCCAATTGAATGATCCTTACGTCAAGCGCGCCAGAGTGGACGGCTATCGCAGCCGCGCCGCCTACAAGCTGACCGAACTGGACGACCGGTTCGGCCTGCTGCGCGGTGTGAAGCGCGTTGTGGATCTCGGCATAACTCCCGGCGGCTGGAGCCAGGTGGTACGCCAACGCGCACCAAAGGCGGCGATTGTCGGCATCGATTTCCTCGAGACCGACCCGTTGGAAGGCGTCGTCATCCTGGAAATGGATTTCATGGACGATGCGGCACCGGCGCTATTGACGGCGGAACTGGACGGCGCACCCGATCTCGTCATGTCTGATATGGCAGCCAATACGGTTGGCCACAAACAGACCGATCACCTGCGCACGATGGCTCTGGTCGAGGCGGCGGCATGGTTCGCAGTGGAAACGCTGGAGCCGGGCGGTGCGTTCATAGCCAAGGTGCTGGCGGGCGGAACCGATGCCGAATTGCTTACGCTGCTGAAAAAGCACTTCGGTTCGGTCAAGCACGCCAAACCCCCGGCCAGCCGTAAGGGCTCGTCCGAATGGTATGTCGTTGCCCAGAAATTCAAAGGACGGCAGATCGACGATTAGACCGGCCGGAACGCCAACCGGCGCGCTACCCGAACCCTAATCGGGTGCGCCACCGCCTGCGCCGGTACGGCTGGCGGCAGTTGCTTCGGGGCCACCCAGCGCCCCGGCGGCCTGCGCTTCGGACGGTGCAGCGCCATCAACGCCTTCGACTGCTTCTGCTCCCTCTTCGCCTTCGACAGCTTCGCCGCCTTCTTCACCTTCGGCTTCGGGTACGAATTCGGGAAGCGGCGGACCGCCACCGTTCTCGGCCATATACAGCATGACATTGGCGCGGTCTTCGGCCTTGCCCAGACCTGCGAAGCTCATCTTGGTGCCATTGGCATAACCGCGCGGACTTTTCAGCCAGGCGTCCATCGCTTCCCATGTCCAGTTGCCAGGTATTTCCTTCAACGCAGAACTGTAAGCGAAGCCTGCAACATGAGCGTGTGGCTTGCCCATCGTGGCCCACAGGTTCGGGCCGGTGCCGTTCGCGCCACCCTGGTTGATCGTGTGACAGGCAACGCATTTTGCAAATACGTTCTCGCCCGCAGCGGCGCTACCTGTGGCAAGCAACTCGGCAAGGGAAGGTCCGCTTTCACCGCCTTCGACATCGGCCACTTCGACGGCATAGCCAAGCTGCTCGGGGCGTTCCGGGCTGTCGGCATGATAATACATGCCGGAACCGATGCTGAGCGCCAGAGCGATAACGCCGGAGAACAGAACCCAGCCGGCAATCGTATTGGTACGGTCTTCCATGCGTCGCGCAATTCCACGTCAGAAAAAGGGGATATTCGAACATATCGGCCATACTGACGCCCCGCACAGACTGCAAGGGCAGCAAATGCACGAGAGTTTGCGCGAAACGCATTGTCGCGCACGGTTCGCGTGTTTAGGCGAACCGTCGATGCGTAGTTTTCCCGCTCCCGCCCTCGCAATGGTCGACCGCATGCGTGCCGCCGCCGCCGATACGCCAGCGCAGGCGGTTGCATTCCAGGGCTCGCCCGGGGCCAATTCGCATCGCGCGGCGGGCGAGGCTGCGCCGGATCATCTGCCGCTTCCGTGCTTCAGTTTCGAGGACGCGCTCGATGCAGTGACGCAAGGCCGCGCCGGGTGTGCGATCATCCCGATCGAGAACAGCCAGCATGGGCGCGTAGCGGATATCCATTTCCTGCTGCCCGAAAGCGGTCTTTCCATCGTTGGCGAATACTTCATGCCGATCACGCATGCGCTAATGGCAGTGCCGCATGGCGATGGCAGCACCGGACCGTTTTCCGCCGCCTACAGCCACCCGCAGGCGCTGGGCCAGTCACGCCGCTATCTGCACGAGCGCGGTATCGTCCCATTGAGCCACGCCGATACCGCAGGGGCCGCCGCCTATGTGGCGGAACGCGGCGATCCAGGTGTTGCCGCCATCGCGCCGCGCCTTGCCGCCGAACTCTATGGCCTGACCATTGCCGACGACCGGGTTGAAGACGCCGCCGACAACATGACCCGCTTCGTCTTGTTGGCCAGCGACCCGCTCGACCCTGCACAATTTGTCGCCGACGATGCGGTGGTCACGACGCTGGTATTCGAGGTGAAGAACATCCCTGCCGCACTGTACAAGGCGATGGGCGGGTTCGCGACGAATGGCGTTAACATGACCAAACTGGAAAGCTATCAGCGCGGTGCCAGCTTTTCTGCTACCATGTTTTATGCCGATATCATGGGCCGTCCGGGCGAGGCAGGAGTCGACCGTGCCCTGGAAGAACTTGCGTTTCATTGCAAGTCGATGCGCCTGCTTGGCACCTACCGGCAGGCACGGCGGCGCGGGCCGACCAATGCAACATCAGAGAATGGCTGAATACCGCGCTTGCACGCGTCGTAACGCTCTGCCACCGATGGCGGTGTGACGATGCAACCGGGTCAGGGCGCGAACGTAACAAGCGACGGCACAGGCGTGGATGAGAGCTGGGATTCCATTCGCGCCGATGGTTCCATCCAGTATGCCGAGCTGGACATCGCTCCGCGTGAAATGCGCGAACCGGGCTGGGTGGACGCCTTCTTCCGTTTTCTCGGTGATATTCTTGAACCGATAGGCCAGTTGTTCGGCGCGGCGTGGCCGGTGGTGCAGGTTGTCCTGATCGCAACTGCCATGCTGATGGCGCTGCTTCTTCTCTATCGACTGCTTGCCCCAATTTTTGCTGCGCGTGTGGTCTTGGAAGGGGACACGCCCGACGATTGGACACCGGCACGCGCGGAGGCGCTCGCCTTGCTCAGCGATGCGGACCGGCTGGCTGACGCGGGACAGTTCGACGAAGCCACGCACATGCTGCTGCAACGCAGCGTTGCGCAGATCGGAAGTGCACGACCCAGTTGGGTGGAACCGTCCAGCACGGCGCGCGAGCTGGCCGGTCTTGCCGCCCTGCCCGATGCGGCACGACGCACCTTTTCCATTATCGCCGAGCGGGTTGAACGCAGCATGTTCGCACTCAAACCGCTGGCCCGTTCCGATTGGGAAACCGCCCGCCGTGCTTACGCCGAGTTTGCCCTGCAATCGCTCGATACTTTCGGCGAAAAAGGATGACCGACGCAGTGGCAGAACGCACGCCAAGGGCATCGCGCAGCGACAGCGCATTCGATCCGCGCGTTGTGCTGGCGCTGCTGCTGTTTGGGGCGCTGGCATTTCTTGCCACGCTGTATTTCATCGGTACCAACCAGACCGGCGGTTCGGAAAACGACGGGCAGGCGCATGCCGCCGGTCGGGGGCTGACCGGGTACGCCGCACTTGCCGAATATCTTGAGGCGGAAGGACACACGGTGCGTGTATCGCGCAGCCGGTCCGCATTCGACGAACCCGACTTGCTGGTGCTGACCCCGCCCCGCTACGCCGATGCCGAAACGGTTGCCGAAGTACTGGACGAGCGGCGCTATACCGGGCCAACCCTGCTGATCCTGCCCAAATGGAACGCTGCCCCGGCATCCTTCTTTACCGATGAAGATGTCGAGGAAGGTTGGGTTAGGCTGGGCAAACCGGCCAGACCCGAATGGGCAGAAGAACTACCGGACGAAACGCAGAAGCTTGACCGGCGCACTTATCTCGATGCACCCAAATTCACGCTTGCGTTAGGTAAACAGTCGCAGGATTGGGCGGGTCTTGGCAGCAGGGGCCGCCTGACGAGACCGGATGTCACGCAGTCTTTCGCACCTGCGCGCGATGCAGGGAACATGACGCCGCTGGTCAGCACCACCGACAACGCCCCGCTGATCGCGTATCTGGACGATGGCGGCATTTATCCTGCTTACGAAGCTGCCGCGATGGGCCGCGAAATTTCCTATGACGAGGACGATTACGCGGGCAGTCAATACGGTATCATAGTCGTTGCCGAGCCGGACCTGTTCAACAATTACGGGTTTTCCGACCGCAGCCGCGCGCAGCTTGCCCATGCCGTCGTGGACCTCGCGATGGATGGCGGCGAGTACGATGTGGTGTTCGACGTGACGCTGAACGGGCTTGGCGGTGGCGAGAACCTGCTGACGCTTGCCTTCACCCCGCCTTTCCTTGCCGCGACATTGTGCCTGCTGATCGCGATGTTCGTGGTGGGCTGGCGTGCGATGCTGCGGTTCGGCCCTGCCGTGGCGGAGGATCGCGCGATTGCATTCGGTAAAACGCAACTCGTGCGTAATGGCGCGGATTTCATCCGCCGGACCGGACGTCTGCACCTGCTTGCCGGACCCTATGCTGCACTAATGCGTGCCAAACTGGCCGATGCACTGTCGCTGGATACGCCGGACGATGCGACGCTGGACGCTGCATTCGCCCGCCGCCTGCCCGATGAGACCGCCCCCACCCGACGGCTTGCGGAATTGCGAAACGCCCGTACGCCCACCGCTATGCTGCACGCTGCCGAAGCGTTGCGAACGTTCGAAAGGAAACTGCGCCCGTCATGACCGATACACCGCAAACCGCCGCGCCGGATTCTGGCGCCACGCTGGACGATGTGCGCGCCCTCGCCGCTGCGATCCGCAATGAAGTGGCGAAAGGTGTCGTCGGACAGGAAGACATTATGGAGCATCTGCTGGTCGCCCTGTTGAGCCAGGGGCATGTTTTGCTGGAAGGGCCGCCGGGCACTGCCAAGACGTTTCTGGCGCAATGCTTTTCGACCGCGCTGGGTCTGGACTACGGACGCATCCAATTCACGCCGGACTTGCTGCCTGGAGACATCGTCGGCTCCAACCTGTTCAATTTCCAGACCAGCCAGTTCACCCTGACGCGCGGACCAATTTTTTGCGAACTGCTGCTGGCGGACGAGATCAACCGCACACCGCCCAAGACACAGGCGGCCTTGCTGGAGGCAATGCAGGAACGGCGCGTAACGCTGGACGGGGAAACGCACGCCCTGCCCGAACGGTTCATGGTGGTGGCAACGCAGAACCCGATTGAAAACCAGGGGGTCTATCCCCTACCCGAAGCGCAACTTGACCGGTTCGCGTTCAAGCTGCTGGTGTCTTACCCGGACGAGGAAGAAGAAGCGCGCATCGTGACACGCTTCGGCGAACGGCAGGGGCCGCAGCGTCCGGCCGATCTGGGCCTGTCTGCCGTTACCAATGCGGCAAAACTTTCGAGTGCGGTTGCGGCGGTCGGATCCGTCACGGTGGCCGACGACATCACCCGCTACGTCGTGCGACTGGTTCGGGCCACGCGCGAACATGCCGATATCGCCAGCGGTGCCAGCCCGCGCGCCGCTATCCTGCTGGCGAATGCCGCCCGCGCCCGTGCCGCGCTGGAAGGACGCGATTATGTCATTCCCGACGATGTGAAAGCGCTGGCCACTGCCGTCCTGCGCCACCGCCTGACACTAAGTCCCGCTGCCGAAATCGAGGGCCGCTCGATGGAAGAGCTGGTCGGCGAACTGGTCGAAAGCACCGAGGCACCGCGCTGAGTCGCTTCGCCGCCTTCTTGCGCGCCGGATGGGATCGACTTCCGGCATGGCGCTTGCCAATCGTGCCGACCGCGCGCGCGGCCTGGGCGATTGCGCTGGCCGCGCCGGTGGCCATCGTACTGGCGTCTGCTGCGCCGGGGGCATGGACCATCGCGCCAGCCCTGGGCGTCGCGCTCTTAGTGCTAATCGTTCTCGACGCATTGATGGCCGGACGTCTCGACGACTGGCAATTTCACGCGCCGGCCGATGCCGAAGTCGGCACCGATACACAGCTTGCGCTCAGCTGTGTTTTTACGGGCCGTGCCGGGGGCGCTCCGCCGCATGCCGCCTTCCAGTTGGACCCGCGGCTGGCTGATACCGGACGAGTGACCTTCAGGTTGTTGTATGACGCCGATAGCAGGCGGCAACAGGGCGGCATCGCCCTGAAATCCGACCCGTCGCGGACCCGCCCCATTGACGCGGATGTGGCTGCAATGGTCCGGGCCACTTGGCCTCGGTGCGCGACAGGTGCGTCACAATATCGCGCATACCATCCGCGTCTGGCCCGACCTGTCACCCGTCCGCTCGCCTGCTTTGCAGAACCATTTGCGCGATGCCCAGTTCGGGCTGATCGCGCGGCGTATTCGTGGCGAAGGCACGCAGTTCGAGGCCTTGAGCGAATACGAGCCGGGCATGGACCGTCGCCGGATCGACTGGAAGGCCAGCGCGCGCCACACCAAGCTCTACGCCCGCGAGAACGAAAGCGAGCGCAACAACCAGATCGTGTTCGCTTTCGACTGCGGACAGGCGATGTGCGAACCCGTGGACGGCCTGTCGCGCCTCGACCGCGTGGTGTCCGCCGCACTCGGCGCCGCCTACGTTGCGCTGAAGGGCGGTGATCGGGTTGCCCTTTTTGGCTTTGCGCGCAAGCCTGACGTCATGACGCCGTTCGTCGGCGATCCGCGCCTGTTCCACCGCTTGCAGGCGGCGGCGGGCACGCTGGATTACCACGCGGAAGAACCCAACTTCACGCTGGCGCTGGCCACGCTGACCAGCCGGCTCCGGCGTCGTTCCCTGGTCGTGCTGTTTACCGATTTCACCGATCCCGCTGGCGCGGAACGCATGATCGAGAGCGTCGGGCGACTGGTGAAGAAGCATCTCGTGCTGTTCGTGACTCCCGAAGATGCCGAACTGTCAGCGCTGGTCGATGCCGATTTGCATGATATCGGCGATCTGGCGGTTGCCGTCACTGCCGATACGCTGATGCGGCAGCGCGCGCTGGTGATGGAGCGGCTGCGGCGGATGGGCGTCGATATCATCGAGGCACCGTGGGACCGCATCGGCTATCGTCTGATCGACCGCTATCTCGATATCAAACGCGCCGGTACGATTGGATGAGGGGTACAATCGGATGAGCGTCATTCCCGCCACCAAAAGCGCGGTGTCCGCGCCTGTCGATGCGCCGTGCGCCATCGAAGCGGCGGCGTTACGGTCGGACCGCTTTCGTCTGGAGCGTGAAGGCGACTGGACCCGGCTCGACACGATTCTGACAGCGATGGAAAAGGGGCGCACCCGCCGCCTGTCGGACGACGATGTGCTCGCCTTGCCAGCGCTGTACCGTCTTGCCGCGTCCAGCCTCGCGGTAGCGCGTGACACCTCGCTCGATGCGGCAACCATCGGCTACCTTGAATCGCTTGTGCAGCGCGGCTGGTTCCAGGTCTACGGCCCTCGTCAGGGGCTGGGCGCATGGTTTCGCAAGTTCCTCGGCGGCGATCTCAGCCGTGCAGTGCGCGCGATATGGCTCGATATCTGCATCGCCGCCTTCGTGATGGTTGCAGGCACGGTGGTCGGCTGGCTGCTGGTCGCGCGCGACAAAGAGTGGTTCTACACGCTGGTACCGGCCCAGTTCGCCGACATGCGACAGCCCGGTGCCAGCCGCGAGGTGCTGACCGAATCGCTGAGGGTGGAGGACAGCGCACAAGGCATGTCCGCCTTCGCCGCCCAGCTCTTCACAAACAATGCCGGGGTCTGCATCCTCGCCTTCGCACTGGGCTTTGCGTTCGGTGTGCCGACGCTGTTGCTGCTGGTGCAGAACATGGCGGTTCTGGGCGCTTTCCTGTGGTTGTATCATTCGCAGGGATTGACCGGCGAGTTCGCCGCATGGCTGGCGGTGCATGGGACGACCGAGTTTTTCGGGATCCTTCTGGCGGGAGCGGCCGGGCTTCATGTGGGACGCAAGATGGCGTTTCCGGGACGACGCACCGTTCTTGCAGCAGCAGCGCATAGCGGGCAGCGCGGAGCCATAGTAATGGTCGGCGTCACGCTGATGATGATCGTCGCGGCGCTATTGGAAGCCTTCCCCCGCCAGCTTGCCAGCACCGAAACGCGCGGGCTGCTTGGCGGGTTCATGCTCATCTTCTGGCTGACCTATTACTTTGCCTTTGGCCGGTCCGGCAAAGACAGGGGCAAGGCAGCAGCAGCATGACCTCCCCACAAACTTCGCCATCAATGTATCCGCATCTGGCCTTCAAGGCCAAGCGACAGCGCACGATCATCACGCCCGAAGGCATCGCCCTGCCGATTACGGTCGCCACCCGCAGCGCGCGGGCCGGGGCGCTGATCATCGATTACCTGATCCTGCTGGTGACGACGATCATTTTGACGCTGCTGCTGATCTATCTGTTTTTCGGCTCGCTGTCCGCTATCGACGATACCGGCAATACAGCAGCGGGCGAGTTCCTGCTCATCGTCATATCGGTGTTCTGGTTCGCGGCATGGAACGGCTATTTCATGGCGTTCGAGCTGGGGCCGCGCGGGGCGACGCCGGGCAAACGCGCCACCGGTATCCGCGTGGCCAGCCGCGATGGCGGGCGGCTGACACCCGAAGCGGTCATCGCACGCAATCTGTTGCGCGATATCGAGCTGTTCCTGCCGCTGGTCTTGCTGCTCATGGCGCCAAGCGGCGAAGCCGGCAATGCCGGATGGGCGGGCCTAGCCTGGTTCGCGGTATTCATGCTGTTTCCGTTCTTCAACCGCGACGCCTTGCGCGCGGGCGATGTGGTCGCGGGCACCTGGGTCGTCGAAGCGCCGCGTGCGAAGCTGGCCATGGCGCTTTCGATGGAGGGCGCGGCACGTCGCGGAGGGGCCAGCACGCTGACCGGCACCGCCTACAGGTTCGGCAATGACGAACTTTCCGTATATGGCGAATACGAACTGCAGACGCTGGAGCGAGTCCTGCGCGACGACCAGCGCGAGGCGATCGTGGCGGTGTGCGAAACGATCTGTCGCAAGATCGGCTGGAACCCCGGCGCGGGCGACGAACGCGCGTTTCTCGAAGCGTTCTACGGCCAGTTGCGCGCGCGGCTGGAAGGGGACATGCAATTCGGCAAGCGCAAGGCGGACAAGTTCAGCTGACGTCTAGTCTTCGGCGAAGATCGCCACCTCGTTCATGCCGTCGCTGCTTGCCCGTCCCCGATACATGCCCGGTGTGTTGAAGCTGAACAATGCATCGCCATCGGGCGTGACCACGATAACTCCGCCATCACCGCCAAGCTGCTTCACCTCGGAAAGAACAGCATCGGCAGCCAGTTCAGCCAGCGCCGCACGTTCATCGGCAGGTATCGGCGCATCGGTCATCAGGGGGAAGCCGGTCGAGCGAATGAAACGCAGCCTCGCGCAAATCTCGTGCGCCACACCCACGCGGATGAAATATTCGCCCGCACCCGTCGCGCTGACGGCGCAGGCGCGGTTGTCGGCATAAGTGCCCGCCCCGATCATTGGAGCATCGCCGATCCGGCCCCAGCGCTTTCCGGTAAGCCCGCCGGTGCTGGTGCCCGCCGCCATATTGCCGTCTTGGTCCAGCGCAACCGCGCCCACTGTGCCATATTTGTAGTCGACATCCCGCACCGTCACCTGCCGCGCCTTCAGCCGTTCCAGCGCCTCGCGTCGTGCGGGCGTGGCGAACCAGTCGGGCAACGTCGTTTCGAACCCGTTGTCGCGCGCGAACTCTTCCGCGCCCTCCCCGCTCAGGAAGACGTGCCGCCCGTCGCTGCGGACGCTCTCGGCCAGCAGAATGGGGTTGCGCACCGATTTTACGCCGGTCACCGCCCCCGCGCTCCGATCGCGCCCGTCCATGATTGCTGCGTCCAGCTCGTTCTCCCCGTCCCAGGTAAACACCGCACCGCGCCCGGCGTTAAACTTGGGGTCGTCCTCCAGCGGCACGATTGCCGCTTGCACCGCGTCCATCGCCGTACCGCCGTCGCGCAGCACCGCCGCGCCCGCATCGAGCGCGGACTGTAACGCTGCCTCGTATTCCCCTTGCTGCGCCGCCGTCATGTTCTTGCGCAGGATGGTCCCCGCGCCGCCATGGATCGCCAGCGACCAGCGGGGTTCCGTCTGGGCTTCGGTATCCTGCGCCAGGGCGGGATTTGCGGCGGCAAGCAGGAAAAGCGAAGCAAGAAAGCGAAGGCGCATGCGTGAATTCCCAAGTCGACAAAGATGACGTGCCACAGTCGCGCAAGCACCATGTTTTTGCAAATGATACAGTGAAACGCTTTGGATCGGCGGGTGTTTGTGTTAAGGACACGGCAATAGACAGGGGAGCTTTGAAGACATGCAAGTTGGAAACTACCGGTTCGATCCGAACATGGCGATGAACATCGCCGAGAAGGTGTTATGGGTGGTCATCATCCTCGCCGTGACCTGGGCTTTGGCGAAAGCAGCCAAATGGGCGTTTGCCAAGCTGGTCGACAATGTCCGCTTTTTGCAACGCCATACGGGTTCGGGACAAAGCCTGGGTGCCTCGCTGGGCAAGATCGTCAGCCTGCTGATCTGGCTGTTCGGCCTGATCGCAGTGCTCAATGTCCTTGATCTCGACGTGGTGGCCGGACCGATCAATTCGCTCCTTGAAAATGTCGTGTCCTATATCCCGCGGATTGTCGGGGCAGGCCTTATCCTGTTCGTTGGTATCAAGATTGCCGGTATCGTGCGCGACCTCGTCGTTACCGCCTTGCAAACGGTCGATTTCGACAAGTGGTTGATGCGCGGGGAAGCGGAGCTTTCCGGAACGGTCGATTACACGGACGCCACGACGCCTGCGGCGACAGCTGCCCCCGCTGCAGCAACTGCTGGCCAGGGAATGCATCTCAGCAAGGTGATTGGTACGATTGTTTACGTCCTTATCGTCATTCCGGTGGCGCTCTCGGCGCTAGACGTTCTTGCGATCAGTGCGATCTCGGAACCGGCCAGCGACATGCTGCGCATGATACTGAATGCCATTCCGAACGTGATCGGCGCCGCGCTGCTGCTGGGTATCGGCTACGTGCTGAGCAAGTTCGTCAAGCAGGCTCTGGAAACGGTGCTGAACGGCTTTGGTGTCGATCGTTCGATGGCGGCGACGGGTCTGGTCGCTGAAACGACCAGCACCTCTTCCATCCTGGGCCGTGTGGCGCAGGTCGCAATCATGCTGGTAGCAGCGGTCGCGGCAACGCGCCTGCTCGGATTCCCGGAACTGACCGCGCTTGTGGGTGCCATTCTGGAACTGGGCGCAAAAGTCCTGTTCGGTGCCGTGGTAATCGGCGTCGGGTTCCTGATCGCGAACCTGCTGTCCCGCCTCATTGCGGGCGAGAACGGCAACTCGCTGGCAGGTTCGATCGTGAAGTGGGCGACCATCGTCGTCTTCACCTTCATGGGTCTGACCTTTATGGAAGTCGGCGAGGAAATCGTTCAGCTGGCCTTCGGTTCGCTGGTAATAGGTGGCGGCGTCGCCGGTGCCCTGGCCTTCGGCCTTGGCGGGCGCGAATGGGCAGGCCGCAAGCTTGAGGAACTCGATACGGCGGCAAAAGCGAGAGCCGCAGAGGAAACGACCTCGGCATCTGCACCCAAGGCACCTACCCGCAAGAAAGCTGCACCCAAGGGCAACGCACCGTTGCCGCCGGGCGCCTGAGGCTTTCCACATGACCGACACGTTGCGGGGCGCGGGATCGATGATCCTGCGCCCCGCTTGCTTGGCGGACGCACCGCAGCTTGCCGCTTTCGGACGACAAACCTTCCGTGCGGCGTTCGAGCATCTCTACCGCCCGCAAGATCTCGCTGCGTTTCTCGAAGAGGTCTATTCCGACGCGACCGTGCGGGACGAAATTGCCGATAATGCCTGCTTGCATCGGCTGGCCTTCGATGCCGATACGCTGATCGGGTTCTGCAAGCTGCGTTATCCCAGCTGGTACGCCGAACATTCCGACGCCACCGACCCCATCGCGCTGGGCCAGCTCTACACCGCGCCCACCCGCACCAGCGAAGGCATCGGCGCGGCGTTGATGGAATGGGCGCTGGCCGAGGCCAACGCGCGTCATTGCGACGCAATGCAACTGAGCGTGTGGAGCGGGAACACCGGCGCGCAGCGGTTCTACCAGCGTTACGGCTTTGCCAAGATCGCCGATATCGGCTTCATGGTCGGCGAACAGCGCGACGAGGAATACCTCTACGAATTGCGCCTTGGAGAAACGGCGTGACGCAATTCGACTTCACCAGCACCGCCAGTGATGTAGTCGCCGATATCGACCTTTCGGGACGCACGGCGTTCGTCACCGGCGGCTATTCCGGTCTCGGCATGGAAACGGCGCGTGCGATGGCGGGACGCGGCGCGCATGTCGTCATCGCCGGTCGTGACGCGGCGAAAGCGCAAGAGGCGGCGGCGGAAATCGGCAATGGTACAAAAACAATTGTCTGCGACCTTGGCGACCTGGCGCAGATTGCGCGGTGCGGGGCCGAGGCACGCGCGCGGTTCACGCGGATCGACCTGCTCATCAACAATGCCGGGATCATGGCGACGCCGTTCGGCACAACCGCAGACGGGTTCGAACAGCAGTTCGGCGTTAACCATCTCGGCCATTTCGCGCTGACCGCCGCGCTGATGCCGCTGGTTCTTGCCGCCAGCGCGCCGCGCATCGTCAACCTCTCCAGCCGCGCGCATTTCATCGCACCGGTCGATTTCGACGATCCGCATTTTGCGCATCGCGCGTACGAGAAATGGGCGAGCTACGGCCAGTCCAAGACCGCCAATGCGCTGTTTACCGTTGGCCTGCAAAATCGCTTTGCCGCGCGTGGTGTCGATGCCTATGCCGTGCATCCCGGCGGTATCGCAACCAATCTGGGTCGCCACATGAATGATGCCGACACCGCCGCGCTGATGGCACGGCTGCACAAAAATGCCCAAGCGGCGGGGGAGGAGCCAGAGCCGTTCAAGACACCCGAGCAGGGCGCGGCCACCACCTGCTGGGCCGCAACCGCGCCGGAGCTAGCCGGGCATGGCGGGCACTATGCGGAGAACTGTGGCATCGCCGAAATTACCGCGACAGACACCATGCGTGGCGTACGTCCCTATGCGCTCGATCCGGATGCCGCCGAACGGTTGTGGACGATGTCGGAGCAGGCAACGGGCATCCGGTTCCCGGATTGATCGGCACGCCTGTAACCTTTCCCGCGCCTGCCCCGAATAGCCTTCCATACGCAGCCGGGGGAAAGACACAATGATTGCCGACGACGCCACGCTGGGCCGTTTGATGCGCGCATCGCAGCAAGGCGACAAGCAGGCCTACACCGTGCTGCTGACCGAAACGCAGCTGTGGCTGGAACGCTATTTCCGCCGCCGTTGCGCACCCGCCCAGCTCGACGATCTGGTGCAGGAGGTGTTGATGGCGGTGCATACCAAACGCGCCACCTTCGACCCTGCCCGCCCGTTCCTGCCGTGGCTCGCCGCCATCGCGCGCTATCGCTGGATCGACCATTTGCGCAAAGTCTACCGCCGTGAGGAAGACGCGCTGGAAGATTTCGACGCCGCCGAAGACAGCGAGGAGGAAGCCGTGCTGGCACGCCTCAGCCTGGAAACCATGTTCGGTCAAATCCCGGACAAACAGTCCGACGCCATCGAGATGGTGAAGATCGAAGGGCTGAGCATCGCCGAAGCCGCTCGCCGCAGCGGACAGTCGGAATCGGCGGTAAAAGTGAACATCCATCGCGGGCTGAAAAAGCTGTCCGCACTGATCGAGAAAGCAGACTGACCATGTCCGACCCGAACCGCAAATCCGGCCCCACCCCGCTTATCGCGGAACTGGCAGGCGACCTTACGCCCGTGCGCGCCATTACGATGCGCGACGGGATCGTGCTGGTCCTGCTGGCATTCGCACTGGCGGTGACCGGTGTGGCGCTGGTCGCAGGCATCTGGTCTGCCGCGATGTCGGGGACCGCCTCACCCTATTTTTACATCGGCAACGGCCTGTTGCTGGTGCTGGGCGCGGCGTCGGCGCTGGCGGTGCTGGCTATGGCCACCCCGCGTGTCGGCAACCGGCATGACGGTCCGAAATGGGCGCTGGGCATGGTCGCCGTAATGCCGCTGGCCGCGCTGGTTGCGCTGGCCGGACGCGATAGCGGTCACGGCCATGTGCTGTTCGACGGGCATGGCGTGGAATGCATGGTCAGCGCGCTGGCGACATCGCTTGTGGTCGGGGCCGCACTGGTCGCCTGGCTGCGCCGTGCCGCACCGGTAACACCGCGCCTCGCCGGGATGCTGACCGGCGTTGCCGCCACCGCACTTGGCAGCCTTGCTTACGGCTTGTCCTGCCAGCTCGACGGCGTAGTCCATATCGGCATCTGGCACATCGCACCGGTCGTGATCGGCGCGGTAGCCGGACGCTACGCCCTGCCGCCCCTCATCCGCTGGTAGGCCTGGGTTCCGAGCGAAGGCCCTTCAGTCCGATCAGCAAGCGCAGCCCCGACACACGGCGGCCCATTGCGTAGGTCAGCCAGCATCTCGCCGCCGTAAGCACCAGCGTCGAGAGGAAGGCAACCGTCCCGGATTGCACCACGGGTCGCAGATACCAGATCGCGGTTACGATTACAGTCTGGTGAACGATGTAGAACGGGAACACCGCCTTGTTCAGCGTCGTGCGCCACGCCGCGTGCCTGTTCAGTAAACGGTCGGCGAAGGCGAAATTCTGTACCGTGCCACATTCGCCGGAATGGAAGATACGCTGGGCAGCCTGTTCGTCTGAATACATCGCTCGCGCTTGGTCGGGCATGCCGCAGTGCATAGAGTGGACGCGCTGAAAAGCGGCGATTTCACCGTGACGCTAACCAGGGACGAAACGCTGCGCGGCAGCCGCCGCTATCGTGCAGGGCTGGAGGAATAGTGCCACCCTCAGGGGCGCGCTATAGCCACTTCCACTTCCAGAAAAAGATCACCTGCGCGACGAGGATGGCCATGCACAGGCCGACCACAATCCAGAAGCCGTTGCCGTCGTCTACGCCTGGCATGCCGCCGACATTGATGCCCATCAGTCCGGTCAGGAAGCCCAGCGGCAGGAAGATGGCAGCAATGATCGTCAGCAGGTAATTTGTCCGGTCCGAACTAGCGACGGCGCGCCCGCGTACCTCGTCGAGCAGCACCACTGCGCTTTCCTTGCTGATGTCGATATCGTCCAGATAGCGACGCAGCCGGTCGATCGACTCCGCAATCTCGCGCCGGTCGTGCTCTTCGAACCAGCTAGGCGCATCGCGCGCAATCATCTCCAGCGCGGCATGTTGCGGCCCCATATGGCGTTTCAGCGCAAGGCAATTGCGCCGGATGCTGGTGATGGTGGCCAGCACCATGTCTGCTTCGTCATCCATATCGGCGGCGTCGCAGGCGTCGATATGTTCGTTCATATCGACGATGGACTGGTTCATGCGGGCAATCAGGTGCTCCACCAGCGACGTGACCAGCGCGCCGGCATCGGTCGGGCCATAGCCGCCATCAACCTCCGCCAGCGTATCGCGCGGGGTCTGCAAGGGCTGGCGGCGCAAGGTGACGAGGTGCCTGCCATCGCTCCACATCTGCATCGACACCATGTCTTCGGGTTCCGCACCGGGATTAAAATTGATGCCGCGCAAGGATGCGACCAGCGCCTTGCCTTCGCGGAACCCGCGCGGCCTTGCGGTATCGCTTGTGAGCATTTCCGCCGTGGGTTCCGACACGCCGAGCCGCGTCTGCAACCATTCCGGCACCTCTGCGTCATCGCGGATTAGATGCAGCCACAGTGTCTCGCCCTCCTTTACAGCAGACCAGTCGCGCGCCTCCTCCCAGCCAATCGCGCGCCCGCCACCCTGCCCGTCCAGCACGCGTCCGAACAGCAACGGGCCATCCGCATCGGCGTGGTGCACATCGGTTGCGAGCGGATTGGTATGACGGGCGCGGGACATATGACGGGCATTAGGCATGGCAGGCCGGGGATTGCAAAGCGCGTTTCATAGCGTCGGGCTTCCTGCTATCGTCACCGCATGATGGTATTCCCTTTCCGGTCCGGAGCACGGCCATGAACATGATCCGCCCGTGGCGCACGATCGAGCGGCGCAAGTGTCGTCAGATCATGGTCGGTGAAACACCCGTTGGCGGCGATGCGCCGATTACCGTGCAGACCATGACCAACACGCCGACGGAAGATGCGGTGGCCACGCTGGACCAGATCCGCCGGTGCGAGGATGCGGGCGCGGATATCGTGCGCGTCTCGGTGCCTACGGTGGAAGCCAGCGCGGCCTTCGGGCGCATCACGAAGGCGGCGCGCATTCCCATCGTTGCCGACATCCATTTCCACTACAAACGCGCGCTGGAGGCGGCCGATGCGGGCGCAGCATGCCTGCGGATCAATCCCGGCAATATCGGCAGCAACGAACGCGTTGCCGAAGTGGTGCGCGCGGCAAAGGCAAACGGCTGCGCCATCCGCATCGGGGTAAATGCGGGCAGTCTGGAGAAGCACCTGCTCGAAAAATACGGCGAACCGTGCCCCGAAGCTCTGGTCGAAAGCGCGCTCGACAATATCAAGCTGTTGCAGGATCACGACTTCCACGAATTCAAGGTGGCGGTGAAGGCGAGCGACGTGTTTCTCGCAGTCGCGGCTTATCAAAGCCTTGCCGAAACAGTCGATTGTCCGCTGCATCTTGGCATTACCGAGGCGGGCGGGCTGATCGGCGGCACCGTAAAATCGAGCATCGGCATGGGCAGCCTGCTATGGGCGGGCATCGGCGATACTATCCGGGTTTCGCTCAGCGCCGAACCCGAAGAGGAAGTGCGCGTCGGGTTCGAGATGCTCAAGGCGCTCGGCCTGCGGACGCGCGGCGTGCGGGTGGTCAGCTGCCCCAGCTGTGCGCGGCAGGGCTTCGACGTGATCCGAACGGTGGAGGCGCTGGAAGACCGGTTGCAGCATATCAAGACGCCGTTGTCGCTCTCGGTGCTGGGCTGCGTGGTCAACGGCCCCGGCGAAGCGCGCGAAACCGATATCGGCCTGACGGGCGGCGGCAATGGCAAGCACATGGTCTACCTCAGCGGTGTGACCGACCATACGGTACAAAGCGCCGACATGCTCGATCATATCGTGGAACTGGTGGAAGCGAAGGCCGCTGCGCTGGAAGCCGAAGCGGAGCTGGCAGCGGTGGCGGCTGAATGAGCGGCGACGAGACAGACTATCTTGTCATCGGTGCGGGCGCGATCGGTATGGCCTTCGTCGACAGCCTGCTCGACCACGGCCCTGCCGATACGCGCATCACCATTATCGACCGCCATCCCAAACCGGGTGGTCACTGGAATACCAGCTATCCCTTCGTTACGCTTCACCAGCCAAGCGTCACTTACGGATTAAGCCAGCTCCCCCTCAATGACGGCGTTATCGACCAGGCCGGACCGAACGCCGGTTTCGGCGAACTGGCGAGCGGCGCGCAGGTGCAAGCCTATTACGACCATGCCATGCGGCACAAGTTCGTGCCGAGCGGAAGAGTGCGCTATTTGCCGATGACCGATTACGAAGGCGGCGCGGACGGTGTGCACCGGATACGCACCATCCTGTCGGGCGACGTACGAGAAATTGGCGCGCGCAAGCTGGTCGACGGGCGCAAATTCGCGGCGCAGGTGCCGACGATAACGAAGCGCAAATGGCAGGCCGATGGTGTGCTTGTGATGACGCCGGGCGAGCTGGGCACGCTGGCTTATGGCGGCATGGCGGTGCCGGGGCATTTCGTGATAATGGGCGGTGGCAAGACTGCCTGCGACGTCGGTGTCTGGCTGTTGCAGATGGGCGTTTCGGCGCGTCAGATCAGCTGGGTGCGTCCGCGCGATACATGGTTCTTCAACCGCGCATCTATTCAGACTGGCGCCGATCACTTGGCGCAGGCCATCGACTTCCCGCGCTCGCAGATGCGCGCGGCGGCAGCAGCAGCATCTGGTGCGGAAATCTTCCACATGATGGAGGCGGACGGCCACATGCTGCGGATCGACCGCGACAGCGAGCCGACCAAGTTCCATTTCCCGACCATCTCGCAAGCCGAAGTCGACCTGCTGGCGACTATCGAAGATGCGATACGCATCGGACGCGTTACATCGGTAATCCCCGGCACGCTGACCGGTGTTGGACGGCACCGCCAGCGTACCCGAAGACTCGCTGTATATCGATTGCACCGCCACCGCGGCACCGCGCAGCGAAACCGAACCGATCTGGCAGGGCGAAGACACCATCGTGCCACAACTGATGCAGGTGCCGCTCGTCTCGCTGAGCGCGGCTGCAGCGGGCTTCATCGAAGGGCAGTTCGAAACGGATTCGGAAAAGAACGCGCTGGGCGCACCGGGCCGGATTACCGACACGGTGGAGCATTTTCCCGAAGCCCTTCTGATCAACGCGACCAATCGCATGTTGTGGAACGGCAGCACAACGGTGACGGGCTGGCTGTCCGACAACCGGCTCGATCCCGGTGCGCGCATGGTAAAGGCGCTGGCATCGGCCACGCCCGAAATGCAGGCGGCGGCGAAGTCCATCCGGAATGCAACAGTGGCGGCGGTGCCTAACCTGCAAAAGCTGGTGCTGGCGGAGCAAGCGCGTGACAAGGCGCTTGAACAGGTGGAGTCGTGATGCGGATAGCCGGGCTGCTTGCCATGCTGATGCTGCTGACAAGCTGCGCAACGCATGCCGATACGCCCGCCGACTATCCCGAAGCGCGCGTGTATGAGAACGACAGCGACGCTGCCGCCGCGCTCGCACAAGCCAGCGTTCGGGCGCGCGAAAACAAGCAGCTTGTGCTGGCGGTATTCGGCGCGAATTGGTGCCATGACAGCAGGGCCATGGCCGGCTGGCTTGAAAGCGAGGGCTTTTCATCCGTCCGGGACGAATATCGGGTGGTGTATATCGACAGCGGCACGCCGCAAACCGGCGAAGGACGCAATCTTAAGCTCGCAGCGCGCTATGGCGTAACCGATATTACCGGCACACCGACCGTGCTCGTGATCGATCCGCTCAAAGACGCTGCGCTGAACGCAACAACGGCCCGAACATGGCGTAATGCCGCGAGCCGTGATGGCGATGCTATACGCGATGCGCTAATGCGGTTCGTCATGCTTCCCGATACCGCGCCCTGACGCCTGCGATCGGCCCGTCAATGCTGCACGCCGTCCACCATGTCGATTACATGGCCCCGCCGCCGGAACGCGGGACGTTCAAGTTTGACAAATATATGCTGGTGATGGACGAACTGCGGCGCAGCGGCGCGCTGCTGACCGAACATGCGCCGGAGCCGATGCCGCGCCGATGGCTGGAGGCGGTGCATTGCCCCGATTACGTGGCGCAGGTGTTCGCGGCCGACGTTCCGCGCGAGAAGGAGCGGCGGATCGGCTTCCCTGTCACGCCGCATATTGCCAGCCGCGTGCGCCATACCAACGGCGGAACGTGGCTGGCAGCGAAGCTTGCAATGCAACATGGTTACGCGGCCAACACCGCTGCGGGCAGCCATCATGCGCTGCACGATACCGGCGCGGGCTATTGCGTATTCAACGACCTGGCCGTGTGCGCCAACCGGCTGTTGACACAAGGCGATGCGACGCGCGTGCTGATCGTCGATTGCGACGTCCACCAGGGGGACGGCACCGCCAGCCTGTTGGCGGGGCGGGAGGATGTCTTCACCCTGTCGCTACACGCGGAAAAAAATTTTCCGGTGCGCAAGGCCCGCTCCAGCCTAGATGTGGCGCTGCCGGACGGGACCAGGGATGATGATTACATGGTTGCCTTGCGGGATGCATTGATCCCGGCGATGGACTGTTTCGCACCCGGCATCGTACTGTACCAGGCAGGCGTCGATCCGCATGTCGATGACCGGCTGGGCCGGCTTGCGCTGACCGATACCGGCTTGCAAAAACGCGACCGGTTCGTGGTGAACGAAGCACGGCGGCGCGGGGTGCCGATCGCCAGCGCGCTGGGGGGCGGTTACGGTTCGGACCAGCGCGTGGTCGCGGCGCGCCACGCCGCTTCCATGCTGGCGATGGCGGAGGAAAATGCGCGCTGGCACTCGATCGGTCAGAAGTAGATGTCGATATAGTCCGTCAGTCCATCGCACCATTCGAATTCGCGAAGCCGGTAATAGCGGCGGTTCTGTGTGATGGCGAAGCGCCAGGTCTTGTCGGCTTCGCATATGCGCCCGGTATCGGGGGTATTGGCCATCCGGATCAGGCCGTCGAAAATGAAATAATCCGGCCCCGCTTCGCTCACGCGGCCATCGAGCCACAGGGTTCCGCCACCGTTCGCGTCGATCTGACTGCCGGTGAGATAAACCACGTCGCCTTCGCGCCGCACATCGACCGTACCGCGCCGTTCCCAGCCAATCCATTGCAGGGTCGCACCGCTATTGGTCGCCAGCCGCTCCAGCGTGGTCCGATCCATCGGCGCGGAAACAGTCGGGTCATCGCGGCCAACCGCCGGACCGCTTGCCAACAACGCCGCGCCGCACACGGCGGCCAGTCGTCCACCAAACCCCTTGCGCGCTCTCGATACCATGTCATGTCCCTCCCGTTCAGCGATGCGTCAATCGCTGTCGGCTAGGGTAATGTCCATGAACAGACGCCAACTTTTAACACGCAGCCTGACACTGGGCGCCGCGCTGGCCCTTCCCGCACGCTTGCCTGCGCAGGCTCGCTCCGGTTTGCCGCGCGATGCGATGCTGGTCGATATCGCCAAACGTGAACAGGCGCGGGCGGGCGACCTGCTGTGGCGGCGCGATATTGTCGGCATCGCGGATTACGGCCTGCGCAGTTCGGAACCGCGTTTTCATTTTGTCGATCTGGAGCGCGGACAGGTTGACAGCTATCTGGTCAGCCATGGCGACGGGTCGGACCCGGACCATGATGGCTGGCTCGACCGGTTCAGCAATGTCGAGGGATCGCATTGTTCCAGTCGCGGGCTGTACATGACCTATGGCTGGTACACGGGGCGCTTCGGCACCTCGATCCGGCTGGAAGGCCTGGACGACGACAACTCCAACGCGCTCGACCGGGCCATCGTCATGCACCGCGCAAAATATGCCGAACGCGCGCATCTTGAAAAATGGGGTCGGCTGGGCCGCTCCAATGGCTGTTTTGCAATGGGCGATGCGGACTTCAAGCTGGCGCTACTGAAGCTGGGCGGAGGGCGCGTGCTGTTTGCGGACACCCTCGGCATTGCAGAAGACGGCTCGAAGGTGGTCAAACCCGAACCCGCGCCGGATATCGTGCCGCTGACGCCGCAGCCGCCGCAGGGCAGCGATATTTTGCTGCCCGGCGTTTTCTAGTCTGCCTCAGCTGTCGCGCAGGTCGTCTTCGATCGGGATGATCTGCTCGCCCGTTACGCGGCTGCGATTGGCGACGCGCGGTTTGTCGAACGATGCCAGCACCGCGCCGTCACGGTCGTAGATGTCCTTGAACGTGCGCAGCTTGCCATCGATATCCTGCCCCATCGTGAAATAGGTGATGTACACCGGCATCGGGGTTTCGAACCCGACCTTGGTGTATTTGCCCGACGTCATGATGCTCTTGGCCTCGTCGGCCGACTTGCCGCCGCGCAGGATCGCCAGCGTAATCGCCAGCTCGGTCGCGCGTTCGGTGCGGATGCAGCCATGGCTCAAAGCCCGCGCGGCATTCTTGAACAGGTGGCGCGACGGTGTGTCGTGCAGGAAAATGGCATGCCGGTTGGGCATGTCCAGCTTCATCAGGCCCAGCGAATTGGTTGGCCCGGGTTGCTGCACCACACTGGTCCAGCCATTGGCGTTTCGCGTTGCGGTATAACCGGCGCGCTTTGCCCAAGCCGGGTTGTTCAGGACCTTGTTGCCCAGCCCTTCGCCCTTCACGATGGACTGCGGCACCGTCCAGGTCGGGTTGAACACAATTCCTTCCACGCTTTCGGCAATCTGCGGGGTCGCATTGCGGCCCGGCTTGCCGACGACAGTGCGATAGGTCCGCACGATATTGTCGTTCACCGTCAGGCGCAGTTGGTATTCCGGCACGTTCGTGATCAGGTACTGGCTGCCCAGATCGCGCGCCAACCACCGCCACCGGTCCATGTTCGCGCGGATCAGCTTGCGCCGTTTGCTGTCGGTTTCCGGCGTCGCGGCCAGTTCGTCGCGCAGCCGGTAATAATCGGGATGCTCCGGCATGATCTGTTCGAGCGTGCCCGCCAGATCGCCTTCTTCCAGCACCTGCGCCATCAGCTTGCCAGTGGGATACCGATCCTGGTCGGGGTCCAGCACGAACCATTGCTTGCGCCCATCCATCGGCGTGCGGCCATCGCGCAGGTCTTCGACCAGCCATGCAAACGTCTTGCTGGCCGTCCTATCCAGCGTGCCGCCGGTGCCCGCCGCAATGGCTTCCCGCAAAACCTGCGGTTCGTATTCGGCGGGGTCCAGCCCTTCTGCGCTAAGCCCTTCCACCATCGTAAGCAGCGCGGTCGCCGCTTCGGTCGTCCAAACCTGCACTACCGGATATTCCGGTTCGGCCATCGCGTCGATTGCCTGCACCACGGGTTCGGAAACGAACGCGCCGCTATCGGCCTCGACGCTCTGTTCCTGGATCTCGGCTTTCTGTGGCAGGATGTTTTGCGGCGTAGTCTGCGCGCCAGCCGTAGCCGACAACAGCGTAGCGCCCGAAATAATGGCAACATGTGGCAATGCGCGCTTCAGGATGGAAGAAAAATGCATTCGCGGCCCCGTGTAAAATCTAACCTGCTCGGTTTGCCGAGCATAGCCCGGTCGATACGAACTATCAAACCGCGCCGCTTTATGCGGGCTGAATGACAACGCGCCGGATGACGCTGGCGGCATGCGCATCTAGGGCAGGCGGCATGACGCGCCATCCGCATTTCTGGCCCTTGCTGGCGGCCCTGTTCGGTGTAGCGTGTTTGTCCGTAATGGATGCCGCAATGAAGGGCGCGGCACTGGCAATCGGGGCGTATAGCGCATCGGTGCTACGGTCCGGCTTTGCGGCAACGCTGGCGATGCCGGTGTGGCTGCTGCGCGGAGGACGCTGGCCCGCCCCGCCGGTCCTGCGGCTGCACCTGCTGCGCGGGACGGTTTCCGCCGTGATGGCGTTCTCGTTCTTCTACGCGCTGACCAAGCTGCCAATTGCGGAAGCCATCGCCATCTCCTTCGTCGCGCCGTTGCTCGCGCTGTATCTGGCGAAGGTACTGCTCGGCGAAACGATCGCGCCAAAGGCGGTGTGGGGTTCGCTGATCGGCTTTGCCGGAACCGTCGTCATCGTCTCCGGACGGCTCGGTGCCGTGACGGCGGATACGGAGACCGTGAAGGGCCTGGCCGCGCTGCTCTTTTCCGCAACGCTCTATGCCTGGAACTTCATCATCATCCGGCAACAGGCCCTGGTGGCGGGGCCGCTGGAAGCCACCGCGTTTCACGGCGGCGTGGGTTTTCTGCTGTTCGCGCCGGCTTTGCCGTTTGCGTTCACCATGCCAGATCCGCACACCGCGCTGCTCCTGCTGTCGGCGGGCATCCTGACGGTGGCGGCGTCGCTGGCGATTACCTGGGCCTATGCCCGCGCCGAGGCGCAGGTGCTGGTGCCCATCGAATATAGCAGTTTCGCGTGGGCCAGCGCGCTCGGCTGGGTTTTCTTTGCGGAAAGCGTAAGCGCGACCACTCTGGCGGGCACCGTCCTGATCGTGGCCGGATGCTGGATCGCGGTGCGTCAGCAAAGCGTTGCGGCTTAGCAAAACTGCAGCCCGTGGTAGTTGGCACAAAGCCCCGTGTGACACCGCCCGAATACTGGCGAACCCTTGACGAAAAGCACCTGAACGCGCAGGTGTCGCCGACATATTCAGGACGCGCGGCAGGAACGCGCGCACCGCTCTCATACCCAAAGGAAACCGCACATGACCCAGGTCGGCAAGGACACGCTCGGCACCCGCTCGACACTCACCGTCGGGGGGAAGAATTACGCCTATTACTCCTTCGCCAAGGCATCGAAGACGCTGGGCGATGTGTCGCGCCTGCCGTTCAGCCTGAAAGTGCTGCTGGAAAACATGCTGCGGTTCGAGGATGGCGGCTTCACCGTCTCGACGGACGATGCGCAGGCATTGGCCGACTGGCAGAAGAATCCCGCGACCGGCAAGGAAATCCAGTATCGCCCCGCGCGTGTGCTGTTGCAGGATTTCACCGGTGTTCCGTGCGTGGTCGATCTGGCCGCGATGCGCGATGCGATTGCGGAACTGGGCGGCGATACTGCCAACATCAATCCGCAGGTGCCCGTGGACCTGGTTATCGATCATTCGGTCATGGTCGACGAATTCGGCCATCCCAAGGCGATGGAAGCGAACATGGCGCTGGAATATCAGCGCAATGCCGAACGCTACGATTTCCTGAAATGGGGCAGCAAGAGTTTCGAAAACTTCTCCGCCGTGCCTCCGGGCACCGGCATTTGCCACCAAGTGAACCTGGAACATATCGGACGCGGTGTGTGGTCGTCCGAGGACGCCGATGGCGGTCTGGTCGCCTATCCCGACACCTGCGTCGGCACGGACAGCCACACCACCATGATCAACGGTCTCGGCGTGCTGGGCTGGGGCGTCGGCGGTATCGAGGCAGAGGCGGCCATGCTGGGGCAGCCGATTTCCATGCTGATCCCCGAAGTCGTCGGCTTCAAGCTGACCGGCACGATGGCGGAAGGCGTGACCGCCACCGACCTGGTGCTGACCTGCGTGCAGATGCTGCGCGAAGTCGGTGTGGTCGGGCGGTTCGTCGAGTTTTACGGACCGGGCGTTTCCAATCTTAGTCTCGCCGACCGCGCGACCATTGCCAACATGGCTCCCGAATACGGGGCCACTTGTGGCTTCTTTGGAGCGGACGACAAGACGCTCGACTATCTACGCCTGACGGGCCGGAGCGAGGAAAGTATCGCGCTGGTCGAAGCCTATAGCCGCGAACAGGGCATGTGGTTCGAACCCGACAACGAGCCGGTCTTCACCAAGACGCTCGATCTCGACATGGCCTCGGTCGTCCCAAGCCTCGCCGGACCCAAACGGCCGCAGGACAAGGTTATCCTTTCCGAAGTGGATGAGCAGTTCAATTCCGACCTGAAATCCATCTATTCCAAGGACGAGCCGCTGCGCGTGGATGTCGATGGCAAGGACCACGATATCGGCGACGGCGATGTCGTTATCGCTGCCATTACCAGCTGTACAAACACCAGCAATCCCGATGTGCTGATCGCCGCCGGACTGGTCGCCAAGAAGGCGCACGAGAAGGGCTTGATGCCCAAACCGTGGGTCAAGACCAGCCTCGCGCCGGGATCGCAGGTGGTCACCGATTACCTCGTCAAGGCGGGCTTGCAGGAGCATCTCGACGCCATCGGCTTCGATCTGGTTGGCTATGGCTGCACCACCTGCATCGGCAATTCCGGGCCGCTGGCCCCGCCCATCAGCAAGGCGATCAACGGCAACGATCTCGTCGCCGCCAGCGTCCTGTCGGGCAACCGCAACTTCGAAGGGCGCGTCAGTCCTGACGTGCGCGCAAATTTTCTCGCCAGCCCGCCGCTGGTGGTGGCCTATGCGTTGAAAGGCACCGTTACCGAAGACATCACCACGACACCGCTGGGGCAGGACCAGGATGGCAAGGACGTGATGCTGGCCGATCTATGGCCGTCCAACGACGACATCGCCAAGGTTCGCGCCGGCGCAATCGACCGGCAGATGTTCGTGGACCGCTATGCCGACGTTACCAAGGGCGACGAGCATTGGCAGGCGATCGACGTGACCGCTTCCGATACCTACCAGTGGCGCCCCGGCTCGACCTACATCGCCAACCCGCCCTATTTCGACGGGATGGGCATGACGCCCGATCCGATCACCGACATCAACGATGCAAAGCCGCTGGCCGTGCTGGGCGACAGCGTGACAACCGACCACATCAGCCCCGCCGGTGCAATCAAGGCGGACTCGCCCGCAGGCGAATATCTGATGGAGAACCAGGTCGCGAAGGCCGACTTCAATTCCTATGGCAGCCGCCGTGGCAACCACGAGGTGATGATGCGCGGCACCTTCGCCAACATTCGTATCAAGAACGAAATGGTGCCGGGTGTGGAGGGTGGCTACACTACCTATAACGGCGAACAGATGGCGATTTACGACGCCGCGATGAAGCACCGCGACGACGGTACGCCGCTGGTCGTGATCGGCGGCAAGGAATACGGCACCGGCTCCAGCCGCGACTGGGCAGCGAAGGGCACGACCCTGCTGGGCGTGCGGGCCGTTATCGTGGAGAGCTTCGAACGCATCCACCGCTCCAACCTGGTCGGGATGGGTGTGCTGCCGTTGCAGTTCAAGGATGGCGATACGCGCGAAACGCTGGGCCTGACCGGTGATGACAGCTTCTCGATCCTGGGCCTCGCCGATCTGGAGCCGGGTCAGGACGTCGAAGTCGCCGTCGCACACGCCGGTGGCAGCACGACCAGCTTCACCGCACTGTGCCGCATCGATACCGCGAACGAGATGGAATATTACCGCAACGGCGGCATTCTGCACTACGTGCTGCGCAAGCTGGCCGCCTGATACAGCCGTGAGATAAACCGCCGGTACAAGAAGGGCGGCCTTTTTCGAAGGCCGCCCTTTTCAATTGGCGTGTTGCCAATAGGAGTGTGGGTGTACGGCCTAGGCAGACCGCTTCGGCAGAAACTTGCGCCGTCCGAGGATGCCCGCTGCGGCCAGGCCGAACAGGATCATCATGGGCGGTGCCGGAACCGGCGTTCCGCTGGTGCCCGAAGTACCGCTCGTTCCCGACGTTCCGCTGGTCCCGCTTGTGCCGGACGTGCTGCCCGAAGACGAGGAACTGCTGCTCGACGAGGAGCTGCTGGACGAAGACGAGCTGGACGAGGTCGAGCTGGTCATGTTGCCGGTCGTCCCGCCGCTGGTCGCGCCACTGCTGGTCGCCCCGCCGGAGGACGAGGAGCTCGACGAACTGCTGGAGCTGGACGAGCTGCTGCTGGAGGACGAACCGGAGCCCGAACTTCCGCCGGTCGTCGTTCCACCGGTAGACGAGGCGGGGTGCGTCGGCTTCGGCGTCGGCTTCGGCGTCGGCTTGGGTGTCGGTTTGGGTGTGGGGGTCGGTGCAGGTGTCATGCCGCCCGAGCTCCCCGAACTCGAAGAACTGGACGAGCTCGACGAGCTGGAGGAACTGGACGAGCTCGAGGAGCTGCCACCCGATCCGCCCGAAGACGAGGTGCTTGTGACGCCACCGGTCGTGCTGGTCACACCGCCTGTCGTGCTTGTTACGCCGCCGGTGGATGAGCTGCTGCCGCCGCTCGAACTGGTGGAGGTGACGCCGCCCGTCGTGCTTGTCGAGGTAAAGCCACCGGTCGATGTGGAGGACCCGCCGGTCGACGAGGTGGAGGTGAAACCACCGGTCGAGGAGCCACCCGTCGATGTGGTGGACGTAAACCCGCCCGTCGATGAACCGCCGGTCGAGGTCGATGTGCTACCGCCGCCGCCGCTGGAATTATCAATATCGATGTCGATATTGATTCCGCTGGTGCCGGAAGTGCCGCTGGTGCCGGAAGTGCCGCTGGTACCGCCGCTGGAGGTGGACGTCGAACTGCCGCCGGTGGATGTCGAACCGCCCGAAGAGGAGTTGGACCCACCCGATGTGGTCGTGGTGGAAGAGACGACGACACTGCCGCCCGAACCACCGCCGCCGCCACCGAAGAAGCCGCCAAAGAAGCCACCGCCCAGCCCGCCGCCAAAGCCGCCGCTGCCGCCGATCACCGTAACGCCGCCGTCACCGCCACCGCCGCCGCGAAAGGGCTGCTGCGGCAAGGGAGCGAGCGGCGCAGGTATCGCGGCCAGTGCCATGCGATAGGCGGGCGCGCATTCCGGATTGCCTGCCGTGCCGATGATCCGCGACCCGCCACGCGGGCCTGCACCGGCCAACGCCGGGTTCGCCATCGTCACGTCGCCAGGACCGACCGGTTCGCATTCCACTTCGCGCCGGACAATGCGCCGCTGGCGTTCCACTGTCTTGGGCACGACGCGCGTCGCGGTGCGGCGTTCCTTGATATACTTGACCGGCTGGGTCTTGGTCGACTGGACTTTGCCCGATTTGTAGATGGGCGTATCCGTTACCTGTTTTTCGGCGACATGCACTGCACCACCGGCGAGCAGGGCGGTACCTGCTGCGGTTGCGGACAATTTCGCCAGGGCCAGTTTCACCGACATGGTCAAGCTCTCTTAATTTACGTTCGGGGTGCTATCGAGAGCGGCGGCTCCGCTCCTTCTGCATGTCCCTGTCGCATCAAGAAGCAACCAACAGCTTAATCCTGCAATGGAGTTAACCATGCTCCGCTCCCGAAAACGCAAATAATATGCGGGTCGCAGGGCCGTTCGGGGCGAGGTGTCCCATATCGGAACCGAACGGAGCGCGGTTCCTACCCCAAACTTACCCGTTCGTGTCGAAAAGCCCGGTTTGCGAGCCATCCCCCCCATCCGCCGGTGGCTGCATTTCCAGGTGATTCCATCCCGCATCGTTCAGGCACCGGCCCCGCGCCGTGCGCGCGATCAGACCCAGCTGGATCAGAAACGGCTCGATCACCTCTTCCACCGTATCGCGCGGTTCGCTGAGGCCCGCCGCCAGCGTTTCCACGCCAACCGGGCCGCCCTTGTACGTTGTGGCAATCATGGAAAGATAACGCCGGTCCATGGCATCCAGGCCCAGCCGGTCGATTTCCAGCCGGGTCAGGGCATCGTCCGCCACCGCCTTCGTCACCATTCCGTCCCCCGCAACATGCGCAAAGTCGCGCACGCGCCGCATCAGCCGCCCGGCCACGCGCGGCGTACCCCTGCTGCGCCGGGCGATCTCGCGCGCGCCGTCGGGCTGGATCGCCATGCTTAGCAGTCCGGCACCGCGCGTCACCACCCGGTCCAGCTCCTCGTGCGTATAGAAGGTCAGGCGAACCGGAATGCCGAAGCGGTCGCGCAGCGGCGTGGTCAGCAGCCCCTGCCGCGTCGTTGCGCCGACCAGCGTGAAGGGCGGCAGGTCGATCCGCACGCTGCGCGCCGACGGGCCTTCGCCGATGATGAGATCGAGCGCGCGGTCCTCCATCGCCGGATACAGCACCTCCTCGACCACGGGATTGAGCCGGTGGATCTCGTCGATGAACAACACGTCGTGCGGTTCGAGGTTGGTCAGCAGCGCCGCCAGATCGCCCGGCTTGCCGATCACCGGCCCGCTGGTGGCGCGAAAGCCGACGCCTAGCTCCTTGGCCACGATCTGCGCCAGCGTGGTCTTGCCCAGCCCCGGCGGCCCGAAGAACAGCACATGGTCCATCGCTTCACCCCGCGACTTTGCGGACTCGATGAAACACCCGCAGATTATCCCGCGCCGCCTCCTGCCCGACGAACTCGGCCAGCGACTTGGGGCGCAGCGCGGCGTCGGGATCGTCGGGCTGGCGGTCGGGAGTGTGGAGGGGGGCGGGGTCAGTCATCTACGCCTCCTACCGTCATGCTGAACTTGTTTCAGCATCCATTGCGCGGCGGGCTCAGTACCATGTCGACCGAACGCCACCCCAGCGTCTATATCCTCGCCAGCCAGCCGCGAGGGACGTTGTACATCAGCGTGACCAGCGACCTTCTCGGCAGACTGTACCAACACCGCAGCGGCGAAACGCGGGGCTTTGTTGCTCGCCACGCCGTGTTTCATCTCGTCCGCTTCGAGATACTCGGTGACATGGACGCAGCCATCACGCGAGAGAAACAGCTTAAGAACTGGCACCGGCAATGGAAGATCAATCTGATCGAAAGCGAGAACCCCGACTGGCACGACTTGGCACCCGCGTTGGGGATGGAGCCGGTTGCTTCGAACCTGAGGCAAGATGGATCCTGAACCGAGTTCAAGATGACGGGTTCGCGCGACAGCCCTCATCACCCCGCTGCCTTCTTCAACGCCACACGGATCAGTTCGCCCTCCTCCGCCCCCTCGCCGAGTTCCCCTGTGGCGGCGGCGACGGCGCGGGCGGCGGTGGCGGGTTTGAAGCCGAGGTTTTCCAGCGCGCTGACGGCATCGGCGCTGGCCCCAGCGGCTGGGGCTGCGAAACTCGTGCCGCCCGGACCGGGGGGGAGTGCGCCGGCCTTGTCCTTCAATTCGTTGACGATCCGCCCCGCCAGTTTCGGACCCACGCCCTGCGCCCGCGCCACGGTCGCTGCATCACCGCCCGCACATGCCGCCTGCACTTCCGCCGTAGACAGTGCCGACAGGATCGCCAGCGCGACCTTGCTGCCCACCCCCTGCACCCCGGTCAGCAGGCGGAACCAGTCGCGCTCCGCAGCCTCCGCAAAACCGAGCAGCCGCATGTCGTTCTCGCTCACCTGCAAGTCCGTATAGAGCGTGCAGCCCTCGCCCGTTTCTCCCAGCGCCGCTAGCGTCTTAGTGCTGCAATGCACGAGGTAACCGACACCCGCGACGTCGATCACCGCCCAGTCCGCGCCGGTTTCGTCCAGCAGACCTTTCAGTTTCGCAATCATAGCGCGTCGTCCAGCAGTTCGGGATTGTCCGCAAACCTGCGCGGAAGTTTAGGGAAGTTTAGGCCAACGCCGCGATTTTTTCCGATGTGTGGACTTTGGCCCGCATCTATCGGTGAAACGTCCGGCAAATGAAAAGCGCGACGAGGAGCAAAGCAAATCATTCGCCCCCTATGCCAGCCAATCCGCCTGTAGGAAATGCATGGTGTCCTGGACCGTGGACAGCGCCGCCTGCCTCGCGCACAAGCGCGGGCATGAGCTGGAACACATTCGGGCGGATCTTCCGCTTCACCACCTGGGGCGAAAGCCACGGACCGGCACTTGGCGCGGTGGTCGACGGGTGCCCGCCGGGGCTGGCGCTGAGCGAAGCCGATATCCAGCCCTTCCTCGACGCGCGCCGTCCGGGCCAGAACCGCTTCACCACGCAGCGGCGCGAACCCGATGCGGTCCGCATCCTTTCGGGCGTGTTCGAAGCCCCTGACGGCATACAGCGTACCACCGGCACCCCGATCGCGCTCCAGATCGAAAACACCGACCAGCGCAGCAAGGACTATTCCGAAGTCGCCAAGGCCTATCGCCCCGGCCATGCCGACTATGCCTATGACGCGAAATACGGGTTCCGCGACTATCGCGGTGGCGGGCGGTCGAGCGCGCGCGAAACGGCGGCGCGGGTGGCGGCGGGCGCGGTGGCGCGGCTGGTGGTGCCCGATGTGACGATCACCGCCTATGTCAGCCAGATCGGCACCGACGAGATCGACCGCCAAGCGATGGATTTCGCCGAGATCGACCGCAACCCGTTCTTCTGCCCCGACGCCGCCGCGGCGCAGCGGTGGGAGAGCCTGATCGACACCGCGCGCAAGGCCGGTTCGTCGCTGGGTGCGGTGGTCGAATGCGTGGCGACAGGTGTGCCCCCAGGCTGGGGCGCCCCCGTCTATGCCAAGCTGGACGCCGAACTTGCCGCCGCAATGATGAGCATCAACGCGGTGAAGGGCGTGGAAATCGGCGACGGCTTCGGCGCGGCAGAGCTGAGCGGGGAGGAGAACGCTGACCCGATGCGGCGTGGTCCGGGTGGCCCGGCATTCGAAGCCAACCATGCGGGCGGCGTGTCGGGCGGCATCTCGACCGGGCAACCGGTGGTATGCCGCGTCGCGTTCAAACCGACCAGCTCGATCCTGACGCCGGTGGACACGATCACCCGCGACGGCGAGGACACGCAGCTGCGCACCAAGGGTCGTCACGACCCCTGCGTCGGCATCCGCGGCGCGCCCGTCGTCGCCGCGATGATGGCGCTGGTGCTGGCCGACCAGAAACTGCTGCACCGCGCGCAATGCGGATAAGGACGATACGCCCATGACGCTCGAGGCCGGACAGCGGACGTTGATACAAGCAGGCGCGGTGCTGTTCCTGCTGGGCCTGTTGCAAGGAGCTGTGGTGCAGGATTTCGCCAATCCGCGCATGGCGCTGTCGGCCCATCTCACCGCAGTGCAATCGGGAACCGCACTGATGGTGACCGGCGCGGTCTGGCGTTGGGCGAATCTGTCGCCGCTGGTTTCCGGACTGGCACGCTGGGCGATCATCGTCGGCATGTATGTGCTGTGGATCGGCCTGACCGGCGCGGCGATCACTGGCGCATCATCCATGGTGCCTATCGCCGGTGCGGGCTACCGTGCAGATGCAGGAACAGAACAGTTCATATCCGCTCTGGTGCTCGCAGGCAGCGGCGCGATGACCCTTGGCTGGTTGCTGTTCGTCATCGGCTTGTTTCGCCAGCCTCCCGACCTCTAGTGCTTCCTTCTCCCTACCGCCGCCGCAACACGAGATAGAGCGCGCCTTCGCCGCCATGCCTGCGATGGGCGCGGCGGATGGCGGCGATGTCGTTTGCGTGGGGGCCGGCGGCGAGCCAGTCGAGGATCTTGGCGCGTATCGCGCCGCGGCTGGAGCCACGGTCGGCGCGCATCGACCGGGCGCGGCTTGCCCGTGACAACCAGCACCACGCGCGCGCCCATTGCCTTGGCCTGCGCCAACCCGCTGTCGAGCCGGTGCCATGCGGCGTCCAGCGTATGGCCGTGCAGGTCGAGCGAGAAGTCCGGATCGGTGCGGCCCGATTTCAGGCGGCGGTCACGATGGCCGTCCAGCGTCGCGTTGTTGTTGGCTCGCTGACGCTCGGGGGCTGTGCCGTCCCGCGCCCCCTCCCGACCACCCGATAAGGACAATCCCGTGGGTGGTCGGGAGGGGGAGCGGGACGGAACAGCAAGCGGAGGACGGATGTCCGAAGCGTCCCCAACAGGAATGCGTGGTCGGGAGGGGGAGCGGGACGACACAGCACCAGACAAAGACCCTTGCGACGACTCACGTGAGAACGCCTCCACCGTTCGCGTGACTGCATCCCATGCCGCCGCTTCGTCGTCCGACAGCCCGCGTGGCTTTTTCATTTTTTCAGCAGGCGGCGCGCGGCGGCGCTGGGCAGCAGGATGGTGGCGCGGCCCCGCGCGCTCATGCCGCCCGCGATGGTTCGCGCGCGTTCGCCCGCGCCCCAGAACGTGTCGAAGCGGTTCGCGCCCTTGATCGCGCCGCCGGTGTCCTGCGCGATCCACATGCCGCTGGCTTCGGGGCGATCCATTGCCAGCACAACCGGCGCGCCATAGGGAACGAAGTTGGGATCGACCGCAACCGAGCTTTCGCCGCGCACCGGGATGCCGAGCGATCCCAGCGGGCCGTCCCCGGTCAATTCGCGGAAGAACACCCAGCTGGCATTCTCGCGCATCAATGCCTGCCCGGCTTCAGGGTTTTCGCGGATATAGGCCATGATGCCCTGCATCGATCCGGCATATTGTCCAGGCCCGTCGCCCAGCAGCCCGCGTTCGCGCATCAGGCCGCCAATGCCGGTATAGCCATGGCCGTTCTGGCCGGCATAGCCGATGCGGATGACCTCGCCCTCGGGTGAGACGAGACGACCCGACCCCTGGATTTGCAGGAAGAACATTTCGACCGGATCGGCGGCCCACGCAATTTCCAGCCCGCGTCCGGCCAGCGCGCCTTCCTCGATCGCGGTGCGGTCGTAATAGCGGGTGGTGGTGCCATCGGGCAGCAGGCGGACAAGCGGCGGTCGACCGGTCCGTTCCGCTTCGGGCAGGTCGGCGGGCCAGCGACGCACCAGATCGTCCGGCACACCATAGACCGGCACGTCGAAGCCGGGGCGTCGGGTGCGCGATCCGGCGATCTCAGGTTCGAAATAGCCGGTGGCGAAGGCTTCGCCCGTGCCCACGGTGACGGGGATGAAATGGCGCGCGAAGAACCCGGCGGGGTCGCTGGTGACCTGCGCGGCGGCAGCGCACGGCGCGCGCCAGTCATCGCGCGTCGTCAAGGCGGAGCGATCGTCGCGTCTTAGCACGACGGGGCAGGATTCGCGGAACGACCGCAAGGCCCCCTCGGCATCGTCTTGCCGCACGACGAAAGGTGACGCGAGCGATATCCCAAGCAGGGCGGCTGACGTCGCGGCAACGGGTGCAGTAACGGTCGAGGCGCCGATGACAGGGGCGCTGGCAGACGGTGGGACTACCGCATTGCATCCTGCCAGCACCAACGCGGCGATCAGCGCGGTTGCATAGCGCAGCAAGGGTCTCAGCCTTCGTCGGTTTCGTCGAGCACCCAGTTCAGATCGTCCGCCTTCACGTCGCGCATGAAGGTCCAGACGTCGCGGCTTTCGATGGCATCGTCCAGCGAACCGGCGATAACGGTGCCCTCGCTGTCGCGGGTGACAGCGGCGATATCGGCCACGAAACGCACGGCGATGCGCGCAGTGCGTCCGTCGATCTGTGCCCGGTCGATCACCGCTTCCTCGATCCGAACCAGCCGGTTGTCGAGTGTTTCACCCGCATCCTCGCGCGCCGTGATAGCTGCATCGAAGCTGGCATAAACGTCGTTGTCGCACAGCTCGCGCAGCGTTTCGCGATCGCCTTCCCAAAACGCTTCCAGCACCATTGCGTAGGCACCCTTGGCCCCTTCGACGAAACTGCTGATATCGAACCGGCTGTCCGCCGCCGCAATGGCGCGAACGCCCTGTTCGACGGCAGGGAGCACGCGCGGTGCGCGCTGTTCGGGCAAGGCCGCGACCGGTGCACCGGCGGCAGGCGTATTGATTTGCTGGTTATCGCGGGTCTGACTGTCACGGGGTGGCGCAATAGACTCTTCCTCGTGCTCTGCGCGGCGGCCCAGCACCGAATACAGCTTGTACCCGAGCACGGCGGCGATGATGGCGAGGATGACGATCTGGACTATCACGAAGGCTTACCTGTTACGAAACGATGTGCGTATCTCCTGCCCTACATAGGCAGCGATTACAAACCCGCAACGGGGGCGGCTATCGAGGCGGGGCGCGCTGCCGCACCGGCGCGACGGACATTGCGGGGCGCACGACCGGCTGCTACGCGCTCACGCAACGCTGCATCTGCGCGCGGCAACCACTCCAGCACGACAGGAATACCACCCACATGGCCGATGGCGATATCTTGACCGACCTCAACATGGACCCGGCGCCCAACGGTGCCGATACACAGCCGGTCGCGGGCCTGCTGTCGCAATATATCAAGGACCTGTCGGTCGAGAACCCGCAGGCGCCCGAATCCTTCCAGTGGGAAGACAAGCCGCAGATCGACCTGCAATTCAACATCGGCGCGAAGGCCGTGAACGACGAGATTCACGAGGTCGAACTCAAAATTACCGTCGATGCGAAATGCGACAAGGGCAGCCTCTATTTGGTCGAACTGGCTTATTGCGGCCTCGTCGGCATGCGCAACCTGCCCGAAGACCACGCGCACGCTTTCCTGTATGCGGAGGCCCCGCGCCTGCTGTTCCCGTTCGCCCGCCGCGTCATTGCGGATGCCACGCGCGACACCGGGTTCCAGCCGCTGATGCTCGACCCGGTCGATTTTAACGGCCTCTATGCACAGCGGATGCAGGCCCAGCAGGCCGAAGGCGAAGGTGGCAGCGATGTCGCGCCTGCTGGCCAGGCCTGAAGCGCGTCCTGACTTGCGATAGATAGGAAGCTCGCGCCGTGAGCCTCCTCAAGCATGTCGGTACGATCGGCGGGTTGACGATGGTCAGCCGCGTCGCCGGCATGGCGCGCGAGATGATCTTCAGCCGGGTGCTGGGCGCGAATGCAGTGACCGATGCCTGGTTCCAGGCGTTCATCATCCCCAACGTCTTCCGCCGTCTGTTTGCCGAAGGGGCGTTTTCGGCTGCTTTCGTACCGATGTTCTCCAAGCGGCTGCACGGGTCGGGCGAGATTGGAGGGGGCAAAGAGCAGGGACTGGAAAGCGCGCGCAGCTTCAGCAACGATGTGCTGGGCGTTTTCCTGCCGGTGCTGATTGCGCTGGTGGCGGTTTTCCTGATCGCCATGCCGGGTGTCATCTGGCTGCTGGCAGACAAGCCGGTCGACCCCGTGGAACATGACATGGCCATCGATCTGGCACGTATCATGTTTCCCTATATCGTGCTGGTCAGCCTGGTGACGCTGTTCACCGGGATGCTGAACGCGGTCAGCCGTTTTGCGCCCGGTGCCAGTTTCCCGATCATCCTCAATGTCGTGCTGATCGCGGCGCTGCTGGTCGGCGAACGCTGGATGGCGGCCACCGGCGCTTCCGTAAGCCAGGTCGCCTACGGCATCGCCTGGGCGGTGACCGGGGCGGGTGTGATGCAGCTTGCGTGGCTGTATTACTGGGTCCGCGTCGAGGGGTTCCGCCCGCGTATCCAGCGCCCGAAACTGACACCCGAAGTGAAGCGCATGGCGACCATCGCCCTGCCCGCAGCCATTGGCGGCGGCGCGTACCAGATCAACACGCTGGTCCAGCTCTATTTCCTCAACCAGCTCGCCAGCGGCTCGGTCAGCCACATGAATTATGCCGACCGGCTCAACCAGCTGCCGCTGGGTATTATCGGCATTGCGCTGAGCACAGCGATCCTGCCCACCCTGTCGCGCTTCGTCGGGGCGAACAACCGCGAAGGCGCGGCGCGCATCCAGTCCGACGCTATTGAGCTGGCCATGTTGCTGACCATTCCCGCCGCCGTCGCGCTGGCCCTGTGTGCGACGCCGTTTGTCACCATGATCTTCCAGGGCGGGCGGTTCGACCTTGCCGATGCCGCCGCGACCGGACAGGTGCTGGCCGCGCTGGTGGTCGGCCTGCCCGCCTATGTGCTGGTGAAGGTTCTGGTGCCCAATTTCTACGCGCGCTCGGACACGCGAACGCCGGTCTATGCCGCCTTCATCTCGCTTGCTGTCTTCGTCGCGTTCAACATTGCCTTCCTGCAACGCTTCGGTGTGGTCGGCGTGGCATGGGCCAGCGTGGTGGGCGCGTGGATCAATGTCGGCTTCCTCTACGCCGTGCTGGTGCGGCGCGACTATTACCGCGTACCGGGCGCGCTAATGTTGCGCATCGGGCGACAGCTCGTCGCTGCCGCCGCAATGGGCGTCGCGCTGTGGTTCGCGCGCGACCTGCTGGCGGGATGGTATGCGGCGGGGCTGCTCGAAAGACTGGGCGCGTTGCTGGTGCTCGTGCTATGCGCGGGCATCGTCTATTTCGGCGTCGCCTTCGCCACCGGCGCCATCGACCGGCAGCGCATCGCCGCCCTCACTTCAAAGCGAGCCTCGTAAGACCCATGCGCGTTGTTTCCGGTATCAAGCCTTCGGGCAATCTGCACCTAGGCAACTATCTGGGCGCAATCCGCAACTGGGCACGGATGCAGGACAGCATGGAGGACGGCAGCGAGTGCCTGTTCTTCCTCGCCGACCTGCACGCCATCTCGGTGCCGCATTCGCCGCAGGAATTGCGGGCCTGCACATACGAGATGACAGCGGTGCTGGTCGCCTGCGGGATCGACCCCGCGCGCTCCATCCTGTTCAACCAGGCACAAGTGCCCGCCCATGCCGAATTGCAGTGGCTGCTTAACGGTACCGCGCGGATGGGGTGGCTGAACCGCATGACGCAGTTCAAGGAAAAGTCCGGCAAGAACCGCGAGGGCGCAAGCGCGGCGCTGTTCACCTATCCGGTGCTGCAAGCCGCCGACGTGCTGCTCTATCACGCAACGCACGTGCCTGTCGGCGATGACCAGCGCCAGCATCTGGAGCTGGCCCGCGACATTGCACAGAAATTCAACAGCGATTTCGCGCGCGAGGACGCACCCGTTTTTACCCTGCCCGAAGCTATCGTGCCCCCGGCCGCCGCCCGTATCATGAGCCTGCGCGACGGATCGCAGAAGATGGGCAAGTCCGACGCGAGCGACATGAGCCGCATCAACCTGGCCGACGATCCGGATACCATCATGAAAAAGGTGAAAAAGGCCAAGACCGATCCCGAACCGCTGCCCGGCGATGCCGAAGGACTTGAAGGCCGGGCCGAAGCGCTCAATCTGGTGACGATCTATGCCGCGGTGACCGACCAGGGCATCGACGATGTGCTGGCGACCTATGGCGGCGAAGGGTTCGGGCGGTTCAAGCCAGCGCTCGGCGAAGTGCTGGTCGAAACGCTTGCGCCGATCTCCGCCCGCTTCCGCGAGCTGAAGGACGATGGCGAGACGCTGGATGCGTTGCTCGCACGCGGTGCAGCCAAGGCGCGAGAAATGGCCGCACCGACGCTCGCCTCGGCTTATGAAGCACTGGGTCTGGTACGCGGTTAACCCCTTCAACCGCTTAGCTATTGTTACAGGTGTCATTCAATCCGGGTTCACGCCGGAGGGTCTATCACGTGCACATTCAATCGATCGCTGGCGCCGCCGCATGAAACCAATCGGTGCATCAGGACGTATAAACAGAAGGCTCCGCGCGCAGTTTCTGACGCCTTGCCGAGCCGATAAGGGACGCAAAACATGACCGTATTTTCCATCACCACCGGACGCATCGCCAAGCTGGCGACGCTGTCCCTTGCCGTCGGCACGCTGGCGGCCTGCACCACGCCCTTCCGCGCCGATGTGAAGCGGTTCGAAAGCGCGCTGCCAGCGCCGCAGGGCCAATCCTTCGCGGTGGTAGCGGACGATCCCAAACTCGCGGGCGGGCTGGAATTTGCGCAATATGCCGACATCGTGGAAGGCGAGATGCAGCGTCTGGGCTATGTCCAGGCTGCAACACCCGAAACGGCGAACCTGCTGGTCCGCTTCGATTACGGTGTGGACCAGGGCCGCGAACGCATTCGGGACACCGGTTTCCACGATCCCTTCTTCAGTCCATGGTATGGGTTCGGCTATCGTCCGTTCTACCGTTCGCGTATTGGCTATGGCCGCGGGTTCTACGGCGCCGGCGCATGGGGCTACGGCTTCAACAGCGCCTTCTTCGGCGGGCCGCGCATTCGCAGCCAGACGGTCTATACCAGCGGGATCGACCTTAAGATCGACGATGCGGGCAATGGCCAACGCCTGTTCGAAGGCAAGGCCGAAGCGATGAGCACATCCAGGCGCCTGCAATATCTGGTTCCCAACCTGGTCGAAGCCATGTTCACCGACTTCCCCGGCAATTCGGGTGAAACGCTCCGCATTTCGATCAAGCCGGAGGAAACGAAGGTGCGCCGCATCGATTGATGCTTGCGGCGGGCCGCCTACCCACCCCGCGCCCTGACGGCAGCAATGCCGACGCCGATGGCGACCGAGCCGATCAGGAAGGCGCTTGGAAACGCCAGTTCGGCCGCGCCACCGCCGTCTATCGCGCTGCCCAGCAGGTCGAGCAGGTAATTGCCAAGCTGGATCGCGGCGATCAGGCCGACGAACGGGATGGCAATGGTGCGCCAGTCGAACAGCGCCCAGCCGTGGCGGCTGCGCAGGAACAGCATGATCCAGCCGGCCAGCATCACCAGCACGACGACCCACACCATCAGTACCAGCAACGCCAGCACCAGCAGGCCGGGGCCGAGGCTCAAGAGCCCGCTCATACCAGCGCGCCCGATCCGCCGGTGGACCCGAACCCGCCCGCACCACGCGCCGTATCATCCAGCGTCGCGACTTCTGACCACCGCGCCCGCGTAACCGGTGCCAGCACCAGTTGCGCGATACGGTCGCCGCGTGCGATGGCGAACGGTTCGCCACCATGATTGATGAGGATCACTTTCAGCTCGCCGCGATAATCGCTGTCGATGGTGCCGGGCGCGTTGGGCACCGAAATGCCGTGCCTCAATGCAAGGCCCGAACGCGGGCGCACCTGTATCTCGAACCCGTCGGGTATCGCCACCGCGAGCCCCGTTGCCACCGCCGCACACGCCCCGACCGCAAGCGTCATGTCCTGTGCCGCGCGCACATCCATCCCCGCCGCGCCGTCCGTCGCGTAATGCGGCAGGTCCAGCCCCTGGCTATGCGGCAGGCGCGTAATTTGCACGGCCACTTCAGTCATCATCGGCAAACCCTGTATTCTCGCGCATCTCCACCAGCGCCTCTGCCGCCCGCATGACCAGTTCGCGCGCGACCGCCTGTTTGGACATGGTGTCGAGCCGCTCCACCCGCTTCTCCGATACGATATGCACGGTGTTGGTGTCGCCGCCCATCACGCTGTCGCCCGGCGCACCCGAGACATCGTTGGCGACGATCCAGTCCACGCCCTTGCGCGTGCGCTTGGTCTTCGCATTGGCGATCAGGTCGTCGGTTTCCGCCGCAAACCCGATCAGCAGCGTCGGGCGCCGGTTGCCGCTGGCCACCGTCGCAAGAATGTCCGGGTTTTCCGCCAGCATCAGTGCGGGCGGAGCCGCGCCGCGTTTCTTCATCTTGGTGTCGGCGTAGTCTCTGGAGCGCCAGTCCGAGACCGCCGCCGCCATGATCGCGATATCGGCAGGCAGCGCCTCTTTCACCGCCGCAGCCATCTCGCGCGCCGATTCGACATCGACGCGGTCCACGCCCGGCGGTGTCGCCAGCGCGACCGGTCCCGCCACCAAGGTCACCCGCGCGCCTTGTGCCGCAGCGGCCGCGGCAATCGCAAACCCCTGCTTCCCGCTTGACCGGTTGGCGAGGTAGCGCACCGGGTCGATCGGCTCGTGTGTCGGCCCCGCCGTCACCAGCACATGACTGCCGTAAAGCGGGCGATGCTCGATATTGGTTTGAAAGTCGGGTTGCCCCGCCAACGGATCGAAGCCGTCATCCGTGTAGGGGTTGACCCCGGTCGGTTCGGGCAGCGCAGCCCCCGCGCCCGTTACCACGGTATGGTTCAGCGCATCGCGGTCCGTCGGGGGGGCGGAGGATGCAGAGCCCTTGCCTGCCAGAATGGGGCCGCCTGAATTTGCTTGGGCAGCAGCAACGTCCGTTTCTTCCCTGGGCGCGGTGCGCGCGATCAGCGAGGACAACAGACCACCCAAGCCACCCTTGGCAGGGGCGGGTGTTGCCGCTTCGCCATCATGCAGCTCTTCGCCAAAGTCCTCGCCGAAGTCTTCAGGCGCGCAATCCGCGACCAGCCCGAACCGTGCGGCAATTTCGGCCCAGATAATCTCGGGGTCGGGCAAACGGCCAGGGCCGAATTCGCCGCATGCCATCGCGCCTGCATCGGGGTCAATGACATCGACGCCCGCATGGCGCAGCCATTCGACATTGCGCTGTGTCGCGGCGTGCTGCCACATCCGCACATTCATCGCGGGCACCACCATCACCGGCTTGTCGGTCGCCAGGACCAGCGTTGTCGCCAGATCGTCAGCGATACCCGCCGTCATCTTGGCCAGCATGTTTGCCGTCGCCGGGCAGACCACCACCAGATCCGCCTCGCGGCTCAACTGGATATGCCCCATCTCCGCCTCATTCTTCAGATCCCACAGCGTGGTATAAACGGGATTTTCACTTAACGCGGCGAGCGACATCGGCGTGACGAATTGCTGCCCGCCCTGCGTCACCACGCATGTCACCTCCGCCCCGCCCCGCCGGACAAGCCGCACCAGTTCGCACGATTTATACGCTGCGATACCGCCACCCACGATCAGCAATATGCGTAAGGCGTTCTCGGTCATCGGGTAGAGGTGTTCCTGTGTTCGGACGGCACGATAGCGAGCAGCGTAGCGTCACACGCCCGCACCTGCCAGCCCCGTGATGACGGCTTCCTGGTTAGGTTTTCGGTTCCCAGACAGGGTTAGCGGCGTCTAGACCATCCTGCGTTTCACCGGAGAATATCATGCGCCTGATCCTGACCGCCGCCCTGTTCCTGCTGGGACTGCTGTTTGCCGTCATCGGCATCGGGTTCCTGATCAATCCCGCCAGCAGTGCCGCCGGATTCGGCCTGACCGCCACCGACAGCAGCGGACTGGCCGCCCTGCGCGCGGATTTCACCGCGTTCTTCGTGGTCGGCGGTGGCTGCATCATGCTGGGCACATGGCGCAGGAACGGCACCATCCTGCTGGTGCCGGCCGCGCTGTTCGCCATCGCCTTTGTCGGGCGCGCGGTCAGTATCGTGGCGGACGGCACCGTGCCGCTGTTCTGGACGGGCATGGCAATGGAGGCGATGACGGTTGCCGCCTGCCTGATCGCCTGGTCGCGCCTGCCGCGCAAAACTGCGGTCCAGCCCGGAGTCCCGCCCGGGGTCTAACCCAGCCAGCCCGTCAGCGCCGCGCCGCCTGCTATTGCCGCGCCCGCTGCACCGGCCAGCACATAGCCGAACACGCCGCGCCCCTCGCGCTTGCGGCGTTCCCACATCAGTTCGACCTTGGGCAGCGGCGGCGGTTCGGGCGCGCCGCCCTTTGCCGGAAACCGGTCCTCGATACGGCGGATCAGACTGGGCAGGCGCAGCAAAGTGTCGGTATCCGCCTTGATTCGTTCGGCAATGGCGGATTCCGGCCCCAGCTCGTCGCGAATCCATTCGCGGATATAGGGCGCGCCAACGTCCCACATGTTGATCTCGGGATCGAGCGAGGTGGCTATGCCCTCGACCATCACCATCGTCTTTTGCAGGAGCAGCAAATGCGGCTGCGTCTGCATGTCGAAATCGCGGGTGATGGCGAACAGCCCGTCGAGCATCTGGCCGACCGACAGCTCGCTGACGGGTTTGCCGCGCATCGGCTCGCCCACCGCACGCAGCGCCGTCGCGAATTCGTCGACCGAATGATAGCTGGGCACATAGCGCGCCTCGAAATGGATTTCCGCCACACGCCGGTAATTGCCGGTGGTCAAGCCGTAGAGGATCTCCGCCAGCCACGCCCGCGCTTGCCGGTCGATGCGGCCCATGATGCCGAAATCGATGGCGACGATGGTACCGTCCGCGCGCACGAACAGATTGCCCTGGTGCATGTCGGCATGGAAGAACCCGGCGCTGATCGCCTGGCGCAAGAATGCCAGCACCAGCCGCTGCGCCAGATCGGGCAGGTCATGCCCTGCCGCCAGCAGGGCTTCTCGGTTGCTGATCTTGACACCGTCAACCCATGCCACGGTCATCACGCGACCATTGGTACGGTCCCAGTCAATGTCGGGAATGTCGAAGCCCTCGACCGCGCGCATCGCCTGCGCCAGTTCGCTGGCCGACGCTGCCTCGCGCCGCAGGTCCAGCTCGCGATTGGTCCAGCGTTCGAAATTGGCGATGGTCAGGCGCGGGCGCAGCCGCTGCGCTTCCCCGCCCATCGCTTCCAGATGCGCCGCGGCCCAGTGATAGGTTTTCAGGTCGCGCGCGAATTTCTCGCGGATGGCAGGGCGCAGCACTTTCACCGCGACATCACGCCCGTCGGTGGTGGTTGCGCGATGGACTTGCGCGATGGAAGCCGCACCCACCGGCACCTCGTCGAAATGCTTAAACAGCGCGTCGAGCGGGCGGCCGAAGCTGGTTTCGACGACGGCGCGGATGCTGTCGAAGGGAACAGGCGGCAGATCGTCTTGCAACGACAGCAGGTTGGCGGTCGCTTCCTCGCCCACGATATCGGGCCGCGTGGCGAGCGATTGCCCCAGCTTGATCGCGGCAGGGCCGATAGCGCGGAATGCTTCGGCGTAATCGGGCACGGCGGGCTGGCGCGTGCCGAACCGGGCGATACGCATCAGGCGGCGCACCGGCGGCGGCGTATTCGGATCGCGCTCGATTCCGCGCAGCGCACCATGCTTCGCCAGCGTGCGACCCCAACCGAGCAGTCGCAGAATGTGCGTGGCGGGGCGGGTCATCGGCATGGCGCAACCTGGGGCTCCAAGTCGAATTCATCTGAGCGTTTTAGTTGCTCGCTGACGCTTGGTGCTGTTTCGTCCCGCTCCCCCTCCCGGCCACCCGATAAGGATACTCCCGTGGGTGGCCGGGAGGGGGAGCGGGACGGAACAGCAAGCGGAGGACGGATGTCCGGAGCGCACTCAAACAAGATCACACTTTCCACCCGGAATGGATCGCAACAGCACCACCCACGATCGCTTCCACCCTGGTATTCGCAAAGCCAGCCTCCGAAATCATCGCATCGAATTGCGGCATTGGCGGAAAGCGGCGGATCGATTCGGCAAGGTAGCGATAGCTTTCCTCATCCTGCGCGATCAGCCTGCCCATCTGCGGCATGACGCGGTGCGAATAGGCGTCGTACACATCCTTGAAACCCGGCCAGGTGGTGGTCGAAAACTCCATGCAGAAGAACCGCCCGCCATGCTTCAGCACGCGATGGGCTTCGGCCAGCGCGGCGGGGATATCGGTCACGTTGCGGATACCGAACACGATCGTATAGGCATCGAAACTGCGCGCCGGATACTCGAGCGTTTCCGCGTTCTGCCGCGACCAGACCAGGCCGTCTATTCCGCGCTCCATCGCGCGTTCGACGCCAACGTCCAGCATTTCCTGATTGATGTCAGCCACCGTCACGCTGGCCCCGCGCGCTGCCATCCTGAAAGCGATGTCGCCCGTGCCGCCCGCCATGTCGAGAATGGCCTCGTCCGGCTGCGGCTTCACCCGGCGCACGAACCGGTCTTTCCACAGTCGGTGCATGCCGCCCGACATCACATCGTTCATCAGGTCGTATTTTGCCGCGACCTTGCTGAACACCTCGCCGACACGTTCGGTCTTTTCGTGCGGGGCGATATCCTGGTAGCCGAAGGAAACTGTGTCGTTCATGGATGCGCAGCCTTACGGGCAACGTGGCCACGCGCAAGGGGCCGCACGGTTTTGCGCAAAATGATTGCCTTGCCGGGCGCAAGCAGGGATGGTCGGGGCCGGCCAGCCCCAGTCGAGGTATCACGCAATTCCCGAACTTCCCGAAGTCGAAACCACCGTGCGCGGGTTGGCGCGCGTGCTGGAAGGGCAGGCCATCACCGCCGTGCGCGTGAATCGGCCCGACATGCGCCGCCCCTTCCCGCAAGACCTGGTGCAGATGCTGACCGGCGCGCGCGTGACGGGGCTGGGCCGCCGCGCGAAGTTCGGTCTGGTCCATACCGACCGCGACCATACGCTGATCTTTCATCTTGGCATGAGCGGGCGCTGGCGGATCGATCCCGACGCGCGGGACAGGCACGACCATCTGGAACTGGAAACTGCCACCCATCATCTCGCCCTGTGCGATCCGCGCCGGTTCGGCTGGGTCGATCTGGTCGCGCGCGACGCGCTTGCGGACTGGCCTTCCTTCGCCACGATGGGGCCGGAACCGCTCGGCCCGGATTTCGACGCGGGCCATCTCAAGGCCGCGCTGAAAGGCCGCATTGCGCCCATCAAGCTGATGCTGCTGGACCAGCGCATCGTGGCGGGACTGGGCAATATCTACGTGTGCGAAGCACTGTGGCGCGCACGCATCCATCCGCGCAAACCGGCGGGCAAGGTGTCCGGACCGGCGCTGGCGCGGCTGGTGCCCGCGATCCGCGCCGTGCTGACCGAATCGATAGAGGACGGCGGCAGCAGCTTGCGCGATTATGCCCGCCCCGACGGCGAGCTGGGCTATTTCGCCACCCGTTTCGATGCCTATGGCCGCGAAGGCGAGCCTTGTCACCGCGACGACGGAGGGGCAGTGCGGCGCTTCGTGCAGGGCGGGCGCAGCACCTGGTTCTGTCCGCGCTGCCAGAAGTGATGCCGATCGCCCGGCACGCAAGACGCGCATTTGCTTGACCGAAACCGGATTTGCGCATATTGCGCGCGCTTTCCGGCGGTCCCTTGCGACTGCCCGTTCCATCTTGAACGACACAATATATCCGGTCTGGCGCATGACGACGCTGTGGCCGCAGGAGCAACGAGACAATGGCAAACACGCCGCAAGCAAAGAAACGCATCCGTCGCAACGACCGCCGCGCTGAAATTAACGGCGCGCGCATGAGCCGCATCCGTGGTTTCGTGAAGCGGGTCGAGACCGCCATCGAAGGCGGTGACAAGTCCGCTGCCGCCGATGCCCTGAAGGCAGCGCAGCCCGAACTGGCGCGCGGCGTGGCGCGCGGCGTGATGCACAAGAACACCGTGGCGCGGAAGATGTCGCGCCTGTCGAAGCGAGTCGCCGCCCTGTAAGCAACGCGACCCTTCGTAAGCCGCGACAGCGGACGCAAAAGCCGGTGCCCGATGCGCCGGCTTTTTCGTATGCGGATTGTCTACGGCGGATAGCCGAAAATCCCGCGATTCGCGTGCTGTCGTATCAAGGGCCCAGCCCTCTTTCCAAGGCGTTACAGGCACTTGGACGGCAGCCTGCGGGCTTGGTTACTGTCAACTCAATTATTTCAGTTATTTTGCAGTCCCCGCCCTTGCGACTCATCTTTCGCCATGCCTAAAACAGCATCCGCAGCGGGGCTTACAAACCGTCTGTTCAACACAACGACCGGTCGAAGGACTGCGCGCTGGAATCACGCGATTCCGTGTGTTGGCGAAGCTTTGCCGCAAGCGCGGCGACGCCGGGCCGAAGGCCTGAAATCGAACGCAGGCGCTTCGGCGCACACGGATCGGGCACTCCGGTATTCTGCCGGATCACCGGTTTGGCAGAATGTAGCGCGAGACAGTCTCGCGCATCAGGGGGTGTATGGAAGATCTGGAAGCGGTGAACCTGGCGGCGGACTGGGCGGATATCAGCCAGGGTCTGCGCAAGGATCTGGGCCACCAGCTGCACAGCCAGTGGATCAAGCCGATCCAGGTCGGCGGATTCTCCCCCGATACCGGCACGCTCGACCTCTATCTGCCGACCGAATTCAGCGCGAGCTGGGTGCAGGACCGCTTTGCCGACCGGCTGTCGCTGGCGTGGAAGATCGCGCGCGGCGAAGTGCGCACCGTCAATATCCAGGTCCATCCCGGCCGCCGGCGCATGGCCGATATCGCCATCGACAATCCCGGCACGGCGGCGGACAAGGGCGACACCAGCATGATCGCGGTCGGTTCCGCCGGATTGCCCGAAGCAGGCTTCGTCTCGTCCGTCGGCCTCGACCCGTCGCTGACCTTTGCCTCTTTCGTGACCGGGGAGACCAATGTGCTTGGGCGCAACGCCGCCGAACGCATGGCGGCCAGCGAACCGCCGCAATTCTCGCCGCTCTATCTCAAGGCCGCGACCGGACAGGGCAAGACGCACCTGCTGCACGCGACCGGCCATGCCTATCTTGCCCGCCATCCGCGCGCGCGCATCTTCTATTGCAGCGCCGAACGCTTCATGGTGGAATTCGTCCAGGCGCTGAAAGCCAACCAGATGATCGAATTCAAGGCGCGGCTCAGGAGTTTCGACCTGCTGCTGGTGGACGACATCCAGTTCATCATTGGCAAGGCGAGCGCGCAGGAGGAATTGCTCTACACGATCGATGCGCTGCTGGCCGAGGGCAAGCGGCTGGTCTTCGCCGCCGACCGCGCCCCGCAGGCGCTGGACGGCGTAGAGCCGCGCTTGCTCAGCCGCCTGTCGATGGGCCTGGTCGCCGATATCCAGCCCGCCGATATCGAGCTGCGCCGCAAAATTCTCGATTCGAAACTGACCCGTTTTGCGCCGTTGAACGTGCCCGACGACGTGATCGCCTTCCTTGCGCGCACCATCACCCGCAATGTCCGCGAGCTGGTCGGCGGGCTGAACAAGCTGATCGCCTATGCCCAGCTGACCGGGCAGGACGTGTCGCTGGCATTGGCGGAAGACCAGCTGACCGATATTCTCAGCGCCAATCGCCGCCGCATCACCATCGACGAGATCCAGCGCACCGTGTGCCAGTTCTACCGCCTCGACCGGTCCGAAATGTCGTCCAAGCGGCGCGCCCGCGCCATCGTGCGGCCACGGCAGGTGGCGATGTATCTGGCGAAATGCCTGACCCCGCGCAGCTATCCCGAGATCGGGCGCAAGTTCGGCGGGCGCGACCATTCCACCGTGATCCACGCCGTGCGCCTGATCGAAGACCTGCGCACGCGCGATGCGGACATGGATGGCGACGTGCGCAGTCTGTTGCGCCAACTCGAAAGCTAGGCGTTCTCGACAGGCTATCCACGCCCTGCCAACAGGGCTCCCGATGCCACTGTCACTCGACCGCCTCGACCGTTTTGCGCGCCATATCGTCCTGCCCGAAATCGGCGGTGCGGGGCAGGTGGCGCTGGCGGACGCGCATGTCGCGCTGGTCGGGCTGGGCGGCATTGGCTCGCCCGCTTTGCAATACCTTGCCGCCGCCGGAATCGGGCGGTTGACGCTGATCGACGACGATGTGGTGGAGGCCAGCAACCTGCAACGCCAGACCCTGTTCGCGCAACGCGATGTCGGCCACGGCAAGGCGGTGGCAGCCCGGCGGTGGCTCGCCAATTTCGACGATGCGCTGCACGTGTCGATCAGCGATACGCGAATCGATGCCGCCAATGCGCGCGCCGCGCTGGGCGATGCGCAGCTGGTGCTCGACGGCACCGACAATTTTGCCACCCGCCTCGCCGTTTCGGACGCCTGCGTGGGGGCGGGCATCCCGCTGCTTTCGGCGGCGGTGGCGCGGTTCCAGGGTCAGGTCGGCGCGTTCGCCGGGCACCTGCCGGACCAGGCTTGCTACCGCTGCTTCGTGGGCGATGCGTTCGACGCCGACGATTGCGATAGCTGTGCGGAAGACGGGATGCTGGGCGCAATGGCCGGCTGGGTCGGCAGCTTCGCCGCGATGGAAGCGGTGCGGCTGCTGCTGGCGGGCAGCGCCGCGTTCGGCACGGAGCGTTGGGGCAAGCTACACGTGCTGGACGGCATGAAACCGGGGATGCGCACGCTGACAATTGCGAAGGATGTAAATTGCAAGGGTTGCGGGCAGCCGGGACGTTAATGGTCCGGCTGTCGGCCGGTTGCTGTTAATGCACCTTCGGAAAGGCTACCCGTCATTACGCCAGCGCCATTCCTCGTCTGATCGTTTGTAGGCGATAAACACGACCAAAGGGGTTAAGATCGCAACGACAGCAAGAGAAGTTGGCTTGGAGAACAACACGGCCGAAAACACGATCGCACCGGCGTAGAGGACCAGCATAAGCCATCCTTGCCAAGCAACCGGAAGCCCTACCCCGTAACCGTGGCGCTTGACGCGAAACCAGACGTTCTCAATGCTGCGCATCGTGTGATCTCCTGCCAATCAAGAAACAATAGCGTGAAGCGGCTTGCAGAGTCCGTCGTCGGTTTCCACCCGGCGGCAAACATTTTCCTACACAGACAAAACCCGCTAGACCAGGTGCGCTCTTTCGCCTTGTCGATTTCGCGCGCGCGATTTGATCGGTTTCGCGAAAGCCTGCGTCGAAATGTTTTGTCCGTCACCTGACGTAAATGCGAGCTAGGTATCTGGGAATAATGAGGATTTTGTACAAAACCAAAAGTGACACGGTGTCACCTTTGTCCGGCATTCTCCAACATCTCGTCCACCCATTCCGGCACCAGCGCACCTGCCCGACCCTGCCGCGTCTCGTCGAACAGGTGCGAGCCTTCGCTGCGTTCGAGGTTGAGTTCCAGCGTCCGCGCACCCGCTGCCTTTGCCTCCGCCACGAAGCCCGCCGCCGGATAGACCGCACCCGACGTGCCGATGGAGACGAACAGGTCGGCTTGTCCCAGCGCGGCGTAGATGCGATCCATGCCGTAGGGCATCTCGCCGAACCACACGATGTCGGGCCGCAGCGCCTGCGCGTCACACGCCGGACAGGGCGGGCCATCGCTCAGCTGGCCGGTCCAGCGATGGCGTTTTCCACAAGCCGTACACAGAACGCTCAACAGCTCGCCATGCATGTGCAGCACGCTGCTCGCTCCCCCCGAACCGATAGCGCGTTCGTGCAGGTCGTCGACATTCTGCGTCACCAGCAGCACCTCGCCCGTCCATTCACGACCTAGCCGCGCCAGCGCCATGTGCGCGGCATTGGGCTTTGCCGCCTGCACCGCCGCGCGTCGCGTATCGTAGAATCGCTGCATCAGCGCCGGGTCGCGGGCGAACCCCTCGGGCGTGGCGACATCCTCGATCCGGTGTTTCTCCCACAACCCGTCCGCCGCGCGGAACGTGGCAATGCCCGACTCGGCGGATACCCCCGCGCCGGTAAGGATGACGATGTTTTGCATAGTGTTCGGTATGCCTAACCTCCGCTCGTGCTGAGCTCGTCGAAGCATCGTACTTGCTTTGAAGCGTGCTAGAAGGAAAAACGGCCCTTCGACAAGCTCAGGGCGAACGGAGTGAGAGTGGCACGTATCGGCATCATCGGGAGCGCGGGGCGCATGGGGCTGGCATTGCGCGGCGCGGTAGAGGATGCGGGCCATGTCGTGGCCGGCGGCGTCGACCATGGTGGCGATGTCGGGGAGTTGTCCGGACAAAGCGATGTGCTGGTGGATTTTTCCGCACCTGACGCTCTGGAAGCGACGCTTGCGGCGGCAGTTAATGCGAAGGTTCCGATGCTGGTCGGCACCACCGGCCTTACGGAACGGCACCACGCGGCGCTGGACGAGGCGGCGCGAACCATTGCGGTGTTGCAGACGGGCAATACCTCGCTGGGCGTCACGCTGCTGGCGCATCTTGTGCGGGAGGCGGCGGCGCGGCTCGGTTCCGCCTGGGACATCGAAATCCTCGACCTGCACCATCGCCGCAAGGTCGATGCGCCGTCGGGTACCGCGTTGCTGCTGGGCGAGGCGGCGGCGGCAGGGCGCGGCGTTGATCTCGCGAGGGTGCGGGCCGATGACAGCAACGGCGCGCGCGAACCGGGCGCGATCGGCTTCGCGGCAATGCGCGGCGGCACGATTGCTGGCGAGCACAGCGTGCTGTTCGCAGGCCAGGAGGAGCGGCTGACCCTGTCGCACAGCGCCGAGAACCGCAGCATCTTCGCCCGCGGTGCGATCCGCGCGGCGGCGTGGCTGACCGGGCAGCCCTCGGGCCGCTACACGATGGACGATGTTCTGGATCTGTAACGGATCACTTAGGGCGTATGACCAAGGACCAGATCTTCGCGTTTTTCCGGCGCTTCGCGGAGGACAATCCGGAACCGGTAACCGAACTGGAATTCGGCAATGCCTACCAGCTGGTGGTGGCGGTCGCGTTGAGCGCGCAGGCGACAGACGTAGGGGTCAACAAGGCGACGCGGGCGTTGTTTGCCAAGGTCGAGACGCCGCAGCAGATGCTCGATCTTGGGCACGACGCGCTGGTCGATCACATCAGGACCATCGGCCTGTTCAATTCAAAGGCGAAGAACGTGATGGCCTGCGCCTTATTGCTGGTGGACGAGTTCGGCGGGCAGGTGCCGGATAACCGCGACGATCTGGTGCGCCTGCCCGGCGTGGGGCGCAAGACGGCGAATGTGGTGTTGAACTGCTGGTTCGGGCAGGAAACCTTCGCGGTCGATACGCACATCCTACGCGTCGGCAACCGCACCGGGCTGGCCAAGGGCAAGACGCCTGATGCGGTGGAGGCCAAGCTGGACAAGCGCGTGCCGCGCCCCTTCCGCCTGCACGCCCACCACTGGCTGATCCTGCACGGGCGCTATGTGTGCAAGGCGCGCACGCCGGAATGCTGGAGCTGCCCGGTGGTCGATTTGTGCAGTTACCGAAGGAAGGTAATGGAGAAGCCGGCAGGGCGTTAGGGCTTTTCGCAGCCTCTGATTTCACGCCAATACTCTAGGGCGACGTCCTTATCGACCTCAATGGGGACAGAGCTTTGCGGATAAAGGCGATCAGCCCCGTCTTTGCGTGGGCCAGAAATCCAGAAGTGGTCGCCATTATCTTCGGCTATGTGATTGTATTTGTAGCCGCTTGCGACCTTGAGGAATGTCCGACCAGCATAATGTACCGACCTTCCCGACTTTGAAAACGTGACGCGCCCAATACGAGCTGGTCTGTTCAAGCCCTCGGACTTGTCCTCGATATACATGATGCGGTTCTTAGCAGCCATAGCACTCAAACATCGTCCGCGCTTTTCAGCTCAACCTTGTCCAGCTCGCCCAGCATACTCGCCGTCGCCACAGTCACTGCCGCATCGCCCGTCACATTCGTCGCAGTTCGCATCATGTCCATGATGCGGTCCACACCGGCGACGAAGGCAATGGTTTCCAGCGGCACGCCGACAGCGGTGAAGACCGCGCCCATCATCACCAGCCCGCCGCCCGGAATGCCCGCCGCGCCGATGCTGCCGACGGTCGCCAGCAGCGCCACCATGAGGTAGTCCGCCACGCTCAGATCGACGCCGAAGATCTGCGCGCCGAACAGCGTCGCCAGCCCCAGATACATCGCGGTGCCGTCCATATTGATGGTCGAGCCCAGCGACACCACGAAGCTGCTGGTCGGCTTGCTGACGCCAAGGTTCCGCTGCGTGCAGCGCAGCGTCACGGGCAGCGTGGCCGACGAGCTGGCGGTGGAATAGGCGACCGCGATGGCGTCCACCATGCCGCGAAAGAACCCGACGACCGAAACCCGCGCCACGAAGGCCAGCACCGACACATACATCACGCCGATGATCAGCAGGCAGCCCGCATAATTCAGCGCCACCAGCTTCGCCAGCGCCGCCACCGCGTCCAGCCCCAGCGTGCCGACCACCCACGCCATCAGCGCGAACACGCCGAACGGGGTCAGTTCCATGATGAGGATCGTGATCTTCTGGAAAATCAGCGCCCCGCCGTCGAACGCGCGCGCAATAGGGCCGACCGTCGCCATATCCTCGCGCTGCGCCACCAATATCCCGATGCCGACCAGCAGCGAAAAGACGATTAGCGGCAGCACCTGCACATTCGCCATTACGCCCACCGGACTGACCGGAATCATGCTCCGCACCATCTCGCGCCATTCGAAGGCGCCGGGTTCGGGCACGTCGCCCATCTGGATGGCGGAGGTGTCGAGCCCGATGCCGGGCGCAAACACCGTGCCCAGGGCCAGCCCCAGCCATACCGCCACCTGTCCGGTCAACAGGAACAGGCCCACGGCGCGCCACCCGACGCTGCCCAGCCGCCCGACATCGCCGATGGATGCGACGCCCGAAACAATGCTGAAGAAGATGAGCGGAACGATGAGCATCTTGATGAAATCGATGAACACATCGCCAACAATCTTGATGCTCTCCGCACCCGGACCCCAGATATAGCCGAGGATACCGCCAAGGATGAGGGCGACGATAACACGCTGCCACAGCGGAATGGCGAACCAGGCTTTCATATGTTCAATCCCCGTTCGTCATCGCGAGAGGCGAAGCCCTGAGGTATTCCGGAAGCTCCACGCGCTACGCTCGCAATGATGTAATGACAAATCAATGCGCAAGAGCCGCCAGCGCGATGCGGCGATAAATGCGCGTCAGTGTGGCAAGGTCCGCCACCGCAACCGCCTCGTCCGTCTTGTGCATCGTCGCGTTGCACAGGCCGAATTCGATGACCGGGCACACGCTGCGCAGGAAACGGGCATCCGATGTGCCGCCGGTGGTGCTGGCTTCGGGCACGATGCCGGTTTCCGCCTCCACCGCATCGGCGATGATCTGCGAGAAAGCGCCAGGCGGGGTCAGGAACGGTTCTCCAGATACGATGGCGCGCGCTGTGCCGCCATGTTTGGTGGCGATTGCGGCAACGGTCTCGCTCAGCGACTGGCCCGAATGCAGGTCGTTGAAGCGGATGGACAGGCGCGCGCTGGCCTTGGCCGGAATGACATTATGCGCCGGATTGCCGACGGTGAGGTCGGTCAGTTCCAGATTGGACGGCTGGAACCAGTCCGTCCCTTTGTCGAGCACCAGCGCGTCCAGTTCGGCCAGGATCGCCACCAGCCTGGGCAGCGGGTTGTCGGCCAGATGCGGATAGGCGACATGGCCCTGCACGCCCTCGACTTCGATCCAGATATTGACCGAGCCGCGCCGCCCGATCTTCATCGTGTCGCCGAGCCTCTTCACCGATGTCGGTTCGCCCACGAGGCACAGGTCGGGCCGATGGCCTGCCTCGCGCATGAAGTCGATCAACGCGCGGGTGCCGTGCAACGCGGGGCCTTCCTCGTCGCCCGTAATGATGAAGCTGATCGTGCCCGCGTCCTGCGGCACCTCGGCGACGGCGGCGACCATGCAGGCAATCGCGCCCTTCATGTCCACCGCACCGCGCCCGTAGAGCAGGCCGCCGCGCTCCTCCGGCGCAAAGGGTGCGCTGGTCCAGTCCGGCCCCGGCGGCACCACGTCGAGATGACCGGCAAAGGCGAGGTGGCGCGATCCTGGCGGACCGGGACGGATGGCGAACAGGTTCTCGACCGGTGCCTCGTCGCTGCCCTTCGACCCCTCGCCACGCGTGAACCGCGTCACCGTAAAACCCAGCGGCACCAGCATCGCCTCCAGCGCATCGAACACCGCGCCCGTGGCGGGCGTCACACTGGGCGCGGCGATCAGCGTCCTGGCATAGGCGAGAGCTTCGCTCATTCCGCCTGCTCCGGCTGTTCGTACTGCTCGATAACCCATTCCTCGTCTTCCGCCGCCGCGACCCAGGTCTGTATCCAGTCATGTTCCCACACCGCATCCATATAGGCTTGCGCGAAGCCGGGCAGGGTGAAGCCGTAGGTACGGAAGCGGGAAACGACGGGAGCATAGACGATGTCCGCCGCGCCGAACGTGCCGAACAGGAATGGGCCGCTTTGCCCGAAGCGGGCGCGGGCTTCTGCCCATAGTTGCAGGATGCGCACGGTGTCGGCGCGCGTCGCTTCGGAAATGGTGGCATCGGGCACGCTGGCGCGGATGTTCATCGGGCAATCGGTGCGCAGGGCGGCAAAGCTGGAGTGCATCTCCGCAACCATCGCCCGCGCCATGCCGCGCGCCGCATTATCCTTGGGCCAGAACCGGTCGCGCCCGACCTTGTCGGCGAGGTATTCAAGGATGGCGAGGCTGTCCCACACCACCGCGTCGCCGTCCCACAGGATCGGCACCTTGCCGTGGCTGGGCTGCGTGCCTTCGGTTGCCTGCTTACTCGCTTCCCACTCCTTGCCGAACAGCGGCACCGTGATTTCCTCGAACGCGAGACCCGATTGCTTGGCCGCCAGCCAGCCGCGCAGGCTCCAGCTGGAATAGTTCTTGTTGCCGAGTATCAGCTTCATGCAGCGCCCCTGTTGATCCATGCGCCGCCTAGATATTCACGTCTGCCCTGTCGAGCCTGAACGGCTACGGCGTCAGACCCCGGCGTCGGCCAGCACGGCAGCGCGCAATTCCGCGATCCCCATGCCTTTTTCGGCGCTGGTGACATGCATTTCGGGATAGGCAGCGGGATGCGTGCGCGCTTCCTCGGCGACCTTTTCCGCCACCGCGTCCAGCGCGCTGGCCTTGATCTTGTCCGCCTTGGTGAGGACGAGGCGATAGCTGACGGCGGTCTCGTCCAGCATCCGCATCATCTCGCGATCGACATCCTTCAGCCCGTGCCGTGCGTCGATCAGCACCAGCGTGCGATTGAGCGTTTGCCGCCCTTTCAGGAAGGTGCGGACCAGCTTCTTCCATTTCTCGACCACGGCAACCGGGGCCTTGGCGAAGCCGTAGCCGGGCATGTCGACCAACCGGAATTGCGTGGGTTCGCCCACTTCGAAGAAGTTGAGTTCCTGCGTGCGGCCGGGCGTTACCGAGGCTCGCGCAATGCTCTTGCGCCCGGTCAGCGCATTGAGGAGCGAGGATTTGCCGACATTGCTGCGGCCCGCAAAGGCGATTTCGGGTACGGTGGCATCGGGCAGGAATTTCAGCTGCGGCGCGGATAGCAGGAATTCGACCCGGCCCGAAAACAGCTTCTCGGCACGGCGGGCAAGTTTCGCCCGTTCGCGTTCCGCCTCGGCTTCGTCCTGGTCAAGGTCGGGGTTCGGATCAAGGTCGGGGTCCAGATCGGGCGTCACGCCTTGCTCTTCTTGTCCCGCTCCGCATTGCGCGCCGCGTCGTCCTGCGCCTTGGCGGCGGCGGCTTTGAGCTGCGGATGCTTGGAATAGAGGTAGCTCTGCTGCGCCAGCGTGAGAATGTTGTTGGTCACCCAGTACAGCAACAGACCGGCGGCGAACGGGGCCATCACGAACATCAGCATCCACGGCATGATCGCGAAAATCTGCTGCTGCATCGGGTCGGTCGCGGTTGGGTTGAGCTTGAAGGTCAGCCACATCGTCACGCCGAGCAATACGGCGAGCACACCGATGCCGAGGAAGCTGGGCGGATCGAATGGCAACAGGCCGAACAGGTTGAGAATCTTCGCAGGGTCCGGCTCGGACAAATCCTTGATCCACAGCGCGAAAGGCTGGTGCCGCATTTCGATGGCAAGGATCAGCACCTTGTACAATGCGAAGAATATGGGAATCTGCACCAGGATCGGTAGGCACCCGGCCAGCGGATTGACCTTCTCCTTCTTGTACAGCGCCATGATTTCCTGCTGCTGCTTCTGCTTGTCGTCCTTGTAGCGATCCTGCAGCGCCTTCATCTTGGGCTGGATCGCCTTCATTTGCGCCATCGAAGAAAACTGTTTCTGCGCAATGGGGAACAGCACCAGCCGGATAAGCAGCGTCATCAGGATGATCGCCACCCCGAAATTGCCGACCAATGCAAACAGGTTGGTCAGCAGCCACCAGATTGGACGGGCGATCCAGCCGAACCAGCCCCAGTCGATCGCATTGCCGAACCTGTAGACACCCGCCGCCTCGTATTCGTCCAGGATGGCGCTTTCCTTGGCCCCAGCGAACAGCTGTGTGGTGCGGGTCACTTGCCGCCCCGGCGCGACCGTCTGCGGCGCATAGGTCATGCGCGCAACATAGCGGTCATCGCCGAGCGAAACGAAATCGGCATCCACATCGGCGCGCGCCTGCGGAATGACGGCACTCAGCCAGTAGATATCGGTAAAGCCCAGCCAGTGCGGCGTGCCTTCGATGCGCCCCTCTGCCACGTCGTCGGCAAGATCGGAATAATCCGGCCCGAAATTCACGCCTTCGCCGAAACTGCCGATGGGGCCGGAATGCACGTTGAAAGCATCGGCGCTGGCGGTTTCGCTGGTACGGATGACGCCGGCGCGCGGTTGCACAACAACGGGCGCGGTGCCGGTATTGGCCACCGTCTGGCGCGCGGTAATCATGTAGTGGTCGTCCACCGTCAGTTCGATGGTGAACCGTTGGCCTTCACCATTGTCCCACCGCAGCGTCACCGGCGCATCGGGGGCGAGCGGCCCGCCTTCTGCCTGCCACACGGTCTTCACATTCGGCAGAGATATGCCTTCCCCCGCCCAGCCGAACTGCGCGAAATGCTGCGCTGGCGTGCCGGCTGGCGAAAAGATGCGGACGGGGCCGCTGCCCTCGTCGACTGTCTGGCGATGGGTGGACAGCGTGATATCGTCGATGCGCGCGCCAACCGGATTGATCGAACCTTCTATTTCCGGCGCGGCGATCTTTATGCGGCTTGCCGAAACCAGCTCCCTATCGAGATCGACGTTACGGGTCGCGACATCGGCGAGATCTATCAACCCGCCGTCACGTCCGGCACCGCCCTGCGATGCCACCGCAGGCGCGGTAGCCTGTGTCGCGTCGGCGATTACTTCTGTCGGCGCGGGTTCGGGATAGAATTCGCGCACGGCCATGTCCCAGCCCAACAGCAGCAGGCCGCACAGCACGACGGCGAGGATCAGGTTGCGCTGGTTTTCCACGGGGTTAGACTACGTCCTGTTGCAGGAAGGCGGGGGCATTTACGGAACGGGATCGTAGCCGTGTGCGCCCCAAGGCTGGCAGCGCAATAGGCGCTTCGCCGCCATCCATCCACCCCTGATTGCGCCATGCTTTTGCAACGCCTCGATGGCGTATTGCGAACAGGATGGCGTGAAGCGGCAGGTAGGCGGCAGGATACGCGATGGCCCCCATTGCCACACACGCGCAATGCCGATCAGCAGGTATTTCATCGCCGACCCCGATCCTGGTCCGGACCCTTGCTCCGTTTCTGCCCCCCACCGCGCGACCGGTGCTTGCGCGACGCATCGCCCTTGCCCGTCGCGGCTTTCTCCAAGGCGCGATCAAGCTCGGCACGCAGCAAGTCGAAGTCACGCTCCACGCCGGTGTCGCGCCCGATCAAAATGTGGTCGTGCCCCGGCAACCCGCGCTCGGGCAAAGCCGCACGCAGCAATTCGCGAAAACGCCGCTTCATGCGGTTGCGGACAACCGCATTGCCGATTTTCTTGGTGACGGTGATACCGAACCGCATCGCACCGGTTTCGGTCAGGCTGTCATTACGCCGCGCCAACAACACGAAGCCGGGCCGCGCCACGCGCAGGCCACGATTGGCGGCGAGGAAATCCGCGCGTTTGCGGATCGTTGTCAGGGGCGCCGCGTCAGGAGGCGTATCGCTCACCTGACAAGCACCGCGCCGTAATTCAGGCGCTCAGTTTCTTGCGACCGCGACGGCGGCGGTTGCGCAGGACGTTGCGACCGCCGACGGTGGCCTTGCGCGCAAAGAACCCGTGACGGCGTGAACGCACGAGATTGCTGGGCTGGAATGTGCGCTTCATGTCGTGTCCTTGAAATCCGGCAGCTCGCAGGATGGCCTGCGGCAAATAACCTACGTCAAATAAAAAGGGCCGCCCCGTCGGACGACCGTCTTGCAGCTAGGGCAACTATGGCAGCAACGGTGCGGAGTCAAGGTTTGCGAAGGCGATACGCGGCGCAACCGAAGCAGGTTTTCCTATAGGTAGCCAGCCGCGCATGTCGTCAGCCGTCATCCACCGCGCCTGTGCGTGCGGCACCGAATTGGTCATGGCGTAGAACGAGCGGGCCTGCGCGCGGGTCATGCCCATTTCGGCGTAATAGTCCAGATAGGTCCGGTTGGCTTCGGCATCGACGGCGTAATCACCGGCTTCGCGCCCGGTATTGTCGATCCAGCTATGCACCGCGAACTCCGCACCGTCATCGATCCGGCGCTCCTTGCCCGCCAGGAACAGCTCTACCGCACCTGACCGCACGGAGCCATCGGCGGGGACGTGGGTTGCAATACCGGCGGCGCGGATCAAACGCCCCACCGCCAGATTGCCGCGATCGTCCTGCGTTCCGGGTGCTTCCACCAGCGCCAGCGTGGCCATCTGGGGGTAATCGCGCAGCATGGCGCGGAAATGGGCGGGGCTGGCGGCATCGGTCACATCCATCAGCGCGGCACGGTGAGCGTTGATGACATGGAACGGGCCATAGCGGGCGATGGCCCTGCGCGCCGGGATACGCGCGGTCGATACGAAGCGGTCGGCGGACCGGGGCGCATTCGGGTCGATCCGCACCCATCTCTGCGTGGCCGGGTTCCATTCCTCCATCCACGTCTCCACGCTCAGCATCTGCGCATGGGCCGGTGCGGCAGCGAAAGCGAGTGCGGCGCAAATCAGGGAAAGCAAGCGGGCGGCGAAGGACATGCCTCCTGTCTCCGCGCCGGCATCTTACCAACTCGCTACCCGTCGAAGTTACCCGCGCGTTAGGCATTCGCCGCCCGATTGCGCCGAAACGGGACAGTTGCTGTGTATTGCCGCTCGACTTGTCCGCGCTCTATTGCCATCCCGTGTGGCGAATAGCGGGGGAGTTCAAACATATGGTCGCACTGGTCAGGACCGTCGCCTATCTGGGGCTGGAGGCACGCGCGGTGGAGGTGCAGTGCTCGGTCGCGCCCGGCTTGCCCCGCTTCGACATCGTCGGCCTTGCGAACAAGGCGGTGGGCGAAAGCAAGGAGCGGGTGCGCGCGGCCCTGTCCGCAATGGCGCTGGCCCTTCCGCCCAAGCGCATTACCATCAACCTCTCCCCCGCCGACTTGCCCAAGGAAGGCAGCCATTACGACCTGCCCATCGCGCTGGCATTGCTGGCCGCAATGGGCGTGACCGACGCCGAACAACTGGGCGACTGGATCGCGGTGGGCGAACTGGCGCTGGACGGGCGCATAGCCGCCAGCCCGGGCGTGCTGCTTGCCGCCATCCACGCCAACGAACAGGATGCAGGGCTGATCTGTCCGGCATCGCAGGGGGCCGAGGCGCGCTGGGCCAGCGGCGTGTCGGTTTGCGCTGCGCCCGACCTCGTTGCCTTGCTCGCCCATCTGAAGGGCTCGGCGCAATTGCCGCTGCCACGCGCTGGCGAGGTGGAGCCGATCGCACCCGGTCCCGATCTGAAGCAGGTCAAGGGGCAGGAAACCGCCAAGCGCGCGCTGGAGATTGCGGCGGCCGGCGGTCACAACCTCGTGATGGTCGGGCCTCCTGGCGCGGGCAAGAGCCTGCTCGCCAGCTGCCTGTCCGGCATCCTGCCCGAACTTTCGCCTGCCGAAGCGCTGGAAGTCAGTATGGTGCAATCGGTCGCAGGCACCCTGGATGGCGGCCGGATCAGCCGCGCCCGTCCATTCCGCGCCCCGCACCATTCGGCCAGCATGGCGGCGCTGACCGGCGGCGGGCTGAAAGTGAAACCGGGCGAAGTCAGCCTGGCCCATCTGGGCGTCCTGTTCCTCGACGAACTGCCCGAATTCCAGCGCGCCGTGCTCGATTCGCTACGTCAGCCGCTGGAGACCGGCACAGTCGATATCGCCCGCGCCAATGCGCATGTAACCTATCCCGCGCAAGTCCAGCTGGTCGCGGCGATGAACCCGTGCCGGTGCGGACATCTGGGCGACCCGGCGCTCGCCTGTTCGCGCGCCCCGAAATGCGCGGCGGATTACCAGAGCAAGGTCAGCGGTCCGATGCTCGACCGGATCGACCTGCATGTCGATGTCGATCCCGTTAGCGCGGCGGACATGGCCCTGCCCCCCACCGGCGAGGACAGCCCAACCGTCGCCGCGCGTGTCGCTGCCGCCCGTGAGGTGCAAGCCGGACGGTTCGAGGAAACCGGCGCGCGCACCAATGCCGGTTTGCAGGGCGATGCGTTGGAGACATTCGCCGGACCCGACGAAGCAGGCCGCACCCTGCTGATGCAAGCCGCCGAAGCAATGCGCCTGTCCGCACGCGGCTACACCCGAATGCTGCGCGTGGCCCGCACCATCGCCGATCTGGCGGGCGCAGAACAGGTGGGGCGCATCCACATCGCCGAAGCGCTGAGTTACCGACGGCAACCGCCGCGGGCGTGATTGCGTTTCTTGTGGCGCAGGGCGTCAGGCGTAGGGCGTGTTCTTAACCAGATACCGGTTCCAGTCCTTCGCGCCGTCGTCCCACCAGACCGGACCGCGTTCGCCCAACGCGACCTTGGCTTCTTGAACCGACGCGCGCGCCGTTTTCAGCGCGTCGTCATCCTCCGTTTTCAGCGCATCGCGGACGGCTCGGCGCGCGTCCATCAAGGCGTCGACCCAGCGTTGGCGCTCCGTTTCGGGCAGGTTCGGGTTGGTTGCCCGCCACAGCCTGCCGCGCACGATGATATAGCGGCCATCGGGCGTGCGCTCGACCTCGTTTGAACCGCCCATGCGGTTAACCGGTTGCAGGCTTTGCTGCCGTGCCGTCCGGTCGCTTGCCCAGCTCGTCTCGCGGCGTCAGCCACAGATCGTCCAGCGTCAGCGCGCGTCCGTCATGCGACAGGATTGATACCGAACCGATCGGCAGCCGGTCGCGCGCATCGGTGAGCACCGGATTTTCTACCATTTCAGTCCCGTATTTCTGCCCCCATTGCCGTAGCGCGATCATCGCCGGCAGCAGGTCCACGCCCTTTTCGGTCAGGCGATATTCCACGCGGCGCCGGTCATCGACGCTAGGCCGCCGATCGAGGATTCCGGCGTCCACTAGCTTGACCAGCCGGTTCGACAGGATGTTGCGGGCGATACCCAACTCGCTTTGAAATTCTTCGAAGTGGTGCAAGCCATTGAAACTGGCGCGCAGGATCATGAAGGCCCAGCGTTCGCCCATAACTTCCAGCGCTTCGGCCAGGCCGCATACGGTCAGTTCGCGCAACGGTTCGCGTATATCGCCGATGTCAGCCCCCCTTCGAAATCGTCGAAACGTACTCGCTATCTTGTTTTGTCCATGTCGGGAAGCATCGAAAAATAGGTTGCAATCCGCAATCTATTTGATAGGTAGCGATTTGCAACTTGTTGTGCATCGCAGCAGGAGGGTGTGTTGCCACCGTGCGTCATGCCCCGTTTCGAGGAATTGCCCATGGCCCTTCGTATTTTCTCCGCTGCCGCTTTTGCTGCAGCCATGCTCGCTACCCCGGCGCTGGCCAGTGACATTCATTACACAGTCCAGACCGTGAAACCCGTGAATGCGCAAACGGTCATCGCCGGGCGCGTGTTGTGGCGTTGTGCGGGGACGACCTGCGTTGCCGCGAAAAACGGACGCCGCGACGCGACCGTGTGTTCGCGTCTCCAGCGCGAAGTCGGCGACATCGCCAGCTTCACCGCTGGCGACGAGACGTTCGACGACGCAGCGCTGGCGAAGTGCAACAAGGCATAGGTTTCCTGATACCCTGCCGCCCTGCTCCGTCCTCGCAGGGTCGGCGGTCTTGCGGGCTTTCGGTGCGGTGCATCGAAGGCCCGCTTTTTTACGCGCGTCAGGCCAGGATGCCACGCCCGCGCAGGTCGGTTTCCAGCGTTCTGGCGTCGGTAAAGTGATGCGTGTGCCACCCCAGACGTGCCGCTGTTTCGCAGTTCGCCCGTGTGTCGTCGATAAACAGCATCTCGTCCGGCGCGCGTCCGAACCGCTGCGCTGCCAGATCGAAAATCGCGCGGCCCGGCTTCACCAGGCTCTCGTCGCCCGATACCACGATATCGCGGAACAGCTTTAGCACCGGCTGCGTCGGGCAGAACATCCGCCAGAAATCGCTGCCGAAATTGGTAATCGCATAGAGTTGCACATCTGCCGCATCAAGCCGCTCGATCAGAGCGATGGTGCCGGGCACCGGACCGGGAATGGTCTCCAGCCAGCGGTCGCGATAAGCGGTGATCGCGTCGGCATGATCGGGGAACGAGGCGCTGCGTTCGGCAACCAGCGTGTCGATTGCGCGGCCTGCATCGTGCTCGCCATGCCAGCTGCGGGTGATGACGTTCTCGTGCGCCCAGTCGGCGTCCGACGGGTCCGGATAGAGCCGGTCCAGCAGGATACGCATATCCCACTGCACGATCACTCGACCGACATCGAAAACGACGATGTGCGGTTCGGGTTCAATCATGGCGGCGTCCCGGAATTGCGGGCATGGTTTAGAAGGGTGTTTTCACACAACGCCAGCGGTTCGCTGTGCGCAGAGAGGGTCGCAGGACGGATATCCGCAAGCGCGCCCGTCCATACTTATCCCTGGCGGGCTTTGAACCGGCAATTCGTCTTGTTGATGACATAAGTGCGGCCACGGCGGCGGATGACGCGGCAATCGCGATGGCGGCCCTTCAGCGACTTGAGGCTGTTGCGGATCTTCATGATATGGGGTTCCCGTAAAATACGAAACGGCACCGGAATTGCGCTTCCGATGCCGCTGTTTCAGGTGGCGCAAATACGGTCGGGATAGCGAAAGGTCAAGGATTTTGCCGTTCGGCCAAGCGGCGCTCCCACGCCAGCGCATGCGCCACAATCGTATCGAGGCTGTCGTGCTCCGGCTGCCACGGCAACGTGGCACGCAAGCGGTACGGGTCCGATATAAGCGTTGCTGGATCGCCCGCGCGGCGCGGCTGCATGCGCCGGTCCAGCGTCATGTTCGTCACACGGTCCACGGCATCCAGCACCTCCATCACGGAAAAGCCACGCCCGTACCCGCAATTCATAACCAGCGAGCGGTCCGGCTGCGCCACCAGCGCCTCCAGTGCCAGCACATGCGCGGCGGCGAGATCGCTGACATGGATATAGTCGCGGATGCCCGTGCCGTCGGGCGTGTCGAAATCGGTACCAAACACCGCAACGTGATCGCGCTTGCCCAGCGCCGCCTCGACCGCAACCTTTATGAGATGCGTCGCGCCAGCGGTCGATTGGCCGGTGCGCCCTTCCGGATCGGCCCCCGCCACATTGAAATAGCGCAGCGCGCCGTAATTCATCGGATGCGCGGCGGCGGTGTCGGCCAGCATGCGCTCGGTCATCAGCTTGGACCAGCCATACGGATTGATCGGCACCTGCGGCGCGTCCTCGTCCACCGTCGCGGTATCGGGTGTACCGTAGGTTGCGGCGGTGCTGCTGAAGATGATGTGCGGTACACCCGCCACCACCGCTGCGGCGATCAACGCGCGGCTCTTCACGGTGTTGTTGTCGTAATATTTCAGCGGGTCCGCCACCAACTCGGGCACCACCACCGATCCGGCAAAATGCATGACCGCCCCCGCACCGGCGCCCATGCCCTGCTCGGCAAAGATGCGCGCCATCAAGTCGGCATCGGCAATATCGCCCTGGTAAAACGGCACATCGTCCGGCACGACGAAGCGGAAACCGGTGACGAGGTTGTCGATCACCGCGACCGGCCAGCCGGCATCTTTCAGCGCCAGCACCGCGTGGCTGCCAATATAGCCTGCGCCACCTGTGACGAGGACGGGAGTTATTCGGCCCATGACATCTTCCTGTATGTCCCATCTGCACGGCAGCGTGCAACTGCTTGGCGTGTCGGGCGTTGCAGCTACATGACAAACACAATCAAAACACTAATACTTGCCGTCACGGCCCTGCCCCTCGCCGCGTGCGCCACCCCCTATACCGGACCGGTGGAGGTGACTCGCTTTGTCGCCGATGATTTTGCTACCGCGACCACAATTGGCACCAGAGTGAACCGGGATGCGGAAGGCGGGCTACCTGGCTCACCTTACGAGCAGGCGGTGGCAGACGAACTGTCACGTCTGTCGTATCTCGTGAATCCAGCAAATACTGCGCGGCAATCTGCCGATATCCGAGTGGCACGCTACCGCGTGGATAAAGCCGGACGACGCTCGCCGGTCAGCGTGGGGGTCGGTGGTGGTACGGGCACGTTCGGCTCTGGTGTAGGCCTTGGCGTCGGGATCAATCTGGGTGGCGGTGCCAAACCGCGCGAGCTGACCGAGCTATCGGTTAGAATAAGCGGCGCAAACAACACGACGCTGTGGGAGGGACGCGCCGAGATGGTGACCAGCACCGATGCTGCGCTCGGCAATCCGGCAGCGAATGCGCGGGCGCTGGCCAGGGCGCTTTTCTCAGGCTTTCCCGGTAATAATGGGGAGACAATACAGGTCGATGCACAATGAGTGGTCCCATGAATGGCCACATCGGCGATATCGCCATAGATGCCGTCTTCGACAGCGGTAACATCGACGTTCTGGCGACAGACGGTGCAGCCGCCCGGCTAACCATTCGGCCCGATGCAAAGGCGGATTTTGCGCAGTGGTTTCATTTCCGCGTGTCGGGCATGGCGGGGCGCACGGTCGAACTGGCGCTTACCGGTCTTGAAAACTCCGCCTATCCCGGCGGCTGGCCCGATTATAATTGCCGCGTCAGCGAAGATCGCGATTTCTGGGGTGTGGCCGATAGTTCGTATGACAAAGATGCAGATGGCGGCACACTAACCATCCGCTACACTGCCGCCAGCGATATTGCGTGGTTCGCTTACTTCGCGCCGTATTCGATGGAACGGCATCATGATCTGGTGTCGGAAACAGCCAGTGCGGAAGGTGTATCGCACCGTACGCTGGCGACGACTTACGAGGGTCAACCGGTCGATTGCCTGACCTTCGGCGAAGGCCCGACGCAGGTCTGGCTGATCGCGCGCCAGCATCCGGGCGAAACGCAGGCCGAATGGTGGATGGAAGGTATGCTGGCGGCGATGACCGACCCGGCCAATTCCGTCGCCCGCGCCCTGCGCCGGCAATGCACGTTCCATGTCGTGCCCAACTGCAACCCGGACGGATCGCGCAAGGGCCATTTGCGCACCAATACGGTTGGTGCGAACCTCAACCGCGAGTGGGCGGAACCGACCGCGGAACGCTCGCCCGAAGTGCTGGGCATCCGCAATGCAATGGACGCCAGCGGCGTCGATTTCTGCATGGATGTGCATGGCGACGAGGCAATCCCGGCAGTATTCCTTGCCGGGTACGAAGGCATCCCGGATCTGACCGACGCGCATCTTGCGGGTTACAACCGTTACGAGGCGCTGCTCGAACGCCGCACACCCGATTTCCAAACGGAAAAGGGGTATCCCAAAGCGGCAGCTGGCAAGGCGAATCTGTCGATGTCCACCACGCAAATCGCGCACCGGTTCAAAGCGACCGCGATGACATTGGAAATGCCCTACAAAGACCATGACGACTGCCCCGACGCCGCGCAAAACTGGTCGCCCGAGCGCTGTATGCGACTGGGCGAGGATTGCATGGGTGCGCTGCTCGAATGGCTTGAAACAGCCGATCAAACAAAAAGCGCCTAAAGGCTGGCGGGCCCAAATGCCTTGGGCAGCAATACGCTTAGCAATACGTGTTCCGTATCGTCGGGGCCAATACACAAGACCAACGGGTCTGTCCCGCCTAGCTGTGCCAGCTCGGACAGCACCTGGCGACAGCGACCGCACGGGGTGATCGGCACATCGGTTTTTGCGCCATATACCGCAACACCGACAAGTCCGCCACGCACGCCATTGCCCATCGCCTTCGCAACCGCCACGGTTTCGGCGCATAGCGTCATACCGTAGCTTGCATTTTCGATATTGGTGCCGGTGACGACCGAACCATCGGCGAAGACAAGCGCCGCGCCGACAGGGAAGCTGGAGTAGGGCGAATAGCTATACCGAGCGGCATTGCGAGCGGCGTCGCAGAGCGCCTTTTCGTCAAAGCTCATGGCTGCACCACCACCCAGCCAACCGGAGCCTCGGCCGCATCAGTCGCCAATGCTTCGTTCGCAGTCCATAACAGCCAGGGCCGGCCCGCATATGTCGGCGCAAGTCTGGTTCGCGTCACCCACAGGCTGCGCTCGATCCGGGCAGCGAAGGGATAACGGCGATCAAATTCCGGCGCGATCTTCAGGATCACCGGACGTTCCGCATGGATCTCCATCTGGTTTGCGAGTGTCATCAGCTCGCTTTGCACCATAGCATCGCTAACGTCATCGCCCTCGCAGCTATCGGTCGTCATCTCCAGAGAAAGCGCGGGCGGCAGCATGTCCGCGCTGCGCGGCACGGAGGTGACGAAATTGGCGGACTGGCTGTCCGCTGGACGGCACGGGTCGAACCGGTGAACCGCGCCCACCTGCAAGCCAGCCAATATCGCCTGCTTGCGCTGCGCCGTAAAGGCGGTGTTGCGTCGGGCATCTCCGCCGCTGGTTTCGATATAGGCAAACCCTGCGCCCTGCGCGGCCAGTGCGGCGAATTGCACCGGGCCACTATTGCCGCTCACCAACACACCCTGGTCGGGATATTCGCTTTCCGGCGGCGTCCAGTGCTGCATGTCCCACCATAGCCAGCCGCCCGCAAGAAGCGCCGCCAGCAATAGCGCCGCCGCAATGCGCCACAGCCAGGCTCGGCGCGGATTTGCCGTGCGTCCCACCTGTCAGCCCCCCGCCGTCAACCCTTGATATGCAGCACGCAGATCAGCGTGAATAGCCGCCGAGCGGTGGCGAAATCGGTTTCGATCTTGCCCGCCAGCCGTTCCATCAGCAACTCAGCCGCCGTGTTGTGAATGCCGCGCCGCGCCATGTCGATCGTCTCGATTTCCGCCGGCGTCGCCTTGCGGATCGCCTGGTAATATGAATCGCAAATCGCGAAGTAGTCTCGGATCGGTCGCCGGAACCGCGCCATGCCAAGCACCAGAGTTTCCAGCATGGCATCTTCGGCCTGATGTGCGGCAATCGCCAGCGCCAACCGCGCGTCGACTACGGCCAAATGCAGCGCGTATGGCCCGTGATGCCCCTTCGCCACGGCCCGCAGCGGCTTGAACATGTTGTCCTCGATCAGATCGTAAATCGCGACCCGGCGCTCCTGCTCGATATCGGCATTGCGCCAGAGGATCGTCTCGTCATCCAGCGTAACATTCGCGATTCGGTAATTCTGTGTGGGATCGGGCGCGGACATGGTTGGTGCAGCGTGTTGCAAAGGGGGGCGGTGTCGGCAAGCATTTCGCGAATTTTCCACCGGCTGTCCCGATTGCTGTGCAGGATGATTGGTCTTGCGCCTTGCCCTCCCCCCCTCCCCCGTCGAAAGACATGACGATGGACAATACTAATACAATGACCCGTACAGACGCTGCTTCCGGCGCTGGCGATAACGCAGCCACGACGCTGCCGAACAATATCGAAGCCGAGGCCGCGTTTCTGGGTGCGGTGCTGATCGACAATCGTGTGATTGAGGAGTTGCCGCTTGCCATCCGGCCCGAACATTTCTTCGAACCTGTTCACCAACGCATCTACGACCGCATCCTGACGCTTGTGGACCGCAACGCGGTGGTCACCCCGGTCACGCTAAAACCCTATTTCGACAGCGACGAGGCGCTGAGAACACTGGGCGGTGTCAGCTATCTGGCGCGCCTGACCGCCGACGGACAGGGCTTACTTGCCCCGCGCGAATTAAGCCGCCAGATTTACGACCTCGCCCTGTTGCGAGAACTGGTCAGCGTGGGCCGCCATCTGGTCGAAGGCGCGCTCGACACCTCGCAAGATGTGGACCCGAGCATCCAGGTGGAGGAAGCGGAAAAGGCACTGATGGAAGTCAGCGAGGGCACCATGGCCGGGGCCGAAGTCACCAGCTTCAGAACCGCATCAATGACGGCATTGGGCATGGTTGAAAAAGCCATGAATTCAGGCGGCGGCCTGTCGGGCACGACGACAGGTCTGCCTTCCATCGACGACAAGACGGCAGGCCTGCACGAATCTGACCTCATCATCCTCGCCGGACGTCCCGGCATGGGGAAAACCTCGCTCGCAACCAATATCGCGTTCAACTGCGCCGAGGAACATTTGAACTGGCAGCGCGACGGGGGTGAATTTAATTACGGCGCGCCAGTTGCATTCTTCAGCCTGGAAATGAGCGCCGACCAGCTTGCCACCCGCATCCTTGCAGAACAAGCCGAGATCAGCAGCGAAAACCTGCGTTCGGGCAAGAACATCACCAACGACGCCTTCCAGAACCTGTCGCGCGCCAGCCAGCGCCTCGCCGAACTGCCGCTTTATATCGACGACACACCCGCCCTTACCATCGGCGCGCTGCGCACGCGCGCGCGGCGGTTGAAGCGGCGGCACGATATCGGCTTGATCGTGGTCGATTACCTCCAGCTGTTGCAAGGATCGGGCCGTGCTAACGACAACCGCGTGAACGAAATATCTGAGATCAGCCGCGGCCTGAAGACACTGGCCAAGGAACTGAGCGTGCCGGTCATCGCGCTGTCGCAGCTGAGCCGAGCGGTTGAGCAGCGAGAGGACAAGCGTCCGATGCTGTCGGACCTGCGCGAATCGGGCTCCATCGAGCAGGATGCCGATATGGTGTGGTTCATTTTCCGCGCGGATTATTACCACGAAGCGATACGCCCCGACCCGCCGACCGATTCCAGCAGCGAAGCGGATCAGGAGAAATATCGTGTATGGGAGGACCGCTATCTGGAGTTAAAAAATCGCGCGACGCTGATCGTGGCCAAGCAGCGGCACGGCTCGACCGGCAATGTGCCGCTGCATTTTCAGAGCGAGATCACCAAGTTCACCTCGCCCAGCAAAAAGGATTATTCGGAGTGGGGCTACGACTGACGGAGCCGCTCGGAGGCTGAGCCAAACCTTGACTCCGGCACCCCTCGCGCATAGCTAGCCGCCTTCACGAAAATTTCTGCATTGATCGGAGTGCTTCATGGCACGCGTTACCGTCGAAGATTGCGTCGACAAGGTTCCCAACCGTTTCGACCTCGTCCTGCTCGCCGCACAGCGTGCGCGCGAAATTTCGGGTGGTGCTGAAATGACGGTTGAAAAAGACCGCGACAAGAACCCGGTCATCGCTCTGCGCGAAATTGCCGAGCAGACGGTGAAGCCCAAGGAACTGCACGAGGCGGTCGTCACCAATCTGCAGAAAATCCTGCCCGACGATGAGGACGAAGCGGATGAAATCGCCTCGCTCAGCCAGTCAGCTGAGGCTCTGCGTATCACCGCGTCGGCCCCCGCACGTTCGACCTCGATCGGCTCCGATTACGACGGCTGATCGACGTTTGCGCGCGCATGAAAAAGGCCGCTCCATCCGGGGCGGCCTTTTTCGTTTCAAGGTCGGACGGGTTACTGCCCGCGCCCGGTTTCTTCCTGCAAGTCGTCGATCATCTTGCTGGCTTCGGCCTTGGTCAGATCGGTATTGTACTGGTCCGCCTTGCCTGCTTCCTCGCACAGCGTCTTGAGATAGCTGGCCTGTGCGCCGGTCATCTTCTCGTCACCCGTGGTCCAGTTGTCAGGGTCTTTCACTGCATTGCCGGCGGGATCGGTCTTTGGTGTATTGGTTGGGTTCGGGGCAGTCATGATGGTAATCTCCTTTCCCCACCCAACGCCCGCGTTCCCGTAGTGTTCCGGCTCGACGGATGCCTGCAACAAACGCTATGCCAACTGCCGGACGGAGAGGGCGCATGAGCGATTTGCCGGAAATCGGAAGCGGGCTGGTCACCGGCGCGATGGCGGGTGCCGCCTCCGAACCCGAAGCGTCCGGCCCGCAATCACCGACACCAGAAAAACGCACGACCGGGGCGTGCTGCCTGAATTGCGGTGCCACCCTGACCGGGCCGTTTTGCGCGGCGTGCGGACAGGCTGCGCATGTCCATCGCAGCCTTGGCGGTTTCCTGCACGACCTGTTGCATGGCGTGGTGCATTTCGAAGGCAAGCTGTGGCGAACCCTGCCGATGCTGCTGTGGCATCCGGGGCGAATGACCCGCGCCTACATCGACGGCAAGCGCGCGCGGTATGTCAGCCCCATCGCGTTCTTCCTGTTCGTGGTATTTGTCAGCTTCGCGCTGTTCAACATATCGGGTGCTGGGAAAGGCTTGCTGGGCGACGCGCCGCAGATCGAGGTCGATGGCGCCGCAGAAGCACAGGCATCTTTGACCGACGCTTTCGCGGATGCGCGACGCGATCTCGCCAGTGCCCGCGCTAACGACGACGCGGAAGCGATTGCGACAGCAACCGAAAGGCTGACCGAGCTGGAGCAAGGCCGGGTCGTTTTTGATGCGATCTCCGGTGAAGCGGATAATCCGCCCGAAAGACAGATGGTGGCGAATACAGCTGGACCGCAGAACGCCTTTGTCGCGGCATTGAAACTGGCGCGCGCCAATCCGCAGCTGCTGTTCTACAAACTGCAGACCAATGCCTACAAGTTTTTCTGGCTCCTGATACCGCTCAGCGTACCGTTCGTGTGGCTGCTGTTTCCGTTCAGCCGCCGGTTCCGGATGTACGACCATACGGTCTTCGTGACCTATTCCATCGCAACCATGCTGGCGCTGGTGGCTGTTGCGGGCATCTTAACTTGGCTGGGTGCTTCGGTAGTCGCCGTGCTGCTGCTGGTGTTCTACCCGCCGCTGCATATCTATCGCCACGTGCGCGGCACCTATCGCACCAGCGAATTGGGTGCGGTCTGTCGCACCATCCTGCTGCTGCATTTTGCGCTGGCTGCCATCATCGCCTTTGCCGTTCTCCTGACCGCGATGGCTGGGAGCTAGGTATACAGACCGACTACGGCTTTTGATCTCAATCGGTACCGTCCAGTGTTCCGTCGCCCTGGTCGGGATCGACACGTTCGTCTTCAGAAAGTTCCTGGCTAAGCGCCTCGGCACCGTCGCTGACGCTGTCGGCCGCGTCGATCGCACCTTCGCGCACTGCGTTCTCGACGACCTCGGCATTCTCCTCGGTATCGGCGATGGCGCGGTCGAGCGTTTCGGCAGTATTGTCCTGCGTCTGTTCCGAACACGCGGCCAACGCGAACAGTGCCGCTGCAGCCAATACCGTCTTGGCAGTCATTGCAATCATCGTAATCTCCTTTTGAAGGTGTATCTGTCGCGTTACGCACCCTGCGGCGATGCACCCGGACCGGGACCGAACTTCTTGCCGGCTTTGGGAATAGCGGAACCGACGCCCGGCTTCACCTTGACGATAGCGGCCGGTTCGTCCGGACGGTCCAGCTTGCCACTGTCAAGCAGTGTCTTGATCTCGTCACCCGTCAGCGTTTCGTATTCCAGCATGGCCTGCGCCAGCAGATGCAACTTGTCTTCCTGCGTCTTGAGCACCTCGGTCGCGCGCTCATGCGCGTTTTCGACCAGCCGCTTGATCTCGGCATCGATCAGCTTGTTGGTCTCTCCCGACCCCATCGTGCGGGCGGACTGGCCCATGCCGAGATAGCCTTCTTGCTGTTCCTCGTATTGCAGCGGACCCAACTTGTCCGACATGCCCCATTTGGTAACCATGTTACGCGCCAGGCTGGTTGCGTACTGGATGTCCGAAGAAGCCCCGCTCGATACCTTGTCATGCCCGAAGATCAGCTCTTCCGCCACACGCCCACCCATGCTGACGGCAAGATCGGCATGCATCTTGTCACGGTGGTAGGAGTAGTTGTCGCGTTCGGGCAGACGCATTACCATGCCCAGTGCACGACCGCGCGGGATGATCGTGGCCTTATGGATGGGATCGGATGCCGGCTCGTTGATCGAAACGAGGGCATGGCCCGCCTCGTGATACGCCGTCATCTTCTTCTCGTCGTCGGTCATGACCATGCTGCGGCGTTCGCTGCCCATCATCACCTTGTCCTTTGCATCCTCGAACTCTTGCATCGCCACCAGCCGCTTGTTGCGACGCGCGGCCAACAGGGCGGCTTCGTTGACGAGGTTGGCAAGATCGGCACCCGAAAATCCGGGCGTGCCGCGCGCAATGGTGCGACTGTTCACGTCAGGCGCCAGCGGCACCTTCTTCATGTGAACAGCCAAGATTTTCTCGCGCCCGTCGATATCGGGAATTGGCACCACGACCTGCCGGTCGAACCGGCCCGGACGCAGCAGCGCGGGGTCGAGCACGTCGGGACGGTTGGTGGCGGCGATGATAATGATGCCTTCGTTCGCCTCGAACCCGTCCATCTCGACCAGAAGCTGGTTCAACGTCTGCTCGCGTTCGTCGTTAGAATTGCCCAAACCGCCGCCACGGCTGCGACCCACTGCGTCGATCTCGTCGATGAAGACGATGCACGGCGCATTCTTCTTGGCCTGCTCGAACATGTCGCGCACGCGGCTGGCACCGACGCCCACGAACATCTCAACGAAATCGGAGCCGGAAATGGTGAAGAACGGCACCCCCGCCTCGCCCGCAATTGCGCGCGCAAGCAGCGTCTTGCCGGTACCCGGCGAACCGACCAGCAGCGCACCTTTGGGGATTTGTCCGCCCAGCTTGCTGAACCGTTGCGGGTCTTTCAGAAACTCGACGATTTCCTCCAGCTCTTCGCGCGCTTCGTCGATACCCGCCACATCGTTGAACGTCACGCGCCCCTGTTTCTCGGTCAGCATCTTGGCTTTCGATTTGCCGAAGCCCATCGCCCCGCCCGCGCCGCCGCCTTTCTGCACCTGACGCAGCGCGAAGAACGCGATGCCGAGGATCAACAGGAACGGCAGCGACTGGATCAGGATCAGCAGAAGCGGGTTCATCGTCTCGCGCGCAGCACCGGTATAGCGCACATCCTGCTGCTCCAGCAGGCGCGGCAACTCGGTGTCGCCCTGAACGGGTACGGTCGTGAAACCGGTCTTGTCGGTATAGATGCCGGTGATCTTGTCCGGACCGATCTGTACCTGCTCGACCTCGCCAGCGGCAACCTTGGCGCGGAAGGTGGAATATTCGACTTCGGCACCCGGGCTGGACCCGGCATTGCCAAACATTGTGGCAACCAGCACCAGCGCCATGAAAATGCCACCCCACAGCATAAGGCTCTTCACCCACGGGTTCGGGCCCTGGGGTTGCGGGTCGCGATTGTCCGGATTGCGGTCTTCGTCCATCGGGTAGGTCTTTCTGCCAGCGTATCGTGCATCATGTAAGCACACGGAAATGAATGGCAAGTTGCGGCGGTCGCGGTTTGCCTGTGCCTATCGGCACGCGCCTATCGAAACATCGCAACCTGATTGGTGATCGCGGGCAGTGTGCCTTCCTTCGACCGGATGTTTACGCCGTCGCCTTGCGGCTTGAATGCGAGCGATGCATCCGGTGTTTATCGAATTATGCGTTCCTCGCCCTTTTCGTGGCGTAGGCCCGGCAGAAGGTTTCGACCGCACCGGCAACGCGTTCGCGGTCGCGTTTGGCGTCGTGCGGCATGCCGAAGCGCCGGTCGAGATCGCCCATGCCTTTGACCATCGCGGCGAATTGTTCCGCCGCTAGGTCGGCGTCCGGAACATCGACTTCGCCGCGTGCATGCAATGCCTCCAGGAAGTGCACGAATGCTTCCTTCATACGGTGCGGGCCGGCGGCAAGGAACGCCGCGCCGATCGCCGGTTCGCGTTCGGTCTCCGCAGCGATGCGCCGTTCGAACATCACCATTTCGGGTCGGGACAGAAAGGCGGACATGCCTTCGCCAATAGCTGTCAACCGATCGCGCAACGTGCCGTCGTCCGCATCGGGCAGAACGAAAAACCCGCGCAGCCGTTCGCATTCATGCTCGACAGCAGCCACGAACAGACCGCGCTTATCACCGAACTGGTTGTAAATGGTCACTTTCGAAACGCCCGCATCGCCCGCCACTTGCTCGATCGCGGTCGCCGCGTAGCCGCGCGCGAAGAAACTTTCCGAAGCGGCGGCAATAATTGCCTCGCGCTTGGCGGGGTCCGGGGCGCGACCGCCTTTCTGCAAACCGGATGTTGACAATATGAACGACTCCGTTCAGTTGAACGCTATCGTTCATTCATGGCGATTGCGGCGGCTCGCGGCAACCCCCTCAGATTGCAAAAGGTTTTGGCATCGGATGTTATGGATCGCAATCCGGATGCTGACGGGCGACAAGCAGAAGTTCTACGGGCTGGTGTTCGGCATCGCTTTTTCCACCCTCCTTATCACGCAGCAGCTGACGATCTTCGTCAACCTGATCGAGCGCGGCTCCAGCGCTGTCTACAACGTGCCGACCGCCGATATCTGGGTGATGGACGAAGTCAGCCGCACCACCGAGGTCAATTTCCCAATGCCTGCTACAGCGCTGGACAAGGTCAGGGGTGTGGCAGGCGTGGAATGGGCAGTTCCGCATCTGCGCGCCAGCGGGTCCGTGCGTACGGTCAATGGCGATCTCGAAGGGGTCACCGTCGTCGGGGTCGATGATGCGACACTTATCGGCATGCCCAAGAAAATGGTCGAAGGCAGCACCGATGTGCTTTCCCGAACCGACAGCGTCATCATCGACGATATCGGTGCACTCAAGTTGTTTTCGCCGGATGAAAGTCCGGTCGGCAATCGGCTCGAACTCAATGACCAGCGCGCTGTTATCCGCGGTGTGGCGGATGCCATTCCCAGCTTCACCAGCCAAGTCACACTTTATACCAAATACAGCCGCGCACTGAATTACATACCGGGGACGCGCAATCGCATGACCTTCGTGCTGGTTGGCGCTGGCGATGGCATCGATACAGCGATGCTGGCACGCGACATCGAACAAGTCACCGGCCTTCGTGCCCGCCCCCGCGACCAGTTTGCCCGCGACGGGGTGAACTTCATTGTCGAAAATACGGGCATCCCGCTCAATTTCGGCATTACCGTCGCGCTCGGCTTTATCGTCGGTGTGGCCATCGTGGGCCTCACCTTCAGCCTATTTATCCGCGACAACATCAAGCAGTTCGGTGCCTTGAAAGCGATCGGTGTCACCAATGCCAAGATCCGCCGCATGGTCGCCGCACAAGCGGGACTTGTCGGCATTATTGGCTACGGCTTCGGGGTCATCGGCACGGCAGTGTTCATCTGGAGCTTTTCCGGCGTGCCGACCTTCAAGGGCTTCTACATTCCCTGGCAGATCCCGCTGATCAGCCTGGCTGCGGTGTTCATCATCCTGGCGCTGACCGGCTGGCTGTCGCTGCGCACGGTGCTCAAGACCGAACCGGCTGCGGTGTTCCGGTAATGGGCGATACAACACACCAATTGAACGACGCCAATGGCGCGGCCATTCACACCGTTGGCGTCACGCGTGATTTCAAGGCGGGGCAGAACACGATTACAGTGCTGCACGGCATCGATCTGGATATTCGCCCGGGCGAGCTGACCTACCTCGTGGGCGAATCCGGATCGGGCAAGACGACGCTGATTTCGATCATGTGCGGCATCCTGTGGCCGACCGAGGGGGAAGTGCAGGTGTTCGGCACGGACATCTACAACCTGGACGATGCCGCACTGGTCGATTTTCGCCTCCAGAACATCGGGTTCATCTTCCAGCAGTATAACCTCATCCCTTCCATCGACGCGGCATCCAATGCCGCCGTGCCGCTGATCGCACAGGGAATGGACCGGCACGAGGCGCGCGAGAAAGCCGTCGAGATGCTGGAAAAGCTGAATATCGGCGATCAGGCGGACAAGCAGCCGAACCAGCTTTCCGGCGGGCAGCAGCAGCGCGTAGCCATTGCCCGCGCGCTGGTCCACGAACCCCGGCTGGTGGTGTGCGACGAGCCGACCGCCGCGCTCGATGCGAAGTCCGGGCGGCGGGTGATGGACCTGCTGCGCGAAGTGGGCGTGGCCGAAGACCGCAGCGTCATCATCGTCACCCACGACAACCGCATCTTCGACCTCGCCGACCGCATCCTGGTGCTGGAGGACGGGCGAATAACGCACGACGGCACCGACATGCCGTCAGATAAGGAAAGCGGCACCAACATGCCGTCAGATCAGGAAAGCGGCCCCGACAAGCCGTCAGACCAACCCGCCGATAGCAACGCCTGACAGGACGCAACGATGGCAATACTCCCCAAAGATTTTAGCTTCTCGCGCCAACTCCTGCCGATCCTTGCGGTCGTCGGGCTGGTAGCGGCGGCAATATACATTTTTGCGATCCAGCCCGATCGCGAACTGACCGAGCCGGACCGCGATCCCCCGCGCGCCACGGGTGCGCTGGCCGGCGAACCCCGTGTTGCCGGAGCGGGCGTGGTCGAACCGAGCAGCGAGGTTATCGAGATCGGCACGGCGCTGCCGGGCCTTGTCACCGACCTGCGCGTCGAACCCGGCGACTTCGTCGACAAGGGGCAGCCCCTGTTCAGCGTCGATACCCGCGCGCTGCGTGCTCAACTTGCCCAGTCGGACGCCACCGTGGGCGAAGCGCGTGCCGCCATCGCCGAAGCGGAGGCCGCGATCACCGAGGCGCGCGCCGCCGAAGCGACCGCCGCCCGGCAACTGGCGCTGTATCGCAACGTGGACGATCCCGCCGCCGTCAGTCGCGCCGAAGTCATCCGCGCCGAGGGCGAGGCCAGTGCGGCACGCGAAAGGCGTGAGCTGGCGCAGGCTCGGGCCAGTGCCGCCCGCGCCCGGTTGCGCAGCGCACAGGCCCAGTCTAGCGCCAGCCGCACCGAGATTGGGCGAGCCACCGTGCGGGCACCGATTGCGGGCGAAATTCTCAGCGTCGATATCCGCCCCGGTGAATATGTCTCGACGATGGGGGGCAGTGCCAGTTTCATTGAAATGGGAGAGACGCGCCCGCTGCATATCCGTATCGACATAGACGAAGAGCAAGCGCCTCGCCTCGCCATCGGCGAACCCGCCACGGTCAGCCCGCGCGGCGCGGCGGGACGGCAGGTGCAGGCCCGCTTCGTCCGCGTCGAGCCGCAGGTAACGCCCAAGCGATCGCTCACCAACAGCGCCACCGAACGCGTCGATGTGCGGGTGTTGCAGGTGATCTACGAATTGCCCGCCAGCGCCGCCGGGCAGGAGGGGCTGTTTCGGGTTGGCCAGCAAGTCGATGCCTTCATTCCTGCCAAGCGCGAGGCAGCGAAAAAGGCACCCGCCAAGAATGTGGACGAAGGCGAATGATCCGGCGCCGACTGGGACTGGTTACGCTGGTTTCTGCATCGCTCAGTGCGTGCGTGGCAGGCCCGACTGTTGTGACGGATATCACGCCACCTGCGTTGCCTGCATCCTTTGCTTTTGAACCCGATAATGGCACCGCCGCTTCACGTGACGCGCTGCTACCGCAAAACGATCCGGCTTGGCGCGACCTGTCTGCTCTGGCGCTGGCCGATGCACCGCGTCTGGCCGAAGCAATTGCCCGGATTGACGTGGCGCGCGCTGGGGCGCAGCTGGCGGGAGCGAACCGTCTGCCTTCGCTTTTGGCTAATGCCAGCGTTACGGGACAGCGCATAAATCCCGCGCAATTCGGCGGGGCCTTGCCGCCCGGCGTGAATATCGACCGCGACCAGGTGATTTATGGTGCAAACCTCGTCGCTGCATGGGATCCCGACATATTCGGTCGCCTGCGCGCGCAGCAACGCGGCGCACTGGCGCGGATCGATGCGGCAGGTGCGGATGCGGCGGCCGTGCGGCTGGCGCTGCTGGGCGAAATCGCGGGCGCTGTCGTGGATTGGCGCACGCTGGCAGCGCGCGAGGCGGCGCTGGGTGAAGACCTTGCGGCGGCCGAGCAGCTGGCACAATTGGCGGGGACGCGCGAGCGGGCGGGCCTCTCGCCCGGCTTCGACCGGGTGCGTGCCGAAAGCATCGCCGCCGCCAGCCGCAGCCGGCTAACCGCGCTTGACAGCGACCGCGCGCGGCTGGTCGGGCGGCTTACCACGCTGACGGCGCGGCCCGCGCAACAGGTCCGCGCCGCGCTGATGCAGGAAAAAGGCGCGGTCGCACAACCCGCACCGCCCGCAACGCTGCCTTCCGCCCTCCTCGCCAACCGGCCAGACATTCAGGCCGCCGCCGCCCGGCTTGCCGCGAGCGATGCCGATCTCTACGCCGCCGCCGCGCGCCGGTTTCCGCAATTCGACCTTAGCGCCACGCTGGGGCTGCTGGCGTTCGATATCGGCGATCTATTCGACACCGATTCCATTATCGGCTCGGTTGTCGGCGGTCTGCTTGCGCCTATCGTCGATTTCGGGCGCGTCGGGGCCGGCGTCGACGCCGCCGAGGCCGACAAGCGGATCGCGTTCGAAGCCTATCGCGGAGCGGTGTTTACCGCACTGGGCGAAGCGGAAACGGGCTATGGCTTGGTCGCTGCTGCCGATGCCGAGCTGGTCGCAGCGCAAGCCGAATTCGCCAGTGCGGAACGTGCAGCGCGCTTGGCCGATACGCGGTACCGCGCCGGCCTCAGCGATTTTCTGACCGTACTGGAAGCCCGCCGTACCGCCGATGCCAGCGGCGAGCGTGTCGCGGTGGCACAGGGTCGCGCGCAGCGGGCGCGAATCGTGCTGTGGCAGGCATTGGGTGGCAGTGCGTAAGCCTCCGCCCAACCCCTAGCTCGCCGAACCCCCAACCATTGAACCCCTAAGCCGCCGAACCTTTCAGCAGCGCAGCGCGCAGACACCGGCACACCACTTCGTCGCGCTGGTTCAGCGCTTCATGCGCGAAGGTCACGATGCCTGCACCGGGCCGCGATTTCGATGCGCGCAGCTCCGCAACCTCGCTGGTGGCGCGCAGCGTATCGCCCAGAAACACGGGGCTGGGCATGGTGAGATCGGTATAGCCCAGATTGGCGACCAGTGTACCCAGCGTGGTGTCGCCGACGCTCAGCCCCACCATGAGCGCGAAGGTGTAGGTGCCGTTCACCAGTATCTGTCCGAACTCGCTTTCCCGCGCCGCCTCGGCATCGAGATGCAGGGGTTGGGGATTGTGCGTCATGGTGGTGAACAGCAGATTGTCGGTTTCGGTCACCGTGCGGCGGATTTCGTGTTCGATCCGGTCGCCCACGGCCCATGCGTCGAATGTCCGGCCTGCCATTTCGTATCTCCCCGAGGTCTGCCATAAATAGTATCAAAGGTGTGGTGACGGCGGCGGCGCTTGAACGCAAGCCGTCCGGGGTGCAGACAGGTCGCGAACCATTCGGAGCCGCGCATGACCCACCCCGCACCGCTCGACCGCAGCACGCTGCGCATTGTCTATCGGCAGGAAGAAGCGGCGTGCGTTGCTGAACGATTGGAGCAGGCTGCACCGGTCTCGCGCCGGCACGACGAGAACGCCGCCCTCGCCATCACGCTGATCGAGGATGCACGCCGCCGCAAGGCGACCGGCATCGACGCGTTCCTGCACCAGTTCGGGCTCGACACCGAGGAGGGCATCGCGCTGATGTGCCTTGCCGAAGCACTGCTGCGCGTGCCCGACAGCGCGACCGCCGATGCGCTGATCCGCGACAAGCTGGGCGATATCGACTGGCGCGAGCATCTGGGCGATAGCAGCTCCACCTTCGTCAATGCTGCGACCTTTTCGCTCATGCTGACGGGTGAGGTGCTGGAACGGCCCGAACAGCACCAGCGTGGCATGGGTTCCACCCTGAAGCGCACGATGAACCGGCTGGGCGAACCTGTCATCCGCACCGCCACCTTGCAGGCCATGCGTATTCTTGGCGGACAATTCGTCTATGGCCGCAATATCGGCGAGGCGCTGAAACGTGCGAAGCCCGAAATGCAGGACGGTCTGTCGCACAGTTTCGACATGCTTGGCGAAGCAGCGATGACAATGGCCGATGCCGAACGCTATCGTGTATCTTACGAGAACGCGATTACCGAGGTGGCGAAAGTAGCTGCGACCGGCACAGGCCGCGCACCGGGCATCTCGGTCAAGCTGTCGGCGCTTTACCCCCTTTACGACGTTTTTCACGCAGAAGCCGCCATTGCGCATCTGGTGCCGGTGGTGCGCGCGCTGGCGATGCAGGCGCGCGCGGCGAATGTGCATTTCACGCTGGATGCGGAAGAAGCGGACCGGCTGGAAATATCGATGGATATCATCGAGGCGCTGGCGGCGGACGATGCGCTGTTCAAAAGCCATGACGGGGCGGGCCAGTGGCAGGGCTTCGGCCTTGCCATACAGGCGTACCAGAAGCGCGCTGTGCCGCTGGTAGACTGGGTCGTGAAGCTGGCGCGGCGATTTGACCGGAGGTTCCTCGTGCGGCTGGTCAAGGGGGCCTATTGGGATACCGAGATCAAGGTGACCCAGGTCGGCGGCTATACGGACTATCCCGTGTTCACGCGCAAGACCGCGACCGATGTGTCCTATCTGGCCTGCGCGCAGAAACTGCTGGCCGCGTCCGACGCGGTCTTTCCCGCCTTTGCCACGCACAATGCCTACACCGTGGCAGCGATCAAGCGGTTGGCGGCAGCGCAGGACGCCAATCGCTCCGGGCCGACGTTCGAGTTCCAGCGCCTGCACGGTATGGGCGAGGATATCTACACCGCGCTACGCAGCCACGAGGGCAACGCGGTCACGCCGGTTCGCATCTACGCGCCCGTCGGCAATCACAGCGACTTGCTCGCCTATCTGGTGCGGCGCCTGCTGGAGAACGGCGCGAACAGCTCTTTCGTCAACCGCATGGCCGATGCAGGGGTACCCGCCGCCGCGCTGGCGACCGATCCGGTCGCGGAGCTGGCCGCGACGGAGCCGACGCGCAATCCGGACATTCCGCTGCCCGCCGACATCTTCGGCATACGTCGCAACAGTGCCGGGGTGGACTTGTCCGATCCCCTTGTGCGCGAACCATTGTTGCAGCGACTCGAAACGCTAGATGCGCGGCAATGGCACGCGGAGCCTACGCTGGCATCGGACGAACCGGGCGAAACCGCGCCGATCAACGCGCCGCAGGACCTGACGCGCGAAGTCGGTACGCGACGCGATTCCACGCAGGCGGAGGTCGCCCGTGCCATCGCCGAAGCGCAGGCGATCCAGCTCGGCTGGGACCGGTTGGGTGGAGAGAAACGCGCGCTGTTGCTCGAAGCGGCGGCAGATCTGTTCGAGGATCACCGAGATGAATTTCTCAGCCTGTGCCAGCGCGAAGCGGGCAAGACGCTGCTCGACGGCGTGCTGGAACTGCGCGAGGCGGTGGACTTCCTGCGCTATTACGCCAGCGAAGCGCGCCGGTCCTTCACCGCGCCGGTCGTGCTGCCCGGGCCGACGGGGGAGGAAAACCGGCTGCGTTTGGTGGGGCGCGGCGTGTTCGCGACCATCAGCCCGTGGAACTTCCCGCTGGCGATTTTCATCGGTCCGGCCGCCGCGGCATTGGCGGCGGGCAATACCGTCGTGGCGAAGCCTGCCGAACAGACGCCGCTGATCGCCGCGCTGGCGGTGCGGCTGTGTCACGAGGCAGGCATTCCGCGCGAAGCGCTGCAGCTGCTCCCCGGACCGGGCGAGGTCGGACAATGGATCACCGCCGATCCGCGCATCGCCGGGGTGGCCTTCACCGGCTCCACTGTCACCGCGCAAGCCATCAACCGCACGCTGGCGGCGCGCGAAGGGCCGATCGTGCCCTTTATCGCCGAAACCGGCGGGCAGAACGCGATGATCGTCGACAGCTCGGCCTTGCCCGAACAAGTGACGCGCGATGTGGTGGCCAGCGCATTCCAGAGCGCGGGACAACGCTGTTCGGCGCTGCGGATGCTCTATCTGCAAAGCGATATCGCGGACGATATGCTGAAGATGATCCGGGGTGCGTTCGCCATGCTCAATATCGGCGATCCGGCGCGGTTCGATGTCGATGTCGGCCCAGTGATCGACCCCGATGCCAAGGCAGCGCTGGAACGCCATGTCGCCCGCCGCCGCAAGAACGGGCGGCAGGTGCTGCGCCGGACCCTGCCGCGCGGACTGGGCACCGGATGCTTCGTCGCGCCGACCATAATCGAGATCGACTCCATCCTCGACCTGCGGCGCGAGAACTTCGGACCGGTGCTGCATGTGGCGCGGTTCAGGGGGGAAGACCTGGGCAAGGTCGTGGAGGACATCAACGCCACCGGGTACGGTCTGACGCTGGGCCTGCACAGCCGCATCGACGCGGTGCGCGCCTTTGTCGAAGCGCATGCCCGCGTCGGGAATTTCTATGTCAATCGCAACCAGATCGGCGCGGTGGTGGAAAGCCAGCCCTTTGGCGGCGAGGGCCTGTCCGGCACCGGCCCCAAGGCGGGTGGCCCGCATTACCTTGCACGCTTCGCCACCGAACGCGTGGTCAGCGTGGACACGACGGCGGCAGGCGGCAATGCTTCGTTGCTGGCAGCAGGTGGCGGCTCGGTTGCCGATCTAGGTGGCAGCGGGCTATAGGCGCGCCATGCCGAGAATGTTCGCCCTGTTTGCCGCACTAATGGTGCTTTTCTGGTCGCCGATGGCGTCCGCTGCGGTCGAGATGAGCTTCCACAGTTTCAACGGCTCGCTGTTCGGGCGCTATCCGCACACGTTCGTGGTGCTGGAAGGCACGATGGAGGACGGCACGGCGGTCAACGAGAACTACGGCTTCAGCGCCAGAAACATAACGCCCGCCATCTTGAGCGGACCGGTGAAGCACATCGTGATGGTCGAGAAACCCAAATATGTCCGCAGCACCAACCGGCACTTCACCGTCACTCTCGACGATGCGCAGGTTGGCCAGGTGCGCGCGACGATGGCGCAATGGCGCGATGCGCCGGGAAAATATTACGACCTTGGCAGCCGCAACTGCATCCACTTCGTCGGCGCGATGGCGCAGATTGCAGGGCTTAAAGTGGATTATCCGAAGAAGCTGCTGCGCAAACCGAAAAGCTGGCTGAACCACGTGGCGGCGCTGAACCCTCAGCTTGGCGCGCGCCAGATCTGACGCGTGGCCATCCTCAACGACATCTGGATCCGCGACGCCGCGACCAAACAGCGCATGATCGAACCATTCGTGGAGGCGCAGCGCCGCGAAGGCTGCATTTCCTACGGCCTGTCCTCCTTCGGCTACGATGCGCGAGTGGCGGACGACTTCAAGATCTTCACCAATGTCGACAGCGCGGTGGTCGATCCCAAGGACTTCGCCGCCAACAGTTTCGTTGATCGCAAAACCGATATCTGCGTTATCCCGCCCAACAGTTTCGCACTGGCCCGCACGGTGGAATATTTCCGTGTGCCGGAAGACGTGCTCGTCATCTGCCTTGGCAAAAGCACCTATGCGCGGTGCGGCATCATCGTGAACGTCACTCCGCTGGAACCGGGATGGGAAGGACATGTGACACTGGAGTTTTCCAACACCACGCCACTGCCCGCCAAGATTTACGCCAATGAAGGCGCGTGCCAGTTCCTGTTCCTGAAGGGGAATGCGCGCCCCGAAACCACGTACGCCGACCGGGCCGGGAAATATATGGGTCAGCGCGGCGTTACGCTTCCGCGACTTTAGACGCTTTTTACGGAGAATGCCGATGACCACCGTTCCCAAATCCGACCGCGAATTCGACATCGTGGTCTATGGTGCCACCGGCTACACCGGTCGCCTCGTCGCGGAACATTTCGTGCGCGAATACGGTAGCAACCCGGACGCACCCAAATGGGCAATGGCCGGCCGCAGCCAGGCCAAGCTGCAAAGCGTGCGCGACGAAATCGGCGCGCCTGCCGATACGCCGCTGGTGGTGGCCGATGCGGACGACGCCGCCAGCCTGACCGCCATGTGCAACCGCGCCCGCGTGGTGCTGACCACCGTCGGCCCGTACCAGCTTTATGGCGACGCCCTGCTGGCCGCCTGCGTTGCGACCGGCACCGACTATGCCGATTTGTGCGGAGAGCCGAATTGGATGCACGAACAGATCGAAAAGCACCACGACGCCGCCAGGGCCAGCGGCGCACGGATCGCGTTTTCATCGGGTTTCGATTCCATTCCCTTCGACCTTGGCGTGCTGATGTTGCAGAAGGAAGCCGTGGCAAAACACGGCAAGCCTGCCCCACGCGTCAAATGCCGTATCCGCGCGATGAAAGGCACCTGGTCGGGCGGCACCGCGGCCAGCGCGATGCAGACGATGAAGGCGGCGGCGAGAAACCCCAAGCTGATCGGCATGCTGAACGATCCCTTCGCGCTGACGCCGGGGTTCGACGGGCCCAAACAGCCCAACGGAATGATCCCCAGCTATGACGAGGCGCTGGGCAAATGGACCGCGCCATTCGTGATGGCGACCATCAACACCAAGAATATCCATCGCACCAACTTCCTCAACGGGCACCCCTATGGCGAGGATTTCCGCTATGACGAGATGGTGCTGACCAGCCCCGGCGATGCGGGCAAGGCCGCTGCCGAAGCCGTGGTGAACATGGTCAAGAACCCGTTCGGCGCGAAACCGCCCAAGCCCGGCGAGGGGCCGAGCGCGGAGGAACGCGAGAACGGCATGTACGATATCCTGTTTATCGGCGAGTATCCCGATGGCAAGACGCTGCATTATGGCGTGAAGGGCCGCTACGATCCCGGCTATGGTTCGACCAGCCGCATGCTGGCCGAAACGGGCATCGCGCTGACGCAGAGCGATGCGCCAGGCGGTGTCGGTCTGCCCGGCTCCATTCTTGGCGAGGCGCTGGTCGAGCGGCTACGCGACCATGCCGAACTGACCTTCGCGCTAGAATCCTGACAGGAAGCAGGGGCCGGTCTTGTGCCGACCCCCGTTACCTTAGAACTTCCCGCGCAGGCTTACCTTGAAATTGCGGCCCGGCAGCGGGACGTAGTCCTTGGTAAAACTGGAATGCCGACGACCGGTCACATCGAAGATGTTGTCTGCCTGTAGCAGCAGGCGGATGGCGTCGTTGCCCGGCAGCGGGTCGAACCCGACCGAGGCATTGACGAAGGTGAAGTCGTCGGTGGCCGTCTCGAACGGAGAGACATCGTTCTGCTCTCCGAAATACTGCACTTCGACACGCGCATCGAACCCACCGACCGCTGCATCCAGCGCGCCGAGCAGGCCGAGCGGCGGGATGCGCGGTACGTTGGTGCCATCGTCCAGTTCGGCTTCGATATATTCGGCTCGCAGATCGGCGGCGAGCGTGAAGCCGTCGCCGCCGATCAGCGGTACGCGGACCTCGCCCTCGACCCCGAAGAAGTCGGCGTCCTGTTGCAGGATAACGAAGACGGGCAGGCCGTCTTCCTCTTCGCCGGTGCCTTGCAGAAAGATAAAATCGTCGAACCAGTTCTTGTAGACCGAGAGCGAGACAGTCGCTGGCCCCACATTGCCGCGCACGAAACCTTCCAGCCCCAACGCGCTTTCGGTCACCAGGTTCGGATCGCCGATCTCGAATTGCTGCGTGGCGATATGCGGGCCGTTGGCGAACAGTTCCTCGCCCCCCGGCGCCCGTTCGGACCTCGATCCGGTTACGCCGAAGCGCAGTCCGTCATCGTCGGCGGGCTGGGCGATCAGCGACACCGCACCCGAGAACAGGTCGAAATCGCGTTCGATGCCCAAGGGTTGCGAATCGATTTCGACGCTCTCGTATCGCGCTGCGCCTTCGATCTGGAACCCGCTGAGGTCGAGTTCCTGTAGCGTGAAGACGGAAAACTGGTTGGTCCGGTTTGGCTGCACGAAGGCTTCGGCTCCGATCGCTTCAAAATCGCGGAAGAAATACTGGACGCCGAAGGATCCACTCAAAGTGTCCGTCTCGCGCTGCACCAGCTCGGCGCGCGCCTCGATGCCTTCGGTTTCGAACACGGTGCCCACTTCGTCGCCTTCGAATTCGGTGTGAGTGTAGTCGCTGAACCCGACGCGGGTGCGCAGCTGGCTGAAGATGCCGTCGCCCAGGTCCAGCGCACCGCGCATGTCGACGCGGAACTGGCGCAAATCGATGGAGACGGCTTCTTCGCCCTCATCCTCACCGCCCCCTTCCTCGCCTTCTTCACCTTCTTCGCCGTGACCGTGCTCTTCGAAGCCGGGGCGGCCCGGTACGCCATAGCGGGTATCGTAAATGCCGATGCCAAAGCCGAGATTGCTCTCGCCCGCAAACACGGTCGCGCCCAGATTGCCGGAATAGGTGCGGGTGAAGGTGTTGGGCACGACGTCTTCCTGCAGCGCCGCCTCGCGGAATTCCTCCGCTTCATCGAACGCGCCTTCGGCCTCCTCTTCGTCGGCCAGTGCCAGCACTTCATCGCGCAGGCCGGGCGCAACCGCCGCGCCGGGGATCGTGAAGTCGTTCGTGTCGCGATAGGCACCGTCGATATGGAATACGACCTGCTTGCCGAGCGCAACGTCCAGCGACGCGCCGCCGGAACGCAAGTCGAACGCGGTGTCCGCTTCGCCGATGAAGTCCAGTCGCAGGCCGTCTTCGGGCACTTCGCGAGGAATACGCCGGTCGATGATGTTGACCGCACCGCCGATGGCCTGCCCGCCGTAAAGCAGCGCAGCGGCCCCGTTCAGCACTTCGATCCGGTCGATCGTCAGCGGTTCGGTGCTGACCGCGTGATCGACGGAGGTGTTCGACACATCGATTACGCCCACGCCGTCGATCAGCACCTTGACGCGCTCCCCGCCCAGTCCGCGCAGGATCGGGCGCGATGCGCCGGGCGCAAAGCTGGTAGCCGAAACGCCCGGCTGCTTCGCCAGGATTTCACCGATCTGGCCGTCCAGTTCGCGCTGCAACTCTTCGCCCTGAACCGCTTTCGAACCGGCGACGACATCCAGTTCGTCCAGGCCCGGTGCGGTCACCACGATGCGGTCGATAGACGTGTTTCGATCGTCGGAACCATCGCGATCCTGCGCGACCACGCCGCTTGCGATAGTGGCAAATGACAGGACGGCGAGCGATGCACCGAAGCGAAGGGCAGGGTTTTTATGATACAACATATCACCCCACTTAGCGGCGCGCAGTGTGGACGCAAGTGCGAAATATTATCTCACGGACAATAAAGTGCTTTCGATCACGTGGTGCGCCGATGCCACGCGCAACGGCACCTCGCCAAGATTGGGAGGTGTCGTCCGGTCTGGCATCGCGGAAAGATGCGGCAATGGAGCGGGCGAGGCGATTCGAACGCCCGACCCCAACCTTGGC
>CAWISG010000005.1:0-61950 GCA_963838735.1 uncultured Alphaproteobacteria bacterium
AAGGTTGTGCTCTACCCCTGAGCTACGCCCGCTCACTGGCGCTGATGCGGCAAACGTCGCGCCGCATTGGGAAGGCGCGCAACTAGCAATGCGCCCCCCACCCGGCAAGCGGAAAGTGCGCGGCGCGTCACCTTACGCCTTTTCGCTTCACATCGCGCGCGGAACGCCCACATGGGGTACTCGTATTTGCAGTGAGACACCGCAGCCGATCCGGCGCATTCAGGGGATACAGACGTGGCAAGCATGGGACTGAATATCGACGAACAAAAGGCCGTCGAACGGTTCAAGACCGAGGTGGTCGATCCGAGCATGACCAGCCTGGTCATCCTGGATTTCTGGGCCGAATGGTGCGGGCCGTGCAAGGCGCTGACGCCGGTGCTGGAAAAAGTCGCCGCCGAATACGCAGACAAGGGCGTGGTGCTGAAGAAGGTCAATGTCGATGAGGAAAAATTCATCGCCGCGCAGTTTCAGGTGCGCTCCATCCCCACCGTCTATGCCATGTTTCAGGGCCAGCCGGTCGCCGACCTGACAAGTGCGCGCGGTGAGAGCGAGCTGAAGAAGGCGCTTGATGAAATTCTCGCCAAGTTGCCGACAAAGCCTGGCGGTGCCGATGCGGCGCAGGCGGAACAGGAAGTTGCGCAATATCTGGCGATGGGCGAGCAAGTGCTGGCCGGTGGCGATGCCGAACGCGCCGCCGGTATCTTTGCGCAGGTTGTGGACATGGTGCCAGACAATGCTGCTGCCCATGCCGGGCTGGTTCGCGCGCTGACTGCTGGTGGCAAGATCGAAGAAGCGCGCGGCATTCTGGAGGTTGCCGAACAGAACGATGCGCTGGGGAAAGACCCCGCTTTGGCGCAGGCCCGCAGCGCGCTGGACCTCGCCGCGACGCAGGTGGATGACGGCGAACTTGGCATTTTGCGTTCCGCCGCCGAAGCGCCCGAAGCCGCCATGGACGCGAAACTGGCTTACGCCGAAGCTGCTTTCGCCGCCGGAGAGCGCGATGCCGCGGCGGAACAGCTGCTGGCGATGGTCCAGGAAGACCGCGAATGGAACGAGGGTGCGGCGCGGTCCAAGCTGGTCCAGATGTTCGAGGCGGTCGGACTGGAGGACCCGTGGTCCGCCGCGACCCGTCGTCGCCTGTCGAAGATCCTGTTCGGATGAGCCAGCGGTTGACGATCTTTCCGCTTGCCGGTGCAATCCTGTTGCCGGGCTTGCAGATGCCGCTGCATATCTTCGAGCCGCGCTATCGCGCCATGATCAGCGATGCGCTGGCCCGCGACATGCGGATCGGCATGATCCAGCCGCAGGCTCAGAAAGAAGGCGCACCGCTGTTCGGCATGGGCTGCATCGGGCGCATCGGCGAGTTCGAGGCGCTGGACGACGGGCGATACAATGTGGTGCTGGAAGGCGTGGCGCGGTTCCGACTGGTGAAGGAGCTCGATGTCACTACCGCCTTTCGCCAGGTCCAGGCCCAGCCGGTCGAAGAAGAAGCGGATCAGGTGCTGTCCAGCGTCGAGCGTGCCGGGTTCGAGCGGGAATCAAAACGCTTCGCCAGCGCGCAGGGCTATCGCGTCGACTGGGATGCGGTAGAGCGCCTGGACGATGCGACGCTGATAAACGGCGTGTCGCAGATCGCGCCCTTCGATCCGGCAGCGAAGCAGGCATTGCTAGAAGCTGCAAATGTGCGCGAACGATGCGAATTGCTGGTGCAGCTGATGCAGTTCTTCACGCATCGCGACGACGGCGACGAGATCATCACGCTGCAATAGTTTCAGACGCCGAAGCTGCCGCGCAGGCCGTCGATCACATATTGCGCGGCCAGCGCCGCCAACAGCACGCCCAAGCAGTCGCGTAATCACTGCTTCCACCCGATCGCCCAGCAGGCGGATCAGCGGCCCCGCCGCGACCAGCGCCACCGCAGTCAGCAGCAGCACCGCGCCCAGTGCACCCAGCACCACCAGCGTTTCCGGCGTGCCCCGCGCTTCGTTCGTCAGCAGCATGACCGCCGCAATCGCGCCTGGCCCGGCCAGCATCGGCATCGCCATCGGGAAAACCGACACGTCCTCGACTTCCGGCCGTTCCTCGCGTTCCGCCACCAGCTTTTCCGCACGCTGCTCTCGCCGCTGCGTGCGTTTTTCGAAGACCATTTCGAACGCGATCCAGAACAGCATGAGCCCGCCCGCGATGCGGAAACTATCGAGCTGGATATTGAGCGCGCCTAGCAATTGCTCGCCGAACAGCGCGAAGCCGACCAGAATGAACGCGGCGATGATGCAGGCGCGCAGGGCCATGCTGCGCGACTGGGCGCGGCTGGCTTCCTTGGTCAGGCCGGCATAGATAGGCGCGCAACCGGGGGGATCGATCACCACGAACAGCGTAATAAAGGCGGAGATGAAAAGATCCAGCATGGCGGCTCAGCAGCGCCCCGCGCCGGGAATGACGAGGTCGACTGCCCGCTCCCACGCGCCGTCCGCCAGATACCAGGCGGACAGCACCTGCGCGCCGGGTATCTCGTCGCACGAGAAATGCAGCGTATTGTCGCCAGACCGCATGGCGCCCTTGCGCATCGGTCCGGCCTGCATGGCGGGCAAAAGCGCAGGGATGCTGGCTGCATCGCAGTCGGTGACGATGCCCTCGATATTCGCTACGCCCGTGACCAGGATCGCGCCGTCTTCAGGGGCATCGTCGGACTCATCTTCGTCTGGCGGCAGCGCCACGCCGCCATGCGCGATCTGGCGATAGCTGTCGTCGCGCTGGCGTTGCCAAACGGTGACATAGGTGCCGGGCGTATCGTCCGTAATTCGGTAGCGTCCGGCGCTGACTGCCAGTGTCGCGTCGCAGCTCATCCAGACGGTGCGCGCGTCGTAATCGGTGCCGCCGGCACCGGCGGGCGCCGAAGCTGTGTCTACGCCAAGACCGCGCAGTGCCGATGCGCGTCCGCCCTCCCGAACGGCGCGGGCAAAGGCGAATTCGCGGGCGATAATCTTGCCCGGCTGCGCCACGCCGGGGGCTTTCGCCAGCGCACGGTCGATGACCTTTATCGGAATGCGCGGCTGTCCACCGCTCGCACAGCCCGCCAGCAGCAAGCCGATGAGGACCATCACGCGGTTCACAGCCCTTCCGGCACCGGCAAGCCCGCATTGTGATGGGCGGCAACCAGCGTGTTGCGTAGCAGCACCGCGATGGTCATTGGCCCGACCCCGCCCGGCACCGGCGTAATGGCGCCAGCCCGCTTGCTGGCTTCATCATACGCGACATCGCCGACCAGCCGTCCCTTCGCTTCGCCTTCGCGCGGGGGCAGGCGGTTGATGCCGACATCGATGACGGTCGCGCCATCTTTCAGCCAGTCCGCCTTCACCATTTCGGCTCGCCCCGCCGCCGCCACCACGATATCGGCACGCCGCACCACATCGGGCAAGTCGCGCGTGCGGCTATGCGCGATGGTGACCGTCGCGTTGGCGTCGAGCAACAGTTGGGCCATCGGCTTGCCGACAATGTTGGACCGGCCAATCACGACCGCTTCCAGGCCGCTCAAATCTCCGAGCCTGTCGGTCAGCAGCATCATGCAACCCAGCGGCGTGCAGGGCACGAAGCCGTTCTGCCCCACGGACAGCCGCCCAGCATTGACGACATGGAACCCGTCCACATCCTTGTCCGGTGCGATGGCGGCGATGATCGCTTGTTCGTCCAGCCCGTCGGGCAGCGGCAACTGCACCAGGATGCCGTCGACTGCACCGTCTTCGTTCAGCTGCTCGACCAGTGCCAGCAGGTCGGCCTGCGTGGTCGATGCGGGCAAGCGGTGGGTCGTGCCCGCCATGCCTGCCGCCAGCACAGCCTTCTCCTTTGCGCCGACATAGACGCCACTGGCCGCATCGTCGCCCACTAGCACCACGGCGAGCCCTGCCTTGCGCCCCGCCTCGTTGGCGAAAGTAGCGGCAAACCGGCCCATTCGCTCGCGCAATCTAGCGGCAAATGCCTTCCCGTCGATGCGCGTGGCAGCCATCGCTATACGCTGCCGAGAACGATGAGCAGGGCGTTGATAAGCAAGATCAGTACCATTGGCGAAAAGTCGATAGAGCCTGTTTCCGGCATCACCCGCCGGATCGGGCGGAGCATTGGATTGAGCAGCGCGCCGATGCTGCGTTCCACCTGCACCAGGAACTGGTTGTCACGGCCCACCACATTGAACGCGAACAGCAATCCGATCACGAACCATACGAGGATGATCATGCTCAGCGTCTGGGCGAGCATATAGATGATTTGAATGATGGCGTTCATGGTGTCCTCGAAGCGTCGGCAGCACGATAGGTATTACGACAGATGGGGGCCGCGTATCAACTCGGCAACGGCCCGGATGCGACGCCGGGTCATTCCGCCCGGATCAAGGTACCGGCACCGCGACTGGTGAAGAACTCCAGCAGCATCGCGTGCGGCACGCGTCCGTCCAGCACCACCGCCGCCTCGCACCCGCCCTCGACCGCATCGACGCAGGTTTCAAGCTTGGGGATCATGCCGCCATGAATGGTGCCATCCTCGCGCAACTTGGCAATCTGCGGCGGAGTTAGGTCGGTCAGCAAGGTGCCGTCGCCGTCCAGCACGCCTTTCACATCGGTCAGCAGGAACAGCCGCGCCGCCCCCAGCGCCGCCGCGATCGCGCCTGCCATCGTGTCGGCGTTGATGTTGTAGGTATCGCCGTCCGCGCTGGCCCCGATGGGCGCAACCACCGGTATCATTCCGGCGCCGACAGCGGTGTCGATTATGCCGGTGTCGACTGCGGCGGGTTCGCCGACGAAGCCGAGGTCCACCACCTGCTCCACCAAGCTGTCCGGGTCGCGGCGGGTGCGCGTTACCTTGCGCGCGGTGACGAGGCCGCCATCCTTGCCCGATATGCCCAGCGCCTTGCCGCCCGCCTTGGCGATCCATCCGACTAACTGCTTGTTGATGCCGCCCGACAGGACCATTTCCGCGATTTCCGCCGTAGCCTGATCCGTGACGCGCAATCCGTCGACGAAGGTGCTTTCCACGCCCAGCTTGCCCAGCATTGCGCCGATCTGCGGTCCACCGCCGTGCACCACCACCGGATTGATGCCGACCGCCTTCAGCAGCACGATATCCTCGGCAAAGTCGCGCGCGGCGGCGGGGTCGCCCATGGCGTGACCACCATATTTCACCACGAAGGTGCGCCCGGCATAACGCTGGAAATAGGGCAGCGCCTCGATCAGCACTGCGGCCTTGGCGTGGAAGGATCCGGTGGAGGAGGTGGCTACAGCGGTCATGGCCCCGCGCGTCTAGCGGGCAGGCGGCGCGTAGGAAAGCGGAAGCGTCGCCTGCCCCGCGCCAGCACCTTGCACCCGTTCCTATCGCGGCTAGAGTGCGCGCCATGCCACCGAACGACCCGAACCCCGCCCCGCGCACCACGCCCGGTGCAACGCCCGCCTTCCGCCAAGGCGATCCGGTCCAGCCGGCCCCGCCGCCCCCTCCACCCGGCGGCAATGGGTTCGACACCAATCGCCCGACCATAATCAGCCTGTGCTATCTCGCCAGCTTCGTCACCGGCATTTCCGGCCTTGTCGGACTGATCCTCGCCTATATCTGGCAGGGCGAGACCGGAACCGGCGAGAGCGCGTGGGAACGCTCGCACGTCACCTACCTCATCCGCACCTTCTGGATCGGGCTGCTCTATTGCGTTATCAGCCTGGTGCTGACCGTGATTGTCATCGGCGTGTTCGGCTTCATCGCCACCGCCATCTGGACCGCCGTGCGTAGCGTCCTGTCGCTGGTGCGGGCGCAAAAGCGCGAACCGATGCCCGATCCGGGGACATGGTGGGTGTAGACACCGCGAACGGCCGGTCACGTCCCGTTGTGAACCGCTCGTTTGCCGTTCGAACACTGTGACTTTCATTGTTCGGCGTCCACCAGACGGCACGCCCGGTCGAGCCGCGCGAGATGCTGGAGAAGCGCGGAGTTGTCCGGTTTGTGCGCGATTGCGGTAAAGCGGCCCTGATACATCTTCACCTGCAACCGGCCTGTTCGATGACGATAATCCGGCAGCAACCCTGTGGACTTCGTACTGGCCAAGTCCACAGCTTCGTGCGGCTTTCCCAGCGCCGCGTCCCATGCCGCCGCAAAGCCCGCCGCGCCCGGCCGCTTGCGCAGGCGATAGACGCTTTCGCGCCCCATCGATACCGCCCGTGCCGCCGCCAGCACGCTGCGCGTCTGGGCCAACATCCCGATGAACTGCGCCTGCCGCTCGGGTGTCCACCCGTCCTGTCGCACGCCGACGGGCACGGGATGAAAGGCGGGAATGCGGCGCGGCGGCGGCGGCGCGGCACGGGGCGAGGGGGGCGGATAGTGCTTCATCGCACAGGGTGAAGCAGATCGGCGGCATGTAGGAAAGTTTGCGGGCGTCGGCGGCGCACACTTCGCCTGTCTTTGCATAGTCTTTACTATATGTTAGACAGCAATAATCGCATCCGCAGGAGCGCTACCATGACCGAACCGAAGACACCGCCGTCCGATACTGCAGGCAAGGACACGCCGCCGGTGCCGCGAAGCGATTCCGATCGCCGGGGGCCGGACCGGCGTAAGGCCCGGCAGGCTTTTGAAGGTCCGGATCGTCGCAAAGGCGACCGTCGCGACACATAAGACGCGCGATGTTCCGGCGATGTGCGTGCGTTCGCACGTGCCCTTTTGCCAGTTGCGCTCTATGGCTGCATGGTGGTGGCAGGCAGTAAGCGGGAACGACGATGACCGATACGAACAGTTTTGGCGCGCGCAGGAAAGCGGCACCGTGCGGAGCGGCGTTGGGGTGTGGCGCGGTGCTGGCATTGGCCCTGTCCGCCTGCGCACCCAAGGTCGCCACGCAGCCGGCAGCCGAAACCACCGAGCGCGACGCGTTCTGGGCTGCGCTGCAATCGCATTGCGGCAAGGCCTATGCGGGCGGGCTGGTCAGCGAGGATGCGAGCGACGCCGACATGCAGGGCGCGGCGATGGTGATGCATGTGCGCGACTGCTCCGCCACCCGCGTCGCCATCCCCTTCCGGATCGCCGACGCAGAGGCGCCCGCGGGCTGGAACCGCTCGCGCACCTGGGTGCTGACACGCGGGACGGATGGCGCGATCACCCTGAAACACGAACACCGCCACGAAGACGGCGCGCTGGACGCGGTGACAAACTACGGCGGCACCACGGCGGAGGCAGGCACGGCGACAGTGCAGCAATTCCCCGTGGATGCCGAAAGCATCGCCACCTTTACGCGCGAAGGGCTGGAAGCCTCGCTGACCAATGTGTGGCAGGTGGAGGTCACGGACGCTGCGGCGGAAGATCCATATTTCGCCTACCAGCTAACGCGCGAAAACGACGAGACGCGCCTGTTCCGCGTGCGGTTCGATGCAAACGAAGCGGTAGAGGTGCCGGGCGCGGCCTGGGGGAGTGAGCAATAGCCCAAGAGCACGCAAGGAAAGGGCTCCGGCACTTTTCAGCATCGGAGCCCTCGTTTGCGATAGCTCGCCCCATCAGCGGCGTGGGCGTATCAGCGGGGGTTCGAACCGCCGCCCTGTACGTTGATTCGGTTGGCCATGATATAGGCTGCATTCTCGTTCGTCAGATCGTCGCGCACGGATTGCGGAAGATCGGATACATCGAGTTCGCGGACATTGCCGGCGAGCGAAACGACCGAACCGGGGTTCACGTCGATCAGACCTTCGCGCGGTGTACCGGGCGTCTTCACTTCGTCGAAGCGCACCAGCGTCTCGTCCGCACCCGTTCCGATGGTGAACGCCATGTCGCCGATGACGCGATTGACCGTCACGGTTTCCAGATCGACCGATCGACCCGATACGTCCGTCGAGGCCCGAAAGACCCGCAACGGTAGTGATTGCGCCGGTCGCGCCATCCGCTGTCACCACATCGGCATCGGCATCGGCATCCGAATCGTCACCGACGACGGGCGCGGGTTCCACGGCTTCGACGCCATCGTCCTGCAACACGTCGGGCGTGTCATCGTCATTGTCGAAAATCGCCCAAAGCAGCGCAAGAACGCCCGCCAGCAGCAACAGCCACCATAGCCACGCCATCGATGATTTCTTTTCTACCGGAATTTCAGCCATTACATTTTCCCTGTGTTGTCAGCCCGTTGGGCGAAAGGCCCGTGTATAAGGATACAAGGATCACGGCGCGGCATTGTTCCGCAGTTGGCGACAATGCGTTAGTCAGACTTGAAACGGAGAACGGAATATGAGGAAGCCGACCAGCGTTGCAACGCTCGACAAGCTGGGCCGAGTCCGGCTGTCCGAACACTTCTTCATACGCGATATGCTGCATTCGGAAATCGCGCAGTTTTACGGGTTGCTGAATGTACCGGACGACCCGGACCTCGCCATCGAAGTCGGTACGCGCCTGTGCGAGGACTTGCTCGAACCCATCCAGAAACGCTGGGGCCGCATCAGCATCCGTAGCGCCTATCGCAGCCGCGAGGTCAACGCGCTGGGCAACCGGATGCAGGCCGCAAGCAAAGCCGGCTACAATTGCGCATCGAACGAAGCCAATGCGGCAAGCCATATCTGGGACATGCTGGACGCTGACGGTTGCCGAGGCGCCACCGCCTGCATCGTCATCCCCACCTTCTGGGACGCACGCCAAGCGGAAGGCGACTGGCAGATACTGGCCCGCTGGATCAGCGACGAGCTGGAGTTCGGCTCGCTGGAGTTCTTCCCGACGCTATGGGCAGTGAACGTCCAATGGGACGAATCGATGGCGGGGCGGGTGGATAGCTATGCGGTGCCAAGAGGGCGCTACTCGTCGTCTTCCGCATTGAAATAACCGTCACCTATTTCGATTTTTTCCTGTTGGGCTTTTAAGCGAACATATCCACGTACTATATTGTCTGCATACTCAAACCAACCCGCACCTGAAGAGACAATAATCTTGCCATGGGCATCTGTTTTGAGCCTATTCAATCGATTTGAAAACTTTGTTCTGTCTAATACTTGCCGATCTTCTATTTTTTCCATTATAGGCAAATAAGACTTAAAGAATATTTCTTTTGTTTCCCTTCTTAAGTGAGGGCCATCCGCTATGGCCCATAGAACCTCTTTGTAGTCGTCGTTATACTTTTCCGCGGCTTTTTCATAAGCTATTCAAGGTAGTGCTTCTGCCTCTTTAACAGCTTCGGTAACACCAGCATCGAAATGTCTCTTTGAAACTTTATTGATTACCTTTTGTCATCGAAAACAGCCCATAATATTTTTTCGCCTACTAGATGTACATAATGAGGGAAGCCGTCGGAGATTTGTCCGATGCGTAATGTTATGTCCTTTGGAAAAACTATACCTAACCTCTCCGCCGCATCATCAATTATGTGCCATCTGCCATCGTGATTAAGGCGCTTTAGCTTTATTCAGGCTAAATTTCGTGCAACCGAAAGGTGCTCGTCTATGAGCGCGTCTAACGAAGTTGCTATACCACAAATAATAAACTTAGCCTCGCAATGAGAATCACTTATCTTTTTTAGAAATTCAGCAAATTGCCTTCTTTTGCTGCTTTCTGTAATTCTATCAAATTCATCTATTATTACAACAGGGTTGGATGAATGAAAGTTTGGTAGCATCCTTATAACGTCAATACACTCATTAAGCGTCTCAAACGTAGGTACATTTCCTTCCGAAATCTATGTCTGTTTTTTCCCGTTTAAAAATTTGAAATCGAAACCTAAAGTAGTGGTTACACGCTCAAACTTAAACGATTTGGCCGCCAACGCCTGCGTTGCGATATCTCTTATTATTGAAAAAACATCTGCATCACTGTCGCATGAAACAAATATGGGTTCAGCATCTGCTGACTGGTGAATATGGGCGGAAGTCTGGGCTAAAGAAGTCTTACCTACACCGCGATCACCCTAGATAAATGCGTGCCTACCAGGTGATGTAAATGCCCGTGCAATTTCCTGTAAGTTCTTGTCGCGCCCCTTTAGAAACTCGACAGACCTAATTGCTCGCGCTGGCGAGAATACTTCTCCCAAGATCTTACCAAAAGAATCGTGATCGTGAGCAACTGATACAGCCATCTCCCTACTCCGCCGCCACCGCCACATTGTCCTCACCGAACAACCCCGGCCCGTCATCGACCGCGCCGTCCTCCTCGTTCGCCGCGCGCTTGGCACCCTGTCTCTTGTCGAAGCTGGACCAGACGTCCTGCCAGTTGCCCGTCGTCGCGCCCTTGGAATATTCTGTCGCGCGCGTTTCGAAGAAGTTGGCGTGCTCCACGCCGTTCAGCAGCGGCGTCAGCCACGGCAGCGGGTGGTCTTCCACCATGTAGATCGCCGGCAGGCCCAACTGCGACAGCCGCCAGTCGGCGATGTAGCGGACGTATTTCTTGATTTCCTTGCCCGTCATGCCGGGCACCGGGCCATCCTCGAACGCCAGGTCGATGAAGGCATCTTCCAGTCGGACCGTCTTCTGGCACATGTCCATGATGTCTTCCTTGACCGATTTGGTCAGGCAGTCGCGTTCCTTGCAGAAGGCGTGGAACATGCGCACGATGCCTTCGCAGTGCAGGCTCTCGTCGCGCACCGACCAGCTCACGATCTGCCCCATGCCCTTCATCTTGTTGAAGCGCGGGAAGTTCATCAGCATCGCAAAGCTGGCGAACAGCTGCAGCCCCTCGGTGAACCCGCCGAACATGGCGAGCGTGCGAGCGATGTCCTCGTCCGTGTCGACACCGAATTCCTGCAGATAGTCGTGCTTGGCCTTCATCTCCTCGTATTCCAGGAACATGCCGTATTCGCTTTCGGGCATGCCGATGGTGTCGAGCAGGTGGGAATAGGCGGCAATATGGACCGTTTCCATATTGCTGAACGCGGCCAGCATCATCTTCACTTCGGTCGGCTTGAACACGCGGCCGTATTTTTCGTGGTAGCAATCCTGCACCTCGATATCGGCCTGCGTGAAGAAGCGGAAGATCTGCGTCAGCAGGTTACGCTCGTGATCGGTCAGGTTCTGCGCCCAGTCACGGCAATCCTCGCCAAGCGGCACCTCCTCCGGCATCCAGTGGATCTGCTGCTGGCGTTTCCAGAAGTCGTAAGCCCATGGATATTCGAACGGCTTGTAGGTACTGCGGGCTTCGAGCAACGGCATCTGGTATCTCCTGGCGGGGCGAACAACTACAACTGGTATATAAGACCTTAGAATCGATAAGGCAGGCGGCAAGCAAAATCTCCGCATGTCGCCAAGGCGGCAGCGCTTTTCACCGAATCATCGGCGCAACGCTACGCGCGTGCCTGGCCATCGCGAAATGCGGGCGGGAACAGGTGCGTGGATAAGCGGCTCAACACATCGGATCGGGGAACCGGTCCGGCATGCGACCGGTTGGTCGAACAAGACGAACCTACCGACAAAGGAGAAATACCATGAGCCGCTACGAAGGTGACCTGTCCCCCAAGGATTCGCGCGAAGTGACGCAGCAGACGTCAGACAATGCCCTCGAACCAAAACGCACAGGTCCGCAGGAAGACACGACGCACAAGGACACGACCCAGCCCGGCTACGGCAATGCTCGCACCGATGGACAGTCCGAGCAGGACGCTGCAAAGCGTGATGCCGAGAAAAGCGGCGACCCTAAGGCAGCGGTCGGCGAAACGTCACCGAACCCCGAAGAACGCGCCCGCGCCGATGGCAGTCCGCCATTGATCTGAAGCGGTTCCGATAAAACAGAACGCCCGCCGCACCTATGAAAAGTATGGCGGGCGATTTGCGTTAAAAATGCGCACCTCACTGGCAGCTGAGACATTCCTCGTAGTCGGTTTCCTGCCCCACTTGCGCCGACAGCTCGATCCTGGCAGCATCGGCGGTGTTGTCCGCTTCCACCCCACCGGCAAACCCGGCGCGCTGCACCGATTTCGACCGGAGGTAATACAGCGACTTGATGCCCTTCTCCCATGCCTGGAAGTGCAGCATCATCAGATCCCATTTGTCGACATCGGCCGGAATGAACAGGTTCAGGCTCTGCGCCTGGTCGATATAGGGTGCGCGGTCTGCAGCAAATTCCAGCAGGTAACGCTGGTCGATCTCGAAGCTGGTCTTGAACACCGACTTTTCGTCCGCGGTCAAAAAATCGAGATGCTGGATCGAGCCGCCGTTCTCCAGGATCAAATTCCACACGTTGTTGGAATCCTTCGATTTCTCGCGCAGCAGCGTTTCCAGATAGGGGTTCTTGACAACGAAGCTGCCCGACAGCGTCTTGTGCGTATAGATGTTCGCCGGAATCGGTTCGATACAGGCGCTGGTGCCGCCGCAGATGATGCTGATCGACGCGGTCGGCGCAATTGCCATCTTGCAGCTGAACCGCTCCATCGCGCCCATATCCGCCGCATCGGGGCACGGCCCGCGTTCCTGCGCCAGCATCATCGACGCTTCCGATGCGCGGGACTGGATATGCTTGAACATTTTCAGGTTCCAGCCCTTCGCCATAGCGCTTTCCATCGGCAGGTTCTTTGCCTGGAGGAAGGAATGAAAGCCCATCACGCCCAGCCCGACCGACCGCTCGCGCATCGCGGAATATTTCGCGCGCGCCATCTCTTCCGGCGCGCGGTCGATATAGTCCTGCAGGACATTGTCGAGGAAGCGCATCACGTCCTCGATGAATTGCTTGTCGCCACTCCACTCGTCCCATTTCTCCAGGTTGAGTGAGGACAGGCAGCAGACCGCCGTGCGATCATTGCCGAGGTGGTCGACGCCGGTGGGCAGGGTGATCTCGCTGCACAGGTTGGAGGTGGACACCTTCAGGCCCAGCTCGCGGTGGTGCTTGGGCATCATGCGGTTCACGGTGTCGTTGAACACGATATAGGGCTCGCCCGTCGCCAGACGCGTTTCAACCAGTTTCTGGAACAGCGCACGCGCATCCACCTGGCCGCGCACTTCGCCGGTCTTGGGCGATTTCAGATCGAACTTCTCACCCGCGCGCACCGCTTCCATGAAATCATCGGTCAGCAATACGCCGTGATGCAGGTTCAGCGCCTTGCGGTTGAAATCGCCCGACGCTTTCCGGATTTCGAGGAACTCCTCGATTTCCGGGTGCGACACGTCGAGATAGCACGCCGCCGAGCCTCGCCGCAGCGAGCCTTGCGAAATTGCCAACGTCAACGAGTCCATGACCCGCACGAACGGGATGATGCCGCTGGTCTTGCCGTTCAGGCCGACCGGTTCGCCGATCCCGCGTACATTGCCCCAATAGGTGCCGATGCCGCCACCCTTGCTGGCGAGCCAGACATTCTCGTTCCACGTTTCGACAATGCCGTTGAGGCTGTCGCTGACCGAGTTGAGGTAGCACGAAATCGGCAGGCCGCGTGCAGTGCCGCCATTGGACAGCACGGGCGTAGCGGGCATGAACCATAGGCGGCTGATGTAATCATACAAGCGCTGCGCATGGTCCTGGTCGTCGGCATAGGCATCGGCGACGCGCGCGAACAGGTCCTGAAAACTTTCATCGGGCAACAGGTACCGGTCGATCAGCGTTTCCTTGCCGAAATCGGTCAGGTTCGCATCGCGCGCCTCGTCCTGCACGATGGTGAAGCGGCGGGCGTTCACCTTCTTGCTGTCTTCTACCGGCGCGGCAGCAGCCGCCATCGCATCGGCGAGCGCCGCACCCGCTTTTTCGGCGACGAGTTCATCCGTTCCTAAATCACTTTTCCGCCTCACTTTGCTATCGCTAGATGATGCAGGGCCAACAGTCTCATTATTGAGATCCGGCTTAGATGTTTCGTAGATATCGATATCTCCGTGAAGTTCCATCGTCGCATCTCCCCTTTTTTCCGAATCTAGGAAGGCGATCGATGAATCATGTTACTCCGGAAAGCAGCGCTTTCGGAGTTAGAGTTCTCGACAGATTTTATAGTCTCCAAAACACTCTATATGGTGTTTTTGCGCCTTCCCGACGTCAACGGGTTGGGTTTTAGAAAAAGCTCACGTTGTGTCAACAGGGTTATCACCAACCAATCGATTGAGTGACGATAATTCAAAATGGGCAATCGTCGACATCAGACTCCCCGGCCCACGGCAAGCTGTCGTCCATTCGGTAATCATCGTTAGCGACCGACCACCATTTGAATTCTGCAATCTTCGTAAACCTGTTCACGGTCCAAATCCGCACATCTCGATATCCGGCGATCTCAACCGGAACCTTACCCATTATCATATCTCACCTCCTGAACACCATATGTAGTGCCTCATTTCAGAGGCAGCACCAACATGTGGTTATCCGAACGCGAATGAAAGCAAATTCTTATTGGCAACCTTGAAATTTTGTTCTTGACTTGTTCGCAAGCTTGGCAGGCGTCGCAGCTTCGAGAGTTTCGTCGGATTGAACCCACACGGCCGTTATTAGAGCTTACAGAGGTTTATTGACGTGTGCGTGATCCGCAATCGCCCCGGTCACTTCCTCCAGCAGCTCGGCGGGCAGGTCGTGCCCCCAACCGGGGATGGTCTTCAGCTTCGCGCCCGGGATGGTGGCGGCGATGTCGCGGCCCCCCTCTACCGGCACTAGCGGATCGTCTTCGCCATGCAGCACCAGCGTGGGTACGCGAATATCCTTGATCAACGCACGGCGGTCGCCATCGTCGAGGATCGCGGCGAGGTGGCGGGTCGGGCCTTCGGGATAAAAGCTGCGGCGAATTGCAGCCCTGCTTCGTTCGCGCAGATGTTCTTCCGGCGCGGGAAATCCGGGCGAGCCAATGGTGCGCGACAGGTATATGCCATGTTCGACCAGAGCCGCCTCATCGGTGCTTTCAGGCCGCTTCACCAGTGCAGCAAGCGCCTCGCGCTTCGCCTGCGGAAGCGCCGGATTGCCGGTGGTGGAGAATATCGTCGTCAGCGACAGGCACCGCTCCGGATAATGTGCGGCGACATGCTGCGCAATCATGCCGCCCATGCTCGCGCCGACGATATGTGCCACGTCTATTTCCAGCGCATCGAGCAGGCCAATGGCATCGTCCGCCAGATCGCGCAGGGTGTAGGGCACCTTTGGCATCAGGCCGACGCGGTCCAGGCGCAGCTTGCGCGCCAGCGTCTGTTTCACTGCACCCGGCGGCGTCTGGCCGGTGAACTTCTGGCTCAGCCCGACATCGCGATTGTCGTAACGGATGACGCGGAAACCATGCCCGACCAGCGCGGCGACCATATCGTCGGGCCATAGGGTCAACTGCGCACCGAAGCCCATAATAAGCAGCATCGCCGGCGCATCGCGCGCGCCCTCGTTCTCGTATTCCAGCGTCACGTTATTGGCGGTAATCTGGGTCATGCAGGAGTTCCTAGCAGCGCGACAACGACGGATATTGCGCCTGTTGCGCGGCATAATTCATCAAGAGGACTTAAAATACGTGTTACCCCTCAGGTGCAGAAGACATCGTGGGAGATACCATGAAGTATCGCCGGTACTACAGGACGACTGCGTTCGGCGAGCGCATTGCGTTGAACTTCCTGCATAACCTGTGGGTCAATTTCGTGCGTATGTGGCGCTAAGGCGCAGTTGCAACGAAGAGCCGACTCGGTTGTGCCCGCTACGGCACCAAAACCGTGTCGCGCGCTTTTTCCAGCATATCGGGATGATCCAGCGTGTAATGCAGGCCCCGGCTTTCCTTCCGTTCCAGCGCGGACTGCACGATCAGGTCGGCTGCCTGCAACAGGTTGCGTAATTCGATTAGATCGGTGGTGACCACGAAGCTGCCGTAATAATCCTCCACTTCCGTTGTCAGCAGGCGGATGCGGTTGGCAGCGCGTTCTAGCCGCTTGGTGGTGCGCACGATGCCGACATAGTTCCACATGAAGCGCCGGATCTCGGTCCAGTTCTGCTTGATGACGACCTGCTCGTCCGAATCCGCCACGCGCGTCGCATCCCAGTCGCGGATGGCAGGCGGTTCGGGCAGCGTGTCCCAGCGGTTGAGAATATCGCGCGCCGCCGCTTCGCCGAAGACGAAGCATTCCAGCAGGCTGTTGGACGCAAGCCGGTTTGCGCCATGCAGTCCGCTTTCGCTGCATTCGCCCGCCGCCCACAGGCCCGGCAGGTCGCTGGCCGCATCCAGCCCGACGATGATGCCGCCGCAGGTATAATGCTGCGCCGGCACGACCGGGATCGGCTCCCGCGTCATGTCGATACCCAGCCCGGTCAGCTTTTCGTGGATGGTCGGGAAATGCGTCGTCACGAATGCGGGGTCGCGGTGGCTGATGTCGAGATGCACATAGTCCAGCCCGAACCGCTTGATCTGGTCGTCGATCGCGCGTGCCACCACATCGCGCGGCGCCAGCTCCATGCGTTCCGGATCGTAATCCGCCATGAAGCGGTGGCCCGTGTCGGGATGCAGCAGGTGTCCGCCCTCGCCCCGCACCGCTTCGGTAACGAGGAAGTTCTTGACCTCCAGATTATAGAGGCAAGTCGGGTGGAACTGCATCATTTCCATGTTGGATACCCGCGCGCCTGCCCGCCACGCCATCGCGATGCCGTCGCCGGTTGCGCCGCGCGGCGCCGTGGAGAAGCGATAGACGCGGCCCGCCCCGCCCGCCGCCATGACGGTTGCGCGCGCCAGGTGCTTCTCCACCCGGCCCGTCGCCTCGTTCAGCGCATAGGCACCCCATACCCGTCCCTCGCCGGAGAAGCGCATGCCATGCCTGCCGGTGATGAGATCGACGCAGGTGCGCGCGTCCAGCATCGTGATGTTCGGACTGGCATTGGCTGCCTTAAGCAATGCCTCCTGCACCGCCCAGCCGGTGGCATCGTCGACGTGCACGATGCGGCGGTGGCTGTGCCCGCCTTCGCGCGTCAGGTGGAGCTGGTCGCTCTCCTCGTTGAACGGGACGCCCAGCTCGATCAGGCGAGCGATGCTGGCAGGCGCGCGCTCGATCACGAATTTCACCGTGGCGCGGTCGTTCAGTCCTGCACCCGCGACCATCGTGTCGCGCACGTGATCCTCGAACGTGTCGCCCGCGTCCAGCACCGCCGCGATGCCGCCCTGCGCCCACGCCGTACTGCCACCATCCAGCGCACCTTTCGCCAGCACCAGCACCCGCTTCGTCTCGGCCAGCGCCAAGGCTGCAGTGAGGCCGGCCGCGCCGGAGCCAATGACAAGAATATCGTGCTGCACCGTGCTCACAATGCGGCGTCCGCCCGTGTCAAAGAGACGAACACGTCCTCCAGATCGGCCTCGCGCGTGGTCACGTCTTCGATGACCAGCCCTTGCTGCTGAAGAATAGCGAGCACTTGTCCCGCCGTCAGCCGGTCCTTGTCATACGTTATTTCCACCCCGCGCTGTCCGCTCAGTTCGGCTTTCACGAATGCCTCGTGCGCGGGCGGCGCGGCAATGTCGGCATCGAGTGTCACAGCCACGATCTTCTCGCGCGCCATGTCGACCAGTTCGCGCGTCGGCTTGTTGGCGATCAGCTTACCGTGATTGATGATCGCGATGCGATCGCACAGCTCCTCCGCCTCTTCCAGGTAGTGCGTCGTCAGCACCACCGTCACGCCGTCGGCGTTGAGCTTGCGGACCAGTTCCCACAATTGCGCGCGCAACTCCACGTCCACGCCCGCGGTCGGCTCGTCTAGCACCAGGATCGGCGGGGAATGGACCATCGCCTTGGCAATCAGCAGCCGCCGCTTCATCCCGCCTGACAGAGTCCGGGCATAGGCGTCGCGTTTATCGGCAAGGCGCACCGCCTCGAGTAGCTCCTCGCTGCGCCGCCCCGCCTTGGCAATACCGTAGAAGCCGCCCTGGTTTTCCAGCACCTCGAACGGCGTGAAGAACGGATCGAACACGATCTCCTGTGGCACGATGCCGATGCTGCGTTTTGCATTACGGCGCTGATCGTCGATATCGAAACCCCATATCTCGGCGGAGCCGCTGGACTTCGTCACCAGCCCGGCGAGAACGTTGATAAGCGTGGACTTGCCCGCGCCATTGGGACCGAGCAGGCCGAACACGCCGCCCTGCGGCACATCGAAACTCACACCATCCAGCGCCAGCTTCCCCGCTTCGCCCTTCACGCCGGCGTATCGTTTGACGAGATCGGAAATGCGGATGGCGGGGGGGTTGGTCATTGCTTGAGCGTCTTAGGGTTTCGCAAAGGCTGGTGCCAAGCGATGATTATTGTGGTCGCGGCTGAACAAGCCAGCCGTTGTGCATCGCCATGGCACCCTGTATTGCCCACACCGGTATGGATACTGTTACACCCCCGCCCGAAATCGTCCGCACCGCCGAACGCCGCGTTAGCTGCGACGGGGCAACCGATATCCGCACCGGCGCGGCGCTGGGCCACCCGCGCATCTATCTTCAGATCGACGGGCACGGCTATGTCGATTGCGGCTATTGCGACCGGCGCTTCGTGCTGATCGGCGGGCCTGCGGACGGCGTCGCGCAGGAAGAATTGCACGACATTACCGAAGGCGGCGATCCGGGCCACCGCTAGAACGGGCGACACGGGCAGGCGCATGGCCTATATCGCTACCCATGACCGCATCTTCCTGCCCCGGCGATCCCCGCGCCCACCTGTTCCGCACCATCGATCCCGAAACCGCCCAGCGCGCCACCGCCGACCTGCTCGCGCGGTGCGACGATGGCGAACTCTATCTGCAACACATGGCGAGCGAGACATTCGGCTGGGATGACGGACGGCTGAAAACGGCGAATTATTCGCGGGACAGCGGCTTCGGCCTGCGCGGTGTGTCGGGCGAGATGACCGGTTTTGCCCACGCCAACGAAATCAGCGAGGCGGCAATCCGGCGTGCGGGCGAAACGCTGCACCTGCTCGATCCCGCCACCACCAGCCGCCCCGCTCCGCCCCGGCGCAGCAATCGGCACCTTTATACCGATGCCAGCCCGTTGGACGGTGTGGCTTTCGAAGACAAGGTGGCGCTGTTGCAGAACATCGACGCCGTGGCGCGCGCAAAAGACCCGCGCGTTTCGCAGGTCAGCGCCAGTCTGGCAGGCAGTTGGAGCGTGGTGGAAATCATCCGTCCCGATGGCTTCACCGCAACCGACATCCGCCCGCTGGTCCGTCTCAACGTCTCGGTTGTCGCCGAAGCGAACGGACGGCGCGAACAGGGCAGCTACGGTTTCGGCGGGCGCTATCTGTACGACCGGCTGTTCGACATCGGCGGGAATGGCGCGGCATGGCGGCATGCAGTGGACGAGGCGGTACGGCAGGCGCTGGTCAATCTCGACAGCGTCGATGCCCCGGCGGGGGAAATGCCTGTATTGCTAGCGCCCGGTTGGCCCGGCATCATCCTGCACGAGGCGGTCGGCCACGGTCTGGAAGGCGATTTCAACCGCAAGGGCACCAGCGCGTTCAGCGGACGGATCGGTGAGCGGGTTGCGGCGCCCGGCGTTACCGTGGTCGATGACGGATCGCTTGCCGACCGGCGCGGCTCGCTCAGCATCGACGATGAAGGCACGCCGACAGGCGAGACGGTGCTGATCGAGGACGGTATCCTCAAAGGCTATATGCAGGACCGGCTCAATGCGCGGCTGATGGGCGTCGCGCCGACGGGCAACGGGCGGCGGCAAAGCTATCAGCATGCGCCCATGCCGCGCATGACCAACACCTTCATGCGCGACGGCACAGCGGACCCGGACGAAATGCTGGCGGGTATGAAAAAGGGTATCTTCGCCGCCGGGTTCGGCGGCGGGCAAGTGGACATTGTATCGGGCCGCTTCACCTTCTCCTGCACTGAAGCCTATCTCGTCGAGGACGGAAAACTGGGCGCCCCAATCAAGGGTGCCACGCTGATCGGTGACGGGCCGAGCGTGCTCACCCGCGTGGATGCCATCGGCAACGACATGGCGCTGGACCAAGGCATCGGCGTCTGCGGCAAGGGCGGGCAAAGCGTGCCCGCAGGTGTGGGCCAGCCGACGCTGCTGATCGGCGGACTGACGGTGGGCGGCACCGCCTGAATGCGCGGCATGGCCCGGCGCGGTTCGCACAATTTACCCGTTTGCCGGTTCTTGCTGCCGTATTGGTCCGCGACTTGACGCCTGACGTCATGCGCGAAGCTGGCGGATCGATCTATCTGGGTATCAGGTTCGACTGGGCCTTCATCGTCTGCTGGACGATCCTGTTCGGCAGGCCGTGCCGAACGCACTCAGGAACAGTTCATTTTACCCGTCGTAGAAATTAAACTGATCGATGCTTTGACCAAGAGACCACTTATGAAATTCCTTCTTCCCGTCCTCGCCGCCGTCGCTCTTGCCGCACCCGCAATGGCGCAGGACGAACCCGGTACGCCGACCGAAGGAGAGCTTGAACTCGCCAAGCTGATCGAGGGGCGCGAAGCGGGCGAACCGCAGCGTTGCGTCTTCAACCTGCGCACGGCGAACCTCCGCGTGATCGACGGCACGGCGCTGGTTTATGAACGCGGCAGCCAGCTTTACGTCAATATTCCGCGCAATGCGCGCAGCATCGACGATAGCGATATCATCGTCACGCGCCCGCAAGGCAACCGCCTGTGCCGGACCGACCTCGTCACGACGCGCGACCGGTTCAACAATTTTTACACCGGAAACATCTTCCTGGAAGATTTCGTGCCGTACCGCCGCGTCGACGATTGATACGATGGCAGCCGCCCGTCAGCCATGGGCGGCGGAAGTACTGCGTGTCTGGTTCGGCATTCTGCGCCCCGCTGACTGGTTCAGTCCCCGTGAAGCTGTTGACTGGATGCTGGAACGCCGCTTTCGCCCCGATCTGGAGCGATTGGCAAATCGGCCTGCCGCGACCTTGCTGAAAGGCCCCGATACCGCGCGCGCGGCAATCCTGCTGTTCGACCAGATGTCGCGTAATATCTTCCGCGATACACCCCGCGCTTTTGCAACCGACACGCTGGCAATTGCTGTCGCTCGCGGCATGATCCGGCGCGGATGGCACAAGGGGCTTAGCGATGACGCAAAACAGTTCGTCGGGATGCCGTTCATGCATAGCGAGCGCATTGCCGACCAGAGGCTCGGCCTCGCTTTTTTCGCCAGTGAAGGCCTTTACAATACGCTACGCTTCGCACGCAGCCATCACGTCATGATCGCGCGGTTCGGGCGGTTTCCGCATCGTAACACGACAATTGGTCGCACCACGACTGCTGCGGAGCAACGCGCTATCGATGCCGGGTTCGCCTGGTAGCCGATGCGGTTCTACCGGCGCAGCGCGTCCATCCGGTCGATGATCGCGTCGGCCTCCGCCATGATGCGATCCACCAGTTCCTGGCAAGTCGGCACATCGTTGATGAGCCCGGCTACCATGCCGCAGCTCCACGCGCCGGCATCCATCGTGCCTTCGGTCATGATCTTGGGATAGACGCCCGCGACTTCGGGCAGGATGTCCTGGATGGTCAGGTCATCGCCCAGATCGCGTTCCTTTTCGAGCAGGCGTTCCACCGCCTCGTTGTTCAGCACCCGCTCGGTATTGCGCAAGGGGCGCATGACCAGCCGCGTGTCCAGCTCGCTTGCAGCGACAATGGCGTCCTTCACGTTCTGGTGCACGGGCGCTTCCTGCGTGGCGAGGAAGCGGGTGCCCATGTTCATGCCCTGTGCGCCCATCGCCAGGCTGGCGACGAGGCTGCGCCCGTCGGCCATGCCACCACTGGACACGAAGGGTATGTCCAGCTCGTCCGCCGCGCGCGGCAGCAGGATGAAATTGGGCACGTCGTCTTCGCCCGGATGGCCGCCGCATTCGAACCCGTCCACGCTGACCGCATCGCAGCCGATGGACTGGGCCTTCAGCGCATGGCGCACGCTGGTGCATTTGTGGATGACCTTGATACCCGCGTCTTTCAGCGCGGGCAGCACCTGCTCCGGATTGCGCCCGGCGGTCTCCACCGCCTTTATGCCACCGTCGATGATGACCTTGACGAGGCCGGGATAGTCGGGCGGCGTCATGCTCGGGAGGAAAGTCAGGTTCACGCCGAACGGCTTGGCCGTCATCTCGCGGCACTTGGCGATTTCCGCCTCCAGCTTTTCGGGCGTGCCGAGCGTTAGCGCGGTAATGATTCCCAGTCCGCCCGCATTGCTGACCGCCGCCGCCATCGGCGCGAAGCCCACATAATGCATCCCGCCCTGAATGATGGGATGCTGGATGCCGAACATTTCGGTTATGGCGGTTTTCATGGGGCGGTGTCCTTCTGTTTCGCGTTCCGCAGTACCATTCGCACAGATCGCTGACCGGGCAAACATCGCACTTCGGGCTACGGCTTTTGCATACGCGCTTGCCGAACTGGATCAGCCAGAAGTGGCCGTCGTGCATGGCCCATTGCGGGGTGCGGTCTTCGAGTTGCTGGGCAGTTTTGTCAGCGGTTTTCGCGTCGGTCAGGCCGATGCGGTTGCAGACGCGGTGCACATGGGTATCGACCGCAATGACGTCTTGCCCAAAGGTGAAGCTCAACACGATATCGGCGCATTTGCGGCCTATTCCGGGTAGCGAAAGCAACCCTTCGCGCGTGTCCGGTACCACGCCGGCATGATCGCCCAGCAGCACCTCGCAGAACTTGCGGATGTTGCGGGTTTTCATGTTGTAGAGGCCGCATGGCTTGATCGCGGCGGCGATGTCGCGGTCGTCCAGTTCCAGCATGGCCTCTGGCGTGGTGGCCAGCGCAAACAGCTGCCGCGCGGCTTTGGCAGTGTTCCGGTCCAGTGATTGTGCGCTCAACATACAGGAAATGCAGCTGCGAAAAGCGTTTGGCTGCCCCTTCGGTCCCTTGGCACCGCGCGTACGCCCCGGCATCGCATCGGCTAGGCGGCGATAGACTTCCTCGATCTGCGATTGGTCAAGCATGGCCTCTTAGCGGTCGGCCACGTTGCGGGTTCCGGTTTCGCAAAGCGACAGGGCGGCGCAATCGTCGCATTGCGGAGCCGACGGGCGACACCAGGTCTGGCCAAGCTTCTTCATCAGCAAATGGTGCTCGTCGAAATCGGCGCCCGACCAGTCGTCCGGTATGGCAGGCATGATCGCATCGAAGGCGCGCCCCGTAGCGGCCTTCGCCGGGACCAGCCCCATGCGTTGCAAGATGCGCGTATGGTGCCCGTCCAGCACGATGACGCGGCGGTCCAGCGTGGAGGCATTCATCACGCCCGCCGCAACCTTGCGCCCGATGCCCGGCAATTGCTCTAGCCAGTCCATCGCCGCGGTAGTGTCCATCGTTTCCAGATGCGACAGATCAACCGACCCGCGCCGTTCGATCAGTTCGGTGAGGCTGGCCTTCAACCGCTCGGCCGCGACGGCAGGATAGGTCTGCGTCGCCAACTCCGATTGCAATTCATCGAGCGGCGCAGCGGCCACCGCCTCCCACGACCCGTAACGGTTCAGCACACGGTCCGTTGCCGCATTCGAAACCGGCGACTTCGTCCGCGCCCCGATAACCCCCTGCACCAGCACCCATTCCGGCGCCCGCCATGCCGCCCCCGCCCGCTCAATCCGCCCGAACCGCTGGATGAGAAGCGCCTGCAACAGGCGCAGCGTCTCGGTACGCGGGTCTGGATGGAAGGTAAGCTGCCGGCTCAGGTCACGGTACCGAAATGTCTTCGGAAATACGCATTCCGCACGTCCTTCGTCATACCAGCCGTTGCATCGACGAACCGATTGCGGTCGGCACGGGTTCGGAACACCCAGACACAGACACTGTGCGTGCTGTGATAGATCGCCTTTAATTCGTCGTCGATCGCGGAGAGTTCCGGTGGCATATTGACCGGAACGCAAAGCGATATGGGTGGTTCGATCACTCCCACTCGATCGTGCCCGGCGGCTTCGATGTATAGTCGTACACCACCCGGTTGATGCCTTTAACCTCGTTCACGATGCGCGTGGCGGTATTGCTCAGGAACTCGGCGTCGAAGGGATAGACGTCCGCCGTCATGCCATCGGTGCTGGTCACGGCGCGCAGGGCACAGACATTGTCGTAGGTGCGCCCATCGCCCATCACGCCGACTGTCTTGACCGGCAACAGCACGGCGAAGGCCTGCCAGATCGCGTCATAAAGGCCGGCGTTTCTGATTTCCTCCAGGTATATTGCATCGGCTTTGCGCAGCACGTCGCAGCGGTCCTTGGTGACTTCGCCGGGAATGCGGATGGCCAGGCCAGGGCCGGGGAACGGGTGGCGACCGACAAAGGCGTCGGGCAGTCCCAGCTCGCGGCCCAAATCGCGCACCTCGTCCTTGAACAGCTCGCGCAACGGCTCGACCAGCTCCATATTCATGCGTTCGGGCAGGCCGCCGACATTATGATGGCTCTTGATCGTCACGCTTGGCCCGCCGGTAAAACTGATGCTTTCGATAACATCGGGATAAAGCGTGCCTTGCGCCAGGAAGTCTGCACCACCGATCTTCCGTGCCTCTTCCTCGAACAGGTCGATGAAGGCCCCGCCGATGAACTTGCGCTTGGCTTCCGGGTCGGTTTCACCCGCCAGCCCGGCCATGAACTTGTCTTCCGCATCGACGTGGACCAGCGGGATGTTGTAATGATCGCGGAACAGGGTGACGACCTGCTCGGCCTCGTTCATCCGCATCAGGCCGTGATCGACGAAGACGCAGGTGAGCTGGTCGCCAATGGCTTCATGGATCAGCACGGCGGCAACAGCGCTGTCCACCCCGCCCGACAGACCGCAGATGACCTTTCCGTCCCCCACCTGCGCGCGGATCTCAGCGATCTTGGCAGCGCGAAACTCGGCCATGCTCCAGTCCCCCGCCAGCCCGCAGACATGGCGCGCAAAATTGCCGAGCAGCTTTGCGCCATCGGGTGTGTGAACCACTTCAGGATGGAACTGGATGCCGTACATCCGGCGTTCCTCGTTGGCGGTGACCGCGAAGGGTGCGCCCGAGGAGCTGGCGACCGATGTGAAACCGGGCGCGAGCGTATCCACCTTGTCGCCGTGACTCATCCACACCTGATGGCGTTCGCCGGTCTGCCACATGCCATCGAACAGCGCGCAGTCTTCCTGTATCTCGACAAAGGCACGACCGAATTCGCCCATATCATGACTCAGCACCGAACCGCCCAGCTGCTTGGCCATGACCTGCTGGCCATAGCAGACGCCAAGGATCGGCACGCCCGCGTCATAGAACGCCATCGGTGCCAGCGGCGGCTCGTCATCGTTCACGCTGGCCGGACCGCCTGACAGGATGATTCCCTTGGGCGAAAGCCGGTCGAAGGCTTCCTGCGCGGAAGTATAGGGTGCGATCTCGGAATAAACGCCCGCCTCGCGCACGCGGCGCGCGATGAGCTGCGTCACCTGGCTGCCGAAATCGACGATGAGAATGGAGTCGGGAAGGTCGGATGTCTGCATCCGCGTCGGTTACGGTGCCGGTGTAGCGGTGACAAGAAGCTGACACCGGCCAATCACCGCAGAACCGCCTTGCGTTTTTATCACGCGACGTCAGGATTTTCGCATTTGAGAAACACAGGGTGCAACATTATCTGTAACGCATAGCCGGTTGCGAACTTTCCCTCCCGTTCCGACCGTGCAACGGGCAATGCGCGCTGCGATGCAGACGGATTGTCCGGTGATTGTGAAGCGGCAGCGCCCTTGCGGCGCGCCCGACACAAGACACGATGAAGCGCGGCTGTCCAGCCAGCTCTCCCCCCTCCAAGCGGCGGATGGTCGCGCTTCTATCGTTTCACATGAAACCCAACTCGTCAGCCCCGCATCAGATACGCGCCAACAGTGCGTCGATATGCTTTTGCTGGGCCGGTCCGGCAAAGGCGCGCACGCTTTTCGCCACCCGCCTTGCCTCCGCGCGCCGTCCGTTGCGGGCCAGCGCATCGGCATAGTGCCAGCGGATCTGAAGATTTCCGGGTGCGCCGTCCTTGGCGCGGGTCAGCAAGGCAAGCGCCTCGGCCGGATTGCCGCCTGTATTCAGCAGCACCCAACCGGCCGTATCGAGCACGTCCGGATCGTCCGGCACCAGCGCCAGCGCACGGCGGGCAAGCGCGTTCGCAGCGGGTTTGCGCCCGGATCGCAGCGCGGCATGGGCGGCATTGTTCAGCACCAACGCATTGGTGCCCATTCCGTCCTTCAACAGGCCGGTATAGATCGCATCGGCTTTCTTCCATTCGCCCTGCGCCATCGCCCGTTCCGCAGTCCCCGCACGTTCGCCGAAATCCGACGGCACGCGCGTTCCGGCAAGGCGTTTGGCGTAGGGGTCCGGCTCGCCCGCCTGCTTCGCCAGCTTCGATGCCAGCGCGATCAGTTGCGGGCTGGCGCTGGCGCGGCCAGCCGGGGCTTTCACCGTTCGCAGGGCGCGCGCCGGTTCGCCTACCGCCATCATCGCCTGCGCCATGACGGTTGCGCCCTGCACGTGCAGCGGATTGTCGCGCATGAAAGGTCGCAGGAAAGCGATTGCCTGCTCGTGGCTGCCGCGCAGATACGCGACTTCGCCCATCAATAACTGTGCGGCAGGAACCTTGCGCAGCGCACTCTCGCCCTGCTGCAGCGTCGTGTGCGCCAGATCGAGATCGCCAGATTCAAAAGCCAGCTTGGCCCCGATGAATTGCGCCATCGGATGCGATGGCGCGATATCGCGCACCGCGTCCATCGTCTTGCTCGCCTCGTCCAGCAAACCGCGATCGGCCTGTGTCGCGGCAAGCGACAACAGCGGCGTAATGACGCCCGGGTTCGTCTCGGCACCGTGGGCAAAATGGGCCTGTGCGCCCGCATAATCTTCCGCCAGCAGCGCAACCTTGCCCGCCAGCATCCGCGCAGGCAGCGAATTCGGATCGGCTTTCACGGCACGGGTCGCGAGCAGCCCGGCCGTATCGACGCCGCGCTGCTGCAAGGCCATCTCTCCGCGCAGGGCGAGCAGCCGGGCATTGCGGGGATGTGCAGCAACGGCTTGGTCGGCAAGCGCATAGGCACTTTCCTCCGCACCCGTTGCAAGCTGTGCGCCGATATTGGCCCATGCCCCTTCGGGTGTATCGGTGCCCGCTTTCTTCGCCCATTCCAGTGCCGCATCGGCATCGTTCTGGAGCAGCTTGGCCTCTGCCATCAGCGCAGCGGCGGCGGCGCTGTCGCGGTCGGTGGCGGGCAGATCCTGCAAGGCCGCCTCGGCACCGATCCCGTCCCCCAATCCCAGATGCGCCCGGGCATAATCCAGCCGTGCCACAATATCGCCAGGGGCTTCGCGCAGATGCGCCGCCAGATGCAGGCGTGCAGCGTTGTGGTCATTGCGCGCGACGGCTGCTTCGGCTTGCGATTGCGGGTCGCTTTCGAGCATCGCGCAACCTGCCATCGCCAACGGCAGGACCGTTGCCAGAGCCACGGTGCGGGCGAACATCCTGGTGCGGTTTTCCATGATGCCGGACTTACCGAGCGGGCCCTAAGAAACCGCTAATTCCATGTGCATCGGCCATGCAAGAAAGGGGTGGCGCGAGATCCCCCGTGCCACCCCTTTCTTGCAACATATCGGTCATCAAAAATGTGACCCGATGAACCTTGCGGTGAAGCCGTGCGATCAGGCACGCACCGTCTTGCGACGGCGACCGGCCCACAGACCCATCAGCGCGAGGCCGAACAGCGCCATGCCGGCAGGGGCGGGAACGGCCGTAGGCATGTGCGTCAGGTCAAAATTGATATCCCAATGCGGGATCGAATGGTGCGAGGGGTTGAGGATATTCAACCACGCCGAACCGCCAAAATCGCTCGTCTTGTCGTTCGCACCGGGGCCGATCTGAAGGGTTGTGTTGCCGGCAAGGGGATCGGACGGCTTTAGCGTGTAGACCGCATCGCCGATCTTGATCGTGCCCGATGCGTTGGAGTAGAAGTCCATCGTCGCCGGATTGTAGGCTCCGCCACCGGCCTTGTAATCCTGGCCGTTGAACAGCTCATCCTGAAATTGGCTGAACATGAGGTCGAGCGTGGCGACTTCGCCCTGGTTGTTAAGCGCCGTGCCGGTGAAGGTAGCGGTGCCATTATCCGTATTCTGCGTAAAGACGGTGCCGTCCTGGAAGGAAAACTTCTTGGCGCAACCGCTGCGCAGCGTATTGGTCCACAGACCGTGCGAGCAATTGCCGCCGGTCGCGTCGCTTACGCCCAGTTCGATAATTGAGGCGGCAGCGGGCGTCGCGCTCAGTGCCATTGTGCCAGCGGCCGCGGTGGCCATCAGTGCGGTTTTCAGCTTCGTCATAAGTCTTGTCCCTATTTTCGACCAGTTCGGCATAACGATAAAGTGCAGTGCTCATGTTAATGCTCAGGTTAATGCAGGGCGCGTGCCAATTTTGCGCGAACGCAGGAATTGCGCGGTTCCCAAAGGTTAACGGCTTAAATTGATCACATGCACCTGTCAGAAATCCCGACGCTTTTGCGCATCCACCGAACAATTTGCGTTGCGGCGCGGGGGATAAGCAAGGTGCGTATTACCAACGCGTTTGGGTTTGCTCTGCGGCTGGGCTATATTGTCGGCTATGACCGACCCAACCCCGACACCGAACAATAACCCAGCCGAAACGCCACCGGTGGCACAACTTGAGACGCGCCCGGAAAAGGTCGTGCAGATGGGCGATTACGGGGCGGATTCGATCAAGGTTCTGAAAGGGCTCGATGCGGTCCGCAAGCGCCCCGGCATGTATATCGGCGACACCGACGACGGCAGCGGTTTGCACCACATGGTCTTCGAAGTCAGCGACAACGCCATCGACGAGGCACTGGCCGGGCACTGCGATCTCGTCCTGATCGAACTCAATCCCGATGGTTCGGTGAGCGTCGAAGACAATGGGCGCGGCATTCCGGTGGACATGCACAAGGAAGAGGGTGTCTCCGCCGCCGAGGTCATCATGACGCAGCTTCACGCGGGCGGGAAGTTCGAGAACACGAACGACGACAATGCCTACAAGGTATCGGGCGGGCTGCACGGGGTCGGCGTATCGGTGGTCAACGCGCTGTCCGAATGGCTGGAGCTGGTGATTTGGCGCGACGGGCGCGAGCACTGGATGCGGTTCGAACATGGCGACGCGGTCAATTCGCTGGAAGAGCGCGGCGATGCGCCGCCGGTCGATAGCAATGGCGACAGGAACGGCCTGAAAAAGGGCACCCGCGTCACCTTCATGCCGAGCGACAACACTTTCAAGAACGTGACCGAGTTCGATTTCGACCGGCTGGAGCATCGTTATCGCGAGCTGGCTTTCCTCAATTCCGGCGTACGTATCCTGTTGCGCGATCGGCGCGGTGAGGAAGTGGCCGAGCACGACCTTTTCTACGAAGGCGGTATTGCGGCGTTCGTAAAATATCTCGATCGTAACAAGGCTGCGCTGATCGCTGAGCCTATCTCGGTCAGTGCCGAGAAGGACGGCATCGGCATCGACGTCGCGCTGGAATGGAACGACAGCTATTACGAAAACGTCCTGACCTTCACCAACAACATTCCTCAGCGCGATGGCGGCACACACCTTGCCGCCTTCCGCGCTGCGCTGACGCGCACGCTCAACACTTACGCCGGCAGCAGCGGGCTGATGAAGAAGGAAAAGGTGTCGCTATCTGGCGAGGACATGCGCGAGGGGCTTACCGCCATCGTCAGCGTAAAACTGCCCGACCCCAAATTCGGCAGCCAGACGAAGGACAAGTTGGTATCGAGCGAGGTGCGCCAGCCGCTGGAAAGCCTGATGGGCGAGAAAATGGGCGAATGGCTGGAAGAAAACCCGGCCGACGCCAAGACCATCATCCAGAAGATCATCGATGCTGCCGCCGCCCGCGAAGCGGCGCGCAAGGCCCGCGAGATGAGCCGCAAGGGCGCGATGAGCATCGCCAGCCTGCCCGGCAAGCTGGCCGATTGCCAGGAACGCGACCCGGCCAAGTCCGAACTGTTCCTGGTCGAGGGCGACAGCGCCGGGGGCAGCGCCAAGCAGGGCCGCGACAGGAAGACGCAGGCGATCCTGCCATTGAAGGGCAAGATCCTGAATGTGGAGCGCGCGCGGTTCGACCGGATCATCAGCTCCAAGGAAGTCGGCACGCTGATCCAGGCGATGGGCACCGGGCTGCGTGATGAGTTCACCATCGACAAGCTGCGCTATCACAAGATCGTCATCATGACCGACGCCGATGTGGACGGCGCGCATATCCGCACGCTGCTGCTTACCTTCTTCCACCGGCAGATGCCGGAGATCATCAAGGCCGGGCATCTCTACATTGCCCAGCCGCCGCTTTATAAGGTCGCCAAAGGCCGCAGCGAGGTCTATCTTAAAGACCAGGGCGCGCTCGACCGATATCTGGTCGATGCCGGATTGCAGGGCCGCGTACTGGAAACAGCAGGCGGCGCGCGCAGCGGCGGGGAACTGCAATCGCTGGTCGAACACGCGCTGCGCATCCGCAACTTGATGGCGTTCATACCACGCAAATACGATCCTGCCATCGTGGAGCAAATCGCGCTGGCAGGCGCTCTCGATCCCGAGCTGGATACGGCGGCGCGCGAGGCGGCCTTGCAGGCGGGCGCGCAAAGGCTAGGCGTCGCCGACGAGGAAGCACGCTGGACCGCGCAGCAGCGCGACGACGGTTCTGTCCGTCTCGACCGGCTGTGGCGCGGCGTAACCGATGTTCACGAGCTGGAAGCCGCCTTCATCTCCAGCGCCGAGGCGCGCAAGCTTCACCGGCTGGTGTCGGAACAGGCCGAAGTCTTCGCGCAGCCGACCCGCCTCGTCAAAGGCATCGCCGACCAGACACCCGATCCCGATCCCGATGCGCCAAACCCGGCGGACGACATCGCCGAACAGGCCGAAACCGAAGCGCCCAGCGCGCCTGCGGACGGCGTTATTTTCCGACCTACCGAACTGCTCGACGCAGTGATGGTCGCGGGGCGCAAGGGCCTGTCGATTCAGCGATACAAGGGTCTGGGCGAGATGAATGCGGAACAGCTATGGGAAACCACGCTGGACCCAGACAATCGCGCGCTGTTGCAGGTGAAGGTGGAAGATGCGGACGTGACGGACGAGATTTTCACCCGCCTGATGGGCGACGTGGTCGAACCGCGCCGTGAATTCATCCAGGACAACGCGCTAAACGTCGCCAACCTTGATGTCTGACAGGCAAGTGCACGGTGCTGCGCTCGAACGTGGCACTTTCCTGCTCTTTCTTGCGCTTGTCACCGTCGCCCTGCTGCTGGTCGTCTGGCCATTTGCCCTGCCCGTATTGTGGGCGGCGTTGGCGGCGATCATGTTCCAGCCGCTTTACCAGTGGTTCCTGATGCGGTTTCGCGGACGCGCCAATACGGCCACGCTAGCGACCTTGCTGGTCATCACCTTTGCAGTAATCCTGCCATCTGTGGCAATCGGCACGGTCGTCGTCGAGCAGGCTGTCGGTGTGTTCCGCGCGTTCCGCGATGGGGACATCAATGTTGCAGTCTGGTTCGCGCAAGTCATGGCTGCCTTGCCGCAATCGGTGCAGGCGGCGCTTGGCAATGAGGGGTGGGGCGATTTTTCCGCCGTGCAAATTCGCGCGCAGGAGTTCGCCAAGCAAAGCGTCGGCTTGATTGCCGGCAAGGCGCTCAGCATCGGGGGCAGTGTGTTCGGCTGGGTGCTGGCTTTCGGTCTGGGACTGTACGTAACCTGGTTTCTGCTGCGGGACGGGCAGATGCTGGGCGCAAAATTCGTGCGGCATCTGCCCATGGACCACGCTGTTGCGACACGGCTGGCCGACCGGTTTCTGGTAATGGTGCGCGCCACGATAAAAGGGTCGGTCGTCGTCGGCATCGTGCAGGGAATGCTGGGATCGATAACCTTCTGGATCGCCGGCATGCCGTCCGTGCTGCTGTTCGGCCTGCTGATGGCAATTGCATCGCTGATACCGGCTGTGGGCGCGGCACTTATCTGGGCACCGGTGGCGATCTATCTGCTGGCGACGGGTGCGGTGTGGCAGGGACTGTTCGTTACGTTTTCCGGTGTCGCGGTGATCGGGATGGCGGACAATGTGCTGCGCCCCATTCTGGTCGGGCGCGATACCGGTATTCCCGACTGGCTGATCCTGGTGACGACGCTGGGCGGCATCGCCGTGCTGGGCCTGAGTGGTATCGTGCTGGGGCCGCTGGCGGCAGGGCTATTCATCACCGGGTTCGCCGTGCTGGGCGAGCAGCGCGAGGCGGGCGCTACCGTATCGCGACCGGCGGCGGAGGTAGGCCTGGAAGAATAGCCCACATCGCTTCGAAAGCGTTCCGGTCGGCACCCTCGCGATTGTAGTTCTCCGCCTGCACCACGATTACGGCATCGCGTTCTCGATACAGCGCCACGATATTGCCGCCGTTGCCTTTCATCATCCAGCTGCCCGCATACCCTTCGGGTGCTTTCACCAGATCGTGCCACCACAGATAGCCGTAGTGAACATGCTCCCCCAACTGCCGGTGGGGTGTCAGCATCGTCTTTATCCAGGACGCCGACACCACGCGCCGTTCCTCGAAGACCCCGCCATCCAGCACCATGCGCCCAATGCGCAGCAGGTCTTCGGCACGCATCGAAATCTGCCCGCCGGATTGGACCTCGCCCGACCGCGACCGGCGCCAACCTGCGCCGGCTATGTCGAGGGGATCGAACACCCGTGTCTGCATAAAGAGATCGAACCGCTCGCCCACAGCCTCTTCGACCGCCTGCCCCAGCAGGAAGACCCCTGCCGTACAATAGGAAAAGCGGCCCTGTCCGGCAGTATCGCGGGCGAACGCCTCGTCCATGGGAAGCGCCATCGCGAAAGCGCGCCAGTTCCGCTTGCGGTACATGCGTTCTTCCTGACCGGGTGACCGCCGGTCCCAGTCGTCGCACGCCAAGGGCGAAGACATCGTCAGCAGGTCATGCACGGTAATGCCGTTGCGCGGATCGGCGGGGTCGCTGCCGAGCAATGGCCAAACCGGCGTATCGAGTGCAAGCGCACCTTCGTCGATCGCGATGCCAACCGCCAGTGCAGTTAAAGATTTCCCGGCGGATCGGATGTCGATCGGGTGACCGGCATCTTCGCCATCGAACCGGCGCAGATACACCGTCTCGCCGCCTTGATCGACGCCGATGGCTGCTATTTCGCCCAACTCGCCGGAGACGATACGCCGTTCAAGCGCGCCCGGCTGCAACGCGTTCACCTTTGCGCTGGCGGCAGGCGCAACCGTCAACATCGCCAGCGCAGTGACGAGCGTGATTATCCGCAAGACCGTTCTCCCTTTCGCGCGGAGACTTGCATACCGGGGCGTGAAGTGACGGTGAACGCGACGTTCCGGACTCGACTTTGCTTGCCGTTCGCCTACGCACGCGTTCTTTATGACCGATCGAAAAACTTACGACGCCATCGTGCTGGGCGGCGGTGCGGCGGGGCTGTTTTGCGCGGCACAGGCGGGGCAGCGCGGCAAGCGTGTGCTGGTGCTCGAAAAGGCGGCGAAAGTCGGTGCGAAGATCCTTATTTCGGGTGGTGGGCGCTGTAATTTCACCAATCGCGGGGCCGGCCCGGCACAGTTCCTGTCCGCCAATCCTCATTTCGCGAAATCCGCGCTGGCACGCTATACTGCCGCCGACTTCATCGCGCTGGTCGATAGCTACGGCATCGCCTGGCACGAAAAGACGCTGGGCCAGCTGTTCTGCGACGGACGCGCGCAAGCCATTGTCGACATGCTGCTGGCCGAATGCGCGAAGGGTGATGTCACCATTGCGACGGGTCAGGACATAACCGAAGTGGCGCATCGCGACGGTGGCTTTTTAATCACTGCAAACGGAGCGGTCGCGGGCGCACATGCGCTGGTCATTGCCACCGGCGGACCGTCCATCCCGAAAATGGGCGCGAGCGGGTTTGCCTATGATCTTGCACGGCAGTTCGGCCTGAAAGTGGTGGAACCGCGCCCGGCACTTGTGCCGCTGACGCTGGGCGGTGAGGATGTGCTGTTTCGCAACCTGTCGGGTGTATCCGCCCCGGTCAGCGTGGCGGCGGGCAAGTCCGGCGCAGGGGCGAAGGGCTTTCGCGAGGCGGCGCTGTTTACCCATCGCGGGCTGAGCGGTCCGGCGGTGTTGCAGGCCAGCTCCTACTGGACGCATGGCGAACCGGTCACCGTCAACCTGCTGCCCGACCATGCGCCCGGCTGGCTGGTCGAGGCAAAACAGGCGCACCCCGCCAAACCGGCGCGCACCGCCTTGCGCGAAGCCCTGCCCGCGCGGCTGGCCGATACGCTGGCCGACCGGCTGGCGCTGGTGGGCGAGTTGGGCGCGCATAGCGACAAGGCCCTGCGCGCCGCCGAGGATCGCGTGCGCCGCTGGACCTTCAATCCCAACGGAACCGAAGGGTTCGCCAAGGCCGAAGTGACCGCGGGAGGCATCAGCACTGCCGAACTGTCCAGCAAGACGATGGAAGCAAAGCGCGTGCCCGGCCTCTATGCCATTGGCGAGGCAGTGGATGTCACCGGCTGGTTGGGTGGCTATAATTTCCAGTGGGCGTGGTCGAGTGGCTGGGCCGCCGGGCAGTCCATCTAGCCCTTTTCCACCGCCTGTTCGGCCAGCAGCCGGTGCGCCTGCGCTTCCAGCACTTTGTACCGCCCGTATTCGGGCAGCTTGCTACGCATGAACGCCGCAATCTTCGCAAGATCCGCCGGATAGTCGCCGGTCGGGGTCATCGGCGGGCCGAACCCGATGCGCTTCGTTTCGCGGCACACCCAGCACGGCACGATGGGCACGCCCGCTGCCTGCGCGAGGTGATAAAAGCCCGATTTCCACTCACCATTGCTGGACCGTGTCCCCTCCGCCGCCATCACCAGCGCCAGCCGGTCCCGCCGCGCGAATTCGTCGGCGATCTGTTCCACGTAATTCGCGCGCTTCGTCCGGTCGACCGGGATGCCGCCCATATCGAACATGAAATTGCGCTGGATACCCTGGAACAGCGTGTGCTTGCCCATGAAGCTGGGCTGCACGCCTTCCTCCGCCGTCGCGCCGATGAAGAACACGAAATCCCAGTTGGACGAATGCGGCGCACCCGCGATCACGAACTTGGGAATGTCGGGCATCCCGCCGTGAATGGTCCAGCCCTGGAACTTCCAGATGGCGAAGATGATGCGCCGCAGAATGCGCGAAAGCAGCGTTGGTTTGCGGTTGCGGGAAAGCTCGGTCACATCCGGAACACCCCGAATTGTGGCCGCTCCGGTATCGGTGCCTCCAGCGTAGCGGCGAGGGCGAGGCCCAGCACGTCGCGCGTTTGTGCCGGGTCGATCACGCCATCGTCCCACAGCCGCGCGGTGGCGTAATAAGCGTTGCCCTCGTCCTCGTATTTCTGGCGGATCGGGGCTTTGAAGGTTTCGGCTTCCTCCTCGCACCAATCGTCGGCGTCGCGGTGAACCGTGGCAAGCACGCTGGCCGCCTGTTCGCCACCCATCACGGAAATGCGGGCATTGGGCCAGGTGAACAGGAAGCGCGGGGAATAGGCACGGCCCGCCATCCCGTAATTGCCCGCACCGAAGCTACCACCGATGACCACGGTGATCTTCGGCACCTGCGCGGTGGCGACGGCGGTGACCAGCTTCGCGCCGTGCTTGGCGATCCCCTCCGCCTCGTATTTCCCGCCGACCATGAAGCCGGAGATGTTCTGCAGGAACAGCAGCGGGATGCGCCGCTGGCAGGCCAGCTCGATGAAATGCGCGCCCTTCTGTGCGCTTTCGGAAAACAGCACGCCGTTATTGGCCAGGATGGCGACGGGCATCCCCCAGATATGGGCAAAGCCGCACACCAGTGTGTTGCCATACTGCGCCTTGAACTCGTGGAATTCGCTGCTGTCGACCAGGCGCGCGATGACCTCGCGTACGTCGTAGGGCGCGCGCACATCGTCGGGGATGATCGAATACAGGTCGTCCGCGTCGAACTTCGGCGGGTGTGGATCTTTGCGCGCGACATTTCGAGTCGCATGGGTGTTCGCGCCCAGATGCGACACGATATCGCGCACGATAGTCAGCGCGTGTTCGTCGTTCTGCGCCAGATGGTCGACCACGCCCGATTTCTTCGCGTGCAAGTCGCCGCCGCCAAGGTCTTCGGCGCTGATTTCCTCGCCCGTCGCGGCCTTGACCAGCGGTGGCCCGGCAAGGAAGATAGTGCCCTGCTCGCGCACGATCACCGTCTCGTCGGACATGGCGGGCACATAGGCCCCGCCCGCCGTGCAACTACCCATGACGCAGGCAATCTGCGGAATACCCAGCGCCGACATATTGGCCTGGTTGAAAAAAATGCGCCCGAAGTGATCGCGGTCGGGGAATACCTCCGCCTGATGCGGCAGGTTCGCGCCACCACTATCGACCAGATAGATGCACGGCAGCCGGTTCTCCTGCGCGATCTCCTGCGCGCGCAGATGCTTCTTCACGGTCATGGGGTAGTATGTGCCGCCCTTAACCGTGGCATCGTTGCACACGATCATGCACTGCCGCCCCGACACCCGCCCGATGCCCGCGATCATCCCCGCGCCGGGAATGTCGTCCTTCCCGTACATGCCGTTCGCCGCGAGCTGACCGATTTCGAGGAACGGCGAGCCGGGATCGAGCAACCGCTCCACCCGCTCGCGCGGCAGCAGCTTGCCGCGCCCGACATGCCGCTCGCGCGATCCTTCGGAGCCACCCAGCGCGGCTTGCGCGACCCTGGCGCGCAGCTCATCGTTGAGGGCGCGGTTGTGCGCGGCGCTGGATTTCGCGTCGGGTGCTTCGGGGTCAAGCTTTGAGGCAAGGACGGGTGCGGTCATGCTTCAACTTCCGGCGCCACAAAGAATGCAGCAGTCTTGGCGACACAATTAGCAGGAAGTATCTTCCGCCCAGCTCGCTTCCACCCCTCGGCCTCAATTTCCTCGGCTACGAAACCGCCAGCCCAAGTGGTAGAGTCACGTTGGCCATATTCTGCACCCAGCTTGGTCTTCAAAATTGGATCGACGCCAGCCATTGGCGCTTCTTCGGATCGAGCCGCTTCAAGCGCCGCAGCAACACCTTCAGGAGAGCGACAGATGGTTTCTATGTCGACGACAAGGCGATGCGACCGACGATAGCCTCCGCCGAGCCTCTCCATCATTTTATGCTGCTCGATAATCGAAAGGATATCGGTTGCTTGCGGGTCGGCGCTTGCCAACGCATTTTCATAGAGTGTGTAGAGTTGCTTGTGGGATAGCTCGTCTAAACGTTCTTTAGTCCAAGGTTTAGCCATCACCCAGCAGCCCCGATGAGTTCCCGCCCGATCAGCATGCGCCTGATCTCGTTCGTCCCCGCGCCGATATCGAGCAGCTTCGCGTCGCGCAGATAGCGTTCGACCGGCCAGTCCTTGGTATAGCCCGCTCCGCCCAGCGCCTGCACTGCTTCGCCCGCCACACGGAAAGCGTTTTCGCTCGACAGCAGGATCACGCCAGCCGCGTCGAAGCGGGTCGTTTGGTCCGCATCGCAGGCTTTTGCGACCGCATAAGTGTAGGCGCGCGCCGATTGCAGTGCGACATACATGTCCGCCACCTTCGCCTGCATCAGCTGGAAACTGCCGATCGCGGTTCCGAACTGCTTGCGCTCGCGCACGAAGGGGATGACGGTATCGAGGCAGGCCTGCATGATGCCGAGCTGGATGCCGGACAGCACCACGCGTTCGTAATCCAGCCCGCTCATCAGCACCCCGACGCCGCCGTTTTCCGGCCCCATCACCTGCGCATCGGGCACGAAGCAATCGTCGAATACCAGCTCGCTCGTCGGGCTGCCGCGCATGCCCATCTTGTCGATCTTCTGACCGATGGCGAACCCGTCAAAATCCTTTTCTATTAAGAATGTCGTGATACCTCGGGAGCCTTCGCCGGTCTTGGCATAGACCACCAGTACATCGGCATACGGCGCATTGGTGATCCAGTATTTCGTGCCGTTCAGGCGATAGCCGCCATCGACCTTTTCGGCTTTCAGCTTCATCGAGACCACATCCGATCCCGCGCCCGCCTCGCTCATCGCCAGCGATCCGACATGCTCGCCGCTGATCAGTTTCGGCAGGTATTTCGCCTTCTGTTCGGCATTGGCCCAGCGGGCAATCTGGTTGACAGCGAGGTTGGAATGCGCGCCGTAGCTCAGCCCCACGCTGGCGCTGGCGCGGCTGACTTCCTCCACCGCGATCACGTGCTCCAGATAGCCCAGCCCCAGCCCGCCATCGTCTTGCGCGACAGTAATGCCGTGCAGGCCCAGTTCGCCCATTGCAGGCCATAATTCGCGCGGGAACCAGTCCTCGCGGTCGGCCCGCTCGGCCAGTGGCGCAATCTGTTCGTCGGCGAACCGGCTGACCGAATCGCGGATCATCGCGGCGGCTTCGCCCAGCTGGAAATCGAAATCGGGAGTCGCGCGCATCGAGTGTTCCTTACCGTCTGGATTGTCCGGGTGCTTAGCCGACCACGCGGTATCGGCGCAAACCCGGCGTGCAGGTATCTTGCGTGGAAGTTAACCTTCGCGCCGAAACCTGTTGAGCAACTGCTGTTTTTCTATATGTCGCAAACCGTTCCATGCGCCCGTCGAAACTCGATCCCTGGCCTCGCGGAGAGCCGCCCGCCCCCGCGCAATGCGGTGAGGAGACGCGTGCGTCTGTCCTGGCGTCATACGGACTGGATGCGCTGGAAGATGATCCCGAGCTGTCCCGCATCACGCAATTCGCCGCGCAGCTTTGCGATACGCCGGTCGCCCTGATCAGCCTGGTCGAGGCGGAGCGGCAACGGTTTCTGACCAAGGTCGGCATAGAGGAGCGGGAGACGCCGCGCCCGACCTCGTTCTGCGCCTATGCCATGCTGGAACCGGTGCCGATGGTCGTGCCCGACGCTAGGCTCGACGCTCGGTTCGAAGACAATCCGCTTGTCACCGGCCATCCCAATATCCGATTTTATGGCGGTGCACCGCTGATCAGTCACGAGGGCACACCGCTGGGTTCTTTGTGCGTGATCGACACCGTGCCGCGGAACGACGGCCTGACCCCGGTGCAAATAGAAGGGTTGCAGGTCATGGCCGAGGCGGTGATGCGCCGCCTGCGTTACCGGCGCACGGTGCTGGACGAGAAGAATGCTGCGAACCAGCGCGCGTCGGAAATGCGCAAGCTGGCGGACTGGCTGCCCGACGTGGTGTGGTCTTCGAACGCCGATGGCGGCATCGATTTCATGAGCTCTCGATGGGAACGCATGACCGGGTCACCGCCGCCTAAAACTCCGGAAGAGTGGCGCAATTTCATTCATGAGGAAGATCGCGACAGCGCGATCGAGGTGTGGAGAGCCAGCGAAGAAAAGCCCGAAGGTTTTCAGGACGAGTACCGCCTGCGCAAACCCGACGGAAGCTATCGCTGGACGCTGGCGCGTGCGCTTCCGGTGAAGAACAGGAAAGGCGAGATAACCCGCTGGTACGGTACGCTGACCGATGTGGACGACGCGCATCGCCGCCTGCTGGAACGCGAGCTGGTCAGCCAGGAACTGTCGCACCGCATCAAGAACATCTTTGCCGTCATCAGCGGGCTTATCGCGATCAAGGCGCGCGAGAACCCCGGCTCCGGTGAATTTGCGAAAGACCTGAGCGCGACACTGATGGCGCTGAGCCGGGCGCACCGGTATGTGACGGATGAGGGGGAGAAAAAGGACGAGACCCTGCTCGACTTGCTCGGCGCATTGCTGAAGCCCTACACCTCCGCTTCGGGCGACAGGCTGACGATAGCCGGAGTCGACATGACCCTGCGCAGCCGCAGCGCAACCCCGCTGGCGCTGGTATTTCACGAGTTGGCAACCAATTCGGCGAAATACGGTGCCCTGTCGGTGGCCGATGGCCGCATCGAAGTCCGCTGCGCGCGCAAGGGCAACGATATCGAGATCGTGTGGAGCGAGCACGACGGCCCCAAGGTCGCTACGCCCGACAGCACCGGGTTCGGCTCCCGCCTGGTGGAACTGACCGTGTCGAGCCAGTTGCAAGGCACGCTGGAACGCAGTTTCCCGCCCGGCGGCATGGTCGCCACGCTGACCGTTCCCGAAACCGCCCTCTAACCCGGTGCCCGAACCGGCTGCACCCGCCGCACTGACCTTCGCCGGCGTGACAAAGCAATACGGTGCGGTTTCGGCGGTGGACGATGTCTCGCTCGACATTGTGGCGGGCAGCTTCGTGGCGCTGGTGGGGGCGTCGGGTTCGGGCAAATCCACCCTTCTCAGGATTGCCAACCGGCTGATCGAGCCGACGTCTGGCGCGGTAGTGCATGATGGTGCGCCGATCGCCGGACAGGCACCGCACCTGCTGCGGCGCGGTATCGGCTATGTCTTCCAGGGCATCGGCCTGTTCCCGCACATGTCGGTTGGCGAGAACATTGCCATCGGGCCAAAACTGGCGGGGGATGCTCTGTCGGACGCGCGCATCGGCGCGCTGCTGGAACTGGTCGAGCTGGATGCTGGCTACGCGGCGCGGATGCCACACGAATTGTCGGGCGGACAGCGGCAGCGCATCGGCGTGGCGCGCGCGCTGGCCGCCGAACCCTCGCTGCTGCTGATGGACGAGCCGTTCGGCGCGCTCGATCCCGTTACGCGCGACGCGCTAGGCGGACGCGTGCGCGCACTGCACGACCGGCTGGGCCTGACCACGGTGATGGTGACACACGACATGGCCGAGGCGTTGTTGCTGGCCGACCGGGTGCTGGTGATGGCGGCGGGGCGGATCGTCGCCGATGCCACGCCGGGACAGTTGCTGGCGGGCGAAGGCGGCGACGCGGCGCAGGCGCTGGTCGCGGTGCCGCGCGCGCAGGCGAAGGCGCTGGATGCGTTGATACCATGAGCGCCATCTGGGACGCGTTGCTGGGACTTGGCGACAAGCTGGCCGCCCATGTGCTGCTGGCGGCGGCGGCCATTGCGCTGGGCATCACCGTCGCGCTCCCGCTGGCAGTCTGGGCCTCGCGCAATGCCCGTGTGCGTGGCGTGGCGCTGGGGTTCGCCAGCCTGGTGCAGACCATTCCGGCGCTGGCGCTGCTGGCGCTGTTCTTTCCCGTCCTGCTCAGCCTGCGTGCCGTGTTTGGCGAAGGGTTGCCGACGCTCGGCTTCCTGCCTGCGCTGCTTGCGCTGGCGCTGTATGCGCTGCTGCCGATCCTGCGCAATGCGGTGACCGCGCGCGACAATATGGAACCCGGCGTGCTGGAGGCGGCAGACGGCGTCGGGATGGATGGGTGGCAAAAACTGCGGCTGGTCGAAGCGCCGCTGGCCGCGCCCTATGTAATGGCCGGTATCCGCACCGCAACGGTGTGGACCATCGGCGCGGCGACCTTGAGCACCACCATCGGCCAGCCCAGTTTGGGCGATCCGATCTTCGCCGGATTGCAGACGCAGAACTGGGCGTTGGTGCTGGCAGGCTGCATCGCATCCGCCGCACTGGCCATCGCGGCCGATACGCTGCTGGGCACGGTCGAGCGTGGATTGGCCGAACGAAAGGTATGGCTGGTGCGCGGCGGGGCGACGCTGGCATTGCTTGGCGTGGCGTTGTCGGGATGGATGCTGCGGCCCGTATCGCAAGAGGATGGCGCGCGGCCCATCGTGATCGGGGCCAAGACATTCAGCGAGCAATATGTACTGGCGCAGCTGATCGGAACGCAGCTGGAAAAGGCCGGGTTCACCGTTGAATATCGCGACGGGCTGGGCTCCGCGGTGGTGCATGAGGCGGTGACCACCGGCGCAATCGATATCAGCATCGACTATACCGGCACGCTATGGGCCAACCAGCTGAAGCGCACCGACAATCCGGGGCGCGACGCGATTTACAAAACTATCGTGGAGTGGGAGCGCGAGACCAGCGGCACGCATGTACCGGGGCGGCTGGGGTTCGAAAATGCTTATGCGCTGGCGATGCGCGCCGACCGCGCGGCGGAGCTGGGCATCGAGAACATGGCAGACCTCGCCCGCGCTTCACCGCGCCTGACCATCGGCGGCGATGTCGAGTTCTTCCGCCGCCCGGAATGGGTTGCGGTGCGCGATGCCTATGGGCTTGACTTCGGGCGGCAGCGCAATTTCACTACCACCTTCATGTACGATGCGCTGACCGGCGGCGAGGCCGATGTGATATCCGCCTATACGTCCGACGGGCGCGTGGCGGCGGACCGATTGGTTATTATCGAGGACACCGAGGGTGCGTTTCCGGCTTATGATGCAATGGTGCTGGTCGCCCCGCGCCATGCGGACAACCGGCGATTGCTGGACGCGCTGCAACCGTTGATCGGCGCAATCGACGTTGCTGCCATGCGCGAGGCGAACCTTGCCGTGGACCGGCTGGAGAACAAGCAGAGCCCGCGCGAGGCGGCCGTGGCGTTGGCGCAGCGGATCGGTCTCGACTAGTCTTCGGGCGCGAACCCCGCGCCTTCGGGCCAGTTCTGTGAGACCAGCCCCATTACCTTGAACAGATTGCCCATCGCGTCTGGCGCGGTCAGACGTTGCAGGGCGGTGTCTATCTCCGCGCGATAATGTGGGGCAGCGCGTTTGAGCGCCTCGGCGCGCGCTGCAATGCCAAGCGTATGCAGCCACTTGCCCTGCCCCACCGTGCCCAGATGCTTCACGTCGCGCGATTGCGCGATCCGCGCCAGCGTGCCCAGGTCGACATGCGCAGTCATGTCGGCGGCGCCGGGTGCATCGAACGGGCCGACTTTTTTGTGCGCCTGCACCGCCTGCAAGGTGGAGCCGGTGCGCGGTTCGTTGCGGGGTGTGTCGTATCCGTAATCCACGAACAGCGCGCAGCCATTCTGCTCCGCCAGCCGCCCCGCCAGTTCGAACGCGATGGCGGCGGCGGCGGGACAGGTCTCGACGATGGTGCCAACCTCGGCATCGCGCTGGCCCTCCGGCACGGCGGCGTCCATCACCTGCGTGCCGGCCGCGAACATGAAAGCGTCGTTTTCATCCAGCGCCACCATCCGTTCGCGCCAGCCGTCGGGCGTTTTTACCAGCTGGCGCACCGGCAGCGCATCGAAAAACTCGTTGGCGACCACCAGCAGCGGATCGTCCATCGGCAGGGTGGACACGTCGTCGTGCCAGATCGCGCCTGGCAGCATCTCGAGCTGGATGTCCTTGAGCGGCTGCGAAATCTCCACGAAGTGGATGCGCGGCTCCAGCCCGTATTTCCGCGCACTGCGCAGCGCGTCCTTTGCCAGCGTGCCGCGCCCCGGCCCCAGCTCCACGTAATGCACCGGGTCGGGCCGCCCCGCGCGCACCCATATATCGGCCAGCCATAACCCGATCAGCTCGCCGAACATCTGGCTGATTTCGGGCGCGGTCACGAAATCGCCGCCGCTGGTGCCCTCGCGATTGCGCCCCAGCGGGTCGGCCCGCCCGTAATAGCGCGCATTGCTCTCGCCCATGAAGGTGGCGAGCGACATCGGCCCGGTATTGCGGATAAGGCGGCGGAAACGGTCGGCCAGAGGTATTTCCGGTCCGGTCGGAGTATCGTCCTGCGTCATGGCTCTTGCCTAAGCCGTCGCAGCCTTGCCGCCACCCAGTTCGGGACGGCGCAGCGCCCGGACCATGAAGAACAGCCCGACCAGCACCAGCGGAATGGACAGCCACTGCCCCATGCTCAGCCCCGTCTCCTCGACCAGCCAGGCAAGCTGAACATCGGGTTGGCGGAAAAACTCGTTCACGAACCGCGCCAGTCCCATGCCGAACGCAAAAGTCGCCACCAGGAAGCCGGGGCGATAGCGCACCCGCGTCAGCCAGAACAGCGCCAGCAGCACCACCATCAGCAGGAACCCTTCCAGCGCGGCCTGATAGAGCTGCGAGGGATGGCGGCCCGGCCCGGTCATGAGCGTGCCGTTGATATATTCGGGAAAGCTCATCGCCCAAGCGACATCGGTGGTGCGTCCGTACAGTTCGCCGTTGACGAAGTTCGCCAACCGTCCGAACAGCATTCCGAACGGCACGTTGACCGCGATGTAATCGCATACCCGGATGAAGCTGAGTTCGTTCTGGCGCGTCACATAGGCGATGGCGACCAGCACGCCGATCACGCCGCCGTGGAAGCTCATGCCCCCGTCCCACAGCCGTAACATCTTCCACGTCACGAAACCATCGCCCGCGAACCCGGTGAATAGCGACTGATCGTAGAACGCGGCATAACCCAGCCGCCCACCAAGGATTACACCGAGGAAGCACCAGGTGAACAAGTCTTCGGCATGGCGCCGCGCCATCGGGGCACCGGGCTGCGCGATCATCTTCGACAGGTGCAGATAGGCCAACAGGAGGCCGAACATAAAGGCGAGCGAATAATAGCGCAGCGTGAAGGAGCCGATCTCGATACCGTCCTTCAGGCCAAGCGACACCCACTCGATCGGCGGCGGAGATACGGCGGCGGCAGCAGCGAGTAGTGACAGCACAGGATCGACCCCTTAAGACTCAACAGCATGCGCGGCTTCGTTTACGAAGGGGCGCGCGGCCTTCGATTGTTTCAAGGGCCTTTGGCATAGCGTGCCGACGGGGGAAACCCTCGCGGCGCGGCAGGCATGACCTGCCATTACTGGAGAGACACGAACCAATGCCCACGCAACTCGATACCACGCTCGATGCAATCATGGACGGGCTGACCCAGCCGGGAATGCCGTTCGAAACGCATGATGTAACGCGCGACGGCGTCGAGATGCCCGCGTTCAAGGGCGCGCCGCCCACGCTGGCCCATTATTTCGCGCATTTCTGCAACGAGCACAAAGAGAAAACCTTTCTGGTCGATGGCGATGTGCGGCTGACCTTCGGCGAAGTGTGGGTCGCGGCCACGCATGTCGCGCATGCGCTTGCGACCGATCACGGCATCGAGAAGGGCGACCGTGTCGGGCTGGCGGCGCGCAATTCGGCCAACTGGATCATCGCGCAGATGGGCATCATCCTGGCGGGCGGCTGTGCCACGCTGCTGAACGGGTTCTGGAGCGGGGAAGAGCTGGCCTATGGTGTGCGCCTCACCGGATGCAAACTGGTGCTGGCGGACCAGCCGCGCGCGGAACGCATGGCGGGCACCGACCACGCCGCAAAGATGGTGGTATTCGAACACGACAGCGCGCCCAATGAAGGGCTGGCCCATGTCTGGTCGGCAGGCGACACGGCGATGAAGATGCTGGGTGCGCTCGGCCCGGAAGACCCCGCGACCATCCTCTTCACTTCCGGCTCCACCGGACAGTCCAAGGGCGCATGGTCGGACCAGCGTGGCGTGGTCAGCGGCATCATGAACTATGTCGGCCAGTCCGCAATGGCCAAGATCATGCTTGAAAAGCAGGGCGAGGACGTCAGCGCGCAACCCTGCGCGCTGGTGGCCGTGCCGCTGTTTCACGTCACCGGTCTGGTTCCGCTATACCTGCAAAGCTTCGCCATCGGGCGCAAGCTGGTACTGATGCCCAAATGGGATGCGGGCGAGGCGCTGCGCCTGATGGATGCCGAAAAGGTCAGCTATTTCGTCGGCGTGCCGCTGATGAGCTACGAAATCGCCACCCACCCCGACCGCGAACAATACGACCTTTCCGCTTGCCGCAGCTTCGCCGCCGGTGGCGCACCGCGCCCGGTGGAACACGTCACCCGCATCCGCGAGGCGTTTCCCGAAGGCTTTCCGCTACTGGGCTATGGCCTCACCGAAACCAACGCGGTCGGCTGCGGCAATTACAACGAGAACTACCTCGCCAAGCCCGGCTCCACCGGCAAGGCCAGCCGTCCGCTGGTCGATCTCGCCATCCTTGACGATTCCGGGGCGCGCGTGGCGCAGGGTGGCGTTGGTGAAGTCTGCATCCGCACCGTAGCCAATTTCCGGGGTTATTGGGACAACCCGCAAGCGACCGCCGCCGCGATGACCAAGGACGCCTATTTCCGCACTGGCGACCTGGGCTATCTGGACGAGGACGGCTATCTCTTCATCGTGGATCGCAAGAAGGACATCATCATTCGCGGCGGCGAGAACATCGCCTGCCCCGAAGTGGAAGAGGCGATCTATGCGCATGATGCGGTGGCCGAATGCACCGTGTTCGGCCTGCCCGACGAACGCTTCGGCGAAGTGCCCGCTGCGGTTTACCAGACCGGGGGTGGCGCAACGCTGTCGCCCGACGACCTGCGCGCGTTCCTGCTGGAGCATATCGCGCCGTTCAAGGTGCCCGACGCGGACAAGCTGTGGCTTAGCGACAGCGCCCTGCCGCGCCTCGGCACGCAGAAGATCGACAAGCGCGCAGTCAAGGCAGCCTATTCGGAAGCAGGCGCGGAGAAGGTCGCAAGTTGAGCGCGCTTCGCATCGTCCGGCAGCGGGAGATCATCGACCGCCGTGCCATCGATGCGGCTTTGGCGAAGCTGCACGCGACCGAGGGCAGCGACAGCCGATCGGCCGTAATTGCGTTGCTGCGCAAGGCGCTTGACGCCGGGCGCGCGGAGATAGCGCGGCGGCTGGAGGCACGGCCGTCCGCCGGGCACGAGATCTGCGCGGGCCATTCCTTTCTGATCGACCAGCTCGTGCGCCTGCTGCACGATCATGTGGTCACGCGGGTCTATTCGCCCGGCAATCGCAGTTCGGCGGAACAGCTCGCGATCATGGCAGTGGGCGGCTGGGGACGGCAGGAAATGGCTCCGCATTCCGATGTCGATATCGCTTTCCTCGTCCCGCGCGCCCGCACGCCGTGGTGCGAACAGGTGGCCGAGGCGATGCTGTATTTCCTGTGGGACCTGGGCCTGACCGTCGGCCATTCGACGCGCACACCGGACGATGTCGTGCGGATGGCGCGCGAAGACCACACGGTGCGCACCGCCTTGCTGGAAGGGCGCTTCGTCTGGGGCGAACGCGCGCTTTACGACATGTGCACCCGGCGTTTCTTCGCCGAGGTCGTGACCGGGACGGAACGCGAGTTCGTGGCCGAGAAACTGGCCGAGCGCGACGAACGCCACCGCCGCATGGGCGACAGCCGCTACGTCGTGGAACCCAATGTAAAGGACGGCAAGGGCGCGCTGCGCGACCTGCACACGCTCTACTGGATCGGCAAGTATATCCACAAGGTGCGCGTCGCGGCGGACCTGGTGGAGGCGGACCTGTTCACCCGCGCTGAATATCGCGGGTTCCGCCGGGCCGAAGGGTTCCTGCTGGCGGTGCGCTGCCATATGCACGAGCTGACCGGGCGCGAGGAAGACAGGCTGACCTTCGACCTGCAACGCGCCGTCGCGGAACGGATGCGGTTCGCGGAGCGGCCGGGCAAAAGCGCGGTCGAACGCTTCATGCAATTCTATTTCCTGCAGGCAAAGCGCGTCGGCAGCCTGACAGGCGTGTTCCTGGCGCATATCGATGAACAGTTCGCGCGCCGTGGTTGGCTGGCAGGCCTGCTGGAACGGCCCCGCACCGTTCAGGGCTACACCGTCACCGGCAGCACGATTGCCGCGCCATCGGACGACTGGTTCCGCGAGGATCCGGTGCGCCTGATCGAGATATTCCGGATTGCGGAGGCCGAGGGGTTCACCGTTCACCCCGACACCATGCGGCAGGCCGACCGCGACAGCGGGCTTATCAAGGCGCCGATCCGCAACGATGCCCGCGCCAATGCGCTGTTTCTCGATCTGCTGGCGGGCCGCAACGATCCCGAAACCGTGCTCCGCTGGATGAACGAGGCGAACGTCTTCGGGAAATTCGTACCCGATTTCGGCAAGGTCAACGCGCAGATGCAGTTCGACATGTACCACCATTATACGGTGGACGAACACACCATCCGCGCCATCGGCCTGCTGGCGAAGATCGAGCGTGGTGCGCTGGCCGACGACCATCCGCGCGCGACGCGCCAGATGCCGCGCATCGCCAGTCGCCGCGCGCTCTATGTCGCGGTGCTGTTGCACGATATCGCCAAGGGGCGCGGCGGCGACCATTCGGTGCTGGGCGGGGAGGTGGCGATGCGCCTGTGCCCACGTTTCGGGCTGGACGCGCACGAGACGGAGCTGGTCGCGTGGCTGGTGCGCCAGCATCTGCTGATGAGTGCCACCGCGCAGAAACGCGACCTGGCCGATCCCAAGACCATCGACGATTTTGTGGCGGAAGTGCAAAGCGTGGAACGGCTGCGCAACCTCGCCATCCTGACCGCCGTGGATATTCGCGCGGTCGGCCCCGGCACCTGGAACAGCTGGAAAGCGCAGCTGCTCGGCACGCTGTACGATGCGGCCGAGGAACGGCTGCGGCTGGGGCACACACGTATCAACCGGCGCGAACAGATCGCAGCGAAGAAGGCGGCTGTCACCGACGTGCTGGGGACCCGCGGCGACCTGGTGGCCGACCACGGCGGCGCGTTCGCCCCGGCCTACTGGATTGCCGAAACCGACGATGTGATCGCGCACAACCTCGTGCAATACGCCGACGGGCAAGAACGCGGCGCGGCGCTGACGATCCGCTGCAAGGTGGACGAAACGCGCGGGGCGACGCTGGTCACCGTGGTAGCAGCCGACCATGCGGGGCTGTTCTATCGCATCGCGGGCGGCATCCATCTGGCGGGTGCCAACATCATCGACGCGCGCATCCACACCACGCGCACTGGCTGGGCGGTCGACAACTTTCTGGTGCAGACCCCGTTGGGCGAACCCTTCGCCGAAGACGCGCAGATCGCGCGCATCGAAACCGCTATCGAGGATGCGCTGGCCAACCGCATCGACCTGGCCCCGAAACTGGCGCGCCGACCGCTGCCGCGCAGCCGCAGCAAGGCGTTCGACGTGCAACCGCGCGTGGTGTTCGACAATGCCGCATCCAACCGCTTCACCGTGATCGAAATCAACGCGCGTGACCGGTCCGCGCTGCTGAACCGCGTGGCGCGCAGTCTGTTCGAAAGCGGGGTGGTGGTGCATTCCGCCCATCTCACCACCTATGGCGAGCGCGCGGCGGATACGTTCTATGTCACCGACACGCTGGGCGACAAGATTACCGGCGAGGCCAAGCGCGCGGCAATCGAGACGGCGCTGCTGGCCGCCGTCAGCGACCGGCGGCAGGCCGAACTCGAACGCGCCTGAACAATCACGACACCGGGACAACGCCGGTGCAATGCTGCACGCGTTGTGCGCAGCAAAAGCCGCTTCGCACCGACTGAAACATATATGTCGCACTTTGCGCTATGCCGTTACGGCACGGTGCTGAATACGGTTGCGTGCTGCACAGTTTGCGATAAATCACGCTGCATAACAGTCTATAAAATGCCCAGGGAGCGGATGAATATGAGCATGCAGCAGCGTTTTGCATCGGTCGGTGTCATGGCCTTGATGGGGGCCGGTATGGCTCTCACCCCCACCGCCGCTCTTGCACAGGATGCGGACGATGCGGCCGTGGTCGATACGACCGGCCTTGACGATGACGCCCAGATCGTAATCACCGCGCAGGGCCGTTCGCAACGGCTGGCCGATGTTCCGGTTGCCGTTTCCGCGGTATCGGGCGAATTGCTCGAGAAGTCCGGCACCACCGACATCCGCGAACTCAATCAGGTCGCGCCGTCGCTGCTCGTATCCTCCACCGGTAACGAGGCCAACGGCTCGGCCCGTATCCGCGGCATCGGCACCGTGGGCGACAACCCCGGCCTGGAAAGCTCGGTCGCGGTGTTCGTCGACGGCGTCTATCGCTCGCGTTCGGGCAACGCGCTGAGTGAGCTTGGGCCGATCGACCGGATCGAAATCCTGCGCGGCCCGCAGGGTACGCTGGGTGGCCGCAACTCCACCGCCGGCCTTATCAACATCTATACCGCGCAGCCCGAATTCGAATTCGGCGGCTACGGCAATTTCACTTATGGCAATTTCGATGCGATCCGCGCCGAAGCCGGTGTGAACGTGCCGCTTGGCGCGCTGGTCGCAGCGCGCGTCGACGGCATCTATGCCAAGCGCGACGGTTTCTACGAAGACCAGGTCAATAACACGACTGTCAACGACAAGGACCGTTATCTCGTCCGCGCCCAAGTCCTGTTCGAGCCCAGTTCCGACCTCTCTTTCCGCGTGGTCGGCGACTATTCGCGCAAGGACGAAAGCTGTTGCGCCGCAACGTTCGTGCAGCCTGAATTCGCACCCTTCGCCCGCGTCAGCCCAGGCCTGGACAGTTTCACGCGTCCGACCACCGGTCCTGCGCTGACCAGCACCGCGAACCCGATCGTCCCGATCCTGCTCGGCCTGGGCCAGAACCCTGCCGCGTTGAACCAGAGCACGTTCAACCGCGACATCTATCCCACCGCAGGCCGCAGCTATGCCGGCCGGACGGAAGATTACGGGGTATCGGGCGAGCTGAACGCCACCTTCGGCAACGTCTCGTTGACGTCGATCACCGGCTACCGCGAATACGACAACTTCCAGGGGTCGGATACCGACTACACGCAGGTCGACATCCTGTATCGCGCGCCCACCCGCTTTGGCGGCGCGCGCACGTTCGAAACCTTTACGCAGGAGCTGCGCCTGCAGGGTTCGCTGTTCAACGACCGGATCGACTGGCTGGTCGGCGGATTCTACGCCAACGAAGAATTGCAGGCGCGCGACAACCTGCGGTTCGGTTCGCAATACGGCACCTTCGCCGCGTGCCGGATCGCACTGGCCATCAACCCGGCGCTGGCCAATCCCGGTGCGCAGGATTGTCTGGGTGGCAATGCCGCCGCCTTGACCGGTGCGTTTGGACCCGCGACGCCACTTATTCTGGGTGGCATCAGCAATCTTGGCCGCATCAGCGACCGGGGCAGCACCGGCGACGTGTACAACCAGAAGAGCGAGAACTTCGCGCTCTTCACGCACAACATCTTCCATATCACCGACACACTCGACCTGACGCTCGGCCTTCGTTACACCAACGAAACCAAGGATTTCGACGCCACCTTCGGCAACGACAACGTAATCTGTCCGCAGAACCGCGCCTTGCTTGGCGGTTTGCTCGGTACGACATTGCAAGGTCTTGCTGGCGGCCTGATTGCGCTGTCGTGCCAGGGCAATTCGACGTCCGAGCTGGACGGCGTGTCTATCGCCGATACACGCGACGAGGACGAGTTCACCGGCACGGCCATCCTCAGCTACAAGGTCACGCCCGACCTGCTGCTCTACGGCAGCTATTCGCGCGGCTACAAGGCGGGCGGTTTCAACCTTGACCGTTCCGCCCTGTCGAACCCGCTGTTCCTGAACGTTAACGCGCTCGATGTCGGATCGCTCCAGTTCGACGAGGAAACGGTCGACGCCTATGAAATCGGCGCTAAATACGCGACGCGCGAGTTTTCGCTCAGCGTGGCGGCGTTCCGTCAAGAGTTCAGCAATTTCCAGCTGAACACCTTCAACGGCTCGGTCTTCCTGGTGCAGACGGTCAATAGCTGCGACACGGCCCTGGGCGGTGCGGACACTGATGCCAACCCCACTACCGGCGGTTGCGCGCTGGACGACATCGCCCCCGGCGTGGTCGCGGAAGGGTTCGAAGTCGAAGCGACGCTGAACCCGCGCCCCGACCTCGCCTTCACCGCTGGCCTGACCTATTCCGACACCGCCTATCAGGACGATCTGATCGGGGACGACAGCGGCGCACCGCTCGACCCCGCGCTGCGGCTGCTGCCGGGCGACCGGCTCTCCAACGCGCCGGCTATAGTGGCGACGGGCTCGCTGTCCTACACGCCGGACCTCGGTACGAGTGGAATGCGCGGTCTGTTGTTCGTCAACGCCCGCACGGCCAGCGGCTACAATACCGGGTCCGACCTTTTGCCGGGCAAGGAGCAGGAAGGCTTCACCGTGGTCAATGGCCGCATCGGCGTGACCAACATCGCCGACCGGTTCTCGATCGAAGGCTGGGTGCAGAACCTGTTCGACAAGGACTACACGCAGGTCGCGTTCAACACGCCCTTCGTCGCGCCGCAGCAGACCTACTCGGCGTTCCTCGCCGAGCCGCGTACTTACGGGGTAACCGTGCGCGCCACGTTCTGATACGGGGCATTGCAAAGTTCGTCACGACAGGGGGCGCGCCGCAAGGTGCGCCCCTTTTTGATTTCTTGTTGGGTGCGCTCCGGACATCCGCGTTTTGTTTTCTAGCTAGCGCTTGGTGCTGTGCCAGCCCGCTCCCCCTCCCGACCACCCGATTAGTATAATCCCGTGGGTGGTCGGGAGGGGGAGCGGGACGGCACAGCAAGCGGAGGACGGACGTCCGGAGCGCACCCGACAAAAACGCGCGGGATGGCACAGCACCGAGCGTTAGCGAGCGAACACGAACGGCCAGCCTCGGCCTTCAGAGTTAAACCTCTTCTCGCGCTCCAAAAAGCGCCGTCCCCACGCGGATATGCGTCGCGCCCAGCATCACGGCGGTGGCGAAATCGCTGCTCATTCCCATGCTCAACCCCATCGGCTTTCCGGCCACACCATTAACCGCTGCCAGCTTGGCCAGCAAAGCGAAGAACGGCGCGGGTTCGATCCCGGCGGGCGGCAGGCACATCAGCCCCGCCACCGGAATATCCGCATCGCGCGCTTTCGCCAGAAACGCGGGCAGGTCCGCAACCGCGCAGCCACCCTTTTGCGGCTCCTCGCCCACATCCACCTGAACGAAGCACGGCACGCGGCGGTCTGCCTTGTCCATCGCCTTGGCCAGCGCCTTCAGCAGGCTGGGCCGGTCCAGCGCGTGAATCGCATCGAACAGCGCCACCGCATCGTCCGCCTTGTTCGATTGCAGCTGTCCGATCATGTGCAACTGGGCATCGGGCCAGCGTTCGCGCAAGGCAGGCCATTTGCCCTGTGCCTCCTGCACCCGGTTTTCCCCGAAGGCGCGATGTCCGCGTTCCAGCAGGGGTACGATGGCGTCGGCGGCGCGGGTCTTGCTCACCGCGACCAGTTCCACATCGGCGGGCGCGCGGCGCGAGGCCTTGCAGGCGCGCGCAATCTCCGCCTCCACCTCGTCATAGCCCGTGGCCGTGCGCTGCTTGTCGTTGGCATTCATGGCGGCGTGCTATAGCGCCCCGGCAATAAAGGTGAAGCCATGCCCGTGAAGCCCCCCGCCCCGGTCCTGAATGCCCTCAAAGCCCTCCCGCGCATCTTCCTGTTCAGCGACGCACGCAATGACGGAAGCCTCGAAGATGTGCTGGCGCGATTGCCGCAGGACGCGGCGCTGGTGTTCCGGCACTACCACCTCGATCCAAACGCAAAGCGCGCCCGCTTCGATGCACTGGCGTCCGTCGCGCGCCGGTTCGGGCACGCTGTCATCCTCTCCGGCACAGCCGAAACCACCAAGGAATGGGGCGCGGACAGCGTGTACGGCCCGGTTGCCCGCCTTGGTGAAGCGAACGGCATGATCCGCTACGCCACCGTCCATTGCCGCGCGGAAGCCGAGGCCGCCATCGCCGCGCGTGTCGACGCCGCATTCGTTTCGCCGGTCCATCCAACCCGTTCGCACACCGACGCCGCGCCGCTCGGCCCGTCCGGTTATCACGCACTGGCGACTTCGCTGGAACGCGGCAATGTGCACGCCATTGCGCTGGGCGGGATGACGGCGCAGCGCGCAGCGGCGCTTCCGGCGTTTCGCTGGGGGGCGATCGATGGCCTGGTGCATGGCCTAATCCCTTGACGGGTGCGGGGGCGAGGACTCATTACGAGCGGCAGGAGAGGTAACGCATGGCATCGCACGCGGTCACACAAAGGAAAAGCAGCACCGCGCCGGACTGGCGCGCGGCCTGGCGTCGCAGCATGCGCCGCAGCCTGCAGGTCGCGGGCGCGGTCGCGCTGTTCCTCGTCATGCTGTTCCTTGGCCTGGCAATGGCGAGTTACAGCCAGACCGATCCCAGCCCCTCCACCGCGGCGGCGGGTGCGCAGATTGCCAACTGGATGGGCGCGCCGGGTGCCTGGGCCTCGGAGCGGGTGCTGTTTGTGTTCGGCGTGCCCGGCGTGCTGCTGCTGCCGCTGCTCTATGTCGCCGCGCGCAAGCTGTGGCGCGATGTGGAGGAGGACGACCGCGATACCGACACCCGCTGGTGGCGTCCCGTGCTCGTCCTGCTGCTGGCGATGGCGCTGTTTGCCACGGTCGCCAGCCTTGCTTTTACCAGTCCGGGCGGTTCGCTGCCAGCTTCGATGGGCGGGCTGACCGGCCTGCTCGGTGCGGGCGGGGTGCAGGCGATCGACGGACAGTTGGCAAGCGCGTTCGGCGAAGCGTTCCAAGGCTGGACCACGCTGGCGCTCGCGCTGTTGGCGCTGGCCGCTGCGGTGGCGCTGACCACGCGGGTTTTCGTGATCGACTGGGCGCAGCTCGTCACCCTGCCCCGCTTCGCCGCGGCACGGCTGGCGCAGTGGCGCGGGGCAGACAGCGCCCGCGACATGGCAGAGCCGGACGACACCGATGCCGTGGTGCTGCCGCGCAAGGCGAAGCGTGCGGAGAAGGAGGGCGGCGAAACACCGGTCGTCATCGACGCCCCGCGCCGCGCGCCCGACATCCCCGACCCCAGCGCGCCACCCAAACAGGCGGTGATGCCCAAGGCCCGGCAAAGCGACATGTTCGCGCAATACAGCCTCCCCTCGCTCGACCTGCTGACCGAACCCGCCGCGCCCGACACCACCACGCCCAAGCTCGACAAGCTGGCGCTGGAACGCAATGCGCGCCTGCTTGAAACCGTGCTCGCCGATTTCAACGTGAAGGGCGAAATCGTGGCGGTGCGCACCGGACCGGTCGTTACCATGTACGAGCTGGAACCGGCGCCCGGCATCAAGGCCAGCCGCGTCATCGGGCTGGCCGAGGATATCGCGCGCAACATGTCCGCCATCTCGGCGCGCGTCAGCCCCATTCCCGGCAAGACCGTAATGGGCATCGAACTGCCCAATGCGGATCGGCAGATGGTGGTGCTGCACGAACTGGCCGCCTGCGCCGCCTTTGCCGAAGCCGATGGTGGGCTGCCGATCATCCTGGGCAAGGATATCGCGGGCGAACCGGTGGTGGCCGACCTTGCGGCCATGCCGCACCTGCTGGTCGCGGGCACCACCGGTTCGGGCAAGTCGGTGGGCCTGAACTGCATCCTGCTCTCGCTGCTCTACCGCTTCACGCCCGCCGAATGTCGCCTGATCCTGATCGATCCCAAGGTGCTGGAGCTGAAGACCTACGACGATATCCCGCACCTCCTCTCCCCCGTCGTCACCGAGCCACACAAGTCGGTGCGGGCGCTTAAATGGGCGGTGGAGGAGATGGAACGCCGCTATCGCATGATGTCCAACATCAGCAGCCGCAATCTGGCTGGCTTCAACGAGAAGGTCAGCGCCGCCATCGCAAAAGGCGAGCCGCTGGGCCGCCGCGTGCAGACCGGTTTCGACCCCGAAACGGGCGAGGAGCTGTTCGAGGACGAGCAGCACGATTACGAACCGCTGCCGCAGATCGTGCTGATCGTCGATGAACTGGCCGATCTGATGGTGACGGTCGGCAAGGAAATCGAAGTGCTGATCCAGCGCCTCAGCCAGAAATCGCGCGCCGCCGGCATCCACCTCATCATGGCGACGCAGCGCCCGTCCGTCGATGTCATAACCGGCGTCATCAAGGCCAACCTGCCGACCCGCATCAGTTTCAAGGTCACCAGCCGCATCGACAGCCGCACCATCCTGGGCGAACAGGGCAGCGAGCAGCTGCTGGGCAAGGGCGACATGCTGTACAAACCCAATACCGGCGCGATGGTGCGTGTCCATGGCCCCTTCGTCAGCGATGGCGAGGTGGAAGCGGTGGCCGATCACTGGCGCGCGCAGGGCAAACCCGACTATGTCGATGCCGTGACCGAGGAACCGGAAGACGGCGGCGGACTGTCGTTCGAGGACGACCTCACCGCCAGCGACGATCCGGACGAGCGCAAATACCGGCAGGCGTGCCAGATCGTGATCGAGAACCAGAAGGCGAGCGGCAGCTGGCTGCAACGCCAGATGGGGGTGGGCTACAACACCGCCGCCAAGTGGATCGAGCGGATGGAAGGCGAAGGGCTGGTCGGCCCCGCCAACCATGTCGGTCGTCGCGAAATCTTCCGCGACCAGGACGGAAACCCGCTTTAGGCCGGACTGCTTGCGGCTGGCCCGGACGGCCGGTGCAGCGCCTGCACCGCATCGCCCGCCAATGCCGCCCGCGCCTTTGCCGCCGCCATCAGCACCGGGTGCGGCGTGGCGGCATAGTCGCGCGGGGCCATGCCGATGAAGCGGTGGAAATCGCGCACGAACTGGGCCTGGTCGAAATACTGGTCGTCCAGCGTGTTCAGCCATTTCAGTTCGGGGTCGAGCATGAAACGGGCAAGGCTGCGCAGGAAACGCTGGCGGCGCAGCAGCAGTTTGGGCGTAAACCCGAACGCGCGGCGCGACAGGCGCTCCATCGTGCGCAGCTTCAGTCCCGCGACCTGGGCCAAATCGGCGACGCTGGCCACCTTTCCGTCAACCAGCGTCTCATGCACGGTGGAAACGGTTGCGGCATCGTTTGGCGGCACGCTGCGTCCGTCGGCCAGTCGGGTAAGCAGATAGGCATCGATGCGCACCGCTTCGTCATTCAGAAGCGCAGTGTCGGGCACAGTTTGGCCATCGAACAGCATCTCCAGCAATGGCGCGAAAGCGGCACAGGCGGGATCGTGCTCCACATCCACGATGCGGTCGGCATGGTCCGCCGCCGCGCCGCCCATGAATGTCAGCCAGCCGAGCGGCAGCAGGCCGATGCCCCATGACCGCCCGGGACCGGCGGTAAAGGTGGTCGCATAGCTGGTCGGCCCGGTGGCGACCGCGCGCGGCAACGGTTCCACCGGGGCGGGGCCGATACCGGCGGAAAGGTGCGCGACCGGCGACAGGCGGACATTGCCCCATTCGGGATGCAGCTGATCGGTCAGCGTCTCGCCATCCGGCAGGGCCACCTGCATGTGATAGAACGTGCTGACATAGGGCGCGAGCCGCGCGCTCGGCAGCGCGAAATGAAGCCGCACCGTGTCTTCTGCCATGCATGTCGATGTCATAGCCTGCGTCCCCCTTCGCCCCGCACCCCTCCCGTGCGTGTCGCGTCCATACAAGAAAGCACGTGGACAGTCGACTAACTAACAAGGATTGTAATCAATTTGGGGGATGCGACATGAAGACGAATGCACCGGAAACTACAAAAGCCGCTCGTACTGCCCGAACCACACTGCGCCGGACCGTCGCAGGCTGCGCCGCCGTGGCCGTTGCCGCCGCGATGCCCGCGCCCGCCTTTGCCAAGGATGCGCCGGAGCTGGTGACGTGCGAGCAGAGCCTTGGCACCATCGCGCTGGTTGATGGCGACGGGGCAGGCTGGACCCAGTTCAAGCTGGGCAGTCCGCGTAACCTCGTCAATTCGCTGGCGGTGCAATCCGGCTGCTTCACGCCGCACACGCCCGACGCCAGCGGCGCGCCTGCACGCTATCTCGTCACCGCCATTGCCGGGACGCAGGAAGAGGTGGACCAGGGCATGGAGCTGGCCAAGAGTGCGGTGACCGAAGGCATGTTGCGTACCGGCGCCCTGGGCGCGGTGGCCAACAAGGTGCCGTTCGCGGGCGCGCTGCTCGGCGCATTCGGGGGGTTCGGCGGCAAGAAGAAGACCGTCTCGGCGGGCTTGCGCGTGGTCAGCCCCGCATCGGGCCAGACGCTGGCCGCCGGGTCGGGTTCTGTAAAAAAGAGCACACTCAACTTCCGTGGCAGCCAGTATGCCTGGGCCGCGGAAGCCGCCTCAACCAGCGGTTATGACGGCAGCAAGAACGGCGCGATGATGACCGAAGCATTCATCCTCGCCTTCAACGAGGTGGTCGCCCAGCGCGCCGCCCTTGAAACCGCACCCGCCGCCGGTGCCACCGCCGTTGCCCCGGTTTCTGCTGCTGCGGTTGTAGCCGTCGATACCTCGCTGCGCGCCAGCGCCGATGCCGGGGCCGCCGTGGTGCGCGACGTGCGCGCCGGAACCGAACTGACCCCCACCGGCCAGCGCGACGGCCTGTTCATCGAAGTGGCCGACAATTACGGGACCACGGGTTGGGTGTCGGTGGAGGATATGGAGTAGCCCGCACGCCGGTGTAGCGCCGTGTCACTGATATTTGTGACAAATCCTTGATAATGCTGGGGGCGTGGCCTAACGCATCATCTATAATATTGGGGGGGAGATTGCTGTGGTGCGCGATATTGCAAACCGGTTGAAACTGGTGCTGGCAGCGCTGGCTGTCGCGCTGGCGTCGCCTGTAATGGCGCAGACGGTTATCGAGGAACTTGCCGAAGTGCGCTTCGGCAATCACGGCGGCACCGGAAATGTCCGTCAGGTCCTGGCCGGTCCGGACGACCGGACGATCGTGGTCGGCACAGCCTACCTCGACGATCCGAAACGGGCGGGCCAGATACTTACCACGCTGACCTACGCAGAAATCTCGCAGAACGGGACGCTGCTGGCCAACAAGCGCTTCGGCCTTACCCCGGCGATGTCCGTGCGTGCGGCAGCATATGGAAATGGCGTCACGTATATCTACGGCTTCAACGCGCCCAGCCTGTTCAGCGACAACCCGGACACGTGGGTCGCCGCCATTGCACAAGGCGGCAAGATGCTGTGGCGCGAGCCGGTGGACGAGAGCAAGCTCGGCGATATCGAGCTGTTCGTGGAAGCATCGGGCCGTCTGGTGATGGCGGGCAATGTGACGCGGACCGAGGAAGTCGGCATCGTGCCGTGGTCCGCCGACGGCATCATGGGAACCCCGCAGATTTTTGGCACCGTGGCAAAGGACGGCTGGAGCTATCCCCAATGGCTGGTCCGTGATGGCGGGACCGTGGGCACCGAACTTCTCTATTCACGCTTCAGCGAAGAGGAAGTGCGGCTGGACCGGTTCACCGCAGATGCAGCCGCAAACTGGACGGCTAGCGTGCTTTGGGCGGACCAGCGACAGCCCAGCAAGGCGCGCCCGACCGGTATGGCATTAAAGGCTCTCGATAATGGCGGTTTGGTGCTGATCGGTCGGCGAGGGTCGCTAAACATCGACAAGGCTACCAAACGTTATCAGTCCAAGGATCTTTTTTATTGGGTGATAGAGGGGGAAACGGAGGGGACGCCGAGCTTGCGGCATCTCGGACGTCGTATCGACGCCTCACTGGTCGATATCAGCAGCAAACCCGACGGCTCTTACCTGTTGCATAGCAACACAACCGACCTCGAAACGCTTCCCGACAATCCACCTTCCGGACTTGTCGGACATCGTGAGACCTTAACAATCGCGGACAGCAAGGCGATGAGCATATATCGTTCGACCTACGCGCAGCGAATCCAGACCGTCGATACCAGCGATATCACCGCGCCCATTATGTTCGGACAGCTCGTGGACACCGAAATGGGCAAAAATTCCGGTTTCGCTTACGTACTTACCAATTACGTCATGTATGGAACCGGTAAGACCTACGCCCAAAAATTTCTGGGCGCGTTCGAAGACATAAAGCACAGCCGCCGCGCCGCCAACGGCGACCTTTTGCTGGTGTCAGAGGCGGGCAACAACTCGACCCTGTACGGGCCGGTTTTCCGCACCTTGCGGATTACCCCGGGAGTGAAGAATTGATCATGCGCGCCATGTCGCTGCTGGCTTTTGCCATCGGCCTTACCCTGCCAACTGCTGCTTTTGCGCAGGCCGATGATGGATTTGCCTATAACTGGAACGATCCGGAGAATGCGGGTGACACGGCGCAGGCCGATGACGGGTTCGCTTATGACTGGAACGACCCCGAAGATATGGATGCGAACGCACAAGCCGAACGCGACAAGTATATCGAAGATTTTGGCGGTATCGTCCGACGGGAAAATGAGCGACGGGCCGAGGAAAAGCGTGCTGCCGAGGAGCAGAACCGTGCGGTGGCGGAATACAATGCGGCGCAGCGGCGGCTGGCGCAGGCGCGGCGCAAGCGGTCCGAGGATCTGTTCAAGGGGCCGGATATCGGCGCGGCGATGCTGCGCGGGTTCGGTCGCGGGTTGGCGCAGGGTCTGGGCCGCGTGCAGGCGGAACAGCAGGCCCGCAATCGCGCGCGCCAGAACGCTGAATACGAGAGATTGAAAAGCCAGGTCGCCGCCGCGAAATACCGGGCGGACAACGCCGCCGCGACGGCGTCTGCCACCCGCGCGCGCAACACCCGAAGGACGGCGGAACGCGCGGAGCAGCAACGCCGGTCGGATCGCCGCGCCGAATTGCGCCGCGCCGCCACCGCGCGTTCCAGCTCGACCGGAGCCAGTTCGACCCAAGCCAGCTCGGCACGGGCAACTTCCCCGCGCTCGACATCAGCACGCTCGACTCCCGCCGGGGCGGGCTCGGGCAATTCCGGTTCACGCATGACGATAACGTCGCGCGACGATGGCTCCGCCGAACGCGAGCGGCTTGCCGCCGAGGCCGCTAGCGACGCCGAGCGCGAACAGGAGCGCCGCGACCGCGAATGGGAACGCGCGCAGGCCGAGCGCAAACGCGAACAGGAACGCCTCGCCGCCGACCGCGCGCGCGAAGCCGAAGAGCGCGGCAAGGCCTATTGCACCAAACTGGGCAAAACCTACCGCCCGTTCCGGTTGGGTGACGCTGTTGTAATCGATGGCATCAATTGCGAATGAAACAGCGCTGACCCCAAAAAGCCTGTCCTACAGCCCCGCGCCCGTGCCATGTCGGGGCAATGCGCACCCTCTTACCCAAACCTGCATCAACTAAGCATGCGCCTCACGTAACGTTTTGCAGAACAACAAGAACTTCGTCCAAAAGCCACACCGGGAGCGGTTTCCTTGCAACCGCCGCCCGGCATGTATGTCATGAACGAAACCTAGTTCAGCATGTCTGCCGTCATCGGCGTCAGGCCGGTGATCGCCGCATCGTTCGCCGCCATCGTTTCGGCTTGCGAGGGGACCATGCCGATCTTCGACAGCGCGCCGCCCTGCACCCAGTCGGTGCGCCACTGTTCCACGAATTGTTTCAGCCCCGGGATGGCGTTCACATGGGCTTTCTTGATGTAGATGTAGAGCGGGCGCGCGCCTTCATAGGCGAAGCTGGTGATGTTTTCGTAAGTCGGGGCGACGCCGTCCAGCGGCAGGCCCTGCACGACACCGGAATTTTCCTCGAGGTAGGAATAGCCGAAAACGCCCAACGCCTTGTCGTTGTTGGAGATTTTCTGGACAATCAGATTGTCCTGCTCGCCCTGGTCGACATAGCCGCCATCAGTGCGCAAATCGGTGCAGGTGGCTTCCCACGCCGCCTCGTCGCTTTCCTTCAGCGCGACCATGCGCGGATCCTCATCGCACCCCTTATGCAGTATGAGTTCCTTCAACGCATCGCGCGTGCCGGAGGTGGAGGGCGGACCATACACGAGGATGGGCACATCGGGCAGCGAGGCATCGACATCGGACCAGGTTTCGGCGGTTTGCGCCTCGCCATAGGGATTGGCGGCGATGGCGCGATAGACGATTTCGGGCGTCAGGTTCATCATAATGCCGCCCTTTTTCGATGCAAAGGCGATGCCGTCGAGGCCCACCTGCACTTCCACCACCTCGTTCACCCCGTTCGCCATGCAGGTTTCCAGTTCGGACGGTTTCATGCGGCGGCTGGCATTGGCGATATCGGGATGGCTTGGCCCCACGCCCTTGCAAAACAGATTGATGCCGTTGCCGGTGCCGGTGGACTCGATGACCGGGCTGTCGAAATCGGGATTGGACAGCGCAAAGTTTTCGGCCACTTTCTTGGCGAAGGGGAAGACGGTGGAGGAGCCGACGACCTTGATCGATTCGCGCGAACCTCCGCCAGCGTCGCACCCGGTCAGCGCCAGGGCGGAGGCCGCACCGAACAGCAACGGAACGGCGAGCTTGCGAAACACGGTCATGGCCTGAACTTCCCTGAACTTTCAAACGGAGACGTTTCGATTAGGTAGCGGCAATGACAGTCATGTGACAGTGGCTTGTCGCCTCGCCCCGCGCCACCTAACGCGAAAGCTGCATCAGGAGACATACCATGCGTATCGGTTGCCCGGCGGAAATCAAGAATCACGAATACCGCGTCGGCCTGACGCCGGAAAGCGCGCGCGAGCTGGGCATGAACGGCGCCGAAGTGTGGATCGAGAGCGGCGCGGGCCTCGGCATCGGGGCGACCGACGCTGAATATCGCGATGCGG
>CAWISG010000006.1:0-354721 GCA_963838735.1 uncultured Alphaproteobacteria bacterium
TCGAACCTGTGACCTCTGCCTTCGGAGCCGGTACAGAACGGGTACGCCAGACTACGAAATTCTACTCTAAACTACTGTTTTATATAGATTTAGATTGAACTCGGATTTCGCTGGCGTACCCAAATCTACGCCCCGGTTTTCCTCCGAGTGATGACACCACAGTTACTCAAAAACGGGGCTCTGGAAACGGAGATCGCCGTGGTCAAATTAACGAAGCGCACCGTCGAGGCAGCCAAGTCTCAGGTGAAAGACTACATCATTTGGGATGAAGAGCTACCCGGTTTTGGGCTCCGAGTATACCGGTCGGGCAAGCGCAGCTATGTAATCCAGTATCGACAGAGGGGACGCGCGAGGCGGCTTACGCTTGGATTGCACGGCGTGTGGACAGCGGAACTGGCCCGCCGAGAAGCGAAGGCTCAGTTGGGACGTGTCGCGGGAGGCGACGATCCGGCAGAGGAGCGCCTTGAAGATCATCGTGCGATCACGATGAAGGACCTCTGCAAGCGCTACATTCAGGACCTCGATGATGGCCTAATTCTCGGCAAGGGAGGGCGACCGAAGAAGCAATCGACCATCGATACCGATATCGGTCGGATCAAGAGACACATCATTCCGCTGATCGGAACCCGGCGCGTCAAGGATCTGACCAGAGCGGATATGGTCAAGATCATGCGCGACATCATGGCGGGTCGGTCGCGGATCATCGTCAAAACCAAGAAACTGCGGGGCAAGTCCATCGTGAGGGGCGGTCCTGGCACTGCCACACGGACCCTTGGCCTCATCGGAGGAATACTCTCATACGCCATTGATCTGGGGATCATCGAACACAATCCCGCGCACGGTATCAAGAAGCCGAAATACAAGGTGCGCGAGCGGCGTTTGACCGAAGCCGAGTACGGCATTCTCGGAAACATGCTGCGAGACGCGCAGGCGCAGGAAAAGTTCTGGCCGACAACGGACATCATCCGCCAGATCGCGCTAACAGGGTGCAGACGCGGCGAGATCATAAATCTCAAATGGTGCGACGTGGACCTAGATGGCAGTTGCCTGCGACTTTCCGAAAGCAAGGAAGGCAGATCGATCCGGCCCATCGGCCTGCCTGTTGTCGAGTTTCTTGAGGCACAGCCGTCAGACTGCCACGGGTAGCTACGTGTTCCCAGGGTATGGCGAAGACAATGCTTTCGGCGGATTCCCAAATCACTGGGACGCGTTGTTTAAGGGCTCTCCATTGGATGGAGTCACGGCCCACGTTCTGCGTCACAGCTTTGCCAGCATCGGCAATGATCTCGGATTTACCGAAATCACAATCGCCGCGCTGCTTGGGCACGCCAAGGGTTCGATCACCAGCAGATATATCCACGTGCTGGACGCGACGTTGGTCACTGCCGCCGACATGATTGCGGGGTATGTCAGCGCTTTGCTCAATGGCACGAACTTCCAGCGAGGCAGCTTTGCGCTGGACCGCACTGCACGAAAGAGCGCCATGAGCGAATTCATCGCCGAGCGCGCAGCCGGATCATGAAGCAGGTTCAGATGCAAACCTTCCAGCACACTCCTACTGCAAACGCAGATTCAAGCCCCCTCCCCAGAAATGGGGATGGCTAACCCTGTGGATAAAGCTGCGGGCCCTTCGGACTATCAGGAACCGCTGGACTCGGACGATCAGGAACCGAAAATTCGGACTATCGGGAACCGAAACAGCCCTCAAACCCGCAGAAACGCTGGGCATAGCGAGCCCCTTAACTATGCTAACAAACAATCCTCATCGGATTGTTGCTAACGCGAACCACCAGCGCGCGGCTCCTCAGCGCTTTGGAGTGCGCCGTCGCCGCGCGCCTCGCGCACTTGGCAGGTGCAAGAATCTCAAGCGCTTGCTAGGGATTGAGCGATGAAGACCGACCTCGATCATCTGCCACCGCAAAAGCAGCGCGAACTTGAACGCGTGGTGCAGCTGATCTTCGAAGAATTCGACGATGCCTTCGCGCTCGCCAAGCACGAATGGAAGAAGGCCGGGCGCATCCTCAAGGTCATTCTCTACGGCAGCTATGCGCGCGGAACCTGGGTCGATGAGCCGCACACGGCCAAAGGCTACCAGTCGGATTACGACCTGCTGGTGATCGTCAACGACAGCAGACTGACGGACCGAGTGAAGTACTGGTCCAAGCTCGATGACCGGCTGATGCGCGAATACGGTGTGACCAAGACGCTCAAGACGCCGGTCAATTTCATCGTCCACACGCTGCAAGAGGTGAACGACGGACTGGCGCATGGCCGCTATTTCTTCATGGATGTGAAGCAGGACGGGATCGCGCTCTACCAGTCCGACGACACCGAACTGCACACGCCCAAGCCCAAGACGCCCGAACAGGCGCTTTGCATGGCGCAGGAGTATTTTGACGAATGGTATCCAGCGCGCAGAAGCGGTATCGAAAGTGCCAGTTCCTGATGGACAAGGAGTACTCAAGCAGGCTGCATTCGATCTGCACCAAGCGACTGAGACGCCTCTACCACTGCGTGCTGCTCGTCTGCACCTTCTACACCCCGCACGTGCACAATCTCGGCTTCCTGCGCACCCAGGCCGAGCGGATCGATGCGCGCCTCACCTATGTCTGGCCGCGCGACACCCGGCAGGATCGCGCGCGCTTCGAGAAGCTCAAAGAAGCCTACGTCAAAGCGCGCTATTCGAAGCACTACCGCATCACCAAAGAAGAGCTCGAATGGCTTGGCGAGCAGGTCGAGGAGCTGGGCCGCGTCGTGCACGAGGTGTGCTCAGAGCGGCTTGAAAAGCTCAAGCGCGAGGCAAACGGTACACACTAACACGCGCATTGGGCGCGTCTGACCGCACGCTCAATCGCAGCGTCGATGACAGCTTTTTGATCGTTCTTCATCACCCCAGGTGTGACAGACACGCAGCGCGGCGGCAGTTGCGTTGCAGTCTGGCTGCAAGAATTGTGATGCATTTTACGAGCCCCCTCGAGGTCATCCTGAGTGTTGGAATTGCTATTTTCAAAAAGGCGGCAGAATCAGGCGAATTTTGATGGGAGGAAGGGAGGGCGAGATAAAAGCACCGCCGTCGGTCGGGTGGTATGTGGCTGGTTTTATTGAGCAATATGCGACGGCTCCCAATATCGTAAGATGGCGGTCACATCAAAATGGCGTTTGTTTTCAATGTAGAATGCGCCGGCGGTTCTGCGTTGACGCTCGTTCGTCCTTCTCGACGCTCCGATCGGTCTGTCCATAAGCATGCAAGCGCATACCTGGCTGTCTGAGTTGGTCGCCTGCTTGTGACCATCGTGGCGACATCGCACAGACGGCGGCTCCAGCGAAGAAACGTCATGTGGCGAAAGAGGCCTCAATCGACCGATAATCGGTTTCGATGGCGGGCCGGTCTGCTCCCCCTACTCCAGCCCTAGGTCGGTCCGTCATCATCCGAACGATGAAAGGACCGACCGCCATGGCGTCAGCAGTCACTAAGCCCGCCAAAGATCAGAACCATAGCCTCGCCATCGAGCCGATTGCGCTGCGCGTTCCGGAGGCCTGTCGCTATCTCGGGATCGGTCGCAGCACGCTTTACGTGCTGATCTCCAAAAGTGAGATCGAGATCATTAAGCTGGGGAGTTCAACCCTTGTGCTCATCGAGAGCCTAAAGGGTCTGGTTGAGCGCAGGCGAGAGATCGTCTCCCCACGAGCTGCGATCGGAGAGACCTGACGATGCACCCCGATCTTATGCATTCCATTATCTTAGCTGCGATCGTCACATTGCCTGAGAACACCAAGCGTCAGTTAGTTTCCAAGTTGCCGGAACGGCGCAGCCGCTCTGAAGACATCGTTGCTGCGAGCATCATGGTGGCGTTGGCACAACGGTTCTAGTCCTCGTTGGTCCGAGGTGGAGCATGGAAGCTTTACCCTTCCTTGTCGGACAGTAACCGCGTCACACAAATCGATCGATATCGCTGCGACCGCGACGTGCAGACCCCTTGGTCAAGAGTTTTGCATGTTGGATGTTATATGCAAAGATAACCGGAAAATATTTACGTGTCTGGCTGATGTGACAAGCCTTGCTGTATATTATTTGCATGAGTTGGGCGGTGGCACTCACACCCTAAGAGCGGATGCTGGAAACGATGACACAATACATACACCTTGATGATGGCCATTCGCCCGAAGCAGTCCAACAAATCTGAGACGCTTTTGCTGGCTTCCTTCGATAACTTCGCGCGATTGCGCTAGGCTTCTCGCGCTAGATTTATTGCTCATCTTGTGCGATTCCCTCTCCAGAAGGGGCACGAATGAACAGGTATGCGTTTTTGCAAACGAACGGCGACCTACTGTGAAGTGGACGCTGATCTCGCAAGGTGGAGCGGGCGACCGGACCTTGGGAAAGGCCTTGTCCGCTTCCAGTGGTTCGGGACAATTCGACCGTTTGGATGTTGCAGTAGCGTACGCGACCTTACCTGGCGTGAAAGCGCTCGAGCTGGCAGTGGGCGGAGTCCCTCTGGTATCAAGATGGGTGGTTGGTCTGGACGACGCAATTACCCAGCCAGAAGCACTGGAATACATCGCTGACTTGCCAGGCAGCGAACTACGCGTGGTGAAGCTTACCCCCACACGCAGATTTCACCCCAAGATGTATCTGCTCTGGAGTTCGACGGAGAAGAGCAACGCTGCTGCAGCGATTGGTTCCGGAAACATGACGCTCAACGGTCTTCGCAAAAACGGCGAGACTGCTGTCATCTTGACCGCCGAGGTTACAATGGAGGTGAATGCACTTAAACGGCAGTGGCGGGAGATGTGGGACTTGGGTCACTCTCCAACCGATCAGGAACTTGCGGACTACAAGGAGCTGTTCAAAAAAGCGAAGAAGCAACGAAAGAAGGTTGCTGACCTCGGAGCCGCTCCACCAGAGCCTGATGCAACTGAAGTTGTAGACGAAGAGGCTACATTCGATGGCAGCCCAAGGAGCGCGAAAATCGCTTGGCTGGAGGTCGGAAGTGCCAATGCTGGTGGGCGCGACCTGGAATTCCCGAAGGCTATGATGCCCTACTTCGCGTTGAGCGGATCGAAGGAAAAGAGAAAGTTCGTAATGGTCGACGGACAGGAGCATGCGCTCGTATTCACGAAACGAGAACAGAACGACATGTGGCGACTTATGTTTAATTCGGCTTCCATTCAATCCGCAGTGAATCGCACAACTATGAGACCTGCATCAGGAGCAAACAGGTCCGATTTAGCGGTAGTCTTCCGGAAACGCTCTGGCACCAAGAAATTCGATCTACAGTTACTCAAAATTACCAGTTCGGCCTTCAAGAGCCTCGTCGAACAATCCAAGCGTATTGATGGTCAGTTTGTGACCACGAAGGCACCCGGCGGGCGACGCTACGGCTATATCTGAACTGTCTTATTCGTTTGCAGTGCGACGGATTTCCGCGAGCGAGAGCAGGGCGTTATAAACCCGGTCCAGATCGATATTCAGTCCAAAGGCATTGAGCACGGTCTGATCGAATTTACGACGATCCTCCTGCTCCAGCTCATCTGCGACCTCAAGGATGTCGCGCGAAGTAAGTGGTGCGAACGCGGTCTTAATCGCTTCCATTCCAGTCGCGTCGAGTTCCCCCGGATCGAGGCAGTGCATGTAATCCTCAATCCGATCCTTATTCAAATCCAACGCACCCAGGCCTCGCCCGAACCCCATCCCTTCGATAAGGAACATTGATATGGTGCTGTTGAGCAAGGCATGCATCAGATCGATGTCGATCTCGCGGAGTCGATCAAGCCGAACCAAGCGCTGATCTGCGAATGCCGGCGGGTCGACACGACCGACAAACAGACGATCACCGTAGGCGATGAACATCACCAAATCGGTCAATGTATCAGCGCGCATCTCATACCAACGCATGCCATTACGGCTTAACTTTGCGATGTTCTCGGGGGTCTCAAATCGTTTGATCCAAGCCAATGCTCCCGTGTGCCCCAGAGCTTCAAGCTCCGCCTTGGATCGAGAACAAGAGAAGGCTTCCTTTGCGGCGGGACTTGTAAGTCGCGCGAAATCGCTCGGCCCTTTCGCTAGCGGTTTGATGTACTTAGTTTCGATCCCGTGTCCGGAATCGGGATAGAAAAGTTTGTTCATCCCCCGACGTTCGCCACGTCGGATTGCGAAGTGACCCGTCATTGGGCTGAGCGGAAGGTCTAGCACCCAATCACAATCTACGAATTGGGCGTTCCCGCCCAACCCGAATTGTCTAAACCGCTCGAGATCAGCATGACTGACTTCGCGGATAGTCATCGTGTCGTTCTGGGTCTGACCTAATTCAATTTGTGCCGCTGCAATCTCAACCGCTTCTCCATCTGCAAGCTCTTCCAGCGGACGCGTCAGAACCACATACTTAACATTCCCGCTGGGTGTTAATGGATCAGCCTTCTTATCCAGAATAAGAATGTTGGTGACGACTTCGCTATTCTGAAACCAGCGCCCCGCACCAGATGTGATCACGCACTTCAGATCATAGTAGCGTCCCAGTAGCGCGTAAAAATCGTCACCCCAATCCGTACCAAGCCATGCGTTGGTAATAATTATGCCAAGACGGCCATCGTCAGCAAGCAGCGGATGCAATGCAAAGGGCAAATATGCTGAAACGTCAGCGCGACGAGTGAATCGTTCGCCGCCTTCACCAAGGCTTGCAGCAACGCGATCTAGCGCATTCCCGTATTGCTTTCGCCCCGCCTGTGCGACGAAGGGCAAATTACTGGTGATGGCGTCAAACTGTCCAACGCGCTCGGCAAAAACAGTTCCGTCCGTAGGATTGCGGAAGTCGAGCTCGGTATCGCATTCTAAGGAAAAGGCATCCCTTTGGAATATGCGCAGCGGCTGATGCATCAGGCTTGCTTTTGCCAGCGCGAAGGTCGCGATCTGCACCGCTTGTGGATCTTGATCGCCTGCAAAAACAGTCGATGCCACTCGCTCGGGATCGATCACCGCCGTTAGCTTTTGTTCGATGGCTGCACGCGCAATAGTCCCGCTTCCGCAGCAGGGATCGAGAACCCGGTCTTCCACCGTGTTCCGAATACAAAGGCTTGCGAGGAGGCGCGCAAGCTCGATTGGAGTGGGGTATTGCCCGCGAAGCTTGCGAACGGCCACCTCGACCGTGGCCTCCAGTATTCCGGAGAGCTGACCTTGGTCTATCGAACCAACCCGTAGGTCAGATAGCAGTTTGTGGAACTGCAAGAGTTGGTCCCAGACCGGAGCTGGCACCAAATTTAGCCCTAGGCTATCCGAGAATATCGTCCAGAAATTGCAGTCTTCGGACAATTGTCGAAAATGGTCGAGAGCTTCACCGGGTGTCGTATCTTCATCAATCGCAGCAACTCTGCGGGCGCGCACATCCTTCTCTCTCGAGAATGTGTCCGAATAGAATTTTCCCAATCCAATTCGATATGACTGCTTGCGCTAAGACCTGCTCTCTGGAGCCCTCGCCATATTCGGCCCGGTATCGGTCCCACCACAATGTCATCTCGGCTCGGAGACGAGAATCCCGGCGCGCAGCGTCCGTTAAAGCCTGCGCAACCAATCCCGCATTTTCCATGATGAGAGATGTTACGCCACCGCTCCGATAAGCGTCGATGAACTGTCGGCCTTCGAGCGACCCGCGATCAAAGAGGTCGTTCAGATGCCCGAAAATTTTCTCGGCTAAAGCTTCCCACCGACTTCGGTTGCTTGCCACGCTAGCGCGGCTCTTTATGTCGGAAAGATCATCCCAGCGCACCGCTGGTTCAAACTCGTCGGTTTTATCGTTGCGGGTGTAGAGCCGCGCATGCGAGACGTTCCAAAGAAGAAAACTATCTAAGCCGAGAGCGCGCGCCTTGGTCTCCGCGTTATCACGGAACTCGAAATCGTCGATGCCCGTATCGGGCATCTTCAATTCCCAACCCTGCAATATCCGGGCGGTCGAACGATCGCCGAAAAGCAAGACATCCGGAAAAAGGCTGCCCCCTTCCGCCTTGACGGTTTGCTCACCGCCTGCGTCCTTAATTGAGCGATTATCGCGTGCGGCAAGCAGTTTGATATGGCCGATCAAATCAATCGCCCATGACCGCTCATTGTAGTTAGCAGAGGGACCACTCACGCGGTTAGCTTTTCAGAAGTCTCTGATGACGACATCGACGTCAACCATACCTCGACGGTTTGGCTGGCCAGCCCGCGACGCAGGTTGAAGTGCCGAGTACAACGGCGGTGCAGGAATCTTGGCTTTGATGGCCGCTTCAACCTCGGCAAGTCGCTCTTTGGCGATCTTGATGTAGTCTATTTGCTTTTCCTTAAAGAGGTGGACTTCCTCATTTTTCTCGATTCCGATGAAGCGCCGCCCCTCAAGCGCTGCGGCCACCAAAAAGCTTCCGCTTCCGAATGCGTTGTCTAACACAACGTCGCCAGGCCCAGTGAACATCCGTATCAGATATCTACCCAACGCAACGGGCTTTTGCGTGGGGTGCCATACTCGGCAACCAGCTTCGCTTTCAGCTGTCTTGCAGTAAAGCGTATCGGTCGGAAATCGCTCGCCATCACTCTTCACCTGGACAGGCTTAAAGTCCCCATAGCTTCCGGTATACTGCGCTTTGCGCGTGCCTTTGTCGTAAGGCTCACCTTTCGACATGACGGGCCTGTAATTTGGTTGCTTGCCGTAGAAGATGCAGATGTCCTCGTGTTGCCGGAGTGGTTGCCGACGAGCATTAAGAAAGTTCGTCGGCTTGCTTTTTACCCACACGAACTTGTACTTGAACCACGCCTCATTGCTAGCATCAGTCGCGCTGTGAAGATACCCTGGGATGACAACGCGATCACGCCTTTCGGCTTGATGATCCTTCGATATTGAGACCAAAGCTCGTCCAACGGAATGACGCTGTCCCACTTATTCTGCGTGGTCCCATAAGGTAGATCGCAAAGGATCAGATCGACTGACTGATCAGGCAAGTCAGCCATCACCTCAAGGCAATCACCTTGGTGAATATCTCCGCCGAGATACTTCATCCTTTCTGTTTCCCAAACGATGAGCCGCTGGTTCCAGCGGTCGCGAGGAGGGGCACTTCCTTCCTCTCTTGAGACGCTAGAAACTCCACGATGGCCAGCCTTCCGACCCACGCAATCGAGCGGTCGGCCCTCGTCGCAACATCGACGAGAGCTTCGTATTCTTCATCCTCAAGATTGACCGTCACTCGATTTTTGGCTGCCATCGCCGTTCCCCTTTTGCAGCACCTTGCAGCACACTCAGGCACTTTGCAATAGGTGGAACAGAAAAGGAACATGAGCATAAAATCTTTCACGGACGAGGCGTCAGGTTGTCAATGCACACCGTGCGCGTCGCAGCCGGCAATCTTACGCGATCTTGTACGGCTGTCTTCTGCCGAATTGGACATAAACGGACGTTCGGCAAGGTGCCGTTATCTGTGCGGATCGCTTAAGCGATCCTGCGCGGGAACGCCAAGGCTTTGCCCTCTCGTTCCCGAAACCGCAAATAGAGGCCCCCGGGTGGCGGGCTGACGCCCGCTGGCCCGCGCCAGGGCATCGGTTTGCGGTTTTCCCCTCCCCCTCCCATCCTCGCCGGAAGGCAGGCCGCATGGCTAAAGCCATGCGCGCCGAGAAGAGCTAGTAGGAAATGCGAATGATTGAGCGAGCGGGAGGCCAGAGTGCTGCGCATCGTGGAATAATTGCCACGCCAGTCATTGCCGAATGGCGTGAGACCGGTGCATCCGAATTTGCCAACACGCATCTGTTGTCAACGCCCTGACGGAGTTGCTTGGCGTCGATACGCCGCGCGGGGCGAAGGCCGACGAGACGACCAATGATTACAAAAGTGGTGCACCCGACTGGATTCGAACCAGTGACCTTCGCCTTCGGAGGGCGACACTCTATCCAGCTGAGCTACGGGTGCATTGTGCTTACGCGATGCTTACGCGGAAAGAATGGCAATGTGAACCCTATCCGGTGAGCTGCTATAAGTTATTGAGATATAATATATTCCCTTCAAAAATCGCCATTCTTTAGAACCAGTGACCTCTGCCTTCGGAGGGCAGCGCTCTATCCAGCTGAGCTACGGGTGCCGGGGCTGTGCCCTTGCGGACAATTGCCATCGGGCGCGGTAGCAACTGTGGCGGCGCTGCGCCAGCCGCTTTATCGTGCGGCTGTAGCGAGCGCGCTTCCGGACTTAGCGATTTGGCAAGTGGTATGGCGCTAAGGGGCAGGCATGAGCGAAACCGCTAGCGCCCCCTTGCCACACGCCCGGCCTCCTGAGAATGCGAACGGTGCGTTGCGGACGGCGCATCCGACACTCGCGGTCAGGCTGGCCGCGATCGAGGATGCGGCGGCGGCGGTTGCGGTCATGGCAGGGCTGGGCGCGGAGAAGCCTTCGGCGCAATTGCGCAGTTTTGTCGCCCGCATCCAGTCGGATGGTGCGTCTCGACAGGAAATGGCCGAAGAATGCGTGGCCGACATGTCAGCGATGATGCAGCCGGGTCTTGCCGCCCTGCTCGCGGTATCGGCACGGGGTCACGATGCGACCGCGCCTGCGCTGACCCTGTGGCGCGAATATCACGCGGCGCGCAGTGCCATGCTGGCGCTGGTGCCCGACGAAGGCACGCTTGGCCCGCGCCGCTGTGCTTGAGGTCTTTACTGATGCTTGACCATGTTCGCCTAATGTTCCAAATGTGGCGGTATGGAATCAACGCTTATCGACACGCCGCCAATCGACAGCTCATCCACGAACAGGGCCGAACCGCATGTAATATCGGGCGGACCGGATATTGCGTCGCCTTCCGACACGGTCGTGCGCGGTATCACGCGCCTGTTCGCGCGCAACGCAATATGGGTCTTGCCGGAAATGCCCTTGCGCGGCGGACGCCGGGCCGACCTGATGGGCATCGATGCCAAGGGGCGGGTCGTTATCGTGGAGATCAAGGTCAGCCGTGCCGACTTGCTCGGCGACGGGAAATGGACCGACTATCTGGAGCATTGCGACCGGTTCTACTGGGGCTTGCCTGTCACGCTCGACCGCGCAGTGCTGGATGGTGCGGACTTCCTGCCGGAAAGCTGCGGCGTGATTGTAGCCGATGGCTACGATGCGGAAATCGTGCGTCCTGCGCCCAGTCACCCGCTGCCCGCCGCGCGCCGCAAGGTGGAAGTGGAAGCGCTGGCCCGCGCCGCGCTGCGCAGGCTGGCAGTATCGGCGCATCCGGAATGCGCGCCATGGAATGGCGAGACCAGCTGACCGGCGGCTTCCCGCTTGGCGCTGGTGTTGCGCGCGCGGCACCGGCATAGGACGCGCAAATGTTTCTTGCGATCCTCGCTTCCGCCGTCGCCATGACCGGCATCGTGGCCGTCCGGTATCTGGCGGTAAGCGGCATCTTTGCCGCTGTGACGGCAAAGGTGCGCCCGGGGTACCAGTCCGCTCTGGCACCGCAAATCCGCCGCGAAATCGGCTGGTCGATGCTGTCGGCGCTGATCTTCGGCATACCCGCCGGCATCGTAGCCTGGGGCTGGCAGAACCTCGGCTGGACCAGGCTCTATTCCGACTGGTCGAGCACCGATCTCTGGTACGCACCGCTGTCGGTCGCGCTGTATCTGTTTGCCCACGATACATGGTTCTACTGGACACATCGCCTGATGCACCGGCCCGCCATATTCCGCCGCGCGCATGCCGTCCATCATGCCAGCCGCCCGCCGACGGCATGGGCAGCCATGAGTTTCCATCCCATCGAAGCATTGACCGGGGCGGTCGTCATCCCCTTCCTGGTTCTTGTAATCCCGATCCACGTCGTCATGCTTGCCGTGGTTCTAGCTATTATGACGCTGATGGGTGTGACCAATCACATGGGCTGGGAGATGTTTCCCCGGTGGTTCGTTCATTCCCGGTTGGGTAAGTGGTTCATAACCGCTAGCCATCACCAGCGTCATCATGAGAGCTATCGATGCAATTACGGCTTGTATTTTCGTTTCTGGGACCGCGTGTGCGGCACCGATCGCGGACTGTCGGACGCATTTCCGGCGCGCTAGCTCTAGCGACCCTTGCCGCACTGCCCACACCCGCCGCACCCGAGACCGCGCGCAAGGTTTCCGCTATCGATGTGACCGTGACCGACCTGCGCAGTTCGCGCGGGGTAGTGCGCGCCTGCCTGACCCCTGACCCGCGCGATTTTCCATCCTGCCGCGAGGCCGGTACCGCTGTGCGCGTCATCGTGCCGGCAGGGGAGACAGTCAGGCTTAGTTTTGCGGGGGTTAAACCGGGGCGCTATGCCATCGCGTTGCTGCATGATGAAAACAACAACAACAAGGCCGATACCGCTCTGTTGATGATGCCCACCGAAGGCTACGGCTTTTCCCGCGATGCCCGCGTCCGGCTCGGTCCGCCCAGGTTCGATGCCGCTGCGTTCGATATTGCTGCGGACCGTCCGCCGCAGACAGTCCATCAAAAGATCCGCATGCGCTATATGCTGTAAAATGTGCGATCGGTGGGCGCGTCCGGTTCAGTCCGGTCATCACGCTTAACGCAATATTTACTACGCTGCGGCACAACGCTTTCCTGAAACACCGATCAGGGGGGCTGACACAGCTCATGGATACGTTGCGCGGACATTTCGAGACCGGTTCACACGATGGTGTGGAGCCGTTCGAGCGCGATCGGGACGATAGCGACGCGGTTGCCATCGATCACGAGGACGAAACGGGACGCGATACGCCCCCGCCCGCCATCGGCACTGATGAACGCCGGATGCAGGTGCGCGCCTATAACCATTGGGCGGGCCTCTTAGCCGACCGCGCCTTCCCCTCCATCGAAGACCTTGAACCCGGTGATATGCCGGACTTTGCGCCCAACAGCGTGCTGCTCGATTTTACCGCCGGGATCGAAGACCCCGCCGTGCAGTATCTGGGCAAGGAACTGGCCGCAGAATGCGGCACCAGTGCTTCCATCGCACAGCTTTCCGACATTCCCAGCCGGTCGCTGCTGAGCCGTATCACCGATCATTACATGCAGATCCTGGCTAATCAGGCGCCCATCGGTTTCGAAGCTGAATTCGTGAACCAGCGCGGGGCAACCATTCTGTATCGCGGCATTCTGCTGCCCTATTCCAGCGACGGGGAATCCATCGATTTCATTTATGGCGTCATCAACTGGAAGGAGATGGCGGACCAGCTGACCAGCGACGAGCTGTTGCTCGAAATCGACCAGGCACTCGAACAGAAAATCGGCAGTGATATCGACCGCGCCGCACCCGAAGCAGCGGCGCCGGATCTATCCGAAGAGGAGCCGGTCGCCGATTGGGCCGACGGCCCCGGCGCGCCGATATCCGATTTGCCCGCGCCCCCGTCCGGTGTGGACACTTCGGACGAAGATATGCCGCGCCCCAACTTCGGCCTCGACGCGCCTGTTATCGGCAAGGATCGTTACACCGATGGCAGCACCGATCCGATGTTCGCCGTCGATTACGGCAACAGCCCTGAAGAAGACATCATTGATGAAGATGACGACAGCGACTGGGATGACGACGATGATGCCGTTGTTACGGTGTCGCAGCTGTCTTCGCTGATCCAGCCACAGGCCGCGCGGAAGCAGCCGGTATTGGCCGAACAGGACGACGAAGATGCCGACCGCGTCGCGCCGGACGCACGCTCGCCACTTTTGGTGAAAAAGAGCAATAGCGGCGCGTCCCTCACGCTTGCGGTTCCGGAAGCCTATGAGCCCCCCGCGCCCGCGGCGGAGGTTACTGCGCAGGCCGTTCCGGCACCTGTCATGGCCGATGTTGCGCAAACACCGGAAGGAACCGATACGCAGGTCGCGCCGTCCGGCGATTCCGAAGCCGGCCTGCATGATTGCCTCGCCGATGCGCGCGAACTGGCTCAGGCTGCGCAATCGAGCGAAGACCGTTCCCGCGCCGCGCTGTATGCTGCCGTCGGGCGGGCCTACGATGTCGGCCTTGCTGCGGAAGAAGACCCCGCGGCCTTTGCCGACCTGATCGCCGAAAACGACCTGACGGTTCAGCCCCGCGCGCCAATGACACCGGTTGTGAAGCTGGTCTTCGGCAGCGGATACGACAAGACCCGCCTTACCGAATATGCCGCCGTGCTATCCTATGCCCGGCGCGAAGATATCGGCCGCGGCGGGCTGACGGCTTTTCTTAGCTCGGCCGAGGGCGGGCTGAAAGGCGTTGTCGCTGCCGAACGCGCCATCCGTCGCGGTGAAACCGGCGAAGCGTCCGACGAGGCTTTCAATGCCGCGCTGGCGAGGAAACTGCGGCAAGCCGAACCTGTTGCGGTCGAAGATCTGGCACTGGAGGGAGCGGAATTCGCGCTCGTCATGATGCGCCGATCGCCCGATGGCGGCGTCGAATTGCTTGGCGAGGTACCACATGATCGCAAGCTTGTGGAAAAAGGCGGGCGCGCGCTTTTGAAGTAGCGATTTCGAACCGGCCATTGGTGCGGCAGGCAGTTGGCGCTAGGGCTGCTGCCCATGCCACGCCCAAGAATACCGGTCCGTATCCAGCCCTATTTCGGCTATCGCAGCGCGACCCGGCTGACCCTGAGCGCCCGTGCATTGCGTTCGCGCGCACCCCTGTTCTCTCCGGGCAGCATCTGGCGGGCCTTGCGTACGATAATGAAGCTCTTCGCATCGCGCGAGGTCGCCGGTGTCGAAGTGACGTTGCGCTACGAAGCGTCGGGCAAACTTCACGAATCCACCGCTGCTACCGATGAAGAGGGATATGTTCGCTTCGATCTCGACCTTGCGGATTGGTCTCTGGCTGAACAAACGGCATGGGACATCGTCTCGCTCCACTGGCACGAAGGCGATGTCTCCGCGAGTGTTGAAGGCTTCGTTCTTGCGCCTGCCCGAAACGCGACGCTCGGCATCATCTCGGATATAGACGACACTATCATCCAGACCGGCGTAACCGGCAGCGCGGGATCGGTCCTGCGCAACTGGAAACGCCTGCTTGCCACCATGCCCGAAGACCGCCAGCAGGTGCCCGGCGCCGACCAGCTTTACGGCGCGCTGGGCGGCGGTCTTGCGCGCAGTGTCGCCGCCCGTGCGGCTGCGGAAAACAGGGGCGAGGCGTTGCCCACGGTATCGGGGCGTCCGTTCTTCTATGTGTCCTCCAGCCCGTGGAACCTGTATTCCTACCTCGTTGCATTCAAGCGCCGTCATGGCCTGCCGCTTGGCCCAGTGGCCTTGCGCGACTGGGGCCTGAATCGCGCGACATTCGGTTCAAGCAGTCACGGCGCGCACAAGCGCAATGCCATTGACGCAATTCTGGATACTTATCCCAACATGCGCTTCGTGCTGGTCGGCGATGACACGCAGGGCGATCTGATCGCCTTTGCCAAGGTGGTTGCGGACCATCCGGGGCGCGTGGCGGCGGTGTTCATCCGGCGCGCGGGCGAGCCAGCCAACGAGGCCGAAATGAAGGCCCAGCATGTTATCGAAGCGGTCGGAATACCGTTCTGGATGGGCGACGATTACGCGACGACGCAGGCATTTCTGACGCAAACGGGCCTGGTCGAAGACGAGGCCGCCGAAACGCTTGTCGCGGCCGTGGCGGACGGCGTATCGCCCGCGCCATGAAGCAACGATCGGGATGACGCTGGATGTGGTGGGTGCTGGGCGCGATTGTTCTACTGGTAGCGGGCGGTGCGCTGGCGCTGCAATATGCCGCCGGGCGGAACGGGCCTGCCGTGCTGGACCGGATAGACCGTACCATAGGCGGGGATCGCGATACCGTGCAGCGTGTCAAAGCCGCTTACGGGCCGTCACCCGCTCAATCGGTCGCGATCTACGGCGCGCGGGATGGCGATGGGTTGCCGCGCCCCGTGCTCCTGTTCGTACACGGCGGAAGCTGGGCCAAAGGCAGTCCGGACGATTACGGCTTCTTCGCCCGCGCCTTCGTGCCCGAGGGTTTCATGGTGGTACTGGCAGGCTATCGCCTGCGTCCCGAATTCGGTGTTCCCCGGCATGCTCGAAGACACGGCCGCGGCGGTTGCCTGGACGCGCGAGAACATCGCCGCGCATGGTGGCGACCCCGACACTATCGTCCTCGTTGGCCATTCCGCCGGAGCCTATAATGTAGTGATGACGACGCTCGACCGCCAATGGCTAGGACGCGAAGGGCTGTCGGATGATGCCGTGGCGGGAGTGGTGGGGCTATCCGGTCCTTACGATTTCTATCCGTTCGACAGCGAGTCCACCAAGGCAAGTTTCGGCGGGGCCGACAATCCGCGGAAAACCACGCAACCGGTCGCTTACGCCAGAGGCGATGCGCCGCCGATGCTGTTGATGACGGGCGACCGCGACGAAACGGTCGAGCCGCGCAACACCTATGCGCTGGCCAACGCGCTGCGCAATGCGGGCGGACAAGTGCAACGGGTGACTCTGGCCGATGCCGACCACGCCCGGCCTATCATGCTGACCGCAGCACCGTGGCGGCACAACAAGCGCGTAATCGATGCCGTCACGGATTTCGCGCGCCGCGTCGTCCGAAATGCTGACGTCCACGGTAATCCGGGCACGACTTCAGTTCCGGTTCAGGCCACGGACGGCTAGACCGGAACAATGCGCGGCTCCTCTATCATCGGCAAAACCCTCGCTGTGTGCGCGAGCATCATGCTCGCCGCACAACCGGTTGCGGCGCAATCCATCCTGCGCGATGCCGAAACCGAAGCGCTGTTGAACGAGATGGCCGCGCCGTTGGTCGAAGCCTCCGGCCTCGAACCCGGCAATGTCGAAATGGTGCTGATCAACGACCCCTCGATCAATGCCTTCGTTTCTGCCGGACAGGCGGTTTATTTGCATGCCGGGCTGATCGAAGCTGCCGATGAGGCGGACGAAGTACAGGGTGTCATCGCGCACGAGCTGGGCCATATCACCGGTGGCCACGTCATTCGCGGTAGCGAAGGTGCCGCCAAGGCCGGCAACATCACGCTGCTATCCATGCTGCTCGGTGTCGGTGCGGCGCTGGCGGGCGCGGGCGACGCGGCGATGGGCGTCATCATGGCGGGCCAGCGCGCGGCAATGGGCAAATACCTCGCATTCAGCCGGGTGCAGGAATCCAGCGCCGATGCAGCGGGTGCGGAATATCTCTCCACCGCCGGAATATCGGGGCGCGGCTCGCTGGCGTTCTTCAAGAAGTTGCAGAACCAGGAATTCCGGTATGGCTACAGCCAGTCCGACGAGCAGACGTTCACCCGCACGCACCCGATGTCGGGCGACCGGATCGCCACCTTGCGGGAAACCTACATTACCGATCCGGCATGGGAAAAGCCGGTCGATCCAGTGCTGCAAGCCAAGTTCGAGCGGGTGCAGGCCAAGCTGTTCGGCTTCACCAACGATCCCGCGCGCACCTTGCAGAAATATCCCGCCAGCCGCACCGACGTGCCCGCACGCTACGCCCGCGCCTATGCCTATCACAAAAATGCGCTGGTCGATGATGCGCTGGTCGAAGCGGACGCCCTGCTGGCCAGCGCACCGGACGATCCGTATTTTCTCGAACTGAAGGGGCAGGTCCTGCTGGAATCGGGCCGCCCTCTCGATGCGCTTGCCCCGCTGCGCCGCGCGACCGAGTTGACCCGCAACCAGCCGCTGATCGCGTCGATGTTCGGGCATGCGCTGATTGCCACCGAAGATGCCGCCTATCACGCGGAAGCGGAGCGGGTTCTGCGCGCGGCGGTTGCGCGCGATCGCCTCAACCCGTTTGCATGGTACCAGCTCGGCGTCGTCTATGCCGCGCGCGGCGACATGCCGCGTGCCCGACTCGCCAGTGCGGAACGCCAGGTGATGACACGCCAATATGCCACCGCGATCAACAGTGCGCGCATTGCCGAAGCAGGGCTGGCGACCGGAACGCCGGACTGGCTGCGCGCGCAGGATATCGGATTACAGGCCCGCGCCGCGCTTGAAGCGGAGAAGGAGCGGCGGTAGCGCCTGCCCCATGACCAAGGCCGCCCCATGACTGCTCCTGCAACGTCCCGCTTCAAACCGTATCTCCTGCCTGCAATCGTAGGTGCGATCAGTGGTGTTTGCACCGTCCTGCTGTTGACTATCACCGGCGTATTGGGCGGCGGAACAGATCACGAGGCGACGCGCGCTTACCTTATCGAGAACCCCGACATCCTGCCCGAAATGGCGCAGGCCTATGACATGCAGCAGGCGCGCGAACGGCTCGCGCAGGCAGGGGGCGCCGTCACCGAACCCTTCCCCGGCGCCGTGCTGGGCAATCCGGACGGTGCGGTCACGCTGGTAGAGTTCACCGACTACGGTTGCGGCTTTTGCCGGCAAAGCCGCACCGATGTCGAGGCGCTGATCGCCGCCAATCCCGACTTGCGGGTCGTGGTGCGCGAATGGCCGATCTTCGATGGCAGCGAAGGCGCGGCACGCATGGCGCTGGCGGCAGCGGAGCAAGGCAAGTTCGCTGCGTTTCATGCCGCGATGTTTTCGGGCGACGCACCGTCTGCCGCGTCGGTCAGAACGGCGGCCAAGGCGGCAGGGCTCGACATGGCGCGGGCCGACAGGTTTCTCGAAACGCGGCGTGCCGATGCGGAACTGGCCGCAAATATCGATTTGGCAAACCGGCTCGGTTTTACCGGTACGCCCAGCTGGGTCGTCGGGGATACCGTGGTGCAGGGTGCTGTCGGACAGGCCGAATTGCAGGCGGCCATCACCGCCGCGCGCGCCGACACATGACCCGGCTTACCGGGCTATGGGCAAAAGCGCGCCTTTTGCGCTAGGATAGCTGGCAGATGGCCGTCCTGCCCTTTCAACCCACGCCGTTCTTCGCGCAGAAGAACCGGGCATTCTGGAACCTGCAATTCGCAGGCTGGGGCGGCGCGTTTCTGCTGCGCGCAGTGTCGGGACTGGTCAACGATCAGGACGGCGCGTTTTTCGTCATTATCCTGATCGAGACGATCACCGGCTTTTCCATCAGCACGGTGCTTTCGGCAGTATACGGACAGCTCATCAATCGCCGCCCGCTGATCGCATGGGGCGTCAGCGGCCTGTTCCTGATCGTTTCCGTACTGGCGTTTGCCTTCATCGGCGCATGGGTCTTATCGCTGACCAGAGGCGATCCCGAAGCCGGTTTTACGGCCCAGCTCATCGGTTATCTCATCTATCCGCTGACCCTGCTCGGATCGTGGTCAGCGCTGTATTACGCGATCAACCTGTTCCTGCAGGTGGAGGAGCAGGCGGACCAGCTGGAACATTTGGAAGCACAGGCCACCAGTGCGCAACTGGCGATGCTGCGATACCAGCTGAACCCGCATTTCCTGTTCAATACGCTGAATTCGATCAGCACGCTGGTGCTGCTGAAACAGACGGAGCCGGCCAATGCGATGCTGACGCGGCTGAGCGCATTCCTGCGTCACACGCTGGTGGTGCAGCCCGGCGGCAAGGTGACGCTGGCGCAGGAAGTGGACACGCTGAAGCTGTATCTGGGTATCGAGAAGATGCGGTTCGAGGATCGGCTGCGCACGCAATTCGATATCGAGGACATTGCCTGCAAGGCGCGCCTGCCCTCAATGTTGCTGCAACCGCTGATCGAGAACGCCATCAAATATGCGGTTTCTCCGCTGGAAGAAGGCGCGCGGATCACCCTGAAGGCGCAACGTGTCGGGCAACGGTTGCGGATCGCGGTGTCCGATACCGGGCCGGGGTTGCCGGGAGGCAATGGCACCAGCAAGTCCGCGCTGCTCGATCTGCCGCCCTCCGCCGTCGCCAAGACCAGCGGAATCAGCAATCCCGCCGATACCCGTGCCGCATCGACCGGCGTAGGCCTTGCCAACATTCGCGACCGGCTCGCGCAGGCTTATGGCGAGGAACACCTGTTCGAAATTCGCACGCCGCCCGATGGCGGTTTTTCGGTGGTGATCGAAATTCCGTTCGACACTGAAACGCCGGAAGTGGAGCTGGCGAGTATAGCCAGCCCGGCGACCGCGCCGCTATTACCGCCGGCCACAGCCAGGCACGTCCTGGGACAATCGATAGGAAACTGAATGCCCATCCGCACCATTCTCGTCGACGATGAAAAACTGGCGATCCAGGGGCTGCAACTGCGCCTGGAAGCGTATGAGGATGTCGAGATCATCGACACCTGCAACAATGGCCGCGAAGCCATACGCAAGATCAAGACGCTGAAGCCCGACCTGGTTTTCCTCGATATCCAGATGCCCGGCTTCGACGGGTTTTCGGTGGTGAAAGGCGTAATGGAAATCGCCCCGCCGCTGATCGTCTTCGTCACCGCCTATCAGGAACATGCTGTGCGCGCGTTCGAGGCCAATGCGGTGAATTACTTGATGAAGCCGGTGGACGAAGACAAGCTGCGCGACACATTGGAGCGGGTCCGGATCCGGCTGGCGGAGAAACGCTCGACCGACGATGTGGAAGCGCTGAAGCATGTCCTCGCCGAAGTCGCGCCCGAAGCCGCCGAGGAGTTCACCGACGGGGACGGCGAAGCCGCCGAACGGTTCGAGAAGCTGATCAACGTAAAGGATCGCGGCCAGATTTTCCGCGTGGAAGTGGGCAGCATCGAACATATCGAGGCGGCGGGCGACTATATGTGCATCTATACCGGCGACAATTCGCTGATCCTGCGCGAAACGATGAAGGATCTGGAACGGCGGCTGGACCCGCGCAAATTCCAGCGCGTCCACCGCTCCACCATCGTCAATTTGGACCAGGTCCGGCAGGTGAAGCCGCACACCAATGGCGAATGCTTCCTCGTGCTGAGTTCAGGCGCGGAAGTGAAAGTGTCGCGCAGTTACCGCGATGTGGTCGCTCGGTTCGTGCATTGAAGTCGCACGCGTCGTTGCGAGGAGCGAAGCGACGCGGCAATACAGAGCGTTACGGCGATAAGGAAGCCTGATGACATTCGACCTCGAAGGCTTCGACCTAGCTTGCTTCGTCCGGAATACACTGGATGAGGATCTGGGCACGGGACTGCCCGGCGGCGGGCGCGATATTACGTCGGAAAGCGTCATCCCCGCCGATGCGCGGTTTGCCGGGGTGATGGACAGCCGCGATCCTGTGACCGTTGCCGGACTGCCAATCGCCGCCGCGTTTTTCAGCGCGCTCAATCCCGATGTCGAGATCGACATACTCGTCGGGGAAGGCGAAGCCGCCGCCGCCGGTACCGACCTCATGCGCCTGTCCGGAAATGCCCGCGCCATGCTGACGGCGGAGCGCAGCGCGCTCAATACGGTGCAGCACCTGTCCGGCATCGCCACCATGACCGCCGCCTATGTCGCGGCGATGGACAATCCGGCCTGCACCCTGCTCGACACGCGCAAGACCATTCCGGGCCTGCGGATGCTGGAGAAATACGCGGTGCGGATGGGCGGCGCGGCGAACCACCGCATGGGTCTGTGGGATGCCGCGATGATAAAGGACAATCATGTGCTGGTCGCCGGATCGGTCGGCGCGGCGGTGGCGCGCGCGGTCGAGGCGGGCGTGACCGAGATCATTTGCGAAGTGGACCGGCTGGACCAGATCGAGCCCGCGCTGTCCGCCGGGGCGACTCGCCTGCTGCTCGACAATATGGCGCCGCCGATACTGCGCGAGGCGGTCGGCATCGTGGCGGGACGGGTGCCGACCGAGGCAAGCGGCGGGATCGACATGAGCACCATCGCCGCCAAGGCCGCGACGGGGGTAGATTTCGTATCGGTCGGGCGGCTGACGCAAAGCGCGCCTGCCGCCGATATCGGGCTGGATTTTACTGCTCTGTGACGAGGCTATGAAGCGGTCATGATGGGGAGGGCAGCAATGATGCTTGTGGCGATGTCGCTACCGGTCGCTGCAGTCGCGCAAAGTTACCAGTGCCGCATGCCTGCCCGCGTCGCCGTTCCGACCGTGACGCCCGACGGGCCGCAGCGGCGGACACCGGTATCCGGCTATACGCTGGCACTGAGCTGGTCTCCGGAGTTTTGCAAGGGACGCGAGCGGGATGCGCGCCATCGTATCCAGTGTTCGGGGCGCAATGGCCGCTTCGGTTTCATCGCGCATGGTCTGTGGCCTGAAAGCCGTACACGCTGGCCGCAATGGTGTGGATCGTCGCGCGCGCTTTCGCCGCAAGAGACACGCCGCAATATGTGCATGAGCCCATCGACTGCCCTCCTGGCGCGGCAGTGGGCAAAGCACGGCAGCTGCATGACGCGCAAACCCGAAACCTATTTCAAGGTATCGCGCATCCTGTTCGATTCGCTGCAATTCCCCGACATGGCACGGCTGTCACGCGAGGACGGGCTGACGGCGGACCGGTTGCGGCAGGAGTTTGCGCGGCTGAACCGTGGCATCGGGGCCGAATCTGTCGGACTGAAGGTAAACCGGCGCGGCTGGTTGCAGGAAATGCGGCTTTGCTACGACAAAAGGTTCCGCCCCCGGTCCTGCGACACTGCTCGTTTTGGGCCGAGCGACAGCGCGCCGCTCAAAATCTGGCGCGGTTTGTAAGCGCCGCGTTACCGCAGCTGTTCGAAAAACGCCTTCAGCAGCGCGCTCCCTTCAGTCTCGCCGATACCGCGATAGATATCGGGGCGGTGCATGGTTTGCGGATGCGCGAAGACCCGCGCGCCATGGTCGACCCCGCCGCCCTTCGGGTCCGGCGCGGCGTAATACAGTGCACTGATACGGGCGTGGGATATTGCCCCTGCGCACATCGCACACGGTTCCAGCGTCACCCACAGCGAACACCCACCCAGACGGTCTCTACCAAGTCTGCGCGCGGCATCCCGGATGGCAATGATCTCGGCGTGTGCGGTGGGGTCGCTGCCGCTGCGGGTCCGGTTGCGCCCCTCGCCAACGCGCTGCGCACCGTGCATCACCACCGCGCCGACCGGCACTTCACCCGCATCCGCCGCCTCTTGCGCCAGAGCGAGCGCGCGCTGCATCGGTTCGGGAAGGGGCCAGCGTGCCATGCGCTCTCGTGCTACCCGCCCTGTTACAACGCGGCAATGTGCTTGACGCAAGCCCCCGCTTTGCCTAGACGCGCCGCCTTGGCCGGACCCTGCGCGTGTGCGCGAAACCGGCGATTTTCGAACACGCTTAGACCGAACGAGAGAACACCATGTCGCGTATTTGCGAACTGACCGGCAAAGGTCGCCTGACGGGCAACAATGTCAGCCACGCCAACAACCGTACCAAGCGGGTGTTCCTGCCCAATCTGCAGAACGTAACGCTGTTGAGCGAATCGCTGGATCGCGGGTTCAAGTTCCGCGTGTCGACGCATGGCCTGCGCTCGGTCGAACACAATGGCGGGCTCGACAACTGGTTGATGAAGACCAAGGACGAAAAGCTGAGCGCGCGCGCCCTGAAGGTGAAGCGCGAATTGAAAAAGGCCGCGAAAGCCGCCGCCTGATGCTCGCCTAGCGTGGGGCTGCAATAGCCCCGTGCGGCTGCCACGATAATCGCAACAGCAATGTACGCTGGAACGTGGCGAAATTGTCGTCCGCGATCAGCCATATGTCCGCGCCGCCAGCGGCGCGCGCTACGACATCAATGCCTTCGTAATTGTCGCTTGGGATCGGCGGTGCGATGGACGCGATGGCCCGCCCCGTCCAGGTTCCGCCTGCGACGATATCCTGCGGATCGGCAAGCAGCACCCTGGTTTCGAACCGTGGCGGCAATGCGAGAATGAAACGGCGCACCAGTATCAGCACGCGCCCGTCGGGCAACTGCGCCATATCGACCGGGCGATATCCCGATGGCGGCGTGAAGGTGAACGCAGCCACTTTCGGGCTCTCCACCGGATCGCCCGCGAACAGCAGGGCGGCATGCTCGGTGCCATAGGTCGCACGCGGACCTTCCGACAGCACGATGAACCGTCCGTCGGCCAAGCGTACCATCGCTTCGGGTCCGGAGTTCTCGCCCCAATGTTCCATTACGCTTGGCCTGACCCTTACCGCATCGCCCATCGAGGCGTTGCGCCGTTCGATGAGATTGCGCCCTTCATAGGCGAACCATAGCCTGCCAGTTGCACGGTCGCTGGTGACCGCCTCCATATCAATGGCGTCCTTGGTATTCGCAACCGATCCGGCGATGGTGCCAAATGCCGGTGCGCCGCCGTCGAGGTCGAACCGCAGGTACCGGCCACGGTCGCTGGCGGCGAAAAAGGCCGGGGCGTCGCCTTCCCCCTGCACCAGCAGAGCTGAATATCCGCCGAAGTGCGTGTCTTCGCTCGACAGTTCCCAAGCAGCCACCGCCGTCGCATCGGGTCCGGCTTTGGTGCGCGGCAATTCGAGCGGCGTCACAGCAAGCAGCGGTTGCAAGTCGGATTCCGGATGCGCCGAACGCAGCCAGGTGCCGGGTGCAAGCACCAGCGCCAGCACAGCGATGGCGACGATACGGACAGCCCTTTGGCGCGCGCGATAGTGCGGCACGGCGTGGCGGCTCAGGGCATCGGCCCGGTAAACAGCAGCGGGTCAAGCCGGGCTGAACGCCATTTCAGGCCCCAGTGCAGATGTGGCCCGGTCGCGCGCCCGGTGCTGCCGATATCGCCAATATACTGGCCCTGCCGCACGGTCTCGCCTTCGCTTACTGCAATCTTCGAACAATGCAGGAATGCACTGTTCAGCCCGTTGCCGTGGTCAATAATGAGCAGATAGCCTTCCAGGCTGAATGGCCTGTCGCTGGCCAGGGTCACCACGCCATCGGCGGGCGCGACGAAGGGCGTTCCGGTGGGTCGGGCGACATCGATGCCCGAATGGTAGCTGCCCGGTTCGCCGCGATAGATCCGCTGCGACCCAAAGCGACCCGAAATGCGGCCCGTCACCGGCCAAATGAAATCCTGCCGCCATCCGCCGATATCCGCATCGACACTGCGCGCCGCATTGATCTGTGCCAGTTCGGGGCGGCGGCGGCGCAGGAAGCTGGCACTGGGCCCGCCACTGCGGCGCGCCACATTGACTCGTTCCAGGTTCCAGCTGCGCGGCGACACGGTCAGGGGGCTTTCGACACGGCTTCCGTCCGCCAGCGTAGCGCGCAACGTGGCGGTCGTATCCGCATCGCGGTCGAACGCGGCGAAGAAGCGGCCGGTGTCGTCCAGCACCAGCGCGGTTCCGTCCAGCGTTGCGGTAACCGTCCCGGCGGGTGCCTGCCCACGCAGCCAGCCGCCCTGCGTCAGCTCGCCATCGAAAAGAAAGGTGGAGGGTCCGGCGGGCGGTTCGGGCAGTACCGGCTCCGGCGGCGGAGCAGACGTTGGCGTGGCAACCGCCTGCACCACCTCGGTCGGGGCAGCCGTAACCGCTTCCTGCTCGACCTGTCCGGTACTGCACGATGTGCATGCAAGAACGCCTGCGAAGGCAGGAATGGCGCGTAAAAAACCCGTCATCATCCGCCCCGCAAACGCTGCGTCGCGGCCTGCGCGCTGGCGTAGGGTTCCTGATGATCGACGCTCCAGTAGCGCAATTCTTCGAGCGGTACCGCAACACCCGTCATAGCGCACACGACGTGAGAGCCCGCGCGCAAAACGCGGAACCCGTTCGGCCCGTAGGCCAGCTTCGCTTCGGCGGAACCGCCCGTATTTCCCGGTGACATCAACATGGGTGGCGTACTACCAGCCTGCCGGACACCATACAATCAGGAGAACAGGTCCGTCTGATTGGAACCGGCGGGTATAGCGTCCGTGGCGGGGCTGGCGCGGCTACTGGGCTTTTGTCGCACGGGTGTGACCGTCGCCTCGCCATCGGCAAACGCCACCGACAGGCGCATGGCCCGCATGGCAACGTTGCGGCTGCGCACGACATTGCCCTTCGCATCGGTCACGAAAGCATAGCCGCGCTCCAGCGGCGCGCGCGGGTCCAGCGTGGCCAGTACCCGCTCAAGACCGGTCAGCTGCTGGCGGACGCGCCCAACCCTTTGCACCATCGTCGGGCCTATCGGGCGGCTTGCCGCAAGCTGCCCGGATGCTTCCCGCCAGCGTCGCTGCAGGAGGCTCGCCGTCAACCGTTGCGCCGTCAGCCGTTCGCGCCCGGACCGTACCCGGTCGCCCAAGGCGCGCCGTAACCGGTCGACCGCATCGTCCAGCCGCTGTGCCTGCGGCTGAAGCAGCGCATCCAGTTTGGGCATACGGCGCGCCTGCATCGATAACCGTTCGCGTCCCAGCGCGATGGGCCTGTAAATCGCGCGACGTTTGCGCGCGGCAAGGTCCAGCAGGGTCGCGGCGAGTTCGGCGCGTACCGGCACGGCGATCTCCGCCGCCGCAGTGGGAGTGGGCGCGCGACGGTCGGCAGCATGATCGGCCAATGTGGTGTCGGTTTCATGCCCGACCGCGCTGATCGTCGGAATACTGCATTCCGCGATGGCGCGTACGACGCTTTCCTCGTTGAAACCCCACAAGTCTTCCACCGAACCGCCGCCGCGCGCGACGATCAAAAGGTCCGGGCGAGCGGGATTGCCGGCGTCCATTTCATCGAAGCCACGCACCGCCGCCGCCACCTGATCGGCACTGCCCTGCCCCTGCACCAGCACCGGCCAGACCACGACATGGCTGGGAAACCGGTCGGCCAGCCGGTGTAGGATGTCGCGGATCACGGCACCCGTTGGCGATGTCACCACACCGATGGTGCGCGGCAGGAACGGCAGAGCGCGCTTGCGGTCGGCATCGAACAGCCCCTCAGCTGCAAACCGGGCGCGGTTCTTTTCCAGCAATGCGAGCAGCGCACCCTCGCCCGCGATTTCCAGCCGGTCGATCACGATCTGGTATTTTGAACGTCCCGGATAGGTCGTCAGCTTGCCGCTGGCGACAACTTCCAGCCCGTCTTCCGGGGCAAAGGACAGCCGCCCCGCATTGCCGCGCCACATCACTCCGTCGATCACCGCCTTGTCGTCTTTCAGCGCGCAATACATGTGCCCCGACGCGGCGCGTTTCACACCCGACAGCTCGCCGCGCAGGCGGACATGGCCGAACCGATCTTCCACCGTGCGCTTAAGCGCCTGCGATATCTCGCTAACGGTTAACGGCGCGGCGTTGTCGCCCGGCGTTTTGCGCGCTAGCAATCCGGCGTTATCTTCGGCGCTGCTGTCATCGGGGTCGTCATTGAAGTCGTCATTGGGAAAGGGATCGGGCATGAACGTCCTGTTGCTTGGCAGCGGTGGCCGCGAACATGCGCTGGCTTGGAAGCTGGCGCAATCCCCGCAGCTCGGCGTACTCTACTGCGCCACCGGAAATCCCGGTATCGGCGAATGCGCGGAGCTTGTCGAACTGGATGCGAGCGATCACGACGCGGTGATAGCCTTTTGCCAGTCAAAAACAGTCGGGCTGGTCGTCATCGGACCGGAAGCACCGCTGGTCGGAGGGCTGTCGGACAGCCTGCGCACTGCCGGCATCCCGGTCTTCGGCCCGTCGCAAGCCGCCGCGCAGCTGGAAGGCAGCAAGGCGTTTACCAAGGCGCTGTGCGCGCGCGCGGGCATTCCGACGGCAGCGGGGGCAGACTGTGCATCACGCGAGGACGCCAACGCCGCACTGGACCGTTTTGCCCCGCCTTTCGTGCTCAAGGCAGACGGGTTGGCGGCTGGCAAGGGCGTGGTCATCTGCGCTGACCGCAAGGAAGCGGAAGAAGCCATCGACGCGATGTTTACCGGTGCTTTCGGCGAAGCCGGGCACCGCGTTGTCGTTGAGGAATTTCTCGATGGCGAGGAAGTCAGCGTCTTTGCGCTGACCGACGGCGAAACCGTCATTCCATTCGGTTCGGCGCAGGATCACAAGCGCGTTGGCGAAGGGGACACGGGTGCGAACACCGGCGGCATGGGCGCTTACAGCCCGGCACCGGTGCTTTCGACGGACATGCACCGCCGCGTATTCGCGGACATCATCGAACCTACTGTGCGCACAATGGCCGCCGAGGGCACACCGTTTGCCGGCGTGCTTTATGCAGGCGTGATGCTGACGACGACCGGGCCGAAGCTGATCGAATACAACGTGCGCTTCGGCGATCCCGAATGCCAGGTGCTGATGATGCGCCTGTCAAGCGACCTGCTGCCGGCCCTGGTGGCCTGCGCAAACGGCACGCTGGCCGAGTTGCCGCGCCCTGCCGCTACGCCCGACACCGCGCTCACGGTAGTGCTGGCGACACGTGGCTATCCCGAAAGTCCGGAAAAGGGCGGAGCACTGAAGCTTCCGGAGGATTGCGACGGCGGCATCGTGTTTCACGCCGGCACCGCCCGCGATGGGGAAGCGTTGGTCGCGGCGGGCGGGCGCGTTCTCAATGCGACGGCGATGGGCAGTACCGTCGCAGAAGCGAAAGACGCCGCTTACCGGATTGCCGACGCCATCGACTTTCCATCGGGCTTCTACCGCCGCGACATCGGCTGGCGCGAAGTGGCCCGCGAACAGGAGGCGGCACAATGAAAGAGCGTATAGACGACCGGCACCCGGTCGAAATCCTGGGCAGTTACCGCATCGGTCGCGGCACACAGCGCAATGTGACCATGCTCGATATCTCCGAAACCGGGGCAAAGTTCCACGATCACCGCACCATCCTGGCAAGCGATTCGAAAATCACCCTGCGGGTCGATACGCTCGGCCCCTTCGATGCGGTGGTGCGCTGGGTCGATGGCGATGCTGTCGGCGTGCAGTTTTCGCAGCGGATTTACGGCCCGGTATTCGAGCATATCCGTAGCACGCTGAGCAACCGCTAGCTACCCAGCCGATCCGTCATCAGCGCGCGCATGTCGGCTTCGGGCCGCGGACCGTAATGCGCGATGACCTCGGCCGCCGCGATCGCACCACGTTGGAGGCACTCGGCCAAAGGTGCGCGTCTGGCATAGCCGGACAGGAAGCCCGCAGCAAACTGGTCGCCCGCTCCGGTGGTGTCGATCACCTTGTCGACCGGGTCGGCGCTTACTTCTGCACGCTCACCGTCGGCGATGGCGACGGCACCGTGCTCACCGCGCGTCGCAACAAGGACCGGCACCTTGCCGGCTAGGGCGGCAATACCAGCTTCGAAGTCGCCTTCACCGGTAAGGGTCGCAAGCTCGCTCTCGTTCACGAACAGGATATCGATCATCCCCGTGTCGACGAGGTCGCGAAAGTCGTCTCCGTGGCGCTCGATCACGAAGCTTTCGGATGCAGTGAAGGCAACTTTTCGACCGGCGGCCCGCGCAACCTCGATGGCGCGGCGCATGGCACGGCGGGGTTCCTCGGGATCCCACAAATATCCCTCGAGATAGAGGATCGCGCCGCTGGCGATCAGCTCTTCATCGAGCGCACTGGCGGGCAGGAACTGCCCTGCTCCAAGGAAGGTGTTCATCGTGCGCTCGCCATCGGGCGTGACGAAGATGAGCACGCGGCCCGTCGCGGGTTCGCCCTCGCGTGCGGGCGTATCGAAGTCGATGCCGGTTGCACGCATGTCGTGGCGAAACACCTCGCCGAGCTGATCGTCCGAAACCTGCCCGATAAACGCGCATTGCAGGCCGAGCGTGGCAAGCCCCGCTAGCGTATTCGCTGCTGAGCCGCCAGAAAGCTCGCGCGCGGCAGGCATGGCGGCGTAGAGCGCGTCGGCCTTCGCTTCGTCGATCAGCGTCATTCCGCCGCGATTGAGCTGGAGCTCTTCGATCAGCTTTTCGGGACAAGAGGCAATAACATCGACAACCGCATTGCCAATGGCGATGACATCGTATTTCGGGCTGTTCGTGGTGTCGGGCATGCAAGAGTCCTGAATTGTAAGGCGCTGTAGCGCTGAAAAAGGGATCGCATCGCGCCTAGCGGGCGGGCGGACGCGCGCCAACCGTTTTGCGTTTGACACCGGGTGCAAGCGGGGAACAACGCTGCGGCCAGCCGATGTCGATCCTATCCCTGCCTTCCGCCTTCGGGCTCGCCGCCGGACAGCTTGCCGACCGCGCCATTCTTGCGGTGCTGGTAAAAAGCGTGGCGATTACGCTCCTGATTCTGATCGCTATCGGATTTGCCGTTGGCGCGCTTGCGCAGGATTTTGCGGGGTATCTCGAACTGGCCGTCGGGCCGGAATTCGGAACGCTGGTATCGATTGTCGCCGCCTTGCTTGGCGGCTGGCTGCTGTTTCGCATTGTCGCGCTGGCCGTGCTGCCCTTCTTCGGCGATGACATCGTGGCAGCGGTGGAGAGGCGGCATTATCCGGCGGCGCGCAACTCGGCCCGCACCCGAAACTGGCGCGAGGAGACGGGCGAAAGCCTGCGCGCAACCGGTCTTACACTCGCAGTAAATGGCGCGGCGCTGCTCCTTTCCATCCCGCTGCTGCTCACCGCCATCGGCCCCGCCCTGCTTTTCTTTGTAGCGAACGCCTGGCTGCTGGGCCGCGAACTGGTGGCATTGACCGCGAACCGCCACACCGCCGATGTACAGGTCGGTCCTGCCACCCGCTTAGCATTGGGTGCAATTACCGCAGGACTAGCAATCGTTCCTTTCGTGAACCTCCTTGCCCCTGTATTGGGCGCAGCGGCGGCGTGTCATCTCGTCCATCGCAAAGCGGCCAAAACGGTGACCTCTCCCTCCGCCCCGGCGTCATCCTCAAACACAGTATAGGCCAATGTTCAAAGACATGCTGTTCCGCACATCGCTCCTGCTGCTTATCGCCCCGGCACTGGCTGCCTGCGTCACGACGCCACGCGCCACGCCACAAACCAGCGTGCCGAGCGCCTCAACGACGGTTCGCGCCGCACCGCGCACCCCGCCTTTGGCAGTGCCCCGTACACGTCCCAATCCCACTGTCGGGATGGCAACAGGCTTTCGCGCGCCGCAAGTAATGACACTTGCCGGCATTACCGGGCTGATCGGTGCGAACGCAGATCGGCTGACGCAGCAATTCGGACCGCCCCGGCTCGACGTTATCGAAGGCGATGCGCGCAAGCTGCAATTTGCCGGCGCAGCCTGCGTGCTTGATATCTATCTCTACCCGCTCACGCCGGGGGCGACTCCGACAGCCACCTATGTCGATGCACGGCGCGGATCGGACGGTCTGGACGTGGATCGCATCGCCTGCATCAAGGCGTTGCTCGACAAATAGCGAGCTGCCTAGACCATGAAGCTTTCGCCGCAGCCGCAGGCACCCTTGGCGTTCGGGTTGACGAAGGTGAAGCCGGCGGTGAAATCGTCCTCCACCCAGTCCATCGTGCTGCCGACGAGATACAGCACGCTGGCCCCGTCGATATACAGCACCCCGCTTGGCGTTGCGATCTTCTCGTCGAAGGCGATTTCCTCGCTGACATAATCGACCGAATACGCAAGACCGGAACAACCCCGGCGCGGCGTGGACAGCTTGACACCGATAGCATCGTCGGGCGCCTTGGCCATCAGCGCACCGATACGCGCAATGGCCCTATCGGTCAGCGTGACAGCAGCAGGCAGGCTGCGCGTTTTGGTATCCGTCGCCATCACAGCATCCCCAGTTCGAGCCGTGCCTCGTCGGTCATGTTTTCCGGTGACCACGGCGGATCGAATGTCAGGTTGACTTCCGCATCGCGAACGCCCGGTACACTGGCGGCGCGCAGTTCGACTTCGCCTGGCATGGTTTCTGCAACCGGGCAGTTGGGCGTAGTCAGCGTCATGGTGACGATCACGCCCGCCTCGTCATCTACCTCGACCCCATAAATCAGGCCGAGATCGTAGATGTTCACCGGAATTTCCGGGTCGTAGATTTCTTTCAGCGCATCGACCACCGCCGTTTGCAAAGCCCCGCCGGAACCGGTGACGGCATCCGCTTCGGGCTGTTTCTTGAGAAACCCGTCGAGATAATCGCGCTTGCGCTCAAGCTTCTGGGGCGCGGTTTCGACAGCATCGGCCACGCGCGCGCGGGGCGGCTTGGACGCAGCGGCATCATCGGCGCTCAGCGTCACAAAATCGGGAGTGTCGGTCTCGGTCATGTCCTCAATCCTGTCCGAAAATTGCCTGCACCCGCGCCATGCCGCGCATCAGGGCATCGATATCGCTTTCATCGCTATACACGCCAAAACTGGCGCGTGCCGTGGCCGGCACACCAAGCGTTTCCATCAGCGGTTGCGCACAATGGTGACCCGCCCGGATCGCAACGTTCTCTTCGTCCAATATGGTGCCGATATCGTGCGGGTGAACCCCCTCCATCGTGAAAGAGACAATTCCGGCACTGCGTTCCGGCCCGAACAGCGTAATCGAACCGATGGTCGAAAGCTCGGCGCGTGCCTTGGCGACCAGCGCGTTTTCATGCGCGAACAGGCCCGCCATACCTTCCTCGCCGGCGATCTGCGTGCAGTAATCGATGGCTGCGTGCAGCGCGATGGCTTCGGTAATCATCGGCGTGCCCGCTTCGAACCGCTGCGGCGGGGGTGCGTACGTTGTCCTGTCGAACGACACCCGGTCGATCATCGCGCCACCGCCCTGCCACGGCGGCATCTCCTCCAGAATATCGCCACGTGCCCACAACACGCCGATGCCGGTCGGGCCATAGAGCTTGTGCCCGGAGAATACGAAGAAATCGCAGTCCAGCTCCGCCATATCCAGCCGCATGCGAGGTGCGCTCTGACAGCCGTCGAGCAACAGCTTAGCGCCGACCGCATGCGCCGCTTTCGCTGCGCGTTTCGCCGAAAGGACCGAGCCGAGCACATTGGACACATGTGCTAGTGCAACCAGAGCATGCTGTTCGGTCAGGTTCTCTTCAAGCCAGTCGAGATCGATCTCGCCATCCGGCGTGATCGGGCAGACATCGATATGTGCGCCGGTGCGTGCAGCCAACATCTGCCATGGCACGATGTTGGAATGGTGTTCGAGCTGGCTCAGCATGATGCGGTCGCTATGTTTCACGTGAAACCCGCCCCAGCTTGCCGCGACCAGATTGATGCCTTCTGTCGCGCCACGCACGAATACGATCTCCTCCGCCTGAGCGCCGATGAACTCGGCGGTACGGCTGCGGGCGGCTTCGTAGGCCACGGTCATGTCGGCGGAACGGGCATAGACGCCGCGATGTACAGTGGCATAATCCGGTCCCATTGCGCGCGCCATCGTATCGATGACGGCATGCGGTTTCTGGGCCGTTGCGGCAGTATCGAGATAGTGCCAACGCTCGCCATCCGCCGTCAGCAGGCCGGGGAATTCCGTGTGCCGCGCCGAATGATCGCCCGGCACCAAAAGTCTGCGCATCTCGTTCACGTCCGGGTCTCCAGTGTCGACAGCGCAGCATTCATCAAGCGCGCGCGCTCCTCTTCATCGTCGAGCGCCACGAACGCATCGCCAATGAAGGCTTGCACCAGCAGCCGCTGCGACAATTCGGGCGGAATACCGCGGCTCGCCATGTAATAACGCGCCGCTTCGTCCAGCCGCCCGACCGTCGCACCATGAGCGCATTTCACATCGTCGGCATAGATTTCGAGCTGCGGCACGGTGTTGGCGCTGGCGCCCTTTTCCAGCAGCAAGCCCTTGAAACTTTGCGCCGCGTCGGTTTTCTGCGCATCGCGCGCCACATCGATCCGGCCCAGGAAATTGCCGGTGCCGCGACCCCAATGGACGCTGCGCACCGTCTGCTTGCTGGTGGCTTCGGGTCGTTCGTGCGCCATGCGGGTGACGAATTCGCGCGTGGTATCGCCCCCGCCCAGCGTGACACCGCCGAATTCGAAATGGCTACCACGTGCCGCCGTCACCACCACTTCTACGCGGCCCAGCGTGCCGCCCGCATTGACAGCAAACATCTCGCACCGCGCACGCTCACCCAGCTTCACGCGGAAACGGCGCAGCTCGAAATCGGCATCGCCATGCAGGACGAGGCACTGGCGATGCGTTTTACCTTCCGACACATTTATATCTTCCCACGCTTCGAACCGGCCCGGTTCCGAACCGGCAATCGCGTCCATGTCGGAATAGCGCCAGGCCTCGTCGCGGCGGGTGGGGAGCAGCACCGATTCAGTCATGGTCGCGCGCCCGCTTGCCGACGACCAGCGCCAGCGCATAGTCGATGGAATAGGCCCGGAAACGATCCTCGAAACCCGCTGCGTCGGCCGGGTCCAGCCCGCTATCGCGCGCGGCATCCGCCTTCTGCGTCCGCAACATCCGCGCTGCATCGACGAACAGCGGGCGGCATCGGTGAACAACCGCCCGTGCCACAAGATCGGCGCGCTCGCGCGACTGTTCGAGATCGAATACCCTATCGACAAGGCACTGGTAATAGCGATCCAGCACGGGCTTTTCCGGCGCGGTTTCCGGTGTTTGCGAAAGTGTGGCCTGCGCGACTATCAGGACGGCGAGAGCAATCACGCTGCCTCCGCCATCAGTACATCATAGCCTTCCGCCTCGAGCCGCTGTGCCAGTTCCGGCCCTCCGGTCCGCACGATGCGTCCATCAGCTAGAATGCTGACCTTGTCAGGCTTCACCGTGTCAAGCAGGCGCTGGTAATGCGTGATGAGCAGCACGGCCTTTGCCGGGTCACGCATAATGGCGTTGATACCGTTGCCGACCACGCGCAGCGCATCGATATCCAGCCCGCTATCGGTTTCGTCCAGCACCGCGAATTGCGGATCGAGGATGCCCATCTGCACCATCTCGGCGCGCTTCTTCTCGCCACCGGAAAAGCCGACATTCACGTTACGCTTCAGCATCTCCATGTCGAGGCCGAGCAGCGCCGCCTTTTCCTTGGCAAGCTTCAGGAACGCGCCACCGGACAACGGCTCCTCGCCGCGCGCCTTGCGCTGCGCATTCAGCGCCTCGCGCAGAAATTGCACATTGGAAACGCCAGGTATCTCGACCGGATACTGGAAACCCAGAAACAGTCCGGCAGAGGCGCGCTCGTGCGGTTCGAGGTCGAGCAGGTCGGTGCCGTTGAACGTGACCGACCCTTGCGTCGCCTCGTAACCGGGCCGCCCACCCAGCACATAGGACAACGTGGATTTGCCTGCGCCGTTCGGTCCCATCACCGCATGGATTTCGCCCGCCGGAATTTCCAGCGTCAGCCCCTTGAGGATGGCTTTGCCGCCGATTTCGGCATGGAGGTTGTCGATTTTCAGCATCAGGTGTCTTGCGTCCCGTAATCGTGGCGTTTGGGTGTGGAGTTGCGATGGTGTTCGCGCCGCGCAGTGCGCTTGTCGTCGATCCGCATCCGCATCCCGGCGGTAATGCGCGTCAGCACGGCGTCCATGTTGTCGAGTATATCGGCTGCATCGATCCGCATCACGCGAATGCCGACCGCCTCCAGCGACTTGTCGCGCCGCTTGGCCAACGCTTCGTCTTCGCCCTCTTCATCGATATCGATCGCCATGCCGAGGCTGTGGCAGTTGAAATCAACGATCGCGCTGCCGACGACGGCGTGACGCGTAAAGCTGTGCCGCCCCAGATCGGCGCTTGCGAATTTCTCCGCCAAGGCCTTGTGTGCAGGCGTCGCAAACCGCCGCATCTCGCGCGCCCGCTCGTGCAGCGCATCCAGCCGCTTGTCCGATATCTCCCAGCCCCGCCCGCGCTTCTTGATGGCAGGCGCTTCGTCCGACGGCTCGCGCAGGTTGAGAGTCTTGCGGTTGGTCATCTCGAGCCTCCGAGCCGGGGTCGGGATTTCTTGCTGCGCAACGTCAGCATCACCCCACACTCCCCTCGAGCGAAATCGCCAGCAGCTTCTGCGCCTCGACCGCGAATTCCATCGGCAGCTGCCGCATCACGTCCTTGGCAAAGCCGTTGACGATCAGTGCGACGGCCTCTTCCTCGTCCAGCCCGCGTTGCTGGGCGTAGAACATCTGGTCGTCGCTGATCTTGCTGGTGGTGGCCTCGTGCTCGATCTGCGCATCGGGGTTCTTCACCTCGATATAGGGCACGGTGTGCGCACCGCATTCGCCGCCCAGCAGCAGGCTATCGCATTGCGTGAAGTTGCGCGCGCCGGTGGCATTGGTGCCGATGCGGACCAGCCCGCGATAGGTGTTATCGGACTTGCCCGCGCTGATGCCCTTGGAAATGATCGTGCTGCGCGTGCCGGGCGCGTTGTGGATCATTTTGGTGCCGGTGTCGGCCTGCTGGTGATTATTGGTGACCGCGACCGAGTAGAACTCGCCCACACTGTCTTCGCCGTTCAATACGCAGGACGGGTATTTCCACGTCACCGCACTCCCGGTTTCTACCTGCGTCCAGCTGACCTTGCTGCGTTTGCCCTGGCACAATGCGCGCTTGGTCACGAAGTTGTAGATGCCGCCCTTGCCGTCCGCATCGCCGGGGTACCAGTTCTGTACGGTCGAGTACTTGATCTCGGCATCGTCCATCGCAACCAGTTCCACGACGGCGGCGTGCAGCTGGTTCTCGTCGCGCATCGGCGCGGTGCAGCCTTCGAGGTAGCTGACATAGCTGCCTTTTTCCGCAACGATCAGCGTGCGTTCGAACTGCCCGGTGTTTTCGGCATTGATCCGGAAGTACGTGCTCAATTCCATCGGGCACCGCACACCTTCGGGAATGTAGACGAAGGTGCCGTCCGAAAAGACCGCGCTGTTCAGCGTGGCGAAGTAGTTGTCGCGCTGCGGCACCACCTTGCCCAGCCAGGTTTTTACCAGCTCCGGATATTCGCGGATCGCTTCCGATATGCTGCGGAAAATAACGCCCGCCTTCTCCAGCTCGGCGCGGAAGGTGGTTGCCACGCTCACGGAGTCGAACACGGCGTCCACCGCCACCTTGCGCGCGCCCTTTACGCCCGCCAGCACTTCCTGTTCGGCGATGGGAATACCCAGCTTTTCATACACTTCCAGGATCTGCGGATCGACTTCGTCGAGCGAGTCCAGTTCGGGCTTCTTGGTGGGTTCGGCGTAGTAATAGGCATCCTGGTAATCGATCTTGGGAAAGCCGACCTTGGCCCAGTCCGGCTCTTCCATGTCCTGCCACAGGCGGAACGCTTTCAGCCGCCAGTCGAGCATCCATTCAGGCTCGCCCTTCTTGGCCGAAATGAAGCGCACCGTGCTTTCATCGAGCCCCTTGGGCGCGAAGTCGGTTTCAATGTCGCTGGACCAGCCATGCTCGTACTCCGCAGCGCGCGCGGCGGCATCATGCGCATCCTGGTCCTGTATCGGCTGGTCGGTGAGGAGCGTGTCGGTCATGCGGATACTCGAATATCTGAGGAAATCGGTGCGGGCTGGGAAAGCTGCGTCAGGGCAATGCCCGCCAGCGCGCCGCGCAGGGCATCGTTCACCATCGGCCAGTGCGGTTTGACGGTGCAAGCGTGGTCCATCGCGCAGTCGCCATCGATGCAGGCCGCCAGCGCAATCGGGCCTTCGACCGCTTCGACGATATCGGCGACGGTGATCGCAGCGGCCGGCCGCGCGAGCTGCAATCCGCCGCCTACGCCGCGTGTTGTCTTGAGCAATCCCGCCGCGGTCAGTTTGCTGACCACTTTCTGCACGGTCGGTACGGGCAGGCCCGTCTCGCTCGCCAAAGCAGCCGCACTGACACGTGCACCGCCGCAATGACGCGCGGCGGCGCTCATGGTGACTACCGCGTAGTCGGCAAGGTTGCTCAGACGCATGGCTGCTAAATCGGACCGAATCGCTCCGGTTTCAACCGAAAACCGACTGTTGCGAGTCGTTAGCAGCTCCTCCCGTGAGGCAAGTAAACTATCCGCCCATCATTGCTTCCGGTTTCGCTTTCTCCGCCGCTATCCAGGCATCGACATTCTCTTCCAGAATGTTCAGCGGCACCGGCCCGTTGAGCAGGACGGTATCGTGGAAGCCGCGAATATCGAACCGGTCGCCCAGCGCCTCGCGGCCTCGCTCGCGCAGTTCCATGATCTTCAGCTTGCCGATCATGTAGGCCGTCGCCTGGCCCGGATAGACGATGTAGCGTTCGATCGCCTTGCGGATATCGCCATCCGGATTGGGCGTGTTGTCGGACAGGTACTGGATCGCGCGCTCCCGGCTCCAGCGTTTGTGGTGCAGCCCGGTATCAACGACCAGCCGGGCGGCGCGCCACAGCTCCATCCCCAGCCGTCCGAAATCGGAATAGGGGTCGGTGTAGAACCCCATCTCCTTGGGCAGTTCCTCGGAATACAGCCCCCAGCCCTCGGAATAGGCCGTCACCCCGCCGAACCGGCGAAACGCAGGCACATCTTTCAGCTGCGTCTGGATGGACAGTTGCAGGTGATGGCCGGGCAGCGCCTCGTGATAGGCGAGCGCTTCCAGCTCGTTCTTGCTCATGTCCTTCAGATTATACAGGTTCACGTAATAGGTGCCCGGGCGAGAGCCATCGGGCGCGGGGCGCTGGTAGAACGCCTTGCCTGCCGATTTCTCGCGGAACGCCTCGACCGGCTTGATGACCATCGGATCAGTAGGCAGCGTACCGAAATATTCGGGCAGCTTCTTCTCGATGGCGTCGATCTTGGCCTGCGCGTCGGCGAGATAGGCCTCGCGCGTTTCGTAGAAGAACCGGTCGTCGGTGCGGGTATAATCGAAGAATTCCTGCAAGGTGCCGTCGAACTCCACCTGTTCCATGATGCTGCGCATCTCGCCCTGGATGCGGGCCACTTCGCGCAGGCCGATATCGTGGACTTCGTCGGCGGTCAGGTCGGTCGTGGTGTAATTCGCCAGCAGCGCCTTGTAATAGCCAGCGCCATCGGGGAAGCGCCACACGCCATCCTCGGTCGGCGCGATCGCCTGCTGCCGTTTCATTTCGGTCAGCAGCCGCTCGTAGGCGGGTACGGCGCTATCGTTCCAGCTGTCCTTGGCCTGCATGTTCAGGCCATTCTTGCGGTCTTCGTCGATATCGAGTTCCGCGACCTTGTCGGCGAAATCGGCCAGCACGGCGGTGCCGTCGCCCGCTTCCAGCAGGTTCTCGATATCGTCGATCACGTAGGGGTAGACCCAGTCGGGCGGCATGATGCCCTTCTCGGCCCGGGCTTTGGACGTCGCGGTCAGGGTGTCGAGGCTGTCGCCCAGCCCCTCGATCCGGCTGACATAGGCGACCGCTTGATCGAAGCTGTCGACCGAATGGATGTTGATGAGAAACGCGGGCAGCTGGCTTTGCGGGCCGCGCATCTGGTCGAACACCAGATCGTATTCGCGATAGGGCCACAGCGCCTCCTGCCGCTCGGTCATCGCTTCGAACAGTCGATAGGACAGCGCCTCGTCGGCGGACAACTCCGCCAGATCATAGGTGGCGCGCATCTGCTGCACCGAGTCCATCATCAGCGCGTGGCTGCGCGCATCGCCCGCAGGTGACATATCGCCCCATGAGCCGTAATCCGCGTCGCGGATGCCGCGATAGGATTTGCCCATCGGCGACATGGCAAGCTGCGCAGTGTCGTAATCTTCGAAGAATGCACCGATCGGCTGGGCATCGACCTCCGCCGCAGTTGTTGCGGGCACGGTGGCGACCGTCTGCACCGGCGCATCGGGCGTTGCGCATCCGGCAAGGGCGAGTGCGGGCAGCGCTGCACCGGACAGAAGCGTGCGAAAGGCGGGGCGGGGAAATGTCATGGTGGCGGTCTCTCTCGGCAAAGGCTGGTAGGCTCGATGCTAACCCATGACCTGCAGTTTTGCCAGCAACCCGCCAGTATTACGCAAAAAAAGGCGGCCTTCCCGATGATGGAAAGACCGCCCATGAAGTCAAGAACTTCTGCACTTCTGCACAAGCCCTTCGGGTCGCAGGAACGCACATGGGCCGGAGCGCGGTGAAAAGATTGTATGGATTCGACATTTGTACGCAAAAACTGACTTTTGTTTTGCAATTTTCATAGCGGTGCTCGACAGGCCGGGGTTCGACAGGCCGGAGTTCGACAGGAACGCGCGCACGGTTTAGGCGCGATGCCATGCTGTATTCCCTGCTTCGCCCCGCCGTGTTCGCGCTCGATCCTGAACGCGCACATCGCCTGACAATCGCCGCTTTGCGCCGTCTGCCTGCGTCGGCCAGACGCAGCACGCAATCGGACCGGTTGGCAACGACCGTTGCCGGCATCCGCTTTCCCAATCCGGTCGGGCTGGCCGCCGGGTTCGACAAGGATGCCGAAGTGCCCGACGCGATGCTGCGGCTGGGATTCGGCTTTACCGAAGTCGGCTCGATCACGCCCCGCCCGCAGGCCGGTAATCCCAAACCCCGTCTGTTCCGTCTCCAGCAGGATGGGGCGATTATCAACCGAATGGGGTTCAATAATGGCGGGGCGGCGGCGGCGAAGGCCCGGCTGGCGGCGCGATCCGGCAGGCCCGGCATTGTCGGCATCAATATCGGCGCGAACAAGGACTCGCCCGACCGTATCGCGGACTATGCCACGATGGCGCGAACGATGGCACCGCTGGCATCCTATCTGGCGGTCAATATCAGCAGCCCCAACACGCCCGGCCTGCGCGCGTTACAGGACGAAGGCGCGCTGACCGCGCTGCTCGACGCGGTGTTCGATGCGGTATCCGGATCAGGGGGAGCCGACGGCCCGCCGGTGTTCCTGAAGGTCGCGCCCGACCTCGAACCTGCCGACATCGATGACATCGCCCGCATCGCCATCGACAAGGGGCTGGGCGCATTGATCGTTGCCAACACCACGATCAACCGCCCCCCCCTCAGTTCGCCCGGGGCACATCAGACGGGTGGTCTTTCCGGCGCACCCCTGAAAGACCGTGCGCTCGAATGTGTACGCAATTTTCGTACGGCAACAGGCGGGGCGGTGCCGCTGGTCGGCGTGGGCGGCATCGCCAGTGCGGAGGATGCATGGGAGCGGATCCGCGCCGGGGCCAGCCTGGTGCAGCTATATAGCGCGCTGGTCTATCGCGGGCCCGGTCTAGCGCGCGATATCGTGCGCGGGCTGGACGCCTGCATGACGCGCGACGGCTTTGCCAGCATTGCCGAGGCGGTCGGAACCGAATAGCGCATACGCCATGCTCCGCTTCCTCGCCGCTCCGCTTGCCCTTCTTGGTCTCACCGCCTGCCAGACGGCAGCGCCTGTGCAAACTACCGACGTGCAACCGGTGGTTGCGCAACCCGCCTTTGTCGGCGCCGTAAGCGCGGCGGATGTGCGCGCCGAAGCGGCGGGGTTGGCGATGCTGGAACGCGGCGGCAGTGCCACCGATGCCGCCATTGCGATCATGCTGGCGCTAACCGTGGTGGAACCGCAGAGCTCGGGCATCGGCGGCGGCGGATTCCTGGTGCGCGGTGCCGCCGACGGCATGGTTTTAAGCTATGACGGACGCGAAACCGCCCCTGCTGGCGCGACACCCGACTGGTTCCGCGCGCCAGACGGCAGCCTGCCATCCTTCGGGGAGTCGGTGCGCAGCGGCTTGAGCGTCGGTGTGCCGGGCAATGTCAGGCTGGCTGCGCTGGCACATGGCGAACACGGTAGGTTGCCGTGGCCCGACCTGTTCCAGCCCGCCATCGCCCTGGCGCAGAACGGATTTACCGTGAACCCGCGCCTCAATACCTCTCTTGCCTCTGCCACCGACCGTGCCGCGCTGACGGCGGAGGGACGCGCACTGTATTTCGACGGCGATGTTCCCAAATCGGTGGGTAGCACGATTACAAACCCGTCATTGGCAGCAACATTGCGGCGCATCGCGGCTAGCGGGGCACAGGCGTTCTACACCGGCGATAGCGCCGCTGCGCTGGCATCGACGGTGGCGGATGCAACACCGCGCGCCGGCGGCATGACGCCTGCCGATGTCTCCGGTTACGCAGCGAAAGCCCGCGACCCCGTCTGCGGCCTGTATCGCGCACATCGCGTATGCGGGATGGGTCCGCCGACATCGGGTGGAATTGCCGTACTGCAAATCCTTGGCCAGCTCGAACGGTTCGACCTGGCGGCGCTCGGTGCCAAGGACCCGCGCACATGGCACCTGTTCCTTGAATCGCAGCGGCTCGCCTATGCCGACCGCGAACTTTACGCTGCCGATATGGATTTCCAGGCCGTGCCCGTCGCGGGATTGCTCGATCCCGCCTATCTGGCGAAACGCAGCGCTTTGATCGATCCCGCACGCGCCCTGTCCAACGTCGCGGCGGGGCGTCCGGCGGGCGCCCCTCTTGCGCCTGCCGATGGTGACGAACCCGCAGAACACGGCACGTCTCACTTTGCGGTGGTCGGCGCGGATGGCACGATGGTCAGCTACACCAGCACCATTGAGGGCGCGTTCGGATCGGGCCTGATGCATGGCGGATTTTTCCTGAACAACGAACTGACCGATTTCAGCCGCGCCGCCGAAGTGGACGGGCGGCTGGTCGCCAACCGGGTCGAGGGTGGGAAACGCCCGCGCAGCTCGATGTCGCCGATGGTGGTGTACGATCCTGCCGGCGCCCCGCTGCTGGTGATCGGCGCGGCGGGTGGCGGCACCATCCCGGTGCAGACCGCGCGCAGTATCGTGGGCGTGATCGACTTCGGCATGACGGCGGACGAAGCGCTGGCAATGCCGTTCATCATGGCGTTCGGCAGTCGGGTGTTTCTGGAAAAAGGAACTTGGCTGGAAGAGGCGCAGGGTGCGTTCGAGGCGTTGGGCCACAGCGAAACGATCATTCGCGATGGATCGCTCAAAGCCAACGCCATCCTGCGACAGGGCGACCGCTGGGTACCCGCGCGCGATCCGCGCCTCGCACAGCAGATCGCGCTGCCCTAGCCATGGCTGACCCAGGTCAGCTTGCCCACAGGAAGGCGCGCCCCTAGATCGATGGCTGACAAGAGCGGGGTTACCCGCCTGCATTCATGAATACCGGAGAAACACCCATCATGCAGCTGACCGATTTCGACAGCGTGCCCAACCTCGTCACCCTGTTTCTGCAACGCGCCGATGAAAAAGGCGATGCGCCATTTCTCGGCGCGCGGCGCGACGGCGAATGGCGCACGCAAAGCTGGCGCGAAGTGGCAAACCTCGTATGCCTGATGGCGGAGCGGCTGCGGGCAATCGGGCTGAAGGACGGCGACCGGGTGATGCTGGTCAGCGAGAACCGCCCCGAATGGTGCATATCCGATCTGGCGATCATGGCGGCGGGGTGCATCACCGTGCCCGCCTACATCACCAATACCGAACGCGATCATGTCCATATCCTCGACAATTCCGGCGCGCGGGCAGTGATCGTCTCGACGGAAAAGCTGCTGAAACCGCTGCACCCTGCGCTTCAGGCCACCGGCATCGCCGAACACGTGGTCGGCATCGAAGACCTGCACCGCCGCCAGTCGGGCGGGTTCGAATATCACGACTGGGTGACGATGACGTCGGGCGACTCAGCAGAAGCACGCGACGCAGTGGACGCGCGCATCGCCAGTATCGGGCGCGAGCAGACCGCCTGCATCATCTACACCAGCGGCACCGGCGGCGCGCCGCGCGGCGTGTTGCAGCACCACGGCATGATCCTGTGCAATGTGCGCGGCGCGGCGGAAATCTTGGCCGACGATTTCGGGCTGGACGCCGACGACCGCTTCCTCAGCTTCCTGCCGCTGAGCCATGCCTACGAGCATACCGGCGGCCAGTTCCTGCCCATCGGCGTAGGGGCCGAAATCTATTATGCCGAGGGGCTGGAGAAGCTCGCCAGCAATATTCAGGACACGCGCCCCACCATCATGGTGGTGGTGCCGCGCCTGTTCGAAGTCTTGCGCACCCGCATCCTCAAGCAGATCGAGAAGCAGGGCAAGCTGGCGAACGGCCTGATGGACCGTGCGCTCGCCATCGGCGTGCGACGGGCGGCGCATGGCAGGACGCTGCTGCGCGACCGACCGATGGAACTGGTCATCGAAAAGGCGCTGCGTCCGAAAATTCGCGACAAGTTCGGGGGCCGGATCAAGGCGATGGTGTCGGGCGGTGCGCCGCTCAACCCCGAAGTCGGCATCTTCTTCGAAGCCGTCGGCCTGACCATGCTGCAGGGCTACGGCCAGACCGAATCCGGCCCCGTCATCAGCTGCAACCGGCCCGCCGCCGGCATCGCGATGGATACCGTCGGCCCGCCGATGCACGGCGTGGAAGTCAAGGTGGCGGACGATGGCGAGCTGCTGGTGCGCGGCGAGCTGGTGATGCACGGCTATTGGCAGAACGAAGCGGAAACGCAACGCACGCTGAAACCACATCCCGATGATGCAGACCAGCGACCCTGGCTGCACACCGGCGATATCGGCCATCTCGACGAACGTGGCCGGATTAAGATAACCGACCGCAAGAAGGACATGATCGTCAACGACAAGGGCGATAATGTCGCGCCGCAAAAGATCGAAGGAATGCTTACCCTGCAACCCGAAATCGCGCAGGCAATGGTGAGCGGCGACAACCGTCCCTATCTGGTCGGACTAATCGTGCCCGATGGCGAATGGGCAGCCGAATGGGCGGAGGCGAATGGCGTTGCCTGCAACATAACGGCATTACAGGACGACACCGCTTTCCGCAGCGCGATCAGTGCGGCGGTTGCGCGAGTTAACGCCGACAATTCGGTCGTTGAAAAGGTCCGCCAGTTCGCCTTTGCAGACGACGGGTTCACCATCGAGAACCAGGAAATGACGCCAAGCATGAAAATCCGGCGGCACAAGATTCGCGACCGGTATCAGGACCGGCTGGACGCCCTGTACCGTAGCTAGCGGTCAAGCCGCTTCCACGTCCACGAATTCGGGGAAGAAACGCGGTTCGGTGTCGCTCCAGCCTGGCGCGGTCGCGGCGGTATCGCTCAGCGATTGTAGCAATTGACGACGGCGCGACGGGCGAATTTGCGGCAAAGCGGCGGCAGCGCAGAATATTGCGGGCAGCCACGGACGAATGCGCGCATCGAGCAGGCGTTCGTACAGGAACCGGAACGCGCCGAAAGCTTCCAACCGCTCTTCACCCAGATCGAATGCGGCGAGGCGCACCAGCATGCCGGTCACCAAGTCCGGCATCGTGTCGAGCGAGCCGGACGGCATCCTCTCGCGCAGCACCTTCAAATCCTGATAGATCAGATATTGCTGGCGAATGGCCGTGCGTTCCGCCGCATCGCGCGCCCACCGCACGAACGCGTCTTGCCGACCCAGACCAATATCGAGACTGCGGCGCACATAGCGCTGCTCTGCGGCTGCGAAGCTGGCGAATTCGCGCATCTCGGCGATGATGAGCGTACTGGTTCTGGTATTCGGCATGGCGCGCTTCCTTCCGCATCGGAAGGCACTGTCGCCGTACATGGTTAATTTTGCGTTAGGCTCCGGCGTGGTGGGGTGCAGAACAAAAGAAGGGCCGCATCGCTGCGACCCTCTTTATGCGACGGTTGGCGATGTCAGATCTTGTCGCCGAGTGCGCCTTGAACCTTGCCGACGAGGCCCTGTGCTTCGCCCTTGGTTTCCTGAACCTTACCTTCGGTTTCGGTGCTTTCGTCGCCCGTCGCCTTACCGACGGCCTGCTTGGCATTACCGGCAATCTCGTTGCCGAGGCCTTTGCCCTTGTTTTTCATCTCGCCCATCATGCGTCTCCTGTAAGGATGCATCGCGGGATAGCGGTGCGTGGGATTGACGCATGACGAGGCTGAACTGTTCCCGGCGCCGCATCAACTCGGCAGCTGCCTTGCTTTATATCAATCCGGCAAGCGGCGAAGACGGATCCGCATATTTGCGGGTTGCCATGCGGCCGGCCAGATAGGCATCGCGCCCCGCCTCAACCGCCAGTTTCATCGCACGCGCCATGCGCAGCGGGTCTTTCGCTTCGGCGATGGCGGTGTTCATCAGCACGCCGTCGCAGCCCAGCTCCATCGCCACCGCCGCGTCGGACGCCGTGCCCACGCCCGCATCGACCAGCACCGGCACCGATGCTCCTTCCACGATCAGGCGAATCGTCACCCGGTTCTGAATGCCAAGCCCCGACCCGATCGGCGCGCCCAGCGGCATGATCGCCACCGCGCCGGCCTCTTCCAGCTGTTTGGCGGCGATGGGGTCGTCCGCGCAATAGACCATCGGGTAAAAGCCTTCCTTGGCCAGCACCTCGGTTGCTTTCAGCGTTTCGCGCATGTCGGGATAGAGCGTACGCGCTTCGCCCAGCACCTCCAGCTTGACCAGATCCCAGCCGCCCGCCTCGCGCGCCAGCCGCAGCGTGCGCACCGCGTCCTCGCCGGTAAAGCACCCGGCGGTGTTGGGCAGGTACGTGACGGATTTGGGGTCGATGAAGTCGGTTAGCATCGGCGCTTTGGGATCGCTGACATTCACGCGCCGCACCGCCACGGTGACGATCTCGGCGCCTGCTGCCGCAACCGCTGCTGCGTTCTGTTCGAAATCGGCATATTTGCCGGTGCCGACAATCAGGCGGGACCGGAATGTCCGGCCAGCGACGCTCCAGGTATCGTCGTGCGTTTCGCCCTGCCCGCCGCCGACGAAATGCACGATTTCCAGCACGTCGCCCTGTTCCAGCCGAATGTCGTCCAGCGTGGAGCGCGGCACGATGGTGCCGTTGCGCTCGACCGCGACTTTCGTCGCATCAAGGTCCAGCTCGCGCGCAAGGTCGGCCACGGAAATGGCGGTGGTGGTGCGGGTTTCCCCGTTGACGGTAATTTCATGCGGCTGGATCATGCGCTGGCAGATAGCGACCGTGCCCAGCGGTGCAAGTGAGCGCGCCGAATAGTCAGGCCCGGGCTTGGGCCTGGGTGGGCCGCAGGTTCAGCACGTGGCCGAGCGACACCAGCGCCACACCGATAACGGTCAGCACGGCTTCCCCTGCCCCATGCGGCACCATCAGGGCACCACCCATCAAGCCAAGGCCGGTCAGCGCGATGACGAGCGGACCCGTGCGGCGATGCTGCAACGCGCCCCAGCCGATGGCCGCTGCCGCAAAAATTACCGCCAACAGCAACCCGATCTCGTGCAAGGCGGGCGGGAACAACGCCTCGCTGCCGATGCCCAGCGCGGAAACCACCAGAATGCTGGACACGCAATGCGCCGCGCACAGGCCGGACAGCGCAATGCCTGCACGGTCGAGTCGCGCGCGCAACGGGCTGCGTATCGAAGGGGGCATCGTCGCCATGCGGTGCCAACTATGTTACATCGTATCATTGCGCAAGCTTTCTCTTGCGCAAATGCGTCCCCTGACGGTGCAACAGGTGTTGCACAATGCAGGCTTGCCCCTCTCCGCGCGCCATCGCATGAGGTTTGCATGGCGACTATTTCCAACACTGACGCCCCTGTGCCGCAGGCGAGCGTCGGCTTCACCGATGCGCGCCCCGCCGCGCTGGCCCGATGGTTGTGGGCCGTGGCGGCGATGGTGCTGGTGATGGTGATTGTCGGCGGGATTACGCGACTGACCGAATCGGGTTTGTCGATCACTCAATGGCAACCGATCAGCGGCGCACTGCCGCCACTGACCCATGCGCAATGGGAAGAGGCCTTTGCGCTTTACAGGGAGATACCCGAATACCGGAACGTGACCGGTCCGGCGGGCATGGATCTGGCAGCGTTCAAGTTTATTTATTTCTGGGAATGGTTCCACCGCCTGTGGGGGCGGTTGATCGGCGTGGCGTTTGCGCTGCCGCTGGCGTGGTTTTGGTGGCGCGAGGCCATCCCGGCGGGATACAAACCGCGCCTGCTGGCGCTGCTGGCACTAGGCGGGCTGCAGGGCGCATTCGGCTGGTTCATGGTGCGCAGCGGGCTGTCGGGCGAAATGACCGATGTGAGCCATTTCTGGCTGTCGATCCACTTGCTGACCGCGTTCTTTACGCTAGCGGGCCTGACCTGGACGGCGCTGGACCTGACGCGACTGGCGCGCAGCGGTGCAGGGCGCGAGTCGCAGCTGACATCGTTGGGTATTGGCGTCGCCATCATTCTGTTCTTCCAGCTGTTGCTGGGCGCATGGGTCGCCGGGCTGAACGCGGGCCATGCCTCCTATTCCTGGCCCTTGATGCAGGGGCGGCTGGTGCCCGAATACGACACGACGCGCGGAATCTGGTGGGCGGTGACGCATGACCCGTTCCTCCTGCATTTCCTGCACCGCTGGTGGGCATTCGCCGCCGCCGCCGCGCTGATGGTGCTGGCGCATCGGGTGCGCAGGCTCAACACCCGCGCAGCAAAAGCCGTCGGCGGCATCCTGCTGGTGCAGATCGCATTGGGTATCGCCACAGTGACCAGCGAAGTCGAGCTGTGGATCGCGGTTGCGCACCAGGGCGTGGGCGCCCTGCTGGTCTGCATCACGGCATGGTGCATGCATATTCTTGGCCGCCGGGTATGACGGCGCTCGTCTATACCACGGTCGGCACCCCGGAAGAGGCCCGCGCGCTGGCCCGCACACTGCTTGTGGAAAAGCTGATCGTTTGCGGCAATGTCGGCCAGCCGCACACCGCGCTGTACATCCAGAACGGAGGCCTGAACGAATTGCGGGAAGCGTCGCTGCTGTGCAAGACACACCGTGCACTGCTGGACCGCACGGTTGCGCGCATCGAAGCGCTGCATCCCTATGACAGCCCGGTTGTTACCGGCTGGAATGCTGACGCCGCAGGTGCATTCGCAGGCGAGTGGACGGCACTACTGGTTGGAGCTGGAAATACCATAAGCTGAACAAGATTTCCGTCGTGGTATCATGTTACCTCCCGCGAGACCCCCGCTTTTGCTTGACTCGCAGCGCTACTTTGACGAAACGCCCATCCGCGCAGCCTGCTATGCGGCGTTGCCTCCCATACCTTAACGACAGCACCCGCCCCGCCGTATCCGCGGCAGGCGTGCGGTGCGCCAACGAACTGGAAACCCGCAGCCATGAAGGCGCTTACCAAACTGACCCAGTCGGCCAAGCCGGCGGAGGTCGAGAAGAAATGGCATCTGATAGACGGCGAAGGCCTCGTCGTGGGCCGCGTCGCCTCGATCATCGCCAACATCCTGCGCGGCAAGCACAAGCCGAGCTACACCCCGCATGTCGATTGCGGCGACCATGTGATCGTCATCAATGCCGACAAGGTCCGGTTCACCGGCAAGAAAGCAACTGACAAGCGCTATTACAAGCACACCGGCTATCCCGGCGGCATCAAGGAAACCTCGCCCGAGAAGATTCTCGAAGGCCGTTTCCCCGAACGCGTGCTGGAAAAGGCCGTCGAACGGATGATTCCGCGCGGGCCGCTCGGGCGCGCGCAGATGAAGGCGCTGCACCTCTATGCCGGTACCGAACATCCCCATGACGGTGCGCAGCCCGAAACACTCGACATCGCCTCCATGAATCGCAAGAACAAGGCATCCAACTGATGGCCGACGACAAGACACCGGAAACCGCCGAGAAAGCGGAAACCAAGGCTGCACCCGAAGCTGCTGCCGAAACCGCCCAGCCGAAAACCAAAGCCAAGACCGCTGCCGCCAAGAAGCCTGCTGCGAAAAAGGCATCTGCCGAGAAAGCGCCGGCCAAGGATGCCGCAGCCACGCAAGACGCCAAGAGCGACGTGACGGCGGAAGAAATTGGGCCCGCCGAATCCAAAGCGGCTGAACCCAAAGCGGACGCCAAGGAAGAAACCAAAACGGTTTCCGACCTGTCGGACCTCAAGGACATCGCCGGCGATGCGCCCAACGCAGACGCCGCCGCCATCGCCGAAAGCACCATGCCGCTGCGCGAGCAGGCGCTGGACAAACATGGCCGCGCCTATGCCACGGGCCGCCGCAAGGATGCCGTCGCGCGGGTCTGGATCAAGCCGGGCAAGGGCAAGATTACAGTCAATGGCCGCGATCAGGAAACCTATTTCGCACGCCCGACGCTGCGCCTGATCCTGAACCAGCCTTTCGTCATCACCGATCGCGAAGGCGGTTACGATGTCGTTGCCACCGTGCGCGGCGGTGGTCTGTCGGGCCAGGCTGGCGCAGTGAAGCACGGCATCAGCCAGGCGCTGACCCGCTACGAACCCGAGCTGCGCGCCACGGTAAAGGCCGCCGGGTTCCTGACCCGCGACAGCCGCGTGGTGGAACGCAAGAAATATGGCCGCGCGAAAGCTCGCAAGAGCTTCCAGTTCTCCAAGCGGTAATCCGGCTTGCAGGGATCATGAAAAGGGGCGGTGCCGGAAACGGTGTCGCCCTTTTCGTATCAAGCGTCCAGCGTCCGCACCGTGGCGGACAGCGTCGCGCCATCCCATTCCAGCACATTGTAGCTGGGCGGTGTGGCGCGGGTGCGTTCCGACAGGGTGCCTGCCCCGATCATGCGGACCGGTCCGTGCGGTGTGGCTTCCATGATATCGAACGCATCATGGACATGGCCCGTCAGCACTGCCGCAACTGGGCGCTGGGCCAGTTCGGCCAGCGCGCGTGTACCGCCGCGCGTATAGGCCGTCCCCTGCGTGCCGGTTTCGCGCAAGGGATGGTGCGCGGTGACCAGCACCTGCGTCCCGGCGGGCAGGGCATCGATCTCGGCCAGACATGCCTGCAACGCGCGCCGCGTTACCCAGCCTTTCGACCAGTTTGCGCGCCATTGGGCACGCGCTGCAGTCTTCAGCGATATGACCGCCAGGCCCGGCACTTCCGGCATTCGCGACACAGCCCGCTCGACGCTGCGAAACCGGCGATAGGGCGTGAACGCGCGTTCGACCGGATTGAAATAGGGCATGTCGTGATTGCCGACGACGATGGTGGCGGGGGCTTTCAACCCCGCAATCCAGCGTTGTGCAGCAGCGAATTCGCGGTGGCGGGCACGCATAGTCAGGTCGCCCGTTATCAGCACCCCGTCGGGCCGTTCGGCGGCCACCGCGTCTTCCACCCAAGCCAGTGCCGCGCGGTCTTCCAGACCGAAATGGATATCGCTCAGGTGAAACAGCCGTGCTACGGCAGCAGCCTGCGCCATACCCTACAGCCGCCGCGTCAGAATGAGCCAGGCGGACAACCCGTTGCCAGCCGAATACAGCGCATAGGCCCACGCTGCCGCCATCCAGCCTGCCGATGCCAGCCCCATCGCGGCGATCAGCGCGAACAGCTCCGCACCGAAAGCGACCCGGCGTGCCATGCCGCCCCGCACCAGCACATCGCGCCCGATCACCGGGTGACGGCTTTCCAGTACGGCGCGGTGCAGCGCGAAATTGACGATGCCCAAAATGAAGACGACTGCGACTGCCATAGGCGACGTCTGGCATATCTGGCACAGGTTCGCCAGCCTGCGCACCGGGATCTCGCCCTATCTTCCCGCCATCGCCTTGACCTGCTTCAGATAGGTTCGCCCAATCCGCAGGTTCTCGCCATCGGCCATATCGACCGACCACGCGCCCAACCCGTCATGCCGCAAGCCCGCAATGGCATCGCGCTGCAGGATGGTGGAGCGGTGGATGCGGATAAAGGCTTCGGGATCGAGCCGCTTTTCCAGGCCGGTGATCGTTTGCAGAAGCAGATAGGACCGTTCCGCCGTGTGCAGCCGCACATAATCGCGCTCGGCATCGATACGGGTGATCGCGCCTGTATCAAGCCGCACCAGCTCCGAACGGTGCGGCACCCATAGCTCGGCGAGATAGGGGCCGAGCGCACCGGCAGCGTCCGTTCCGCGTCGCGCCGTAACGCGCGCAACGGCCCGCTCCAGCCGCTCCACCGCGACCGGTTTCAGGACATAGTCCACCGCTTCCAGGTCGAATGCCTCGACGGCAAAATCGTTATGCGCGGTGACGAACACGATGGCGGGAACCGGATCGTGTTTCGCCAGAGCCCGCGCGACGGACAGGCCGTCCCGCCCTGGCATGGTGATATCGAGCAGGACCAGGTCGGGCCGCATGTCGCGGCTGCGTGCGATGGCCGTCTCGCCATCCGCCGCGCTGCCGATCACCGTGATGCCGGCGAGGCGCTCGCACACCAGCCGCAACCGCTCCACCGCCAGCGGCTCGTCATCGACAATCAGGGTGCGCAGCGGCGTGGCGGGGTCAGTCATGCGTTGAGAACGGGAGCATAAGTGTGGTGCAATAGGCGGCGTTGCCATCGCGCTCGACCGGCCCCGTTTCGAGGCTGGCAGCCGCACCATGGAGAGCGCGCAGCCGGTCCACCACATTGGCGAGGCCGATGCCCAGGCCCGTTTCGGACCCCGACGGCGCGGTGTCGCTCGCGCCGGTGCCATCGTCGCAAACTTCGAGCATGAGCATATCGCCCTGCCGTTCGGCGGACACCGTCACCGTGACAGGTTGGGTGCTGGCGGCGACGCCGTATTTCACCGCGTTTTCGACCAGCGGTTGCAGGATCATGCCTGGCACACGCGCCGTCAGGACATCCTCGTCGGTAACGAAAGCGACAACCAGCCGGTCGGGAAAACGAACCGCTTCGATATCGAGATAATGGCGTTGCATCGCCAGCTCGTCCGCCAGCGTCACTGATGCCGCCGGCGCATCGGCAAGGCTGTGGCGATAGAAACGCGACAGCGTCTGGATCATTTCCTCCGCCCGCTCGCGCCGCCCCGTCATCACCAGCGCGCTCAGCGAATTAAGCGCATTGAACAGGAAATGCGGGTTCACCTGATAGCGTAGCGAGCGCAGTTCGGCGGCCTTGGCGGCGCTGCGGAACCGCTCGCCGCGCTGCTGCGCCACCCGCGTCTGGCCGATGGCGAGCATGGTAAAGTAAATCGAGGCCCAGGCCACAAACAGGAAATACCGCCCAAGCGCCACGTCCACCAGTTGCAGCCAGCGGAACCGGCCGGGGTCCAGTCGCCCGCTCGCGCGGGTATCCGCCGGTGCGCCCTGTCCCGGCTGCGGTGCGACCCGATCGAGCATGTCGCCCGCATCCTCGCGGCTCCACGGGCTGAGATTGCGCTTCTGCCATTCGTGCCCGATTTGGTGCTGCACCGGCGCGAACAGCGTCTGGTTGACTTGCGCCACGGTTGCCGCAGCAGGCAGGGCCAGCACCAGCGAGGCGGCGATCTTCACGCCGATGGAGCGGTCCTCGACAAAGCGCAGCGCCAGCCACATCAGCAGGGTGATGCCGACCCCGGCAAGGCAAACCAGCGCGCGCCGCCACAGCATCGCAGTGTGCAGGTCGATCCCGAACGCCTGCTGTACTTCGTACCCAAGGATAACCCCGCGCAGCGACGTCAGTACGAAATAGGCAAGCCACAGGGCCACGATGGACCAAACCACCATGCGCAGCTGACCCGGCATGCGGACAGCTTGGGAACCGGTATCGGGTACGGGCGGGGCCATGCGCATCGTCTACGTGCGAAACCGGGCAGCGACCAGCGCGACGGTCGAGCGGACAGGGTCGTTCATCGGGCCACACCCCTCACCCCGTCGGCAGCAGGTTCTCCTTCGCGATCTTCTTGCGCCAGTGCGCCGGGGCCAACGTGTGGACATTGTTGCCCGCCGCATCGACCGCGACCGTCACCGGCATGTTCTCGACCGTAAATTCGTAGATCGCTTCCATGCCGAGGTCTTCGAATGCGACCACTTCGGCGGACTTGATTGCGCGACTGACCAGATAGGCCGCACCGCCCGTCGCCATCAGATAGGCCACCTTGAACCGGCTGATGACTTCCACCGCATCGGCCCCGCGCTCCGCCTTGCCGATCATGGCCAGCAGGCCCAGGTCCAGCATCTGTTCGGTAAACTTGTCCATCCGCGTCGCGGTGGTGGGGCCGGCGGGTCCGACCGCTTCGCCCATGACCGGATCGACCGGGCCGACATAATAGATGGCACGGTTGGTAAAATCGACCGGCAGCTCCTCCCCCTTCGCGATCATGTCGGCGATGCGCTTGTGCGCGGCGTCGCGCCCGGTCAGCATCTTGCCCGACAGCAGGATGCGGTCGCCGTGATTCCAGCTCCCAACTTCTTCGGGCGTCAGAGTGTCGAGATCGACGCGGCGTGCGGCCGCATCGGGCTGCCAGTTCACGTCGGGCCACTGATCAAGGTCGGGCTTTTCCAGATAGCTTGGCCCGCTGCCATCGAGCGTAAAATGTGCGTGGCGCGTGGCAGCGCAGTTCGGGATCATTCCCACCGGCTTGCCGGCAGCATGACAGGGCGCATCGTAAATCTTCACGTCCAGTACGGTCGAGAGCCCGCCCAGCCCCTGCGCGCCGATCCCCTGCGCATTCACTGCATCGAAGATATCGATCCGCAGCTGTTCGAGGTCGCTCTGCGCGCCGCGCTGTTTCAGCTGCGCCATGTCGATAGGCTCCATCAGCGACAGCTTGGCCAGCTTCATGCAATGCTCTGCCGTGCCGCCGATGCCGATGCCCAGCATTCCCGGCGGACACCAGCCCGCGCCCATCGAGGGCAGCTGTTCGACCACCCAGTTCACGATGTTGTCGCTGGGGTTCATCATCTTGAACTTGGACTTGTTCTCGCTGCCGCCGCCCTTGGCCGCCACGTCGATCTCCACCGTGTCACCCGGCACCATTTCCACCGACAGCACGCACGGCGTATTGTCGCGCGTGTTGCGGCGCGTGAAGGCAGGATCGGCCAGAATCGAGGCGCGCAGCGTGTTGTCGGTATCGGTATAGGCGCGCCGCACCCCGTCATCGACCACGTCCTGCAGGCTGCGGTTCGACTTAAGGCGGCAGTTCTGCCCCCAGCGCACGAACACGTTGACGATGCCGGTATCCTGGCAAATCGGGCGGTGGCCCTCGGCGCACATGCGGCTGTTCGTCAGAATCTGCGCGATAGCGTCCTTCGCCGCCGGTCCCTGCTCCGCCTTGTAGGCTTCGCCCAGCGCGCGGATGTAGTCCATCGGGTGGTAGTAGGAGATGAATTGCAGCGCATCGGCCACGCTGTCGATCAGGTCGGCTTCGCTGATATGTGTCATGTCGCTCATCGAACTGCTGCTCCTGCCGGTCGAACCGGCCGCGAATTGATATTGCCGCCATAGCTAGGACACAGTCTCCGGCTTTGCAAAGCGCCTGGATGCGCGCAAATCGGGTGCATAGACGGGCGCCAGTGCCTAGAAGGACGATTGACCAACTGTATTGTCAGTGTAATACACATGCTCAATCTGCGGACGAGCGACACCTCCGGATGAACGACGCTATGGAAACTACCGATCCCGCTTCCCCCTTTGCCATCGCGCGCAAGGCGATGGTGGACAGTCAGCTGCGCACCAGCGGCGTCAACGAACCCTTCGTGCTGGCCCGCATGGGTATGGTCCCGCGCGAGGATTTCGTGCCGCAGGAGGCGCGCGGCAGTGCCTATATCGACCGCTCCGTGCCGCTGGCGAACGGGCGGCGCATGGCCGCGCCGGTATTCTACGGCATGCTGCTGGCCGAGGCGCAGCCGCAATTGGGTGACAACGTGCTCATCGTCGATGCGGGCAGCGGCTACCTTGCCGCTCTGGTCGAACCGCTGGTGGCAAGCGTCGACAGCATTACCCCGGAACAGGCGCTGAAGGCGGCGCGCGGCGCGCAACCCGTCTCGCTGATACTCGTCGATGGTGCGCTGGAGCAGGTGCCGCCTGCGCTCGCCAAACGGCTGCATCCCGATGGTCGCATCGTCACCGGGCTGGTCGAGGGCCGCATCACCCGCATCGCTACCGGACGCCAGGCGGGCGACGGCAAGAGTGTGGCGCTGTTGCCGCTGGGCGAAACCGCCATCCCGCACCTCGCCGAGTTTGACCGCGCGAAAGCCTGGAGCTTCTGAACATGACGGGGTGTCGGCTCCTCGGTGCCGCTCTGGCGAGCTGTGCGATGGGGCTGCCGACCGTCGCGCAAGCCGATACGCTGCGCGAGGCGCTGGCCGCCGCCTATCGCAGCAACCCCTCGCTGGAAGCCGCCCGCGCACAACAGCGCGCCACCGACGAAGGTGTGCAGATCGAACGCGCCGCAGGCTTGCCCGGCGTGGCGGCGGACGCGACGTATATCGAATTCCTGCGCACCTCCTCCAACAGTTTTACCGCGCCGTCGCGCAATCTTGGGGTCGGCCTTGATCTCAACGTGCCGCTCTATACCGGCGGTGCGGTGAAGAACGCCGTGCGCGCCGCCGAAACGCGCGTCGATGCGGGACGTGCCGAATTGCGCGGCAGCGAATCGCAGCTTTTCAGTCGGGTCGTCGCCGCCTATATGGACGTAATCCGCAACCAGGCGTTGGTGGGGCTATCCATCAATCAGGTCGCGGTGCTGCGCATTAATCTGGAAGCGACCAGCGACCGGTTCGAGATCGGCGACCTGACTCGCACCGATATCGCGCAGTCGCAATCGCGCCTCGCCTTGGCGACCAGCGACCTGCGCAGCGCCGAAGCGAACCTGATCGCGGCGCGCGAAACCTATATCGAACTGGTCGGCCAGGCCCCGGACGATCTGCAACCGCCGCCTCCGCTGCCGGGCCTGCCGCAAAGCGCCGACATGGCAGTCGATGTCGCGCTTGAAGCCAATCCCGACCTGATCGCCGCGCGCGAACGGGCCGAAGCCGCCGGGTTCGATATCGACGTGGCGGGTGCCGGTCGCCTGCCCACCGTGTCCGCGTTCATCGGCGGCGACTACAGCAACTTCTTCGGCACGCTGGGCGGCCCGACCTCGCAGGGTTTCGCTCAAGCGGAAACAACCGCAAATGCGGGTCTCCGGCTCAGCATACCGATCTTCCAGGGCGGGCGTCCGGCGGCGTTGGAACGCCGCGCGCAGGCGGGCGCTGCGGCCGCGCTGGAACAGGCCATCGCGACCGAGCGCAACGTCATTGCACAGACCCGCGCCGCTTTCTCCAGCTACACCGCCGCCAATGCGATTATCCAAAGCGCGCAAACCGCCGTCAGTGCAGCGGAACTCAGCCTCGAAGGCGTGCGCGCGGAAAACTCCATCGGCAATCGCGATGTGCTCGATGTCCTGAATGCCGAACAGGAATTGCTGGTGGCGCGCTCCCAGCTCGTGACGGCGCGCCGCAACGCCTATGTCGCAGGTTTCTCGCTTCTCGCCGCGATGGGCCGCGCCGAAGCGCGCGATCTTGGACTTGCGGATGCCGAAACAGGACGGGGTCTGCTTTACGATCCGGTGGTAAATTACGACCGGGTGCGCGGGCGCATCTGGGACTGGCGCCGCGAACCCGATCCGGTGGCGCAATCCACCCGGACAGTTGACATCCCCGCCGCCACAGCGGAAATCCCCGTCGAAGATGTGCCGGACGACAGCGCGCTGCGCCGGTTCGATCGCTGACGGCACGCGCACAACAGCAGGGGACTTACCGAGTATGGGCAGGCATGACATCGGCAGTGCAGGGGGCGAAAGCGAATCGTCGGTCGAGGAAATCCTCGCTTCCATCAAGAAGGTGATCGCGCGGGACAATCGCAGCGAAGCGATGGACACGCGCCGCCGCCGTGCCCGTGCCGGCATTCCCGAAGAGCAGGCCGAGCCTGCCGACGCGGAGGAAGCCGCAGAAGTGCTCGACCTGTCTGACGCGGAACTGGCAGACGCGGAACTGGCCGAATCGAATTTCGCGGACGACAATACTGCGTTCGAAAAAAACCCCGATGTGAGCGATGATCTCGATTTCGATACGCATCACGACCAGGGCGAATCGCTGGTCAATGCCGGTGCGCGCCGGTCGATGCAGGACAGTTTCGCCGCGCTGGCGATGCTGTCGCAGCCCGGTGCCGCGCCGCAGATCGTGCGGTCCGGCGAAACCTCGCTGGAGGAGATGACGCGCGCCCTGCTGAAGCCGATGCTGGCACAATGGCTCGATGCCAACCTGCCCGACATGGTGGAGAAAATGGTCCGCTCCGAGATCGAACGGATTGCCGGCAAACGCGGCTGACGCGCACGATGTCTTGATTCTGCGGCGGCGCGGGTTCAACCATCACGGCATGACCGCACCTTCGAAAACCCGCATCGCGCCCGCCAGCCTGCTTGCCAGTCTGCTGCTGGCAGGCGTCTCCCATACCGCCGCCGCGCAGGATACAGCCCCTGACGCGCCTGCACGCACGCCGATGTCGGCGCAGGATCTGGTGACCATGCCGCGACTCGGTGCGCCGGTCGTCACCGCAGATGGTCGCTACGCCGTCTACCCCGTCACGCACACCGATGGCGAAACCTATAAACGTACGGCAACGGCCTATTGGCGCGACCTGTATGATGCCGATGCGGAACCGGTCGCGCTCGATCTGGACGGCGATGCGTATGATTTCACCTTCGCACCCGATGGCACGCTCTATTTCCTTTCCGACCGCCAGATCAACTCCAACGGAGGCGGCTATTCGCGCCTCTGGCGCGCAACGATAAGTGCGCAGGGTAAGGTAGGGGCCATCAGCTTCGTGCTCGATGCCGAGACGCCACTGGGCGGCTACAAACTGTCGCCCGATGCCAGCAAGCTGGTGGTGTGGGCGGACGCACCACGCGGCTGCACATCGCTGCCCTGTCATCGCGGGGGCTTCGCCGATACGCCCTACATGCCGGGTCCCGGCACCGGCCGCCTCTATGAAGGCGACAAGGGGTTCATCCGCCACTGGGATAGCTGGGAAACGCCAGGCACCTACAGCCGCCTGTTCGCCTTCGAGGTTCCGACCGGTTTTATCTTCGGGGGCGGCACCGCGCTGGACGGGCCGGTAGGCGAGGGCGCGCTGGTCGGCGATACCCCGACGCAGCCCTTCGGCGATGGCGGCGATGTGGCATGGGCTGCGGATTCCAGCGGCATCTGGTTCGTATCCAAGCAAGCCGATGCGACAGAGCCGCTGAGCACCAATACCGATATCTTCTGGTCCGACCTCACCGCCGCCGCGCCCACCAACATCACCGAGGCCAACGCCGCCTATGACACCGCGCCAACGCCCTCGCCCGACGGCAGGAAACTCGCCTGGCTCGCCATGGCGCGACCTGGCTACGAGTCGGACCGGCTGGTGGTGCAGCTACGCGATCTGCGCACCGGCCTGACCGAGGCGTTGACGCAAGATTTCGACCGCAGCTTCGGCACCCTCGCCTGGACGCCCGACAGCCGCTATCTCATCGCCACGGCGCAGGACGTGCTCGATACGCCCGCCTTCCGCATCGACCCGCGCAACGGGACCGTCGAACGGCTTGACCTGATGGCAGGCGACGAGGCGCATATCGGCAATGTCATGCCGCTTGCGGACAACCGCCTGCTGTTTACCCGCGATGCGATAAGCGGCCCGTCCGAACTCTACCTGTCCACCGATTACGCTACCGCCCGTCCGCTGACCGACGTCGGTGCCAGCATTCTGGGCCAGCGCAGTTCGGTGATGACCCAGCGGTTCAGCTTTGCCGGCGCGGGCGGCGATACCGTGTGGGGCCAGATCACCCGACCCGAAGCCACCGGCGACGCGCAGCTCCCCGCCATCCTTTACGTCCACGGCGGGCCGCAGGGGTCGTTCAACGACAGCTGGTCCAGCCGCTGGAACCCGCGCGTGCTGGCGAGCCAGGGCTATGCGGTGATCTCGGTCGATTTCCACGGCAGCACTGGATACGGGCAGGATTTCACCGATGCTATCCGCGGCCACTGGGGCGGCAAGCCGCTGGAGGACCTGCAACTGGGCCTCGCCGCCGCGCTGGCGAAGGACGCGGCTATCGACGGCACCCGCGCCTGCGCGATGGGCGCGAGCTATGGTGGATACATGATGAACTGGATCGCCGGGCAGTGGCCCGACCGGTTCAGATGCCTGGTGCAGCATGACGGCCTGTTCGACATGCGCAGCTTCTATTACACGACCGAGGAATTGTGGTTCCCGCGCTGGGATTTCATGGGTTCCTACGCCGAAAACACCGCGCTTTACGAACGGTGGAACCCGGTCAATCACGTCGACAAGTGGCGGACCCCGATGCTGGTGGTGGCGGGCGAGCAGGATTTCCGCGTGCCTTATACGCAAGGGCTGGCCAGCTTCACCGCCTTGCAGGAACGCAACATCCCGTCGCAATTTCTGTTCTTCCCCGATGAAAACCACTGGGTGCTGAAACCCAAAAACTCGCTGCAATGGCACCGGACTGTATTCGGCTGGCTCGACCGCTGGCTGACCGAAGATCCCGCCGAATGACCGTAAAGGAACTGGCAAAAGCGGAACGGGCGCTGGCAAAGATCGGCGGCGAGACGGTGGAACGCCATATCTTTTTGTGCGCCGTGTCGGAAAAGCAGAAATGCTGCTCGGCGGAAGAGGGCAAGGCGGCGTGGGGCTATCTGAAAAAGCGCCTCAAGCAGCTCGGCCTGGCCGGACCCAAGCGCGGGTCCGGTCCGGTTGGTGAAGGGTCCGGCGGTATCCAGCGCAGCAAGGCCGACTGCTTGCAAATTTGCGAAGCCGGACCCGTTGCTGTCGTTTGGCCGGACCGCGTCTGGTACCATTCGTGCAATGAGGCGGTTCTGGAACGGATTATCCAGGAACACCTGATCGGCGGCGTGCCGGTTGGCGAGTACCGGCTACAGTCGCGATAGAGGGATACCGGATCGCGCGGGACCAGTCCTAGTTGCGTGCATCCCTGTCGACATCGTTCAAGCCGTCGTCATTGTCCCAGCTGTCGTCCTTCATCAGATCGGTCACGCTTTCATCGTGCCCGGTGCCGCTCGACAGGAACACCAGCCCCATCAGCGCACCGGTCAGCAGCATGGTGAAGGATATGCCCAGCGCGATGGCGATGTAATAATGCACCGAGACCGCGCTGTCCCCGTCATACATGAACCACAGCGCCAGCACGACAACGCCCACCGTCAGCGCCAGCATGAACCACATCAGCCGCTTGTAACGGTCCCAGGCGTAGCTGGCATTGTCCGGATCTTCGAGGGGTGACTGGGGTACCATGCGGCCATGCTATGCACGCCCCAGCGCCGCAAACGCAAGCAGTCGCATGCAAACTGGCCGCCGGTCGTCCTCTGACTGCGGCGCAATCTTAGCGTGCCGTCTGGACAGATGCGTTTTTCGTGCCACACTGTTTGCACACGAACGGGGGAGTGTTCAGCAGACATGGATATCGAACAGCTTATCGCCAGCCGCACGACGGATGGCCCGGACACCGACGTCATCACCTGCGATATCGCCACTCCGGTGCGCGAAGTGGTCAGCCTGCTGGCCACCAAGCGTATCGGCGCCATTCCCGTACTGCGCGATGGTGCGGTGGCGGGCATCTGTTCGGAACGCGATATCGTTTACCGGCTGGCTGAAAATGCGGATGAAGGGCGCGGCGCGTTTCTGGATGGTCCGGTCGAAGCGATCATGACCGCACCAGCCATCACGGTGACGATGCAGACCAGCACGCTGGAAGCGCTGGCCCTGATGAGCCGCCGCCGTATCCGTCACTTGCCCGTGCTCGACAATGGCGCGCTTGCGGGCTTCATCTCCATTGGAGACATCGTGAAGGCACGGATCGACGAAGTGCAACACGAAGCCGAGGCACTGCGCGACTATATCCAGACGGCCTAGTTGGATAGCTTGAGAACGCGCCACAGAAGGCTTATATTGCTACTATGGCTAACACGCTGACCCTTACGCCCGATGCGGCAACCCGCGTGGCCGCCATCGCGCAGCGCCAGAGCAAGCCTGCCATCCTGCGGCTCTCGGTCGAAGGCGGCGGCTGCTCCGGCTTCCAGTACAAGTTCGACCTTGCCGACGCTCCGGCGGACGACGATGCCGTCAGCACGACGGACGGCGTCTCGCTGGTGGTCGATCCCGTCTCGCTCGACCTCGTTTCTGGCAGCGTAGTCGATTTCGTCGAATCGCTGGGCGGAGCGGCGTTTCGGGTGGAAAATCCACAGGCTGCCGCCGGATGCGGCTGCGGCTCCAGTTTCGGTATCTAAACGCCGTAGGTAAGCCGCGCAAAAGCCGCTACGTATCGCGGCCATGAAAATCGCCAGCTTCAACATAAACGGGATCAAGGCCCGTCTACCGCGCCTGATCGAATGGCTGGAGGAAACGCGGCCCACCGTCGCCTGCCTCCAGGAAATAAAGACCGCCGACGAGGGATTTCCCGCCGATACGTTCGAGAAGATCGGCTATCATGCCATCTGGCACGGGCAAAAGGGCTTCAACGGTGTCGCAATACTGGCCGACGGGATAAAGCCGGTGGAGACGCAGCGCGGCCTACCGCTGCTCGCGCCTGACGATGAACCGGACGAGCAATCGCGCTATCTCGAAGCCGAGATGAACGGGGTGCGCGTCGCCAGCATCTACCTGCCCAACGGCAATCCGCAGCCTGGCCCGAAATTCGATTACAAGCTGGCATGGATGAAACGCCTGCGCGCCCGGATGCAGCATCTATGGGCAGGGGAAATTCCGACCGCCATCGTCGGCGATTTCAACGTCATCCCGCAGGACAAGGATGTCTGGTCCCCTGCACGCATGGCGAACGATGCGCTGATGCAGCCCGCCTCGCGCGATGCCTATATGCGATTGCTGGCGGATGGCTGGACCGACGCCATCGACACGCTCAATCCGGGCGGCGGCGTGTGGACCTATTGGGATTACCAGGCCGGCGCATGGCAACGCGACCACGGTTTCCGCATTGACCACCTGCTGCTCGATCCCACGCTGGCCGACCGTCTGGCCAGTGCTGGCGTGGACAAGCACCATCGCGGGCGCGAACGGGCCAGCGACCATGCGCCGGTATGGGTCGAACTGCGTGACGAAGCCTAGCTCCGCCTTGTCATATTACCGGTAGAAGATGTGCGTCTTGATTGCGGCGCGGCGGCTCTTGGTCCGGCTCCAGCGCGGCGAAACATAGCGTGCGTGGAAATAGAGCGAGTCCTTAGCCTCGCTGTCCCACAACCCGTCATGGGCGATGCGCGCGATCTTCTTGGCCCGCTGCCATGCCGCGGAACCGCGCTTGATGCGTGGCATCTTGCCCCCGCGGACGAACGAGAACTGGCTGCGTTGATAGACAACATCGCAATAGGTGGACGGGAATACATCCGATTGCGCGCGATTTATCACAACCTTGGCAACGGCGAGCTGCCCGGCAATCGGTTCGCCGCGGGCTTCGAAGTAAACGGTGCCGGCCAGGCATTCCATCTGGCGGTCGAGATCGGCAGGCGCATCGAGACGGCGGACCAGCTGGCGCAACGAGCCCGCTTCGGGCACGGCGGCAGCTACGAGTTGCGCATTGATCTGCGCTTCGGGCGATGCTTCGTCGGTCACGGTCTCAACCGGAATGGACTGCACCACTTCCTCGGAAACAAACACGGGAACCACTTCTTCGGTCAGCGCTTTGTCTTCCAATGGCAGGGCATCATCGCCCTGTGCGACAGCGCCGGAAATCTCGGCCGTTGCGAAGCCGAGCGTGATTGCCGTAACCGTAAGGTTGGTGAGTGTCGTTTTGCGACCCATGATATCCGTTCATTGAGCGGTAACCGGACCTGCGCAGGCGGAAACAGGCAATCGCTAAACGGTGCCCTGCACCACGTTGCCGTTCCGAAACTCTAGCCTGCCGGCCGGTTCCCGTCTGCGTGCGTGTCACCAGGCCGATATGCCCGAACGACCGCCTCCGCCTCGGTTACTGAGCGCTAAACTAGTTTCAAATGAAATCAGGTCAAGTCATTCATGCTGCAGTGCGATAAAGCGTTCCGCATCTGCGATGTCCAGTTCCACGATCCAGATATCGCTGTCCTGACGCCGCCTTTTCGTTAAATATTCGTTAAAATCCAAGGGGTTCTGCGGATCCTGATCGCGAGTCGCGGTGAATATCCGTTCACCCGTTAACCCCGGCATCCGCTCGTACAAACGCGCAGGCGCGCCGTTATGCGTGGTGACCACCAGCAGGGTGCCGGCGTCGCGTTCACCTTTCGCGATAACCGTCGCAAAGCCGCCTTCCGCCTGCACCGCGCGCATCAATCCGGTAACTTCGAGATGCGCGAGAAGTCGTGTCACGCTGCGAGGTCGCCATAGCCCGGCAGGCCCGCCAGCGGAATATGCGAACGCATGAAGGTGCCGGTGCCGCGCCCGATTTCGTCGCCTTCGCTGTCGATCAGCCGCGATTCCGCGACATAGACGCGGCGGCGTCCGCTGACCCAGTGTCCTTCGGCGATGACTTCCCCGGTACGCACCGGCTTGGTAAAATGCAGGTTGAACGATGTCGTCAGCAGGAAACGGTCGGTGACCAGTGCATTGGCGGCGTAGAAGGCGGCATCGTCCAGCATCTTGAAATAGATCGTGCCATGCGCCGCACCTGCCGCATGATAGGCGCCCTCCGTGACCTTGAAAACGACGCGCGCGCGGCCTTCGTCCAATATTTCGAGCCGGGAATCGAACAGGGCGTTGACCGGGGCCGAAGCATAAAGGCGCTCGAGCGCACGGAAATGCGCAGTCGCACCGGCATCGGGCAGGTCGGAAGGCGGCGCCGGTGGCGGGGGCATGCTCAATGCGGCTCGACCCAGCCGATGGACCCGTCGGCACGCCGGTAGACCATATTGTGCCGCCCGGTCGCGCCGTTCTTAAACAGCAGCGCCGGTGTGTCGCGCAGATCCAGCATCATAACGGCATCCGCCACGCTTGCTTCAGGAATGTCGGTGTTGGTTTCCGCGATAATTGCAGGGGTATCGACCGTTTCTTCCGCTTCGGGTTCGTCCGTGGCGGCAAAGATACGGTAGGCGGCAGCTTCCTCGCTGGCTGCATGGTCGGCCTGCTCATGCCGGTCGGTCAGGCGGCGTTTGTACCGGCGCAGTTGCTTGTCCACCTTTTCCGCAGCCTGATCGAAGGCCTGATGCGCGTCGTGGGCGTCGTCGGTTGCCCGAACGATAGTGCCCTTGCCGACATGGACGACGATATCGCATTTGAACGCGGCGCTGGAAGCCTTGCCGAAGGTAACGTGGCCGGAGATGGCGCGGTCGAAATACTTCTCGACCATCGCGGTAAGGCGCTGCGTCGCATGATCCTGGAGAGCGGCACCGGTTTCGACCTGATGGCCGGAAATGCGAATATCCATAGGTTGCATCCTCGTTCGGGCTTGGTTGGGTCGGCGTGCCGTCCTGCACCCTTTGTTATCGCCGCCCGATCACCGCGTCCACGCTATCTCGTCCAGAGCGCACCGTCGATTGTGGCAACGAACGCCTGATGCCGCACTATCTCTTCGGCGCTGGCGGTATGCGGTCGCGGCGCGCGGCGGGGCTGGGTGTTGCGAACCGAAACCGGCACAGGGGTGTCATCGGCTGGCACAGCTTCCGCTGCCAGTTCAAGCCCGATCTGCCTGCCGCCGGTCAGCTCGATATAGACCTGCGCCAGCAATTCGGCATCCAGCAACGCGCCGTGCTTGACCCGGTGGCTACGGTCTACGCCATAGCGTGTGCAGAGTGCATCGAGCGAGTTCTTGGCGCCCGGATGCTTCTTGCGCGCCATGGCCACGGTATCGATCATGCGGTCGAGGCTGACCGGCGGTCGCCCGCACCTCTCCAGCTCCATATTGAGAAAGCCGAAATCGAAGCTGGCATTATGCGCGACCAGCGGGGCATCGCCGATAAAATCGAGCAGCGGCAGCACCGTGTTGGCAAACAGCGGCTTGTCCGACAGGAAGCTCGCCGACAGCCCGTGAACCGCCTCGGCCCCGGCAGGCATGTCGCGTTCCGGATTGTAATACGCGTGAAAGGTCCGCCCGGTTTCCATGCGCCCGACCATCTCGACACAACCGATTTCGACCATGCGGTCGCCCTGCCGGGGATCGAGGCCGGTGGTTTCGGTATCGAAGATGATTTCGCGCAACGCCGTCATAGACAAACTATCGCAGGCACGACGCAGGGCTGGCAAGCCTATGCAACGGGTTATCGGATATTGTCGCGCAGCCGCTCCACCAGCGCGGCAACGTCGGCCTGCGTGGCTTCGAGCGCCTGACCGGTATCGATCACGACATCGGCGCGCGCGCGCTTTTCCGCGTCAGGCGTCTGGCGGCTGACGATGTCGGCGAATTTTTCCGCGGTCATGCCGTCACGCGCCAGCACACGGTCACGCTGAACCTTTTCCGGTGCGGACACAACGACGACCCGGTCCACCGCCGCATCCCCGCCCGTTTCGAACAGGAGCGGTACATCGAAAACGACCAGTGGCGCTTCGGCGGCGTCGCGCAAGAACTTCGCCCGCGCAGCCCCAACTGCCGGATGCACGATAGCTTCCAGCCGCTTCAGCTTGACCGGATCGCCGAACACTATTGCGCCAAGTGCTTCGCGGTTCACGCCATTACCGCCGGTCACGCCCGGAAACGCGGCTTCGATCACGGGCAGCAGGGCACCACCCGGTCCCTGCAAAGCCCGCACCGTTGCGTCCGCATCGAACACCGGCACACCGGCCGCTTGGAACATCGCCGCCACGGTCGATTTGCCCATGCCGATGGAACCGGTCAGCCCGATGGTTATCGGCCCCCCGGTCATACGTACAGTTTTTGTCGCAAGTCGCCGTCGCGGGCACGCAGCGGCGGCTGTTCGAAGAACCGCTCGAATGCCTCGACAGCCTGGCCCAGCAACATATCCATGCCGTCGAAGCACACCGCCCCGTCCGCCCTTCCTGTTTTCAGGAACGATGTTTCACGTGGAACAGTCACGATATCGTACAGCACGCTGCCGGGCGGAATATGCGAACGGTTCAGCACCAGCGGCGGCTGGCCGTCCATCCCGAGCGGCGAGGCATTGACCACGAGATCCAATATGCCCTCGCGGTCGTCGAAGACAAAATCGGTCGGTTCGGCAAAATGCGACAACGGTGCGGTATGATGCTCGCCATCGGGCGCAAGTTCATCGAGAATCGCGCGCGCCTTGGCCGGATCACGCCCGATCAGGACCAGCGTGAACCCTTCATCCGCCAATGCCGCGACAACAGCCCGGGCCGCGCCCCCGGTGCCGACGATGCGCGCCATACGAAACAGGTGCGGGCGCGCTAGCAAGGGGCGCAATGGTTCGAGAAATCCCCCTGCATCGGTGTTGTAACCCACCAGCGCCCCGTCACTTTGACGCACCACTGTATTGACCGCGCCGATCCGCTTGGCCAGCGGGTCGAGCAGGTCGAGCAGCGGCAGGATCGCCTGCTTGTGCGGCATGGTAACATTTGCGCCGCGCCAGGCCGGATTAGCGCGGTGGCGCGCAAGAAATCCTGCCAGCTTGCCCTCGGCCACAGTCTCGACACCGTATTCGGCATCGATCCCGCATTCTTCCAGCCAGAAGCGATGGATAAGCGGCGATTTGGAATGCGCCACCGGATCGCCGATAACGAGGGCATAGGGTCGCCCGCGCATGTCCCGCCCGTTCATGCCTGGTCCGCTTGGACGCCACCATCAACGGTGCGCAGCGCCTCCAGCACATGTAGCAGAGGCATGCCCAGTATCGTGAACCGGTCACCGATGATTCGGTCGAACAGGTGCACCCCGCGCGCTTCGATACGGAAACCGCCAGCACACGCGGCGATGGCAGGCCATTCTGCGTCGAGATAGGCTTCGATGAAGGCGTCGTCGAAAATGCGCACATGCAGCACGGCGCGGTCGTGACCGACCCATAGCACGCGGTTGCCGCGCGTCAGGCTGGCCGCGCTGTGCAGGTGCATTGCCTTGCCGGCAAAGAACCGCAGATGCTCGGCAGCCTGCGCCCTGTCCGCTGGTTTGTCGAACCGCCGACCGGCGACCTCGACCAGGGAATCGCTGCCCAACACCAGCCGGTCAGCATGCTGCGCCGAAACCGCCATGGCCTTGGCCGTGGCAAGCGCTTGTGCCACTTCATCGGCAGGCGCACCGTTCATTTCGCGTTCGATGGCGCGTTCGTCGATATCGGCAGCCACCGCCTCGAACTGCAATCCCGCCGCTGCTAGCATCGCCTTGCGCGAGGCGCTTTGCGAGGCGAGCACGAAGCCTGGCCCCAAGATCGGATGTGCGATCGGATGCGCGATCGGATGCGGGCCGGGCGTCATATCGGCTTCGCACCTTCGAACGTCCCGCTGGGCGCCGGACTCATCCGTGTGCGCTGGCGATCGTCATACAGCTTGATGACTGCCGCGGCCGTTTCCTCGATGCTGCGCCTCGTCACGTCGATCACCGGCCAGCCATTATTCGCGAACATCCGCCGGGCGAACTGCACTTCGGACCGCACCTTTTCATCGTCGATATAGGCAGTTTGCGATTCCTCGTTCAGGCTGAGCAAGCGATTGCGCCTGATCTGGACCAGCCGTTCCGGCGCCGTGGTCAACCCGACGACCAGCGGGTTGTCGAGACCGAACAGTGCATCGGGCGGCGGGCTTTCCACCACCAGGGGGATATTGGCCGTCTTGTACCCGCGATTGGCGAGGTAAATGCTGGTCGGCGTCTTGGACGAGCGCGACACGCCCGCCAGCACGATGTCGGCTTCCTCCCAGTTTTCCGATCCGATGCCATCGTCGTGCGCGATGGTGAAATGAATGGCGTCGACGCGGCGGAAATAGGCCTCGTCCATCAAGTGCTGGCGTCCCGGCCGCGCCTGTGCCTCCTGCCCCAGTTGCGCTTCCAGCGCTTCGGTCACGGCATCCAGCGCCGGGATCGTGGGCAGCGAAAGCTGGCGGCAATGGTCTTCCAGCCGCGCGCGCGTTTCATGGTTGACCAGCGTGAACAGCACCAGGCCGGGATGCGCGGCGAGTTCGGGTACGATCCTGTCGAGATGCTGGCGCGAACGCACCATCGGCCAGAAATGGCGGACGATGTCGGTTTCCTCGAACTGCGCCAGCGCCGCCTTGGCAATCATCTCCAGCGTTTCGCCGGTAGAATCGGACACCAGGTGCAGATGTTTGCGGCTCATGAGGTTTCGGTCTCGAAAGGACAGTCCGGCAGCGGCGTGTGGACAAGCACCGGCATAAACCACCGGATGAAGCTGACGACAAGTCCGACACCTGTTTTCACCCCCGCTGCGAGTCTTTTGCATGCCCTGATGTTAACACCGCAGAGCGCTTGTCGACACCATGTGAATAACGGGCAAAGTCGGTATTTGACTCACCGGCGGCAGCGAGTCGGGACAGGCTGGTTGCACGCAAAGGTTACGGAAAACATCGGGATGAAGCGCTTTTGCCCGCAATCCACAGACCCAACAGACTCCATCAATCCTTTATAAAATCATTTTTATTTTGTTCTTAGTCCCTTTCCGTCGCGCATTTTGTGCGGCAGATGCGCGGTCATGCCGGGACCGCTCCTCGATACGCTGCTGGGCCAGCGCAACACCAGGCCACCACTCTGGATGATGCGGCAAGCGGGCCGCTATCTGCCCGAATACCGCGCATTGCGTGCCGCAAAAGGGGGGTTTCTCGACCTTGTCTACGATAGCGATGCCGCTGCCGAGGTCACTGTGCAGCCATTGCGCCGTTTCGGGTTCGACGGGGCGATCCTGTTTTCCGATATCCTGATCGTGCCCTATGCGATGGGGCAGGACCTGAAATTTGTTGCCGGTGAAGGCCCCCGCCTGTCGCCGCCCCTTCTCGATAGCGCGCTCGATGCGCTGGAGGCCGTGCCGCGACGCCTTGCGCCGGTTTACGACACTGTCGCCAAGGTGCGCGCGCAGATTGACACCAGTATCACGATGCTGGGCTTTGCTGGCAGCCCGTGGACCGTCGCGACGTATATGGTGCAGGGCCAGGGCAGCCGCGACCAGTACGATACGCGCGCTATGGCGTACCGCGACCCTGTCGCGTTCGAAGAACTGCTGATGGCGATCGAGCGCGTGACGATCGACTATCTGCGCGGGCAGATCGACGCTGGGGCCGAGGCGGTGCAGCTGTTCGACAGCTGGGCCGGAACGCTGGCGCCGCGTGAGTTCGAACGCTGGGTCATTGCGCCCAATGCCCGCATCGTCGCTGCCTTGCGCGAAACACACGGCCATGTGCCGGTCATCGGCTTTCCTAAGGGTGCAGGCGAGAAGCTGCCGGCCTATTGCCGCGAGACCGGTGTGGGGGCGGTGGGTGTCGATGAAACGGTCGATCCGGCATGGGCGGCTTCTGCGTTACCCGCAGACCTGCCGGTGCAGGGCAATCTCGACCCGCTGGTGCTGCTGGCCGGCGGCGAAGCACTCGAAAAGGGTGTTCGCACGGTGCGTCGCGCATTCGCAGACCGGCCCCATGTTTTCAATCTGGGGCATGGTATCGGCCAGCATACGCCGATCGCGCATGTCGAACGGCTGGTCGAGCTGGTGCGCGACCGATCCCGCGTGACCTTGGGTGCGGGACACATTATAAGATTGTTCTATGGAGTTTCTCGGCAGCATCTATCTGTGGCTCAAGGCCGGACATATCATCTTCGTCATCTTCTGGATGGCCGGACTATTCATGCTGCCACGCCAGATGATCTATATGCACCCTGCCGCCGCCGGGTCCGACGAAGAGGCGCTGTGGGCGCATCGCACCGGTCTGCTGCGAAAGATCATCCTGGTGCCCAGCCTCTTGGTCGTATGGGTGCTCGGCCTGCTGATGGTCGGCATCGTCGCCGCGCACACGCAAACCTGGTTCCAGATCAAGTTCCTGTTGGTCATTGCCCTGACCGGCTATCATGGCTGGATGGTATCGCGCGCCAAGACGATGGCGCGGGGCGAGCGGCCGCTGACCGAGCGACAGTTGCGCCTCTGGGGCGAAGTACCGGGTATTGCGGTGGCACTGATCGTGGTGCTGGCGATCGTCAAACCGTTTGCGTGATACGTTGACGCCCCTGGTTTAGCGGCGTAAATCCCGACCCGTAACGGTGCAACCGGCTATTGAGCCGCACTGGTCTGCTTTCTCCAAGCCCTACGACCCGTTGTTCCGTCGAACCCCCCGTGCGCCGCCAACGGCGTTTGAAAGACACGAAACTATGCATCTCAAAGACCTCAAGGCGAAGGCATCCGCCGAACTCGTCATCATGGCCGAAGAACTTGGCGTGGAAGCGGCGGGCACCATGCGCCGCCAGGACCTGCTGTTCTCCATCCTGCGCGAGCTGGCGGAAGACGAGGAGTACGAAGAGCAGATCATGGGCGTGGGCACAATCGAAGTGCTGCAGGACGGCTTCGGTTTCCTGCGTAGCCCCGACGCCAACTATCTCGCCGGGCCGGGAGACATCTACGTCTCGCCCAACCAGATCCGCAAATGGGGCCTGCGCACCGGCGATACCGTCGAAGGGCAGATTCGCGCGCCACAGGAAGGTGAACGCTATTTCGCACTGACGGGTCTGACTTCGGTGAATTTCGAAGACCCCGACCAGGTTCGCATCCGTACCAATTTCGACAACCTCACGCCGCTTTATCCCGAAGAGAAATTGACGCTCGACAGCAACGATCCGACGGACAAGGACAAGTCGGCGCGCGTGATCGATATCATCTCGCCGCAGGGCAAGGGCCAGCGCGCGCTGATTGTCGCGCCGCCACGCACCGGTAAGACCGTGCTGCTGCAAAACATTGCCAAGGCCATCACCGATAATCATCCGGAAGTGTTCCTGCTGGTGCTGCTGGTCGACGAGCGCCCCGAAGAGGTGACCGACATGCAGCGCAGCGTGAAGGGCGAGGTGATTTCTTCCACTTTCGACGAACCCGCGACGCGCCATGTCCAGGTTGCCGAGATGGTGATCGAAAAGGCGAAGCGACTTGTCGAACACAAGAACGATGTCGTCATCCTCCTGGATTCGATCACCCGCCTGGGCCGCGCCTACAACACCGTGGTGCCCAGCTCGGGCAAGGTGCTTACCGGCGGTGTCGACGCGAATGCGCTACAACGTCCCAAACGCTTCTTCGGTGCTGCCCGCAATATTGAAGAAGGCGGCTCGCTCTCCATCATCGCCACCGCGCTGATCGACACCGGCAGCCGCATGGACGAGGTGATTTTCGAAGAGTTCAAGGGCACCGGCAACTCCGAGATCGTGCTGGACCGCAAGGTATCCGACAAACGCATCTTCCCTGCGCTGGATGTAGGCAAGAGCGGGACCCGCAAGGAAGAGTTGCTGGTCGAGAAAGACAAACTGTCGAAGATGTGGGTGCTGCGCCGAATCCTGATGCAGATGGGTACCATCGATGCGATGGAATTCCTGCTGGACAAGATGAAGGATTCCAAGACCAACGAGGATTTTTTCGACAATATGAACCAGTAAGCAAGAAGGCGTAGTAACAATATGTCCGCCGTTGTTTCGCTTGATCGGTGATGCCGGACAGCTGTTACCGGATTTTGCAAACCGACTGACTTAAGATGGTAACCGATTTGTGCGAGGCTTCGACATGTTGAGGCAATATAGTTATATCAGTACTGCACCCAACCTGTCCGCAAACGCGGTAAATGACATCGTAGACCAATGCATACGACACAATGCGCTGGCCGGCATAACCGGTTTCCTGCTGTATAACGGCCGCAATTTCTTTCAGCTGCTGGAAGGAGAGGAAGTCGCGTTACGCGTCGTGCTGGCGCGTATTGCGCGGGACGACCGGCATTCGGGCATCAATCGGCTTGCCGACCGTTCTATCGCGAACCGCGATTGCCCGGATTGGGAGATGCGGCGTATCCAAATTGCCGACGATGTCGAAAAACGTCGTGCCGGATTGAAAGGTCAGCTTCCTGCTTCGCTGGATGACGGGCTCGTGCGTACCGTGATGGGTTTTGCCGGTTTGAACTGAACGCGGGGGGGGGTCAGGCGGCGCGGCGGAAACTGTCGGCGCGTGCCGCATGCCAATGTCGTGCAAATCCGTACATTTCGCCGCCTTGCGTAAAAGCGTTCTCTTCCACAAACGGGTAGATGCGGTCGATCGAATCCGAGCGCGCGCCATTAATGCGTTCGCGCATGTCCTGCGGTGTGATCTGCCACGGATTGTCGAGCCCCATCGCGATGACGATCTCGCGCAGCGAATGCAGCGTCTGTTTCTGGAACCGGGCGACGCGCGGCCCTTTGTCTTCGACGATCAGCCCCTCCTGCCGCCAGGCGACCTGTGTGGCGACGCCGGTGGGGCAATGATCGGTATGGCACTGCATCGACTGGACGCAGCCCAGCGAGAACATGAAAGGGCGCGCCGCATTGCACCAGTCCGCACCGATGGCGAACGCCTTGGCCATCTGTGCGCCGGAATGGATCTTGCCCGAGGCTCCGATCCTGATGCGGCCTTTCAGGCCCGTGCCGACCAAAGCGTTGCGAACGAAGATCAGCCCTTCGCGCAACGGCATTCCGACGGAATTCGACAATTCGAGCGGTGCCGCGCCGGTGCCGCCTTCCGCACCGTCCACCGTGATGAAGTCGGGCGCTATCCCCGTTTCCAGTATCGCCTTGGCAATGGCGAACACTTCATGCGGTTGTCCAACGCACAGCTTGATGCCGACGGGCTTGCCACCCGATAGCTCGCGCAGCTGCGCAACCCACTCCAGCATTCCGGTGGGCGTGTCGAAGGTGCGATGCGCGGCGGGCGAGTTGCAATCCTCGCCCACTGCAATGTCGCGCGCTTCGGCAATTTCCTTGGTCACTTTCCGTCCCGGCAGAACGCCGCCATGGCCGGGTTTCGCGCCTTGCGACAGCTTGACCTCGACCATCTTGACCTGATCGGCCTGCGCGCGTTCCGCGAAGCGCCCCGAATCGAAACCGCCATTATCGGTGCGGCACCCGAAATAGCCGCTGCCTATCTCCCAGATCAGGTCGCCGCCATGCGCACGGTGATATTTGCTGATGCTGCCTTCGCCGGTATTGTGCGCAAAGCCTCCTTGTTTTGCGCCAAGGTTCAGCGCTTCGATAGCGCGCGCCGATAGCGAGCCGAAACTCATCGCCGAGATGTTCAGCAGCGCCGAAGAATAGGGCCTGCCTGTATCAGCACCGCCTATATCCAACCGCCAGTGCTCCGGTACGGTGTCGTTCGGCGCGATGGAATGGCCGAGCCATTCATATTCGTCGGAATAGACGTCCAGCTCGGTTCCCATAGGGTGCGAGTCGAGATCGCCCTTGGCGCGGGCATAGACCAGCGCACGCTCCTGATGGCTGAACGGCCGTCCTTCCAGATCGTCCTCGACGATATACGCCTGCGCAAACGGGCGCAGGTCTTCCATCACCCACCGGATGCGCGCGAACAGCGGATAATTGCGTCGCAGCGAGTGGTTGCTTTGCAAAAAATCCCACAGCGCCATCACGGCCAGCGGCACCAGCGCGAGCAGCGCCCACCGCGTACCCGGCCAAAGCGCGGCCAGCGCACAAAGCCCCACAAGAACGAGCGGGATCACATAGCGCGGAGAGGCGAGCTTGAACGCCACTTGCCTCAGGCCAGGTGCGTAGCGAAAAACTCGTGCGTGCGCTTGTCGGCCAGTTGTGCGCCCTCTTCGTTACGGCGCTCGCCGTGCTCGGTTGCGAAGCCATGATCCAGCCCTTCGTAATCGTACAGCGTCACCTTGGGGTGGTCGTCCAGCCCGTCATGCATCGCCTTTTGCGCATCGCCATCCACGAAATGGTCGGCGGTGGGCACATGCAGGAGCAGCGGATGCGCGATGGCCTTTGCTTCATCCAGCATCTGGTCGATCATCACGCCGTAATAGCCGACCGACGCATCGATATCCGTGCGCGCGGCGGTCATGTAGGCCATCTTGCCACCCAGGCAGTACCCGACGCAGCCGACTTTGGCGACGCCGGCTTCGGTGCGGATCCAGCGGATCGTCGCTTCGATATCGCGCACGCCCATGTCGGGATCGTATTTTTCGAACAGTTCCATTGCCCGGTCCATTTCGGCGCGCGATATCGGGATTGAGCTCGATGCCGGGTTCGAGCCGGAAGAACAGGTCGGGCGCGATGGCAAGATAGCCCTCTTCGGCGAGCTTGTCGCATTTGCGGCGAATGCCGGCATTCACGCCGAAGATTTCCTGGATCACGATGATGGCGGCCTTGGGCTTGCCGGACGGGCGCGCGAAGTATGCCGAGAAGCTGTCTGCCCCGTCCAGCGTCTTCAGCGTCATTGTCGTGCTCATAAAGTCAACTTCCCCGGTCATGTTTGGGTTTCTGCAAGAATGCGCTTATCGCTTGCAGCCTCGCGATGCCAATCCTGATTGGCAAGAGACAACATTTCGCAAGTCGAAAGGCACCGTACCATGAAAGTCCAGATTGAAATCGATTGTTCGCCTGCCGAAGCGCGCGCCTTCATGGGCTTGCCCGATATCAGCAAGGCGAACGAAGCCTATGTCGATACCATGACCAGCGCGATGAAGGGCGTTACCAATCCCGACCAGCTGCAGGATTTCGCCAAACAGCTTGCCCCGATGGGCCAGATCGGAATGAAATTGTTCCAGAACTTCGTCGAAGGAGCGAGCGCGGCCGGTGCCGCGGCACAGAATGCGCCGAAAACTGGTGGCAAATCCAAGAGCGACTAAGTCCAGCGTGACCGATACGATTTTTGCGTTGTCCAGCGGGCGTCCGCCAGCGGCCATCGCCGTCATGCGTATCAGCGGGCCGGATGCAGGTGCCGCGCTTGCCGCACTGGCGGGGAAGCGCCCTGAGCCGCGCCGGGCAACCCTGAGAGCGTTGCGCGATGTGGCGGGCGAGGTTCTCGACCATGCGCTGGTTCTGTGGCTGCCCGGACCGAACAACGCCACAGGCGAGGATTGTGCCGAACTGCATTTGCATGGCGGTGCGGCGATTATTCGTGTCGTGGAAGCGGCGCTCGTTCGCTTGCCCGGTCTTCGCGCTGCGATGCCGGGGGAGTTCACGCGCCGCGCTTTTACCAACGGGCGGCTGGCGTTGTCCGAGGCTGAGGGTTTGGCCGATTTGCTGGAAGCGGAAACGGAATTGCAGCGCCGTCATGCGCTCGCCTTGACGGATGGCGCGCTGTCGCGGCAATTTGCCAAATGGCGCGATGCCATTCTGGCGCTAAGTGCCGAAGTCGAGAGTGTGCTCGATTTCTCGGATGAGGAAGACGGGCAGGGGGTGTCCGCGCAATTCGACCAGCGATTGTGCGATGTGTCCGCGGATATTGCAGGCTGGCTGGCGCAACCGCGTGCCGAGCGGTTGAAGGAAGGGTATCGTATCGTGCTTGCCGGACCGCCCAATGCAGGCAAATCGACATTGTTCAATGCGCTTGTCGGAGAGGATGCGGCCATCGCGACGCCGGTGGCCGGAACGACCCGCGACGTGCTGGAACGTACCATCGCGATAAAGGGGATCCCGCTGATGTTGACTGATACGGCGGGCCTGCACGATGCCTCGCATGACCCGGTGGAGGGGATGGGCATGGCGCGAGCGCGCGAGGCAATGAATTCCGCCGATCTGGTGCTGTGGATGGGTTCCGGGGCAGAGGCACCGGAGGGGAGCTGGCGGGTGCGGAGCAAGTCTGACGTGAGGGATAGTGTCGCCGCTGAGAATATCGACTATCACGTCTCGGCAAAAACAGGCGACGAAATCCCGGCTTTGCTACACGCGCTTGCGGACAGGGCCCGGTTGGCGATGCCGCGTGCGGGGCGCGTTGCGCTCAATGCGCGCCAGCATACTATTGTCGCGGAAATGCACGCTGCGCTGGCCGCTATCGAAGATGGCGCTGACCTGCTTATCGTCGCCGAAAACCTGCGCCGTGCGCGCGAATGTCTCGACCGGCTGGTCGGGAAAACCGCGACCGAGGATATGCTAGATACGCTGTTCGGGCGCTTCTGCATCGGTAAATGAGCACGAGTGTTTCACGTGAAACATGGCTTGTGACACCCGTTGCATCGCCCTAAATCGTTATATGATGAAGCCTTACGATATCCTTGTAGTAGGTGGGGGCCATGCTGGCGTTGAGGCAGCGTGCGTCGCCGCGCGCATGGGTGCGCAAGTTGGGTTGGTTACATTCGACCGACAAACGGTTGGTGCAATGAGCTGCAATCCTGCCATCGGGGGATTGGGCAAAGGCCACCTCGTGCGCGAGGTCGATGCTTTCGACGGGGTGATCGGGCAAGCTGCCGATGCTGCGGCTATTCACTACCGCATGTTAAACCGTTCCAAAGGCAGCGCCGTCTGGGGTCCGCGCGTGCAGGCCGACCGGACGCTGTTCAGGGCGGCGGTGCAGGATGTCGTCGTGCGTCAGCACGGATTGACCATTATCGAAGGCGAGGCCGCTGCCCTAGTCATGACCGGTGGTAAGGTGACAGGCCTGCAGCTTGGCGATGGCACGAGCATTAACGCGCAGGCCGTCATTCTGTGTACTGGCACGTTTCTTGGCGGAACACTGTTTCGGGGTGAGGAACGGTTGACCGGTGGCCGGATGGGCGAGGCCGCGGCATCGCGGTTGGCGACGCAGTTGCGCGCTGCCGATTTGCCGATGGCGCGATTGAAAACCGGCACGCCGCCCCGGCTGGATGGGCGCACCATCGACTGGGCCGTTCTGGCGGAACAGCCTTCAGATGCGGACCCTTGGACCATGTCGCTGCTGACGCACCAACGCACAAACCCGCAAGTCTTCTGCGCCGTTACGCGCACCAACGCACAGTCGCACGATATCATCCGCGAAAACCTGCACCGCTCACCCCTGTTTTCGGGTTCCATCGATGCGGAGGGGCCGCGCTATTGCCCGTCGATCGAGGACAAGATCCACCGCTTCGCCGACCGCGACGGGCATCAGGTGTTCCTCGAACCCGAAGGTCTGGCAACGCCGATGGTTTATCCAAACGGTATCAGCACCTCGCTGCCCGCCGATGTTCAGCTTGCCATGCTGCGCACGATGGACGGGCTGGAAACGGTCGAGATGATGGTGCCGGGTTATGCGGTCGAGTACGATCATATCGACCCGCGCGCCCTGTCACCGGCCCTGGAAGTCAAAGCTATGCCGGGCCTATACTGCGCCGGACAGATCAACGGCACCACCGGTTATGAGGAAGCTGCGGCGCAAGGTCTGGTGGCCGGCATGTACGCCGCAGCGTGCGCCACGGGCAAGACGCCTGCGCCGCTTGATCGCGCCAATTCCTATATCGCGGTGATGCTGGACGATCTGACATTGCATGGTGTCAGCGAGCCCTACCGGATGCTGACGTCGCGCGCGGAATACCGGCTGCGGTTGCGGGCGAACAATGCGTCCACGCGATTGACACCGCTGGCCATCGAAGCGGGGTGCGTCGGTGAGGCGCGCCGTCAGTGGTTCGAAACACGAGAGGCGGGTCGCGCCGGATTGATGGCGGGGCTTGAACAGAATATGGCGGCAGGCACACTAGCGGATGCCGGGCTGGACGTGCGTCGCGATGCGGGGACGCAGGCGCTGACCGACTGGCTGCGTTTCGACACCGTGACTCTGCACGACTTGCGTGAGGCCGGACTGCTGTCGCGCGACATCGATGTCGATGCGGACGTATCGCAGGAGCTGGTGGAAGATGCGCGCTACGCGCCGTATCTTGCGCGACAGGACGCGGAATTGCGCGACCTTAGGGCCAGTGCGACGGTCGTTCTGCCGCATGATTTTGCCTATGACGCGTTGCCAGGACTTTCGAACGAGATGGTGGAACGGCTGACCCGCTATAAGCCCACCGACCTTGCGGCAGCGGGGAGGGTTCCGGGTATTACCCCCGCTGCTTTGGCAACCCTCCTCGTACACGCGCGAAGGTTGGAGCAGCAGGCGACGTGATCATCAAAACCGAAGATAGCGCCCGCGATTACGTAGCCTCGCAGTGCTCCGAACGGCAGTTTGCCATGATCGAACGCTATGCTGAGTTGCTATTGGTAGAAAACAAGGCGCAAAACCTGATCGCCCGTGCATCTGAAGATGCTCTCTGGGTCCGCCATATTGCCGATTGCATACAGCTTTGCGATGGTGTTTCACGTGAAACAGTTGGAAGGTGGCTCGATCTTGGAAGCGGGCCAGGCCTGCCCGGGCTTATGGTTGCGCTAGTACAACCCGAACTGCGGGTCATTCTGGTCGAGTCCCGTCGCAAGAGATGGGAGTGGTTGGACCGTGTAGTGGCGCGATTGGGATTGCCAAACGTGCAGGTTGTCGGGAAAAGGGTGCAAATGATAGATGCCGAGCCTGTCAGTTATATCAGCGCTCGTGCCTTTGCGCCGTTGCGCAAAACGCTCGAGGTTGCTGCCGCGTTCTCCACACATACGACACGCTGGATATTGCCGAAAGGCCAGTCGGCATCCCAAGAGCTTTCAGAATTGCCGAAATGGTTGAAGGAGGGGTTTCACGTGAAACAATCGCTTACCAGTCCGGATGCCGGGATCGTCACCGGGTCGCTGACGCGAAGCGCTTGCGCCCGCCTGACGCGGAATGCACAATGATTACCGTTGCCATCGCCAACCAGAAGGGCGGCGTCGGCAAAACGACCACGGCAATAAACATTGCCACGGCGATGGCGGCGACGGGCTGGAAAACCCTGCTGGTCGATATCGACCCGCAGGGAAATGCTTCGACCGGCGTCGGGGTGGATGCCGCCCATCGCGACAACTCGACATATGATGTGCTGGTCAATGATTTGAGTGTGGCCCAATGCCTCCACAAGACCGACATTCCGGGGCTGGACCTGCTACCCGCTACAGTCGATCTGAGCGGTGCCGAGGTCGAGCTGGTGTCTGTCGAGGATCGCACCGCGCGGCTCGGCTCGGCGCTGGCCGAACATGGTGGGCATGACATCTGCTTCATCGATTGTCCGCCGTCGCTGGGGCTGCTGACGTTGAATGCACTGGGAGCAGCCGATACCTTGCTGGTGCCGTTGCAATGCGAGTTTTTCGCGCTCGAGGGCCTGTCGCAACTTCTCAAGACAGTCGAGCAGGTGCAGCAGCGATTCAATCCCGACCTCGGCATTCTCGGCATCGTGCTGACGATGTTCGACCGGCGCAACCGGTTGACCGACCAGGTGGCCGACGATGTGCGCGATTGTCTGGGCGCACTGGTGTTCGATGCGGTGATCCCGCGCAATGTTCGCCTGTCCGAAGCGCCCAGCCACGGCATGCCCGCATTGGTGTACGATCATGCGTGCAGCGGCAGCCGCGCCTATATCGCCCTTGCCCGTGAACTGATCGGGCGTTTACCCGAAACGAGGAAAGCCGCATGACCTCTCCCTCCGACCCGATCCGGTTTTCCCTGCCGACGCGCGCCGAAACGCAGAAAAAGCGTCAGACCAAGGGGTTGGGCAAGGGGCTGGGCGCGCTGATGGGCGAGACACGGCGAGAGGAGCCGCTGGTCAGGATCGGCGCAAAACCCGACGGTTCGACCGGGATGGCAATGCTGCCCGTTGCCAATATCGCCCCGCACCCCGACCAGCCAAGGCGCACCTTCAACGATGCAGCGCTGGACGAACTGGCCGCCTCCATCGCGCAACGCGGCGTGATCCAGCCCATCGTTGTCCGTTCCCTGAAGGGGTATGGCGAAGGCAAGCTGGGCCGTTACCAACTGGTGGCCGGCGAGCGCCGCTGGCGGGCGGCGAAGCGGGCCAAGCTGACGGAAATACCGGCGCTGGTCCGCGATCTGGACGATGGCGAAGTGGCGGCCATCGCGCTGATCGAGAATATCCAGCGCGAAGACCTGAATCCCGTGGAAGAAGCGCGAGCCTATCAACGATTGGCGCGTGTGGAGGACATGACGCAGGCCGAAATCGCCAGACTGGTCGATAAATCGCGCAGCCATGTCGCCAATATGCAGCGTTTGCTGGCCCTGCCCGATGCAGTGCTGGAGATGGTGATAGACGGCTCGCTGGCTGCCGGTCATGCGCGTGCGCTGGTGGGGCATGACAACGCCGCGGCACTTGCCAGAAAGGCGGTTGCCGAAGGGCTGTCCGCGCGTGCGGTCGAAACGCTGGCGAAGGACGGTGCTGCAAAAACACCGGTGGCTGACAAAACCCGCGCATTATCGGGCGACCGGGCGAAGAACGAGGATATTGCGGCGGTCGAGCGGCATCTGGAGGAATGTCTCGGCATGCCGGTGGCGATCAAGGCGGATGCCAACCCGCGCACCGGTACGGTCACGATCCGCTACAGGACACTCGACCAGCTCGATCTGGTGTGCCAGCGGCTGACGGGCGACGATATCTAGCGCCGTCGGCCGTCCGTCTCAGGAACGCCTGGCTCAGTTGCCCTTCTTGTAGCGCAGGCGTTTGGTCAGCGCCGGGCGGTGGATGACTCTCTCGCGGACCACGTCCTCGACCACCTCGACTTCTTCGTAAACCGTTTCGGGCACGGTTACATATTCCACATATTCGCGCACGACGGCGCGCTGTTCGACCGGCACCAGCACCTGAACATATTGCACCGGGGCGGGGTAGTAGCCGTATTGCGGTTGCTGCATGATGTAGCCGCCGTGCTGAAAGACTTGGCCGTAGCCGCCATGGCCATAGCCAACCTGCTGCGGATAATACTGGCTGCCAGATTGGCCTGCCTCGTACTGCGTCAGGTAATCCTCGCAGTATTCGCGCGCCTCGCGCTTGCCGGCCCCGCGATCGATGGCACTGCCACCCAGCACGCCGACCAGTCCGCCGATGCCTGCACCCAGCAGCGTTCCGCCAAGGCGCTGCCCGCTGCCCGCGATGCGATTGCCGAGGACACCGCCCGCCGCTGCACCCAGAACGCCGCCGACAGCCGCGCTGCCGCGATCGCTGTTCTCGCCGCGCACGCGATCGTAGCATTCATCCAGCCACGCTTCGCGGTCGTAGGAGGGCGCGGTCTGCTGGTAATAGGGCTGCTGGTAAGGTGGCTGCGCGACGGGCGCGGCATATTGCACAGGCGCCACGGGCTGCTGCTGATACACCGGTGTCTGATAGGTTTGCGGTTGGTAGGGCTGCTCGACATACTGCGTTTCATAAGGGAGCTGCTGCACCACGGGCGATGGAACATATTGCGGCGCCTGTTGCTGATACGGCACGGATTGCACCACCGGCTGCGGCTGGAAAATCACTTGTTGCTGCGGCTGGGCGGCGGTTGGAACCGGCATGCCGGGTTCGCCCGGAACGGCAAATTCATAGCCCTGTGGCGGGTATCGCAAGTCCGGCTGCATCCCGTCCTTGGCGAATGCGGGGGCCGAGATACCGAAAGCGACCCCTGCGAGCGCGAGTGCTGCAATGGATGGACGGGTGATGCGCATTGGTTCGTTTCCCTCAAATCTGGACGCCGCGCCATCGGAGTGCGACTCTGGAATTAACGAAAAAGATACCATTGTTTCCCGCACCGTCGCGGTGTTTGCGGGCAAGTGTCCCGAAATGGGCCGCCTGGCTGCAACTCCGGGTGAGCGCAGCCAATCAAGCCGATGATATTGCGGAAGAAATTGACTTTGCCAATATCTCGACACCGGCAGCGTCCTCGGCATCGAAACGCGCGCGTGTGGGGCTGTCGAGATCGATGACGGCGATGACACGCCCGTTGTTGTGCACCGGCACCACCAGTTCGGACTGTGTCAGCGCATCGCAGGCGATATGTCCGGGGAAAGCAGCGACATCCTCGACCAGCTGCGTTTTGCCTGTCGCCGCCGCGACGCCGCAGACCCCTTCGCCCAGCGCAATGCGCAGGCAGGCGGGGCGACCGATAAACGGGCCGAGCACGAGCTCTTCGCCTGCGAGGCGATAGAATCCGGCCCAGTTCAGGTCCGGCAGATATTCCGCCATCAGTGCGGCGATGTTCGCCATATTGGCAACCGCGTCGGTTTCCCCGTCGACCAGGCTGGCGGCGGCATTGACCAGCTGGCGATAGCGTTCGGGCTTGGTCAGGCCGGTATCGGGCGTAAAATCGAACATGGCGGGCACGATAGCGGCACACGGCATTGCGGCAAGGCGGCGCAGCATCTATTTGCCGGTGCCATGACCCGTCTCCGCAAAATCCTCATCGTCCTCCTCGTCATCCTCGTGCTGCTTGCCGCGCTTGTCTGGTGGGCGACGCGCGGGGATACCGCCTCGCTGTCGGTGGACGCCGTGACCGGCACCGATCCGCAGCTGGTCGATCCCGATGCGCAGACCATACCGACCGTCAATATTGCCAATCCCATCGGCTGGGCCGATGGCGAGATACCGGATGCCGCCGAGGGCTTGCAGGTCCAGCGTTTTGCCGAAGGCCTGGACCATCCGCGTGTCGTCTACACGCTGCCCAATGGCGATGTGCTGGTCACGCTGACCCGCGCGCCCGCCAAAGAGGGCAAGGGCGGCATCACCGCCTGGATTGCGGGGCTGCTGATGGACAGCGCGGGCGCGGGCGGCGTTTCGCCCGACGAACTCGTCTTGTTGCGTGATGCGGATGGTGATGGGGTGGCGGAAGGGCGATTCACCCTGTCCGACAGTCTCGCCTCGCCATCGGGCATTGCCTGGGCCGACGGCGTTCTTTACATCGCCAATCACGATGCGCTGGTGTCGTTCCCCTACACGCTGGGCGCGACCACGCTGGCCGGCGAAGCGAAGTCGCTGATGGCGCTGCCCGCTGCCGGGAACCACTGGATGCGCAATATCGCGCTCGATCCGGCGGGCGAGAATATTTACATCGCGGTCGGTTCCGATTCCAATATCGGCGAAAAAGGCATGGCACGCGAGGAAGGCCGCGCGGCGATCCACGAATATAATATCGCGAGCGGCACATCGCGTATTTACGGCGCGGGCTTGCGCAATCCCAACGGTCTGGACTGGAACCCCTGGAACGGGGAGCTGTGGACCACGGTGAACGAGCGCGACATGCTCGGTTCCGACTTGGTGCCCGATTACCTGACCAATGTGCAGGTCGGCGCGCAATATGGCTGGCCGTGGGTCTATTGGGGCGACAATATCGACGAGCGCGTCGACAGCCCGATCCCGACCTTCGTTTCCTCCTACACTCGCACGCCAGAATACGCGCTCGGCCCGCATGTCGCCGCGCTGGGGCTGGCGTTCACGCGCGAGGGGCACCGGATGGGCGCGCGCTTCGCCAATGGCGCATTCATCGCGCGGCACGGCTCGTGGAACCGCAAGCCCGCGTCGGGCTACGACGTGGTGTTCGTTTCCTATGACGCGCGTGGTAATCCACAGGGCAAGCCGCAGCCGGTCCTGACCGGCTTCCTGAACGGCGAAGGCGAGACGCGCGGACGGCCGACATGGGTGGCGTGGGCGCAGGATGGCGCACTGCTGGCCAGCGACGATACCGCAGGCATCATCTGGCGCGTGATGGCCCCCGGTGCCGCGCCCGCGCCCGCAATCGTACAGGTGGAGCGCGAACGCCTGCCGCCGCAGCGCCAGTTGCGCGGCGATCCGGCGGATGCCTTCAGCGAGGAATTCGCCCGGGAAAACCCGCCGGGCTTCGACACGATGAACTGACCGGTTACCCGGCGAGCTGTTCCGCCGTAAGGCTGTAGAACAGGTCCGCGCCGCCCGTTGCCGCCGCTTTCAGTCCGGCAGCTTCGGGCACGATGTGGTCGAGGAAATAGCGCGTCGTGACCGGCTTTACTGCCGCCAACACTGATTGCGTATCTTCGGCCACCGCCCGCTGCTGTCGCACCATCTGCCACGCCGCCACCGCCACGGCGGACATGGTGCAGAACGGTACGCTACCCGCCAGTCGATCGTCCAGCGAGCCCTCGTCGCGCATCCAGCGCGCAATCGCCGCGCAATCGCCCGCCAGCGCGAACAGTGCCGGTTCGTCGGCGCATTCGCGCGCGATGTCTTCCATCAGGTCGCCATAGACCGCGCCGTTCTCATACCCCAGCTTGCGTGTGACGAGGTCGGCGGCCTGGATGCCATTGGTACCTTCGTAGATGGGCGCGATCCGCGCGTCGCGGTAATGCTGAGCCGCGCCGGTTTCCTCGACGAAGCCCATGCCACCGTGGACCTGAACGCCGATGCTGGCGACTTCGATGCCGGTATCGGTGCCCCATGCCTTTATCATCGGCACCAGCACGTCGCCGCGCTGCTTCGCAGCCGTATCGCCCAGCGTGCCGCGATCGACGCAGCCGGCGGTGTAATACAGCAACGCGCGCATGCCTTCCGTCAGCGATTTCATGCGCAGCAGCATCCGGCGCACGTCGGGATGCTCGATGATTTTGCTGGGCGTCTTGTCGGTGCCGCCCGCGCGCGCGGACTGTACCCGGTCCACCGCATACCACATCGCCTGTTGCAACGCGCGTTCGGCGATTTGCACGCCCTGGCTGCCGACATTTATGCGGGCATTGTTCATCATGGTAAACATCGCCATCAGCCCGCGGTTCTCGGTGCCGACCAGCTCGCCGATGCATTCATCGTTGTCGCCATAGGACATGACGCAGGTGGGCGAGGCGTTGATGCCGAGTTTATGCTCCAGGCTGACGCAGCGCACATCATTGCGCGATCCCACCGTGCCATCGTCCGCGACGTGGTATCTGGGCACGAGGAACAGCGAGATGCCCGCGCTGCCCGCCGGCGCATCGGGCAGACGCGCCAGCACGAGGTGGACGATGTTCTTCGCCAGATCGTGCTCGCCCCAAGTGATGTAGATCTTCTGCCCCTTGATCGCGTATTTGCCGGCATGGGGGCCGTCAGCAACCGGAGTGGCGGTGGCGCGCAGCGCGCCCACATCGCTACCCGCCTGCGGTTCGGTCAGGTTCATCGTGCCGGACCATTCGCCACTCACCAGCTTTGGCAGGTATTTCGCCTGCTGCGCTTCGCTGCCGTGATGCTCCAGCGCCTCGATCGCGCCGACCGACAGCATCGGCAGCAGGGTGAAGGCCATGTTCGCCGTGCCGAGGTTTTCCAGCACGTTGCAGGCGAGCGTGAAGGGCAGGCCCTGCCCGCCATGCGGCACGGGCGAGGCAATAGCGTTCCATCCCTGCTCGACATAATGTTCATACGCTTGCGCAAACCCGTCGGGCAGGCGCACCACGCCGTTTTCCAGCTTCGCGCCTTCAGTGTCGCCGATGCGGTTCAGCGGGGCGAACTCCCCGGCGGCGAACTGGCCAACGCCTTCCACAATGGCCTCCACCATATCAGGCTCGGCAGCGGCGAATTTTTCCGACTGCGCGAGCTCGGCAATACCTGCATTGACGCGGATGGCGAGCAGCTGGTCTTGGGTGGCGGGGGTGAAGATGGTCACGGGGAGAACCTTTCTGGCTGCGTTTTATCGCAGGTAATGCGTTTTTTCGCAGATAGCAGGGGCGGATCGTATAGGGCGGGGCGATGGACGGCAAGAACGCTACGGAACGGCTGGCAGCGGACGCAGGCGGAATTGCGCGCGCGGTTTCGATACTGATACGGGGCGGCCTAGTCGCGGTTCCGACCGAGACGGTGTACGGCCTCGCTGCACGAGCTGACGATGCAGCGGCGGTGGCGCGGATCTATGCCGCCAAGGGGCGTCCGGCGATCAATCCGCTGATCGTGCATGTGGCCGATATAGCTGGCGCGCGCAGACTGGTGCAGTTTCCCGAAGCTGCCGAAACGCTGGCACGCGATGTTTGGCCCGGCCCCGTGACGCTGGTGCTGCCGATGCGCGAAGACGCGGGCATTGCGGCGCAAGTCAGCGCCGGATTGCCGACACTGGCGGTGCGCGTCCCTGCGCATCCGGTGATGCAGGCACTGCTGGCCGCATGCGACTTTCCGCTTGCTGCGCCATCCGCCAATCGCAGCGAGACGGTCAGCCCGACGACAGCGGCGCATGTGCTGGCGACGCTGGACGGGCGGATCGACGCGGTGCTGGATGGCGGGCCCACTGCGCGCGGCGTGGAGTCGACCATTCTGGCATTGCGCGAGGACTCTACGGGCGCGCGGTGGGAGGAGTTACGGCCCGGCCCGGTGTCGCTGCATTTTCCCGTAAACGCTTCCTCATCGGCATCGATAGAAGCACCCGGCCAGATGCGGCGGCATTACGCGCCGGGCAAACCGCTGCGGCTGGACGCGACGATGGCGCGCGAGGGGGAATATCTAATCGGCTTCGCTGCGGTAGCCGGCGATGTTTCGCTGTCCAGAACGGGTGATCTTGCCGAAGCGGCGCAGCGCCTGTTCGCTTGCCTGCATCTTGCCAGTGCATCCCCGCAGCCGCGTATCGCGGTGGCGCCCGTTCCGCACGATGGCGTAGGGCGCGCAATCAACGACCGGCTGGCCCGCGCTGCCGCCTGAAGTCAGTTGCGCGGACTGACCGGAACGGTCGGCATCAGTACCTGCATTTCGGCATAGAGCCGCTGCGCCCGTTCGCAGGCACGGCGGCTTCCATCGGCGCAATCTTCCTGCGCATCGCCATATTGGCGGTCCAGCTTGCCAATTTGTTCGTAACGTTCGCGCAATTCGCGACCGCGCTTCTCATCGCGCTCGGACTGACTGACGGTGACTGCATCCACTGCCTTGCCCGCAATCTGGAACGGCGCTTTCACCACATCGGCTACGGTGCCGACGCAGCCGCCGAGCAAGGTGGATGCAGCGAGCAACAGCGCGATACGGGTGCCGGGTGCCGTCATGCGCAAGGGCTTAACACCATACCCCCTTGCTGGCGCGTGAATTTTCAGTTCGTCGCCGCGCCCGTCGTGGTCGCACTGGCATTGGCCGAAGGGCAGGACACTTTGCCCGATCCCGATGCGCTGACCACACATTGCGCGGTGCCGGTAATCCGGACGTCGCCCGATCCCGAAACATTCGCCACAACCCGCTCGCGCGCTTCCAGAATGACGGTTCCGGCGCCTGACACCGCGATCGACGCCGTATCCGCGACCAGGCTGCCGAAATCGACATCGCTCGATCCCGATAGCGACAGGTCGAGCACCTTTGCCGTGCCCCGTCCGGACAGCTTGCCAGCCCCGCTCATTTCGACGTCGAGCGTTTCGGCGCCGAAACTGGCTACTTGCATCGTGCCCGACCCGCTCATCGAAATGCTGGCGTCGGGTGCCATCGCTGCTGTCTCGATGCGGCCCGTACCGGACATATCCAGCGCGCTTGGAGCGGGCATGGTCACGCGGATGATCGCGGCATCGCCACTGGACCAGTTGCCCGGTTCGCGTCCGATTTCCAACGAGCTGCCATCGAGGCGGAAGCGCACGGCATCATCGGGGTCGTTTTCGACAGCGATGTCCAGCGCCCGACCTTCAGTGATAATGACGGTATCGATTCCCGACAGGCCCAGCGCGGATATATTCGCCGTACCGGTGTCGAATTCGGCCAAGGGCACGCCGTCGAAGCCGCCATATGAAGAAGACGCGGCCGAACATGCGCCGAGTGTGAACGCGCCGCCTGCAAGCAGTGCTGCGCTGACCATGTTCGATATATGTCGAACCATGCCGGATCTCCCTAACGGCGTGTTACTATATCAATACACCTGATCGAGCAAATCCTTCAAGAAAAAAGGGCCGCGCCTCGGCGGCGCGACCCTCGTGTTCAAGGATGATATGACTGATCCAGCTCAGCCGTCCTCTTCCTCGGTGTTGTAATATTGCGGCGCATGTTCGCGAAGCACGTCGAGGATCTTTTCCAGCGCGGCAGGCTCGTCGGTCTTTTCCATCGCCGCCAGTTCGCGCGCGAGGCGGCTGGACGCGGCTTCGAAGATCTGGCGTTCCGAATAGCTTTGTTCGGGCTGGTCTTCAGGGCGGAACAGGTCACGCGTAACCTCGGCGATGCTGACCAGGTCGCCGGAATTGATCTTGGCTTCGTATTCCTGCGCCCGGCGGCTCCACATGGTGCGCTTAACCTTGGGCTTGGCCTTCAGCGTCTCCATCGCTTCCTTCAGCGTCTTGTCGCTCGACAGCTTGCGCATGCCAATCGATTCGACCTTGTTGGTCGGCACACGCAGCGTCATGCGTTCCTTTTCGAACCGCAGGACGTACAGCTCCAGCTGCATCCCGGCGATTTCCTCGTTCTGCAATTCCATGACCTTGCCGACCCCGTGTTTGGGATAAACGACATGGTCACCAACTTCGAAGACTAGCTTGGCCATAGGTGCTCCACACAAAAGCGATACCGCGGTTTCCCGTATCCGGGCTGGACGCACATCACATGCATGCCGGACGCAGCAATGAAGAAACCGTGCGGTTCGCGATGTTGTTTACATTCGATGCCGGAACGTAATTATCCGTCCGGCGCTCGCACCATTATAACGCATTTGCAGCAAAAGTGCCATAGGGGAAGGTGGGCCCGTTCGGGCCGTACGGTCTAGTCGCCCGAACCCGGTTCGGCGCTGAAGAACTTTTCCATCTTGCCTTCAACACCCTTGAAGTCGTCCGCGTCTGGCGGCGGGGCCTTCTGGCTGGTGATATTGGGCCATTCGGCAGAGTATTTCGTGTTCAGCTCCAGCAGCTTCTCCAGCCCGTCTTCTGTATCGGGCAAGATGGCTTCGGCGGGGCATTCCGGTTCGCATACACCGCAATCGATGCATTCGGACGGGTTGATGACCAGCATCGTTTCGCCCTCGTAGAAACAGTCGACCGGACACACTTCGACGCAATCGGTGTATTTGCATTTGATGCAGGCGTCGGTGACGACGTAAGTCATTGCGGCGTAGTCCTTTTGCTCGTCTCTGGCTGCGGTCCTTCGGGCGGACGCGGCGTTTGTCGTGCTGCTAGGGCGATTGGGGCCGCCGGGTCAAGCGCGCGATAGCACGCTTGCGCCTCGGTGGCCGACCCGCGCCGTTCGGGCAGGGCGGTGATTTCCAGCACGCGAACGGTCCTGCCGATGGGCACGGTCAGCACGTCGCCCGCCGCCACGGGATGGCTGGTCCGCGTTACCCGTTGCCCGTTGCAACGGACATGCCCCGCTAGCACGATGCGCCCCGCAACGGCGCGCGATTTAGCGAGACGCAGGCAACATAGCAACCGGTCGATCCGCATCACCGCGCGAGGTCGGCCAGTGCCGCGAACGGGCTGTCGGGTCTGGAAGCGGGGCGCCTTGTATTGGGTGCGCGCCGCGTGCGACGGTTCGGGCGCCAGCTATATCGGTCCGGTTGCGCCGGTCCGAATGTGCCGGGTGCCAGTTTCGGTGCCGGATGATGACGGAACCCGCCCGCCCGCAGCAAGGCGCGGTAGCTGTGCAAGGTCAGGCCAGTGGAAATTGCGAGCGCCGGGTCGAGCAGAAACCGTCGCTCCTTCGTGCCGCCTCGCGCGTCATGCGCGGCGTGGAGCAGCTTCTCGGCAATATCGACGCGCACCGCCTGCTTCCCTGCCGCTCGATACCCGGCAGGCAATGGTCGCACCGCAGCGACTACCGGCGTCATGGCCGCATGAAGCGGTGCGTGGTCGAGCGCCAAGTCCGCAAACAGCTTGCGCGGGGCGGGTTTCAGCAGGGCGGGCACGAACACATCCAGCGCGCCGAAAACGACGCCGAGCCGTCGCAGGAAGGGCCGCAATTCCTTCGGCAAATGCTCCAGCCCCGCCGCTTCGCGCGTCGCGACGCCGTGGTGCGCGATCAGTGTCAGCAGCACGGCGCGCGCATGGGATCCGGTCTTCGCATCGGCGGCGGCGGTGGACAGCCGTTCCAGCGGCTTGAGCGGTTGCAATCTGTCGACGAGCCAGTCCGTCAACGACGCCAAAAGCGACTCTCGAAGCTTCGGTGGCAAAGCGGCAAGGTTGCGCGTTGGCACAAGCTGTACTGTCGACCGTGTGGCGGCATTGCGGATCGACGCCAGCCTCTGTCCCTCCCAATACAGCGCGCCATCTTTAAGCGCCAGTCCGTCATGGCCGTTTGCCGTCCAAGTCCTTGCCTGCTCGGCCAGAATACGCGGCAAGGCGCGCTCGCCCGCTGCCAGCAACAGTTTGCGATCCACCAGGCGTGCCGAGGCATCCACAGTGAAGCGGAACCCCTCCACATGGCCGATCGTCTCACCATCGACCAGCAACGCGCTGTTCTCCGACAGCGATACCGGCAGCAATGCCGCATCCTGCCCAAGCGACTTCATCAGCACCGCTGTGCGCCGGTTGACGAACCGCTCGGTCAGCCGTGCGTGGAGAGCATCCGATAAACGCGCCTCGACCCCGCGGGCGCGCGCGGCCATTTCGTCGCGCGCCAGCACCCAATCGGGCCGCTGGCAGATATAGGCCCAGCTGCGGATGGCGGCGATGCGGCCCTGAAGCGCGTGGATATCGCCCTGCATCCGGTCGAGTTCGGAAATACGCGAGGCGACGTAATCGGCGCCAAGATAGCCGCCACGCAAATCCTGCCATAGTCGCGCGACGAACCGCGCGTGGGTATCAGCGCCCGCTTGCCGGAAATCGGGCAGCGAGCAGGCCTCCCAGAACCGCCGCACCGACCCTGCACCGCGCACGTCCTCAGCCATTGGCGTCGCCGCCAGCCGTTTCAGCACCGCCAGGTCCACCGCCTCCGGCGCGGTGCGGAGAACCGTGTCGCGCGGGCTTTGCTCAAGATCGGCAACCAGCATGTCGAGCGAGTCGAAGCGCGGTTCCGCATTGCGCCAGAACAGCTTGGTGATCGGCGCGAAGCGATGCTCCTCGATGGCGTAAATCTCTTCCTCGTCGAATTCGGCAGCGGGCGCATCGTGACCACCGCGCATCTTCGCAATGCCGGACAGCGTGCCGAAGCTGCCGTCGGTCTGGTGCCGCCCCGCCCGCCCTGCGATCTGCGCCATTTCGGCGGGCGTCAGGCGGCGCTGGCGCATGCCGTCGAACTTGGTCAGCGTAGCGAAGGCGACATGGCGGATGTCGAGGTTCAGGCCCATGCCGATGGCGTCGGTGGCAACGATGTAATCGACTTCGCCCGACTGAAACAGTTCGACCTGGCGGTTACGCGTTTCAGGGCTCAATGCTCCCATCACCACCGCGCTGCCGCCACGAAACCGCCGCAGCATTTCCGCCACGGCGTAAACCTGCTCCGCACTGAAGGCGACGATGGCGCTGCGCGGGGCCAGGCGCGACAGCTTGGCCGATCCCGCATGGGTCAGCGTGCTGAAACGTGGCCGCTCGATAATCTCGGCGTCGGGTTCCAGCGCACGCACCATTGGCGCCAGCGTGCCCGCACCCAGCACCATCGTCTCCTCGCGCCCGCGCGTATGCAGCAGACGGTCGGTAAAAATGTGCCCACGTTCCCGGTTCGCGCTCAGCTGCGCCTCGTCCAGCGCCACGAAGGCAGCGGGGCCGGACGTCGCACCGCCGAACTTGGCATCGCGCGGCATGGCCTCCGCTGTACAGCAGAAATAGCGTGCGGTCGGCGGGGCGATACGCTCTTCACCGGTAATAAGCGCGACGTGCTTCTCGCCCTTGATCGCCACGACCCGGTCGTACACTTCGCGCGCCAGCAACCGTAGCGGGAAACCGATCGCGCCGCTGGCATGGGCGCACATACGTTCAATGGCGAGATGGGTCTTGCCGGTGTTGGTGGGGCCGAGGACCGCAGTGAGGGAGGCGCGCGAGGGTGCTGTCACGCCATCGGACATGACATCCCGCCGCCACGCGCACAAGCCGGACGACGCGCAAGTTAAGTCGGCATTTACTTTAAATCGTCATGCTGGTTAGCGGAGCAGGTCGATGAAAGGGAACACGCAAAAAGGTGTCGCAGCACTCCGACTTCAAAATGCAAGACGCGATGACCGCCGCAGACATTGCGGCGGGCGTGACGCGTAGTCGCGCGCTGACGATACGCCGCACGCACAATTGGGGCGAAGCGTTTGACAACTGGCGCGTAGATACCTCGAATCGCCTGAACGGGCTGGACCTGACGCCCGACCTTGCCGACGCGATCGGTAGCGCACGCTGGTTTCGCGGGGTTGCGACCCTGCTTACGCTGCTGTTGCTGGTTGTTGCTATCTGGCCGGACTTTTCCACGATACGCGCTGCGCAGGCGCTCGAACTGGATGCTGTCGAAGCCGACGAGGTGCGCAGCCAGATGATCCTGCCGCTGGCGCTTGGCGGCGATAGCGGACGGCACATGGGGGCAACCCCGGTGGTGGCGGAACTGGCGCGCGCGCCGGAACGCCCGCAGGTGCAGGTGCTGGCAACGCTGGCGCAGGGCGACAGTTTTTCCCGAATGCTGCAACGTGCCGGCGTCGGTCGTGGCGATGCCGCACGTGTGGCCGAGTTGGTATCGGGCAGCGTGCCGTTGTCCGACATCGCGTCTGGTACGCAGGTCGATTTGACATTGGGTCGTCGCAACGCAGCGGACCAGCCCCGCCCGCTTGAAAGCCTCGCATTCCGCGCCCGCTTCGACCTGCAACTTGCGGTTGAGCGGACAAACGGCACTCTGGCGCTACGGCGTATCCCGATCCGCGTCGATGACACACCGCTGCGCATCCGCGGCCTTGTCGGCAGCAGCCTCTATCGCTCCGCCCGCGCCGCCGGTGCGCCTGCCAGCGCTGTCCAGCAATATCTGCGCACGCTGGGCGACCGCGTCGATATGGACCGCGACGTCGTGTCAACTGATACATTCGACATCATCATTGCCCACCGCCGCGCCGCCACGGGCGAACGGCAGGCCGGCAACCTGCTATACGCCGGTGTCGAACGCGGTGGAAAGCCGCGCACGCAACTGATGCGCTGGGGCAGCGACGACAAATTCTACGAAGCGTCGGGCATTGGCGAACAGCGCAGCGGACTGCTGCGTCCCGTGCCCGGCGCCGTCAGCTCTCGCTATGGCATGCGGCGCCACCCGGTTCTGGGTTATCGCCGCATGCATGCAGGCCTGGATTTCCGCGCGCGGCACGGCACGCCTATCGTTGCGGTGACCGACGGCACGGTGTCGGGTGCGGGCCGTATGGGCGGTTGCGGCAACGCGGTTCGCCTGAGTCACGGTGGCGGGCTGGCGACGCGCTATTGCCATATGAGCCGAATCGCGGTGCGCGGCGGACAGCGCGTCAATCGCGGTCAGGTTATTGGCTATGTCGGCAGCACCGGCCTCTCGACAGGCCCGCATTTGCATTACGAAGTCTATCGCAATGGGCGGTCCATCAATCCTGAAAGCGTGCGTTTTGTTACTCGTGCGCAATTAAGCGGGCCGGAGCTGGCGCAATTCCGCGCAAATCTGGCCCGACTGAAAGCAGGTCGAGCCAGGCGCAGCGCTTGCGCCCCTGGATGGCGGACCGCGCGATACCGATAACGACGCGCCGATCCGGGAGATCGACAAGGTGGACCGGCCTCGCGCTGTACGCTGACGCAGATCAGCGGCAGGCGCACGATTGCACGGCGTGCTGTCATGCGGCACAGATGCCCACCATGACCGGAAGCTACCCCGCAATCAGAATGCGTCGTACGCGCGCCGCCGCGTGGAGCCGTGCGCTTCATCGCGAGACCGTGCTGACACCTGCCGACCTCATCTGGCCACTGTTCGTAACCGGCGGGAAGGGTGTCGAAGATCCGGTCGCAACGCTGCCCGGCGTGTCGCGCTGGTCGGTGGACGGGATCGTGACGCGGGCGAAGGAGGCTATCGCGCTCGGTATTCCGTGCATCGCGCTGTTTCCGCACACGCCCGCCTCGGCACGGTCGGACACGGGTGATGAAGCGGTCAATGGCGACAACCTGATGTGCCGCGCCATCCGCGCCGTGCGCGACGCCTGCGGCGAAGATATCGGCATTCTCACCGATGTCGCGCTCGACCCCTATACCAGCCACGGACAGGACGGGTTGCTCGACGCAACGGGCTACGTCGCCAACGATGCTACGGTCGAGGTGCTTGTGGAACAGGCGCTGGTGCAGGCGGAGGCGGGCGCGGATATTGTTGCCCCGTCGGACATGATGGACGGACGCGTTGCCGCCATCCGCGCAGGGTTGGAGACAAGCGGGCACGCCAATGTGCAAATCATGGCTTATGCCGCGAAATATGCCAGTGCGTTCTACGGCCCGTTCCGCGATGCGGTGGGCAGCAGCGGTGTGCTGAAGGGCGACAAGCGCAGCTACCAGATGGACCCGGCCAATGGTGACGAGGCGCTGCGCGAGATCGCGCTGGACATTGCCGAGGGAGCCGACAGCGTGATGGTCAAACCAGGCCTCGCCTATCTCGATATCATCTGGCGCGCGCGCGAGGCGTTCGGCGTGCCGGTGTTCGCCTATCAGGTCAGCGGCGAATACGCGATGATCGAGGCGGGTGCAGGGGCTGGCGCGGGCGATCGCGATGCGCTGCTGATGGAAAAGCTCGTCGCGTTCAAGCGAGCGGGCGCGCGTGGGGTGCTGACCTATCATGCACCGGTTGCGGCAAGACTGTTGCATGGCTGAGTTCCGGCTGGAAACGGAGCGGCTCGTGCTGCGCGACTGGCGCGACGCTGATCGCGCGCCAATGTTCGCCCATCTTAATTCCCAGCCCGACGTAATGCGCTGGTTGTTCGGCACCAAGGATCGCGCAGCAAGCGATGCCATGATCGACCGGCTCACCGGTTGGCAGATGCGCGACGGCCACACTTTCTGGGCGCTGGAACGGCGCGAGGATGCAGCGCTGCTGGGCTTTTGCGGTTTGAAGCGCGTTGAAAGCGACGGCGGCGAGCCCGACCCCGGCACGCTGGAAATCGGTTGGAGGTTGCGCGCCGATGCCTGGGGGCGCGGTTATGCGCGCGAAGCGGCCGTCGCCAGCATGAACCATGCTTTCGACAGTTACGACGAGGATTTCCTGTCCGCCTTTACCGTCAAAAGCAACACACCCTCTTGGGGGCTGATGGAGCGGCTGGGCATGACGCGGCGAGCCGATCTCGATTATTGGCAGGATGATTGGGGGCCGGAACTTGGCCATGGAATTGTCTATCGCATCACCCGCGCTCAATGGGCGGCGAAGCGCAAGGAGTTCGCATAATGCACGGTGTGACCATCATCCCGATGAACGGCAAGACCCCGCAAATTCACGACAGTGCCTTCGTCGCTCCGGGCTGCACTCTGATCGGCGATGTGACGATCGGGGCGGACAGCTCGGTCTGGTATAACTGCGTGCTGCGCGCCGACACCTGCGCCATCACCATCGGCGAGCGCAGCAATATCCAGGACGGTAGCGTCCTCCATGGCGACCCGCCCCGCCCCGGCGATCCCGATGGCTCGCCGCTGCTGATTGGCGACGATGTGCTGGTGGGTCACATGGTGATGCTGCACGGCTGCACCGTAATGGATCGCGGCTTTGTCGGGCTGGGTGCCATCGCCATGAACAAGGCGGTGATCGCCTCCGATTCCATGCTGGCGGCGGGCGCGATGCTGACCGAGGGCAAGGTGATGGAGACGGGCATGCTGTGGGCCGGCCGCCCTGCCAAACCCATGAAGAGCCTGTCCGAGGCGGCCATAGCGAGCATGAAAATGGGCACTGCGCATTACATGCAAAACGCGAAGAATCATGCAACCGCGATTGCGGAAGCTGACCTGGGCTGAAGTTGCGCCGCGCAACTTTGCGCACCGAGCGTCAGGCGGACGGCGCTTTGAAATACCGTGCCATATGCGGGATAAAGTCCGACTTGCCGAGCGGCACACCGCGATTGCGCAGGATTGCGTAAGCGGTCGTTATGTGAAAATAGAAGTTGGGCAGCACCCAGTCGCGCACATATTCTTCCGCGTTCAACTCGAACGCCATTCCGTTCGACAGGTCGAGCGAAATGCGGACATCCGCCGCACACACCGCCGCCGGATCGAGTGCATCCAGCGCGGCCTCTGCTTCGGCAATGCGCGCCCCCGCATCGGCCAGCGTTTCGGGATTGTCGTCTTCCCAGTGCGGCCCCGCCTCACCCGTCAGCTTGCCCATCGCCTCGCCCGGTATATTGGCGATGAAGCGCAGCTGCCAAGCCAGCGGGTGCATATCAGGCGCGATTGCGGCGTGCAGCAGCGGGTCGCCGCCATTGGCTTCGGCCTTGGCGATCATGCCGGTTACCGTGGCCAGCATGTCGCGCAAAACAGGGATCAGGTGGTCGTAAAGTGTCATCGGTCTGGCTTTCTCAATCGCGGACCAGCGCCATCAGCGTCTCGATCCGGTCCGCTTCATGCGCGGGTTTGTCCCAGCGGATGCGGTGGATGCGGGGGAAGCGCATGGCAAGGCCGGACTTGTGCCGTTTGCTCGAATGCACGCTGTCGAAGGCGACTTCGAACACCAGCTCGCGCACCGTCTCGCGCACCGGGCCGAAGCGATTGATCGTGTTCTGGCGCACGTGCTTGTCGATCAGTTTCAATTCCTCGTCGGTGAAACCGGAATAAGCCTTCCCGACGGGCAAAAGCTCCGCGCCCGCATCGGGGTCGCCGTTCCAACAGCCGAAGGTGTAATCCGAGAAGAAGCTCGACCGTTTACCGCTGCCGCGCTGCGCATACATCAACACCGCATCGATCAGCAGCGGATCGCGCTTCCATTTGTACCAGTACCCAACTCGCCGACCGGCGATATAGGGGCTGTCGCGGCGTTTCAGCATCAGTCCTTCGATCGCATCGTCGCGGCTACCCTCGCGGATACGGGCCAGATCGTCGAAATCGTTCGCAACCACCGTGCTGCTAATATCGAAGCGCTCTATGGGTAAGCGGACAATCAACGCTTCCAGCGCGGCGCGGCGTTCGGTCCACGGGAGCGGGCGCAGATCCTCGCCATCGCACAGCAGCACGTCATACAGCCGCACGAAAGCAGGCGCTTCGGCCAGCATCTTCTTGCTTACGGTCTTGCGACCCAGACGTTGCTGCAACGCATTGAAGCTGGCCGCACCGCCTGTTTCGCCGCCCTGCACATTGCCGCGCACCAGCAATTCGCCATCCAGCACGGCGGGAAAGGGCAATGCGTCCAGCATTTCGGGAAACGTTGCCGAGATATCGTCGCCGCTGCGCGAATAGACGCGCGTTTCGGCATTTTCGCCGTGGCCGGCGCGGACGAGCTGCACGCGGATACCGTCCCATTTCCATTCCGCCGCGTAATCCGCAAGGTCCACCTTGGTTTCCTCCAGCGGATGGGCCAGCATGAACGGGCGGAAGGTGGGCAGGTTGTCGATATCGGGCGGTTCCGCGCCGTCCGCCGCCCAGGCGAACAGTTCCGCATAGGGCGGTGACAGCGCGTGCCAGTACTCCTCTACGCGATCAACCGCCACATCGAACGCCTGCGCAAACGCCGTCTTGGCCAAGCGGCTGGACACCCCGATGCGCATCCCACCAGTGGCGAATTTAAGCAGGGCATAGCGTCCCGACGGGTCGAGCCGGTCGAGCAGTGGCGGCAATTCCGCCTGCACCGTCTTGCGCGTCATCGCTTCCAAGAGGCCGACCGCTTCGGAAACGCCGGGCGCAGGCCGGTCCGCGACGTCGAACGGTTCGGGCCATAACAGGCTGGCGGTTTCGGCGGTGTCGCCCACGAAATCGCGACTTAGCGTCCACAGCACTTCGTCCACGCGGGTCTTCAGCATGGTGCGGATGGTGTTGCTCTTGATCGCCGGAAAATCGAGCCCGTCGGACAGGGCCGCCAATGCCCAACCACGGTCCGGGTCGGCTGTGACGCGCAGATATTCGGCAATGAGGCGCAACTTCTCGTTACGGCTGCGCGTATAGATGAGCGCATCGATGAGAGCAGCGAAAGCTTCCATCGTTCAGGTCCGGATCGCCGACACGGGCCCTGGAACACATTCGCCCCGTATTGCGCACCCCCATCCGGCTATCGCAACGCCCGCGAAACCGGGCTTCGTTCCGCATCTGCGCAAACGGGCGTGTAACTTTCGCAGGCGCGATCCCCGGCTCTTCAGTTCGCTCGCCTTGTGCGCAACATCTCGCGTGTAGGACAGCCGCAAAACTTCGACGCATCCTGTTGGCAGAGCATGGTGCCCGGCATCACTCATCCTCGTCCTCGCGCCCGACCAGCGCCAGCGCACGCGCCTTGCGCTGATGCAGCTGGTTCCACCGCAGCAGGGCCTCTTCGCGACCATGCGTGATCCAGGTTTCGTCCGGGTTCACTTCCTCGATCGTGCGGGTCAGTTCGCCCCAGTCGGCATGGTCGGAGATAACCAGCGGCAGCTCGACATTGCGTTGCCGCGCGCGTTGCCGCACGCGCATCCAGCCGCTGGCCATCGCGGTGATCGGATCGGGCAGGCGCCGGCTCCAGCGGTCGTTCAGCGCAGAGGGCGGCGACACCACGATGTGTCCACGCATGTCGTCCTTGGTATGGTCCGACACCAGCCGCAATTCGCCCAGCGCGACGCCGTGATCTTCGTACAGGCGGCACATCTTCTCCATCGCGCCATGCAGATAGATCGGCTGGTGGTGCCCCGCCGCGCGCAGCTCCGCGATGACCCGCTGCGCCTTGCCCAGCGCATAGGCGCCGATCAGCACGCAGCGGTCGGGATGCGCCGCCAGCCGGTCGAGCAGCTTGGCCATTTCCTCCGCAATCGGCGGGTGGCTGAACAGGGGCAGGCCGAACGTTGCCTCGGTGATAAGGATGTCGCAAGGCGTCACTTCGAACGGTGGGCAAGTCGGGTCCGCCCGCCGCTTGTAATCGCCCGTGGCGATGATGCGCTCGCCAGCATGTTCGAGCAGGATTTGCGCGCTGCCCAGCACATGCCCGGCGGGAATATACGTCGCGTCGACCCCGCCCTTCAGCCGGATCGTCTCGCCATATTCGACCGGCGTTGCCTTGCCGCCCGACGGCCCCTCGCCCGTCTGGTAGCGCAGCTTCATGATCGCCAGCGTTTCCGGTGTGGCGACGGTACCGCCATGCCCGCCGCGCGCATGGTCGGCATGGCCGTGCGTCACCAGCGCGCAATCTACTGCCTTGGAAGGGTCGATCCAGGCATCGGCGGGCTTGACGTAAATGCCGTGCGGATGCGGCTCTATCCAGGAATGGGGGGCGGGCATGACGGTTGAACGGGCGGAGCCGGTTGCCGGTTCCGCCCGGAGCGAAGGTCAGCCCTTCTGTTCCCCGGCGGCGGCATCCTCTGCCGTGTCGCTGGCATCGGACCCTTTTTTCACCGCCTTCTTGCGCGCAGGCGCTTTGCGTTTGGCCTTTGGCGGTGCCGGGCTGATCTCGAAGCTGGGCTTCCCGTCCTTCAGGCTGACGGACACTTCGCCGCCATCGGCCAGCTTGCCGAACAGCAGTTCCTCGGCCAGCGGCTGCTTGATCCGGTCCTGGATCAGGCGGCCCATCGGGCGCGCGCCATAGAGGCGGTCATAGCCCTTGTCGGCCAGCCAGCCCTTCGCCTCATCGTCGAACTGGATGTGCACGTTCTGGTCCGCCAGCTGCAATTCCAGCTGCAGGATGAACTTGTCGACCACGCGCGCCACGGTGTCCCTGCCCAGATAGGCGAAGGGCACGATCGCATCGAGGCGATTGCGGAACTCGGGCGAGAACATCTTCTTCACCGCTTCCTCGCTCGCGTCTTCCTTCGACACGTCCCCGAAACCGATGCCCGTGCTGGCCATGTCGGCGGCCCCGGCATTGGTGGTCATCACCAGCACGACATTGCGGAAATCCACCGTCTTACCGTGATGATCGGTCAGGCGGCCGTTATCCATCACCTGCAACAGGATGTTGAACAGGTCGGGATGCGCCTTCTCGATTTCGTCCAGCAGCAGCACGCAATGCGGGTTCTGGTCCACCGCATCGGTCAGCAGCCCGCCCTGGTCGTAGCCGACATAGCCCGGGGGGGCGCCAATGAGGCGACTGACGCTGTGGCGTTCCATATATTCGGACATGTCGAAGCGCTTCAGCTCGATGCCCATAATGCTGGAGAGCTGGCGCGCGACTTCGGTCTTGCCGACGCCGGTGGGACCGCTGAACAGGAAACTGCCGATGGGCTTGTCCGGATCGCGTAGGCCCGCTCGCGAGAGCTTCATCGCGGTCGCCAGCTTGCCGACGGCAAAATCCTGTCCGAACACGACATGCTTTAAGTCGCGTTCGAGGTTTTCAAGCGCCTTCTTGTCGTCCTTGCTGACCGATTTTGGCGGGATGCGCGCCATCGTCGCGATCACCTGCTCCACTTCGCGCGCAGTGATCTTCTTCTTGCGGCGGCTGGGCGGGACCAGCATCTGCATCGCGCCGACTTCGTCGATCACGTCGATCGCCTTGTCGGGCAGCTTGCGGTCATTAATGTAGCGCGCCGACAGCTCGACAGCGGTTTTCAGCGCATCGGGCGTGTATTTCACCTTGTGATGATCCTCGAACGCGCTGCGCAGGCCTTTGAGGATCTTGACCGTATCCTCGACGGTCGGCTCGTTAACATCGATCTTCTGGAACCGGCGCAGCAGGGCGCGGTCCTTCTCGAAATGGTTGCGGAATTCCTTGTAGGTGGTCGAACCCACGCAGCGGATCGTGCCGCCGCTCAGCGCGGGCTTCAGGAGGTTGGACGCATCCATTGCCCCGCCGCTGGTTGCGCCTGCGCCGATGACGGTGTGGATCTCGTCGATGAACAGGATCGCATCGGGCATGGCTTCCAGCTCGTTGACGACCTGCTTCAGCCGTTCCTCGAAATCGCCGCGATAGCGCGTGCCTGCCAGCAGCGCGCCCATGTCGAGCGAGTAGATTACGGCTTTTTCCAACACTTCGGGCACGTCGCCTTCCACGATCTTGCGCGCCAGCCCTTCGGCGATAGCGGTCTTGCCAACGCCGGGATCGCCAACATAAAGCGGGTTGTTCTTCGAACGGCGGCACAGGATCTGGACGGTGCGGTCCACTTCCGGTCCGCGTCCGATCAGCGGATCGACCTTGCCGTCTTCCGCCTTCTTGTTGAGATTGACGGTAAACTGGTCGAGCGCAGTTTCCTTCTTGGCGTCGCCCTTTGCATCCTTCTCGCCGGCGGGAACATCCTCGCCCTGCGCTGCGCCACCCTCGGCGGGCTGGCCGCCCTTGCCGATGCCGTGGCTGATGAAGCTGACCGCATCGAGGCGGCTCATGTCCTGCTGTTGCAGGAAATAGACCGCATAGCTGTCGCGTTCGGAAAACAGCGCGACCAGCACGTTTGCGCCGGTGACGGTGTCCTTGCCGCTCGATTGCACATGCAGGATCGCCCGCTGCACCACGCGCTGGAAGCCCGCGGTGGGCTGTGGATCGGCATCTTCCTCGGTTTTCAGCGACTGGTATTCCTGGTCGAGATATTGCCGCGCGACCTCGCCAAGTTCCTTCATGTCCACACCGCACGAATTCATCACCGCCGCCGCGTCCTGGTCGTCGATCAGCGCCAGCAGCAGGTGCTCCAGCGTGGCGTATTCGTGATGCCGCTCGGCTGCGCTGGCGAGCGCATTGTGGAGCGTTTTTTCGAGGTTCTGGGCGAAACTTGGCATGGCGTGACCTTACGGGTGCGGGGTGTATGGGCAATATAGGAACTTGCCGCGCATTGTGGAGGGGAGGGATGGAGGAGGAAGGGGGACTGGCACTCTCACGGCGATTTGCCGAACAGCCTGTCCGCCGCGCGGCGGTGGTCGGCGGCGGCATCCCGATGCGCCGTGACGCGGGCGATTTCGGCTTCGAGCAGGATGATGCGCAGGGCCAGCTCGTCCTGCGAATAGGGTGCCAGATCTTCGGTTGCCAGCGCGGCGGCGGCATCCTGGGTGCGGCGGGGTTCGTCCGGGTCGTGCATTGCGGGAAGGCGTTTCGCAAAGCGGGACGGTTGCTGTCAATCGTGTTCGCCGCTAGCGAGCAATGCAATAGTGCGGCAAATGCGGTGCGGGGGAAATAAAGCTGCGCCGCGCGGCTGTGTTCGGGAATTTGGGGGGCGACAGTGGCGGCAAGCATTCCGGCGCAGATGACAGCAATCGCCTATGCGCAACCGGGCGACGCCAGTGTCCTGCGCGCACAACCCGTACCGGTGCCGGAGCTACGCGCGGGCGACGTGTTGGTGCAGGTCGCTTTTGCGGGCGTAAACCGGCCCGATGTCATCCAGCGCAAGGGGCTGTACCCGCCGCCGCCCGACGCTTCGCCGTTGCTGGGCCTGGAGATATCAGGAACCGTAATGGCGGTTGGCGAGGGCGTGCCGGAAACCTGGCTTGGCAGGAAAGTGTGTGGCCTCGCGCCGGGCGGAGGCTATGCCGAATATTGCCGGCTGCCCGCCGAACACTGCCTTCCGGTGGACGACGCGATGCCGCTGGCCGAGGCGGCGGCCATTCCCGAAACGCTGTTCACCGTGTGGTACAACGTCTTCCAGCGCGCCCATGCGCGCGATGGCGAGAAACTGCTGGTGCATGGCGGCACCAGCGGTATCGGCACGATGGCAACGATGCTGGGGGCCGCGTTCGGACTCGAGGTGCTGGTAACATGCGGGACCGATGCAAAATGCACCGCCGCGCGCAAGTTCGGGGCTGCGCATGCCTTCAATTATCACGACACCGATTTCGTCGACGAAGTGAAAGCGGCGACCGATGGCGCGGGCGTCGATATCGTGCTTGATATGGTGTCGGGCGATTATGTGCCGCGCAACCTGCGCTGCCTCGCCACCGAAGGGCGGCATGTGACTATCGCCGTACTGGGCGGGATGACGGCGGAACTGAACCTGGCATTCATCATGCAAAAGCGGTTGACGCTGACCGGTTCCACCCTGCGCGCCCGCAGCGACACGTTCAAGACGCTGCTCTGCCAGGAGATAGAGGCACATGCCTGGCCGTTGTTCCTGGATGGCGAGATATGTCCGGTAATGGATTGCGTGTTTCCGCTGGCCGATGCCGCCAGCGCGCATGAGCGCATGGAGGGCGGCACCCATATCGGGAAGATCGTGCTCGAGGTCGGTGGGGAATCCTGATTGGCTTGGACCTAGGTTTCGCATACCGTGTTTCACGTGAAACCATTCGGCTTGCCGATACGCTAAACAGGTTGCCCGGATCGCCAAGCTGTCCTAGTCACTATCGCGTGTGGCCGCTCCGGGAAGGGGCGGCCCTTTGTATTCCATGCGCCCGCGCCTGTCGCGGCGAGAGAGACGGACATGGCTGAACAACCCAAACCCCTGATGCCGCACGCCACCGCGACCTGGCTGGTCGATAATACCGGTCTCGGCTTCGAACAGATTGCCGCGTTCTGCGGCATCCACATCCTCGAAGTGCAGGCGATGGCCGACGATCTGGCGGGCAGCAAATATACCGGGCGCGACCCCGTGCATTCGGGCGAGCTGACGCAGGACGAGATCGACAAGGGCGAGGCCGACGGCGATTACCGGCTGGTCATGCAGAAGGCGCCCGTCGAAGTGACGCGCACCAAGGGGCCGCGTTACACGCCGGTATCCAAGCGGCAGGACAAGCCCGACGGCATCGCCTGGGTGCTGCGCAATCACCCCGAAGTATCGGATGCGCAAATTTCCAAGTTGATCGGCACGACCCGCAATACGATCAATGCGATTCGCGAGCGCAGCCACTGGAACATCCAGAACATCCAGCCTAAGGATCCAGTGACGGTCGGCCTATGCGCGCAGCGCGAGCTGGACGCCGTGGTCGCCAAGGCCACGGAACGCGCCGAAAAGCAGGCGATCAAGGATGGGACGGTCGAGGAAGCGCCCGCCGACGACACCGACACCATGGTCGAGAAGGTCAGCGACGAGGATCGTCTGATCGAACAGCTGCGCGCCGAACGTGCCGAAAACGAAAAGGTCGCCGCCGAAGCCGCGCAGGAAGCCGAAGCCGCTGCCTGGCTGGAAGCGAAGCGCGCCACCGAGGACGGCGAATCGCCCCCGGCCCCCGCAGAAGCAGAACCGGCTCCCGCAGCCGATACGCCTGCCGAAACGCCAGACGCCGATGGCTGACACGGTCACCGTCATCGGACCTGACATGGCCGGGGGTGCGTATCACCATCCGGTTACCTGGGATTATGCCATCGACGCACGCCCCCTGCCTGAAATCTTCGCGGCGCAGGCCGAAGCGCGCCCGAAAGCGCCGTTGGTCGATTTTCTCGGCCGAACATACGATTACGCGACGCTACATGCCGAGGCGCAACGCTTCGCTGCCGGACTGTTACGGATGGGTGTGGGTCGGGGTGACCGGGTTGGCCTGTTCCTTCCCAATGTGCCGATTTACATTTCCGCCTATTACGGCGCGATGATGGTCGGCGCGGTGACGGTAAACTTCTCGCCGCTCTACACCGTCGAAGAATTGAGCGCACAGGTCGAAGATTCCGGCGCGCGCGTGATGGTCACGATCGATTCCGCCGCGTTGCTGCCGACCGCGCTGGAAGTGCTGAACGGCTCTTCCCTGCGCGAGCTCGTCGTCGGGCGGCTCGGCACGATGCTGTCGCCGGTGAAGCGCATCGCGCTGAAGGTGCTGGGCCGCAAGAGCATCTCCGCCATTCCAGACCGCAGCGATGTGCATGGCTGGGCCGATATGCTCGCCGAACCGGTGGCGAAGCTGCCGGATCTTGCCGTTACCGACCTCGCGCTGTTGCAATATACCGGCGGCACGACCGGACGGCCCAAGGGCGCGATGCTGACGCACGAGAACCTGTCGTCCAATGCCTTGCAGGTCGACTCCATCGATCCGTTCGACCGCGACGATGCCGATATCGTGATGGGCGCGTTGCCGTTGTTCCATGTTTTTGCGAACACCTGCGTGCTGAACCGCACGGTGGCCAAGGGCGGGATGATCGCGATGGTGCCGCGCTTCGAACCCAAGCAAGTGCTGAAAACGATCGAGCGCGTCGGCGCGACCGCGTTTCCCGGCGTGCCGACCATGTACCAGGCGCTGCTGGACAATCCGGCGATGGCGAAGGCCGACCTGTCCTCGCTGCGCATCTGCATTTCCGGGGGCGCGGCGTTGGCTGCGCCCGTGCGCGAGGCGTTCGAGGAAAAGACCGGAGCGCGGCTGGTGGAGGGCTATGGCCTCACCGAAAGCAGCGGCGTCGTTTCCACCAATCCTTATGAGGGCAAACGCAAGCCGGGCACCATCGGCCAGCTGCTGCCGCAGACGCGGGTCATGCTGCTCGACAAGGAAGATGCGACGAAACCCGCACCCGATGGCGAGCCGGGCGAACTGGTGGTGCGTGGGCCGCAGGTCATGCAGGGATACTGGAACCGCCCCGAAGCGGCCGCCGATGCCTTTGCCCGGTTCGATGGTGAACAATGGCTGCGCACCGGCGATATCGCGACGGTGGACGAAGACAATTTCCTGAAGATCGTGGACCGCAGCAAGGACATGATTTCGGTGGGCGGGTTCAAGGTTTTCCCCAGCCAGGTCGAGGACGTGCTGGTCCGCCACGATGCGGTGCGCGAAGTATTGGTGATCGGTGTGCCCGACGATTATCTCGGCGAGACACCGCGCGCCTTCATCACGCTGAACGACGATGCCGGCGACACCAGCGGCGACGATCTGCGCGAATGGCTGAACGGCCGCATCGGCAAGCACGAACGGGTGTCGGGCGTGGTTATTCGCGACGAATTGCCCAAGACCATGATCGGCAAGCTGGACCGCAAGGCCCTGCGCGCCGAAGTGCTCGACTAACCGACGTTTTGACCAGCGCCGCTAACTGGCGTCCTTAACCGGCGCCCCTAACTGGCAACGGTAAGAACCAAGTCGTCCTTTTCGGGAACGTCGGCGCGCGCCTTGCCCTGGCTGCCCGACTGCGCCTGTCCACCATCGCGGTGAGCGAACTTCCCCTCGACCTGCGCGCCTTGCTCGATGGTGATCGAATCGTAGCGTATATCGCCTTCGACTCGCGCGGAAGCCAGCACCACCAGATCGCGCGCGACGATGGATCCCTGTACCGTGCCCGCAACGCGGGCGGTTTCGGCGTCGATAGCGCCGTTGATCGTGCTTGCCTCGCCCTGCACTAGCGAGGCGCAGGCGATGTCGCCCTCGATGCGTCCGTCGACATGCAGTTCGGTGGTGGCGGCGATGTTGCCGGTGATGGTCACATCCTGCCCGATGATCGAGAACGTACCCTGCCCGCCCGAAGAATTACCGCGCGCCATGGGCTTGGTCGCCTGCTTTTCCGGATAGGGGCGCGCTTCGGGCTTTTTCGAGAACATGGGGGGCTTTCTCCAGAAAGGGGCGGGGGTTCACGGCGCGACCGTCGATCCGAACCTCGAAGTGCAGATGCGGACCGGTGGATCGCCCGGTGCTGCCGATGGCCCCGATAACCGCGCCGGCGGGCACGCGCTGGCCGAGGGTGGCACCAAGGCGTGACATATGGGCATAGCGTGTCATCAGGCCGTTACCGTGGTCGATTTCGACGGTGATACCGTAACCCGACTTGCGTCCGGCGAAACGTACCTTACCTGCAGCGGCGGCGTAGATTGGCGCGCCGGTCGGACCACGGAAGTCGAGGCCGCTATGCATCGCGGCAGCGCCGGTGAACGGATCGCGGCGATAGCCGAAGCTGGAAGACACCATCTCCACCTTGGCGGGCGCGACTTGCGGTATACCGTCGAGCGAGCGTTCCAGCGCCGCCATCCGCGCAAGGCTGAGGCCGAGACGTTCGAACCGCGGATCGAGCGACCCGTCGGCAGCGGACGCCAGCGTTTCCAGCGGACCACCCATTGCGGCGTGTGCGGCCTGCGCGTCACTGCTGCGCAGCATGGCGTCGGGGTTTAGACCGAACTGGCGTATCGCCGCTTTGGCGCGTGCCGAACGGCGATCGGCGAACCGGGTCAGCCTTTCAACGAACAATAGCTGGCGGGCCTCAACTTCGGCGAGACCGGCGGCTTCGGGAAACAGCGCACCCACCTTTTCAACCGTAGCCTGCGCTTCGGATGCCGAATCGGACACCGTTTCGCCCTGCCGCGCATCTTCGGGAAGCGTTTCGACCATCGATTCGATGAAATCCTGCCGCACCTTGAGGTCGGCGGCGACATCGTCGATCTCGGTCGAGTATTCGCCCATCCGCTCCTCGACAGTAGCAACACGGGCCTCGCGTTGCAGCAGCGATACGCGCTCGCTCTCGGCGCTGTAGTGCTGCCACGCCATGATCGCCATCGACAGCGCCCAGACAAGCGCGGCGAACAGCGCGGCAGTTGCTGCGAACAACTGGACGCGCGAGGTAAGTTTGATGAAACGGACCTGGCCCTGCGAACGCATGAAAAACTCGCGTTCCGGAAACCGTTTTGTCAGGCGGGCGACCAGGCCTCCCGCGGTGCTAGTATGTGTGATGCGACCCACCCTACTATCGTTTTCGATTAGTGAATGTTGGGTATCACGCGTTTTTACGGGGGTCGAATCCGCGCGGGCACGGAACGGTCAAGCCGAAAGACTCCCACGACGAACCGTTTGCGGCCGCAATTCTGCCGTAACGGTTAAGCGGTTAATGGCGAAAGGCCCGGTCCGGTTCCCGCGGAATCCTGATTTTTTAACCAACAGGTCTGCTAGTCAGGTCTGCGATGATTCCCGACGCAGTACTCTCCCGGCCAGGTTTCGGCGCAGATATCGCCGGAACACAGCGGCGTATCGGCTTGCTGGGCGGCAGCTTCAATCCCGCACATGGCGGGCACCGGCGCATCTCGCTATTTGCGCGCGCCGCCCTGGGGCTGGACGAGGTATGGTGGCTGGTGTCGCCCGCCAATCCCCTCAAACCGGCAAAGGGCATGGCCCCGCTGGAAACGCGCTACCGTTCGGCGCTGGTGCAGGCGCGGCGCGCACCGATTCGCGTCACTGCCATCGAGGCGCAGCTGGGCACGCGCTACACCGCCGATACGCTTGCGGCGGTGGCGGCGCGGTACCCTCGATGCGCGTTCGTGTGGTTGATGGGGTCGGACAATCTGGCGCAATTCCACCGCTGGCGGGCATGGCGGCGAATCGCGCGGACAATGCCGATTGCGGTTATCGCGCGACCCGGATATGCTGGCGATGCTGTTGCGGGTCCGGCAACGGCCTGGTTGCGGCGGTTCCGTCGTCCGCTCGCCAGCTTCGTTGCCGCGGACCGCTGGAGCGCCCCTGCCCTGCTGACCCTGCGTTTCGATCCCGACAGCCGGTCCGCCACCGCCCTGCGCGATGCGGACCCCGATTGGGCAAGCCAATACCTTTCAGCATCCGACGCCGCGCTTTACGATCAGGTCACGCACCGTCCGATAGGCTGTCCGGCAGGCGGCTCTCGCAGATGAGCTGCCACAACCCTATATACCCGTGCAGCGGGTGCACCTTCGCATCCCACAGGAGCCCCGATGTCCCCGAATTCCACTCCCGCTCCCCCCGTGCCTGACGCTGCACACAGACCTCCGGGAATTGTGCCCGAACCCGGTTCGCTGCTGGCGCATGTCATGGAGCGGCTGGACGAGGACCAGGCGCAGGACGTCGTGACCATCCCGCTGGAGGGCAAATCCAGCATCGCCGATTACATGGTGATTGCATCGGGCCGCTCGACCCGGCAAGTCGCCTCCATCGCGCAGAAAATGGCGGAAACGGTGAAGCATGCCGGTTTCGGCCCTGCCAAGCTGGAAGGGCTGCCCGCCGCCGACTGGGTGGTGTTGGATGCGGGCGATGTGGTGATCCACCTGTTCCGCCCTGAAGTGCGCACTTTCTATAACCTGGAGCGCATGTGGGGCTTTGGCGACGATACTGCCAATGATTCCCAGGGGGGGCTGGACAGCACGCCGCCGAGCGCGGCACAATAGGTCTGACGCGCCCTGCTCCTCCATATCATTGCACGCGGCAAGATCGGGCGCGGTCCGGAACAGGCGCTGGTCGACCGGTACGAGAAACGCATCGGCTGGCCCTTCCGCATAACCGAATTACCTGAAACCGGCGGCCAGCTGCGCCCGCCGGTTACGCCGTGCCGCACCGTCCTGCTGGATGAACGCGGCCGCGATCTGACGTCCGAGAAGCTGGCCGCGACGCTCGGCAACTGGCGCGATGCCGGCACTCGCGAAGCACGCTTCGTGCTGGGTGCTGCCGACGGGCATAGCGCGGCAGAGCGGGCAGAGGCCGACCTGCTGCTGGCATTCGGCTCCGTGACATGGCCACACCTGCTGGCCCGCGCGATGCTGGCCGAACAGCTCTATCGCGCCACGACGATCCTTGCCGGGCATCCCTATCACCGAAGCTAGGCCTATCACCGAAGCTAGGCCTATCACCGAATCTTGGCCTATCACCGAAGCTAGGCCTATCACCAAAACTGGGCCTATCATGGCATTTAGGCAAACGGCCTTTTCTTGCAGCACGGATGGTTGCAGGGTCCAGTGATGCGATCCTGTACGACAATGCGCGCCGGAACGGTCGCGGCGGTTGCCATTGCGGCGCTGTCGTTAGCTACGTTGGCCAGCGGGCAGGGGACCGTCATCGTCGCCGATGCGACCGAGAATGGCGAGACCCTGCGCGCGCGGCTCGCCGCCGCGCAGCGAAACGCCGCCGCCGCCGAGGCGCGCGGGCGAGAACTGGAAACCGAAGCCCGCGCCGCCACCGAGGCGGCGGAGAAGACCGCTCGCGAAGCGGCTGCATTAGCCGCGCGGATTCAGCAGGCGGAAGCGGGCATCGACGCCGCCGAGGCGCGGATTGCGCTGGTCGGGCAGGCGCGCGATGCGCTCGATTTGCGGCTGGCGGAGCGGCGCGAACCGCTGGTGCGGCTGACCGGAGCCTTGCAGAAACTGGCGCGCCGTCCGGTGGCATTATCCGTGCTACGGCCCGGAACATTGCGCGAAACCGTCTATCTGCGCGCCCTGCTCGACAGTACCGTCCCACAGGTCCGCGCCCGCACCGCCGCCTTGCGAAGCGAGATCGAGCGGGGCCGTGCGCTGGAACGCGAGGCGAGACAGGCGCTGGCGACGCTGGAATCGACCGAAACCACGCTGGCGGAGCGGCGCAAGAGGCTGGCCACATTGGAAACGCGGCAAAGGCTGGCGTCACGACGCACTGGCGGCGCTGCTGACCGCGAGAACGAGCGCGCGCTGGCGCTGGCGGAGGAAGCAGGGGACCTCGATTCGCTGGTCGACAGCATCGACGCGGTTGGTGCCTTGCGCGAAGAGCTGGCGGCGCTGCCGGGCCCTATGTTGCGGCCAGCGCGGATCGACGCCCGCGCAGACACAAGTGCTGGCAGACAGACATCAAACACAACCGCCCCCCGACAGCAGGACGGCACCCCGCCGCCCGCCTTCCGCCTGCCGGTCATCGGGCGCACGCTGGCCGGATTCGGCACGCGCGATGCCAGCGGCGTGGTCAACACTGGACTGGCATTGCGTCCAAGCGACGGGGCGCAGGTGGTTGCACCTGCCGCCGGCCGTGTAGCGTTTTCCGGCCCCTATCGCGGCTATGACCGCATCGTGATTCTCGAACATGATGGCGCGCTGACCAGCCTCGTCACCGGCCTTGCCCGCGCCGATGTCGCGGTGGGCGACGAACTGGTCGCTGGCGCACCGCTCGGCGTGGCGGGCACGGGCGACCCGACCGTGACATTGGAAATCAGGCGCGATGGCCGCCCGGTCGATCCGCTGCGGTACGTTAGGTAAACCTTGCGCAACCGACCCCGAACGGGACGCCCGCAGCGCCCGCACCGCCTCAGCTAGCGTTCACCCCGCGCGCGCGATATGAAGTCCGGACCCACACAAAGGCTGATCCAATATCATGACCCGCTCCTCCTTTTCTGCCGCATCCTTCAAATCCGTGCTGCGCGCGTCCGCGCTGGTGACGGCGGTCGCGCTGATCCCCGCGACCACCGCGGGCATGGCGCAGGTGGACGGGCGCGCCGGACCGGAGTTTGCCAAGCTGTTCGCAACATATCAGCGGATCAAGGCCAGCTATGTCGAGCCGGTCGAGGACGAGAAACTGATTCGCGGCGCGATCGACGGAATGCTCGCCAGCCTCGATCCGCACAGTGCCTATCTCGACGGGACCGATCTGCAACGTCTCGAAACGATGATCGACGGCAATTATTCGGGGCTGGGCCTGTCGGTGCTGATGGACGATGGCGCGGTGAAAGTGATTTCGCCGTTCCGGGGCAGTCCGGCGGAAAAAGCGGGCCTGAAAGCGGGCGATTTCATCACGCATCTGGATGGTGATTTGATCTATGGCGGCGAGCTGGACGAGGCGGTCAGCCGGATGCGCGGCAAAGCGGGCACCTCCATTCGTCTCACCATCTTCCGCAGCGGACGCGACGAGCCGTTCGATGTCAGCGTGACGCGCGGCGTGATCGAGCTGGAGCCGGTGACGCATGAACTGAACGACGGGAATATCGGCGTGATCTCGGTCAATGAATTCAGCCGCGATGTCGGTGCGGATGTGTTCGCGGCGTGGCAGGCGTTGCAGACCGAGGCGGGCGGTTCGCTGAACGGGCTGGTGCTCGATCTGCGGCGCAATCCCGGCGGTTCGCTGGATGAGGCAGTGGCGCTGTCCGATCTGTTTCTGGACGAAGGGCGCATCGTGTCTCAGCGCGGGCGGGCGCGGGGCGAAACCGTATTCTACGAATCGGAAAGCGCGTTTCGCGGCGAAATCGCCGAGGGCCTGCCGATGGTAGTGCTGATCGATGCCGGCTCAGCCTCCGCGTCGGAAATTGTCGCGGGCGCCTTGCAGGACCATCGCCGCGCGGTGATCATGGGCGAAACGAGTTTCGGGAAGGGCAGCGTGCAATCGCTGCTGATGCTGGACCGGCAGACCGCGCTGAAACTGACCACGGCGCGCTATTACACGCCTGCGGGCCACTCGGTGCAGGAAGGCGGCATCACGCCCGATATCAGGGTGCCGCAGCTATCCGACCCAGATGCGGCGAAGCGCGCCAAGTTCCAGCTGCGCGAATCGGACCTGCGCGGCCATCTGGTGAACGAGGCGGCGCTGAAGGACGAGGAGCTGGAGCGTGACAGGCAGCCCGATCCGCGTTTCACGCTGACGGCAGAGCAGCTAGAGGAGCAGGGTATCGAGGATTATCAGCTGCATTATGCCATGCAGACGCTGCGCCGCACCACGCCGGGGCGCAGCACTGTTGCCAAGCGATAGCGCGGGTCATGTCGCCCGCGACCCTGCTTGCCCGCCGTCTGGCGCTCGGCGTTCCGGCGCTGCTGCTGGCGGGTGCCTATATCTCGCAATACGGCTTCGGCCTGTATCCGTGCGAGATGTGCATGTGGCAACGCTATCCGCATTTCGCGGCGGTCATTCTTGGTCTGATTGCAACCGTGCAGCGCCCCGGTCGCGGCTGGATCGCGCTGGCGGATCTCGCGATACTCGCATCAGGCCTCATCGGCGGATTTCACGCGGGCGTGGAATATGGCTGGTGGGACGGGATTACCGACTGCGCGCTGACCGTCGCAGGCGGCGGAAATGCGCTGGATGCAGTGCTGTCCGCGCCGTTGACTCGATGCGATCAGGCACCTTGGACGCTGTTGGGCGTTAGTCTGGCAGGGTGGAATTTTATCGTCTCCGCCTCTGCCGCCATCGGCATCTTTGCCCTGCTCGCCCGAAAGACGCATCCATGACCGCTACCGAGACAACCGCCGCCGCCCCGCCACACCGCCCGGAAATTGCTCGAATGATCCGCGTCGACCAAGCGGGCGAGTTCGGCGCAACGCGCATTTACGAAGGGCAGCTGGCGGTGATGGGCGATCGGCATCCGATGTCCGCCGAAATTGCGCATATGGCATCGCAGGAAGCGGTTCATCGCGAGAAATTCGATGCGCTGATGGCGAAGCGCGGCGTGCGCCCCACCGCTTTGCAGCCCCTGTGGTCGATGGCGGGCTATGCGCTGGGCGCAGGCACCGCGCTGATCGGGCCGGAAGCGGCGATGGCCTGCACGGCGGCAGTCGAGACCGAGATCGACAAGCATTATTCGGACCAGCTCGACGTGCTGGCCGAAACGAACGACGACCCCGAACTGGCGGGCATGATCGAGCAGTTCCGCGAGGACGAGCGCGATCATCACGATACCGCCATCGCGTCGGGCGCAGAGCAGGCTCCCGCATACGCGCTGTTGAGCGGGGCGATCCGGCTGGGCTGCCGCGTCGCGATCAAGGTTTCTCAACGGATCTAAGGTTCAGGAACGGCTATCGGGCTTCATCCGGTATTCAGCGCCGCCGCGCCAATCGTATAACGACATTTTGCCATGGAATTCTGCATGAAACTTGCCGCTTTCGCCCTGCCCCTTGCCCTGTTTGCCGCGCCCATGATGGCGCAGACCGGGCCGGAAGACCTACCCGACGATGTGCAGACATCCATCCTGTATGGCGATGACGCTGCACCCGAATGCCCCGCCGGCATCATCTGCATCGTCGCGCGCCTGCCGGAGAACGACCGCTACCGCATCCCGGAAAACCTGCGTTTCAGCAGCGATCCGGAAAACACCGCATGGGCGAAGCGGGTCGAGTCGCTGGAGTTCATCGGGCGCTCGGGCACGCTGTCCTGTTCCACCGCAGGGGCAGGAGGCTTTACCGGTTGCACGCAGGAGCTGATCCGGCAGGCCTATGGCGAAAAACGCGCGGCCTCCGCCGTGCGTTTCGCCGACCTGATACAGGCCGCGCGCGAAGAACGGTTGCAGACCATCGACGATGACGCTGCCGACGAACAGGCGCGGGTCGAGCAAATCGAAAAGGCCTATATGGAACGGCTGGAAGCGGAGCGCGCTGCGCCTGTTGGGGAGGAAGTGGTCGATCCCGACCTGCCGCCGGACGAGGCTGTCACGGGTCGTGAACTCGGCTCTGCGCCCGTTCAAGGCACGAGCTTCGACGATGGCGATGAAGAAGTGCTGCCGTTGCCGCAGGCGGAGTAGCGCCAGGCCATGGTTTCTCGCAGAGGGCGCGGAGGAAATGGGGACGCAGAGGGATCGAGAAAGTCTTGCGTGCAGCGCTTTCCCTACTGACGCTTTCGCCGGAGCATCCTCTATATTTTAGGGCGGCATAGCCGCAGGTGCGACCTCTCCCCGTCTCATGTTCCTCGGCGTTCTCTGTGCGAAACCCCTTCCTTCAAATCCCGTAATACTCCCGATACCAGGCCACGAACTGACGGATGCCTTCGCGGTAGTCGGTCTGCGGTGCGTAGCCGGTCAGGGATTTCAGCAAGTCCGCATTGGCCCAAGTTGCGGGCACATCGCCTTTTTGCATGTCCATCATGTTGCGCACCGCTTTCCTACCGCATTCTGTCTCGATCGCGTCGATAAAATCGGTCAGCTTCACCTTGTCGCCATTGCCGATATTGACCACGCGGTAAGGCGCGACGGGGGACAGGCTGTCGCCTGGCGTGATATCGTCGGCGCTGTCGGGCCGTTCTGGTGCGGTGTCGATCAGCAGGCGAATGCCCCGCACCAGATCGGTCACGAAGGTGAAGTCGCGATACATTTCGCCGTGATTGTAAATGTCGATGGGCGCCCCCTCCAGAATACCCTTGGTGAACTTGAACAGCGCCATGTCGGGCCGCCCCCACGGGCCGTACACCGTGAAGAAACGGAACATGGTGGTCGGCAGGTTCCACAGATGGGCGTAGCTATGCGCCATCGTTTCGTTCGCCTTTTTCGTGGCGGCGTAGAGCGTCATCGGCGTTTCCACTCGCTCCAGCTCGTCGAACGGCATCTCGGTGTTTGCGCCATAGACACTGCTGGTGCTGGCCATCAGCAGGTGATCCACCGCCAGCTCGCGCGCGCATTCCATCACGTTGAACGTGCCGGTGATGTTGGCATCGATATAGGCGCGCGGGTTCTCCAGGCTGTACCGCACCCCCGCCTGCGCCGCGAGATGCAGGATCGCGTCGGGTGCGGCTTCGGTCACGACTCGCTGCAGAGTTTCGAAATCCTCCAACATGCCGACATGTGCGCTGAAATGTTCGTTCTGCAGCAGCATCTGGTGCCGCCGTTCCTTGATCCGCACATCGTAATAGTCGGTCATGCCGTCATAGCCGACGACGCGGAACCCCTCGGCCAGCAACAGGCGGGCAAGATGGAAACCGATGAAGCCGGCCGTGCCGGTAACGAAGACGGTGCGCATGGCAGCCGCGTTAGAGGATCGTGCGCCGTTAATCCAAGGTGATATCGGGCGCGTCTTCCTGTTTCATACCGACGGTGTGGTATCCGGCATCGACATGATGCACTTCGCCGGTGACGCCGCTGGCAAGGTCGGAACACAGATACAGGCCCGCCCCGCCCACATCGTCGATGGTGACATTGCGGCGCAATGGCGAATTCGCCTCGTTCCAGCGCAGAATATAGCGGAAATCGCCGATGCCACTGGCGGCCAGCGTCTTGATCGGCCCCGCGCTGATCGCGTTCACGCGGATGCCATCCGGCCCCAGATCGTTGGCGAGATATTGCACGCTGGTTTCCAGCGCGGCCTTGGCGACGCCCATGACGTTGTAATGCGGGATGACCTTTTCCGCACCGTAATAGGTCAGCGTCACGATGCTGCCGCCCGCCCCGCCTTCCTTCGTGGAGCGCATCATTTTCGCCGCCCGCTGCGCCACCGCGACAAGCGAGTAGGCGGAGATGTTCATCGTCATCAGGAAATTGTCGAGGCTGGTATCGACATATTTGCCGCGCAGCTCGTTCTTGTCGGAAAAGCCGATGGCGTGGACCACGAAATCCAGCGTATCCCAGCGGGCCTTCAGCGTGTCGAACGCTTCGTCCAGCGCGGCCATGTCGGAGACGTCGCAGGGGAAGGTGAAGTCCGACCCCAGCTGCGCGGCGAGCGGCTTCACCCGCTTCGCCAGCGCATCGCCCTGATAGGTGAAGGCCAGTTCCGCCCCCTGCGCCGCCAGTTGCTGCGCAATGCCCCAGGCGAGCGATTTGTCGTTCGCAAGGCCCATAACGAGGCCTCGCTTCCCTGCCATCAGGCCGTCCACCATTTGCGTCATGTCTCGCTCTCTTTCCCGGCCAGTTCGTCCAGCGCCTGTTCCTCTTCGGGCGTCACCGCGAGCGCCGCATTGAGTTCGGCACCCAATACCACGCCAAGTCCGACCAGCCAGAAGAAGAACAGCGCGATCATCATGCCCGACAGCGCGCCATAGGTCAGGTCGTATGTAAAGAAATTCCTGAGCACGGGCGGCATGGCAATGGTCACGGCGACCCACCACAGCGTGGTCAGCAGCGCGCCGGGCCATTTGGGATAGCGCTGCCGCCGGTAATCGCCCGGCGTCAGCGTGTAGAACAGCAGGTAGATCGAACCGAACAGCCCCAGCGCGGGCACGATGCGACTGATATTAAGCTGCGCCAGCACGTCGTTGAATTGCGGGAAATACGCGGTGATGACTTGCTGCGCCGCGCCGATCAGCACTTGCGCGACCAGGCTCAGCATCAGCAGCACCACGGCGACGATGATGATCGCGGTGGACGCCAGACGATAACGCCAGAAAGCCAGCGTCGCTTCGGTACCGTAAGCACGGCGCAGGATGTCGCGGATGGTCTCTATCAGGCTGCCCACGGTCCACAGCCCGATGGCGCCGCCCGCCCATAACAACCAGCCGCTACGCGCATTGATCACGTCGCGCGCCACCGGCTCGATCACATTGCCGACGATGGGCGGCAGGGCGAACAGCACGGCATCGACCATTGCTGCCCGGTCGCTCTGCTCGCCGATGGCGGAGAAGATCGCCGCGCCGGTGATAAACAGCGGGAAGATCGCCAGCACCGCCATATAGGCAAGGTTCCCGGCATGGATGAAGCCGTCGTTCCAGGTGCCGACCAGCGTTTTCTGCGTCGTGCGCCAGATGCGGGTGCCGGGGCCGAGACGGCGGCTGAGGCGCTTGCGCAACCGCACATCGCCCTTTGCTTCACGGCGGCGCTGTTCGGGCGATACCCTCGGGATGCGCCGGTCTTCGGCGTCGGGAAGTGCGTCCCGCTTTGTGTCAGACGTTGAGCCCTTCGCGAACATTGCGCGCATCCTGCCACCCGTCGAGCCGCTTGGCCAGTTCCGCCAGCGCATCGGCATCATCGGGCAACTTTATTTCCAGCGTCACCAACTGGTCGCCGCGCCCCCCGGTTCCGGCGCCGGATTTGGTGGAAAACCCTTTGCCCTTCAACCGCATGACGGTGCCGCCATCGGTGCCGGGCTTGATCGTCAGCATTACCGCGCCATCGACGGTGGGGCATTTCACGCGCGCGCCCTCCAGCGCTTCGCCCAGCGTCAGCGGCAGGTCGAGCCGCACATCGTCGCCATCGCGGCGAAAATGCGCGTGGCGGTCGATGGACAGCGTGACGATGCCGTCTCCGGCCCCGCCGGGGCCACGTTCGCCCTTGCCTTTCAGGCGCACCTTGTCGCCCGTTTCAAGACCGGCGGGCAGTTTCAGATCGATGGTCTTGCCGTCCGACAGCGTGATGCGCTGGTCCGCGCGCGTCGCGGCATCGGTAAACGGCACGCGCAGGCGATAGCCGATATCGGAGCCTTTGCGCGGCGGCGGTGGCGGGCGCTGGCCGAACCCGGCAGGCCCGCCGGCGCCACGCGTTCCGCCGCCGCCGAACAACCCTTCGAAAATATCGCCGAGATCGCCATCCTGCCCAAATCCCTGGCCGGCCCCCTGCTGCCCGCCGAATCCGCCCGGCCCCGCCTGACCGCGCGCACTGCGGAAACCGCCGCCGCCGAATCCGCCTGCTCCGAACCCGCCGGCCCCGCCGAACGGGTTGGCGGGATTGCCGTCGCCATCGATCTCGCCCCGGTCGAACTGCGCGCGCGTATCCTTGTCGCTCAACAGGTCATAGGCCTGCGTAACCTGACTGAACCGTTCGGACGCTTTGGGATTATTCTTGTTGCGATCGGGATGCAGTTCCTTGGCGAGGCCGCGATAGGCACTTTTGATTTCCGCCTCGGTGGCGGTGCGGGCAATGCCAAGGGTTTGGTAGGGGTCGGCCATGTCGCCACGGTAGCTAGGTGCAGCGGGGGTGCGGCGCAAGTCGCGAGGGGCCGCAAGCCAGTCGCGGGCTTTCCTACCGGTGGCGACTGGGGTAGGCCGGTGGCATGATACAGACCCGCTCTTTGCGCCTTACGCGCGTCGCTTTTCAGCCGGTGGCAGCCGCGCTGCAAAGTTTTGCCCCTGGACTGTGTAAGACGCGGTCCATGTCCGCGGTTTATGCGGGTTTGCAACATGGGTGAGAACATGACCGAAACCGGCAGCGAAATACCCGATACCGATCCGCTGGCGCTGTTCGACGCATGGTATGCCGAAGCCGAGAAAGGCGAACCGCACGATCCCAATGCGATGGCGCTGGCGACCGCGACGGCGCAGGGTGCGCCATCGGTGCGCATGGTGCTGCTGAAACGGCATGGCGATGATACCGGCTTCACCTTCTATACCAATGCGCACAGCCGCAAGGGCGAGGAAATCCGTCAGAACATGCAGGCGGCGCTGCTGTTCCACTGGAAAAGCATCGAACGGCAGGTGCGGATCGAAGGGCCGCTGCGAGAAGTCGGCGCGGCGCAGGCCGACAGCTATTTCCATTCGCGCGCACGCGAGTCGCAGCTTGGCTCGGCGGCATCGGATCAATCGCGCCCGATGGCCAGCCGCGCGCAATATGAAGAGCGCATAGCCGCGCTTGCCGAACAATATCCCGAAGGCAACATTCCGCGTCCCCCACACTGGACCGGCTTCACGGTCGAGGTGCAGCGCATGGAGTTCTGGCTGGATCGCCCCAACCGCCTGCACGACCGTCGCCTGTTCAGCCGCGATGTGAAGGGCTGGCATTCCAGCCTGCTGTTCCCGTGACGGCACGCCAGGGCGCATTGCGATAATGCACGGCTCCCACTCTCTTGGTGCGCACGATGCCAATGCTGCGCATCTGACGCGCGGCGCGGCGCTGGCCTCGATCGGCGTCGCGCTGCTGCTGGTGGCGCTGAAACTATGGGCCAGCGCCACCACCGATTCGACCGCGATGCTCGGCAGCCTTGCCGACAGCGCGCTGGACCTGGTCGCTAGCATCGCCACCTTGGTCGCAGTGTGGATCGCGGCGCAGCCTGCGGATGCCGAGCACCGATTTGGCCACGGCAAGGCCGAATCGCTTGCCGCCATGTTCCAGGTGATGCTGATCGCGCTGAGCGCGGCGGCCATCGGCTATGCCGCCATCGGGCAGCTAGTCACAGGTGCGCGGACGCAAGGAGCCGAAGGCGGCATCGCGGTGTCGCTGCTCGCCATTGCGCTGACGCTGGGCCTGCTGGTGTGGCAGCGCATCGTCATTGCGCGCACCGGCTCTGTCGCGATCCGGGCGGACCATGTGCATTACCAGTCCGACCTGTTACTGAACGCCGCCGTCATCGCGGCGCTGGCGCTGGACCAGTATGGCGGTTTGGGGCTGGCCGATCCGTTGTTCGGCCTCGCCATCGCCGCGTGGCTGGCATGGGGCGCATGGCGCGCGGCGAGCGAGGCGGTCGATCACCTGATGGACCGCGAGTGGCCTGACGACAAACGGCTGCGTTTCATCGAACGCGCCGCCCGTCACCCGGAGCTGAACAATCTGCATGACCTGCGTACCCGCACCAGCGGCACGCGCGATTTCGTGCAGTTCCACGTCGATATGCCGCCCGCCATGACCGTGGCGCAGGCGCACGACATCATCGAGCGGGTCGAGACGGATCTGATGAAGGCCTTTCCGCGCATGGAGCTCCTGATCCATATCGACCCCGCCGGCCATGTCGACGAACCGGGCAATCCGCTGGTCGAGACAGACGAGTTTGCGCAACTGTCCGAAACGATTCCGGAGAACGACCGATGACCATCCTGCCCTATTGGCATGTCGATGCCTTTGCCGATGCGCCGTTCAAGGGGAACCAGGCGGCGGTCATGCCGCTGGAGTCGTGGCTGCCCGACGATGTGCTGCAAGCCATCGCGGAAGAGAACAACTTTGCCGAAACCGCCTTCACCGTGCCCGATGCAAGCGGGGAAGCCGACTACGAACTGCGCTGGTTCACGCCAACGTCCGAGATCAGGCTATGCGGCCATGCGACCTTGGCGAGCGGGCACATTTTGCTGGGGCAAGACGGTGGCCCGTCGTTGCGGTTCCGCACGCGGCGTGCAGGAGTGCTTCACGTGAAACATTCCGATGCCGGCTACGCGCTCGGCCTGCCCGTAATTCGCACCGAGCAGGGCATGAACCATGCCGCATCCGCGCTGCTGGGCGTGGTGCCGCAGGAAGTGTGGGCCAATGCCGACGGCTATGAAATCTACCTGTTCGATAATGAGGCCAGGGTGCGTGGTCTGACGCCCGATATTCGCGGGCTGGAGAAACTGGGGAATATCCAGTTCATCGCCACTGCGCCGGGCGAAGATACCGACGTCGTCAGCCGCGTCTTCGTGCCCGGCGGCGGGGTGGACGAGGACAGCGTGACCGGCTCCGCCCATGCGGTGCTGACGCCGTTCTGGGCCGCGCGGCTGGGCCGCAATCGTTTCACTGCGCACCAGGCTTCGCGGCGTGGCGGCGATCTTACGTGCGAATTGCGCGGCGATCAGGCGTGGCTGGGCGGACCTTGCGTGACGGTCGTGGAGGGCACGTTCAGGCTGCCGGACTAGTCTTCAGGAGCGGGATAAAGGGCGAGCACATCGGCCATCCGCTCCAGCACCACGCGGCGCTGGTCCGCATCCGAATGGCCCAGCCGCACTACCGTGACCCGCTGTTCGGGGGAAACGACGGCATATTGCCCCATATGCCCGATCATCGCGAAGACCGAATGCGCCGCCCGCCCCGGGAACAGCGGATGCTCGTTCGCTCCTGTGTCCATCGGGCGGTTGAGCCAGGTTTGCAGGCCGTAGATCGGGCTGGCGGGGCTAGGCGTTACCATCGCCTCAACGAACGCGCGCGGAAGAAGCTGGCTGCCGCGATAGGAACCCTTGTTGCGCAGAAATTCGGCAAACCGCGCCCAGTCGCGCGCCGTGGCATGCATCAGGCTGCCGCCGACCAGCGTCCCGCTGGCGTCGTATTCGGCTACCGCCGATGCCATGCCCAACGGTTCGAAAATGCGCGCTTTAAGATAGCCGTCCACGGCGGCGCGGCGCGTTTCCGGGTCGTCGCTATCGCTCAGCACGCGCGCGGCGATATCGGCCAGGATTACGGTGGTGTTGCTGGAATATTCGAACCGTTCGCCCGGTTCCGCCTCCAGCGGCTGCGTCTCGGCCCAGCGCGACATATCGTCACGCCCGTCGAGGAACAGCATTCGCACTTCGCTGCTCTGCTTCGGCGGGTCGCCCGCCTCGGTATGGTCCAGCCCACTGCGCATCTGCAGCAAGTGCCGCACGGTGATCGGGCCACGCGGATCGCCCGGTCGGCGCCATGCGGTAATCGGCGCCGGATCGTCCAGCGCCAATCGTCCGTCGGCAATGAGCATGCCGATCATCGCGGCGGTCACGGTCTTGGCCATCGACCAGCTGATGTGCCTGGTGTCGGCATCGTAGCCTTCGGCATGCCGCTCCGCCGCGACGGTGCCCTCGTGCATCACGATTACTGCGCGGGTCTCGCCGATACCGGGCGCGGTGAACAGCGCATCGACGGCGCGCGCCACATCTTCGGTCGGCGCGCCGGGATCGTCGGTCACGGCATCCAGCGCGGCTTGGTTGAGTGGTGGCGGTCCGACAGGCGCTTCGGCACAGGCGCTAAGCACTGGCAGCATGGCCGCTGCGGCAATAAGGGGGGAGCGGAGACGGTCGGGCATGGGCAGACCGATGGGCAAGGATACGCGCTTTGGCAACACGCAAGAAACGGCTCGGACTGGCGCTGGCAATAATCGCCGCGCTGCTGATGGCAGGCGCGGCCTACGTCATGGCGACGGCAGGCGGCTCCGCGCGCACGGCGACCGCTTATATGGCGCATGTCGGCTGTTCGTGCCGCTACATTGCCGGGCGCGATCTCGACAGCTGCGAGACGGACCGCCTGGCGGGGATGGAACTGGTCGGCCTGAGCGATGATAACGACACCAAAAGCGTAACCGCGCGGTTTCCCCTGCTGGCAAGCGATACGGCCACGTATCGAGAAGGTTATGGCTGCGTGCTGGCGACCTGGTCCGAGTAATCGACCGCCTCGGTCGTATCGGCGATCCACCCGCCGCCCAGCACGCGCTCTCCGGCATAGATCACCGCTGCCTGTCCGGGCGAGACACCGTATTCGGGCATGTCGAAATGCAGCGTACAGTCCGCGTTCCCTCCGAACGATCGGTCGAGCGTAACCGGCACCGGCTTGGCCAGCGAGCGGACCTTGGTGGTCAGCGGCGAGTCGGGAAGCGGTCCGATCCGGTTGGTCTCGACCAACCCGACCGACGCCACCGCCAGCATCCGGCGCGGTCCGACCCGCACTTCGGCGCGCGCGGAGTCGATACCGATTACGTAGAGCGGTTCCGGCTGCCCGCCGATGTCCAGCCCGCGTCGTTGGCCCACGGTGAAGTGTACGATGCCACGATGTGTGCCCAGCGTCTCGCCGGTAGCAGCGTGAACGATATTACCCGCTTGCGCGCCTTCGGGCCGCAGCGCTTTGACGATCTTCGCGTAGTCGCCATCGGGTACGAAACAGATATCCTGGCTGTCGGGCTTGGCCGCGTTGCGCAGGCCCGCCGCTTCCGCCAGTTCGCGCACCCGCATTTTGGGCAGGCCGCCCAGCGGAAAGCGCAGGAATTCGAGCTGCGCCTCGGTTGTGCCGAACATGAAATAAGACTGGTCGCGCGCCGGATCGAGAGCGCGGTGCAGTTCTGCCCCCGCTGCGCCCGATACGCGCTGCACATAATGCCCGGTCGCCAGGCAATCTGCACCCAGCTCGCGCGCCATCCGCAGCAGATCGGTGAATTTCGGCCCCATATTGCAGCGGATGCAGGGGACAGGCGTGCGGCCCGCAAGGTAATCGTCGGCAAACTGGTCGACTACCTCGTCGCGAAAGGCGCTTTCGTGATCGAATACATAATGCGCGATGCCGAGCCGGTCCGAGACGGCGCGCGCATCGTCGATATCGTCGCCGGCGCAGCACGCACCCTTGCGCCCCGTCGCCGCGCCGTAATCGAACAGTTGCAGGGTGATGCCGATCACTTCGGCACCGCTTTGCGCAGCCAAGGCGGCAACCACGGACGAATCGACGCCGCCCGACATCGCCACCACGATCCGCGCCTCGGCCGCCGGTTTGCCGAGATCGAACAGGGCAGCGGCGTCGATTGCATCTTGGGTAGGGGAGGGGGCGGTCATGTCTTGCATGGCACCATCATATAGGCGCGCCCACCCTGCGAAGCCACCACGAGCATCCTAACACCGCGTAAATTGCGGCTTTACCCGTTCTTGACCTGTCGCCTCTATTGCGACTCCCATGTTGGAAAGCACACCCTTCGATATTCCCGGCGGCCAGGGCGCCGAAAGCCCCTTGCCGGATGGCGCCCATGACGGCGCACCTTTGCGTACGCTGGACTGGGCGGACCTGTCGGCGCGGTTCGCCGCTGCACGGGATTTGCGCCGCGTATTGCCCTCCGCCCGCTCCGGTGCGGATGCGGCCACCGCCAGCTTCGGGCGGCTCGCTGCCGCGAATCACGCCGCCGGGGCGCAGACCGTTAACGCCGCAGCCCGAACCGTTAACCAGTCCGCTTCAGCCGATGGCAAACCCGCCGCGCCAAACCCGACGGCACCGGACCGGCACATCGCCATGTCCGGATCGACGACAACCTTCGATGGGGAAGGCGGGAGGGACCGATGATCGAGAACCAGAAAATCCGCCCCGCACAGGTCATCGGACCGTTGGGCGAGCCGTTGACAGTGGATGACCTGCCTGCACCCAGCACCAAACGCTGGGTCGTTCGCCGCAAGGCTGAAGTGGTTGCCGCGGTCAATGGCGGGCTGCTGACCATCGACGAGGTTCTGGAACGCTACGGACTAACGCTGGAAGAGTTCGCATCGTGGCAGCGGTCGGTGGACCGTTCCGGCATGAAGGGCCTGCGCGTTACCCGCATCCAGCACTATCGCGACCTCTACGAACGCCAGCTCAAATATTAACCTGCGCGCCGATTCTGCGGGAACCCTTCGGATTGCCTGTCGTTGGGACGGCAATCAACAGGAGGAATATTATGGGTTGGATTATTGCAATTATCGTCGGCGGTGTTGCCGGATGGCTCGCCAGCATGGTCATGGGGCGCGATGCCTCGATGGGCATTTTCTGGAACGTCGTGGTCGGTATCATCGGTTCGGTGTTGGGCAATGTTATTGCAAATGCACTGTTCGACATTGGCGGGTCTATTCAGGAATTTTCGCTTACCGGGCTGATCATTGCCTTTGTCGGCGCAGTCGTGCTGCTCGGCATCATGAACCTGATCCAACGCGGTCGGGTACGCTAACCAACTGCTGCCTTGCGGCATGGTGTAAAGCCTTGCCGCATCGCAGCAAGATCATGCATAGGCGTCGCAACCACGGTTGCGGCGCCTTTCTTGCGTCAGGGCTCGGCGTATCTCGTCGGAACGCCATGTCGTCCGTCGATAGCTGCGCGGCACGTAAATGCGATTGGGGTATGCGCCATTGCGGTTGGTGATATAGTAGTGTAACACACTTAGGTGCGGTCGGCATCCCGTATCGGGCACAAAAAGGGCAGGCGATGAATTACGAAACCAGCGTCAGCGCCGAAACCGCCGAGCGCTACGGCATGGCGACTGCCGTCGACCGGACCGGGCGCACGGGCAATAGCCGCCTCTGGCTCATAGTCCTCGCCTTTCTCGGCGCCGTGCTTGGCGTTGGCGCATGGCTGTATTTCAGCGCGGCTGGAGCTGCGGACGATGGCGATGAGCGCGAGGACCAGGCCCCCGTAATCAGCGTGATATCGCCTGGTGCCGCAACCGTGGAAGGCGAAATTTCCGCGACTGGCACACTGTCCGCGCGGCGCGAATTGCCGGTCGGCATTGCGGGTGAGGGCGGTCGCGTCGTCAGCGTCCCGGTCGATGCGGGTAGCTGGGTACGCGCCGGAGAAGTGCTGGCGGTGATAGATCGTTCGGTTCAGAACCAGCAGGCGGCCAGCGCCCGTGCGCAGATCGACGTGGCGCGCGCCGATGCCAGCCTTGCCCAATCCAACCTCGACCGCGCGCTCCAGCTGGTCGATCGCGGCTTTATCTCAAAGGCCGATGTGGACCGCCTGACCGCCACCCGCGACGCTGCCGCCGCGCGCGTCACCGTGGCGCGTGCGCAAGCGAACGAATTGCAGGCGCGCAATGCCCGCCTCAACGTGGTCGCCCCGGCGGCGGGGCTGGTGCTGGAGCGCAGCGTGGAACCGGGCCAGGTGGTCTCGGCCGGCAGCGGCCCGCTGTTCCGCATCGCGCGCGGCGGCGAGATGGAGCTGAATGCGCAGCTCAGCGAGACGGATCTCGCGCGCATCTCCACCGGTGTCTCGGCCACGGTGATCCCGGCCGGTACGGAGAAACGTTTTACCGGGCAGATCTGGCAGATCGCGCCCACCATCGATGCGCAGAACCGTCAGGGCGTAGCGCGAATCTCGCTGCCCTATGCCGCCGAACTGCGCCCCGGCGGTTTTGCCACCGCCATCATCAGCAGCGGCACCGTTGTCGCCCCGGTCCTCCCCGAATCCGCGATTCTGTCGGATGCGCAGGGCAGTTATGTCTATATCGTCGGTCCCGACAACACGGCGCAGCGCCGCGCGGTCGAGACGGGCATGGTTACGGACAAGGGCGTTACCATCGCCAGCGGCCTGTCGGGCACCGAGCAGGTGGTGCTGCGCGCGGGCGGTTTCCTGACCGAGGGCGAAACGCTCAAACCGCGTCGCCAGAAGCAGTAGGCGGGAACTTCGGGCATGGACTTCCGCAATATCTCCGCCTGGTCGATCCGCAACCCGGTGATCCCGCTGGTGTTTTTCACCGCGCTGCTGTTCGCGGGCATCCTCAGTTTCGTGCGAATGGACGTGGTCAACAATCCGGACATCGAATTTCCGGCGGTCAATGTTTCCATCTCCCAGCCCGGAGCCGCGCCGTCGGAGATCGAAAACCAGATCACGCAGAATGTGGAATCAGCGGTCCGTTCGATCAACGGTGTGAAATCGATCAATTCCACCGCGCGGGAAGGCAATTCCAACACCTTCATCGAGTTTGAAATCGGCATCGATCCCAACGACGCCGTTTCCGAGGTCAAGACCGCCATCGACGGCGTGCGCGGCAGCCTGCCTGACGGGATCCTGGAACCGCGCATCTCGAAAGAGGACATTTCCGGCGGCTTCCTGGCGATTTTCGCGGTCGAAGCCGACGACATGACGATCGAGCAGCTGAGCTGGTTCATCGACGATACCGTCGCCAAATCGCTGCTGTCGGTGGAAGGCATGGCGCAGGTGGACCGCTTCGCCGGCGTTGATCGCGAGATCGAAGTCATCCTCGATTTGCAGCGCATGCAGGCGTTCGGTGTCACCGCCAGCCAGGTGAACGGCGTGCTGCGCCAGACCAATATCGACGCAGCCGGCGGCGCGACCGAAGTTGGCGGCACGCGCCAGTCGGTCCGCGTGCTGGGCAACAGCGCGTCCGCCTACGACCTGTCGCAGAAACAGATTTCACTGGGCGGCGGCAACACCATCAAGCTGGCCGATATCGCCACCGTGCGCGACGGCTTCAGCGAACGCACGTCCATCAGCAAGGTGCGTGGCAAGGAAGTGGTGAACTTCGCCATGAGCCGCGCCAAGGGCGCTTCGGACCTGACCACATTCGAAGCGGCGAAGGAAAAGATTGCCGAGATCGAGGCCGACAATCCGGGCGTGCGGTTCCTCCCGTTGTTCAACACGGTCAAGTATACCGAGGAGCAATATCAAAGCTCTCTGTTCGCGATGGGCGAAGGCGCGCTGCTGGCGGTCGTGGTGGTGTTCTTCTTCCTGCGCGACTGGCGTGCGACGATGATATCCGCCGTCGCCATTCCGCTTTCCGCCATCCCGACCTTCTGGTTCATGGACCTGATCGGGTTCAACCTGAACCAGCTGTCGCTGCTGGCGTTGGGGCTGGTCGCGGGGGTGCTGGTGGACGATGCCATCGTGGAGATCGAGAACATCGTGCGGCACATGCGGATGGGCAAATCCGCCTATCAGGCCAGTATCGACGCCGCCGACGAGATCGGACTGCCGGTGGTGGCGACGTCGTTCTGCATCGTCGCGGTGTTCCTGCCCGTCGGCCTGATGCCAGGCATTGCCGGACAGTTCTTCAAGAACTTCGGGATCACCGTGGTCATCGCGGTGCTCATGAGCCTGGCCGTCGCGCGCATGATCACGCCGATGCTGGCAGCGTATTTCCTGAAAGCGCACGGCCATGCCGAACATGGCGAGGGGCGCATGATGGATCGCTATCTTGGCGTGCTGCGTTGGTCGCTGGACCGTGGCGGAATGCATGCGCGGCGCGAAGCGCTGACCGCGCCGCGCCATCGCTTCATCTATTCGGTGTGCGCGTTCTTCGTTCTTCTGGCGATGATTGCGATACCCGGCATTGCGACTGTCCAGCTGTTCGGCCTCGTGTCGGAACTCGATATCCCCGGCACAATCGGCGGTGCGGTGTCGAGTGCGGAGGGATCGTCCGCTGCGTTCGTCGTCTCCAAATTCTTCGAAGTCGTGCAGCTGTGCCTCGTCCTCGCCACCGGCTTCGTTGTCGGTTGGCTGGTGCTTAAGGCAATCGGTCTGCCGTGGCGCATGATCGGCGGCAGCGTCGGCAATGGCTGGCGCTGGCTGGAGGCGCGGTTCTACGACCATCGCGCATGGATGCTGATGGTCGGCTATTTTTCCTTCATCGCGACCGTCCTGCTGTTCAGCGCGGTGCCGAGCCAGTTCCAGCCGACCATCGACGACGATAATTCGCGTGTGCAGATCGACATGGTGCCCGGCACCACGCTTGCCTCCACCGAACGCGTGGCGGACCGGGTGTCCGATATCCTGTACGAACAGCCCGAAGTCGAACGTGCCCTGACGCGGGTGCGCGAAGGCAATGGCACGATCTACATCACGCTGACCGACGACCGCGAGAAGACTTCCATCGAGTTCGAGCGCGACCTCGCGCCGCGACTGGCGACCATTCCCGATGCGCGCGTTCGGTTCCAGTCGCAGTCGGGTGGGTTCGGCAGCGGGCGTGACATGACCGTCATGCTGGCCGGGTCTGACCCAGATTTGCTGGAAAGCACGGCGGCAACGCTGGTCGAACAGATGAAGGGGCTGGATACGCTGGTCGCGCCACGCATCGACGCCGACATCAACCGGCCCGAAATCATCATCACCCCGCGCGCCGACCTTGCGGCGGAGCTGGGCGTGACGACCGCCGCGCTGAGCCAGACCATCCGCATTGCTACGCTGGGCGAGATCGAACAGAACGCGGCCAAGTTCTCGCTGTCCGACCGGCAAATCCCGATTCGCGTCAAACTGCCCGAATCCAGCCGCGAATCGCTGACCACGATCGAGAACCTGCCGGTGCCGACCGCCAATGGTGGCAGCGTGCCGCTGTCGCGCGTGGCCGCCGTCAGCTTCGGCTCCGGCCCGACCACGATCCAGCGTTACAACCAGAACCGGCGCGTATTGGTGGGTGCCGACCTTGCGCCCGATATCGTGAAGGGCACCGCACAGGAACAGATCGACGCGCTGCCCATCCTCGACAACCTGCCGCAGGGCGTGATCCGCGACGTGGTGGGCGAGGATGAATGGCAAGCCGAGCTGATGACCAATCTCGGCGTCGCCATCATCGCCGGTGTGTTGCTGGTCTTCGCGACGCTGGTGCTGCTCTACAAGCGGCTGATGAGCCCGCTGGTCAACATGACCTCGCTGGCGCTGGCGCCGCTGGGCGGCATCCTGCTGATCTGGCTGGTCGGGCAGGCCCAATCCATGCCGGTCTTCATCGGCATCCTGCTATTGCTGGGTATTGTGTCCAAGAACTCCATCCTGCTGATCGATTTCGCCATCGAGGAGATGGATCGCGGCACCGAGAAATACGCTGCCATCATGGATGCTGGCCACAAGCGCGCACAGCCAATCGTGATGACCACGGTGGCGATGACGGCAGGCATGGTGCCGACCGCGCTGTCGCTGTCGGGCGACGGGGCGTGGCGCGCGCCGATGGGCACGGTCGTGATCGGCGGGTTGATCCTGTCGACCGTGCTGACGCTGCTGATCGTGCCCGCCGGGTTCAGCCTGGCCGACGGGCTGGAGCGGCGCGTGGGGCCGTGGATGCGTGGCAAGTTCCTGACCTATCGTCCCGGTGACGAAACGCGTGACGCCGTGTCGCAACAGCCGCAGTCCGCGCGCGCGCAGCCTGCCACCCGCAAGACCCCGCCGGGCGGCACCGCACCCGACGGCCTGCCCGCCGAGTGATCGCCACAGCGGCACCTGTTTCCCCCGATCGCGCCCGCCAGATGCGCTTGGCCGCGACCGGGATGCTGGCGTTCATGGCTATCGCCTTCGTCGCGACGAAGCAGATGCTCGGCGTGCATCCCGCGTGGGGGTACGCCCATGCCTTTGCAGAGGCGGCGCTGGTGGGCGGCCTGGCCGACTGGTTCGCCGTGACGGCGCTGTTCCGCCATCCGCTTGGCATTCCCATCCCGCACACGGCGATCATTCCCGAAAACAAGGACCGGATCGCCGACACGATGGCGCAATTCCTGCGCGAAAACTTCCTTGTCCCCGCCGTGGTCGCGCGGCGCATGGCGGCCATGAACGTGGCGGGCGCGGCAGGCGAATTCCTGGCCGCGCCGACCGGAGAAACGCGCAGCCGTATCACCGGCGGCGCGGCGGAACTGCTCGCCGAGGTACTGGAATCGCTCGACCCGGCGCGGCTGGGGACACAAGTGCGCGGCGGGCTGGCGGCGCAGCTGGCCAAGCTGGAAATCGCGCCGCTGCTGGGCCGGATGCTGGAGAACGCGATTGCGGATCGCAGTCACCTGCCGCTTATGGACGGCCTGATCCGCTGGAGCGGCCTGACACTGGAGGATAACGAGGACACGGTGCGCGAGATCATCCGCAGCCGCGCCAATGCCGTGCTGCGCTGGACCGGGCTGGACGAGCGGCTTTCCGCATCGGTGCTGGATGGCCTTTACCGCCTGCTTGCCGAAGTACTGGTGGATCGCGAGCATCCGCTGCGCCGCAAGATGGAAGAAGGTCTGGAAACGCTAGCGCATGATTTGCAGCATGACCCGAAGACACGTGAGAAGATCGAGTCGCTGAAACGCGAAATGCTGGAAAACCCGGCGCTGGCGGATTGGTGGATGGGTGTGTGGGAGCGTATCCGCCGCTCGCTGATCCGCCGGGCCCGCGATCCCGAAAGCGCGCTGGGCGGTGAATTGCGTACCACGCTCGCTGAACTCGGCGGTGCGCTGAGCGGTGATGCGCGGCTGCAAAACCAGGTCAACCGCTTCGCCCGCCGCACCGCCGTGGGCGTTGCAACCCGCTATGGCGACCAGATCGTGCAGCTCGTGTCGGAGACGGTGCGTCGCTGGGACGCCCGCACCCTGACCGACCGCGTCGAAGGCGCAGTGGGCCGGGATCTGCAATTCATCCGCATCAACGGCACGCTGGTCGGCGGGCTGGTCGGCATGACGCTGCATTTCGTGAAAGGCTGGATTTGAGTAGAGGAGCTATCGTCGCATAATGAGCCGGACCGCGTTGCGCCAGTAAGACACCACGAACTCGCCATCGGCATCGCACACAGGTTTGCATTCCGCTTTTCAAAAGTAGCGCTGTGCAAACAGCGTCATCGAACTCTTCCGGACGTGTCGAGCATTGGATCGTGCGGGTGCGAACCGCGGCCACCGGGTCCGAACGCAAAGATCGATTTACCGCACCGCCCGTGGTCCAAGGGGCATAACATAGCTGCAGTAAGGAAAAAGGCCGCTCCCGCAAGCGGGCGCGGCCTTAAGACAACGCGAAAACGGCAAAACCTTACGCTGCCAGCTTTTCCGTCAGTTCGGGCACCAGCTTGTACAGATCGCCGACCAGACCGATGTCCGCCACCTGAAAAATAGGCGCGTCTTCGTCCTTGTTGATGGCGATGATGGTCTTGGAGTCCTTCATGCCAGCAAGGTGCTGGATCGCACCGGAGATGCCGATGGCGATATAGACTTCGGGGGCCACGATCTTGCCGGTCTGGCCGACCTGGTAATCGTTCGGTACATACCCTGCGTCGACGGCTGCGCGGCTGGCACCGATACCTGCGCCCAGCTTGTCGGCCAGCGGGGTGATGATTTTCTCGAAGGTTTCGCCGTCCTTCAGCGCCCGGCCACCCGACACGATAATCTTGGCGCTGGTGAGTTCGGGGCGTTCACTCTCGGCGATTTCCCGGCTGACGAATTCGGACAAGCCGGAATCGCTTCCGCCGGAAATCTGTTCGATACTGGCCGAGCCGCCTTCGCTCGCGGCTTTCTCGAACGCGGTGCCGCGTACGGTCACGACCAGCTTTTCATCGCTGCTTTGAACGGTGGCAATCGCATTGCCGGCGTAGATTGGGCGGGTGAAGGTCTTGTCGCCCTCGACGCTCAGAATGTCGGACACCTGCATCACGTCCAGCAGCGCGGCAACGCGCGGCGCGATGTTCTTGCCGGTGGTGGTGGCAGGTGCGACAAAAGCATCGTGACTGCCCATGAGCTCGACGATTGCAGGCGCAACGTTTTCGGGCAGGAAGTCGGTGAAGACAGGATCGTTACCGCACCAAACCTGTGTCACGCCGTCGATCTTGGCGGCGGCGTCGGCGATGGCATTCACATCGTTGCCCATGACCAATGCGCTCACTTCGCCCATTGCCTTCGCGGCGGTTATGGCGGAGAGCGTGGCGTCCTTGATTTCCGAATGGTCGTGTTCGACCCAGACCAGCGTTTTCATGTTTCTATTCCTTGGTATGAATTGGGATCGCAGGGGTCTCAGGCTATGCCGAGCGCATCCATCTTGGCGATCAGGGCGTCCACGTCTTCGACCTTTTCACCGGCCTGCCGCACGGGCGGTTCGGCCACATGCGACGTGGTCAGACGCGGCGTAATATCGACCCCGTAATCGGCAGGTGCCTTGGTATCGAGCGGCTTTTTCTTGGCCTTCATGATGTTGGGCAACGAGGCATAGCGCGGCTCGTTCAGGCGCAGATCGGTGGTCACGATTGCGGGCATCGCCAATTTGACCGTTTCCAGCCCGCCGTCGATCTCCCGCTTCACGGTCACGCTGTCGCCATCGATTTCGACGGTGTTGGCAAAGGTGCCCTGTGGCCGGTTCATCAGCGCGGCAAGCATCTGTCCGGTCTGGTTGCTGTCGTCCGAAATTGACTGCTTGCCCAACATCACCAGGCCGGGCGTTTCCTCTTCCGCAATGGCTTTCAGGATTTTGGCGACCGCCAGCGGCTCCACCTCGTCATCCGTTTCCACCAGGATCGCGCGGTCCGCACCCATTGCCAGCGCGGTGCGCAGCGTTTCCTGCGCCTTGGCCGGGCCGATAGAGACGACCAGGATCTCGTCGGCCTTGCCCGCTTCCTTAATGCGGATGGCTTCCTCGACCGCGATCTCGTCGAACGGGTTCATGCTCATCTTCACGTTGGCGAGGTCGACCCCCGATCCATCCGCCTTGACGCGCGGTTTGACATTGTAGTCGATAACCCGCTTGACGGGGACGAGGATTTTCATGGCAATTCTGCCCTTTCACAAATCGTGCAAATACACCGGCTAGCAGCACGGTTGTTCAATTGTTCAACGCGTCGGCGCGATATTGCGTTCCGTCGGCGAAGGGTCAAGGTCTGCAGCGCATGAGCGGCGATCCACACAGTGTCGGCGATATTCTCGATAGGCTCGACGAACTTGCGGACGAGAACGACTCCGTTTGCGTGGCCGACGTGGTCGGCAAGATGGGGACGCGCACTTACGGTCCGTTCCTGCTGGTGCCCGCCCTGATCGGGGTGACACCCGTCGGCGGCATTCCCGGCGTGCCCACCTTCCTGGCCATTATCGTGGCACTGGTGGCCGCGCAGATGGCGCTCGGCCGCGACCACCTGTGGCTGCCCGGCTGGATCGAGGATCGCGGCGTATCGGCGGACAAGCTGGCGAAATCGATCGACAAGGCGAAGAAACCGGCGGAGTGGGTCGATTCGGTGTTTCACGGGCGGATGAGGGCGCTTACCGGACCCACCGCCGCCCGCATCGCCGCCGGTGTCGTCCTGCTGCCGTGTCTCGCCATTCCACCGCTGGAGCTGCTGCCCTTCGCGGTGGCGCTGCCGATGGCCGCTATCGGGGCGTTCGGTATCGCCCTGACCGTGCGCGACGGGCTGCTGATGCTGATCGCCTTCGCCGCGAGCGCCGCCGCAGCCTATCTGGTCATCGCGAACGTGTTGCTGGGCGGGGGTGGTGGCGGCTAGATTGGTCGGCGGCTAGATCAGGCTGCCTTCTTCACTTCGGCCACGATTTTCTTCGCCGCATCACCCAGATCGTCTGCGCTGACAATGGGTAGGCCGCTATTGGCCAGAATGTCCTTGCCCGCCTGCACATTGGTGCCTTCCAGACGGACCACCAGCGGCACGGACAAGTTCACGTCCTTCGCCGCCGCCACGATCCCGTCGGCGATGATGTCGCATTTCATAATGCCGCCGAAGATGTTGACGAGGATGCCCTCCACCGCCGGATCCTTCAGGATGATCTTGAAGGCGGCCGTCACCTTCTCCTTCGTCGCGCCGCCGCCGACGTCGAGGAAGTTGGCGGGGAAGGCGCCGTTCAGCTTGATGATGTCCATCGTCGCCATTGCCAGGCCCGCGCCGTTGACCATGCAGCCGATATTGCCGTCGAGCTTGATGTAGGCGAGGTCGTATTCGCTCGCCTCGACTTCGGCAGGGTCTTCCTCGGTCTCGTCGCGCATCGCTTCCGCTTCCTTCTGGCGATACAGCGCGTTGCCGTCGAAGCTCATCTTGGTGTCGAGCACCAGCAATTGGGCGTCCCCGTTTTCATCGGCCTTGGTTTCCACCAGCGGGTTGATTTCCAGCATCTCGCCGTCGAGTTCCACGAAAGCGGTGTAGAGCTTGGCCGCCAGCTTCTGGCACGCCTTGTTCAGATCGCCTTCCAGTTCCAGTGCAAAGGCCACCGCGCGGCCGTGATGCGGCATGAAGCCCTGCGCCGGGTCGATGGTGATGGTGGTGATCTTTTCGGGCGTTTCGTGCGCCACATCCTCGATATCCATGCCGCCTTCGGTCGATGCGACCATCGCGACCTGGCCGCTGGCCCGATCGACCAGCATGGCGAGGTAGTATTCGCGTTCGATATCGACGCCGTCGGTCACATAGAGGCGATTGACCTGCTTGCCTTCGTCGCCCGTCTGGATGGTGACCAGCGTATTGCCGAGCATGTCCTTCGCGTCGGCTTCCACATCCTCGATGCTTTTCGCCAGCCGCACGCCGCCCTTGGCGTCGGGGCCAAGTTCGGTGAACTTGCCCTTACCGCGCCCGCCCGCATGGATCTGCGATTTGACGACATAGAGCGGCCCGGGCAGCTTCTTCGCACCGGCGACGGCCTCTTCCACGGTGGTGGCGGCATAGCCTGTCGGGATGCCGATGCCGTATTTCGCCAGCAGTTCCTTGGCCTGATATTCGTGGATGTTCATGGGACGGTTTCCGTGCGTTTTGAAAAGGATCTGTGTTGCCGATGCGCATAAGCATGGATGCGCACGCTTGAAAAGGCATGTCGCTGCGGTGCAAGAGCGAAACCGATGATCGACCATGACCGCCTTGAACAGATCGTGCGCGAAGCCGGGCGCAGGGCGCATGACCTGTGGCCTGGCGCGGGCCACGATGTCGAGGCTTGGGAGAAGGAGCAGGGCGCGCCGGTGTGCGAGGCGGATATCGCGGTTGACCGCTTCCTGCGGCGCGAGCTGTCGGCGTTGCTGCCTGCCGCCGGGTGGCTGAGCGAGGAAACGACCGATTCGACCGATCGGCTCGACAAGGGCCTGATATGGCTGGTCGACCCGGTCGACGGCACGCGCGATTTCCTGCGCGGGCGGCCCGGCTGGGCAGTGTCGGTTGCACTGGTCAGCGGGGGGCGGCCCTTGCTGGGCATGATGAATGCGCCCGCGCGCGACGAACACTGGCATGCCGTGGCGGGGCAGGGGGCCTGGCGTAACGGAAAACGGCTGAAGGCGTCGACGCGCAAACAGCTGGCGGGCGCGCGTATTCCCGCAGCCAGCCTGCCGAAGGTCGATGCGTTGCTGACCAAGGTGGACCAGCCCAACTCCATCGCGCTGCGCATCGCGATGGTTGCCGCCGACGAAGCGGACCTGATTGCCACGCTGCGCTGGGGATTCGAATGGGATATTGGCGCGGCCTGCCTGATTGCGCGCGAAGCGGGTGCGCGCGCCACCGATGTATTGGGCAATGCCTTCGAATATAACGAGCGCACGCCGCGCGCGCCGGGCCTGCTTGTCTGCGCACCCGATATTCATGCCGAGGCGGTTGCCCATCTGGCACAGCGTGCAGGCAAGCTGCGCAATACCCCGCCGAATTAGGCGCGAACCGAAAGGGGCGGCCCGTTTCCGGACCGCCCCCTTTCGATTGCAGAGAGTTGCGCTGTCTTACTGGTTGCGCGCATCCCGCACATCGTCCTGCGAAATCGGCAGGATCTTGATTTCGACGCGGCGGTTCTGCGCGCGCCCGAATTCGGTGCTGTTGTCGGCGATGGGGGCGGTTTCACCGAAGCCCTGCGACCGCATCCGCGCACTGCTGACGCCACGCGAAGTGAGGTAGTTCAGCACGGCGCGCGCCCGCTGTTCGGACAGGTTCTGGTTGAACGCATCCGATCCGGTCGAATCGGTGTGGCCGTATACGTCGATCAGGCTGTTGGGATATTGCTGCAGGCTGTTCGCCACCGTATCGAGCGTCTGGCGGAACGACGGGTTAATGGTATAGCTGCCGACAGCGAAAGTTACGCCATCGGGCAGGTTCACCAGGATGGACTCGCCATTATCGGCTTCGGTCACATCGACGCCCGAACCGGCGGTTTGCTCGCGCAGTTCCTTGATCTGGCGGTCGTATTGCGCGCCGATGACAGCGCCGCCCGCGCCGCCGATGCCCGCGCCGATGATCCGGCCCGTCTTGCCGCCGATAAGATCGCCCAGCAACGCACCCAGCGCGCCGCCGCCAACGCCGCCGATGGCGGTACGCGAGATTTTCTGTTCGCCGGTATTGGGATCGGTTACGCAACCCGATACGGTAGCGAGCGAGAGCGCAGCGATGCTAGCGGTAATCATTCTGGACGTCTTCATTAAGCTTCCCCTTGAGAAATTCTTCTGCTTCGCACAGCGGCCAGCGATCGGAATACCGCGACTTTCGCACGTGTCGAGGCGTTATACGACTGACCACACGGTCGCGTTCCTGAACGGGGCCGACAGCGCCGGTCTATTTTCTCCGAGATTTGTTGTGCGCAGAAGCACGACGCTGGCACCGCGCCGCATTTCTGCTAGCAGCCACGCTGTGACTGCCTTTCCCTGGACCGACATTGCCATCATCGGCGCGCTGATCGTGCTGAACGGTGTTTTCGCCATGTCCGAACTCGCCATCGTATCGGCGCGCACCGGCGCGCTGCAGTCGGCGGCGGATGACGGCAGCAAGGGTGCCGAAACCGCCATCGCGCTGGCGGCGGATCCCGGCAAGTTCCTGTCCACGGTGCAGATCGGCATCACCCTGATCGGTATCGTCGCCGGTGCCTATTCGGGCGCGAGCCTGGGCGGACCGGTGGGCGAGCGGCTGGCGCGGATACCCGCCATTGCGCCCTACGCGCCGGAAGTCGGGTTCTTCCTGGTCATCGCGGTGACCACCTATTTCAGCCTGGTGGTGGGGGAACTTGTGCCCAAGCAGGTCGCCCTGCGCGCCGCGCAACCCATCGCGGTGGTGATGGCGCGCCCGATGGCGTTGCTGGCGAAAGTGGCGGCCCCGGTGGTCTGGCTGCTCGATACCTCGTCCGGCCTTCTTATCCGCCTGCTGGGTGTGCGCCCCTCCGGCCAGGATAATGTCACGGCGGAGGAACTGCACATGATTTTCGCCGAAGCCAGCCGGACCGGCGTGATCGAGGCCGAGCAGAGCCAGATACTGACCGGCGTGATGCGCCTTGCCGAGCGCCCGGTGCGCGAAGTGATGACCCCCCGCACGCAGATCGACTGGGTGGAGGCCGATGCCGACGATGCGGCCTTGCGGCAGGTCATCGAGGACAGCCCGCATTCGCTGCTGCCCGTGGCGCAAGGGTCGCCAGACACGATACTGGGCGTCATAAAGGTGCGCGAAGTTTTGGCATTGATGATTGCGGGCAAGCCGGTGTCGCTGCCAGCATTGATGCGCCGCGCCGAGGTGGTGCCCGACCAGCTGGACGCGATGGATGCGCTGCGCGTGTTGCAGCAATCCGAAGTGGCGATGGCGATGGTCCACGACGAATACGGCCATCTCGACGGCCTTATTACGCCTGTGGACCTGCTCACCGCGCTGGTCGGACAGTTCGAGTCGGATCGCGACGAGGGCGATGCGCCGCCGGTGACGCAGCGGCCCGACGGCGCATTGCTGGTCTCGGGCGGCACGTCGGCGGAAGAACTGGCCGAGCGGCTCGGGTTGGATTACGGCGAGGAGCGCGAATTCGCCACCGTGGCGGGCTATGTCCTCTCGGTGCTGAAGTCGCTGCCGGTCGGCGGCGAGACCTTCGAGGAGCAGGGCTGGCGCTTCGAAGTGACCGAGATGGAGGGCCGCAAGATCGGCACCGTCGTGGTCACGAAGGTCGATGCCGCAGAACCGCTCCCCACAGGCTAGCCTGGATTGACGACACTTGCATTGGCACCGTCGCCTTCGGGTGCGGCGATAATGTCGCGCGTTACCGCACCCTTCGCCACTGTATTCGTCTGCGGATCGCCGATCGCCGAGCGGATGCCCGGTGCGGCCGCGCCTGCACGATCCAGCGCGCTGGTCTCCACCTGGCTACGCGGTGCGGTGCCGCCGAACAATGCCTCGAGCGCCTGCTCGCTGGCAGTGCCTTCGGCAGGGCGCGGCGCGCCCGGTACGGGCGGCACGAGGTTGAAATCGGGCGGGACCACCAGCGGGGCCTGCCGCTGCACTGCCATTTCGTCGGGACGGTCGCGGCCCAGAATACCGCCGCCGCTGCCACAGGCAGCCAGCATGGCGCTGGCACCGGCGAGAAGAGCAAGATTGGTCGAAAGTCGCATGGATCGTGCTGGCATGGGGGCCTCTCAGGCAGGTTCGGCGGATGGTTCGGCCTTATCGCGGACGAACAGCGCGCGGGCAAGAATGATGACGACGCCGATGGTAATGGCGGCATCGGCGACGTTGAAAATCAGGAAAGGGCGGAACGTGCCGAAATGCAGGTCAGCATAATCGAGCACATAGCCGAAGCGATAGCGATCCACGATATTGCCCAGCGCCCCGCCCAGGATGAACGACAGGCCCAGAATATCGCCGAACACCCGCTCGCGCAGCATCCATACGAACACCACACCTGCGATAACGGCGGTGACCAGCACAAGGCCCCAGCGCATTTCCGGACTGGTCGCTTCGAACATGCCCATCGACACGCCGTAATTATGCACCCGCGTCAGGTCGAAGAACGGCAGCAGCTCGATAGTGTCATAAAGCTTCATGCCCAGATCGACGTCGACAATCCGCTTCACCCATTGATCGACGGCGAAGATGGTCGCGGCAACGAGGAGACCGATGATGCGTGCCCTGGACGGCTTCACGACACGACCTCCGCATCCAGCGCAGTCACTACATCGTCGCACCGTCCGCACAGCGCGCCATCCTGCGCCACATCGGGCAGCAACCGCCAGCAGCGGCCGCATTTGTGGTTGGCGGTACGGGTAACGGTCACGGCGTCGCTATCGGTGCGGGTCACTGACGCGGCGATGAACAGTTCGGCCAGCGCTTCGTCGCTGAACCCTTCGGGCACGTCAGCGGCCGGGACGGTCACGTCGGCTTCCAGGCCGGAGCGGATGGTCTTGTCGCGGCGCAACGGCTCGATTGCTTCCATCACGCGTTCCCGCAAGTCACGCAACGCTGCCCAGCGTCCGGTATCGACGGGCACGGCGGGGATGCTCGGCCATCCGAGCAGATGGACGCTGCCGCCCTGCTCGCCGTCTTCGGAGTAGCGCGTCTGCCACACCTCCTCGGCCGTAAAGACCAGCACCGGCGCGGTGTAGCGCACGAGGGCGTGGAACAGGATATCGAGCACGGTGCGATAGGCGTTGCGCGCCGGGTTGTCCGCACCGTCGCAATAGAGCGTGTCCTTGCGGATATCGAAGAAGAAGGCGCTCAAGTCCTCGTTGCAAAAATCCACCAGCATGCGGGTGTAACCGTTGAAATCGAAGTTTTCGGTCGCCGTGCGCAGCTTGCCGTCCAGTTCGGCCAACCGCGACAGGATATGGATCTCCAGCTCCGGGATTTCGGTCGCGTCGCCCATATCGCCGACATAGCCGTCCAGCGCGCCAAGCAGGTAGCGGAAGGTGTTGCGCAGGCGGCGGTACTGATCACCGACCCCTTTCAGAATTTCGTCGCCGATGCGGTGGTCTTCGGTGAAATCGACCGATAGCGCCCACAGACGGATGATATCCGCGCCATATTGCTCCATCACCTTCAGGGGATCGACGGTATTGCCGAGCGATTTCGACATCTTGCGTCCTGCCGCATCCATCGTGAAGCCGTGGGTCAGCACTGCCTTGTACGGCGCGCGGCCGCGCGTGCCGCAGCTTTCCAGCAGGCTCGACTGGAACCAGCCGCGATGCTGGTCGCTACCCTCCAGATAGAGGTCGGCGGGGCTGGAAAGTTCTGGCCATTCGTCCGATTCCAGCACGAAGGCGTGGGTGCTGCCGCTGTCGAACCAGACATCGAGAATGTCGGTGACCATCTCGTAATCGTCCGGGTTGCGCTGTTTTCCATCGGCATCCTCGCCGAGAAACTCCGCCGCAGCGCCCGGATGCCATGCGTCCACGGTGCCTTCGGCAATGGCCTGCTGGATGCGCGCGTTGACTGCCGGATCGACCAGCAATTCGCCGCTGGTGCGATGCACGAACAGTGCCAGCGGCACGCCCCACGCCCGCTGGCGGCTGACCAGCCAGTCGGGCCGCCCCTCGACCATGCTGCGCAGCCGATTGCGGCCTTTTTCCGGGATGAAGCGGGTGGCCTCGATTTCGGACAGGGCGATGTCTCGCAAGGTTTGTTCGCCAAGCCGCAAAGTCCGTTCGTGCTGAGCTTGTCGAAGCATTGCACTTTCTTCTGCGCCGTCGGGAGAAGAGAAGGACGGTCCTTCGGAGTCGGAGACGGCGCGAAGCGCCACCGGCTCAGGACGAACGGAGGGGGGGCCGCCCCGTAATTTCTCATCGATCGCGATGAACCACTGCGGCGTGCAGCGATAGACGACCTTGGCCTTAGAGCGCCACGAATGCGGGTAGCTGTGCCGGTAATCGGCGCTCGCGCTCAGCAGCGCGCCCGCTTCGCGTAGGTCGGAGCAGATTGGCCCCTCCGGCGCGTTAAAGGGTTTGTTGATGACGCTGCGGCGGCGTTCGTCGTCCCCCCCCAGCCACAGCCAGTCGTCGCGATAAAGTCCGTTGCCCTGGACCGCGAAGACCGGCTCGATGCCGTTCGCTTTGCACAGGTCGAAATCGTCCTCGCCGTGGTCGGGCGACATATGGACGATCCCGGTGCCGCTGTCGTTGGTGACGAAGTTGCCCGCCAGCATCGGGCGCGGCTTGGCGTAGAACCCGCCGAGATGGTGCATCGGGTGGCGGACGATGGTTCCGGCGAGGTCAGAGCCTTTGCCTTCCCATAGCAATGTTCCCGAAGCGGGTTCGGTCGGCGCACCACGAGCTGCGCGATCGAAATAGAAATCGAAAGCGCGCTCCTTGGCAATTAGCCAATTCTGATTGCCTTCATCATAGAGCTGATACTCAATATCAGGCCCATACGCGAGCGCCTGGTTCACCGGGATCGTCCACGGCGTCGTCGTCCAGATCACGGCGTGCGCGCCGACCAGTTCCTCAATCGGTGACTCGACAATCTCGAACGCCACGTCGATCTGCGGGCTGTCGGTCAGTTCCTGGTATTCAACCTCGGCATCAGCGAGCGCGGTTTCCTCCACCGGGCTCCACATCACCGGCTTCGCGCCGCGATAGAGCTGGCCGGTTTCGGCAAACTTGTGCAGTTCCGCGACGATGGCAGCTTCGGCTTCGGGGCGCATGGTGAGGTAGGGTTTGTCCCACCGGCCCTGGATGCCGAGGCGTTGCAGCTGCTCCGACTGCACCTCCACCCACTTTGCGGCATAGTCGCGGCATTCGGCGCGGAACTCGTGCGCTGGCACGTCCTTCTTGTCGCGTTTCTTCTTGCGGTAGGCTTCCTCCACCTTCCACTCGATCGGCAGGCCGTGGCAGTCCCAGCCCGGCACATATGGCGCATCCTTGCCCAGCAGTGTCTGCGTGCGGCACACCATGTCCTTCAACACATGGTTCAATGCGTGGCCGACATGGATCGCGCCATTGGCGTAGGGTGGGCCATCGTGCAGGATGAATGTCTCGCGCCCTTGGCGCTCTTCGCGCAGCTTCTCGTACAGGCCGATTTCCTGCCAGCGCGCCAGAATGCCGGGTTCCTTCTGCGGCAGGCCTGCCTTCATCGGGAAGGCGGTTTTCGGCAGGAACACGGTGTCCCTGTAGTCGCGGGTGTTGGCGCGCGTATCGGATTTGGGAGTATCGGTCATGACGTGCGCGCGATTACGGTATTCGCTACGCGCGTCAAAGCGCGAATTAACCCGCGTTCCAACTGCCCCGCTTCAGTTCCCCCGTTTCAGGCGGCGCGCCTGAAAGGCATAGCGCGCGGCCTTCGCGACATCGCGCTGGAACTGCGCATTCACGATGCCACCCACCGCCGAACCGATGACCGGCACGATCATGCCCGCCCGGCTGCGGAACGAGGCGAAGGCGATGGCGCGCGACACCCGCTCGACCGCCTGATCGACCAACGGCTCGATATCCTTGCCCGTGACGGCGATCAGCGCGCCGGTATCGTCGATCTCTGCTTCGAGCGCATCCAGTCGCGCGTTCTTCTGGTCCCGGTCGTCCAGTGCCGCGACTTCGAGAACCTGCAGGCGGAACATGCGCTCGGTCGGGCCTTCTCCCTCGAACCCGAACGCGCGCCCGGTATCGCGGATCAGCCGCAACGCGACCGCGATCGTGGCAGGAATATCCGCGCTCATCGTCATCGCGCCGCCCAGACCTGCCGCAGCGCCGGTGGTGGCGCTCACGCCGCGCGCTACCCGTTCGGCCCGACGCGCTGCCTTGCGCGCCGCGTCCATGTCGGCAGGGTCGTGATCGAAGGACAGCAGGTTCGCCTGTCCGGTTGCTTTGTCGAGCCCTTTCAGAACGCCTTCCATCAGGCTGCGCGGCACGACGCTGGCGATTGCCTTGCCGAACGGATTGGTCAGACGTTCGATTCCCCGCCCCAGAAAGGACGGGCGGGATGTGCGATAAGCGGTCTGTTCGGCGGCAAGGGTTTTCACGATCAAGTGCTTTCGTTGCAAGGTGGTTTTCCCTTCAACCGGCGCGACCCGTGCGACGTTCCCGCGTCAGCGCAGCAGGCGCCGTGCCTCGTCGCAATCCTGTGCCATCTGCGCCATCAATGCGTCCATCGTGTCGAACTTCGCTTCGGGCCGCAGGAAGTGGTGGAACGCGACTTCGATCTCCTGTCCGTACAAATCGCCGTCGAAATCGAAGAAATAGGGTTCGAGCAATTCCTTGGGCGGTTCGAATTGGGGGCGGATGCCGACATTGGCCGCGCCATCCAGCACTTGCCCCGTCGCCAGCACGCGCCCGGTCACGGCGTAGACGCCGTAGCGGGGGCGCAGGTAGCCTTCCAGCGACAGGTTGGCGGTGGGATAGCCGATGGTGCGTCCGCGCTTGTCGCCATGCTCAACCACGCCGCGCACAGCGAAAGGCCGCGTCAGTAACGCCGCCGCCGCCTGCGGATCGCCCTCGCGCAAGGCATCGCGGATGCGACTGGAGGACACGACAGAGTCCGCATCGCCAACCGGCGCGACGGTGCGCGCCTCGATGCCGTGCGCAGTGCCGATCTCGCGCAGCACGTCCGCATTGCCGCCGCGCGCCTTGCCGAAGGTGAAGTCCTCGCCCGTCACTACGCCGGCCACCCCGAGCCGGTCCGCCAGCAGTTCCGCCACGAAATCGTGCGCCGTCATCTGCGCCAGCGCCGCGTCGAAGTGGAACACCAGCATTGCGGTGGCCCCGGCGGCGAGATACAGGTCCTGCCGCTGTTCCAGCGTGGTCAGGCGGAACGGCGGCGTGTCGGGTTTGAAATAGCGGACCGGATGCGGATCGAAGGTCGCGACGATAACGGGCCGCCCCGTTTCCCGCGCCCAGCGGATCGCTTCGCCCGCAACGGCCTGGTGCCCGATGTGAAACCCGTCGAAATTACCGAGCGCCACAATTGCGCCGCGCAACGGCTCCGGCATTCGCTCGCGATGGTCGAGCCACCTCATTGGGGAGTGGCGGCGCGGTTGCGAACCAGCGTTACGAAGGAAAAAGCGGGAGTATCGGCGTCGGCGTCGTGCCTTTCGCGGGCGACCTTGTCCCAGTCTGCGCCCAAGGGCTCCATAAAAGTATCGCCCTTATAATCCGCATGGACCTCTGTCAGTTCGATGCGCGTGGCCAGCGGACGGAAGGCCTCGAACACCGCTGCGCCCCCGATAACCGCGACTTCGCCGCCGACAGGTTCGCCTTCGGCAGCCAGCGCCAGCGCCTCTTCGGGCGCGTGCGCGATTTCCGCGCCGGGTGCGAACCAGTCCCGCTGGCGAGTCAACACGATATGGCGGCGTTTCGGCAGCAGGCCGGGCAGGCTGTCGAACGTCTTGCGCCCCATGATCATTGGCTTGCCGAGAGTATGTGCTTTGAAGTGCTTAAGGTCCGCCGGGATGTGCCACGGAAGCGTGCCGTCGCGCCCGATGGTGCCGTTGGCGGCGCGGGCATAGACCATGACGACAATCGGCTTCACGATGTTTCCCGTGAAACATTTACCCGCGTCACATGCCCCATCTTGCGTCCGTTGCGCGCAGTGCCTTTGCCATACAGGTGCAGGTGCGCGGCAGGGTCGGCGAGATGGCCAAACGCCTGGTGCGCGGCGCGCCCGACGATATTACGCATCTCGATGGTTTCATGCCGCGTCGCCGTATCGCCCAGCGGCAGGCCGCAAATCGCGCGGATATGGTTTTCGAACTGGCTGGTGATGGCCCCCTCGATGGTCCAGTGCCCCGAATTGTGCACGCGTGGTGCCATCTCGTTGAACACCGGCCCCTGCGATGTGGCAAAAAATTCGAGCGTCAGCACACCGACATATTTAAGCGCGTCCGACACCTGCCGCGCCAGCTCGCGCGCTTCCTCGACCTGTTCCGTCACGCGGCGGTGTGGCGGTAATACCGAGGTGGCGAGCATTCCGTCCTCGTGCCGGTTTTGCGGGCTGTCCCAGAACCGGATGTCGCCATCGCGCCCGCGTACGAGAATCACCGAAAACTCCGCGTCGAACTCGATTAGCGCTTCATACACGCAGTCGCCGCCGGACAGGCTCAGCCCCTCGGCTTCGCGCGCATCGCGCACGCGCCACTGGCCCTTGCCGTCATAGCCGTCGCGCCGCGTTTTCAGGATACCGGGCGTGCCGATACGGTCCAAAGCATCCATAAGGTCTGCGCGCATCGCAACACCGGCATGGCGCGCAGTCTGCCCGCCAAGGCTGGTGACGAATCGTTTTTCCGCCAGCCGGTCCTGCGCGGTTTCCAACGCGAGGGGCGGGGCGGCAAGCCGCCCTTCGAGCAGGGCTAGCGCGGATACCGGCACATTCTCGAATTCCCACGTCACCACGTCGCACGCCTTGGCGAAGGTCGCCATCGCGGAGGGGTCGTCCCATGCACCGATGACGTAATCCGCACAGACATTGGCGCAGGCGCTTTGCCGATCGGGGGCATAGGCAATGCAGCGATAGCCCAGCTGCGCCGCTGCCAGCGCCAGCATGCGGCCCAGCTGGCCGCCGCCCAGGATGCCGATGGTGGAGCCGGGCTCGAAAGGTGCGGACGCGCTCATTCGGTCGGTTTCAGCGCCACGGCATCGCCGCGTGCCGCACGCCATGCTATCAGCCGCTGTTCCAGCGCGCTGTCGGACAGGGCAAGGATGGCGGCGGCATAAAGCCCGGCATTCGTCGCGCCCGCTTCTCCGATGGCAAAGGTGGCGGTCGGCACACCGGCGGGCATCTGGACGATGGACAGCAGGCTGTCCTGGCCGTTCAGCACCTTGGACTGCACCGGCACGCCCAGCACCGGCAAATGTGTCAGCGCGGACAGCATTCCGGGCAAATGCGCCGCCCCGCCCGCGCCCGCGATTATGAGCCTGAAGCCGTCCGCCGCTGCGCCCTTGCCGAAAGCTACCATGCGGTCGGGCGTGCGATGGGCAGAAACGATCCGCGCATCATGGGCAACGCCCAGCTCGTCCAGCACGGTCGCCGCATGCGCCATTGTCGGCCAGTCGGACTGGCTGCCCATGACAATCGCGACGGGTGGAGTGGCAGCGGAATCAACCATCTTTCAGGTAATACCGTTCGCCCGCTTTCATCGCATCGTCGAATTCGTAGATGATCGGCTGGCCGGTGGGGATTTCGAGGCCGGTGATGTCCTCGTCCGAAATACCCGACAGATGCTTCACCAAAGCGCGCAGCGAATTGCCGTGCGCGGAAATGATCACCGTCTCGCCGCTTTGCAGCACGGGCACGATGGCAGATCGCCAGTAGGGCAGCACCCGCTCGATGGTCAGCTTCAGGCTCTCGGCAACGGGAATATCGATCCCCGCATAGCGCGGATCGTCCGCCATGTCGTATTCATGCCCAGCGTCCATCGCCGGGGGCGGGGTATCGAAACTTCGGCGCCAGACATGCACTTGCTCGTCGCCGTGCCGGTCGCGCGTTTCCTGCTTGTCGAGCCCGGTCAGCCCGCCATAATGCCGCTCGTTCAGTCGCCAGTCCTTGGTTTCGGGTATCCACAGCCGCCCCGCCTCGGCGAGCGCCAGATGCAGCGTGCGGATTGCGCGGGTCTGCATTGAGGTGAAGGCGCGGGTCGGCAGGATATCGCGCGCTTTCAGCAAGGCCCCCGCCTCGCGCGCTTCGGTCACGCCCTGTTCGGTTAGGTCGACATCCCACCAGCCGGTGAAGCGGTTTTCCAGATTCCACCGGCTCTGCCCGTGGCGCACGAGAATGAGGGTAGGGATAGTTCGCTTCCTTCCAGTCCATCGCCTGATCTGTCCGCACATCATTACCGCGCGCGGGTGCGGTGGCAAAGCCCCAGCTTACCGCGCGCCGGTGCGATGTTCGCCCTTGATCCAGCGGACGTTTCGATTTTTAGTGCGCAGGACCATTGGGATTAGCAGAGCGGCAACGCTTATCCGCAAATTATTCTATGCGATGCTCGCCCTTGATCCAGCGCACCGTGCCGGAGGAGGAGCGCATCACAACGCTTTCGGTCGTCATCCTGCCGCCGCGCAGCCGCTTCACACCGCTGAGCAGCGAACCATCGGTGACGCCGGTGGCGGCGAAGATGCAGTCGCCTTTCGCGAGGTCCTGGAGTGTGTAGATGCGGTCGAAATCGGTGATTCCGAGCCGCTTGGCACGTCCGCGTTCGTCATCGTTGCGGAAGATCAGCCGGCCATTCATCTGCCCCCCGACGCAGCGCAATGCCGCTGCTGCCAGCACGCCTTCGGGCGCACCGCCCTGGCCGAAATAGATGTCGATCGTGGTGTCGGGGTCGGTCGTGGCGATAACGCCTGCTACATCGCCATCGCCGATCAGCACCACGCCGCAGCCGATGCCACGCAATTCCGCGATGATATCGGCATGACGCGGCCGGTCGAGTACGCAGGCGATGATGTCGCCGGGCTCCACGCCCTTTGCCTTTGCCAGCGCGGTCACGTTTTCGGTGACGCTGCGGTCCAGCCCGATCACGTCCGCCGGATAGCCCGGTCCGCAGGCGATCTTATCCATATAGGTGTCGGGCGCGTTCAGCAGACCGCCCTTTTCCGATGCCGCCAGCACGGCAAGCGCGTTAGCCCCGGCCTTTGCGGTAATCGTGGTACCTTCCAGCGGATCAAGCGCGATATCGATCTTCGGTCCCTTTTCGGGCGCGCCGCCCACTTTCTCGCCGATATACAGCATGGGCGCCTCGTCCCGCTCGCCTTCGCCAATTACCACGGTGCCGTCCATGTAAAGCGAATCGAACGCTTTGCGCATTGCTTCGACGGCGGCGGCGTCGGCGGCCTTCTCGTCGCCACGTCCGACCAGTTTCGACGCCGCGATGGCCGCCGCTTCGGTCACTCGCACCATTTCAAGCACCAGCACCCGGTCGAGCGGGTTATCGGCGTCGTTGTTCGACTGGGCTTCTGACATGCGGCAGGGTCTTTCGGGCTGGCAGGAAAACACGCGTTCCGCGCGCTTAACTGCACCGCCCCGCACTGTCGAGACCGCAGCGGTTCATCAAGAATTCACGGCCGTGCGCACGATTCGACTTGGAGACGGCGGGAGAGTTAAGGCGATGATACAGTTATATCGGGCAGGGCTTGCTACGCTCGTCTTCGCAATTGTTGCACCCGCCACAGCGCAGGACTCATTCAGCGATGTCACCGCACGGACGGCTGAAGAAGCCATCGCGGAAGGCCGTGCTGCTTACGATGCGCAACCGCGCGAACCCGAATGCGGGGAAATCGAAGGCGATGCGATCGTCATCTGCGCGCCCGCACCCGAAGACCCGGACAGATATCGCCTGCGAACGAAGGAAGAAGCTGAAGACGACTATGCGCGTCGCACCATGAACAAGGGCAACCCGCAAGGCCCCGATCCATGCGGTCCGATGTGCGGGATATTTAAGGGCGAACCAACCGCGGGCGGGTTTTGCGGACTGAACCGGTGTCCGCCGCCGCCCGCGATCTTCGTTGACGTGACCGCTTTGCCGCAAGCGCCGCCGGGGTCGGATGCGGACCGTATCGCGCGCGGGCTGCCGCCGCTGGGCCGCGATGCGCCACGGCGCGAGGATCCGGCGCTGGTGCCTGCGGATTAGTCCTCGACCAGCTGCATGACCAGCGGCGGCGCGGTCAGACTGTCCGATTCGGCCAGCAGTTCCACCGCGCGGGCAACGCAACGCTGCGGCCCGTCATGCGTCACCATCGCCACCAGCACTTCGCCGCCGTCGCTGGCGCGGCCGTGCTGGATCAGGCTTTCGATAGACACCGCCGCATCGCGCATCGCCGCCGTCAGTTCCGCCAGCACGCCGGGCCGGTCCGCGACCGAGAAGCGGATATAGGTCTGGCCCGTATGATGCCCGGCATCGGCCACCGGCAGCGTGTCCAGCGCATCGACCGGTATCGAAAAAGCCGGTCCCCGGTCTCCGCGCGCAATGTCGATCAGGTCAGCGACGACCGCGCTTGCCGTTGGCCCGTCGCCCGCGCCCGCGCCCTGGAACAACAGCCGTCCGGAGAAATTGCCTTGCGCCACAACCGCATTGGTCGCGCCGGTGATATGCGCAAGAGGATGCGATTTGGGCACCAGGCAGGGGCGCACCTGCTGCAGCAATGCGCGGTCCGCGCCGTCCTGCGACCGGTCGATTTCCGCCGTTCCCACCAGCCTGACGACATAGCCCAGCACATCGGCCTGCGCGATATCGGCGGCGCGCACCTGGCTGATACCTTCGCAAGCGACATGGTCGAAATCCAGCGCGCTGCCGAAGGCGATGCTGGCCAGGATTGCCAGCTTGTGTGCGGCGTCGACACCCTCGATATCGAAGGTGGGGTCGGCTTCGGCATACCCCAAGCGCTGCGCCTCGGCCAACGTCGCGGTAAAGTCGGCGCCGGTGCTTTCCATCGTCGACAGGATATAATTGGCGGTGCCGTTCAGGACGCCATACACGGTGTCGATGCCGTTGGCCGCCGCCCCTTCGCGCAGGCCCTTCACCACCGGAATGCCGCCGGCCACAGCCGCTTCGAATTTAAGCGCCACGCCTTTGTCTTGCGCAATTCGGGCCAGTTCCATGCCATGATGGGCGACCATCGCCTTATTGGCGGTGACAAAATGCTTCTCAGCAGCCAGCGTCTTGCGCGCCAGTGTCAGCGCCGGTCCATCCACGCCGCCGACCAGCTCGACCACGATATCCACATCGTCGCGCGCAGCCATCGCTGTCATGTCGTCTTCCCAAGCAAAGGTGGAAAGGTCCACGCCCCGGTCGCGCGCCCGGTCGCGTGCACTCACCGCCGTCACCTCTATCGTCCGTCCCGCGCGCGCGCTGACCAGCGCCGCATTGGTATCGAGCAGGCGGATTGCGCCAATGCCGACGGTGCCGAGTCCGGCGATGGCAATCCGCAAGGGAGGATGCTTTTTAGAAGATGTCATGGCGCGCTGGGTAGCGACGCGCGAGCCGGAAGGGAATCCGCTTCCGCAATTGCGGCGTACTAGCTGCCGAACAGCCGCCGCGTGCGTGCACACGGCCCCAGCTCCGCCTGTACGAAGCGATAGTCCGCCGTTGCGCGCGCCCGGTCTGCTGGCGCGACAGAAAGATAGGCGCTGTCCGGCAATTGTGCAGGCAGGAAGCAGGCGAGCCGGTACCATTCCAGCGTACCGGGCTGCGGCGCGGTGGCGGACTGGTCCACAATCTCCGCCCAGGACACACCCCATTGCGCGGGTGCGCCCGGCCGACGGGTCACTGTGATCGAGGCTGGCGCGCCGTCCTGTGTATCGAGAAACAGCTGTGTTTCCGATTCGCCCGTGACCGTGCCGGCAATCGACAGCACGTCACGCACGCCGGTAACTTGAGGCGGTGCATCGACGGCAACCGATTCTCGCAGGATATCGCGCACCCGACGCTCCAGCGATGCGGACCAGGCCAGCTGCGAATCGGGTGCGACCAGTTGCAGCGTGCCGGGCGAACCGGCGACTGGCTGAGCAAACAGCAGGACGGGCGTTTTCTTCAGTTTCGGCGCACGCCCGCGGGTATCTCGCGGCAGATCGACAAGGTAGCGCAGCGATTCGCCCAGCGGCGCAGACCCTGCCAGAAGGGCGACTGTTTCGGCCTCAAGATAGAGCCGTGCAGTCGAAGCAGGGATGCCGGGCGCACGTTCGGGGGACACTTCCGCCTGTTTGCGGACCGTAGCGTGAACCACGAGGGTGGACCGATCGACCAACCCGGCAAGATCGGCATAGGTCGGAACCGATTGTTCCTGCGCGATTGCCGATTGGGCGGTAGATTGCGTGGTCAACGTCGCGTTGACGCAGAGCAGGGCAAAAACCGCGAGCAGCCGGTGCTTGGAGGGGGCGTGGTGCATCATATCCTTATCCTATCAAGCGCCGATGAATACCAGTCGAACATTGCGAACCCGCCATTCAGTTTACCTTCGCAGGATTGTTGCGCGAATGGGGGTAGGAGCATTGCAGACAAGCGGTTTTGCTGCACCGCAACATCATTTTTGCCGACAAAGCGTTTGTCAGCCAAGGCACTGCGGGTTAAGACCTTGGCAAGGAACGGGGCCGGTCGCTGGCTTTGTTTCTTGTGATGAGGGTCGGGGAATTGTCGTTTGACGATGAATGGGGCGCACATATGCGTCCAGCTTCCCGCGCCGACAAAGTTGGATTTTCGATACCGGCAAGAATGCCGCGATCGGGAATGAATTGCCGGGTCGCGATCCGGCGCTGAACGATGGAGTGATGCGACTGAATGGCTTACGCTGATCAAGAGATGAGCGGTAACAGGATTATTGCCATAATCATTGTGGCACTGATCCATATTGCCGTCGGCTGGCTTCTGGTCACCGGTCTCGCTTACGAGGCTTTCCAGGAAGCGGTGAAGACTGTCACGACGGTCGATATCGAAGAGGAAGAGCCGCCGGAGCCGGAAGAGACACCGGAACCGCCGCCCGAAGATGTGCCCGATACGACGCCACCCCCGATCGTGGCGCCTCCGCCGCCGATCAGCGTGGCGACGCGGCCACCGCCCGTCACGACGACGCGCGTGATTTCGCCGCCGGCACCTATCGCGACGCGTGTGCCGCCGCCCGGACCGCCTCCCGGCCCGCCGCCGCCCCCTCCGCCTCCGCCCCCACCGCCGCCGCCACCCGCACCCCGGGTGCAGCCCAAGCCCGCATCACCGGCCGGAAATCCGGGCCGCTGGGTTAGTGACAACGACTATCGATCCAGTTGGATCAGGCGTGAATACCAAGGCGTGGTGGGTTTCAGCGTTACGGTCGGGACCAACGGTCGCGTATCGAGTTGCCGTGTCACTCGCTCCAGCGGGCACAGCGAACTGGACAATGCGACGTGTAGCCTTGTCGAACGCCGGGCCCGGTTCAACCCGGCGACGGATGGCAACGGCCAACCGACAACCGGAAGCTATTCCAACCAGTTCCAGTGGCGCATACCCGACTAACGAACACCATTGGTCACTCGGCGCGCACAGGGGCGCACCGGGTGGCCAGCTAAATACCAATTCCCTTTGTTGAAAGGTCAACGCAATGATTATCGAACTTCTGGCCGCGGGCGCTGCCCCGGAAAACAAATTCGGCTTTGTCGCCGCTATGGAAGAGGGTGGACCGATTGCCTGGTCGATCCTTGCCGTGCTCGTCATCATGTCGGTGGGCTCGTTCTATATCCTGATCACCAAGTATTTCGAACAGAAGAAAGTGATGGCGCAGTACGAGGACGTGCGCAGTGGTTTCTGGCGCGCCAACACCCTGCGTGAAGGCAGTACGAAGCTGGAAAAGAACAGTGCGTGGCGCCAGCTTGCAGATGATGCGATGAAGGCTGAGGAACAGCACGGCAAGATGGACGACAGTCTGGAAGCGCATGATTTCATGCATGGATCGCTGACGCGGTCCGAGGCATCGATCAACGCCAAGCTTGCCGGTGGTCTGTCCTTCCTTGCATCTGTCGGAGCGACATCGCCCTTCATCGGCCTGCTGGGGACGGTGATCGGCATCTATCGCGCGCTTATCAACATCGGCCTCGCCGGTTCGGCATCGATCGACAAGGTTGCCGGCCCCGTGGGTGAAGCGCTCATCATGACCGCCATCGGCCTGCTGGTCGCTGTGCCTGCCGTGCTTGCCTATAACTGGCTGCAGAGCCGCAATCGCAAGATTGCAGCAATGCTCAGCGGTTTCTCGACGGACCTGCTTGCCAGCATCAACTCCAAGGGTGCAGTGCGTCCTGCCGTACAGACGTCGGCGGCGGCTGCACGGACGGCCAAGCCTGCAACGACCCAGCCGACGGCAGCAACGACGAAGCCGATGACCTCGACTTCGACGGATAAGCCGAAGACGGTGACGACACCGCCCAAGAAAGTATAGGCACAATGCGGGGTCGTGCTGCCCGGTACGGCCCCGCTCACGCCTACTTGTTAAAGTTCAAGCCAAAATAGGACCGAACAGACCATGGCAATTTCTGGCGGAGGCGGCGGGGCGGAAACCCCGATGTCGGACATCAACACCACACCGCTGGTGGACGTGATGCTTGTGCTTCTTATCATTTTCCTGATCGCCGTACCTGTGGCCATCAAACAGATCGAAGATCTCGAAGTGCCGATCCTGGAAACGATCGAATCGGAAGACAAGGTTGAAAACCTGCTGCTGACGGTTACGACGACAGACGGACAAGGCCGGTCGCCTGCCAATGTCGATACCGCATTCGAAGGGGCAACGCGCGAAGGTGAATGTCGTATCTTTTTCGGCAATGTGACGCCTGTGACATCGGAAGAACTTTACAATCAGGCCTTTGACCGGCTGGATGCCATCGTCACCCGCGCTGGCGGACAGGAGGCCATTATCGCAAATCCGGAACTCATTCCGCAGGTTCACATCCGGGCCGATATCAATGCACCATGGCGCTGTGTTGCCGGTACGATTTATAACGTGCAAGCGGCGGGCTATCCCACGGTCGGCTTCATTTCCAATCCGGTCGATCCCAATCCGGAATAATTGCAGCGGCCTTCGCCAAAACTGAAATTCAACACGCGGTACGCAGGCGAACATCGCCACCGCAGCAGGAGTAACCCACGATGGCAATGTCAGGCGGCAAGGACGACGGTTCGCCGATGATGGACATGAACACGACGCCGCTGATCGACGTCCTGCTCGTGCTTCTCATCATGTTCATCATCACCATTCCGGTGGCAACACACGCGGTGAATATCGATTTGCCGCAGCCGAATAACAATCCACCTCCGCCGGACCAGATTGATCCGATCAAGAACAAGATTGTCCTGACGCAGGCTGAAACCATTTTGTGGAACGGGACCCAGATCGATCAAAGCGAGCTGGTCCGCAATCTCCAGATTACGACAACAATCGTGCCCGAGCCGGAGCTTCAATTCGAGCCGGAACCCAATGCCAGCTACGACCTGTCGCTGCGCACGCTGAACATCATCAAGGCGAGCGGTGCGACCAAGTTCGGTTTCGTCGGCAACGAGAAGTATCGTCAGTTCGGTTCCGCCGCAGCGCAGTAAACGAAACCCACGACCCGAAAGTTGAAGAGGGGCGGAGCGATCCGCCCCTTTTTTATGCGTGGATCAGTCGCCTTCCTCATGCTCGTCGGGTTCGACCCGCATTGCCGCCGACGCCAGACTTTCCGCTTCCAGCAACAATTCGTCGTCTATGGCACCTGATGGCGTGCTCTCCCGCCCGATAACCACCATCACCGGCACCGCCAGCGGGCTGACCCGCTCCAGTTCGACATGCACCAGCTCTGCCTCTGCGCGATCCAGCACGCTGGCGAGGCGCCCCACATCGGTCATCCGCGTGCGCGCGTCGGCCCATGCCGCCTCCAGCAAGACATGGTCGGGTTCGTGCTTGCGCAACACGTCATAGATCAGGTCGGTGCTGAAAGTGACTTGCTTGCCCGTCTTGCGCCGCCCCGGCTGCTGCCGTTCCACCAGGCCGCCGATCACCGCGACCTCGCGGAAGGCGCGGCGAAGGAGGTGGCTGCTCTCAACCCATTCCACGAATTCGTCGGTCAGGATATCGGGTGACAGCAGTGGCAGCGGATCGCGCACCGGCTTCAGGCCCCACACCGCCAGCGAATAGTCGTTCGCCACGAAGCCGCCGGGTTGCAACCCCCGATCCTCCATCCGCCGCGTGATAAGCATGCCGAGCGACTGGTTCGCGTTCCACCCTTCGAACGTGTAATACACGCTGTAATGCCGCTCGGCGCGCGGAAAGCTTTCGACCAACAGCGTACCGGGACGCGGCAACTCGCTGCGATAATCCTGCACTTCCAGCCATTCGCGCACATCGTCCGGGAACCGCGCCCAGCCTGCCCGGTCGGCCAGCATTGCCCGCACTCGCTCCGCCAGATGCGTGGTCAGCGGCATCCGCGCGCCGCCATAGGAAGGGATCATCGCGGACTTCTTGGAGGCGCGGACAATGACCTCCATGTCCTTGAGCTTCTCCACCTCAAGACTCTGTCCGGCAAAGGCAAAGGTGTCGCCGGGACTGAGCGACGCGGCGAAGCGTTCCTCCACCCGCCCAAGCTGACGGCCATTGGCGAACCGGACCGTCAGCAGCTCGCCATCAAGAATGATGCCCGCATTCAGCCGGTGACGCGCGGCATGTTCGGGATGCGCAAGCCGCCATGTCGCCGTCCCGTCCTTGGCCACGTCGCGCACGATGCGCTTGAACCGGTCATAGGCTTTCAGCGCATAGCCGCCATTGGACACGAAGCTCAGCACGCGCGCCCACACCGTCTCGTCAACCCAGGCATAGGCAAGCGAGGAGCGTATCTCGGCCAGCAGCGCCGCCTCCCCGAACGGTTCGGCGCAGGCACAGGCCATGACATGCTGCGCGAGAACGTCCAGCCCGCCAGGGCGGAAATCCTCGCCGTCGCGCTGTCCTTCTTCCACTGCATCGACGGCAGCGGTCGCTTCGAGGAATTCGAACCGGTTGCCCGGCACCAGCACCGCGCGGCTTCTCTGGTCGAGGCGATGGTTGGCGCGCCCGATCCGCTGCAACAGGCGGCTGGAGCCCTTGGGCGCGCCCATCTGCACCACGCAATCGACATCGCCCCAATCGACACCGAGATCGAGGCTGCTGGTCGCCACCAGCGCGCGCAAGTCGCCGCGCGCCATTGCCCCTTCCACCTTGCGCCGCGCTTCCTTGCTTAGCGAGCCGTGATGCACGCCGATGGGTAGCACGTCCTCGTTCACATTCCACAGGTTCTGGAACGTGTACTCCGCCAGAAAGCGCGTGTTGGTGAAAATCAGCGTCAGCTGGTTGCGCCCGATCAGGTCCATCAGCTGCGGGATCGCCCAGGTCGCTGCATGCCCCCCCCACGGCACGCGTTCTTCCTCCGGCAACAGGATCTGCACGTCGGGGTCCGCACCCTGCTCCCCCTCAACGAGCGCTACCGTATCGATATCGCCCCATGGCGCCAGCCATTCGCGGTAGGCCTGCGGGTCGGCCACCGTCGCGCTGAGTGCCGCGCGCTGCATGTCGGGCGCGATGGCCTGCAGGCGGGACAGCGCCAGTGCCAGCAAGTCGCCGCGCTTGCCGGTGGCAAAGGCGTGTACCTCGTCGATCACGATCCGTTTCAGGCCAGCGAACAGGCCTGCCGCATCGGGGTAACTGAGCAGCAGCGAAAGCGATTCGGGCGTCGTCAGCAGAACGTGCGGCGGCTTGCTGCGCTGGCGTCTCTTGCGGTCGGACGGCGTATCGCCGCTGCGCGTTTCGACCCGGAGCGGCAGGCCCATCTCCTCGACCGGAATGGTCAGGTTGCGATGCACGTCATGCGCCAGCGCCTTCAATGGCGAGACGTAGAGCGTGTGCAGCGTGTCGGGCGGCTTGGTGTCCCCGAACGCCGAAGGGCAGAAGTCGGCCAGCGTCGGGATGAACCCCGCCAGCGTCTTGCCTGCCCCGGTATCCGCCACCAGCATCGCGTGCTGTCCGGCCTGCGCGGCCGCGAACATCTCATGCTGGTGCGACCGGATACGCCAGTCACGCCCCTCGAACCACGCGGTAATCTCGCGCGGGATCGTACCTTGGGCCGGGGCAGTCACGATCGGCGCGACACCGCAGAAACCAGAGGCACGTGACACGTGTTACACTGTCCAGGGTTGCAAAAAACATGCCGCTCGCAAAGGCACGCACGATAACGGTCATCGTTCGGCATCAATACAGAAATCAGGGCGAGCGAAAGAGCGATCATCATGCCACTAAAGCAGATCAGCATGATGTAGGACAGCGCACCATGTGCTGGCGACTATTCGCCGTCCGCGTTCTCTACCGGTGCCAGCGCATCGGACAGTTCAGCGTTTGACAAGCCACTGATCTGGCTCAACCGGGTGCGTTCCCCTGTCGTCAGATCGGCCCAGGCCTTTTCCGGTGGCAGATCGGCGGTGGCTGCCTCCATCTGCGCGGTCATGGCCATCACCTGTTCCATGATCTGCGGCATCGCTTCCATCGATGCGCCGATGATACGCGGATCGCTGGACATCGTGAAAGACTTGCGCGCGTAGTTGGCACCGCTCGGGGTGGAGAAGAATGCTTCGATATCGTCCAGCTCGGTATTGTCGAAATAGATCGCATAGGCATCGGCCATCGCCTTGCGCATGGCGGGCTCCAGCGCGCCCATCATGCCGCGCATCATCACGGGTATCTGCTCCACCATGATCGCATTGCGCTGCTGATGTGCCGGGTCGAGGATCTCCATAATTTCGCGCGCTTCGGCCTCGCCCAGCTCCGTTGCACCGTCGAACGGGCCGAGCCTTTGCATCACCTGCGTTGTCGGCGTGTTGGCCAACTGTTCTAGCGGGCCGAGGAACGTGTCGAACATGCTGCCCATTAACTCGCCCAGCGTTCCTTCCGGCACGATCATACCAACGATGCGGCGCGTCTGCGGCAGACGCGCCTGCTGCTGCGCGGTGAGCGGTTCGACCGGAAACATGTTCTGCATGGCAGACGTCACCTGCTTTAACGCCGCGGCGTCATCGCGAACACCAATCGGGTTATCGTCCTGCGCCGACAATGGTGCGCCAGCTACATGTGTCGCAAGCAATATAGCTGCCATCCATGCTTTCATCGTATTTGCTCCTGTATGATGCTTGACAATAATCTTTGTGCAGTAGACTCTGCCTGAGTTAGCATGTCGATTGGGGGGAAAAACAATGCCTACCAAATTTTCGCTTGGCGATCTCTTTCAGTTTGAACCTATGATTTCTCCGTCAGTACTGAAACTCGTCTATTGGCTGGGTCTGGTCGGTATACTGATCTATTCGCTTACCGCGTTGTTTGCTGGCCTCTCCTTGATGCAATTGAATGCAACCGCCGGGCTTGGTGCTATTATCATGGCGATAATTTATGGCGTACTCGGAATTCTGGTGTGGCGGGTAACGATTGAATATCTCGTCGCTTTTTTCCAAATACATCGAAAGGTCACGGACTCCACCAGCCTGACTTTCGTTGATGAAAAAATATCGACAAAGGCTGCCGAAGAGTAGAATTCGTCACTTGAGGGCGAAGCCGGTCGGCATTTTCTGTGGTTTAATCAATGCCCCGCCTGCTCGCCGCGTTCCAGGCCGCTTAGTTCCAACTGTTCGTCGATCTGGGCGAGCAGGCGGTCCAGCCCTTCCTGGCTCTCGCTCTCGGCGCGGGCGACCAGCACGTCCTGCGTATTGCTGGCGCGCAGCAGCCACCAGCCATCCTCCGTCGTCACGCGCACGCCATCGGTTGCATCGATTGTAGCGGGCGAGGCGGATAGCCGCTGTTCCACTTCGGCAATCGCTGCGAATTTGCGGCTTTCATCAACCTGGAACCGCATTTCGGGCGTATTGATCATCGCGGGCATTGCGGCGCGCAATTCGGTGACCGATTGCCCCAGTGCCGCGCTTGCCGTCATCAGGCGGACGCCTGCGTAAAGCGCATCGTCGAAGCCGTAATAGGTGTCGGCGAAGAAGACATGGCCGCTCATCTCGCCTGCCAGCGGCGCGCCGGTTTCCTTCATCTTCTGCTTGATGAGACTGTGGCCGGTTTTCCACATTACCGCGGTACCGCCATGCCGCTCCACTTCGTCGAACAGCGCACGGCTGGCCTTTACGTCGGCGATGACGGTTGCGCCGGGTCGGCGGGCGAGCAGGTCGGCAGCGTATATCATCAGCAGCTGGTCGCCCCAGATCACGCGGCCTTGGCCGTCGATCGCACCGATGCGGTCGCCATCGCCATCGAAAGCCACGCCGAAATCGAGGTTCTTTTCCGCGACGAGCGCGCGCAGATCCTCCAAATTTGCTTCGACGGTCGGATCGGGATGATGATTGGGGAAGTTGCCATCGACTTCGGTAAACAGCAGATGATGTTCGCCCGGCAGCGTTGCGGCGAGCAGTTCCAGCGCGGGTCCAGCTGCGCCGTTGCCAGCATCCCAGCCGACGCGCAAAGCGTCGAAGGTGCCCGGTGCGAATGCGGCGAAGGGTTCGAGCAGGCGGTCGACATATTCGTCCAGAATGGCGCGGTCGCTGACGGTACCGACCCCGTTGTCCCACTCGCCCGCCGCTGCCATTTCGCCCAGCCGCACGATATCCGCGCCGAAAAACGGGCGGCCCTGAAATACCATTTTGAAGCCGTTGTAATTGGCGGGATTGTGGCTGCCGGTTATCTGGATGCCGCCGTCCACATCTTCCGCTGACGCTTCGGCATAATACAGCATCGGTGTCGGCCCCATGCCCACGCGCACCACATCGCATCCGCTAGCGGTCAGCCCCTCGACCAGTGCGCTTTCGAGGATCGGCGAGCTGACGCGACCGTCATAGCCGACGGCAACGGTTCTACCACCCGCACGGCGCAGCAGCGTGGCAAATCCGCGCCCGATAGCGCGCGCATCGCGCACTCCCAGCGTTTCGCCGATAATGCCGCGAATGTCGTATTCGCGCAGCACGGTGGGATCGAAATCGTGAACTGCGCCGGGGACGGCATTATGGGTAGTGTCATCGATCATGTATCTTCATCCTCGAATGTGTCGGTACCGGGTCCAGCATGGCCTTCCGCATGGCCTCCAGCATGGCCTTCCGCATAGGGCAATTCGTCCAGCAGCAGATCGCGCGCGGCGTCGGCTTCGTGGACCTTCGCCACGCTGCCGCCGCCCCGGTCCGGGTGAACCATCGTCAGCAGCCGTTTATGCGCAGCGCGAATATCTTCGCGGCTGGCATCGGCCGGCACCGCGAGCAGCTTGCGCGCATGGAATACCGCCTGGCTGCGCGTCGGGGCCTTGCGCAGATAGTCCCACGGCCAGCGGCCCAGCGCCCAGCGGCAGAATACCGACATCAGGAGAACCAGAAGTACGCCCTTGAGCATTATGCCGCCTCCGCCTGCGCAACGTGCCCTGCATCGGGCAGTTTGAGCCCCGCCAGCAGGCCACGCATTTCCTGTCGCGCGACCAGATGGCTGGTGCCCAGTTCGCCCAGATGACCCTTGTCGAGCAGGGTCAACCCGCTGGGGAACAGTTCGCGATAGATCACCCGCTCGGACAACCCCTTCACCACGCGAAAACCGGCGCGTTTGCTCAGCTCGGCCAGCGCGCGCTCTATGCGTTGCATGTTGCGCGCTTCGGTATGGCCGCTGCGATTGCGCACCACCACCCAGTCGATTTCCTGCCGCTGCTTCGCGGCGCGGGTGCGGCGTGCTTCCCAGATCAGTTCGGCATAGAAGCTCAGGCGGCGCACCTTGAATGTGTCGGGATCGACTTGTCCGATCAGGTCGAAATCCACGAAGCTGTCGTTCAGCGGCGTGACCAGCGTATCGGCCTGCATCGCGGCATGGCGCGCGACGGGATCGTCGCGTCCCGGCGTGTCGATGACCAGGAAATCGCACCCTTCGCCCAGCCGTTCCGCGCGCGCTTCCATCGCAGCGGGATTGATCGCTTCCATCACCGCGACATCGGCGGTCGGAATGGAAATGCCGCGCCGTTCCATCAGCTCGCCCCGGTTTTCGAAATAGCGGTGCAGCGTGCGCTGGCGCGGGTCGAGGTCCAGCGCCGCGACCTTTGCGCCGCGATAGGCCAGCGCCACCGCGACATGCACGGCGGTGGTCGATTTGCCGGTGCCGCCCTTTTCATTGGCGAAGACGATACGGTGCGGGGCTTTGGTCACGAGTATGGCGGGCTTTCGGAACAGGCGGCGGCGCGGTATCGCGGTGCCTGGTCCAGCATCTACCGAAGGGGTCCCAGCCGTGCAAACCGTAAGCGATATCGATGCGCTGAATGCTGCCGTCGCGCAGCTTCGCAAGGGGGCCGGAACGCTGGCGCTGGTGCCGACGATGGGCGCTCTGCATGACGGACACCTGTCGCTGGTGCGGCAGGCGCAGGGGCTGGCCGACAGGGTGGCAGTGTCGATCTTCGTCAACCCCACGCAATTCGGCGCGGGAGAGGATCTCGACGCATATCCGCGCCAGCTGGCAGAAGATAGCGCGATGCTGGAAGCAGCGGGTGTGGACCTGTTATGGGCACCCGACGCGGCTACGATGTATCCGTACGGTTTCGCCACCTCGGTACGGGTTGCTGGCGTCAGCGCAGGGCTGTGCGGCGCCGACCGGCCCGGGCATTTCGATGGGGTCGCAACCGTGGTTGCAAAGCTGTTCAACCAGGTCCGCCCGACATGTGCGGTGTTCGGAGAAAAGGACTGGCAACAGCTTGCCGTTATTCGCACGATGGCGCGCGATCTCGACCTGTCGTTCCCGCACGCCTCTGCCATTCACGGCGTACCGATCGTGCGCGAGGCGGACGGGCTGGCGATGAGCAGCCGCAACCGGTATCTTTCGCCCGAACACCGCGACGCCGCCGCGACCCTGCCGCGCGCCATGCGCGAAGCGGCGGCGCGGATCGCTGGCGGCCAGGACGTGCGCCCGACATTGACCGCGATGGAATATGCGGTGCTGGGTGCAGGTTTCGGCGCGGTCGATTATATCGAGCTGGTCGATGCGGACAGCTTGCGCCCGCTGGAGACGATAACCGAAGCACCCGCCCGCCTGCTGGTCGCCGCCCGCATCGGCGGCACGCGCCTGATCGACAACATGGCTGTCGAACCTGCCCGGTAGCACCGACGTCCCACCGTTCGGGGACATGCCTTCGCAGGTGCAGCATGATAGACAATTGACCACAGCAGCCCGTTCCTCCCCCTTTTCCGGCTTCTGCGCCTTTCGGGTCGCACCGGGGCGCACAAGGGGCCGGGTACGACGTGCATTGCGTACGGCGTGCCCGGCTTCCTTTCTTGACCGGCTTCTTTTGGGCCGACAGCGCGCGATGGACAGGCTGAACGGCACTGCTTAGACCGGCCATTTCACCGTCAGCCGGAGTGCCTACCCATGATCCGCCGTCCGCTCGCCCTTCTTGCAACATCCGCACTGGCCTCCGTCCTTGCCCTGCCCGCCCTCAGCCTCCCCGCCGTGGGACAGGAGAGCGAATTGCCCGTCGAAGGGCCGGTCGAGCAGACCGAAGCGCCCGAAGACGAAGCGCGCGCTGAAGCACGAAATGCGATGGAGGATGCCGCCGCGCCAGTCGCGCCGGACACGATGGCGCAAACCGCCCGGACGCCCGCGGCCAAGGCCGAAAGCGAGGAGGCGAAATGGGATGTCAACGCACCGCCCGGTGCCGTCATCACGCAAGTGCCGATCCGCACCGACGAGGCGAGCTGGATGGATGTCGATGTCAGCCCCGACGGGCGGCACATCGCCTTCACCGTGCTAGGCGATATCTACACCATGCCGATAGCAGGCGGTACGCCGACGCGCATCGCGGAAGGGCTGGCGTGGGAAGTGCAGCCGCGCTTCTCGCCCGACAGCAGCCGCATCGCCTTCACTTCCGACCGGGGGGGCGGCGACAATATCTGGGTGATGAATGCGGACGGGTCGGACAAGCGGCAGGTGACGAAGGAGTCGTTTCGCCTGCTCAACCAGCCAAGCTGGAGCCCCGACGGGCGTTTCATCGCGGCGAAGAAGCATTTCACCACCGGGCGCTCGCTCGGCACTGGCGAGATCTGGCTCTATCATGTGTCGGGCGGTGGCGGTGTGAAGCTGGTCGCGCGGCCAAACGAACAGCACCAGAAGGAACTGGGCGAGCCGGTCTACGCGCCAGACGGCAGCGCAATCTACTATACGCGCAACACCACGCCCGGCCCGATCTTCGAATATGCGCAGGATGCCAATGCGGGCATCTTCGCCATCGAACGCTATGATATGGCCAGTGGCGAGGTGACGACGGCGGTGGACGGCTATGGCGGCGCGGTGCGTCCCGCGCCTTCGCCCGACGGCAAGGCAATCGCGTTCGTGCGGCGCGACAAGGACCGTTCGCAGCTATGGGTCAAGACCCTCGCCAGTGGAGCGGAAGCACTGGTTTACGATGCGCTCGACATGGATGTGCAGGAAACCTGGGCTGTCACCGGCGTTTATCCGAACATCGCCTGGACGCCCGATAGCGCGGAACTGGTGTTCTGGGCGGGCGGCAAGCTGCGCCGCATTGCTGCCGGTGGCGGAACCGCACGCGAAATCCCGTTCGCCATCGACGATACGCGCGGCATTGCCGATGCACCGCATCCGGCGATCCGTGTCGCACCCGACAGCTTCACTACCGCCATGCCCAAATTCGCGGCGGTCAGCCCAGACGGGCGGCAGGTTGTGTTCGAGACACTTGGCAAACTCCATATTAAGCCCGCAGGTGGCGGAACGGCACGGCGATTGACGTCGGGCGGTGGCGATACGCTGGAACTGTTCCCGGCATGGTCGCGCGACGGCGGGCGCATCGCGTTCGTGCGGTGGAGCGATGCCGGACTGGGGCGGATCGTCACCACCGATGCGCGCGGGCGTGGCGAGCGGATCGTGACCGACAAGGCCGGCCATTACCGCAATCCGCAATTTTCGCCCGACGGCAGCACCATCGTGTTCGAGCAGGGCGCCGGTGGCTATCTCACCAGCCCGCTGCAATCGGACAATCCCGGCGTCTATCGCGTTGCTGCGTCCGGCGGGGCGGCAACGCTGGTGTCGCGCGGAGCGGGCGCACCGCAATACGGATCGGACAACGACCGGCTATTCATGGTAGAGGGCGGGGACGGGCTGCACCTCGTCAGCACCGACCGCAATGGCGAAGCCAAACGCACGCACGCTACCGGCGAGCTGGTCAATGATTTCCGCGTATCGCCCGACGGGCGCTTCGTCGCGTTCCGGCAGAATTACGAAGTGTTCGCCATGCCGTTGCTGCCCGGCGGAGCGAGCGTGGCCGTGGACAAGGATTCCACCGTGCTGCCCGTAGCGAAGGCCAGCGCGGGCGGGGCGGACTATATCGGCTGGTCGAGCGACGGCGCGCAGCTGCATTGGAGCATGGGGCCGACGCTGTTCACCGTCTCCACTCCCGCGCTGTTCCCCGATGCGCCCAAGGCGGAGGGCGACGACAGTGCCTTTACCCCGCCTACAACCGGCGTGTCGCTGGCCATGACGCAAACCGCCGCCAGGCCCGATACGCGGCTTGCGCTGGTTGGCGCGCGAGTGCTGACGATGGCAGGCGATGGAGCGGGTGCAATCGACGACGGCGTGGTACTGATTGCGGGCGACCGCATCCAGGCCGTGGGTCCGCGCGCTGGCACGCCGGTTCCCGCCGGCTTCCGCACGGTGGACGTGACCGGCAAGACGATCATGCCCGGCCTGGTCGATGCGCATGCGCACGGCCCCTATGGCGAAGCGGATATCGTGCTCCAGCAGAACTGGTCGCTGGTGCAGCAGCTAGCGCTAGGCACCACCACCATGCACGACCCCAGCAGCCGCTCGAGCCTCGTCTTCGCCGCCGCCGAACGCCAGCGGGCGGGCGATATCCTCAGCCCGCGCCTCTTCTCGACAGGCGAAATCATTTACGGGGCCAAGGCGCCCAGCGTCTATGCCGAGATCGAGACGTATGAAGACGCGCTGGCGCATGTGCGGCGGATCAAAGCGCAGGGCGGCGTGTCGGTGAAAAACTATAACCAGCCGCGCCGCGAACAGCGGCAGATGGTGGCGCGCGCTGCCGCTGCCGAGGGGATGCTGGTGGTGGCCGAGGGCGGATCGCTGTTCGGCATGGACATGAACCTGATTGCGGATGGCAACTCCACCCTGGAGCACAACATCCCGACCGACGTGTTCTACGACGACATGATCCAGTTCTTCAGCCAGTCGCAAACCAATTACACGCCCACGCTGGTGGTCACCTATGGCGGGCTGGCGGGCGATCCCTATTGGCGGCAGGCGACCGATGTGTTCGCCAATCCGTTGCTGGTCCACACCCCGCCCAGGCGGTTGCTGGCCGACAATGCGCGGCGGGTGAAAGCACCCGAATGGGCCTGGGTCGACGACAACGCCGCGCGCGAAGCCAAGAAACTGGCCGATGCGGGGGTAAAGGTCGCCATCGGCGCGCACGGACAGCAATCGGGTATCGCGGCGCATTGGGAGCTGGGCAGCTTCGTGCGCGGCGGAATGTCTCCGGTGGATGCGTTGCGGGCAGGCACAATCGCCTCGGCGCAATCGCTGGGCATGGCAGCGGATATCGGCAGTCTGGAAGCGGGCAAGCTGGCTGATCTTATCGTGCTATATGCCGACCCCAGCGTCGATATCGCAAACTCGGACAAGATCGCGCAGGTCATGCTGGGCGGGCGGCTCTACGATGCGGCGACCATGAACGAGGTGGAAACCGGCACCGCGAAACGGCGTGCCTATTGGTGGGAGGACTAGCCGACCGGATGCGCCGCCGCCACCGCTGCGGCAATCCGCGCGCTGGCCTTGCCGTCGCCATAGGGATTGTGCGCCTGCGCCATTGCGTCATAGGCCGCGCTGTCGTCGAGCAGGCGAGCGGTTTCGCGCACGATCCGCGCCGTGTCGGTCGCCACCAGCACCGCGGTGCCTGCATCCACGCCTTCGGGTCGTTCGGTCGTGTCGCGCATTACCAGCACCGGCTTGCCGAGGCTGGGCGCTTCCTCCTGCACGCCGCCGCTGTCGGTCAAAATGACATCGGCGAGGCCCATCAGACGGACAAAATGCGGATAGTCGAGCGGCTCGATCAGCGCGACGTTCTGGCGCCCCGCCAGCGCCGCCCCCATCACCGGGCGCACATTGGGATTGGGATGGACAGGGAAGATCACCGCCACATCGTCACGGTCGGCCAGTTCGGCAATAGCGGCGGCAATATTTGCCATGCCGGTGCCAAAATTCTCGCGCCGATGCGCGGTCAGCGCGATAATGCGCTTGCCCGCGAACCGCGCGGCAACCTCGTCTAGCTCGCTGGCAAGAGACGGATCGGCTTCGATCTGGCCATGCATGGTAAACAGCGCATCGATTACCGTGTTGCCGGTAACGTGAATGGCGCTTTCCGGCACGTTCTCCGCCCGCAAAGCCGCCGCCGCACCCTCGGTCGGCGCGAAATGAAGATCGCCGACTACGCCCACGACGCGGCGATTCACTTCTTCGGGCCAGGGGGAGTAGATATTGCCGCTGCGCAATCCCGCCTCGACATGGCCGATGGGGATCTTGCGGAAATAGGCGCTGAGCGTCACCATCATCGTGGTCAGCGTGTCACCATGCACCAGTACGCGATCTGGTTGCCAGTCATCGAGCGCGGCCCCGCACGCGAGCAGCATCCGCGCTGCCAGCCCGTCGAGCGACTGCCCGTGTTCCATCAAGTCGAGATCGATATCGGGGGCTATGGCTGCAATCGCCAGTACCTGGTCCAGCAGATCGCGATGCTGCGCCGTGACCGCAACGCGCACATCAAGGTCGCCGCGCTCTTTCAGCGCATGGACGACAGGAAACATCTTGATAGCTTCGGGCCGCGTGCCGAAGCTGACGAGGATGCGCGGGCGCGAGGGGTCTTTCGCAGGCGGTGCAGGGGCAGGCATGGGGTGACCTATATCGCCCACATGCCACGCGTGTCGTACACTGTCTTGCCGCGATGCATTTGCGGGGGCGTGTTGCGGAAGGCATCGTGGTCCACCAGCACGCCGACCAGTTCGGCATCCTTCATGGCAGTAGCGAATTCGACCAGCTGCGCGCCGCTATCCGCCAATGAACCGGGCAGCGCATCCGCAAACGGTTCCACCACCAGCAAGCGCGGGCCGAGATCGGCAAGGCTTTCGGCGATTTGCAAGGCAGGTGATTCGCGAAAATCGTCGATATTGGGTTTGAAAGCGAGACCGAGTAGCGCCAGCTTGGCATCGGGCGCGCTATCGGCCATCGCGCGCAGCCGCGCCGCGACATGGTGCGGCTTGGCATCGTTCACTTCGCGCGCGGTGCGAATGACGCGGGTGCGTCCGGGGGCGCCTGCCACCAGGAACCAGGGGTCCACCGCAATGCAATGTCCGCCCACGCCAGGACCGGGCTGCAGGATCTCCACGCGCGGATGGCGATTAGCGAGGCGGATGACGTCCCACACGTCGATATCCAAGTCCTCCGCTACCAGGGACAGTTCGTTGGCGAAGGCGATATTCACATCCCGGAAGCTGTTCTCCGCCAGTTTGACCATCTCCGCTGCGCCCGCCTGTGTCGGCAGGCAATCCCCGCTGACGAAACGGCGATAGAACGCAGCGGCGCGTTCGCTGCACCGTGGCGTAAGCCCGCCGATCACCCGGTCATTGGCGACCAGTTCGGCGATGATCTTGCCAGGCAGGACGCGTTCCGGACAATAGGCGATGCAGATGTCGGCTTCGCCCTCGCACACACCCGGCACAGCCAGATCGGGCCGCAGACCCGCAAGCCGTTCGGCCAGCTGCTGCGTGGTGCCGATGGGGGATGTCGATTCCAGAATAACACAGCTACCCTTCGCCACGCGCGGCGCAATCAGGTCGAGTGCAGCCATCACATAGGATATATCGGGCTGATGGCCGTCCGAAAACGGCGTGGGGACGGCGATGAGGTAGGTATCGGCCACCGGCGCTTCGAGCGAGGCGGACAGCAACCCCTGCCCGACAACCTGCTTCACCAATGCGTCGAGATCACGTTCCTCGATATGCACCGCGCCCGCGTTGATGGTGTCGACGATATCAGGGCGCGCATCAACGCCCCGCACATTCAGTCCGGCACGTGCCATAACGGCGGCGGTGGGCAGGCCGATATAGCCCAGTCCGATCATCGCCACATCGATGGTCTCGTCTTCCAGCGGCCAGTCGGCCTGAGTCGCATCGTCGACGCGCCATCCGTCCGTCTCTAACCCGTCGAGTCGAGCACCTTCGATCTGTGTCATGCCATGCGCTCCTGCCGGGCGAACGCACCACCGGTATCGGCTGGGTCCGCATATGGCGCAGGTCATCGCAGCAATGGGTTACCGAAGCGTTAGGCACGCTCTCACAGCTCGCTTTACGCGATGCTCTGGCAGTAATGCAGGTCCAAGAAGTCTTGGAGCGGGTAGCGGGAATCGAACCCGCATCACTAGCTTGGAAGGCTAGGGCTTTACCACTAAGCTATACCCGCACGACGCCGAGACCGAGCCTGCGTTTCATACATGCCCGTCGCGCGGTTTCCGCTTTCGTTCATTGCATCGCCGGCGTCAATATGTGCCAACGCCATCGGCATGTCAGCGCGGGGTTGCCGCGTCCTCACCGACGGGTGTAGCTACGCCTGCTTCGGAGTTGACGGACATCGAATTCGTTACGCCCACCGTTAATTCGACCCGGCGGTTCGCCGCCCGCCCGCTTTCATTGGGCGTGCCATCGGGCAGGGCGTTAGGCTCGACCGGATTTTGCTCGCCAAACGCGATGATCGCAATGCGCGCAGGGGATGTGCCCGCTTCCAACAGAACATCGCGTACGGCTTCCGCGCGCTCGCGCGAAACGCGCAGGTTCACCCGTTCGCTTCCGCCGGCATCGCTATGTCCGCGCAAGGTAATGCGACCCCCGTCCGTGAATTGCTCCGAGCTGCGCACCGTCTGGATCGCAGCGAGTCCTTCGGCACTGATATCAGCGCCGTTCTTCTCAAAGCCGATAGTCGCGGTCAGCGGTTGCAGAATTTCCGCTACCGGTTCGACCTCCGCTTCCTGATCGAAGATCGAATTGGTGGGAACCGTCGTTGGCGTCGTATTCGCATCAGTTGCGATTGCCGCCGTATCGGCCGGTTCGGGTGCAGGATCGTTGGCGTCCCGTTCGCATCCGGAGAGAACCAGCGCCACTGCCAGCATACCGGCGCAGGTGGCGTGTCGGGCCAACGGGAAGGATGAAATGCGGTTCGTCATGCTATTTTCCGTCATGTCGTTTGCGGGCCACGGGCGGCCGGTGCTTTCGCCGCATCGTTTCTTGCGGCCGATTTGCCACCACCCGCCTTTTTGGCGGCATGTTCTTCTGCGGACGGGGCGCGGGGCGGCGTGAAAGAAAGGATTGTGTCACCCGCACGCGGTTCGGGCCGCGCCGCATGGGTGAAGAAGCGCACATTGCCCGTTTCGCGCATCAATAGCAGCATGTGCGCCGATTCAGGCAGGCTTTCCTGCGCATCCTTGAAATCGAACTCTTCGGACAGTCGCGTCTTGCGGAAAACCCAGCCCTGGTTCTGCCGCTCATGGACATCGGCCACACCGAAGCCGCTTTCGAACAATGCCCGTCCGCGAATGCTTGGAGGCAGTGCGTGGCGATCCGTTTCCTCGGTCGATTCGCCCAGCTGGTATACCGCGTCGCGCCCGATTTCGTGTGCGAATTCATTGCAGACCAGCGCATTATACGCCTCGTTGTCGGTCGCCGCGACCAGCATCTGGAACGGTGTGAGGTCGAGATTGTGCTCGGTCGCCTCGTTCAGGATTTCGCCGTGATATACTGGCAAACCCTCGCGCCGGGCGGCGGAGAGGCGCTGCCAGCTCTGATCGACAATGGTCATCGGGATTTTAAGTGCTTCCAGCTGCTTGCCAAGCGCGATGGTCCAGGGCGTGCTGCCGACAATTAATACGCCCGGTCGCGTCGCGCCTTTCACTTTCAGCCATTTCGCGACCAGATCGATGGTGAAGCCGTGCGCCAGGATAGTGACGACCACGACCGCAAAACTTAGCCCAATCAGCAGATTGCCGTCATTGAAGCCCAGCTCGTTCAGCCGCAACGCGAACAGGCCGGAGATAGCCACCAGCACAATGCCGCGCGGTGCGATCCACGCAAGGAACAGTCGCTCGTTCCACGGCACCGAGCTGAAGGCGAGACTGATGAGGATAGTCACCGGCCGCACAAGGAACAGCAGCGCCAGCAGGAACAGCATGAGGCGGAAACCTTCGGCGCGGCGCGGGTCGAGATATTCGAGATCCGACACATCAAGGGAGGACGACAGCAGAATAAAGATGCCCGACACCAGCAGGACGGCGATGTTCTGCTTGAACGGATGGATGGAGCGCAGGCTGGAAACATGCATGTTGGCCAGGGCCACACCCATGACTGTCACGGCGACCAGACCCGCCTCGTGCTCGATCTTGTTGGACAGCACGAAAACCGCGACAACCGCGACCAGTAGCACCGGAACCTTAAGATATTCGGGCACCACGCCGCGCGGAAATGCCCAAGCGATGGCGCGGGCCGCCGCGTAGCCGATAAGGCCAGCCAGGATTGCCGCAATGATCAGCGGCGGGACGACCTGAATCACGCTGGTACTGGTGCCTTCGGCTTCGGCCTCGGCGACCTTGCGGAAATATTCATAGGCAATCACCGCGCACAGCGCGCCGGTGGGATCGTTGACGATGGCTTCCCATTTCAGAATAGATGCAGGGCGCGTTTGTACCGAGGACTGGCGCAGGAGCGGGATCACCACCGTGGGGCCGGTCACCACCAGAATGCCACCGAACAGAACAGCCACCGGCAGGGCCAGTCCGCCGATGTAATGCGCCGCTGCCGCGCCCGCGGCCCAGCCTATCGCGACGCCGATTGTCGCCAGCCGCCAGACGGCTTCGCCCGAATGGCGCAATTCGCGGTAATCGAGGCTGAGGCCGCCTTCGAACAGGATCAGCGCGACCCCGATGGCCACCATTGGCTCCAGCAAATCGCCGAACGCCGCTTCGGGGTCCATGTAGCCGAATACGGGGCCCACCAGAAATCCGGCAGCCAGCATCAGCACGATGGCAGGCCAGCCGGTGCGCCACGCAACCCATTGCGCGCCGATCCCCAGAACGCCGACCAGCGCGATGACAAGTGCTTGTTGTTCCAACGCTAGGCCCCTTATTGCGATCCGACCGTAACACAACGGCGCACCGCGGCAATGGCCGGTCGGTTACGCCTGCACGCCTAGTCGCCTTCGAACTGCATCAGCGCATCGACCGCTACGCCCGCATGGCTCAGTCGTTCCGCGCCGCCAAGGTCCGGCAGGTCGATGGCGAAGACGGCGTGGTCCACAACCGCACCTGCCTGCCGCAACAAATCCACCGTTGCGAGCGCCGTGCCGCCCGTGGCGATCAGATCGTCGACGATAGTGACCCGCATGCCCGGTGCGATGGCATGAGGATCGATCTCCAGCCGGTCACTGCCGTATTCAAGCTGGTATTCAACGCCCAGCGTGCGGGCAGGCAGCTTGCCCGGCTTGCGAACCGGCAGGAAGCCGCGGCCGAGCCGGACCGCTACCGCTGCACCGAATATGAACCCGCGCGCTTCCATACCCGCGATGGCGTCGACCGGCTGGCGGGTGGACAGGCGCTCGGCCATCAAGTCGATACTGGCAGCAAGGCCAGCGCCATCGGCCAGCAAGATCGTGATATCGCGGAACTGGATACCCGGCATGGGAAAGTCGGGAACGGTGCGGACGAGCGCCTTGAGGTCGTCCGGCGTCATAAAGGCGCGTTCTATTCGTCCGTGTCCCGCCGCACCGGCGTCTGCGTTTTCAGCCCGGCCCAGATGTTGCGATAGGCGAGGTAGGCAAGAATAGTGGCGAAGATCAGGAAGCCGATGAACCAGACGCCCGTCTGCTTGCGCTGTTGCATCTTGGGTTCCGCTGTCCATGCCATGAACGCCGCAACGTCTGTGGACATCTGGCCGATTGTTGCTTCGGTGCCATCGTCATAGGTCACCTGCCCCGTTGCGGTCAGCGGCGGTGCCATGGCGATATTAAGGTTGGGGAAGTACTTGTTGAAATAAAGGCCGGTCGGCGTCTCGAACTCCGGAAACTCCTCCACCAGACGCTTGCCGTTTTTTTCGTGCTTCCGGTAATCGCCATAGCCCGCCAGCAGCGATGCGACATAGGCGGTGCCGTCGTGGCGGGCTTTCGTCATCAGCGAAAGGTCCGGGGGAATCGCGTTGTTATTGGCCGCAGCCGCAGCGACGTTGTTGGGATAGACTTCGGGAAAGTAATCCTGTGGCTTGCCGGGGACGAGGATCGCTTCGCCCGTTGCTTGATCGACACCGGGAACCTGCCATTCGGCCGCCAGCGCTTTCACTTCGTCTTCGGTGTAGCCGAGTGCAGCCAGATCGCGGAACGCGACGTATTTCAGGCTGTGGCAGGCGGCACACACTTCCTTGTAGACCTTGTAGCCGCGTTGCAGCTGCGCATTGTCCCAGCGACCCAGAATGCCGTCCTGTGCAAAGCCGATTTGCTGCGGGTGTTCGTAAAACTCGTATTCGGCGGACAGCACCTTGTCTTCGGTCGCCCAGGTATAAAACCCGGTGAAGAAAGAGATCATCACGACGGTCGCAAAAACGAACCCTGCGAGAATGGCAAACAGGCGAATCATGTCAGGTCAGCTCTTTCGTCTGTACTATTCGGCAGGAAGCGGATCGGCGCCGCCGGACTTGGGACCCAGGCCTCGGTTGGCATTTTCGTCGGCACCCGGTGACAGCCCTGTAGGACCGCCATCGGTCTTCCCGCCCAAGACGCGACCCGCGAGCGAGCTGTCTGCATCGTGGCCCAGCACCGCTTCGGTGATGGAATAGGGCAGTGGATCGGGCTTCTCGATGGATGATACCACCGGGATCACGATCAGGAAGTGGATGAAATACCACGCTGTGCACAGCTGGCTGAGCATCACATAAGGCTCTTTCGCAGGCGCACCGCCGAGGTAGAACAGCCCGGCCAGCACCACCATGAAGAACCAGAAGAACTTGCGGTATAGTGGGCGGTAATTCGCCGAACGCACCGGAGACCGGTCCAGCCACGGCAGCACGAACCACAGCAGGATCGCCGCGAACATGGCCAGCACGCCCCACAGCTTTGCTGACAGGATGAAGTCGAACGTGAAGGCGCGCAGAATTGCGTAGAACGGGTAGAAATACCATTCGGGCACAATAAGCGCCGGCGTAGCAAGCGGGTTCGCTTCGATATAATTATCGGGGTGGCCCAGCACGTTGGGCATGAAAAACACGAATGCGCAGTACAGGATCAGAAATACGCCCAGCCCGAAGCCGTCCTTCGCCGTATAATACGGGTGGAACGGAACGGTATCGCTTTCCTTCTTCACTTCCACCCCGGTCGGGTTGGAAGAGCCGGGAATATGCAGCGCCCAGATGTGCAGGATGACCACGCCCATCGTCACGAACGGCAGCAGGAAATGCAGCGAGAAGAAACGGTTGAGCGCGGCATTGTCGGGCGCAAAACCGCCGACCAGCCATACCTGTAACGGTTCGCCCACCAGCGGAATCGCGCCGAACAGGCCGGTAATCACCTTGGCACCCCAGAAGCTCATTTGGCCCCATGGCAGGACATAGCCCATGAAGGCGGTCGCCATGGCAAGCAGGAAGATCACCACGCCAAGCAGCCAGATCATCTCGCGCGGCGCCTTGTAGGAGCTGTAATAGAAGCCCCTGAAAATATGCAGGTACAGCACCAGAAAGAAGAAGCTGGCGCCATTGGCGTGCATATACCGCATCATCCAACCCCAGTTGACGTCGCGCATGATGTGCTCGACGGACGCGAAGGCAACGGTGTCGTTGGCGGCGTAATGCATGCCCAGGATGACGCCGGTGACGATCTGGAGCACGAGGCAGAAGCCCGCCAGTACGCCGAAATTATACATGTAGTTGAGGTTGCGCGGCACCGGATACCCTGCGCCCACGGCATTGTAGACCAGCCGCGGCAAAGGCAGCTTTTCATCGATCCACTGCGTGAAATCGCTCTTTGGTTCGTATTGGCGCGCCCAGGGGAAACTCATGTCTCTTGCCTCTTTCGCTTATCCGACCACGACCGTGGTATCGCCGGTGAACTCGTAATCCGGGACCAGCAGGTTGGTGGGGGCCGGACCTTTGCGGATGCGTCCAGCGGTGTCGTAATGGGAGCCGTGGCAGGGGCAGAAATAGCCCCCGTATTCGCCCTTGTTCTCGCCTTCCGCCGCTCCCAACGGCACACAGCCGAGATGGGTGCAGACGCCCATCGTGATCAGGATGTCGCGGTGCCCCTCCTTGGTGCGGTCCTCCAGGCTTTCGGCATCGCGCAGCGAACCTGTCGGCGTGGCATTCGCTTCCTGTATTTCGGCAGGTGTGAGGCGTTTCACGAACAAAGGCTGCTTGCGGAAAATCGCCTTGATGCTCTGGCCCGGCTCGATCGCGGCTACGTCCAGTTCGGTGCTGCTTTCGGCCAGCACGTCGGCGCTGGGCGCCATCTGGCTGATGAATGGATACACGACGGCGAGGCCACCAATACCTGCCGCGCTGACCGCGGCGATGTTGATGAAATCGCGACGGCGCGGTTCGTCCGGCCCGCCAAGAACCGGGTCCGTGTTCACCGTTCCGGATAAATCAGTGCTCGTCATCGATCCTGCCTGTTGTCGCCGCGCATCGGTAACGCGGCCCGCCTGTGAACCAGGGGGGTCTTGCGTGAAAACCCGCCACAGCTCTCGATTTGGGACTGCGTTAGCGCGCGTGGCGAAAACTGCCAACCGACTTTTTGGCACGCACTATGCCGCAAGGTGCAAGCGCGGTCAGGTGGGCAGGGCAATCACGCTCAGTTGCCGGCCACCGGTCGGCCTGCCGCGATGGGTGGCGCGGCGATAGGAGTGGAAGGCATCTTCGCGCGCATACGTATCGAGGGCCAGCGTCCCGACGGAGCCGACACCGCTGCAGCGCAACCGTTTCGATACATAAAGCGGCAGATCGAACCGATGATAGCCTGCACGTCCTTCCGCGAAGCAGCTATCCGCATCACTATTGAAGCGCCCGCGAAAGGCGTCGTCAACCTCGTAGCTCGCCTGCTGGATGCACGGACCGACCACTGCCACCATGCACGATGGGTCGCCGCCCAGCGCAACCATCGCCTGTATCGCCGCCTCCAATACCCCGTCCAGCGCGCCGCGCCATCCAGCATGGACCGCTCCTACAACGCTGGCAGAGGGATCGTGCAGCAGCACCGGCGCGCAGTCCGCCGTGACAATTCCCAATGCCAGACCGGGCGTGGCGGTGACCAGTGCGTCGGCTTCCGGTTGCTGCTCCGGCGGGAAAGGTGCGGACACCGTTATCGCGCGCGCCGAATGCACTTGCGTCACGCGAGCCAGCGGCGGGGAGCCGAGCGCAGAGAGGTCCGGCCTGGACGCTTCCGGAGTGCCCTTGTAAAAGGCGTGGGGCACTTTCTCCAACGTTGGTGCCGTTATCCGGTCATCGTGCTCAACCATCGTCGAGCGACCGGCTCACCTGCTCCATCGTGTCGCGCGACAGCCCGGGCATGGCCGCGACTTTTTCCAGTTCGCCCCGCATCAAGGCGGCACGCTTGGGCTCGATTTTTCGCCAGCGTCCGAGCGACGGCACGAACCGCGCCGCCGTCTGTGCATTGATCGGATCGAGTTCGCGGATCAGGTCGCCGATCATGCGGTATCCCTCGCCGTCGCCCCCGTCCCCCGCGCCATGAAAAGCGTGCGGGTTGCCCGCAAACGCCATGTAGAGCGAGCGCACGCGGTTGGGGTTGCGCATCGTGAAATCGGTGTGCTTTGCCAGCACCTTCACGTGTTCGCGCGCCGAGGGATGCAGCGAGATCGCCTGCAGGGTGAACCACTTGTCGATGACCAGATCGTTGCCCTTGTAGCGATTGTAGAAGTCGATCAGCGCGTCGGTACGTGCTGCGGTCTGGAGGCCGGCCAGCACCATCAGCGCACCTTGCCGGTCGGTCATATTGTCCGCCGCCCGGTACTGGTCGCGCGCCAGATCCGATGCGCGCGCCGGATCCCCCGCCGCCAGATAGACCAGCGCCTGCGTCTTCACCTTGCGCGCACCGCGCGCCGCGTGGTCATGGCCATAGGGCACGGCAGAAGTGCGGCGGTGCAGTTCGGTGAGCGGGTCGGCTAGCGCCGTGCCCAGCCACGCCTTCAGCCGCTCGCGTTCGGTATGAAAAGCGCCCGGATCGGCAGCGGGCACCTGTTCCATCAGGTAAGTCTGGCTGGGCAGCATCACCAGCTCGCCCCGCATCGTATCGTCCAGCTTGGCATCGTCGAGAATGGCGGCAAGGGCGCGATGAACATGCGCCTGACCTGCCTCGCGCGCGGCTTCGTCGAGCGCACCGGTAGCCGCGGCTATGAGGTGTCTGGCAACCAACTCCTGCATCGCTTCGTAGCGGGCGAAGGCGTCATCGTCGTGCGCGGCAAGGAAGACAAGATCTTCCGCCGGAGTATCGCGTTCGACGGTGACGGGCGCGGAGAAGCCGCGATTGACGGACAGCACCGGGGGTGTCGCAAACCCCTCAAACGTAAAACGTTTAGAGGCGTTATCGAGAACAATCAGCTCTTCGCCGCGATGACGTCCGGTGGTGCGATCCAGCAGTGCGATGCGCAGCGGGATCGGCATTGCCGCCTTGTCGCTTTGGCCCGGCGTATCGGGCACGGTCTGTGTCAGGTCCAGCGTCGCTGTATCGTCGACATGCGACAGCGTCATGGTAACGCGCGGTGTGCCGGCCTGCGAATACCATCGGCGGAATTGCGTCAGGTCCAGTCCCGCGCCGTCTTCGATAGCGGTGATGAAATCCTCGCACGTCGCGGCCTCGCCATCGTGCCGATCGAAATAGAGGTCGCATCCTTCGCGAAAGGCGTCGGGGCCGATCTGGAACGCGGCGAGCGTGCGCATCATGCGGATGACCTCGGCCCCCTTGTTGTAAATCGTGCTGGTGTAGAAGTTGCTGATTTCGCGGAAACTGTCCGGCCGGATCGGGTGGGCCAACGGGCCGCTGTCTTCGGGGAACTGGGCGGAACGCAGGATGCGGACATCCTCGATCCGCTTGACCGCTTCTCCCTGCATATCCTGCGAAAACAGCTGGTCGCGCAGGACGGTGAAGCCTTCTTTCAAGGACAGCTGGAACCAGTCCCGGCAGGTTACGCGGTTGCCCGACCAGTTGTGAAAGTATTCGTGCGCGATGACACCTTCGACCGCATCGTAATCGCCATCCGTTGCCGTGTCGGGGTCTGCGAGGACATACTTCGTATTGAAGACGTTCAGCCCCTTGTTTTCCATCGCGCCCATGTTGAAGTCGGAAACCGCGACGATGTTGTAGAGGTCGAGATCGTATTCGCGACCGAACACCTCTTCGTCCCAGGCCATTGCCTTTTTGAGTGATTCCAGAGCGTGCTGCGTGCGGCCTTCGTCGCCTTTGCGGACCCAAACGTTGAGTTCGACCTTGCGGCCGGAACGCGTTGTAAACGCACCCGAATTCGCCACCAGATCACCCGCGACCAATGCGAACAGATAGCTCGGCTTGGGCCACGGATCGTGCCACGCGGCCCAATGGATGCCATCTGGACCCTCGCCCGCATCGGTGCGGTTGCCATTGGCGAGCAGGATGGGGAATTCCGCCTTCGCGCCGGACATGCGGACGGTATAGGTGCTGAGCACGTCGGGCCGGTCGGGGAAGAACGCAATACGGCGGAAACCCTCGGCTTCGCACTGTGTACACAGCATGCCGCCGCTGGCGAACAGGCCCATCAGCTGCGTGTTTTCGGACGGATTTATCCGGGTGACAATGGCGACGACATGTTTGCCAAGTGGGAGGGGTAAGAACAGATTGCCGTCATCCAGACGCCAGTTGTCGACACCTTCGTCGTCGACGGTGACCGATACCGGTTCAAGCCCGTCGCCGTTCAGGAACAGCGTGTCACTTGGCTCGGCATCGGGATTGGGTTCGATGGTCAGCGTTGCCGTCACTTGCGTCTGTTCCGCACCAAGTTCGAAATCCAGAGAGACCGCCGGAACGCGCCACGGATAGGGTTTGTAATCGGTGCGCAGGATGACGGGCGGGGCCTTGGGCTCAGGCGGGGCATCGGCAAGCTGCGGGTTCGGGTTTGCCGGGTCGGGGCTGGCAGACGGGGAGCGGGCGATGTCCATGGGGGGCTTGGCTTTCTCTTGGTGTTCGGGCTTACAACGCGGCGATGCGCACAATGTTCATATTCGGGCTGGGTTATACGGCGAAGCGGCTGGCGGCTGCGCTGGAACAGGATGGCTGGCACGTTGCAAGCACCGGGTCCGACGGCAGCATGGCGTTCGACGATGACGATGCGGTGCGCGCCGGTCTGGAGCGGGCGACGCATGTGCTGTCTTCGGTGCCGCCTGCCGAGGGCTGCGATCCGGTGCTGGCGCGATATGGTGCGCTGCTCGAAGAACGCTGGCTCGGCTACCTGTCTTCCACCGGCGTTTATGGCGATGCAGGCGGGGCGTGGGTCGATGAAAGCGCCACCACCGGCACCGGGCGACGGACGGCGCGAGCCGAAGCGGATGCCGAATGGCTTGAATGTGGCGCGCGGGTGTTCCGCCTGCCCGGTATCTACGGGCCGGGGCGCAGCGCGCTGGACCGGGTGCGTAGCGGCAGGGCGCATCGTATTAAGTTGTCCGGACAAGTTTTCAGCCGGGTGCATGTCGAGGATATCGTCGCGGGCGTCGTGGCGGGTCTGGAGGCACCGGCGGGCGCCTACAATCTGAGCGATGATTTGCCGACCAGCCAGAATGCCGTGATCGAGGAAGCCTGCCGCCTGCTTCACGTGAAACACCCGCCCTTGCAGACGATGGACGAGGCCGGGCTGTCGCCGATGGCGCGAGGCTTCTATGCAGAGAACCGCCGCGTGGCGAATGGCAAGGCGAAGCGGGTGCTTGGCTGGCACCCGCGCTATCCGACATTTCGCGAAGGGCTGCGCTCGCTCGACTAAACCTGCTTCGCCCGGAGCGCCACCGCCATGCCGACCAGCGCCAGCACCGCGCCCAGCGCCGACAGCGCGGTCCATTCATACGCCTCCAGCACCGTCGAGATCACCATTGCCACCACGATGACCAGGATGTTCTGATACGCCGCGCGCCCCGCGCCGATGGTGCGGATCAGCGTGTAATAGAGCGGGAATGTGACCACCGAGCCCGCCAGCGCCAGCCAGACCAGCCCGGCCCAGAACACCGGCGATGCGGGGAACACCGGGGCCCCGTGCTCGAACCAGGCCAGCGCGATGTCGAAGCCGGTGCCATACAGCATCGACCATGCCAGCAGGCTGACCATCGGCAGCGCGCGGCCCGTCGGCAGTGCCTGACAGACATTGGCGATGCTGGCCGACAGGATCCCACCGATGGCGAACGCGATACCGAGCGCGACATTGCCGCCAAGCGGCGACAGCCGGGCTTCGTGCAGCAGCAGCAGCGAAATGCCCGCCAGCGCGACCACGCCGCCCAGATAAAAGCGCAGGCTCACCCGCTGCCCCAGCAGCCAGCGGCCGAGCAGCGCATTGGTCACGATCATCAGGCTGAACATCACCGCCACGATGCCCGAGGTCAGGTGCAGCTCCGCCCGATAGACGAAGTTGAAATTGCCGCAGAACTGGGTGAGGCCGATAAACACTGCCAGCGCCTGACCGCTACGCCCGATGGCAAGCGAGCGGCCCATGATCCGCGCCACCACGAACATCGCGGGCGTCGCCAGCATGAAGCGCCATGCGATCGACCAGCTGGCGGGTACGGTGCCGATCTGCCCGGTGATGACATACCATGTGCTGCCCCAGATCAGTGCGACGATCAGGAATGCTGCCATGATGCGCGGCTGCAACAGCGCCTGTGTCTGGGTCGAGAGGGGCCCGGTCAAAGGCCGGAGATGGCTTTGGCGAGTGCACTGGCCGCGTGCGCGTCGCTGTTCCATGCGGTGACGAACCGCGCGGCATCGCTACCCCAGTCGTAAAAGCCGAAGCCCTGTTTTCGCAATGCGGCACGTTCGGCGGCGGTACAGCGCACGAACAGCTCGTTCGCCTCGACCGGGTGCATCAGCCGCTGGCTGCACGAGGTCGCGATTTCGGCGGCAGCGGCATTGGCGGCGCGCGCGTTCTCCAGCCACAGCTCGTCTTCAAGCATGGCAACGAGCTGCGCGGCGAGAAAGCGGCCTTTAGATTGCAGATGCCCGGCGCGCTTGCGGCGATAGCGGGCGACGTCCGCGAGGGCAGGCTCGAAGAACACGATGGCTTCCGCGCTCATCGCCCCATTCTTCACACACCCGAAACTGAGCGCTTGCGCCTTACCGACCGCCTCGGCTGGGGTACAATCGAGGAAAGCGACCGCATTGGCGAACCGTGCCCCGTCGACATGCAGCGGCAGGCCGCGCTCTGCGGCCAATGCACCGATCGCGTCGAGTTCGGCGGGGCGATAGCAGCGCCCGTATTCGCTGCACTGCGTAAGAGAGATCGCATGCGGCTGCACTTGATGTACGTCATCGCGGATCGGGTCTATCACGGCGCGAATGGCGTCGGGCGTCAGCTTCGCGCCCTCTCCGCCTGCCAGCAGCAGCTTCGCGCCGTGCAGGTAGAAGCCCGGCGCGCCGCCCTCATCCTGTTCGATATGTGCCTCGGCATGGCAGACCACGCCGCCATGCGGGGGCACCATCGTTGCCAGCGCAAGGCAGTTCGCCGCCGTGCCGGTTGCCACCCACAGCACAGTGCAGTCGCGTCCGAACAGTTCGGCAAAGCGCGCATCCAGTTCGCGCGACAGGGCATCGCCATCATAGGGCGCATCGCTCGCGTCGGCGGCACGCATCGCGTCCCAGACGCGGGGATGGACGGCGGCGGCATTGTCGGACAGGAATTGCATTGCGCGCTGCCCTAACCCACCTTGGAACGAGCGCAAGATGGAGAAACGCGATGGCTGCCGGTAAAGCAAATGTGACGATCACCCATTCCGACACGCAAAGCGGCGGCGGGCGCTATGTCGCCGAAGTCGGCGGCAGCGGGCATACCGGCCACCTCGACTGGGAGCCTAGGGGCGATGGGGTCAGGATCGCCACGCATACCATCGTGCCGCGTGAAATCGGCGGGCAGGGCGTGGCGGCCCAGCTGGTCGATGCGCTGGTCGCCGATGCGAAGGAACACAGTTTCAAGATCGTGCCGCAATGCTCCTATGTCGAGAAAAAGTTCGACGAAAACCCGGGCTGGTCGGACATGCGGGTCTAGATCAGGCGCGGGTAAATCGGGCGCGCGCTGGTCGGGTAAGCCAGCTGGCGCGCGTCATGCAAGCTCGGAGAAATCGTTCGCGGTAATGCTGCGGATCACGGCCTGGTGTAACGCTTCCGCGCGCGCGAGCGGCAGACCGTTCAACGCCAGCGTGCCCCCTGCCAGACCCAGCTTGAGATGAGCATAGCCACGCCGTTGCGCGACCGGCCCGCGCACGATCTCCGACGATTGCAGCTTGATGCGCGAGGCTATCGACAGCTCGGGAGAGAAGTAGCCTTCCTGCGCGAAGACCTGCGTGTCGCTCACCGCGTTTTTCTCGAACCGCCAGGCCCAGGCGGAAACCATTGCCGCTGCAATGGCGAGCGCCAGCGGAAGCAACGCCCATCCCGGTGGTGCGAACACCGCGACCGGGATTGCAATCGCGCCTATCGACACGAAGTCGAACAGCGCGCTGTCGAAGCGATAACGGCGGCTGGGCCGATGCCAGTCCGCTTGCACCGCAGGCGTGAATCCGGCGGCATGGATGATCGGGTCCAGTTCCGCCAGTTGCGCAAACGGCGCGACATCGTGGCTGGCGGACCCTGCATCCTGCGCGAGGCTGACGATCTTCAAGCCGTGCCAGCCACCACCCGCTCCGAACCGCCGCCGGAGCGCGCCGGTGCTTATCTTCAGCGCCTGCACGCGGTGGACGGGCATCACGACGTCGGTGCGCGTGAACAGGCCGCGTCGCCGCCGGAAGCCCTTGGCGGTGCGCTCCAGCACGAAGCCCCAGTCGCGCAGCATCGTGCGGATGACGCCGGTGGCAAAGCCGACGACCAGCAGCGATGCAAGCGCGATCACGCCGCCCGCCACCTGCGCAAGCGGGCCAAGCCCCGCCAGTTGCGCGCCCGGCCCGGCCAGTCGCTCTTCCCATGCATCGAAATCCCACAGTTCGAAGGGCAGCAGAAAATCGAATTGCTGGGTCAGGCCCGCCAGCACGGCGACCACCGCCAGCGAGAAATTGAACAGGCCAAACAGCAGCAATCGCTGCGGCGTCATGCGGAACAGGATGTCGGCCGGGGGTTCCGCGGCAGGCGCGGCTGATCCGGCTGCGGTATCGTCGGAGACAGCTACCTCGCGCCGGTCGCGGACCAGCTCGCGCAGCCGCGCGCCCTCGGCTTCGGTAAGATAGGTGAGCGCGATCTCCTCGCCCCCGCCTGCGCCCGTTTCGAACCGCACCGCCGTCAGGCCGAGCAGGCGCGGGAGGAACGCCTGTTCGAGGCTGACATCCTGGATGCGCTCATAGGGAACGGAGCGCGCGGTTCGGGCGAAGATACCGCTTTCCACACGGATGTCTTCGGCGCCAACGGTGTAGGTGAACCGTAGCCAGCGCAGATATGCGCCTCCCATCGCGAACAGCAGCAAGGCGGCCAGAATAAGCGATGCTGCGAGAACCCAGCTTTCGGAATTTCGGGTACTGAAAAATCCCGCCGCTGCCGGAAAAGCCAGACTGCGCAGGCCGGTGATCCCCTGCGCCAGCACGCCAAGCGGGTTCGTCCGCTGTGGGATCGGCAGGGGTTTTGCGGTCACTGGAACGCTCGCCATCGCCAGTGGCGGCGGCGTATCGGGCACCCTCATTGCAGTTCGCGCTTGATATGCCGCCGGATCGTTTCGCGGAATGCGGCGGCATCGTCGCTGGCGAGACCGGGCAGGTTTACGGACGCGTTGTGCACCCCGGCGGTGTGGACGGTCAGGGTCGACAGGCCGTGCATCCGTTCCAGCGGGCCTTGCTCCACATCGATATGCTGCACCCGCCCGAACGGCACCACGCTGTCATGCCGGAACCACAGCCCGCGCACCACGCGCAGCCGGTCGGTGCCCATGACGTAGCCGCGCGCGATATAGCGGCGATGCGGCAGGCGTAGCACGACCGCCACCGCCACCAGCAGCACCGGCCCGATGACGACGCCGAACGGCAGGTACCCGCGCGCCTCAACCACGATGGCGCCGATGACGAAAGGCAGTGCGGTTAGAATGGTGCGAATGCGTGTGAGCGAAACGAAACGCGGGTCCAGCGGTGTCAGCGCACGGGGCGCGGCACCCTCTGCGGCTTCGGTGTGTTCGCTGTCATTCTGCATACCGGGGTCCGGTCTAACCGGCAGCGCGGACGGCACAAGAGGAGAAAAGGGGAATGGTGCTGCTGGGGAGGATCGAACTCCCGGCCTCACCCTTACCAAGGGTGTGCTCTACCACTGAGCTACAGCAGCGTATCACCAAGTCGCGGGCCTATTGGCGCTTGCCCCTCCCAAGTCAAGGATTGCGGTTTCGTGCGCGACTTGAATTGCGCCTGCCATAGCCGCTATCTCGTGACGATGTCCGACGCGCCCAAACCTTCCGACGCAGCCCTTACGCGCGAAGAACGCCTGGCCGCCAAGCTGCGCGAGAACCTGAGGCGGCGCAAGATGCAGGGCCGCAGGGTACAAGGACACTTGCCAAGCGATACTTCGCAGGAATAGCGCCGTCGCTTTCCCCATATGCGCGCGTGCCCTGTGTTGCAAAGCAACCATGCCCCGCTAAGCCATCCCCGTCCGCCTGGGCCGCGCCGCCGAATCGGGGCGCGGGGGCGGGTGCTGGATGCAGGACACGTTTATGAAACTCATGGCCGCAAATTCGAACCTGCCGCTGGCCCGCGCGATTGCCGCCTATCTCGAAATGCCGCTGGTCGATGCCGGCGTGCGCCGGTTCGCCGACGAGGAAATCTTTGTCGAGATTCACGAAAACGTGCGCGGCGAGGATGTCTTTCTGGTCCAGTCCACCAGCTATCCGGCCAACGACAATTTGATGGAACTGCTGATCTGCATCGACGCGTGCCGCCGCGCCTCGGCCAAGCGGATTACCGCCGTCGTCCCCTATTTCGGCTATGCCCGGCAGGATCGCAAACCCGGCCCGCGCACACCCATCAGCGCGAAACTGGTCGCCAACCTCATTACCGAGGCGGGCGCGGACCGGGTGCTGGCGGTCGACCTGCATGCGGGGCAAATCCAGGGTTTCTTCGATATCCCGACCGATAATCTGTACGCCGCGCCGGTCATGGCGGCGGATATCCAGGCGCGGTATGGCGACCGCAACCTGATGGTGGTCAGCCCCGATGTCGGCGGCGTGGTGCGCGCCCGCGCGCTGGCCAAACGACTCGACAACGCGCCGCTCGCCATCGTCGACAAGCGCCGCGACCGGCCGGGCGAGAGCGAAGTGATGAACATCATCGGCGACGTAGAGGGCCAGGATTGCGTGATGATCGACGATATCATCGATTCGGGCGGCACGTTGTGCAATGCGGCGCAGGCGCTGCTGGACTCCGGCGCGAACTCGGTCGCCGCCTATATCACGCACGGGGTGCTGTCGGGCGGCGCGGTGGCGCGGGTGAACAGCAGCGCGCTGACCGAGCTGGTGATCACCGACACCATCCGCCCCGGCGATGCCGCCGACGACAGCGACCGCATCCGCATTCTCACCATCGCCCCCCTTATCGGCGAAGCGGTCCGCCGCATCGCCGACGAAAGCAGCGTCAGCTCGCTGTTCGATTGATAAATATGGCGTAGCGCCGCGTTAGCGGCTCTCCGGCTCCGCTTCGGGGTCGCGCCAGCTTGGCATGGTGCCGCGCGGCAGGACGGCCAGCTCTTCCAGCCGCCGGGCCTGCCGTATCTCGGCGGTGATACGCAGCAGCGGATGGCGGTTGTCGCGCAGCTGTCCGGGTGTCAGATCGAAGAAATGGCGCATTTCGCGGTTGAGATGCGGTTCGTCGAAATAGCGCAGCCGCATCTCCGCTTCCTCGTCCGGTTCCGCCACACCCAGCAGCATCGCCACCATATCCAGCGCCCGCGCCCGGCGCAGTGCGCGCTTTGGCGTCAGGCCGAAATGACGCTTCACGGCCCGTTCCAGCGTGCGCAGCGTGACCCCGCATTGCGCGGCAATCTCGGCCGGCGACACTGTAGGATCGTGCAGCGCCGCGCGGTCGAAACGTGTTGCGATTGCGTCGGGAGGGGAAGGGTTGCGCGTCTCCACGAACCGACACAAAGCGCGATCGACATTGTCCAGCCATAGGGCCGGCCCGCCGGGGCGCAGAACATTGGCAATATCGAATTCGCGGGACAGTTCCTCCAGCAATACGATACGGTTCACCAGTGCCTGCGTATCCTTCTGGCCCAAACGGGCAGCAGCGCCAGCGGCAGGATTGACCGTCACTACCTGGAACGAACCTTCAACCGCCACCGCCATCGCTCGCGCCTGCGGTCCGAAAAACAGCGAATGGCCTTCGGGTCGGGCGGGGAAATGCATCGGTCCGTCATGCGTGTGCGCACTCCAGTCCGAACCGAACAGGATACGCACGGTCGGCAGCTCGTTGACGACACGGCATGCGAGACGAATGCCTTCGGGCAGAGTCACGTCAGTTACACTGATGCGGTGGAACCATGGGCGCACAGCAAGCCCCGGCTGGCGGTTCAGCGCCAGCGGCATCCCTGCGTGCGTTGCACCGGTGCTCGACCGGATCGTAATGACTGTTCCCCCGAAACTGAAAAAAATATGCACGAGAAACACCGCGAAGTCCAGCGGACCGCTCCGAACTGGAGCGACTTGCCGTGCCCATGCCATGGACGCTACGCGCTGCGGCGATGGCCAACACCCTTTCCGACGACCTCGCCCTTGCCAATCGCCTTGCCGATGCGGCGGGGGCAGCAATCCGCCCGCTGTTTCGCGCCAATTTCGCACATGAGCGCAAGGCGGACCGTTCGCCGGTGACACAGGCGGACCGCGAAGGCGAAGCCGCAATGCGCGCCATCCTGGAGGCAGAGCGCCCCGACGACGGCATCATCGGCGAGGAATACGGCACGCGCAACGCGGGCGCGGGGCGGCAATGGGTGCTCGACCCCATCGACGGTACGGTCAGCTTCATGGCGGGCCGCCCGATTTTCGGCACGCTCGTCGCGCTGATGCAGGACGGCTGGCCGGTGCTCGGCATCATCGACCAGCCGGTATTGCGCGAACGCTGGGTCGGGCGCGTGGGCCAGCCGACGACGCTGAACGGGGCGCCGGTGCAAGTGCGCAGCTGCAAGGAACTGGGCGATGCAGTGCTGGCATCGTCCGCGCCGCAATATTTTACCGACACCGACGCCGCCGCCTTCATGTCACTTGCCGCGAAAACCTCGCAAACGGTGGTGTGGGGCGGTGATTGCTACAATTACGGCCTGCTCGCCGCCGGACATTTGGATGTGGTGTGCGAATCGGGCCTGAAGCTGCACGATTACGCCGCGCTGGTTCCGGTGGTGGAGGGCGCCGGCGGACTGATGGCGGACTGGCAGGGCAATCCGCTGGACGCGGATTCGGCCCGAAACGAAGGCGGTCGCGTGCTGGCGCTGGGCGAACCGGCGCGGCTGGAGGACGTGCTGGAAGCGATGGGGTAGCGCGCTATCTTTGCTTGCGTTTTTACTGCGATGCGGTAAATACGCGCGCTTCACCGACACGTGTGAGAATTCGCCGGTCTGGCCGTTAGGGCTGCCAGGGCTGGTGGATGCGTGTCCCTATCCGCATCCGTAACAGGAGATGAAAATGCCCAAGCTGAAGACCAAGAGCGGTGTCAAAAAGCGCTTCAAGATCACCGCGACCGGCAAGGTCAAGCACGGAGTTGCCGGCAAGCGCCACCGCCTGACGCACCACAATGCGAAGTATATCCGCCAGAACCGCGGAACCACCCTGGTCGCCGACGCCGATGCGCGCGTGATCAAGAAGTGGGCGCCCTACGGGCTTTCGTGACAGTCTAGCATGAGCACGTCGCGAGCGTTTTTGTTTGCTCGCTGACGCTCGCGGGCTGTGCCTTCCCGCCCCCCTCCCGACCACCCAAGGTATTATCCTGATCGGGTGGTCGGGAGGGGGAGCGGGAAGGCACAGCCAAGGGAGGGCGGATGCCCGACCGCATTAAATAAGGATATCTTTCATGCCTCGCATCAAACGCGGCGTCACCACGCGCCAGAAGCACAAGCGGCTCCTCGAACAGGCCAAGGGCTATCGCGGCCGTCGCAAGAACACCATCCGCGTCGCGCGCCAGGCGGTCGAGAAAGCCGGCCAGTACGCCTATCGCGACCGCAAGGTTAAGAAGCGCACGTTCCGCGCTTTGTGGATCCAGCGTATCAACGCCGCCGTCCGCGCCGAAGGGCTGACCTATTCGCAGTTCATGCACGGGGTGAAACTCGCCGGGATCGAGCTGGACCGCAAGGTCATGGCTGACCTCGCGATGAACGAGGAAGCGGCGTTCAAGGGCATTATCGGCCAGGCCAAGGCTGCTCTGCCGGCGTAACCCGTTTTGCTGCGATATGACGAAGTGCTGGGCGGTCCATGATGGGCCGCCCTTTGCTTTTGCACCCCACATTCGATAGCGGCTGGCTGATATATGGAAGACCTCGATACCCGAACCGAACAGGCGGTCGCCGCCATTGCCGCCGCGCCCGATGCCGTCGCGTTGGACGCGCTGCGCGTGGAAGCCGTGGGAAAGCAGGGCTGGGTCAGCCAGTTGCTGAAAACGCTCGGCAAGATGACGCCCGAAGAGCGGCAGGCGCAAGCGCCTGCGATCCAGTCCGCCCGCGCTGCGATTGCCGGAGCGGTGGAAGCGCGCAAGGCCGGGCTGGACGCCGCCGAACTGGACCGCAGGCTGGCTACCGAGACGCTCGACCTGACGCTGCCCGCGCCCGCGCGCCAAAGCGGCAGCATCCACCCGGTCAGCCAGGTGATGGACGAGTTGGCCGAAATTTTTGCCGACCTTGGCTTCGCCGTGAAGACGGGACCGGAGATTGAGGACGATTGGCACAATTTCACCGCGCTCAACATGGATGAAAACCATCCTGCCCGCGCGATGCACGACACGTTCTATTTCCCCGACAAGGGGAACGAGGACGGGGCCTCAAGCAGCGAAGCGATAGGCCAACGAAATCGCGCGATGCTGCTGAGAACGCACACCTCGCCGGTGCAGATCCGCACCATGATGGCAGAGGGCGGCCCGCTTCGCATCATCGCGCCGGGCCGCGTCTATCGCAGCGACAGCGATGCGACGCACACGCCGATGTTCCATCAGGTGGAGGGCTTGGTGATCGACCGCGACATCCATCTCGGCCATCTGAAATGGACGCTGGAGACATTTCTGAAAGCCTTCTTCGAGCGTGACGATATCGTGCTGCGGCTGCGCCCCTCCTATTTCCCCTTTACCGAACCCAGCGTGGAGGTCGATGTCGGCTATCGCAAGGACGCCGGGCGGCGCATCGTCGGCGGGGATGGCAATGCCGACGGGCATGACTGGATGGAGCTGCTCGGAAGCGGCATGGTCAACACCCGCGTGATCCAGTTTGCCGGCCTGGACCCCGAACAATGGCAGGGTTTCGCCTTCGGTGTCGGTGTGGACCGGCTGGCGATGCTGAAATACGGGATGGACGACTTGCGTGCCTTTTTCGACGGGGATGCGCGCTGGATGGAGCATTACGGCTTCGATCCGCTGGCCGTGCCGACACTTTCCGGCGGCGTGGGAGACGCCCCATGAAGTTCTCCCTGACCTGGCTGAAAGATCACCTCGAAACCGATGCCGATGTCGCGACCATCGCGGCCAAGCTGAACGCTATCGGGCTGGAAGTCGAAGGCGTGGAAGACCCGGCGGAGCGGCTGGCAGGCTTCCGCATCGCCGAAGTCTTGACGGCCCAAAAGCATCCCGATGCCGACAAGCTGCAAGTGTTGTCGGTCGATGCCGGAGATGGCACGCTGTTGCAGGTCGTCTGCGGTGCGCCCAATGCGCGTGCGGGAATGAAGGGCGTGCTGGGCCTGCCCGGCGCAGTGGTGCCGGCCAACGGGATGGAACTGCGCAAATCCGCCATTCGCGGCGTCACGTCGAACGGCATGATGTGCTCGGTGCGCGAGCTGCAGCTCGGCGACGAACATGATGGCATCATCGAACTGCCCGCCGATGCGACCGTAGGCACCAGCTTTGCCGATTACAGCGGTTCTTCGCCCGTATTCGACGTGGCGATCACGCCCAACCGGCCCGACTGCATGGGTGTGTACGGCATCGCGCGCGACCTTGCGGCAGCGGGCCTCGGCACGCTGAAGCCGATTGCGGTGCCACCGTTCGACGAAGGGGCAGGCGGCGCGCCCGATATCGCGATCGACGACGCGGCGGGTTGCCCCGCTTTCTTCGCGCGCATCGTGCGTGGCGTGTCAAACGGTGCCTCGCCCGACTGGCTGCAACAGCGGCTGGCAAGTGCCGGGCAGAAACCGATTTCGCTGCTGGTCGACCTGACCAACTATCTCAGCCTCGCTTTCGGGCGTCCGGCGCATGTCTATGATCTGGCGAAGCTGACGGGCACGCTGACCGCCCGACGGGCAAAGTCGGGCGAACAGGTCGAGGCATTGAACGGCAAGACCTATACACTCGACGAAACCACGCTGGTGATCGCGGACGATGCCGGGGTGCACGATATCGCGGGCATCATGGGCGGCGCGGCGTCGGGCTGCACGGCGGACACCACCGATGTGCTGATTGAAATCGCCTGGTTCGACCCCGCCGCCATCGGCGCCACTGGGCGCAAGCTGGGGCTGGCTAGCGATGCGCGCACCCGGTTCGAGCGAGGCGTCGATCCGGCGTTTCTGGACACCGGGCTGGACGTGCTGACCGGCATGATTGCGGAACTGGCAGGCGGCACCGTTTCCACGCCGACGCGGCTGGGCACCGCGCCCGTCACACCGCGCATGGTCGCTTTCGATCCCGCGCTGACCGAGCGGCTGGGCGGCATAACCATCGCCGAAAACGAGCAGGCGTCGATCCTTTCCGCGCTCGACTTTGCTGTCGCCCGCGAAACTTCGCCGTGGCAGGTCGCAGTGCCACCGCGGCGCTTCGATATCGAAGGGCCCGCCGATCTGGTCGAGGAAGTGGTGCGGATATACGGACTGGACCGGGTGCAAAGCGTGGCCCTGCCGCGCGCCGGTGGTGTGGCGCGCCCTACCGCCAGCCCCGCGCAGAAGCTGGAGCGCCGCATTCGCCGCGCCGCCGCCGCGCGCGGTTTGCACGAGGCTGTGACGTGGTCCTTCCTGCCCGTTTCCGACGCGGAGCATTTCGCACCCGAAGACCACACGCTCTGGGTACTCGACAATCCGATCAGCGAGGACATGAAGGCGATGCAGCCGTCGCTCGTCCCCGGGCTGCTGTCGGCAGCAAAGCGCAATGCCGATCGCGGCGAAACGGCGTCGCGGCTGTTCGAAGTAGGGCGGCGGTATTTCCGCGCCGAGGACGGGGCCAGCGACGAAAAGCCGACGCTGGGGCTGGTGCTGGCGGGCGAGAAGACCCCGCGCGGATGGACCACCGGGAAAGCCGCGGCGTTCGACGCTTACGATGCCAAGGCCGAAGCTCTCGCCCTCCTTGCCAGCGTCGGTGCGCCGGTCGCCAAGCTGATGGTGATGGGCGAGGAGGGGGGTGGCGCCGGTCCGCAATTCCACCCCGGCCAGTCCGGCACACTGCGGCTCGGCCCCAAGAATATACTCGCCCGATTCGGTGCGTTGCACCCGCGCACGCTGGAGGCGTTCGATATGGACGGTCCGGTCGTCGCGGCAGAGATCTTCCTCGACGCCATCCCTGTGAAGAAAGGCGCAAGCAGCTTTGCCCGCCCCCCCTTTGCGCCGCAAGCACTGCAAGCGGTCACGCGCGATTTTGCATTTCTGGTCGATGCCGGGATGGCGGCGGGGGACCTGCTGCGCGCGGTGCAAGGCGCGGACAAGAACGCCATAGTCGATGCACGCATTTTCGATGTGTTTGCCGGGGAGGGTGTGCCCGAGGGCAGAAAGTCGCTGGCGTTGGAAGTGACTTTGCAACCGGGCGAAAAGAGCTTCACCGAGGCCGAATTGAAAGCGGTGTCGGACAAGATCGTGGTCGCTGCAACGAAGAAGGGCGCGGCGTTGCGGGGGTAAGGCCCTCCCCTTTTGGTCCTTAAGATGACAACAATCTCCTCCGTTCGTCCTGAGCCTGTCGAAGGAATGTTCTTATTTCTGGCGCGTCGTTCGAAGAAAAGCCCAGGACTTCGACAAGCTCGGCACGAACGGGTTTATAGGACCAAAACAACCGTATGACCCATAATTCAAGGCGCACCTTTGCCATCATCTCGCATCCCGATGCGGGCAAGACGACGCTGACCGAGAAGCTGCTGTTGCAGGGCGGGGCGATCCATCTGGCGGGCGAGGTCAAGGCACGCGGCGCGGCGCGGCGGGCGCGGTCGGACTGGATGACAATCGAGCAGCAGCGCGGCATCTCTGTCACCAGCAGCGTGATGACGTTCGAACGGCCCGACGCGGATGGTACTGTCATTACCTTCAACCTGCTCGACACGCCGGGGCACGAGGATTTCTCCGAAGACACCTATCGCACGCTGACGGCGGTAGACTCGGCCGTGATGGTGATCGACGCGGCGAAAGGCATCGAACCGCAGACGCGCAAGCTGTTCGAAGTGTGCCGCCTGCGCAATGTCCCGATCATCACCTTCGTCAACAAGGTCGACCGCGAGGGGCGGCCTGTCTTCGAATTGCTGGACGAGATTGCGGACATGCTGGCGCTGGATGTCAGCCCGCAGATGTTTCCCATCGGCATGGGCGGTGAGTTTCATGGCATCCTCGACTTCGCTACCGGCGCGGTTGCGGTGCCGGAGGGGCCGTCGAAAGAGTTCCTTGGAACGCGCGAGACCGATTTCGACATTCCCCAACGCTTCGCCGAAAATGCCGAGCTGGCGCAGATCGGCTATCCCGAATTCGATCTCGACGCCTTTCGCGCGGGCGACCTGACGCCGGTCTATTTCGGCAGCGCATTGAAGAATTTCGGCGTGACCGAACTGATCGAGGCCATCGCCCGCTTCGCTCCGCCGCCGCGTCCGCAGCCCGCAGGCGACGACCATATCGAACCCGGCCACGACGAAGTGAGCGGCTTCATCTTCAAGGTGCAGGCCAATATGGATCCCAATCATCGCGACCGCATCGCCTTTATGCGACAGGTTTCGGGAACCTTCAAACGCGGCATGAAGCTGACGCCGAGCGGGCTGGGCAAGCCCATCGCTATCCATTCGCCCATCCTGTTCTTCGCGCAGGACCGCGAGCTGGCCGATACGGCGCAGGCGGGCGACATTATCGGCATTCCGAACCACGGCACGCTGCGCGTGGGCGATACCCTGAGCGAGAAAAACACCATTCGCTTCACAGGCCTGCCCAATTTCGCGCCGGAAATCCTGCGACGGGTGCAATTGAAAGATCCGACCAAGACGAAGCAATTGCGCAAGGCGCTGGACGATCTGTCCGAAGAAGGCGTCATCCAGGTCTTTTATCCCGAAATCGGCGCACAGCATATCGTCGGCGTGGTCGGGCAATTGCAGCTGGAAGTGCTGATCTCGCGGCTGTCGGCGGAATACAAGGTGGAGGCGGCGCTGGAGGATTCGCCCTTCTCGACCGCGCGCTGGTTGAAAGGTGATGCGGCCCGGATCGACGCGTTTGAATCGATCAATCGCGCAAATCTTGCGCGCGACCGCGACGGCGATCTGGTCTTTATGGCGAAAAGCCCATGGGACGTGAGCTACCAGCAGGAAAAAAACCCGGAGCTGGCATTCTCGGCAACGAAAGAACGCTAAACGCGTTGCGGGCAATTTAAGCATTGCATAACTTTTGTGCAGCGTTGCGATAACGATCTGGCTGCTCATGCCCGCATACCGGGCATACTAGCACCGTAAGCCCGTTTGGCATGGTGCTTGCAACACCCCTTCCGCCGGAACCTGTCCGGTGCGTCAAAGGGGGGCACGATGAAATACATCATCGCCATCATAAAACCGTTCAAGCTGGACGAGGTGCAGGATGCGCTCGGCGGTATCGGCATTGCCGGAATGACCGTGTCCGAGGTCAAGGGCTTTGGCCGGCAGAAGGGCCAGACCGAGATTTATCGCGGTGCGGAATACACCACCAACATGCTGCCCAAGATGAAGCTGGAAATTGCGGTGGCTGACGGGGCGGTGGAGCAAGTGGTGGAAACCATCATGCAGACCGCAGGTGCGCAGACCATCGGCGACGGCAAGATTTTCGTGCTGGAGCTCGCCTCCGCCACCCGCATCCGCACCGGCGAAACCGGCGAAACGGCACTTTGAGAGCCATGAGGAAACACACCATGATTCGCAGAATTTTCCCCGCCGCCGGTGCGCTGGCCGCTACGGCCCTTGCCGCCGGAACCGCCTATGCGCAGGATGGCGTGGCGCAGGTGGTCGAAACCGCTGTCGAAACCGCCGCCGTGGCCAATCCGGGCAATAATGCCTGGATGATGACCGCGACCGTGCTGGTCCTGCTGATGATCCTGCCGGGTCTGGCGCTGTTCTATGGCGGGCTGACCCGGTCCAAGAACATGCTCAGCACCATGACGCAGATCGGCGCAACCGCCAGCCTGGCCATGCTGATATGGGTGATGTGGGGCTATTCGACAGCATTCGGCCCCGAAGGCAATGCCTTCTTCAGCTGGGGGAACCTGTTCCTGACCGGCACCGACCTGACCAGCACCGCCGCGACGTTCACCGATGAAGTCATCAGCGAATACGTATTCATCAGTTTCCAGATGACCTTCGCTGCGATTACCGCCGCGCTTATTCTGGGTGCGACGGCGGAGCGGATGAAGTTCAGTGCCGTGATGGCCTTCGTGCCGATCTGGCTGACCATTGTCTATTTCCCCATCGCGCATATGGTGTGGGCGGGCGGAGGCTTGCTGTTCGAAGACGGCGCGCTGGATTTCGCAGGCGGCACCGTGGTGCATATCAATGCCGGCGTATCGGGCCTCGTGCTTGCGTTCCTGCTGGGCAAGCGGCGCGGCTATCCGGCGGAACCGATGCCACCGCATTCGCTGACCATGACGATGATCGGAACCGGCCTGCTGTGGGTCGGGTGGTTCGGCTTCAATGCCGGTTCCGCGCTGGAAGCGGACGGGTCCGCCGGTCTGGCGATGATCAACACCTTTGTGGCGACCGCTGCGGGTGCGCTGACCTGGATGGTTGTGGAACGGGCGATGGGCCACAAGGGCAGCGCGCTGGGCTTTTGTTCGGGCGTCATTGCCGGCCTCGTTGCCGTTACGCCAGCCGCCGGAAACAGCGGGCCGTTCGGTGCGATCCTGCTCGGCATCCTGTCTTCGCTCGTCTGCTACGTCATGGTGGCGAAGGCGAAGGCGAAGTTCGGCTACGACGACTCGCTCGATGCATTCGGCATCCACGGTGTGGGTGGCATCGTCGGCGCGATCGGCACGGCAGTTGTCTATCAAGGCTTTCTCGGCGGGCCGGGCGACGGATCGGTGGCGTTGGGCGCGCAGCTCTGGAAGCAAACCTTCGGTGTGCTCGTCACCATCGCATGGGCCGGGATCGGAACGCTGATCGCCGCGCTGGTGGTCAAGGCCGTGATCGGGCTGCGGGTTGACGAAGAGACCGAAGTCGACGGGCTGGATATCTCCGAGCACGGAGAGCGCGCCTACAACTAATCAGCAAATCGACCGGGCGGGCCTGTTCTTGGCCTGCCCGGTCCCACGATGTTCTTCCTGCGAACACCACCTTATGGGCCGGGGCACTTGCTGCTCCGGCCCCCTTTTTTTCGGGTTAATTCGCCGCCATGACGAAGTTGGCGCAGCGTTTGCCGGTCACGATGTCCCGCGGCCGGATGGCCACCGACAGGGGACCGGCATCACTCCGCCGCCATGATGAAGTCGGCACAGCGTTCACCGATCATGATACTGGGCGCGTTGGTGTTGCCGCTGACGATCTTGGGCATCACGCTGGCATCGGCGATCCACAGCCCCTCCAAGCCATTTGCGCGCAGCTTGGTATCGACCACGGCATCGGCATCGCTGCCCATGCGGCACGTTCCGACGGGGTGGTAGACGGTGTCGGCGCGGTTGCGAATAAGGTCGTCCAGCGCGTCGTCGTCCGCCAGGTCGACCGGGTTGCGGTCCCGCCCGTCGTAATCCGCCAGCGGCGGCGCATCGGCGATCCGGTGCGACAGGCGCACACCTGCGCGCAGCGTGGCGATATCGCGATCGTCGTCGAGGAAGTTCGGGTCGATCCGCGGGGCGTCCGCCGCATCGGCGCTGTTGAGGCGCACGGTGCCGCGCGATTCGGGACGCAGCACGCACGCGTGGAGCGAGAAGCCGTGCCCCTTTACCTTTTCGCGCCCGTGATCTTCCAGCAGCGCGGGCACGAAATGCCATTGCACGTCAGGCACGTTTTCTGGCGCAGGGGCATCGTCCATCACGCGCCAGAACCCGCCGGCCTCTGCATAGGGCGTGGTCATGATACCGGTGCGATGGCGGCGATGTTCCAGCATCGCGGCGACCATCCGCTTCGTGCCTGCGAGGCTGTCGCCGATGGGGTCGGTCGATTCGGTCGCCCAGGTGGACACATAATCGATGTGATCCTGTAGGTTTTCGCCGACTTCGCCATTGTCGGAGACGACATCGATGCCGTGGTCCTTCAGATGCGCGGCGGGGCCGATGCCGCTGGTCATCAGGATCTGCGGACTGTTGAACGCACCCGCGCTCAGAATCACGCCGCCGCCGCCGGGGCCGCCCGCATGAACGGTTTCTGTCTGCTTGCCCTTGCGCAGCACCGCGCCAGTGACACGTCCGTTTTCGATCACCAGCCGTTCGACCAGCGTATTGGTGCGGATGTCGATATTGCCCTGGTCGCGGATCGGCTCGACATAGGCGCGCGCGGCGGACCAGCGTTCACCCTTGTGCTGCGTCACCTGATAGATGCCGAACCCGGCCTGTTCGGCGCCGTTGAAATCGTCCGTCCCGCGCAGTTGCAGTGCCTCGGCACTGGCGACGAAAGCGCGGCTGGTGGGATTGGTGTGGTTCTGGTTCGACACGAACAGCGGACCGCCATCGCCGTGATACGCGTCCGCGCCGCGTTCATTGCCTTCCGCCTTTTTGAACCACGGCAGCACGTCCTCATACGCCCAGCCGTCGCAGCCCATCTCTGCCCAGTTGTCGTAATCCCAGGCATTGCCGCGAATATAGATCATGGCGTTGATTGCGCTCGATCCGCCAAGCCCCTTGCCGCGTGGCTGATAACCGATGCGCCCGTTCAGCCCTTTTTGCGCGACGGTGTCATAGCGGTAATTGGAACTGCCGCGCAGGAACGGCATGAAGCCGGGTGTCTTGATAAGGAAGTTGTTGTTGCGTCCGCCTGCCTCGACCAGGCAGACCCGCCGCGTACCGTCCACGGCCAGCCGCCCTGCGACCGCGCTGCCCGCACTGCCGCCGCCGATAACGATATAGTCGTAATGTGCCATGTCTCGTTCTCCCGTTTGCGCGGGAGGCTAGGCAGCTTGGCGTATAGTTTCAATCGCTTCCGTGCTGCCCTCGATTTCGGGCCTGCCATTCGGCACGCAGCATATCGGAGGTCTGGCGGCTGTTATCATGCGTCCAGCCGGGCGGGCGCAGCAGATAGCCCAGCTTGTGCCGCCAAGGTGCGCGCGCGATATCCTGCACCATGCCGATCCACTCGTGAAACACTGCCCACAGCAGGTTGAAACTGCCCAGCTGGCGCACGATGCCGTAACGGATTGCCTCTTCGTCCGGACGTTCGGCTTCGAACGTGCCGAACAGGCGGTCCCACACGATGAAGACACCGGCATAGTTGCGGTCGAGATAGCGCGGATTGGTGGCGTGATGCACGCGGTGGTGGCTGGGCGTGTTCATCACCGCCTCGAACCAGCGCGGCATGCGCCCGATGGCCTCGGTATGGATCCAGAACTGGTAGATCAGGTTCAGCCCGTGGCAGATCGCGATCATCACTGGGTGGAAGCCGATCAGCACCAGCGGCAGCGTGAATGCAAAGCCTAATGTGAACGCCCCGGTCCAGCTTTGCCGAAGCGCAGTGCTGAGATTGTAATGCTGGCTGGAATGGTGGTTCACATGGCTCGCCCAGAACCAGCGTATGCGGTGCCCGGCACGATGGACCCAGTAATAGGCAAGATCGTCCAGCACGAAGCAGACCGGCCATGCCAGCCACGCCCAGCCGCCGGTCACGGGAATATCGAACGCGCGATAATCGTACAGCGCCAGAAACAACAGCAGGAACAGGCCGCCAAACGCCGCGCCCGCCACTGTGCTGCCCAGGCCGAACAGCAGGCTGGTCAGCGTATCGCGTGCTTCGTAGCTTTCGGGCCGCTTGCGCCATGCCCAGACCAGTTCGGCCAGCACCAGCGCGACGAACAGCGGCACGGCAAGCTGGGTCGGGGAAAAGTCAGGCATCGTCCGGTCCGCTACAGCGCATAATCACCGTGCCGAAACGCCGTTCTCCGGTGTCGATGACCACCTCGTCACCGTGCCGCGCCACATTGCCCGCGTCGATCACACGGCCCACGAAATGCTGGCCATGCTTGCGCAGCACCAGCGCATTGCCCGATCCGTCTTCAAGCAGCGCGGCGTGTCCGCGATCGTCCAGCAGTACCGTTTCCGGCGCAAACCCAGCGGCAGTTTCGCTGGCAAGCGCAATGGCGTGATCCTCGTCACGGATGCGGCTGCGCGTGCCGAGCGCGAGCAGGTGGACCAGCCCGGCAATGCCCAGCACCGCTAGCAGCGACCCGCCGAAGATTGCTGCCTGCGTCACCCCTTAGCCCTTCGCCATCGCATCGAGCGTGGATCGGATCGGCGACAGGTCATATCCCGCACCCTGCGCCGCCGAGGCAAGCGCATCGGGATCGGTTCCCCGGCTTGCCTGCGCCAGCGCCCACAGGAATGTCGAGCGCGTGCCCGTCCGGCAGAAAGCGAGCACCGGCCCCTCGGCAGCATCCATTGCATTCGCCATCGCATCGATCTGTTCCGGCCCCATCCGGCCGGGCGCCACGGGAATGGCGCGATAGGACAGGCCCGCCGCTGTTGCCGCCGATTCGATTTGTGCGCCGTCCGGCTGCCCGCCTTCCTCCTTGTCAGGACGATTGTTGATAACAAGGGTTACGCCCTGCGCAGCGGCGGTAGCCAGGTCGGCAGGCGCGATCTGCCCGCTGACCAGCATGGAATCGGTCAGGGTGCGAAACGCTGTCATGTATCATCTCTCCCGCAGAGAAGGGCAGTTTGTGGGCAGTCGGATGCGATCGCATTCGTCGCAACAGCCGGTATTCTTTGTTGCGATAGCGGATTATGCGGAATTGTCATATTGGTAGCGCACTTGGAAAAAACGCTAAAATGTTCGCGCGGGCATGCTTTCTGCGCTATGAACGTAAATGAATGGCGCGTGCGTGCCGCGAAGATGCGGTGTTAGACAGCAGAGCCATGTCGATGCCTGGCACGCCCGCCGTCCGGTTGCCGCATCGGGATATTTCGGGACGGGACTACGAAGGTACGTGTTGCATTATGGGTTACGATAGAGGCCGCAAAGGGCGCGGACGCGATAAACGGGACAGTTTCGGCGAAGACGGTTTCGATCCGTTCGGCGGCGGTGGCAGCGGCGGCTTTGGCGGTGACAGCTATGGCGGCGGCGGCAATGACCGTGGCGGTGGCGGCGGTGGTTATGGCGGCGGCGGCAACGATCGCGGCGGCTATGGCGGCGGTGGTGGCGGCAATCGCTTCGGTGGCGGCGGGGGCGGTGGCCCGCGTGGAGGCGGCGGCGGAGGCGGTTTCTCCGGCGGCGGTGGTGGCGGACAGGGCGGCGGCAACCGAATGCCCCCGCAGGTCGTCGGCACCGGCAAGGGTGCGGTCAAGTTCTTCAACAGCGAGAAGGGATTCGGCTTCATCCAGCAGGTCGGCGGCGGCGAAGATGTGTTCATCCACATCAGCGCGGTCGAACGTGCCGGGCTTCAGGGCCTTGCCGAAGGGCAGGAACTGGAATTCAACCTGGTGGATCGCGGCGGCAAGGTGTCCGCGCAGGATATTCAGGTTATCGGCGATGTCATTCCGGTCGAAAGCGGCGGCGGTCGCGGCGGGCCATCGGGCGACCGCGGTGGCACACCTCAGCGCGAGCTGACGGGCGAAAAGGCCACCGGCACGGTCAAGTTCTTCAACGCGATGAAAGGCTTCGGCTTCATCGTGCGCGATGACGGCCAGCCCGATGCCTTCGTGCATATCAGCGCCGTGGAACGCTCCGGCCTGTCTGCCATCAACGAAGGCGAACGCTACCAGTTCGACATCGAGATGGACCGACGCGGCAAGCATTCGGCGGTGAACCTGGTGCCTGCCGAATAGGCACACCGGTGTTCACCTTCGAATACGCACATGGCGGCTCCGGTGGGGTCGCCATTTGCTTTTGTGCTAAAGACAAATGCATATCCCGCCCATGCGACACCTTTTGAAAGCCCGTTCCATGTCCATCACGCCTCTCATGCCCGTCTATCCCCGTTGCGGCGTGCGCCCCGTGCGCGGCGAACATTGCCATCTGATCGACGAGGACGGCACGCGCTATCTCGATTTCGCCAGCGGCATCGCGGTGAACCTGCTGGGTCACAGCCATACGGGGCTGATCGGCGCGATCCAGAAACAGGCGGAAACGCTGATGCATGTTTCCAACCTCTATGGCAGTCCGCAGGGCGAGAAGCTGGCGCAGCAGCTGGTCGATGCGTCGTTTGCCGACACGGTGTTCTTCACCAATTCGGGCGCGGAAGCGGTGGAAACAGCGATCAAGACCGCGCGCGCCTATCACCAGCACGAGGACGGCGACGCGCAGCGCACCGAGCTGATCACTTTCGTCAACGCCTTTCACGGTCGGACGATGGCGACGATCAGCGCCAGCAACCAGGCCAAGATGCACAAAGGGTTCGAGCCGCTGCTCCCCGGTTTTCGATATTGCGAGTTCGACGATCTAGAGGCAGCGCGCGCGATGGTCGGGCCGAACACGGCCGGCTTCCTGGTCGAGCCTATCCAGGGGGAGGGCGGCATCCGGCCCGCCTCGCGGGAATTCCTGACCGGCCTGCGCGCAATTGCGGACGAGCATGACCTGATGCTTGTGCTGGACGAGGTGCAGTGCGGCGTAGCGCGCACCGGCAAGATGTATGCCCACGAACATTACAACGTGACGCCGGACATTCTTGCCAGTGCAAAAGGCATTGGCGGCGGTTTTCCGCTCGGCGCGTGTCTGGCGACGGAAAAGGCGGCGCGCGGCATGACGTTCGGCACGCACGGTTCCACCTATGGCGGCAATCCGCTGGCAATGGCGGCGGGGGGTGCGGTGATGGATGCGGTCGCCAACGAACCGTTCCTTGCCGAAGTGCGCGACAAGGGCGAGCGCATCCGCACGCGGCTGGAACAGTTCATCGGCAATTATCCCGACCTGTTCGACCATGTGCGCGGCAAGGGGCTGATGCTCGGCATCAAGATGCGCGTCGAGAGCCGCCCGTTCTTCGTACACCTGCGCGACCATCACCAGTTGCTGACCGTGGCGGCGGGCGACAACACGCTGCGGCTGCTGCCACCGCTGGTCATCGGCGATGCGGAGATCGACGAGTTCTTCGACAAGCTGTCGGCAGGTGCAGCCAGCTACACGATCCCTCAGGCCGCCTGAGCATGCGCCACTTCACCGACCTTGCCGATGCAGGCGCGGACGGGCTGGCCGCGATGATTGCCGACGCCATCGACCGCAAGGCCGCACGCGCCGGATGGCCGCGGGGTCGCGCCGATGCCGACGCACCGCTGGCGAATCATGTGCTGGCGACCGTGTTCGAGAAAAGCAGCACCCGCACCCGCGTCAGTTTCGATATGGCGATGCGGCAGCTAGGTGGCAGCGCGCTCGTTCTGGATTCCGGCAGCACGCAACTGGGGCGAGGGGAGAGCGTAGCGGATACGGCGCGCGTGCTGGGCCGGATGGTCGATGCCATTACGTTGCGCACGGATGATCACGCCAAGCTGCTGACAATGGCGGACCATGCCGGGGTTCCGGTTGTCAACGCGCTGACCGATGCCAGTCACCCGTGCCAGATCGTCGCCGACCTGCTGACCGTGATCGAGCATGGCAAGGCCTTGCCCGGTCTCGACGTCGCCTGGCTGGGCGATGGCAACAATGTGCTGCATTCCTGGCTGGAAGCGGCGGGGCTGATGAAGTTCAATATGCGCGTCGCCACGCCCGATGGCTTCGCGCCCAAGCAGCAGTGGATCGACAAGGCGCGCACACGCGGGGCGCGCATCGAGACCGGTCTGTCCGCCCAATCGGCGGCGGACGGTGCGGATGTGATCGTCACCGACACCTGGATCAGCATGGGGCAGGACGGCGAGGTGGCGCGGCGCGAGGCGATGATGCCATATCGCGTGACCGACGCCATCATGGCCTGTGCGCGTCCCGATGCGCTGTTCCTGCACTGCCTGCCTGCCCATGTCGGCGATGAAGTGGTACAAAGCGTGTTCGAAGGTCCGCAATCGGTCGTGTTCGACGAGGCGGAAAACCGGCTCCACGCGCAAAAATCCATTTTACGGTGGTGCTTCGAACACATCTAGCGCGCTTGCGCGTCGCGCCGCCGACCCCATATCGCCGCCATGCCCGATCGTACCGCTGCCGCCTCATCCGACACGCCGGACGCCGAAACCTGGACCGATCGCGTCCTCAACTTCATGATGCCGTCCCGCAATGCGCGCGGGCGGATCGTGCGGCTGGACGATGTGCTGGCGCAAATCCTGTCCACGCATGACTATCCCGCGCCGATCCGGCATTTGCTGGCCGAAGCGGTCGTGCTGGGTGCGTTGATGGGCGGGTTGATCAAGGAAGCCGGCGCGCAGATGACAATGCAGGCGCAGACCGAGGGCGGCATCGTCAACCTGCTGGTCTGCGATTATCGCGGTGGCGAACTGCGTGGCTACGTCGATTTCGACGCCGACCGGCTTGGCAGCATCGGCGCAAATTCGACGCTGGAGGCCTTATTCGGCAAGGGCTATCTCGCCATTACTTTCGACCGGCCCGGCCTGGAGGGTGGCGAGCACGAACGGTACCAGGGCATCGTGCCGTTGGAAGGGGCCACGCTGTCGGATGCCTGCGAAGCCTATTTCGCGCAATCTGAACAGGTGCCCACGCTTATCCGCACTGCTATCCGCAGCGAAGGCGCGCGTGTTATCGCAGCCGGCATGCTGGTGCAGCATATCGCCGATGGGGAAGAAGGGCGCGAACGGCTGCACGTGCGTATGGACCATCCTGAATGGGAGCATGTCGCGGTGATGGCAGGCAGCCTGCGTCACGAGGAACTGCTCGAACCAGCGCTGTCGATGGACGCACTGGTCTGGCGGCTGTTCCATGACGAGGAAGAAGTGCGTATCCTGCCCGGAAGCGCGTTGAAACGCGGCTGTCGCTGCACAGTGGAACACTACCGCGAGTTGCTGGCGCGATTTCCGGAAAGCGAACGCGCGGAGATGCGCGACGAGGACGGGCATATTAACGTCGACTGCGCATTCTGTTCGCGCGTGTTTCCTATCGACCTTTAGCCCATTCGGGCCATTCGCGCAGGCGTGAGGTTTGTGGTATCATGCCTGCACAAGGAGTAGAATCACACCATGTTCCGTTTCACCGAACCGTTTCGCAAGATCGTCAGCGCAGGAGCTGCCCGTATCGCGGCAGGGTGCGTGATGGCGCTCGGTCTGGGTGCCGTGCCCGCCACGCCGCAGGCACCGACGATGGAACTGCTCGACCGTATCGAGCGTGGCGCATGGGTACTGGATTATCGCGGAAGCGCGCAGAAGCAGCGCGTATGCGTACGCACTGGGCGAGAACTTACGCAGCTTCGCAATCCCGGTCCGAAATGCCGCCGCTATGTAGTGGAATCCAGCGCCAATCAGGTGACGGTGCAATATAGCTGCGGCGGTGCAGGCTACACCCGAACCAGCATCCGGCGCGAGAGCGGTACGCTGTTGCAGATCACCGGACAGGGCATGAACAAATCGCGTCCGTTCCAGTTTTCAGCCGAGGCGCGCCGCGCCGGTAGTTGCTGACCCAGGCAATGCCGCAGGGTGATGCCAAACCGCGCACGGCGGTGGTCCTGCTCTCGGGCGGGCTCAACTCGATGGTCTCCGCTGCGCTGGCCCGCGAGCAGGGGTTCGCGGTCCATGCGCTGACCATCGATTACAACCAGCGCCACCGCATCGAAATCGAGAGCGCGTATCGCATCGCCAGGGCTCTTGGCTGTGCGGCGCACAAGGTGCTGCCGCTGGACCTGACGATGTTCGGGGGATCGGCGCTGACCGACGATATTGCGGTCCCGACGGGCGGGGTCGGGGAGGACATTCCGGTTACCTATGTTCCGGCACGCAACCTCGTCTTCCTGTCGCTGACGCTGGCGTGGGCGGAGACGGTTGAGGCGCGCGACATCTTTATCGGCGTCAATGCGCTCGACTATTCGGGCTACCCCGACTGCCGCCCCGAATTCATCGCCAGTTTCGAGGAAACCGCGCGGCTCGGCACCAAGTCGGGCGTCCAGGATGGGCCATTCACTATCCATGCGCCGTTGCAAGAGCTTGGAAAAGCGGACATTGTACGCGAAGCGGCCCGGCTTGGGCTGGATCCGGCGATGAGCTGGTCTTGCTACGCACCGTCAACGGACGGGCTGGCATGCGGGGTGTGCGACAGCTGTCGTTTGCGCCGCAAGGGCTTTGCCGATGCGGGACTTGAGGATGGGACACGATATGCCGGGACCGACAAACGAGGGCGACGCAGCAGGGTGAGAAAAGCGCCCGGACCGATCAGCCGGTACCGGCCTACAGCTGGTACGCGCTTAGCGTTCTCGTGCTGGTTTATGTGCTGAACTTTGTCGACCGGCAAATCCTGTCGATACTCGCCAATGACATCAAAGCCGACCTCGGCGTGGACGATGGTTATCTCGGCTTCCTTTACGGAACCGCCTTTGCGATCTTCTACGCGCTGTTCGGTATTCCGCTGGGCAAGCTGGCGGATAGCTGGAAGCGGGTGCGGCTGATGACGATCGGGCTGGCGGTCTGGTCCGCCATGACCGCAATCTCAGGCTTCGCGCGCAATGCGGCGGAACTGACCGTGGCGCGTATCGGAGTGGGCGTTGGCGAGGCAACCGCCAGCCCGTCCGCCTATTCGCTCATTTCCGACTGGTTCCCCTCGCGCCTGCGCGCAACCGCGCTCGCGATCTATTCGTCGGGAATATATATCGGCGGCGGGATCAGCCTGGCCATTGGCGGGCTGGTGGTCGAGAACTGGAACGACGCTTTCCCGGATGGTGGCCCGCTGGGTCTGGCTGGTTGGCAGGCGGCGTTTATCGCGGTGGGCGTACCCGGCCTGTTGCTGGCAATATGGGTTGTTACCCTGCGCGAACCGGTGCGCGGTGCCATCGACGGAATGCCGACGCCGGAAGACCCGCACCCCTTTCGCGGTTTCGTGCAGGAGCTGTTTACGGTCATCCCGCCGTTCACTTTCTTTGGCGCGGCGGCACGCGGTGTCGGGGCGCTGGCGATAAATGTCGCCATGTTCGCAGGGGCTTTCGCGGTGGCGTATTTGCTGACGATTACGCTCGAATCCGGAGCCGGTAACATTATCCCGGCCATCACCGATCAATGGACGCTTATCGCCATTGGCTATTACGCAGTATTCTGCTTTGCCACATCATTGCGCGCACGCGACTATCCAACCTTTGCACTAACATGGGGCTCGCCCGCGTTCCTGTGTACGATTTTGGGCTACGGAACCGTTGCGTTCATGGCCTATTCGATGTCCTATTGGGGTGCGCCTTATGCGGAACGCACCTTCGACGTATCCAAGTCCGAGCTAGGTTTCCTGTTGGGCGGCGGTGGTGCGGCGGGTGGCTTTCTCGGCGTAATCCTTGGCGGACGCATGGCCGATTACCTGTTCGAACGCATTCCGTCGGGACGTATCTGGGTGATCCTGTTCGGCCTGCTGGCGCCAATACCGTTTGCGGTAGTCCAGTACACCACGGACAGCTGGGCGCTGTTCATCGTGCTCAATATCGTGACCGGCGCGCTTGCGGCATCCGCACTTGGTGCCGCCGCTGCCTCGAGCCAGGCGCTTGTGCTACCCCGCATGCGCGGGCTGGCGACCGCAACGTTCTTCTTGGCGACCACGCTCGTCGGACTGGCGCTGGGCCCCTATATGGCGGGCTATGTTTCGGCCTTGAACGACGGTGATTTGGGCGTGGGGGTGCTGTCGACTCTCGCCATCGTACCGGTCGGCATGGTGCTGCTAGTGGCCGCCATCAAACTGGTACCCAAAGCCCTGACAAGCGTTACCGATCGTGCCGTAGCCGCGGGCGAATCGGCGGGCACCATGCGCGATCCGGCGGTTACCTAGCCTCGAGCACACCGCAGGCGATCCGCGCACCGGCAGCACCGGTGGGGTCCGTACGGTAGTCGTCCGCCTCGGCATGGATGATGACCGCCGTGCCGTCGGCATCGAATATCTGCGCGCGCAGCATATCCGGCATACCGGGCAGGGCGACTGTGATACTGCCCGTACCATCGGCATCGGCCATCAGGTTTGGCAAATCTCCCAGATGCTTGCCGCCCGGCGACAGGACACCATGCGTTTTTCTGGTCGGATTCAAGTGTCCGCCCGAAGATTTGAAGTCCGGCGCGTCGCAAGTGCCGGTTTCATGCAGATGGAACCCGTGCGGTCCGGCGGGGATATTGCGCGCGTCGATGGTCAGGAACGTCGCGCCGTCGCGGTCGCGCACAGTGACAGTCCCGGCAGGCTGGCCGTCGGATGTCATCAGTGATGCCGCGCCCATTGTCGTGCCCGAGACGGGCGCAGATGTTGCGCATGCACCGAGTGCGAAGGGCAGCGTGGCAAGAAGCGCGATGCGCAGCGGGGAAGGGACGGACGGGAGCATGGCTGTTTCCTTTGGTTTCAGAGCGGACAGCGCGCGTTTGGACGGGCCGTTCCAGGACCCACCTTCGGCGCGATCTTGTCAACACAACGAAAAAGGGGCCGGATTGCTCCGGCCCCTTTAACGTTTTCAGCCGAAGCTGGAAGCTTACATGCCCGCGTTGGGGCCGTAGCTGACTTCCACGCGACGGTTCTGCAGTTCGCGAACGCCATCAGCGGTCGGAACGCGCAGCTGACTTTCGCCGAATGCTTCGCTGGAAATGCGGGTATCGGGGATACCGCGCCCGGCGAGATACGAACGGACCGAGGCGTTACGACGCTGTGCGAGACCATCGTTGTACGCGCGCGAGCCGGACGTATCCGTGTGGCCTGCAAGCATGACAGCGGCGGTGCCGCAGCTGGAATAAGCGGACACGGCATTGTTGAGGATGCCGGCTGCTTCAGCCGTGATGTCCGACTGATCCCATTCGAAGAACACGATATACGGCCCCTGGCGACAGACCGCAGCAGGTGCCGGGCAGGTTGCTGTCACCGGAATGACCGAGCCGTCGGCACAGGTCTTGTTCTGGACAGCAGGCGGAGGCGTCGGACGCGCCGGGCATGCTTCCGTCACCGGAATGACCGAACCGTCGTAACACGTCTGCGTCGCGATCGGATCCGGACCACCGAAGTTCAGCGTGAACGTACCCATCAGCGAGTGCGAGCGCAGCTTGGCTTCGTTGTCGCGACCGGCCACGTCGACAAAGTCGATGTCTTCGGCGGTGAACATGCGATAGCGCAGGCCGGCATCGATGTTTTCTGTGATCGGCGCACGGACACCGGCAAGAATCTGCCAGGCGAGGCCGGTGTTCGAATCATCGAAACCCGTAGGAATTTCGTACTGCGTCCGCGCCACACCGATACCGGCACCAGCAAATGCCTGCAGACCGTCGTCGGGTCCGAAATCGAACAGGCCGTTCAGCATGAAGCTAAGGGCGTCAACTTCCGACTGCGGCGTGTCGAACCTGTCGCCAGGGATGACGATCGTTTGTCCGGTGTTGCTGACAATGGGGAAACCGATGCCATCGACGGTGAAGCCGTCGATGTCCGCGGTACGATAGCTCGCCTCGGCTTCGAGGCGGAACGCGCCAAAGTCATGACCGACCACGGCACCGAAATCGCCGCCTTCGTCATATTCGACCGTCGCGTCACCGGTTGCGCCGGTGATGGAGTTAACGATGGATACGTCGGTATCCTCGACGAGCATCGGGCCGCCTTGGGCTTCGATGTACCACTGGCCGTCGCGTGCGAGAGCCGGCGTAGCAAGGGCCGTGGAGGCCAGCGCCATGCCAATGACGAGTTTGCGCATATTATATTCCCCTTGGAGTGAGCGAAGGATGCCGTAGGATGGGCAGCTTGATGGATTTTCCGCTTGTTTTCTAACTTTTCCGGACGAATGTGGCAAGCAATCAATCATGCGATACTGTTGCAAGAATGTCGCTAAACCGACAGGTTCGTGGCATCAGGCACATCGCCACCACATTCCTCCAGTGCCCAACGGCGTCTTCGCTGAATTGTTCCTAGCTGCTGGAGGGAAATAGCCCGGCGTTTTCAAGCGCTGTGACCAGAGCGGCGAATGCATTGCGCAATTCGGCGTCCTGCGCGGCGCCGCCCGAAACGGGCGCGGGTGCTTGGGAATAGATCCAGCTGCCGCGATACAGCGCGAACTGCCCCGCATCGGCATCCCAAATGCGCATGCCTTCGCGTGGTGCAACGAATATCCAGCTTTCGCCCTGCCACCCCGCCAGCGCATCGTCATGGCCGGACCAGACCCCGCCCGCGCCCGAGGCGACGCGCCATGTCTCCCCCGCAACCGGTGCGGAAGGCGGTGTGATGGCCGATCCCGATACGGCGCAATGATGCAGAAGGTCGGCGCGCGCCAGACCCTCGTTGACGAAAAACTCCTTCTGCCCCTGCCCCGGCAACAGGAAGGGCAGGGCGAATCGGGGCGAGCGGTCAGTGAAAGTGACGAGCGAGGACATGGGCGGTTCCTTTGATGATGTACGCTGATCGATCGGCGTTGATCGACAGGAGCTAGAGAATGCCGAGCATGAGCGGCGGTGAAAGCGAGGCACGCCCGATCTGTCGCACCCGCACGGGTTCGCCCGCGAACGCAGCGGTGTCGGCGGCGGAGAGCGTGAGCGTGGGTTGGTCTACCTCGCGGATGGCCAGCGGGGCGGTGGTGGGGCCGATGCTGATTCGATAGCGTTCGGCGTCTTCATGCAAGGGTGGCGCGATGCCGTCATGCCAGATCCATGCACCGCGCGCGCGGCGCGTCCAGCACACGGTCGTGCTACCATCGGCAAGCCGGTCCAGCCTGCCGTGGACCGGGGAGAGCGGACGCTGGCCGAGGCCGGGATTGGCAATCGGAGCGATCACCGGTTCGGCATCGCCCGGACCGATGGCGGCTATGGCATCCGGTTCGCCGACCCCTCGGGCAGGCTGAAGCGGCACCAGCGAATCATCGAGCAGGGCGGCCATCGTGCCTGCCGGATGCCCGGGCCGCGCCGCGCCTTCGGTGCCGCCGCGACCGCGCAACAGGCCGCGCAGCGTCCATTGGCCGGAACCGTTGCGGGTCGCGGTGGCGAACTGAATCGTTTCGCCGCCAACCAGCAGGCGGTTTGCACCATCCGCCAGCTCGGCCAGCGAGGCCGATGCAAGGTGCATGGCGGGGGTGGCAAGCGTCAGGTCGAGCGTTGCCGCGCTTTCGAACAGCACAGCGGCGGACGGTGCGAGCGTGCTGTTCAGTGTGCCAAACACGGCTTGTGCACTGCCGCTGGGGCCGAGCGGGGCAAGGCCGCTTGCGGTGTCTGCATACAGTGCCGCTCCCCGCCAGCCATCGTCGGGTGTGGCGAGGGCTGCATAGACGGGCAAGTTGATCGCCGCGCCGGTGCCGTCCCACGGTGCTTCGAACGCGCGCAGCAAAGTGGGGCCGGCAATCCGATCGGGCGGTGCGGGCAATATGCCTGCATCGGTGGCAACGAATGCGGTTGCGGCCTGGTCGGCAATGCGATCCAGCGTCAGTTCAAGGCCGGTGTCGCGCCATTCCCAGGACGCCACACGCCAGAGGCCGCCGACGCCGGGCGCGCGCACGACCTTGCCGGGACGCACCGCAGGATCGAGTTCCGCCACACGCCATTGCAGCGTCTCGCGCCGCGCGCGTTGCCGCGATACGGCATCGCCCAACAACCGCTGCGCGTCGGGGGCAGCCAACGTCGCGGGAAATTCCAGCACCGCTTGCCCGGTCGCTGCGCGGCGGGTGGCATATTGCAGGCCCGGCTGGTAATCTCGCGCCGGGTCGTAATAGCGCAGCGCAGCAGGCGCTTTGGCCTCGGCGGTGCCGCGTTCGTGCGCCATGCCGTTTGCGCCGCCGAATTCGTCTTCGCCCGCCACGATAGCCGGTCCAAGCATGGGCGGATCGGCAGGAATGGCGGTGCCGTCCGACAGCACGATGCCGTCCTGTGTGGCTTCGACATCCAGCGGAAACAGGGCATCGACCTGTGTCAGCAGATCGCCGGTGCCGCCGCCGTCATGGCCGATGCCGGCCAGTCCCGCCAGCACTGGACCACCTGTCGTTTCGCGCAGCAGGTCGCCCGCCGTCAATGCGCCTTCATCGGCGAACACTTCGACGCTCAGTGTCGGGATGCGGTTGCCGAAATCGGCGAGCTGCAAGTCCTCGAACACGAGATAGGCGGTGCCGCGATAGGCGGGGGTGTCGGGCTTGTCCGCAATAATCAGCGGATCGACGGTTTGGTCGCCATGTCCCGTATGGACGCGCAAGGTGCCGCCCACCTTAAGATCGCCAGCCGCACCGCGCAGCAGGCTTCCGTCGGCCCAGATGCGGCCGATGCGCGCAATGGGCCGACTGGACAGCGCAAGCGCAAAGGACGTCGCGTAGCTGTAGCTGGTTACCGAGGGCCTGCCCTTGCTGCCCCCGCTTTTCTCGCGCGATTCTGTAAGTTCGGTGGCCCAGATCACGCTGCCCGCCACGCGCATCGCGCCGAAATAGCGGCCGATGGGCATGCCATAGCTGCTGGTCGAGATGGCAAGGTCTTGCAGCCGTGCGCCCTCGCGGTTGCCGCTGCCGATGATGGTGTTGTCCAAGCTGCGGCCCGCCAGCGCGCCCAACGCGCCGCCGACGGGGCCGCCCAGCAGCGTACCGATGCCGCCCAATACCAGTGTGGCCATGAGATCAGTGCTCCTAAGTCGGCGCGAACCGCCAGTGTTGGGTGATATGCGCGTCGTGCTGCCACGGCATCCGCACCACGCGACGCAGACCGGCATGGGCATGGACCAGGCAATCCGGCGCTGTGGCGATAAGCAGGTGCCGCTGTGCCGGGCCGGGCGCGGTTACGATGCAGTCGCCCCGTTCCGGCGTGCTGCAAACGCGCGCTAGGCCACACGCCTCTGCCAGCCGCGGCAGGAAGGCATAGGCGGCATTGCGAAGCGAATAGGGTGGCAAGGGCGGTACGCGCACATCCGCCTGCTCCAGCGCAAGCACGACCAAGCCAACGCAATCGACACCTGCCACGGCGTCGCGACCATGCAGCCGGAAGGGCGCGCCGACCATTTCCTCCGCCGCGGCGGCAAAGCGTTCGGCGCGACCATCCACTGTTTCAGCCCTGTGCCAGCGGATAGCGGGTGAGCAGGTCGTTCCCGGGAAGGAATGGCTCGCCCTGGAAATTCACGGTATTGCCGAACCGCGCGGCGCAGGTGGCCAGCGTGTGGTCGCACCCCTCCCGCAGCCGGGCGCGTGTGCCGGGTGCGGGCAGATTGTCTAGCGGCAAGACAAGCACGAAACCGCTGGCATCCGCGTCGCCGATATTAACGCGCGTGCCAGCTGCGGGGCCATCGCGCCACAGGAGTTCGCCACCGGCAAAGCGCGCGGGGTTCGCGATGTCGAAGCCGAAGCGGCCGGTCGCCGGGTCGTACGACACGAGCACCGCCTCGTGCGTGAAACGGGCGGACGACAGCGTGCATCCCGTGCCGCAGAACCGGGCGCGACAGGTCGGGCTGGTACGCGGGACAGGATCGATATCGAGTGCAGCTTTCGTGCTGGCGAGCGCGGCGGAAAACTGCCCGCCCTCGTCGCGGATTGCGCCTATCGTGCCATGATACAGGAGGGTCCGTCTCAGCGTTTCCCAATCGACCACGCCGACTGTCACGCGCGCGCCGTCGAACCGGCCAATGCGCAAGTCCGTCGCCGCAATGCTGTCATGCGCCAGCACGCCCGTCATTTCGGCGCTGTCATCGCCAAACCCGGCGTCGCGGCGAATGGCACTGGGCAACATGCCGGGTGCGGCGCGATGGTCGATCCCGTCGAAGCGCAGCGTACGGTCGTGGCTGGTGAAGCCCAGCGTCACGCCGTCGCGACGATGGATGCGCCAGAACGTTGCGACGCCTTCCAGCCCGGTCGCGAAGAAGGGGCGGTTCCCGCCAGCATCAGGCATCAGTCGACTTCGCGCACTTCGATTAGCGGGACCGAAGGCGCTTCGCCTGCCGCAAAGGTGGCGGCGCTGATATCGAGCCGGTCTTCGGCAAACCGTACCGGAACGTCGAACAGGTATCCTGCGCGTACCTCTGCCCCGGCAGACGGCGCGGTATCGAACGCGATACGTCCGCCATCCTGCCACTGCCATGCAGCTGTTTCCGCGCCCCCGATGCTGCACCGGAGGCTGGCGATATCGGGGCGTGTGATGCGGCGTTGCTGCGGGTCGGTTTCAGGGCCGTAGCTTTTCACCAGGTCGAACACGGATCGTATGCCGTCGCCAATGCCGAGCAACTGGTCGTCGGGCGTTGGCAAGCCCGTCATGCCGTTGCTGCTGTGGTCGAACGGGTCGGTCAGGCGGAACCCCCGCGCCGCCCCGCGCCTGGCGCGAAAAAATGCCAGCAATACGCCCAGCTCCGTTTCGCTGCGGATGCCGGGGCCGACATCGAAGCGCAGTCGCGCATCGGCCCAGTGCGTGGCGCGCCGTTCATGCCCCGATGCGGTGGTGGCGATGGTGGTGCTGAATTGCGGCGACACGGATGCATCGCGTCCGGGACTGAGCGGGTAGGAGATGTCGTCGAAGGGCTGCATGGGTTCGTCCTTTCCGTCGCCCGCCGGGAAGGCGAAGCGGGTGTATCCATCGCGCGCGATCTGGGGCAGCGCCCAGACGAAACGGCGGGCGATGCCGCGGGCCGCCGCCTCGTCCAGCGCGGCGTCGATGCGCGGCCAGTAGGTCTCTGCATCCTCGGCGCGCAGGACGAAGCCGGACAGGTAATCCTGCCGGTCCAGCGGATAGCCGAGGCGCCCTTCGGCGGCGGCGTAGGCAGCACGGCGCGCGGCATCGCGGCCCTCGGTCAGCCAGTCGTAATCCTCCAGCTGCAACCGGTCGAAAGCGGGCCAGGCCCAGCCGACGGGCAGGTTGGCGCGGTAAAGTTCGGGACGTTCGGGATCGAGGATGGTGGGCGTAAAGGCGAGCAGCAAGATTTCCGCGCCCGCAAACGCATCGCGCACTGCCTGCGCCAATGCGGCGGTGGAGTGCGCGAGCAACGCCCCGGCGGCATCGAGTAAATCGGTTTCAGCTGTCGTCAGCGGGTCGTGCAGGCTGGCGATCTGCGGGGCGGATTGCCCAAGGGTTGCCGAAGGCGACGCGCGCGGCATCGTCGTACAGGCAAGGTCGGCCATCGGGCATCACCCACCACCACGGCTCGCCGATCTGGAATACCGGCGGCAGGCCCGCCCCGGTCTGCAAGACGACGAACCGCAAGGCTACCGCGCGCAGCCATGCCATCGCGTCTTCGTTGGCAGGCGAGAGCAGGGCCGAGGGTGGCACCCAGCCCGTCCGACCCGACGCACCATCGGCCGCGCGTTGCTGCCATGTAGCAGGGCAATGCGCGGCGAACAGTTCGTAGGACAGCGACAGGATGACGCCGAACCCAGCGGCCCGGGCGAGGGCAAGGAAGTCCCGGTGCCACGCCTGTGCCGGACCGCACAGCGCGCCGTCCTGCGCCGCGATCAAGTCGCCGCCATCCGCCTCCAGCGCGAAGAAGTGGCTCATCCCGACATAATGCAGGATCCGCTTTTCGTACCCCAGCGCACGGATCATGCGGATCAGCCGCGCGGGCGTCTGGTTGTAGGCATCGTCGTAGCCGGTGGCGATCTGTTCGCCATGCGGCGGAACCTGCACATCGCCGATGTCCAGCATTGCCCGCTCGCCATCGCAGGCGATCTGCGTCATCTCGGCCCAGCCCGATTGTCGTGCAGGCAGGCGGGCGATGCTGCCCGGCACGAAACCCGTCGGCACCAGGCTGATGAACATCCGGTCGATATCGGCGACATGCAGCGCTTCTCCCGGCAGACCGTAACCGCTTTCCAGAGTCGAGAAGGGCAGCACAATCTGCGCATTGTCGGGCGTTCCCGTGGCGTAGTTCCACAACCGCACATACCAGGCGCGCGCCGCGCCGCTCGCATCGCGGCCCTCGATCGTCAGCGTCGGGCCATTGGGTGCGTCGAGCGGAATAATATCCGACGAGCGCCAGCGGAAGCGCAAGGTTGTGCGCGTGTAGTCGCGGTTTGTTTCGTAGGACAGCAGCGGATGGTCGAGCGTGTCCGCGCTGTCCCAGATCAGCCCTGCCAGCTCGCCTTCGTGATAGAAATCGCATTCGACCCGCAGCGCGTCGGGGGCAGGAGTGGTCACGCTGGCCATCATCGGGCGTGGGAAGTTCACCGTCCAGTAAACAGGATCGAACCGCTGGATATGGTCGGTATCCTGCCCGCCCTTTGTGGCAGGGGTGGTGGCAAGCCAATGGGGCACTGTGCGGGTCTCCGATGTTTGAAGAAAAAGGGTTTCTCACAGAGAGCGCAGAGGAAAGAGGGACGCAGAGGTGTCGTGCCTTGCGGCGAAGCGCTGTCGATCACGAGTCTTTGTGAAGGACCCGTGCATTGAGAAGATAAGGCCTGCGGCGCATCCTCATTTCTTCCCGTCTCGTTTTCCTCTGCGTCTCTGCGAGAAACATGCCTTTGCGAAGCTGCGAAAAGCTATCCAGCCAACGCCCGTCGAACCTGTGCCGCGACCTGTCGGCTGCTGCGTTGCAGGGCCACGGGTGCGTCGGTGCCGCGCGGGGTATTGAGGCTGATGGCAACGCGCACGTCGCGCGGCGGGGCGGTGCCTGGATTGGCTTCGACGCGCCCTGCGCTGGTGGGCACGAACAGTTCGGGGCCGCGCTCTCCGACCAGATAGCCGCGACCAGGCGAGACAGGTCCGCCGGTCGCGCGTCCGGGCAGGCCGAACAGGCCGTTCAGCAAGCCGCCCACCGCGCCGCCCAGACCAGCTGTTGATTGGCCGAAGAGGGTATCGAGACCCAGTTGCAATGCCTGTCCGGCGATCTGGTCCAGCACCTGGCTCGCCATGCGGCCCAGGTCGGCAAAGCCCAGCGTGCCCTTGCGCAAGGCGCTGGCCAGCCCGCGTTCCAGCACGCTGCCCGCCTGCTCGAACCCGCCGATCAGCTGGGTGTCGAGGCTGGCGCGCATGGTGCGTATGTCGTGCGCGAAACCGCCGGTCGCCGCGCGCACATCGACCAGCAGCGTATCGAGTTCATTATCCATCTCAAGAGTGTCGGGCATCGTCGCTCTCCAGCAAATGTTCCAGTTCGGCGCGGTCGATCCCGGTGCGTGTCGCGGTCGGCGGGGTCAGCGCGGTGGCAAATTCGGCAGGCGTAGCGACCCAAAATTCGATGGGTCGCCAACCCAATAGCTGCGCGGCAGTGGCGGCGTGACCGAGTGCAGCCGTAGCAAAGGTTCCGCTCATCCCGTTCCGCGCAGGATCTGCCCGAGAAGCGTGCGCAAGGGTACGGCACACGCCGCCAGCCCCTGCGCCGCAACCGCTTCGCCAACACCATCGCGCGTCAGGTCGTGCGGCGGGGCGAGGCAATGCCAGAACAGCGCCGCCATCTCGGACAGCGCCAGCCGTCCGCCACCCGCCCGCTCGACCAACGCGAATAGCGGGCCGAGTTCTTCCTCGGCGGCAATCAGCGCGGTGAACGTCGGGCGCAGCGTATAGGCCTCGCCCGCGATGGTGAAGGTCGCCTCGCCCCTCAGCGCGTTGGCGCTCACGGCTGCACCACCGGAAGCACCGGCCCGCTGCTTTCCAGCTGCACGGTATAGTTGCGCTCGCCGTTGAAATCGCCGGCATAGTCCAGCCGCTGGACCAGGAAGCGCCCGCGCATCTTCGCGCCATCCTCAAAACTCAGCTCATAGGCGTCGAGTGTGCCCGCCAGCGCGTGGCCGCGCACCGCATCCTCCGCCTCGCTGCCCAAGAAGATGCCGCTGGCCGACACCGAAACGGAGCGCGTCCCCGCCCCCGACAGCAATTCGCGCCAGCCGCCGCTATCCTTGTGCGTGACGACCACGGTGTCGCCATTGATGCTCATCTGCGTCGTGCGCAGACCCGCGACGGTTCGGTAGACAGGCGGGGATGCGCCATCGCCGATCTTGAGAAGGAAGGCGGCGCCTGATTGAGGGCCTGTTTGGCTAGGCATGATAGGTTCTCCTGTTGTGGTGTTTGTTTTCCCTCACGGCTGGTCGGCCTTCGGCCTGCCTCCGGATGGGGGCCCTACCGGGCGTCACGCGGTCGCGTTCTGGCTGCCGCGACCAGGAAAAGGGCGCGAAGCTGCATATTATCTGCTGGTTCGGACCCTTTGTTGGTCCGCAAGGCCGACTGACCGTCGGCGCTTATGCGCCGCCCCTCGGAGGCAGCGCGAAGCGCGATCAGCCGTGAGAGAAGAAAAACCCCCGCACCCGGTATTCCAGCAGCGTGGCGCGGATGTTCTTCGCGCGGCGTTCGGTGCGTCCGCGCAGGTAGCGGATCGAGGCAATGTCGGTATCCGGCGGTGAAGGCAGCGTCTCGATGCGGGCGCGGATCGCATCCACCAGCGCCGCATCGCCTGCCGGATCGTCGCCGCGCGTTGTCAGCTCCAGCGCGATGCGAATCTCGTGTCCTGCGCGGTCCTTGGTGCTCCAGTCCGCGCTGGCGCTCGCCGCCATGCCGAGCCACGGGATGCTGGCCGCAAGCGGGCTTTCCTCGGCAATCGCGTTCAGCGTGTCCAGCGGCGCGGGGCCGGTGCGCAGATGCGCGATAAGCGCCGCGCGTATGGTGTGTTCCATATCGGCTATCCTTTGGTAAAATCGGGCCAGAGCCAGGTCGCATCGCGCCACCGCTCCGGTTCTGGCGCGCGAAGACGCAGGCGGGTCTGCGCGATCTGCGCGGCTCGGTGCGCCAATCGCGCGAGACGCATGCCATTCAGCGTTGCACCAATCATGCGATCCGCATCCGGCGCCACGGTCGCCACAACGCGCTGACCGCGCTCGGCAGGCGGTCCAGCGCGTCGCCGTCGCGTTCCCGGTAAAGATGTGCGGCCAGCCGGACGACACCGTGGCGAAGACCTTCGGGCAGGCTGGTCCAGGCAGGGGCCAGCCCGGCTACGAAGCGCACGGCAAAACGGTGTTGCGTTATGCCGGTCACGCGGACCGAGCCGGTCCCGTTCGCCGCGAGGTCGATCTGGTAGGCATCGATAGGCAAGGTTTGGCGGGTGCCGTCCGCTGCCACGCTTTCCACGCCGGTAATCGCACCGATAGGCCGGGTGCCCAGCACATGCCAGACACATGCCGCCGGGCGGATATCCTCGCACGTCTGGACCAGCGGCATGGTGCCGGTAAAGGCTTCGGCGGCATCCAGCGCGCTGGCAAGCAGGCCGGTCAGCACGGCATCTTCCGCATCGCGGGTAATGGCCAGCCACCCCTTCAATTCGTCCAGTGCGGCACCGCCAAGCTCGGCAGGCACGACGATCGTTCGCGTCATGGTGTTTCCTTTTGTTCGCACCCCATCCGGGGCGCGGTGTTCGGCCAACGGGCCGACGCGCAGTCGCGCTCTGGCTACCGCGACCAAGACTGGTTTTTGGGGGTGCGAAGTGTTGCACGCGGTCCTCCCAAGCAGGCTGGAGAGGAAAGGATGCCGCGACCAGAACCGACCCCGATCCTGGTCGCGGCAGCCAGAGCGCGGAATCGCAACGAAGTGGAGATGGCCAAAGGCCACCATTTGCGTGACGCCCGTTAGGGCGCCCTCCCGGAGGCCGCCCTAAGGGCGATCAGCCGCGAGGGAACATATCGCCCCCTACTCCTCGATCTTCAGCAGCTTGATCGCGTTGGCATCCAGCACGCCGCCCCCCACACGCTTGGTGGCGTAGAAGTGGACGAAGGGCTTGTTGGTGAACGGATCGCGCAGGATCTGCGTGGCGCTGCGTTCGGCGATCAGGTAGCCGTGGCGGAAATTGCCGAAGGCGATGGGGAACGTACCCGCACCGATATCCGGCATGTCTTCCGCCTCGATCACCGGATAGCCCAGCAGCCGGTCGGGCTGGCCCAACGTCAGGCCGGGCTGCCACAGGAATGCACCGTCGGTCGTCTTCAGCTTGCGCACCGATGCCAGCGTGGCCGAGTTCATCACGAAACTGGCGCCCTGCCGATGGCCCGCCTTCATCGTGTGCACCAGGTCGATCAGCCGCGCTTCTGGTTCGGCGTCGAAACCGCTCGCATCGCCCGACCCGATATATTGCAGCGCGCCGAATGCCCGGTCACCATCGAAATCTTCGGATACCGGCGCATTGAGGAAGCCGGTCGGCTGGTCCACGCCGTTGCCATTGACGAAGGCCGATCCTTCGGCGCGGGCGAATTCCATCGCGATCTCGCTGGCGAGCCAGGCTTCGAGGTCGAACGCGGCGTCGTCCAGCATGGCCTGGCTGGCGGCGGGGTTGGCATAGAGCTCGCCGGTGGCGGGCGCGACTTCGTGGAAATCGGGTGTGGCGGTTTCTGGTCGTGCGGCGGTTTCCGAGACCCAGCCGCTGGCGACGCCCCCGGTGGTGACGAGCTTGCGATAATCGGCACTGCCCGTCTGCACCACCTGCGCAATGGCGCGGATCGGGCTGATTTCATACAGCGCGCTGGCGATCATTGCATCGATTTCGCGCGGCACGGCATAGCCGCCTTCGGACGGAGTGCGTCCGCTGATCGACTTGATCTCCGACGAGTTGCCGCGCCGCAGATAGCCGTCGACGAAGCCCTTCACCTCAGCGGAGGCGGCACCGGTCTCGCCCGAAAGCGCGGGCCGTACAACGCTGCGATTGGCGGCTTGCGCGACACGGTCCAGCCGGGTCTTCACCGCATCGACATCGCCGCGCAGTTCCTTGACGTCGGCCTCGGTCCGGTCCTGTCGTGCGACGATGTCGAAGCTGGCGTCCAGCTGCGCGTCATCGGCGGCAGCGGGTGTGATCGCGGGTGTAGTGGGTATCTGCATTTCCATGGGTGGTTCCTTCGTTGGTGGTTCGGTGGGGTGGTTGGTGGGCGTGCGAAAGGGCGCTCCGCCGGGAGGGCGGTGCGTGGGTTGAAATTGTCGGAGTTTTGTTTCTCGCAGAGACGCGGAGGAAAAAGAGACGCAAGAGAAGAAGAGAAAGGCCGCGCCGCAGGCCCTATTTCTTCAACGGTCGGGTCTTTCGTAAAGGCACATTATGGAAGGCGGCTTCGCCGCAGGCACGACACCTCGCGGCGTCCCCCTTTCCTCAGCGTTCCCTGCGAGAAACCCTTTTTCTTTGAACAGTCGAAACGCGGCTCTTCACATCACAAGATGCACCCGCGCCTCGTGTTGCAGCGGATGCGTCACTAAGCTGATCTCCAGCAGGTCGACATCCTCCAGCACCCGGCCTGTTTCGGTGTGGTGCCAGCGGCGCGCGCGATAGCCGAAGCTGAGGCCGCTGATGGTGCGGCGCGCCAGCATGGTGCCCGCGCGGCCCTGCACGTTGTCGATGGTAGCGATCATGCGCAGGCCGCGCGCATCCTCCGCCACGCGCTCCACCGTGCCGATCCGCTGTTCGGGGCGGTGCTGCCAGAACAGCGGCAGCGGCGTGCGCGCCTCGTCAAGCGAGCGGCGGAACGCACCGGGGCGGATGATGTCGCGCGCACCATCGCGCCGGTCGAACAGCGCGGCATATCCTGCCAGCCTCATCGCAGAAGTCCCGGCACGCCGAGGCGGATGGCGATGCCGACCAGCAGCAGCGCGAAGACGCCGCGCGCCAGCCATTCGATCGCGGCCTTCCAGGCGCTGGCCTTGGCATCGCGCCATGCGCCCAGCAGCTCGCGCAGTTCGTCGATATCGCCTTGCGCATCGTCATCGGCGAGGCGCAGTCGCTTCAGCGCGCGGTTCGCGCCGACTTCGCTCGATTCCTCGACGATGGCGCGCAGTGTCACCAGCTCGCCGCCTTCCGCCGTGGCTTGTGCCAGCAAGCGGGCCAGCATGTCTTCGCGGGTCATTGCACGGTCTCCTTCGTGGCGCGCGCCGGCCGCGGGGCAAGCCCCAGCATCGCGCGCTTCTCCGCATCTGTCAGAAAGTCCGCCGCCGTCACTTGCGACCACAGCCGCTCGCGGTCCTCGGACAGGGCGGGCACATGGTCGAGATCGACGGCCAGTTTCGCGTCCGGAAACCACGGCGCCAATCCCTGCGACAGGCCGCGCAGGATCTTGTCCGCCAGCGGCAGCAGCGTCAGCCGCCACAGCGCCCGGTTCGCCTCGCGATAGTTGGAATAGGTGTTGTCGCCGGGGATACCGAGCAGCATCGGCGGCACGCCGAACGCCAGCGCGATGTCGCGTGCCGCCGACGCTTTCAGCGTGGCGAAATCCATGTCGGCAGGCGACAATGCCATGCTCTGCCACGCCAGTCCGCCTTCCAGCAGCATGGGCCGCCCGGCATTGGCCTGCCCCTGATACGCGCTGGTCAGTTCCGCCTTCAGCCGATCGTACTGTTCGGTGCTCAGCCCCTCGCTGTCACCGGACTGGTACACCAACGCACCGGAGGGCCGCGCCGCATTGGCCAGCAGCGCGCGGTTCCATTCCGACGCGGCGTTGTGGATCGCCACGGCGGTATCGGCGGCTTGCAATGCGCCCGCACCGTAATGATCGTCGCCCGGATGGAAGCTGCGGATATGCAGCACATTGGGCCAGCCCGCCTCGTCTTCCAGCGGCAGGGTAACGGTCTGCGCGCCCAGGTGGTATTCGAAGGCGACGGGCCAGCCATCCGCCGCGGCTTTCACGGTGATGCGTTCGGGGCGCAGCGCGAAGAGTTCGACCGGCGTGCCCGCGCCGTCCTTCATCACCTGAACATAGGCATTGCCATGCAGCAACAGGTGGCTGGCGATGGTCTCGACCAGCGATTGCCCCGCGCTGGTGGTGCCCAGCAACGCGGCCAACTCGGGTGCAGGCGCATCCAGCGGCGCGGAGCCGCACCCCTCGGACACGATCCGCACCGCGCGGCTGACCACCGGATTCGCCAGGAACCCCTCGCGGAGGGCGCGGGTGTATTCGAACGGTCGCCGCGCACCGCTATCCTGCGCGGCAAACGCAGTTTCCCACGGCGAGACGAACCCGCGGCTGACAGGCATACGGGATAGCCCGCCACCCTTCAAGGCAGCGGTCAGGGATGTGAGAAGGGACATGAAAGGAACCTCTTTGGTTTCGAAAAGCCAGATAGTGTCGAACGGCGCAAAAGGGGCTCTCTACAGCCCCCGAATTCGCGGCTCGGGCAAGGGCTTCAGCATCAGTTCGCTCAGCGCCCAGACCAGTGCATCGGCGCGGTCGGGCGAGCCTCCGGGGCCTTCGTAGCGGCCGCCGGCCATCATGCCGCACAGCTGGTCTTCCAGCGCGCCGAACATGCCGCAATGGCGCACCCGCCCCGTTTCGTAGAGCGCGGCGACCGGCTCCGCGCGCGCCACCTTGCCGCGATGCGCGTGGACCAGCTTGACCGGCAGCGAGAGCTGGGCTGCATGCAGCACGCTTTTCACCAGAGCACCGCCCTGGTTCGCTTCGGCCACCACGCGATCCGCCTGCCATTCGCGTGCCGCCGCCGCCACGCAGCGCGCCCAGGCGTCGGGCGTGGCACGTTCCACGGTGCAATCCGCCAGCACGCGACCGACATCGTCCTCCCCCAGCGCCACCACCACGATACCGCAGGCATCGCCCGTTGCGGAAACGCAAGGATCGACGCCGACCACAATGCGTTTGTGCGGGGCGGAGGTCGCGCTTTCGCGGCACCGTTCGAGCACGTCGCGCCGCCACAACGCGCCGTCCATGTCGGCAATCAGTTCGCCGTCCAGCTCCTGCCGCCCCAGCCGCGTGCCGTCATAGAGGCGGCGCATGGCGGCGATGAAAGTCGGCGGCAGAACGCCCGCATTGTCCTGCGTGGTGCCGCGCGTCACCACGGTGCCCTCTTCGCGCAGGATGCGCTTCAGCAACGGCACCGCGCGCGGCGTGGTGGTGGCGACGGTGCGCGGATCGTCGCCCAGGCGCAGGCCCAGCATGAGATTGTCCCATGCTGCCTCGGCACGCCCGTGTGCACTATCCCATTTGGCGATTTCGTCAGCCCAGGCATGGCTGTGCTGTGGCCCGCGCAGGGAGTTGGGTTCGCTGGCCCCGTACAGCATCGCGCTGGCACCGCCGGGCCAGTTCAGGCGGCGGTTGGAGGGTTCGTAATCGGGCCGGGTGTGCGGCGGGGAGATGGCGAGAATGCCGCTTTCCCCCTCCACCATCACCCGCCGCGCATCGCCCAGTGTATCGGCGACCAGCGCAATGCTGGCGCGCGGGTTCGATTCGGCAATGTTGCGAACCCATTCGGCACCGGCGCGCGTCTTGCCGAACCCGCGCCCGGCCATGATGGTCCACACGTGCCAGTCGCCTTCCGGCGCTTTTTGCGCGCCATGCGCCCACACCGGCCAATGGGAGCGTAGCAACGCCTGCCCTTCCTGCGAAAGTTCGGCGAGAGCCTTCTCGCGCTCTGCGTGCGTCAGCCCGATCAGCTCGCCCTTGGCCCCGATCGCGGCTTCGACGGGGTCGTCATATTCAGGAAGACGCATTGCGGGTTCCTTCTTCCGGTTCGGGAGCAGGTGCGGGTTCGGGCGAAATCATCGGCTTGCCCGCTTTCAACCGGGCATCGCGCAGCCGCCCGATGAAGCGGTCGATCGAGGCATAGGTCTCGGCAGGACTGGATGCGCCGCGAAAGGCCCGTTCGCGCGCCACGGTTTCGCGATGCGCGGCCAGCAGCCGCAGCCCCGCTGCCACGTCCAGCTTTCGCTCCGGCGTAGGGTCGCGAAGATGCCCCAGCAATTCCAGTTCCAGATTGTCGTAGCCTTCCGCAAGCGCGGCGAGCCATTCCTTTGCAAAGCCGGGATCGTTGCGGCGTTCGGCATAGACGGTGCGCACGGGAATATGCGCTGCCCGCGCTGCTGCGGCCACGTTGGACAGTTCGGCCAGATGATCGATGAACGGCTTACGCCAGGGGCCGACGCGGGTTTCCTGGATGTCGTCGCGCGCCGTTGCGCGTTTCTTGCGCAGCGCCTTTTTCGGCAGGGTTTTCGGCGCGCTGGCCAACGCCTGGTACCATCGCGCGGCGAAATCGGCGTGGCGGGCGCGGAACCGGAACACGTTGGAGTTGCATGTGCCTGCCTCGTCTGCCGCGCGCTTTACGGGTTGCCCGTCCGCCAACAATGCGAAAAAGCGTTCCTCCCACGGACGCGGAGTGCGTTTTCTCGCGGATGATCCGCTGTCTTTTCGTGCGCCCATGATGGTGCCCTCTCGCATTCGGGTGAATGGATGCGATGTCGCAGGACGCAAAAAAGGCGGCGCTTCGGTATGGAAGCAGCCGCCCGATGCGTAAGCCCCTCGGGGCCGGACTATCGCGATGTTCCGCTTCTCTAACCAAAGAGCGTCACGATGTCAAGACTAAAGTGCCAAATAGGATAATACAGTCGTTGCGCAGCATGCTATTGCACTTGCTCCTGTCCGTGCAACTGCCTACCCGCCGCCGCAGACAGGAGGGAACGCCGCCATGATGCGATTGCTGCACGGGCTGTATGACTGGACGATGGCCAAGGCCGCACATCCGCATGCGGTGTGGTGGCTGGCGGTGTTCTGCTTTGCCGAGGCCAGCTTCTTTCCGATTCCCCCGCACCCGCTGCTGGGTCTGATGTGCCTGGCCGAACCGCGCAAGGCGATACGCTTTGCGGGGGTCGCGGTGGTGGCCAGCGTGGCGGGCGCGCTGTTCGGATACTGGATCGGCGCGGTGATGTACGATTCGGTCGGGCCACAGCTGCTGTCCGCGCTCGGCCTTGCGGACGACTTTCCGACCGCCGCGTGTTACCTGCGTACCTATGACTGGGAAGCCATCGTCATTGCGGGCGCGACGCCTGTGCCGTTCAAGCTGCTGACGATCACTGCCGGGTTCGTGGGTATGGATGTGGTGACATTCACGCTGGCCAGTATTGCCGCGCGCGCGCTGATTTTCGGCACGGTCGGCATCCTGTTCCGTGCCTTTGGCGCGCCGATCAAGCGCATCATCGACCAGTATCTGGGCACCGCGACCACCATCTTCGTGGTGCTGACCGTCGGCGGCTTTCTTGCGCTGAGTTATCTTGGCGGCGGGGATGAACCTGGCGACGGGCCCTGTGATAACGTAAGCGACACTATGGGTAATACTCCGGCAACGGCGTCTATGCCGTAAACGCGGTGTGAAATCGGACCGCCCCCCTGACATGGCGCGCGCTCTGACCGCGGAAGCTGTGGGCAGTTTTTTTCTGTTCGCAGGCGTCATCGGTTCTGGCGTCATGGCGCAGAACCTGTCGGGGGGAAACGATGCGGTGGCCTTGCTGGCAAACACCATCGCGACGGGCGCGATCCTGTATGTGCTGATCGCCATGTTCGGACCGCTTTCGGGTGCGCATTTCAATCCGGCGGTCACCCTGGCCTTTGCCGTCCGCCGCGAGATCGGGTTGGTCCGCGCTGTTCTTTACGCTCTGGTGCAATGCGCCGCCGGTGCGCTTGGTGCATTTGCGGTCCATGTCATGTTCGATCTGCCGGTCCTGCAATTCAGTACGAAGGCGCGCGCCGGTATCGGTCAGTGGACCGGGGAATGCGTCGCCACTTTCGGCCTGGTTCTGACGATCCTGCTGCTCGTGCGTCTTCGGCCATCCGCCATTCCGGCGGCTGTCGGGCTTTATATCACAAGTGCATACTGGTTCACGTCGTCGACCAATTTTGCGAATCCGGCAATAACGCTGGTGCGCAGTCTGTCCGATACCTTTGCCGGTATCGCCCCCGCCGATGTGCCCGCCTTCATTGCGGCGCAACTGGCCGGAACCGTGCTGGCCGTAATGCTGGCGGGGTGGCTGGTGGAACGCGACTGACCCGTTACCCGCGCGCAATCTCCAGCGAGATTTCCGCCTTCAGCAGCTTGGAGACCGGACAATTCGCCTTGGCCTCGTGCGCCAGCTTTTCCAGTTCGGCGCGCTCGATATCCTCGACCGAGCCGGTCAGGGTCAGGTCGGACCGGGTCACCTTGAACCCGTCGCCATCCTTTTCAAGACTGACCTTTGCGGATGTTTCCAGCGTGCCCGCTTCATGCCCCGCCTTGGCCAATGCAAAGCTCAGGGCCATGGTGAAGCAACTGGCATGCGCGGCCGCAATCAGCTCTTCGGGGTTGGTGCCCGCCTCGTCCTCGAACCGCGTGCCGAAACCGTAGGGCTGGTCATCCAGTGCGCCGGAGCCGGTCGAAACATGCCCCTTGCCGTTCTTGCCAAGGCCATCGTAACGGGCGGATGCGGTTCTGGTGGTGGTCATGCGGGCGTTTCCTTCGCTTGGTGATGTGAAGGACTGACGGCTGGCGGGGGCGGATGGTTCCGGGACCGCACGCCGACGTCGTCTTCGGTTCTTTGCCAAACGGCGGCACGCACGCCGGATACGATCACGACCGCATGCGGCTCTGTAAACCGGAAGCAAACATGCCGGTTTTTACCGACAATCGGCAGGGTGGTTCGCTTTTTTAGAACCCTGCTTCGCTCCGGCCAGAAGGGCATCGAGGCATAGCGGGACGATGCAAAACCCTGTTCTTGGTATGCGCCAGGTCAGAGTGCGGTAAACTCTATCCCCCTGTGTCCCGTTCATTGAATGTTCAATCAAAATACTGGAATTTCAGGCTGTTCTTGGTTTTGTGGAGTGGGAAGCCATGAGATACGGTTCTGCATTGCTCGCAACGGCCGCGCTGATGCTGTGGGGTTGTGGAGGCGACGACGCTTCACCGCCTCCGATCACTTCCCCGTCTCCACCACCGGCGCCCGCGCCGACCCCAACACCTTCACCGACGCCCCGCTACGCCTACGCCCACGCCGGTAACAGGAACACTCGACTTCACCTTCGCGCAGGACGAAGACGGGTTCATTCCGGAGATTTCGGAATATTCTCCGGACACGGAATTCTCGACCTTCGAATTTCGTGCGGAGATCGACGCGGTGCCGAACATCGGTGGGAATGGATACCGGATACAATCGATCAACCGGTCGGACGACGTATTCATGTTCCTCTGGAAGCCGGTGACCGGGCTTACACCCAACCAGCGTTACCGGGTCGACAGTACCGTGCGCTTTGCCGCCAATGTCCCCCTTGGGTGTTTTGGCATTGGCGGGTCACCAAGCGGTGTCGTAATCCAGGCGGGCGCTTCCCCGGTCGAGCCGATGCTGGTCGTATCGACCGACCCGGGGGACGCCGGCAATCTGGTACCCAATTTCGAGCATGGCGTGCAGAATACCGAAGACGGCAGTCCCTTCACCCTGGGCGTTATCGGGCAGAACATACCCGGCGCGCGATGCGATGGTTCCGGACCCTATCAGGTGAAGGAACTGGCGACGGACCCTGACAACGCTCCGGTTCTGACGACGGACAGCGAGGGGCGGCTATGGGCTTTCATGGGGACGGACTCGCCGTTCGAAGGCTTGACAGTGATTTACTGGCTCTCGGGATCGTTTGCTTTCACCCCGGTGCAGTAACGGTATTCGGCCGTCCGGTTGTGACCCGCCTGGTTAAAGGACCGGTCGTTCCGCGTCCCGCCCCAAATAGCACCATTCAAAATGACGCTGGAAACCCACCGGCTTCGCGGGCGTCGTCTTATCCCTTGATGATACCCACCAGCTTGCCGGCGCGTTCGAACATGCCGAGGATTTGCTGCACATCGTCTTCGGAATGCGCCGCGCACAGCGAACAGCGCAGCAGGGTCATGTTGGCAGGCGTCGCGGGCGGGCGGGCGAGGTTTACGTAAAGGCCTTCTTTCAGCAGCGCTTCCCACATCGCCGCGCCTTGTTCCAGATCGGGCATGATGACCGCGATGATGGCGCTCTCGGCTTCGGGTGTACCGATGTCGAAGCCCAGATCGCGCAAGCCCTTATGCAGGGTGCGCGAGCTTTCCCATAAAGCGGCGCGCTTGTCCGCGCCGTCGGTCATCAGCTTGCGGATGCTCGCCTCTGCTGTCGCCACCACGCTGGGGGGCAGGCTGGCGGTGAAGACATAGGGGCGGCAGACCAGCCGCATGATCTCGAACTTCGGATGGTTGGAAACGGCAAAGCCGCCTACAGTGCCGACGCTCTTGGAAAACGTGCCGATTACGACGTCCACATCGTCCAGCACGCCCGCCGCCTCGGCCACGCCGCGCCCGTTCTCGCCGATGAAGCCCATCGAATGCGCCTCGTCGACCAGCACCATCGCGCCATGCCGTTTGCAGATCGCCACCATTTCCTTGAGCGGCGCGACATCGCCGAGCATCGAATAGACACCTTCCAGAATGACCAGAACGCCCGCGCCATCCGGTACGCGGTTCAGCCGTTTGTCCAGCGCCTCGGCGTCGTTGTGCTTGAACGGCACCACTTCTGCCTTGCCCAGCGCGCAGCCGTCCCAGATGCTGGCATGGCTGTCGATATCCAGAATGATATAATCGCCCTTGCCCGCCAGCGTCGAGATGATGCCGAGATTGGCCTGGTAGCCGGTGGAAAAGACCATCGCGTGGTCCATGTCGTAAAATTCGCGCAGTGCGTCTTCGCATTCCCTGTGGCCCTGATAGGTACCGTTGAGAACGCGGCTGCCGGTGGTGCCGGTGCCGTAATCGGCCAGCGCCTGCTTGCCCGCAGCGACCACTTCGGGGTCGAAGGTCATGCCCATGTAGTTGTAGGTGCCCAGCAGGATGGTCTCGCGCCCGTTGCAGATGGCGCGGGTGGGGGAGAGCACCTGCTCCATCACCAGGCTGAAAGGGTCGGCCTGCCCGCTCGCCAGCAATCCGGCGCGCATCGCGATCAGGTCGTCGAACTTGGCGAACAGGTCGGGGGCGGTATCGTTGCCAATTGGCGTCGGAGTGGTGGGGGCGGGGGCCGGCTTGTCCGGCTGGGCTACGCCTTCGCTCATGGATAGACTTTCAGGGTTTCAACAGGGATAAGGGCTTAGCGCAGGCCGCGTGAACCTAAGCTGCGGACCGGTCAGGCGTCGGCGACCATCTTCGTGACAGCATCGACCAGCTGGCCGAAATTCTCGATTTCCGCCTGCTGGTTCATCGAGATGATGATGTCGAACTCGTCCTCGATCGCGGCGACGAAATCCATCACTGTCAGGCTGTCGAATTCCAGATCGTTCGCAAAGCCGGTGTCGTCCGCGATTTCCACCTGCTTGGTGTTGAACGGCACGATCAATTCGCGGATCTTTGCGTCGACATCGGATCGGGTCATGGCGGGGGGGTCTTTCGGCAGAAGTCGATGAAAAGCTAACCGGTGAAACAGGCGAAGCGTTCCAACATGTCAAGCGGCGAAGGGTGCGCAGGGCGATGCTTCACTCGCACAGTCATCCGGCCACTTCGGCAGCCGACGGTTCGGAAGGCAGCAGCGCCTTCACCGCCGCCATGAAAGGCATGATGCTGACCGGCTTGGACAGGTAATCCGCCGCACCTGCATCGCGGATGCGGGCTTCATCGCCCTTGCCGGCATAGGCGGTGACGGCCAGGATCGGCACGTCAGCCAGGCTGGCATCGCGGGTCATCGCGGCGATCAGGTCGAGGCCGGAGATATTGGGCAGCTGGATATCCATGATCGCAAGGTCGGGCGCAAAGGCCCGAGCGGCATTCAGCGCCAGCTCGCCATCGGCCACCGGTTCCACTTCGTAACCATTGGCCTTCAAAACATCGCAGAACAGCCTGCGATTGAGGTCGTTGTCCTCGACAACCAGTATCCGCTTCGCCATCTATCGCCTTTCACCGCTAACTTGTTCCTGTATCCCCGGCATCCGACCATGACAATTCACACCGCATCGCAGGGCCAGGTAACACGCCCCGAAGCCGAAACTCTGGCGCTGTCGGCGCTGGGTTGGTTGCTGGGCGACGAGAAACGGGCGGACCGCCTGCTGGACCTGACTGGCCTGACCGCCGACACGCTTCGCAACAACTTGACCGACCCGGCGGTGCTGCCAGAGGTTTTGGGCGCCGTGCTGGAGTTTCTGGCGCGGCACGAGCCCGACCTGATCGGCGCGGCGGGGGCGTTGCAGGTCGATCCCGCCACACTGATTGCGGCGCAGGAGGTGCTGGCCCGATGACCGACGCAACGAACCTATTCGACCCTGCCAACCGCCCGCTGGTCATTTCCGATTGCGACGAGGTGCTGCTCCATATGGTCGCGCCGTTCCGCGCGTGGCTGGCGGCGGAGCAGGGCGTTGCCTTCAGCATGGAAGGTGGCACCTTCGCCAACGCGCTGCGCTGGCAGGAAACGGGCGACGTGCTGGGCATGGAGGAAGTCTGGCGCGTGCTGGGCGGGTTCTTCGATACGCAGATGGACAGCCAGTTGCCGATTGCCGGCGCGGTGGAAGGCATTACCCGGCTTGCCGACCATGCCGACGTGGTTATCCTGACCAACCTTACCGACGAACGGCGCGACCACCGCGCAGAGCAGCTGCGCGCCCACGGTATCGACGCGCGCGTCTTCACCAATCAGGGGCCGAAGGGTCCGGCATTGCAGGCAATCCTGGGAGAATACCGGCCAAGCCGCGCGGTCTTTGTCGACGATTTGCCGCAGCACCACCATTCCGCCGCCGAAACCGTGCCGGACCTGAAACGCCTGCACCTGTGCGGTGAACCGATGCTGGCGCCATACATCGAATGCGCGCACAAGGCAGGCCACGCCCATGCGCGGATCGACGATTGGGATACCGCGCTGCCGTGGTTACTGGATGCGGTAAGCGCGAAACAGGAGGAAATGGCATGAGTGTAAACAGGCAGAACGTGCAGGCCCGCCTTGCCGACCTGGGCATCGTATTGCCAAACGCAGCGGCGCCCGTCGCCAGCTACATGCCGGTCGTGGTGTCGGGCGAACATGCCTATATTTCGGGGCAGCTGCCCTTCGTGGACGGCACTCTGGTCACGGGCACACTGGGCACCGATGTCAATCTGGAGACCGGGCAGGCGGCGGCGCGCGCTTGCGGCCTGATGATCCTGGCGCAGCTGCGCGAGGCGCGCATTCCGCTGGAGCGGGTGGCGCGCATCGTCAAGCTGGGCGCATTCGTCGCCTCTGCACCCGATTTCACCGACCAGCCCAAGGTCGCCAATGGTGCCTCGGAACTGATGTTCGACATTTTCGGCGAGCTGGGGCGCCATGCTCGCAGCGCGGTCGGCGTGCCCGTCCTGCCGCTCGGCGCAGCCGTGGAAGTGGATGCAGTCATTGCTCTTCACGGCGATTGACAGGTTCCGCGCGCCTGCGCCACGCGCGGGACGTGTCGACTGGATGGGCGAGTGGACCTATGCCCATCGCGGGCTGCATTCGTCCGGCGTGCCCGAAAACTCGCCCTCCGCCTTCGCCGATGCGATTGCGGCAGGGCTGGGCATCGAATGCGACGTACAGCGCACCGGAGACGGGCGCGCGGCGGTGTTTCACGACTGGGAACTGGACCGGCTGACCGACCGCAGCGGGCCGCTGGCGAAAATGCCGATCGCCGATATCGAGCGCATCGCGCTGAGCGGTAACGGCGATATGATTCCCCGGCTGGAGCGCCTGCTGGACCAGATTTCGGGGCAGGTGCCGGTGCTGATCGAGCTGAAATCGCGCGGCGATACGCGGATGCGGACGCTGTGCCTTGCCGTGCGGCGGGCGCTGGAGGGATATCCGGGCCACCATGCCGTGATGAGCTTCGATGCAAACGTGCCACGCTGGTTCGCGACACATTCGCCACGAACCCCGCGCGGACTGGTAATGACCGAAAAGGGAGAAGGCGCGCGCAAGACCGCGTGGGCACGGCATCGCGCGCTGTGGCAGGCCCGTCCCGATTTTCTCGCTTACGACATCCGCAACCTGCCCAGCCGATTCGCGGCGGTCCAGCGCAAACGCGGCCTACCGGTGCTAACCTGGACCGTATCGACGCCCGAACTGCGCGCCACGGCGGCCCGCCACACCGATGCCGCCATTGCGGAAGGGGAAGGGTTCGTCGAAGCGTGAGCGAACCGGGTGGATTGCCAAAGGATCTGGTCGCCAAGGTCGCCGGTTCGGTCGGCGCGCTGGACCGGGAAGCGTGGGACGCGCTGGCGGGCGGCAATCCGTTTATGCGGCACGATTTCCTGACCGTGATGGAAGAGTCCGGCAGCGTCGGCCCCGGCACCGGCTGGCAATCCGCCCCGCTGGTTATCGAAGGGAGCGATGGTGCGCTGTTGGCCGCACTGCCGTCTTTTCTAAAATCGCACAGCCACGGCGAATTCGTATTCGATCACGGCTGGGCCGATGCGTTCGAGCGGGCAGGCGGTTCATACTATCCCAAGCTGCAAATCGCAGCGCCGTTCACTCCGGCCACCGGCCCGCGCCTGTTGCTGTCCGATCCTGCCCTTGCCACGCCGCTATTGGGCGCTGCGGAACAGCTGTGTGCGCAGAACGGGTTTTCCAGCGCCCACGCCACCTTTATCACGCCCGAACAACTGCCTTCGTTCGAGGCGGCGGGATGGCTGACGCGCAAGGACATCCAGTTCCACTGGACCAATCGCGACTACGCCGATTTCGACGGGTTTCTGGGCGCGCTGGCCAGCCGTAAACGGCGCGCTATCCGCAAGGAACGCACCGCCGCGCAAGGTGGGCTATCCTTTGCGCATCTGGCGGGCGACGATATCAAACCGCACCATTGGGATGCGTTCTGGCAATTTTATCAGGACACCGGCGCGCGCAAATGGGGCACGCCTTACCTAACGCGCGAGGCGTTCACGCTGCTGGGCGAGCGGATGGGCGATGCGTTGCTGCTGATGCTGGCGTATGAAGGCGACGATATGTCGGGCATACCGATCGCAGGCGCGCTGAACTTCATCGGTCCGGATGCGCTGTATGGCCGGTATTGGGGGTGCAGTCAGGACCGGCGCTTCCTGCATTTCGAGCTATGCTATTATCAGGCGATAGACGCCGCCATCGCACGCGGATTGAAGCGGGTGGAGGCCGGCGCTCAGGGCGGGCACAAGCTGGCGCGCGGATATGAGCCGGTGGAGACATGGTCCGCCCACTGGATTGGCGATCCCGGCTTTCGCAGCGCGGTTGAAGAGTTTCTGGAACGCGAGCGCGAAGGCGTGGCGCAGGACCGCAATTACCTCGATACGAAAACGCCGTTCCGCAAGGGCGAGCGAAGCTAGGCCACTTTACGCGCGGTATCGACCAGCCATTGCCGGGCGCGGCGCTGGGCTTCGGCGATTTCGCGCGCGGTCATTTCGTCCGAAACATCGGCGCGACACCAGGTCGCTTCCTCGTGGCCCTGCGTCGCGGCAAGGTTGAACCATTTATGCGCTTCGATGAGGTCGCACGGCGCGCCGGAACTGCCGGTGGAATAGGCCACGCCCAGATCGTAATAGGCGCTCGGATCGCCTTGCGCTGCGGCGGCCATGCATTGCGCCACCAGGCGGTCGGCCTCGGCGGCGTCTAGCGGTGTTGCCGTCATGTCAGCGGCCCGTCCGGCTGTCGCCCTTCTTGATACTGACGGCGTTACGAACCCGCCGCCTTCGATCGATGTAAGCTTCATGTTCCCATCCCCTTTGCGCCTTCGTGCGCTGCTGTTGCGGCGACGATCCCTTTCGCCGTCGCCACCGGTTTCAGCGGAACATGGTCAATAAAAAGTTAACGCTGCGCCGTGTTTCTTCGGCACACGCTGTCTTGTGCGGCACAGGACACGCTATTATAGCCGCGAAATCCCACGCGAAGTGACGGTTTTTGCAACATTTTTTAGGCTATTGGACCGAATCGACACCAGCATGCCAACCACTCCGTCCGACACCGGCAAAAGCCTGGACGCCATCACCCGCAAGATGGCCGAAGACTACACGCCGGACGAAAGCGAACCTTATATGGGCGCGCGCCAGCTGGCGTATTTCCGCGACCTGCTGCTGGCGTGGAAGGCGTCCATCGCCAATGCATCGTCGGCTACGCTGCAATCTCTCAAGGACGTATCGCTGCGCGAAGCGGACCAGGGCGACCGCGCCAGCAATGAAACGAACCGCAATATCGAGCTGCGCACCCGCGACCGGCAGCGCAAGCTGACTGCAAAGATCGACGCCGCACTGCGGCGCATCGACGCAGGCGAATACGGCTATTGCGATGTCACCGGCGACCCCATCGGGATCGGTCGTCTGATGGCGCGTCCTGTCGCCACGATGACAGTGGAAGCACAGGAAGCGCACGAACGCCGTGAAAAGGTCAGCCGGGACGACTGACGAAAAAGCTGTTCCGTTTCAGGACAATTGGTATCGAAAACGCGCGTTTTTAACAGGTCGTTAGGTACCTTCTGCGTAGATGGTCGCAACACGCACTGCCCACCAGATCAAAGGCAAAATCCCAGTCATGTCCGCCATCGACACCCGAAACATTGCGCGCGACAGCCTGTTCCAGATGGCCGAGGTCCGTTGCGGCGGATCGGCACAGGGCCACCGTGTGAAGGTGCGCAACCTGTCGTCCGGCGGCATGATGGCCGAAGGCGAATTGCCGGTCGAACGCGGCGCGAGCGTCGCGGTGCAGCTGCGCAATATCGGCTGGGTCGAAGGATCGGTTGCCTGGTTGCAGGGCGCACGGTGCGGTATCGCTTTCGCACACGAAGTGGACGCCAAGCTGGTCCGTGCACCCAGTCAGAAAACCGAGGCGGTGGAGTTCACCACGCCGCGCTTCGCCCGCCCTTCCTCGATACTGCCGCATGACCAGCAGGTCGATCAGCGCCGCCTGCGCAAGGTCTGAGCACACCGCTTCGTACACACCGATTGGTGGCTCCCGCTGACGCGCATGACCTGCTAGGGTCATGCGCAAAATGAGACACGCGCGCGCTTCCCTTATGCTTTGCCTCCCGGCGCTATTGCTGGCTGGATGCATCGCGGGCGAGGGCGAGGCGGAAGTCGATATCGCCATTATCGGCGATCCAGCCGATTTCGCGCTTACGGGTCTGCGCCTGACGCCTGCCGCGCAGCACCTGCGTGCCGCCACGGCGGAAGGGCTGGTCGCGTTCGATTTGCAAGGCAATGTCGTGCCGGCCGCCGCCGAGCGCTGGATCGTCACCGATGACGGCTTGAGCTATATCTTCCGCTTGCGCGACCGGGACTGGCCCGACGGTCGCCCGATGACCGCGCGCAGCGTGAAGACTGCACTGGATCGTGCCCGTGCGCAGCTCGACGGCACGTCGCTTGGCCTCGATCTTGCGGTTATCGAAGATGTACGCGCGATGGCGGGGCGGGTTGTGGAGATACGCCTGCGCCAGCCGATGGGGCAATTCCTGCCGCTGCTGGCGCAACCGGAGCTGGGGTTGAGGCAGGGGCGCGCCGGGATCGGGCCCATGATACTGGCTGGCGAAGGCACAGCAGATGACACACAAGCACGGTCACCAGAAGACGATGCGGCTATAGTCCTGACGGCCATGCCCCCGGAACAGCGTGGCCTGCCCGAACGCGAAGACTGGGATAGCATCGTGCGGCCGGTGAATGTCCTGGCGATGGATGCTGCCGCTGCGGTTGCCCGGTTCGAGGACGGCAGCGTCGACGCGGTGCTGAACGGGCACATCGCCAACCTGTCGCTGGCCGATACCGGCCCGCTGGCGCGCGGCACGATCCGCATCGATCCGGTCAATGGCTTGCTTGGCCTGCGGGTGGCGCGCCCGCGCGGCGTGCTGGCCGAGGCGGATTTGCGCGAAGCTCTTGCGATGGCGCTCGACCGGGAAAACCTGTTGCAAACGTTCAACGTCGGCGGCTGGCAGGCGTCCACCCGCATAGTGCCGGTCACGATGTGGCCCGCGACCGGAGCGAGTGCCGATACCGATACCGATCGCAATTCCGGCGCACCTACGGAGCGGTGGAGCGCGATGACGCTGGAGGAACGCCGCGTACAGGCTGCACAACGGATTGCCCGCTGGCGGCAGCAAAGCGGCGTGCGCGCCAGCGTATCCATTGCGCTCGACAGTGGACCCGGCTCGGCGCGGGTGTTCGACGTTTTACAGGCGGATCTTGCGACAATCGGCGTCGTACTCACGCGTGCGGAGCGATCGCGCGATGCGGACCTGCTGCTGGTTGACCGCGCGGCGCGTTACGACGACCCGCTGTGGTTCCTCAACCAGTTTAATTGTGCGGTGCGCCGCAATGTCTGTTCGGCCGAGGCGGACAGCGCCGTCGCGACCAGCCTGACCGAAACCGACCCGTTGGAACAGGTCCGGCTCAGACGCGAGGCGGAAGACACGCTGCTGGCGCTGAACAGCTATATTCCGCTAGGCGCGCCGGTGCGCTGGTCGCTGGTGCGGGGCGGGGTGGATGGCTTCGCCGCCAGCCCGACCGGTCTGCATCCCTTGTTCCCGCTGGCGCGCCGGCCCACCTAGCAAAGTTCAGGAGCCTGATATCATGTCCGAACCCATCCGCCCCCAGCCGATACATGCCGAAAGGGTCAAGCCGGACCGCATGCGTGCCGAATTGCCGACCGGCAGCGATCCGCAATCGGTGCGCAAGCGGATCGAGACAATGGAGGCGCTGCTCGAGCGCAGCTTTCATTTTCCCGGTACCAAATACCCGATCGGCCTCGATTCGATCATCGGCCTGGTGCCGGTCGTCGGCGATATCGTGACCACCGCGTTGGGCGCATATCTCGTATGGGAAGCGCGCAATCTAGGCATGCCGAAGTGGAAACTGGCGCGCATGGCGGGCAATGTCGGGTTCGACACGGTGCTGGGTGCGGTGCCGCTGGTGGGCGATGCCGCCGATTTCTTCTTCCGTTCCAATACCCGCAACCTGAAAATCGTGCGCAAGCACTTGGACAAGCATCACCCCGAAACGCGCGTGCTGGAGGGGTGACACAGGACACCACCTATTCCGGCTATCTTGACCTCGACCGGCTGTTGTCGGCGCAACATCCCGCATCCGACGCGCATGACGAGATGCTGTTTATCATCGTCCACCAGGCCAGCGAGCTGTGGCTGAAACTGTGCCTGCACGAACTGAAGCTGGCGCGCAGCCATATCGCAGCGGACGATCTGCGCCCTGCTTTCAAGATGCTGTCGCGCGTGGCGCGGGCGCAGGGTCAGCTGATCCAGAGCTGGGACGTGCTGAGCACCATGACCCCGCACGATTATTCCACCATCCGCCCGCATCTGGGCGGGTCGAGCGGGTTCCAGTCGGCGCAATACCGCCTGTTCGAATTCCTGCTGGGCGGGCGCAACCCCGACCATGTAACACGCCACGAGGCGACGCCCGATGTCGCCGCCATGCTGCGCGAGGAACTGGCGCGGCCCAGCATCTACGATCAGACCATGCGCCTGCTTGACCAGCGCGGTTTCGCCATTCCGGACACGGTGCTGACGCGCGATGTTGCCGCCCCGTGGACGCGGAGCGACGCGGTGCAGGACGCCTGGGCTGCGATTTACCGCGCGCCGGACAAACACTGGGATCTGTACGAACTGGCGGAAAAGCTGGTCGATCTGGAGTATCATTTCCAGCGCTGGCGGTTCGGACATCTCAAGACGGTGGAGCGCATTATCGGCTTCAAGCGCGGCACCGGCGGGACACCCGGCGTGCCCTATCTGGGCAAGGTGCTGGAACAGGCGTTCTTTCCCGAACTGCTCAGTGTGCGGACCGCGCTGTGAGCCGCGCGATGTGGGACATCTCGCAAGTTCTGCGGCCCGGTCTACCGGTCTGGCCGGGCGACACCGCGTTCGCTTTCGCGCCTACCTGGCGGATGGACGAGGGCAGCCCCGTCAATGTGGGGCGCATGACAATGAGCACGCATTCGGGCACCCATGCCGATGCGCCGCTGCATTACGCGGCAGACGGGCTGGACGCAGCGGGCATGGCACTGGACCCCTTCATCGGCGAATGCCTGGTGATGGATGCGCGCAGCGTGTCGGGCGAGATCGACGTGGCGGACCTGCCGCAACTAGGCAGCGCGGACCGGGTGCTGTTCCGCCAGTGGGACGCCTTTCCGCACGATGCATGGCGCAGCGACTGGTTGCCCATCGCGCCCGAAACGGTGGACTGGCTGGCGGCGCAGGGCGTGGTGCTGATTGGCACCGATGCACCCAGCATCGATCCGCAGGACAGCAAGACGATGGCTGCGCACCGGTCCGTAGCGCGGCACGACATGCGCATTCTGGAAGGGCTGGTGCTGGATGACGTCCTGGCGGGGCGGTACGAACTGATCGCGCTGCCGCTGAAGGTTGGCGGTGGCGATGCGGGGCTGTGCCGTGCGATATTGCGGGAACTGGCATGAGCTTTCTTGAACAGGCCCGCGCACTGGATGCGTCCGACCCCCTGCGCAACTGCCGCGACCGGTTCGACCTGCCTGAGGGCGTGGTCTATCTCGACGGCAATTCGCTGGGTGCGCTGCCCAAGGCGACGAAGGCGCGGCTGGCCGATGTGGTGCAGCGCGAGTGGGGCGAAGACCTGATCCGCAGCTGGAACTGCACCGAAAGAGGGGGCGACTGGATCGGTATGCCGCAGCGCATCGGTGCGAAGATTGCACCGCTGATCGGTGCCGCGCGGCATGAAGTGATCGCCTGCGACAGCGTCTCGGTGAACCTCGCGAAACTGATCGGCGGGGCGCTTGCGATGCACCCTGACCGCAATGTCGTACTGTCCGAACCGGGCAATTTCCCGACCGACCTATATATGGTACAGGGCGACGCGCGGGCGGAACAGCGGCTGGCGGATCGCGATGCGATTGTGGATGCGCTCGACAGCTCGGTTGCACTGCTGATGCTGACGCATGTGCATTATAAGACCGGCGCGATGTTCGATATGGCCGCGCTAACCGCTGCCGCGCACGAGGCCGGCGCGCTGGTGCTGTGGGACTTGTCGCATAGCGGCGGTGCAGTGCCGGTCGATTTGACGGCGGCGGATGCGGACTTCGCGGTCGGCTGCGGTTACAAATACCTGAACGGCGGCCCTGGCGCGCCCGCCTACGCCTATGTGGCGGAGCGGCATCATGCGGCGTTCCGCAATCCGCTCCCCGGCTGGATGGGCCACGCTGCGCCTTTCGCTTTCGAAGACGAGTACGAGCCTGCGCCCGGCGTCTCGCGTCTGCTGGCGGGAACGCCGCCGGTGCTGGCGATGGCGGCGCTGGAATGCGGGGTCGAACTGGTGGCGGAAATCGGCATGGCACCGCTGGTGAAAAAATCGCGCGCGCTATCGGAATTCACGCGTGCCGCGATGGCCGAACATTGCCCAGCGCTACCCTGCGTCAGTCCGGCGGACCCGACGCAGCGCGGCAGCCAGCTCAGCTTCCGCCACCCTGACGCCTATGCATTGTGCCAGGCGCTAATCGCCCGCGGCATAATCGGCGATTTCCGCGCACCCGACCTCCTGCGCATGGGCTTCGCGCCAGCCTATGTGTCGTTCGGGGATTGTGCGAAGGCAGTGCAGGCGCTGGCCGAGGTGCTGGACAGCGGCGAATGGCAACGTGCAGAGTTTCAGGAACGCGCGGCGGTGACGTAGCGCACAAAAAGCGTCTGAGGCTCTTTTTACTCAGGTTTTCTACCGATGCGTGCGCGGTACTCTTCTATGGTTAGGGCATCGTCATACCCTTCGTCACCTTCGGCAATACAATCACCTGATGCATAGACGTGCCCAATAATGCCCCCACGTATTCCTGTTTTGGGCTGCGCAATACGCATATTGTCGCCACGTTCTTCGCAGATATCAGCAAGTTGATTACTCGCCTTGTCGGTTGCTATTCCCACGCAGCCACCAAGTACGGCAGTCGCCAGAATGATTATAGGAAGGCCAGGCTTAGTCATAAGCAAAGGGTTCCAGCCGTCTTGATTGACGTTGATCGCTACTACTTTTATCGATATACGGCTACAAGACGTTTGGTAGAGCAAACGGATGCCCTAGCTAGCCCTCCAGCTCGACATCCCAATAAAGCCAGTCGCGCCAGGTTTCGTGGAGGAAGTTGGGTGGATAGCTCTTGCCCTTTTGCTGCAATTGCCAGCTGGTCGGGCGGATGGGGGTGCGGTGCAGGGTCATATGGGCCTGCATCGGCGTGCGCCCGCCTTTCTTCATATTGCACGGGCCGCAGGCGGTGGCGATGTTTTCCCATGTCGTCTTGCCGCCCAGACGGCGCGGTATGACGTGGTCGAAGGTCAGGTTGCCGGTCGCGCCGCAATACTGGCAAGCGAACCTGTCCCGCAGGAACAGGTTGAAGCGGGTGAAGGCAGGCCATTCGCTCTGGCGCACGTAATCCTTCAGCGCGATGACGCTGGGAACGGCCATGTCGAGCGAAGGCGAATGCACTTCCCGGTCATAGGCCTCGACGATGGTGACTCTGTCAAGAAACACGGCCTTCACTGCCGTCTGCCATGGCCACAGGCTTAATGGATAATAGCTCAGCGGTGTATAATCGGCATTGAGCACCAGCGCAGGGCAGGACGCGAGACTGCGCGTCGGGTCGCCATCCGCGCCTCGAAATTGCGCCGCCTGTTCCAGCAATTCGGTCCTGAACACGTCGTTTGTTCCTTTCCGATCAGGTTCACACCAATGCATTCGCGCCACAAAGCGTCAAGTCCGTTACAGGTGCGCTATCCACAATCGGCGCGGATTGGCCTAGGCCTGCCCGCGTGATCGTCACGCGCTTCGCCCCCAGCCCGAACGGCCTGCTGCATGCAGGACATGCCTATGCCGCCATCGTGGCGCATGATTTGGCGAACCGGAATGCGGGTCGTTTCCTGCTGCGGATCGAGGATATCGACGGCGCGCGCAGCAAGCCGGAACTGGCGCAGTCGGCGCGCGATGATCTGGCATGGTTGGGGCTGGAATGGGAGGAGGTCGCGCCACAATCGACCCGGCTGGCGCGCTATACCGAGGCAGTGGCACGGCTGGAGGCCGAAGGGCTGCTCTATCGCTGCACCTGCACCCGGCGAGAGATTGCAGCGGCGGCGACGCGGCAGGGACCGGACGGGCCGCTCTATCCTGGTACGTGCCGGGGGCGCACCATCGCGGCGCAGACGCCCCATGTTCTGCGGCTCGACGTTGCAAAGGCTGTTGCGCGAACGGGGCCGTTACATTGGCATGACGATTTGGCCGGTCCGCAAACCGCTGCTCCGGCGCTGCTGGGCGATGTCGTGCTGGTGCGGCGCAGCGAGCCTGCCAGCTATCACCTTGCCGTTACGCTGGACGATGCGGCGGACGGCGTCACGCATGTGGTGCGCGGGCGTGACCTGTTTGCGGCAACGCATATCCATCGCACGTTGCAGGCGCTACTCGATCTGTCGGTGCCGTGCTGGCATCACCATCCGCTGTTGCTGGACGTTGACGGACGCAAGCTGGCAAAACGCGACGGCTCGCCCCCGCTGGCGGATCTGCGCGAAAATGGCGTCGATGGCGCACAATTCGCAGCCGATTTGCGCGCCGGGCGTTGGCCGCAAGACATATCGCTTGAAAGTCACTCGAAAAGATTGCCGCGAACGTCTAGGTAGAATGCATGACAACATTCCTCGTAGTCGTCCTGCTGGTTCTGATGGCGCTGGTCGTCGTTAGCCTGGTCAAGGGCATCATCGCTTTTTTGAAAACCACCAAGGTCGATCTGGAAAACCAGACCGGCGAAACCATGACCGATATGCAGGCCTTGCAGAACAAGGCAATGTTCAACCGCATCAAATATCAGGCACTGGCGATCGTGGTGGTCGCGGTCATCATGATGATCGCCAAATAGACTGGCCACAATGGTCAAGCTGAACAGGATCTACACGCGCACCGGCGACGATGGCACCACCGGCCTGGTCGACGGCAGTCGCACGCCCAAGGACGGCGCGCGGATCGACGCGATCGGGGTGGTGGACGAAGCGAACAGCGCGCTGGGCCACGCCGCTGTCGCATTTGCCGACAGCGACCACGCCGCCGATCTGTTCCGCATCCAGAACGATCTGTTCGACCTGGGCGCGGACTTGGCGACGCCTGCCGGGGATGGCGGTTTCGCGCCGTCGGACATGGTGTTGCGCATGGTGCCGTCGCAGATCGACTGGCTTGAGCAACGTATCGATGCGGCGAACGAACGGCTGGCGCCCCTGACCAGCTTCGTGCTGCCCGGCGGCACCGAAGCGGCGGCGCGGCTTCATGTCGCGCGTGCGGCGGTGCGGCGGGCGGAACGGGCGATGGTGGCGTTTGCCGCGCAGGATGCCGCCAACCCGGCGGCGCTTGCCTATATCAATCGCCTGTCCGATTACCTGTTCGTGCTGGCGCGGGTCGCAAACGACGATGGCGCAGGCGATGTGAGCTGGCAGCCGGGTGCGAACCGCTAGCCCGAAGCGCCGTCGACCCAACACCACTGGCCCAACATTACTGGCCAAACCCGCATACGCCCGCTACGCGCTCGCTTTTGCTGCAAGTGCGAAGGATAGTGTGTTGGCTCTCACGGAACGAACGGTCGCCGTCATCGGCGCAGGCCAGATGGGGTCGGGCATCGCCCAGACCATTGCGCAGCGGGGCGGGCAAGTGCTGCTGTCCGATGTCAGCATGGACCTCGCCACTGCGGCGGTCGGCAAGATCGAACAGGGGATGGGTCGGCTGGTCGGCAAGGGCAAGCTGGACGTAGCCGACGCACAAGCCGCGCTGAAACGCATCACGCCGGTCGCCGACTATGTACCGATGGCGGATGCCAGCCTCATCATCGAAGCCGCCACCGAGCGCGAGCCGATCAAGCAGGCGATCTTCGAAAGCGCGGGCAAGGTTCTGGCCGACGATGCCATCATGGCGTCCAACACCAGCTCCATCCCCATCACCCGCATGGCCAATTATGCGCCGGATGCGGCGCGGTTCATCGGCCTGCATTTCTTCAACCCGGTGCCGGTCATGGGCCTGATCGAAGTCATTCCCGGCCTTGCCACCGCGCAGGCCACCACCGACCGCACCGTCGCTTTCGCCGAAGCGCTGGGCAAGGAAGTGGTGCTGTCGCAGGACGAGCCGGGCTTCGTCGTCAATCGTATCCTGCTGCCGATGATCAACGAGGCGATCTTCGTGCTGGGCCAATCGACGGCCAATATCGAAGATATCGACAAAGGTTGCCGCCTCGGCCTCAATCACCCGATGGGGCCCCTGCAACTGGCGGATTTCGTCGGGCTGGATACCTGCCTCGACATCATCATGGTGCTTTACAACACGACCGGCGACAGCAAGTACCGGCCCGCACCGCTGCTGGTGAAATATGTCGAGGCCGGCTGGCTGGGGCGCAAGACCGGTCGCGGGTTTTACGACTATACCGCCGATGCGCCCGTGCCGACACGCTAACGGCTCGGAACTCCGCGCCCGTGCCACCCGTTGAAGGGCAAAAGGAGATTACCCCATGAACCAGAAGCAGAACCAGGGCGGTCAAAGCCAGGAACAGCGCCAGGCGAAACTGGCACCCGAAACCCACAATGACGAGCAGGACGATCACCGCTCGCAGGCGCAAGAAGTGGCCGAACAGGCGCGCCAGCCATCAAGTCACCAGTCCAGCCCGACCGAAAGCACCAAGCCTGCAGACAATCCTGCAGGTACGGTAGGGCTTGGTGCGAAGGATGTGCCCGATACCATCGACAAGATGCGCGAGATGGAAACCACCGGTCGCATCGACATGGATGCGTTCGAAGGCGAGCCGAACCATGACGACAATGTCGACAAGTTCGGTGCGGACAAAAAGCTGGACGGACTGCGCGGCGACGGTACTTGAGCCGTCTGGTGCGGGGCGGCTGCTAGAGAGCGCCGCCTTCCACTCCGCCTTCCCGCAGCAGCCACAACGCGACGGTCAGCAGGACCGCACCCGCTGTGACGATGTAGCTGAGCCAGCGCATGTGCAGTTGCTTTGGCGCTTTTATGTCATGTGTATGCAACCGAGCAAGACTTGCACAGGCCCGGCTCTGTGCCGACCATGCGATTGCGCCGCCCATCAGGATAAAGATCGTTGCAATGGCCTGCGCCAGCCAAGGGGGGTCGAACGCCCCGAACACGGCACGAAACCCCAGCCCTATGCCGATAGCGGCAAAGGCTGTTCTCAGCCATCCGGCATAGGTTCGCTCAGTGGCCTGCACCGTGCGGTCCTCGGCCCAGTCGGTGCGATTTTCCGCGAAATCGGTCCGTTTTTCCGCGAGTTCGTTGCTGTTACTCGTATCCGCCATCGGGTAGGGAAACGGTACGCACGCCGCCCGGTTCCCTGCCTTCGAAAACCACGTCCCCGTCGGCATCATCGTTGCTGAACCCGTCCGGGGTCGGGTCGAAGCCGTCTGGATCGGTGCCGACCGGGTCGTAGCCGGCGGCATCGTCCATGGCGCGTGGAATACTTGTGCTGCTGGCAGTCCGGGTGGGGGAGTCTTCGGTTTGCGGCACCACGATGGTGCGGCGCAGACCGGGTGTGCCGAACTGTTCGACTTCTTCCTCCAATGCGGCTTTCTCGCCCACGAACCGGTTTGTCGCGCGCTGGATCGTGCCGTCTTCCTCGTCAGTGCCGACCAGCGATGCGGTACTGGCCAGCGCCATGCCGACAAACGCCATCGCGGCGTAGCGTCCCTTGAACATGTAACTCATGTCGCCCGATGTAGCGCGCGAAGGGTTAAGCCTCGGTTTCCCCGGTTTCTGTCTGCACAAGCCGATGCAGATCGTAGAGCGTGTCCAGCGCCTGGCGTGGGCTGAGCGTGTCGAGATCGAGCGTGGCAATCGCGTCTCGCACCGCATCGGTTGCAGGCGGTGTGGCGTCCTGCATCGCGGCAAACAACGGCAGATCGCCCAGGCCCGCTGCCAGTCCGCCGGTTTCCTCGCGTCCCTTTTCCAGCTTGTCGAGAACCGACCGGGCCCGATCCAGCACCGGCGGCGGTACACCCGCCAGCCGCGCCACGGCCAGGCCATAGCTGCGGTCCGCCGGACCCTGCGCCAGCTCGTGCAGCAGCACCAGATCGCCCTTCCATTCCCGCGCACGGACATGGTGCAGAGACAGACCTTCGCAGCTTTCGCCTAGTCGTGCCAGCTCGTGATAATGCGTGGCGAACAGGCAGCGGCAGGCGCGTTCGTGGACCGCCTCCACCACCGCCCAGGCCAGCGCAAGCCCGTCATACGTGGAGGTGCCGCGCCCGACCTCGTCCAGGATCACGAAGCTGCGCGGCGTGGCCTGCGCGAGGATTGCCGCGGTTTCCACCATCTCGACCATGAAGGTGCTGCGCCCGCGCGCCAGGTCGTCCGACGCACCCACCCGGCTGAACAGGCGATCGACCAGCCCGATACGCGCGGCTGTAGCAGGAACATAGCCGCCCGCCTGCGCCATCAGCACGATCAGCGCGTTCTGCCGCAAAAAGGTGGATTTGCCGCCCATGTTCGGCCCGCCGATCAGCCAAAGGCGCGATGCTTTATGGGTTCGGTGCCGGCCCTCTCCCCCTCCCGGCCACCCATTAGTTTTATGCTGTGGGTGGCCGGGAGGGGGAGAGGGCTGGTGTTGCGCTCCCGAAGACGCATCAAGCATGCAATCATTGGCGACGAAGCGCGCACCTTCCTTTTCCAGTGCCGCTTCGACCACCGGATGGCGTCCGCCTTCGATGGCGAGGCAGGGTTCGTCCTCGATGGCGGGGCGGCACCAGCCGGCCCCGGCTGCACGCTCCGCCTGCCCTGCGCTCACGTCGATACGGGCCAGCGCGGCGGCAGTGGCCGCAATGGCAACGCGGCGTGCGGACACATCGGCCACCAGCGCTTCGAAATGCCCTTCTTCCAGCGCCAGCGCCCGTCCGCCCGCTTCGCCGATGCGGCCCGCTTCCTCGTGCAGCCCCAGCGAATTGAAGCGCACCGCGCCCTTCATCGTCTGGCGGTGGGTGAAGCCGCTATCGGCTGCCATCAGCGCATCGCCGTGACGCGCGGGCACTTCGATGAAATAGCCCAGCACGCCATTATGCTTGATCTTCAGTGCGGCGATACCGGTATCTTCGCGATAGCGAGCCTCCAGCGCGGCGATGGCGCGTTTCGCGTTGCCCGACGTTTCGCGCAAGCTGTCCAGCGCTGCATCGTAGCCTGCCGCGATGAAGCCGCCTTTCTGGCGTTCGGTGGCGGGCGCGGTGACCAGCGCGCGGTCCAGCCGGTCGGTCAGCGCACCGTGGCCGGACAGGTCGGGCAGGAGGGTTTCCAGCAGCGCGGGGCGTTCCGGCTGGCTGGATAGCCGCTCGCCGATACTGCGGGCTTCGTTCAACCCGTCGCGCACCTGCCCCAGATCGCGCGGACTGCCGCGTTCCGCCACGATCCGGCCCAACGCCCGCCCGATATCAGGCAGCGTCCGTAGCGCATTGCGGATATCGCCGCGCAGCAGCGCATCGTCATGCAGCCACTGCACCAGATCGAGCCGCGCGAGAATGGCGGAACGGTCGCATAGAGGCGCGGACACATCCTCCGCCAGCAATCGTGCACCCGCGCCGGTCGAACAGCGGTCGATGGTAGCAAGCAGGCTGCCGCCCCGCGCGCCGTTGGCAGTGGTGATCTCCAGACTGGCGCGCGTCGCGGCGTCCATCGCCAGATGCGTGCCCGAAGCGCGCGCGACAGGTGGCAGCAGCAGGGGCAACGTGCCGCGTCCGACATGGTCGAGATAGCCGACCAGCCCGCCCGCCGCCGCCAGCATCGCGCGGTCGAACTGGCCGAATCCGTCGAGGGTCCTTACCCCGTGCAGCGTGCATAGCCGTTCCTGCCCGCGCTCGCTTTTGAACGCGCCCGCATCGTGTTCGGTCGCGTCATCGACCGGCAATTCCGCGCCGACCGGCACCACCGTTTCGCTTGCGCCGATGCGGCCCAGCGCGGCGGGCAGCGCGTCGGGCGTCACGCTTTCCAGCTCCATCCGCCCGGTGGAAATATCGCACGTCGCCAGCCCGTACGCGCCGCGCACGTCGCACAGCGCCACCAGCACATTGGCTGCGCGGGGCTCCAGCAGGGCTTCCTCGGTCAGCGTGCCTGCTGTTACCAGCCGCACAATGTCGCGCTTTACCAGCGCTTTCGAACCGCCGCGCGCTTTTGCTTCGGCTGGCGTTTCCACCTGCTCGGCAATCGCCACGCGGCACCCGCCCCGGATCAAGCGCGCGAGGTAGCTTTCGGCAGAATGCACCGGCACACCGCACATCGGCACCGGTTCGCCCTCGTGCTCGCCGCGGGTGGTCAGCGCAATGTCGAGAATGGCGGCGGCACGGCGCGCATCCTCGAAAAACAATTCGAAGAAATCGCCCATGCGATAGAACAGCAGACGCGCCGTCGGCCTGCGCCTTCAGCATGTGATACTGCACCATCATCGGGGTGGATTTGCCCGCCATGCCCTGTGGTAAAGACGCAGTGCACCGATTCGGGAAGGGCAGGCGCGCGCCTTTCCCCTATGCCGAACGCTTGCCCGTCGCTACGCCTTGCGCCAACAGCCAAGAGGAACGCGCCCGTGAGCGACGATACGAAAAACTCCCGACCCACCGACGGCCCGACTGCCACCGCAGCGGGTGCCGAACCGGGCGAAGCGCCCCGTCCCGGCAGCTTCACGACGCGCGAGGCGCTGTTCTATCACGAGACGATCCGGCCCGGTAAGATCGAGATCATCGCTTCCAAACCGATGGCGACGCAGCGCGACCTGAGCCTTGCGTACAGCCCCGGCGTCGCCGCGCCGGTGGAGGCCATCGCCGCCGATCCTGCCAATGCCGCACGCTACACCGCGCGCTCCAACCTCGTCGCGGTTATCTCCAACGGGACCGCCATCCTCGGCCTGGGCAATCTGGGCGCGCTTGCCTCCAAGCCGGTGATGGAAGGCAAGGCGGTGCTGTTCAAACGCTTCGCCGATGTCGACTCCATCGATATCGAGCTGGACACCGAAGACCCGGACAAGTTCATCGAGGCGGTCGCGCTGATGGAGCCCAGTTTCGGCGGAATAAACCTGGAAGACATCAAGGCGCCCGAATGCTTCATCATCGAGCAGGCGCTGCGGGAACGCATGAACATCCCGATCATGCATGACGACCAGCACGGCACGGCGATCATCACCGCCGCCGGGCTGATGAATGCCTGCCACCTCACAGGCCGTGAACTAAAGGACGCCAAGGTCGTCGTCGTGGGGGCGGGGGCTGCCGCCATCGCCTGCACCGAGTTGCTGAAGGCCAGCGGCGTGCGGCATGAAAACGTGATCATGTTCGACCGCGACGGCCCGATCACCCGCGACCGCCCCGACCTCGATCAATGGCGCAGCGCCCATGCCATCGACACTGGCGTGACCTCCATCGAAGAGGCGCTGGTCGGCGCGGACATCTTCCTCGGCCTGAGCGCGGCGGGCGCCTTGAAACCCGAATGGATCGGCGCGATGGCGGCAAAGCCCATCATTTTCGCGATGGCCAACCCGGTGCCCGAAATCATGCCGGATGTGGCCAAGGAAGCGCGCCCGGACGCCATCATCGCCACCGGGCGCAGCGATTTCCCCAACCAGGTCAACAATGTACTCGGTTTTCCGTTCATCTTCCGTGGCGCGCTGGATGTGCAGGCAACCGGCATCAATGAGGAAATGAAGATCGCCGCCGCCGCCGCCATTGCGCAACTGGCGCGCGAGCGGGTGCCCGAGGAAGTCGCGGCGGCCTATGGCAAGAACCACAAGTTCGGCGACGACTACATCATCCCCGCCCCGTTCGACCCGCGCCTGATCGAGATCGTGTCGAGCGCCGTGGCGCAGGCCGCGATGGACTCAGGCGTCGCGCTGGCACCGATTGCCGACATGGAAGCCTATCGCCTGTCACTCAAAGCGCGGCTCAATCCGACCACCTCGGTGCTGACGGGCGTGTACGAGCAGGCCAAGGCCAGCCCCAAGCGCATGGTCTTTGCCGAAGCGGAAGAGGATGTGGTGTTGCGCGCCGCCATCCAGTATCGCGATTTCGGCTATGGCACGCCCGTGCTGGTGGGCCGCACCAAGGCGGTTGCGAACAAGCTGCACGAGCTGGGCGTGTCCGATCCGGGCAGCTTCGAGATCCAGAACTCCAACGACAGCGAACATGTCCCGGGCATGGTCAAATATCTGTACGAAAAGCTGCAGCGGCGCGGCTATACCGAGCGCGACGTACGCCGCATGGTGAACCAGGAACGCAATGTGTTCTCCGCCCTGCTGGTGGCGCTGGGACATGGCGATGCGATGATATCGGGCATCACCCGCACCTTCGCGCAGACCGCGCGCGAGGTGAACCGCGTGCTCGACCCGAAGCCGGGTGCGGTGCCGTTCGGCATTCACATGATGATCGGCAAGAACCACACGACTTTCCTGGCCGACACCACGATCAACGAACGCCCCGAAGCGCCGCAGATCGCTCATATCGCACGCGAGACGGCGGCGGTGGCCCGGCGCATGGGACACGAGCCGCGCGTGGCGTTCCTGTCCTATTCCACCTTCGGCAATCCCAGCGGACAATGGCTGGCGAATATCCGCGAGGCGGTGGCGCTGCTGGATGCGGAGAAGCCGGACTTCGAATATGAAGGCGAGATGGCCCCCGATGCCGCGCTGAACCCGGCCGTGATGTCGCTTTACCCGTTCAGCCGCCTGAGCGGCCCAGCCAATGTGCTCATCATGCCAGGCCTGCAATCGGCCAATCTCAGTGCAAAGCTGCTGCGCGAGCTGGCGGGCAACGCCACCATCGGGCCGATGCTGATCGGCATGGAAAAGCCGGTGCAAATCGCCCCGATGACCGCCACCGCACCCGATGTGCTGACGCTGGCTGTTCTGGCGGCGGCGGGGGTGGTGGGCTGAGAGGCGCGGCCAGCCGACAGTGCTCGTGTCCCGCTATGCATACGAAAAAGGGCGGACCTCGCGGCCCGCCCTTTTTTGTTCAAACTGATGCGCTGAGTTACGCAGCGGCCTTGTTGACTTCGCCCGTGGCGATTTCTGTCATTTCGCGATCGCCGCTATAGGTGCTGTCGAGGCATTCCTGGAGCACCTTCTCGTCGTCCTTGAGGCCGAGGCGCTTGGCGAACGCGACGAGGCAGCCGTAACCGGCAATCCCGTAATGCGTCATGCGCTGGTACTGGGTGATAATGGAGGCATCACGCACGTCGTCATCGCCGAAGTCTTCTTCCAACGTATGCGCCTTGGCTTCCTTCACCAGGCCTTCCATGCCCTTGCAATGCTCACCGGTCGGGTCAGCATCGTGGCCCTTGATCAGCTTTTCCAGGTTTTCCATACCCGTTTGGATGCCTTCGACGCCGCGTTCCAGCGCCTTCTTCAGGTGCTCGTTCTTGGCGGCTTCGTGCAGTTTCTTGGTGACGGCCAGCGACTGCTTGTCAGCGCTGTAGATGTCCTGCATCTGGTCGATGTAAAGGTCTTTGAGGTTGTCCATGCTCATGGCGGAATGATCCTTTTTGAGTGTGTATCGAGGCGCGGATGCGCGTTCATCGGACCAGCGAGCGAACCGCCTTATCGTTCCAGCATTTCTCGCTTCCGATAGCGGAAATACCAGACCTCATGGCCCCGTTCGCGCGCCTTGGCTTCGTAGCGCGTTTCGCTCCATCCGCCGGGCCGCGTTTCCCAGCTGTCGCGCCCCTGTCCTGCTGGGCCTTCGGTCAGCCATTCCAGCCGGTCGGCATGGCGCTGCATCACCATCATCGCGTGGCGCAGATAGACGGGGTGGTCGGTGCCGAAGCGAAACTCTCCGCCCGGTTTCAGCTTGTCCGCGATCAGCGCCACGGGGCCGTCGTTCATCATGCGCCGTTTGGCATGGCGCGCCTTGGGCCAGGGGTCGGGGTGGAGCAGGTAGACGAAGCTGAGCGCGCCATCGGGTATGCGCGCCAGCACCTCCAGCGCGTCGCCGTGATGCAGCCGGATATTGGGCAGGCGGCGCTCCTCGATATGCACCAGCGCGGCGGCGACGCCATTGAGAAAAGGCTCGGCACCGATGAAGCCGTGATCGGGCAGCATGTCCGCCCGATCCGCCAGATGCTCGCCCGACCCGAAGCCGATTTCGAAATGCAGGGGGCGTTCTGTGGCGAAAAGGCGGTCCGCTGTTACCGCGCCATCTTCCGGTACCGCGATTTGCGGCAGCAGTTTTTCGACCAGCGTGCGCTGTCCGCCACGCAGCGGCTTGCCGATGCTGCGGCCGTAAAGCCGGTTGAGCGTGGTGGGATCGCCGGGTTTGAAGGCTGTCATGGGCGGGGCCGTTAGCAGATGCGATGATGCCGGTGGAAGGGGGGGGGCCTAGCTCTTCAGTGGTGAACGTGGGCGCTTGGTTTTGCAGGGCCGAGCAACCGGCTTGATTTACGATACCCGTACAGCCACCGGGTAGGCACGATGAAGACCAACCCGATCTCGCGCCCGCTCCTCTGGCTTGGTTTGGCCCTGCCGGGGCTATGGATGCTGTATCGCTGGGCGAACAGGCCCGATGCCTATGGCTATGGCCATGTTATCGCCGACAGCGGGGACTGGGCCGCATGGCTGCTGATGCTGACGCTCGTCGTCACGCCGCTTCGCCTGCTGTTTCCAAGGCGCGGGTGGGTCGTTTGGCTCATGCGACGGCGGCGCGATTTCGGTGTGGCCAGCTTCGCCTACGCAGCAGGACACACGGTCATCTATCTTGCCGACAAGGCGTCTTTCGAGACCATTCTTGCCGATATGCTATCCGCAGAATACCTGGCCGGATGGCTCGCCTTGGCCCTGTTCGTGCCGCTCGCGGCAACGTCCAACGATATCGCTGTGCGCGCACTCAAACGGTCGTGGAAACGTCTGCACCGGCTGGTCTATCCGGCGGCGATCCTGACCTTTCTGCACTGGGTGCTGACAGCCTACGATCCGACGACGGCCTTCGTCCATATCGTGGTGCTGGCTGTCATCGAACTGGCAGGGTCTGGCTACAGCAGCGTCACAGGGTCACGTAGTTGCGGAAACGCGCGACCTCGGCTTCGTCGACATATTTGCCGATCTCGCGGTCGAACTCGGCCATGTCGTCGTAAGGACGATATTCCTCGAATTCGTGCAGCATCTTGTCGGTCATGCCGGGGATAAGCTGCAGCTCTTCCTTCGTCGCGCTGTTCAGATCGACCGGCACGAACACCTTGGCGAGGATAGCGGTGGCCTGTTCCGGCGTCCCTGCAGCAAGCAGCGCGGCGTTCAGATCGGTCACGCTGGCAAAAGGCTGGCCTGCGACAATCGCTTTGGCCAGTTCTGGTGACATGCCGTCCATGCCTGCCAGCTGCTCCGGCGTTGCCGTGTTGGCATCGAGCACGCCCTCGCCGGCCACGCTCATTGCATCGCCTGCATCGGTGGCCGCCACGGTGCTGTCCGCGACAGGCTCGGCCGCATCATCGGCCCCTTGCGAACACGCGCCCAAAGCGAGGGCAGTGCCGGCCAGTGCGGTTACGAGATACATCTTGCGCATGATAGAAACCTCTTTGTTGAACGGGCACAATAGCGCCCCCGCCCCGGCTTGCGAAGCCCTGCGGTTTCCTGCGTCGGGGATTTTAAGCTGCAACACTGCATCCGCTGCGCCCGACACAGCGGCTAACCAACGCTGCGGCCACACACTTGTTGGCATTATAAATTAGCCGAAGTTGAAAGTCTTGCGCGTAGAAACTGGCAGACGGCAGCTAACGACCCTAACCGCGGCCATCTATCGATCAAGCTAATCGCGCCAGAAGCTGCCAGCTACAAATGCTTCACCAGAAAGAGCTCGCGAAATGTTTGAATGGTGGGAACTTCAATTTCCCCGACTGGTTTGAAGCCTTGCCTAAAATGCCAGTCGAACGCTTCACGCTATCGCTCTCGCATGATGTCATTATGATTTCGATGCCGGATCCTCCAGCAACTTTCTCAAGATGGCTCAGAAGACGCCAACCGGCGCCTGTTCCTTGCGCCAAGGGGCTAACATAGATCATATCTATGTAGGGCACCTTACGCCGAAAACCGGCTCCATCTCAGGAAACCGATGGGCCTTTGGTGTCGTTCTGCGATCAGGTATTCGCCTACCCCAATACAGCGATCCACCCACTCCTCATCAACAGACGTGTCTTGAGAGACAAGCCATGCTCTATGCTGTTTGCCAGCGATACAAACCTGATCGGACAGTCACAACTTTATGTCACGGCTAGGACATACGACGTCCGACAAATAGTGTGTCGGACCAAAAGCCGCTGTTCCACTTACCACCCCAGATTCCAGCCATCAGCTACGCTGACGGGTTTCGTCCGAACCGCAACACGAGCACTTACCGCGCCCAGCCGGTCCCCTCGGCTTCTTCCTGCAAGGCGCGAATTTCGGCGATGTCGGCGGGTGGGGCGAGCCATTGGGGTTTGTTCTGGCGCGCCCAGGCCAGCAGCTTCGGGTCGAACTCATCATGGCTTTCGACGCGGTGGTTCAGCAGGTGGTAGATCACCTTGCCGCCGTCCTTCATGTCGGGCGCGAGGAAGGGGGGAGGCGAACCATAGCGTTGCCAGCTCATCTGGTGCGGTTCCTCCACCGATCCTTCGGGCTGGATGAAGAAGTCGTAATTCTCCCACGCCTCGTAGGTGCCGCCTCCGGGTAGCGGGAAGTCGAGGAACACCGCCGCCGTCACCGCCAGCGTGTTGCCCATCATCCGCGCCTGCATCCCCTCGGTGGACTTCATCTTGCGCACCGCATCGCCTGTGCCTTGCTCGACATCGGCATAGATGCGGCTGCCACCACCGCTTTCGCTCTCGCCTTCGTCGTAACGATAGGTGATGAGCTGGTAGGGGTAGGCAATGGGTTCGACCGGGCGGCCTTTCCATGTCGTGAGGATTTCACCGGTGTCGGGGTGGGTGTAGGCGTAGGTCTTGCGGGTCAGGTGCGTGACCAGCTCGCCCGGCGTTTCAGGCCAGATCGCGCGACTGCTGTCGAAACCGATCATGCCCGCCAGCTTCTTACCCGACGGATATTCGTAAATACCGCCTTCGGATACCCAGTGCACCGGCTCGCCCGTTCCGGCACGGGCATCGACCCATTTGCGCAGAATTTCGGGCGCAGCTTGGCGTGCATCGGCAGGTGCGGCCTCGGCGCCCAACGGCGTGTCTTGGGCGGCAGTCTGGGCGAGGGCCGGTGCGGCGGACAGGGCAAGGCCCAGAGCGGTCAGTGTCGAAAAGGCTATGCGCATGATCGTTCTCCTTCGCTGCAGAATGTGCAGCGAGAGAAACGATCCGGCAAGAAATTCCTGAGAGCGGTGCGGGTTACGCCGCCTCTGCCTGGCTTTCCGGATCGCGCAGCACGTAGCCCCGGCCCCAGACCGTCTCGATGTAGTTCTCGCCTTCGCAGGCATGGCTCAATTTCTTGCGCAGCTTGCAGATGAACACGTCGATGATCTTCAACTCGGGTTCGTCCATCCCACCATAGAGGTGGTTGAGGAACATTTCCTTGGTCAGCGTGGTGCCCTTGCGCAGTGAAAGCAGTTCCAGCATCGCATATTCCTTGCCGGTCAGATGCACCCGCGCGCTGTCCACTTCGACGGTCTTAGCGTCGAGGTTCACCGCCAGCTTGCCGGTCTTGATGATCGACTGGCTGTGGCCCTTGGACCGGCGCACGACGGCGTGGATGCGGGCGACCAGTTCCTCGCGGTGGAACGGCTTGGTGACGTAATCGTCCGCGCCGAAGCCGAAGCTGCGGATTTTGCTGTCCATTTCGGCAATACCCGACAGGATCAGCACCGGCGTCTGCACCTTGGCGACGCGCAGTTTCTTCAGCACGTCGTATCCGTGCATGTCGGGCAGGTTCAGGTCGAGCAGGATGATATCGTAATCATACAGTTTGCCCAGATCGAGGCCTTCTTCGCCAAGATCGGTCGAATAGACATTGAACCCTTCGGTCGTCAGCATCAGTTCGATGGCCTTGGCCGTGGTCGGTTCGTCTTCGATCAGCAGTACGCGCATGGGTTTTTCCCCTGGATGGATACTCGGTCAGCGAATGCGGCAACATGTTGGTAAGAGGTGTTGCGCCGGATTAACCACAAAACATCTGAAGGGAAAAGGTTAATAACGGGTAAACCCGCGCAGATTTGCGAGTCGGGGGGAGTCTGTTGAATCGCTGACGCTCGGTGCTGGTCGTTTTTATTGGGTGCGCTACGGACATCCGTCCTCCGCTTGCTGTGCCATCCCGCTCCCCCTCCCGACCACCCACGGGATCATCCTAAAGGGGTGGTCGGGAGGGGGAGCGGGATGGCACAGCACCGAGCGATAGCGAGAAAACAAGGACGTTCGCCGCGTTCCAACCGTTTCATCATTGCGAGCGTAGCGACGCAATCCAGAGCGTATCTCTCCGCCGCTCTGGATTGCTTCGTCGCTTCGCTCCTCGCAATGACGCGACCCTAGCCCAACCCCGCCAGCTTCTTCGCCCGCCGCCTATGCACGCTGCTGCCGATCCCGATCGCCTCACGGTATTTCGCCACCGTGCGGCGCGCCAGGTCGAAGCCTTCTTGCTTCAACAGCGCGACCAGCTTGTCGTCGGACAGGATCGTCTTGGCGTCCTCCGCGTCGGTGAGCGCCTTGATCCGCGCCTTGACCGCTTCGCTGCTGGCGCCCTCGCCGGCTTCGCCGCCGCCGACCCCGCTTGTGAAAAAGAACTTCAGCTCGAATGTGCCCCGGCTGCAATGCAGGTATTTGTTGCTGGTCACGCGGCTGACCGTGCTTTCGTGCATGTCGATGGCATCGGCCACTTCGCGCAGGGTTAGCGGGCGCAGGCCGGCGATGCCCTGATCGAAAAACGCGGCCTGCTGCTTCACGATTTCGGACGCGGTTTTCAGGATCGTCTTCTGCCGCTGGTCCAGTGCCTTCAGCAGCCAGTTCGCATCGGCCAGCTTCTCCCCCAGCCACGCCTGCCCGTCCTTGTCCGGCCCACACCCCTCTTTCAGCGTGACGTAATAGTCCCGGTTCACCACCAGGCGCGGCAGGGTTTCGGTGTTGAGGCGGATGTCCCAGCTTTGCGCGCCGTCCTTGCCCTTCACGCGCCGCAACAGGACATCGGGGGCGACGGTCACTTCTGAAGAACCGCCGAATTGCAGGCCGGGCTTCGGGTCGTAGCCGCGCAATTCGGCCAGCATGTCGGCGAAATCCGCATCGTCCACATCGCACATGCGTTTCAGTCGTGCGAAGTCGCCGCGCGCCACCAGATCGAGATGGTCGATCAGACGCGCCATGCAGGGATCGTAGCGGTCCGCCTCGCGCGCTTGCAATACAAGGCATTCGGATAGCGTGCGCGCACCCACGCCCGCCGGATCGAGCCGCTGGACCGCCGCCAGCGCCGCTGTCAGTTCACCCTCCGCCACGCCCGTTTCAGCGGACAGCGCGCGCATGTCCACCGGCAGGTAACCCGCTTCGTCCAGCTGCGCGATGATATGCCGCGCAAGTGCTTCCTGTCGCGCATTTTCCGTTACGCCGCCGACTTGTGACAACAGATGTTCGGTCAGGGTCGGCCCGTTGCCGCTCCAGTCGTCGATTTCGTGCAGTTCGCCCGCCAGTGGCCCGTTGCCGCCGTCCGGCACGCTCCAGTCGCCCGTGTCGCGGTCGCGGTCCAGTGCTGCAGGGTCGATATCCAGCGCGGTATCACCGCTAGCGTCTTCGGCGCCGCCATCGCTGGCTTTCTCGCCGGAAGCTTCTTCACCGGGAGCATCGCTTTCGCGCATGTCGCCCGCTTCGAGCAGCGGGTTCGCTTCCAGTGCCTCGCCGATGAAAGTCTCGATTTCGAGATTGGACAGCGCCAGCAGCTTGATCGCCTGTTGCAACTGCGGCGTCATCACCAGCGACTGCGATTGGCGCAGGTCCAGGCGGGGGGAAAGGGCGATGGCTATTTTCTCGCTAACGCTCGGTGAACAGCAAGCGAAGGACGGATGTCCGGAGCGCACACAAACAAAAACGCGTGGCCGGGAGGGGGCGCGGGACGGCACAGCGTCCAGCCGAAAGGCTGGAAAACAACATGCTACAGCACGAACCCCTCGCCCAGATACAGGCGCTTCACGTCCTCGTCCGCCACCAGCGCTTCGGGCGTTCCGGCGAACAGCACCTGCCCGCCGTAAATGATGCAGGCGCGGTCCACGATTTCCAGCGTTTCACGGACATTGTGGTCGGTAATGAGTACGCCGATGCCGCGCGTTTTCAGGTCCGCCACAAGGTCGCGAATATCGCTGATGGAAAGCGGGTCGATCCCGGCAAAGGGTTCGTCCAGCAGCATGATCGACGGTTTTGCCGCCAGTGCACGGGCAATTTCGCAACGGCGGCGTTCCCCGCCCGACAGCGCCATCGCCGCGCTGGTGCGCAAGCGGGTGAGGCCGAATTCGTCGAGCAGCCGTTCCAGCTCGGCGGCACGGATATCGCGGTCCGGCTCCGCCATTTCCAGCACGCAATTGATGTTCTGTTCCACCGTCATGCCGCGAAAGATGCTGGTTTCCTGCGGCAGATAGCCCAGGCCGAGAATCGCCCGGCGATACATCGGCAGCTTCGTCACGTCCTCGCCATCCATCAGGATGCGGCCGCTGTCAGGCTTTACCAGCCCCATGATGGAATAGAAGCACGTCGTCTTGCCCGCACCGTTCGGGCCGAGCAGACCGAGCACCTCGCCCTTGCCCACCGTCAGCGAGATGTCCGACAAGACGCTGCGCTTGTCGTAACTCTTGGCGATGGACACCACTTCCAGCCCGCCCTCGACGGGCAGCGGCGCGGTTGCAGTGGGCGGGGGAGCATTCGGCAAGGGGGCAGCGGGCTCGGCATGGTTCATGCAAGGGGCCATAGCAAGCCGAAGTCACTTCGCGCCAGACCTTCTGGCGGTCGACCTTGCCTAACGGTCATCAATTTGAAATAACCATTGGCGGGACAAAGGGGAGAGCAGAAGATGGAAGCCTCGCAAAGGCGCGACAATACCGCCGCGGATAAACGCCGGACACCCGACTGGCGCCGCGCGATGAGCGACAATGTCGCCTGGGCGTTGCTGGTCTATACCGGCATCCAGATATTTCTGACCGTCGGCGCGATGAAGGAAACCGGGCTGAAATCGCTGGCCCTGCTGGCGCTGATCGTGCTTGTCGCCGCCATCATTCCTGCGTGTCGCGCGTTCGAGCGGCGCTGGCGCGACCTCACCGATGCCGAGGCGCAGGACCGCAGTCTGGCGGGCGCATTCCGGCGCGACCAGCTACTGTTGTGGCTGATGGCGATCGGCCTGCCGGTGGTCATCACGCTTGGCCTGAAGGCGATTGCCGGGACGCTGTAGCATTGCTTGCGAAGGCCGGCCCCGCCCCCTAACCGCCTTCGCATGATCGATACCCAAACCGCCTGCGACCGCGCCGCGCAGCTGGTCGACTATGCGAAGCGCGCCGGAGCGGATGCCGGGGATGCGATGGCAACGGCCAGCATGTCGCAGACCGTTTCGGTGAGGCTTGGCGCGCTGGAGGATGCCGACCGGTCGGAAGACGACGGCATTTCGCTGCGTGTTTTCGTGGGCAACCGCTCCGCCAGCGTAAGCGGTAGCGATGTTAGCGCAGACGCGATGGCGGACATGGCGGAACGCGCCGTCGCGATGGCGCGCCATGCGCCCGAAGACCCCTATGCCCGCATCGCCACGCCCGACGAGTTGGCGCAAGGGCCGTTTGCCGACCTCGACCTGTCGGACGACGCATCCCCATCCGCTGGCCCATCCGCCGGGCCGTCCGCCGAGACATTGCGAAGCCGCGCCGAAGCGGTGGAGGATGCGGCGCGCGCGGTTTCCGGCGTCACCAATAGCGAAGGGGGCAGCGCGGGCACGGGCTGCTCCGTCGCGGCGATGGCGACCAGCGCGGGCTTTGTCGCAGGCTATGCCGCCACCAGCCATACCATGAGCGCCAGCGTGATCGCGGGCGAGGGCGCGACAATGCAGCGCGACCATTTCGCCCGTTCCGCCCGCCATGTCGCCGACTTGCCGCCCGCCGAAGATATCGGCAGGCACGCGGGCGAGCGCACCGTCGCGCGGCTGAACCCCGCCGGTGTCGGCAGCGCCACTCTGCCCGTGCTGTTCGATCCGCGCGTCAGCCCCACACTGATCGGCCATTTGCTGAGCGCGATGAACGGCATGGCGGCGGCACGGCGCGCGACCTTCCTGCTCGACCGGATGGACGAACCGCTGTTCCCCGACGCCATCGCGATCCGGGAAGAACCGCATCGTCCGCGCGGCATGCGCTCGCGTCCGTTCGACGGCGAAGGACTGGCGACACAGCCCCTAGCCCTGGTCGAACAAGGTCGCGCGACCGGCTGGCTGACCAACCTCGCCGCCGCCGCTCAGCTCGGCATTGCGCCCACCGGCCACGCCATGCGCGGCGGGCCGGGCATTGCCCCTGCAAACGTCGTCTGCGCGGCGGGCGCGCGCAGTCGGGCGGATATGATCGACGATATTGCCGACGGCATCCTCGTCACCGAACTGATCGGGCAGGGCGTCAACGGCGTTACCGGCGATTACAGCCGGGCCGCATCGGGACGGCGCATTCGTAATGGCGAACTGGCGGAGGCGGTCAGCGGTTTCACTATCGCCGGAAACCTCGTCGATATGTATGCCGGGATGGAAGCGGCGGACGATCTGGAGATATATCGCGCCTTCGATGCGCCGACGCTGCGGATCGATGCCATGACGATTGCCGGGGACTGACAGGGTTATGACCGTATTATATCGCCTCTGTGCCACCTTGCTGATGGCCCCCGTATTGCTGGTCTTCATCGCGACACCTGCCTTCGCCATGCTGCCCGGCATGGCGCCCGACGCTGCCGAAGCGCCCGCACCGGCCCCGGCGCAGCAAATTATCGACGACACGCAGGACGACGGCGCGGACGTGCGCATCGAACAGCGCATTCGCGGCATCTTCGGCGCGCTCGATGCGATGGCACAGACCGATGTCGCGGTGGAACAGGGCGTGGTCACGCTGTCGGGCATGGTGCCGAGCGACGACGATGTGGCGCAGGCGGAGGAGCTGGCGCGCAGCGTGCAGGGCGTGGTCGTCGTGCAGAACGATCTGGAACGCGATGTGTCGCTGGGCGAGAACCTGGGCGCGCTGGGCAGCTTGCAGGACCGCGCCGCCGACTTCGTGAAAGTGTTGCCGCTGGCTGGCGCGGCGCTGCTGGTGGCGCTCGCCATCGGCGCGTTCGGCTATCTGATTGCAGGTTTCGGCAGTTTCTGGCGGCGGGTGATGCCCAACCCGTTCCTCGCCGAACTGGTCGCGTCGGCAATCCGCTTCGTCTTCATCATCCTGGCGCTGGTTATCGCGCTCGACATGATCGGGGCGGGGGCCCTGCTCGGCGCGGTGCTGGGCGGGGCGGGCGTGATCGGCGTGGCGCTGGGTTTTGCGATGCGCGACACCATCGAGAACTACGTTGCCAGCCTGATGCTGAGCCTGCGCCAGCCATTCCGCGCCAACGATCATGTGCTGATCGACGATCTGGAAGGCCGCGTCATCCGCCTGACCAGCCGCGCCACCATCCTGATGACGCTGGACGGCAACCATCTGCGCATTCCTAACGGCCAGGTCTTCAAGGCGGTCATCCTGAACTACACCCGCAATCCGCAACGCCGGTTTGAATTCGATCTGGGCATCGATGCGGATGACGATCCCAATGCGGCGCGGCGGCTGGGGCGCGAGACATTGGCGACCTTGCCGTTCGTGCTGGACCAGCCCGGCCCCGAAGCGCGCACCGAGGCGGTCGGCGACAGCAATATCGTGATTCGCTTCCTGGGCTGGATCGACCAGCGCGAGGCGGACTGGTTCAAGGCCCGCAGCCGCGCCATCGCCACGGTCAAGACCGCGCTGGAGGATGCAGGCTTCGGCCTGCCCGAACCGATCTATCGCCTGCGCTTCGACCCGCGTTCCGAACCGTTACCCTTCGCCAACATGCCCGACGCGAACGCCGCCCCTGCCAAGAAAGCGCCGTCCACAACCCGCGCACCGGTCGGCGAAGCGCACGAGGACATCGCGCCCACCGATGAAGTCATGGAAATGGTTGCAGCGGAACGCGCCGCCGGCGGGGACGCCGAAGCCGACCTGCTCGATTACAAGCGGCCGGTCGAGTGACGTAATTTCCCCCACAAGCTGGGGAGGCTAAACCATCAGCCCTTCGCGCGTTCGATCGCTTCCTCGACCACGCGCGAGGCTTCTGCCGCATTGCCCCATTGCCCGACGCGGACCCACTTTTCGGGTTCCAGATCTTTGTAATGCGTGAAGAAATGCTCGATCTGCTGGAAGATGATGCTGGGCAAATCCTTGGTTTCGCCGACATCGGAATAATACGGGAACGTGGTGTCTACCGGTACGCAGATCAGTTTTTCGTCGCCGCCATGCTCGTCTTCCAGATTCAGCACCCCGATAGGCCGCGCGCGCACCACGCAACCGGCCATGAACGGGCTGCGCGCGATGACCAGCGCGTCCAGCGGATCGCCATCGGGCGACAGGGTGTGCGGCACGAAGCCGTAATTGGCCGGATAGCGCATCGGCGTGTGCAGGATGCGGTCCACAAACAGCGCGCCGCTTTCCTTGTCGAATTCGTACTTTACCGGCTCGCCGCCGGTTGGCACTTCGATGATGACGTTGAGGTCGTGCGGCGGATTGGTGCCGGTGGGGATCTTGTCTATTCTCATGGGCAAGACGCATAGGGCGAATGCTGCATGTGCGAAAGGATTTTATTATAGCCGCTGATGTGGCGCGCGTAAGTGTTTCTCGCAGAGAACGCAGAGGAAAGGAGAGACGCAGAGGGCGAGTATGTAGAGGCGCCGCAGGCTCTTATCCTTAAATACCGCGACAGGTGCGACGTAACAGAATTATCGCGGCTTTACCGCAAGCACGACATCTTCGCGTCCCCCTGTCCTCTGCGTCCTCTGCGAGAAACCCTATACTGCACCCCCCCTTCCAACCAATAAAGCCGGCAGCAATTGCGCACCGCACCTCGACCGCCTAGTCGCGCCAGGATGAGCAAATTTCCCCAGGCGATCCGCGGCACGCAGGATATCTTCGGACCCGATGCCGAGGCGTTCGCCTTCGTCGTCGAAACCTTCGAGCGCGTGCGCAGGCTCTACCGCTTCCGCCGTGCCGAAATGCCGGTGTTCGAAAAGACCGAGGTGTTCGCCCGCTCCATCGGCGAAACGACGGATATCGTCTCAAAGGAAATGTACAGTTTTGAGGATCGCGGCGGCACTTCGCTGACCTTGCGCCCCGAGTTCACCGCCGGGATCGCGCGCGCGTTCCTGTCGAACGGGTGGCAGCAGCACGCGCCGCTGAAACTGGCGACGCACGGCCCGCTGTTTCGCTACGAACGCCCGCAAAAGGGGCGCTATCGCCAGTTCCACCAGATCGACGCGGAGATCATCGGCGCAGGCGAACCGCAAACCGATGTGGAACTGCTGGCGATGGCCGACCAGCTGCTGCGCGAGCTTGGCATAGAAGGCGTGACGCTGCACCTCAACACGCTGGGCGATGCCGATAGCCGTGAGGCGTGGCGCGCGGCGCTGGTCGCCTATTTTCGCGACGTGAAGGACGAGCTGAGCGCGGAATCGCAAGGTCGCCTCGAAGCGAACCCGCTGCGCATCCTCGACAGCAAGAGCCGCGAAGACCAGCGCTTCGTGGCCGATGCCCCGAAGATAGACGCCTTCCTGTCGGACGCGGCGCTGCGGTTCTTCGACGATGTAACTTCGGGACTGGACGCGGCGGGCGTCGCGTGGACCCGCGCCGAAAACCTGGTGCGGGGCCTCGACTATTATCGCCACACGGCGTTTGAGTTTATTCCCGACGAAGGCAGCGAAGCGGCGGGCAAGCTTGGCAGCCAGAGCACGATCCTGGGCGGCGGGCGCTATGACGGGTTGATGGAGAGCCTGGGCGGGCCGCAGACCCCTGCCGTCGGCTGGGCCGCGGGGATCGAGCGGCTGGCGATGCTGGTGGGGGAGCGGGCACCGGACGTGCCGGAAGTGGTCGTGGTGGCAGAAGACGACGCATCCGTGTCAAGCGCCATACGCGCAGTGTCGCGGTATCGGCGCGCGGGCGTCATAACCGATATTGTAGCATCGGGAAGTTCGCGGAAAAGGATGGACAAGGCCCATAAAACCGGTGCCGCATATATCGCGATCATTGGTTCCGACCCGCCGCGCCGCAGGCTTGCGGGCGAGGGTAAGCCAGACCGAAATGACTATCTTGCCAGTTTTCTGGCCGACTAGCCCTGCTCGTCGCCCCGGCCGATGCAGGGGGGCGCTTCTGTTCCTACAGCGCCCCTTTCCTACACCCCCGGCACCGCCTATCGCCGGATGTATGCCAAAAACGGCAAACCTTCCTCGCCCATCAAAGTGTAACCCTGTGACTTTTGACCAACAATATCCAGCCTTTTCAACGCTCTGCGTCCCAATTGCAAAGGTGACACGGTGTCACTTTTGTCACCTTCGTCACACGCTTTCGGCCTGCCCTGCATGACCATCCCCGCCGAACGCCTGCGGCAGTTGACCGAACGCTTTGCCGAGCTCGAGGCGCGAATGGCGTCGGGGCAGCTGGAGGGCGAGGCGTTCGTGCAGGCGAGCCGCGACTATGCCGAGCTGGAGCCGGTCGCCGCCACTGCGCGGGATATCACCGCCATGCGCGCCGAGCAGGTCGAGCTGGAGGAGATGCTTGCCGACCCGGAAATGAAAGCAATGGCGGCGGAGGAACTGGCTGCCATCGCGGAAAAACTGCCCGTCGCAGAACGCGCGCTGGCGCTGGCCATGCTGCCGCGCGATGCCGCCGATGCGAAGCCCGCCATGCTGGAAATCCGCGCCGGCACCGGCGGCGACGAGGCGGCGCTGTTCGCGGGCGATCTCTACCGCATGTACGAGAAGTTCGCGGGCGAGCAGGGCTGGCGGATGGAGCCGGTCAGCATGAGCGCCAGCGAAGTCGGCGGGTTCAAGGAAATCGTCGCCAACGTCGTGGGCAAGGGTGTGTTTGCCAAATTGAAGTTCGAGAGCGGCGTACACCGGGTGCAGCGCGTTCCCGAAACCGAAAGCGGCGGGCGCATCCATACATCCGCTGCCACTGTCGCCGTGCTGCCCGAGCCGGACGAGGTGGATGTCCATATCGACCAGACCGACCTCAAGATCGACACTTATCGCGCCAGCGGAGCCGGGGGGCAGCATGTCAACACCACCGACAGCGCGGTGCGCATCACCCACCTGCCGACCAATACCGTCGTCACTTGCCAGGACGGGCGCAGTCAGCACAAGAACCGCGAACAGGCAATGCAAGTGCTGCGCGCGCGACTGTACGAACAGCAGCGCGACGCGGTGCAGGGGGCGGAGGCCGAGGCGCGCAAGGCGATGGTCGGCAGTGGCGACCGGTCGGAGCGCATCCGCACCTATAATTTCCCGCAGGGACGTGTGACCGATCACCGCATCGGTCTGACGCTGCACCGGCTGGAGGAAGTGCTGGCGGGGCCGGGGCTAGCGGAGCTGACCGATGCGCTGATTGCCGAAGACGAGGCGAAGCGGCTGGCGGCGTTGGCGGAGTGATTGGGACGCAGTATATGGCAGGGTGGTAGTGGGTATATCCAAAACCCGTTCGCCCTGAGCTTGTCGAAGGGCCGTACTTTACCCGCGAATTGCATACAAAAAGAAAGAACAATGCTTCGACAAGCTCAGCACGAACGGGGGCAGGCTCGATACGAACGGAAGGGGCAGGCTCAGCACGAACGGGGGTCGGCGTGGAAGTGACGGTTGCGATCAGGGAAGCCACGGCAACTCTGTCGCAAACATCCGATACCGCGCGGCTGGATGCGGAATTGCTGATGGCGCGGGCGCTGCAGGTGAGCCGATCCGCGATGCTGCTAGGGCATATGCGCGATGCCGTGCCGCCTGCATTCGGCGCGATGTTGGAGCGCCGCGCAGGCGGAGAGCCGGTGGCGTATATCCTTGGCGAACAGGAGTTTTACGGGCGGCCTTTCGCCGTCTCGCCCGCCGTCCTGATCCCGCGCGGCGATAGCGAGACGGCGGTTGCGGCGGCAATGGAGCATACCGGCGAGGCTGGCACGTTGCTCGATTGCGGCACGGGGTCGGGCGCACTGCTTCTGACCCTGCTGGCGGAGCGCACGGGCTGGACCGGCACCGGTATAGACGCAAGCGCTGCGGCGCTGGACGTGGCGCGGCGCAACGCGGTGGCGCTCGGCCTTGCGGAACGGACCATTCTGGCGCAGCGCGACTGGACGCAGGATGGGTGGCGTGACGGACTGGGGCGCTTCGATCTTGTTATCGCCAATCCACCCTATGTCGAGAACGACGCTGCGCTGGATCGCTCGGTGCGCGACTATGAACCGGGGGCGGCCCTGTTTGCCGGCGCGGACGGGCTGGACGATTACCGCGTCCTCGTGCCGCAACTGCCCACGCTGCTCGCACCGGGCGGTGTTACCGTGCTGGAAATCGGCGCGACGCAGGACGACAGCGTCGCCGCGCTCGCCCGCGACAGCGGGTTCGCCACCGCCCTGCGCCGCGATCTAGCCGGAAGGCCGCGCGCGCTGATATTGACAGCTTCGTGAGACAAGCCCCTTGGCAAAGGCGTGCAACCGCTCTACCTCGACCACAAGACCCGCGGTTGACGGTCGCGCGCATTATTTCGCGCCGTCCGGCCTCCACCGGGTCCAGCTCCATCATTTGTGAAGGCGTTGTGACCACTCGAAGGTGCGCAGCACGCAGCAAGGGAGCATCCGCACACCGGACATTTCGCCGGGGCGGCACGGGGTCAAGCGACCGTCCGGCGCAGCAGTTTTCATCGCGCCACCGGTCCGAACGAAGGAAGCGAATTCCTTGAATAACAATCGTAACAACAACCGCCGTCGCGGTGGCAACCGAAATCGCAACCAATCGGGCGGCGGCGGCAATCCGATGCAGGCCAACCGAATCGACAATCGCGCGCGCGGCAATGCGCCGCAGATGCTGGATAAGTACAAGAAGCTGGCGCAGGACGCCCAGCATCACGACGATCCAGTGCAGGCAGAATACTACCTGCAATTCGCCGACCACTATTTCCGCGTCATTGCCGACAACAAGGCTCGCCAGGACGAGGCCCGCGCCAAACGCGACGGGCCCAACGCCGGTCAGGGTAGCGGTAAGGACAATCAGACACAGCACCGCAACAGCGACGAAAGCGGCGACCAGAACACCAACGGTGCCGCGGATTATCGGGATGATGAAGAGGCACCGCGCCGCAAACCGCGCCGCGCCCGCAACGATGGCGACAATGACCGCGACGAGAATGAAACAGGCGCGCCGTCGCGTGGTAGCGACACCAGGGATGACGGTGACGATCGGCCCGCCCGCAAACCCCGCGCTCCGCGTGCCGCGAAACGGCCGCGCGAGGAGGGTAACGACGGTGGCGGTGCACGAGAAATTGACGCATCGGTCCTGCCGCCCTCCATCGGCGATACCGACGATGGCGAACCGGCTCCCAAACCGCGTCGCAAGCCTGCCGCCCGCCGTCGCAAGGCAGATGATGGCGGTAATGCAGGCGAAACTGCCGAAGCTGTCAGCTAGGCGCGTCTTCGTCTGGTCATGTATGAACGCCTGACCCGTCTCGCCGCATATATCGGCGCGCGCCCGCGCCTTGCCGCACCGGTGTTCGGCCTGCTTGGCGCGCTCGGTTTTCCGCCAATCCATGCCTGGCCGATTGGGTTGCTTGGTGTGGCCGGTCTGGTCTGGCTGGTCTGGCGCAGCGCGACGCTGAAGCGGGCATTTCTGCTCGGCTGGCTGTTCGGTGTGACGCATCTGACGCTTGCCAATAGCTGGATCGCAACGGCGTTCACCTATCAGGCGGAAATGCCCCCGGCGCTGGGCTGGGCGGCGGTGCCGCTGCTGTCGTGTTACCTCGCGGTTTATCCGGCATTGGCCACGCTGATCGCGAAGTGGCTGGCGCAGAGATTGGGTGGAATATCCAGTGAGGTCGGCATCGGACGCTTCGGCGTGGTGCTGGCGGCGTGCTGGATCGTGACCGAATGGCTGCGCAGCTGGGTCTTCACCGGCTATCCATGGCCACCGCTGGGGCTGATGCTGCTGGGGGGTTACGAGACGCCGGGTGTGGCCGCCGTGTTGCCTGTCACGGGAACCTACGCGCTGTCAGGTATCGTTATTGCAATAGCGACTGTGTTCGCCGCGGATGTTCGCGCGCGCCGCATCGTCAACGCGGCGCTGCTTGCCGTCATCGTGACGCTGACGATGCTGGGTATCCCGCGGTTGCATGAGCCGCGCGAAGGCACGCTGCCTTATACGCTGGTCCAGCCGAATATCCCGCAGGAACAGCGCGACGATCCGCGATTCTTCGAAGAGCATTTCGAGAAGCTGGCGCGCCTCACCCTGCCGCGCGACGATGAACCGCGTCTCGTGCTGTGGCCCGAAGCGGCGGTGTCCGACTATCTACGCCCCGGCTATCCGCAACGCTATTACGACCAGATGACCGCTGGCGGCGATCCGGAGTTCGCGCGCTGGCGCATCGGGCGGGTTATCGGGGCGGACAAGCTGCTGCTGACGGGCGCGGTGGATCTCGAAATCCGCGACGGGCGCGCGGCGGGTGCGCGCAATTCGGTGACGGCAATCGACGGGTCGGGCGTGCTTGTCGGCGACGGTTATGCGAAGGCGCATCTGGTGCCCTATGGGGAATATTTGGCGCTGCGCTGGTTGCTGGAACCGCTCGGCGCAACGCGGCTGGTGGCGGGTACGATAGATTTCTGGCCTGGTCCCGGCCCGCGCACGCTGGACCTTGGAGTATACGGGCAGGCAGGCGTGCAGATCTGTTACGAGATCGTGTTTTCGGGGCAGGTGGTGGATAGGGCAAACCGCCCGGAGTACATCTTCAATCCTTCCAACGATGGCTGGTTTGGCTGGTTCGGCCCGCCGCAGCATCTGGCGCAGGCGCGGTTGCGCGCGATCGAGGAAGGGCTGCCCGTGCTGCGTTCGACCACCACCGGCATCAGCGCGGTAATCGATGCGAACGGCGTGGTGCGCCAGTATATCGGGATGCAACAGGCCGCGCGGATCGACGGCAGGGTGCCGCCACCACATGCGCCCACCCTGTTCAGCCGATGGGGCAATGCGCTGCCGCTGGCATGGGCGGCGCTGCTGTTGCTCTGTGCGGCAATCGCGCCATCGCTGGTTGCACGGGCGGGGGGCCGTCGCTAAGGCTGTACACAAGACATAAAGCTATCTTTATATGAGGTCAGAATGCCCGACAGCCAGCGCAGCGAATACCTGTTTACGTCCGAAAGCGTATCCGAAGGGCACCCCGACAAGGTGTCGGACCAGATCTCCGATGCCATCGTCGACCTGTTCCTCGGCAAGGACCCGCAGGCGCGCGTGGCTTGCGAAACGCTGACCACCACGCAACTGGTCGTTCTTGCGGGGGAAATTCGCGGACAGGGCATCATGGAAGACGGCGTCTGGGCGCCGGGTGTCGAGCAGGAAATCGAAGATACCGTGCGCCGGACGGTCCGCGAGATCGGCTACGAACAGGACGGCTTTCACTGGGAAACGCTGAAGTTGCAAAACCATCTGCACGGCCAGAGCGTCGAAATCGCCCAGGGCGTGGATGCCAGCGGCAACAAGGACGAGGGCGCGGGGGACCAGGGCATCATGTTCGGCTATGCCTGCGACGAGACACCCGACCTGATGCCCGCGACGCTGGATTACAGTCACAAGATCCTGAGCCGGATGGCCCAAGACCGCAAGAACGGCACGGCGCCCTTCCTCGAACCCGATGCGAAAAGCCAGGTCACGCTGCGTTACGAAGACAGCAAGCCTGTCGCCTGCACCGCGGTCGTCGTCTCGACCCAGCATGCGGCAGGCTATCACGACGGTGAAAAGGAAGCTGCGCTGCACAAATATGTGAAGCGGGTGGTGGCCGACGTGTTGCCAGACGGGCTGCTGGGCGACGAAACGCAGTGGCATATCAACCCCACCGGCAAGTTCGAAATCGGCGGGCCTGACGGCGATGCGGGGCTTACCGGCCGCAAGATCATCGTCGATACCTATGGCGGCGCGGCGCCGCATGGCGGCGGCGCGTTCAGCGGCAAGGATCCGACCAAGGTCGATCGTTCCGCTGCCTACATCACCCGCTATCTCGCCAAGAATATCGTCGCCGCCGGGCTGGCGACGCGCTGTACGATCCAGCTGAGCTATGCCATCGGGGTCAGCAAGCCTTTGTCGCTCTATGTCGATACGCATCGCACCGGGACTGTGGACGATGCGGCGCTGGAAAAGGCGATTGCCGGGATCGAGGCGCTGGGCGAACTGACGCCGCGCGCGATCCGCACACATCTCGGCCTGAACAAGCCAATCTATCGCCAGAGCGCGGCATACGGCCATTTCGGGCGTACATCCGATGGGACAAGCTTCCCGTGGGAACAGACCGATCTGGTGGACACCCTGAAAGCGGCTGTGTCCTAGTAACGCAAAGACCGGGACGGGTATTGCACCCGTCCCGGCGGTTTTACGTGCGGTGAATCTACTTAGCCAGCCGGTTCGGCAAGCCAGCCTGCGTCACCCATTTTTCTTCGCCCAACCATGCGCCGACCTCGGCCACGCCAACCACAAGCCGACCGCATGGACCAGACCGTAGACAAGCACGATCGCAGAGGACCACAGATCGAAAGTCGAGCCGGGATAGGGCGCCTTGAATATTGCAGGGACCAGCATCGCGCCGCGCAGCAAATAGATCGCAGTTATGGTCACCAGCGCAGTTCGCAACAAAGGCAGTCGGCGGAACGCGCCCGCCCCGGACAGCGCGAACAACCCCCATATTGCGAGGACCAGCGCAATGCCGGTCGTCATGACCACAAGGCCGGGCTCGCCCCGCTCATAGCTGCGGACAAGCGGTTCGGGCGCACCGAAAAACCGGAACCATGCCGCGCCGAAAACTATACAGCCCAGATGCGCAAGCGCCGCCGCGAAACTTAGATAGCCGCCGACAATCAGCCAGCGCGAACCCGCACTGCGCGCAACTCGCGTGGTCAAAGCGCAACCTGGTATTCGGCCGCTGTCTTCGCCGCCACGTCCTCTGCCGTCACGCCCGGAGCAAGCTCGATTAGGCGGAAGGCACTGTCATGGTCGGGGCGGCGGAACACGGCGAGATCGGTCACGATCATATCGACCACATTGGTGCCGGTCAGCGGCAGGGTGCATTCGGGCAGGAATTTCGGGCTGCCGTCCTTGGCGCAGTGGTCCATCACAACAATGATCTGTTTCACCCCCGCGACCAGGTCCATCGCGCCGCCCATGCCCTTGATCATCTTGCCCGGGATCATCCAGTTGGCGATATCGCCGTTCTGCGCCACTTCCATCGCGCCCAGCACGGTCAGGTCGATATGCCCGCCGCGGATCATGGCAAAGCTGGCCGCGCTGTCGAAATAGGCGCTGTGCGGCAGTTCGCTGATGGTCTGTTTGCCCGCATTGATAAGGTCCGCGTCTTCTTCACCCGCAAAGGGGAAGGGGCCGATACCCAGCATCCCGTTCTCGCTCTGCAAAGTCACCTGCATGCCAGCGGGAATATGGTTTGCCACCAGCGTCGGGATACCGATGCCAAGATTGACGTAATAGCCGTCGCGCAACTCCTGCGCCGCACGCGCCGCCATGTGGTCGCGGGTCCAGCCCTGTTCAGTGTTCGCTGTCATTCTGCATCTCGCAATTCGAACCGCTTTTCCATGCGGTTCAGCCGGTCGTCCATCGTGTCCACGCGGTGACTGATGCTGACATACAGCCGTTCGAGATGCCCCAACCGCTCGCGGTTTTCCCGGACCCCGGTTTCAATTCGATCAAGTTTCTCATCCATCCGCCGCAGACGTTCCAGGATCAGGTTTTCTACATTTTCGCTCATGCCGCGTCCCTTTCGCGCACCGTGCGAAATTCGATCTTCTTGTCGTAGGGCGCGCCCACGATCATGCGTTGCACATAGACGCCGGGGAGGTGGATGCAGTCGGGGTCGAGCGCACCGGCGGGCACGATTTCCTCCACTTCCACCACGCAGACCTTGCCGCAGGTGGCGGCGGGCAGGTTGAAATTGCGGGCAGTCTTGCGAAAGACAAGGTTGCCGGTTTCGTCCGCCTTCCACGCCTTCACGATAGCGAGGTCGGCAAACAGGCCGTGCTCCATCAGGTATTCCTCACCGCCGAAGCTGCGGACTTCCTTGCCTTCCGCCACCTGCGTGCCGACGCCGGTTTTCGTAAAGAACGCCGGAATGCCAGCGCCGCCCGCGCGCATCCGTTCGGCCAGCGTGCCTTGCGGGCAGAATTCCACCTCCAGCTCGCCTGCCAGGAATTGCCGTTCGAACTCCTTGTTCTCGCCGACATAGCTGGAGATCATTTTCTTCACCTGCCGGCTGCGGAGCAGTTTGCCGATGCCTTCATTGTCGATCCCGGCATTGTTGCTGGCGAAGGTCAGTCCGGAAACGCCGCTGGCCTCGATCGCGTCGAGTAGCCGCTCGGGCAGGCCGCTGAGGCCGAACCCGCCGCTGGCGATCAGCATGTTGTCGGTCAGCACGCCCGACAGGGCGGCTGCGGCATCGGGATAGAGTTTCTTCATCGTCGACCTGCCTAATATGAGCCGGACCGCTTGTCACGATTCGCAATGTCTGGCGGAAAATTAGGCACTGTGGCGACAATGTTGCAATGCGTCATTACCATGACTGCTGAATAAATTGGCATATTATTCGTTAAGGCTGAATTATAAAGCTAGATCAGTCATTTGCCAAACTTGCAAAAAGCGCAATTATCTAAATTCCTTTCGCACTTGCACAAAAACGGTCCCGCATACATATACAAGGAGCCTTTTAGGCATCCTCTCCCAAACTTCATGGCCCCGGCGATCCGTTCGCCGGGGCCTTTTTCTTGGCGCGCCGCGATAGTACGCGCCAAGGTATCGTTTGCATCGCAGGACGGGCCGCTTACCTGTTCATCCGAACACACGTTTGGAGCAATGACTGGCATGGCCGATACCGATCCCGCAGATGCGCCTTCGAAAGACGAGGGGACCACTATCCGGCTGCAAGTCGCCGCCGCGCGGCAGGAGGAAAGCGGACAGGGCATCGTCCGCATGCCGCGCACCGCGTTCCAGGCGCTGGGCATCACCGAAGGCGATATCGTGGCCATCGAAGGCAAGCGCGCCACCGCCGCCGTCGCCATGCCCGCCTATGACGAGGACCAGGCGCTGGAAATCATCCGGCTGGACGGCCTGCAACGCGGCAATGCCGAGGTCGGCTCAGGCGAGCATGTCACCATCACCGTCGCCACATCCCGTCCCGCCAAGCGCGTGGTGTTTGCACCGGCCCAGCGCGAGATGCGCCTTCAGGGTCCGGCGCAGGCACTGAAGCGCAATTTCTATCGCAAGCCGCTGGTTACGGGCGACCTGGTGGCGACGACCGGCCAGCAGCCGGTGCAGAACATGCCGCCGCAGATGCAGCGCATGCTCAACGCGCCCGCCTATGCGCTGACGCAAATCCGCCTGAGTGTGGCGGCCACGACGCCGAAGGGCATCGTCCATATCGACGAGAATACCGAGGTCGAGCTGCGCGCCGAGTTCGAGGAACCCCGCGATCCGCGGGGCCGGGTGAATTACGACGATGTCGGCGGCATCGACGACACCATTCGCCAGCTGCGCGAGATGGTGGAATTGCCGCTGCGCTATCCCGAACTGTTCACCCGGCTGGGCGTCGATCCGCCCAAGGGCGTGCTGCTGCACGGCCCGCCCGGCACCGGCAAGACCCGGCTGGCGCAGGCGGTGGCGAGCGAATCGGATGCCGAGTTCTTCACCATCAACGGCCCGGAGATCATGGGGTCGGGCTATGGCGACAGCGAAAAGGCGCTGCGCGAGGTGTTCGAAAAGGCGACGCAGGCCGCGCCTGCCATCATCTTCATCGACGAGATCGATTCCATCGCGCCCAAACGCGACCGCGTGGCGGGAGAAGCGGAGAAGCGGCTGGTCGCGCAGTTGCTGACGCTGATGGACGGGCTGGAGGCGCGCTCCAACCTGGTCGTGATCGCCGCCACCAACCGGCCCGATGCGATAGACGAGGCGCTGCGCCGTCCGGGTCGCTTCGACCGGGAAATCGTGATCGGTGTGCCGGACGAGCGCGGACGGCGCGAAATACTGGCGATCCACACACGCGGGATGCCGCTGGGCGACCGGGTCGATTTGGGCGAACTGGCGAAAACCACGCATGGCTTCGTCGGCGCCGATATCGCCGCGCTGGCGCGCGAGGCAGCTATCGACGCGGTGCGGCGGATCATGCCGCGCCTCAACCTCGATGAACGCACCGTTCCGCCCGAAGTGCTGGACGACCTGTGCGTGACGCGCGAGGATTTTCTTGGCGCGCTGAAGCGGGTGCAGCCCAGCGCCATGCGTGAAGTCATGGTGCAGGTGCCCGATGTCGGCTGGGACGATATCGGCGGTGTCGACGATGCCATCGCCATGCTGAAGGAGGGGATCGAGCTGCCCTTCCGCAAGGCAGAGGCGTTTGCACGGCTGGGTATCCGGCCCGCGCAGGGGTTCCTGCTCTACGGCCCGCCCGGCACCGGCAAAACCCTGCTGGCGAAAGCGGTGGCGAAGGAGGCGGAAGCGAACTTCATTTCGATGAAGTCGAGCGACCTGTTGTCCAAATGGTATGGCGAGAGCGAACAGCAGATCGCGCGCCTGTTCCGCCGCGCACGATCGGTTGCGCCATGCGTGCTGTTTATCGACGAGATCGACAGCCTGGTGCCCGCGCGCGGCAGCGGGCAGGGCGAGCCGCAGGTGACGGGCCGCGTGGTCAACACCATCCTGGCCGAGATGGACGGGCTGGAGGATTTGCAGTCGGTCGTCGTCATCGGCGCGACCAACCGGCCTACGCTGGTTGATCCCGCATTGTTGCGGCCCGGCCGGTTCGACGAGCTGGTTTATGTGGGTACCCCCGATGCCAAGGGTCGCGAACAGATTCTCGGCATTCATACCGCGAGGATGCCGTTGGCTGACGATGTCTCGCTGGAGACGGTGGCGAAAGGCACTGATCGTTTCACCGGAGCCGATCTGGAAGACGTGGTCCGCCGCGCCGGCTTGAACGCGCTGCGTCGCGACGGGGGCGATGTCAGCGAGGTCTCCGCCGCAGACTTCGCGGAAGCGGTGAAGGACAGCCGCGCGACGGTGACCGCCAAGATGGAAGCGGAATACAAGAAGATGCGCGGCGAGCTGAAAAAACGCGCGGCGGAAAAGGGCACCATCGGCTTTCTGAGCGAAGGGATGGTGGAATCCACCCGCGAACGGAAGCACGGCGGTGATTAGCGCAGTGCGAAGGCGCTAACCCTCCGATACGCGCGCGTTGGCGCCTTCCACTTCGAGCCGGTGCCGGATCAGCGCATCGGGCATTTCGGCCTGAAGCCAGGTAATCATATGTTCGCGCACCGCGCAGCGCAGGTTCCAAAGATCGCCGATGGTTGCTGCGCTGACGGTCAGGCGCAGCTCGATGCTTTCAGGGTGCGCCTCGGTCATCAGCAACGCCAGCGCGCGTCCGTCGAACAGGTCGTGCGATTTGGTAAACTGTTCGAATGCGGCGCGGATCGGAGCAACCGGGGTTGCGGGGTCGAGATGAAGGAACACCGGCCCGGTCAGCTTCTCGCTCTTGCGCGACCAGTTCTCGAAGCTTGTTTCCAGCAGGCTGGCGGTGGGCACCACCACCGCGCGTTCATCCCATGTGCGCAGGATCAGGAAGCTCATGCGGATTTCCTCGACGCGGCCCGTATGCCCGTCCACCTTGACCATATCGCCCAACCGCAGCGGCTCCGTAATCGCCATCTGCATCCCCGCGATCAGCGAGCGCAATGCAGGTTGCGCGGCGGCACCGATGGCAAGCGCGGCAAGACCGGCGGACGCCAGCAACGTGGTACCGACATCGCGCACGCCCGGAATGCCGAGCATCACAAAGCCCAGTGTGACCACGATGATGATCGCACCAGCGACGCGGCTGAACAGCGAGATGCGCGTCTTGCGACTGCGCGCTTCGACCGGGTCCATCCGTTCGTCTGTGCGCTGGTCCAGTGCGGCGGCGAAAGCGCGGACCACGCCAAGCGCCAGCCAGCCGAGGATGGCCGGAATGGCGAACGGGCTGATCGCCGCCCAGACCGCCGCGATATTCGCATCGTAATTGTCGGCGACGCTTATCGCGATTTCGATCAGCAGCCACAGCGCGGGTGACCGCAAATGCGCCAGCGCCACTTCGTCCACCCGGCTATGCGACCGATGTGCCAAGCTGTTCAGCACGCCGAACAGCACCCGGTGCACCGTCAGTGCGACGACGACGACGATACCCAGCAGGATGGCGGCGCGTGCTACTTCGTCCCACGCGATATTGATGGCCGGCAGTGTCAGGTCTTCGAACATGGCGCGGGCGTTAGGCGGCAGTGTCCCCGCTTGCAAGGCGAGCCATCAATGCGCCGCGTCCCAGCTCGCCCCGGTGCCGATATCTATGCGCAGCGGTACGTCCAGCGTGACCACCGGTAGCGCCGCCTCCGCCATCACCCGCTCGATGATCGGCGAAGCGGCGGCCACGTCGCCTTCGGGCAGTTCGAACACCAGTTCGTCGTGGACCTGCAACAGCATCCGCGCATCGGTCAGACCGGCCTCTCTCAAGGCCGGTTCCATGCGGACCATCGCGCGCTTGATAATGTCGGCGCTGGTGCCCTGGATCGGCGCGTTGACGGCGGCGCGTTCGCTTCCCTGCCGCTCGCTCTGGTTCTTCGAGGAAATGCGCGGGAACCACGTCTTGCGCCCGAACAGCGTTTCCGAATACCCCTTGGCGCGCACGCTTTCCAAGGTCTGCGCGATGTAGCGCTGAATGCCGGGAAAGCGTTCGAAATAGCGGTCGATCATGGCCTGCGCCTCGTCCGGTTCGACTTCCAGCCGACCCGCCAGACCCCAGCGCGAGATGCCGTAGAGGATGGCGAAGTTTATGGTCTTCGCCTGCGCGCGGGTATCGCGCGTGACCTCGCCATACATTTCGCGCGCGGTGCGGGCGTGGATATCCTCGCCCTGGGCAAACGCATCCTTCAGCGCATCGACATCGGCCATATGCGCCGCCAGCCGCAGCTCGATCTGGCTGTAATCGGCGGCGAGCAGGACGTTGCCCGCCTCGGGCACGAAGGCCTCACGAATTTGCCGCCCGATGGGGGTGCGGATGGGAATGTTCTGCAGGTTCGGGTCGGTGGAACTCAGCCGCCCGGTCTGCGCGCCGGTGAGCGAATAGCTGGTGTGGACCCGGCCTGTGTCGGGATTGATCGCGTTTTGCAGCGCTTCGGTATAGGTGCTGCGCAATTTCGACAGCTGCCGCCATTCCAGCACCTTGGCGGCGATAGGCGCGCCTTCCCTGGTCAGCCGTTCCAGCACGGTCTGGTCGGTGGAATACTGTCCGCTCTTGCCCTTGCGCGCGCCTTTGTATCCCATCGTGTCGAACAGCACATCGCCCAACTGCTTGGGGCTGCCGATGGCGAATTCGACACCGGCAATTTCATGGACCTGCGCTTCGAGCTTGGCGGTTTCCGCGGCGAACTCCTCCGACAGCTTCGCGAGTCGGGTCCGGTCCACCCTGATGCCGCGCCGCTCCATCGCCGCGACCACCGGGATCAGTGGGCGGTCGACCCGTTCATATATCCGCGTGCCGCCTTCCACCGCGAGGCGCGGGCGTAGAAAACGGTGCAGCCGCCAAGTGACTTCGGCATCCTCGGCGGCATATTGCGTGGCCTTGTCGAGCGGCACTTCGGCAAAGGAGATTGCCTTTTTGCCTGTACCGCACACGTCCTTGAACGCCATCGGGGTGTGACCGAGATGGCGCTGGCTTAATTCGTCCATGCCGTGCCCGCCGCCGATCCCGTCCAGCGCGCGGCCTGCATCCAATGCGAAGCTGACCACCATCGTATCGTCGATAGGCGCGACCGGCACATCGTAGCGGGCCAGCACATTCAGATCGTATTTGCCGTTCTGGAACACTTTGAGCACCGCCTCGTCCGCCAGCAGCGGGCGCAGCGTGGCGAGGGCTTCCTCGCGGTCGAGCTGGTCGGGCCGGTCGTCGAACATGTCGCCACCCCCGTGGCCCAGCGGGATGTAGCACGCCTCGCCCGGTCCGGTGGCCAGGCTGATGCCGACCAGTTCGGCGCGCATCGCGTCCAGCGAACTGGTCTCGGTATCGACCGCGACGAGGCGCGCGGCTGAGGCGCGGGCGATCCATTCGTCCAGCGCGTCGCGGGTTTGCACGCAGGCATAGGCGGTGCGGTCGATCGTGGGCCAGTCGGGCAGGGTGGGGGCAGGCTCGGCCTTTTTGCCGGGGTCCAGATCGTTGCGCCGGTCCGGGCTGCCATCGCCCGCTTCCAGCCGTCGCAGCAGGCTGGAGAAACCGTGCAGTTCAAGAAACGCAGCCAGCGGTTCGGGCGGAACGCCCGCCAGGGCGAAATCGTCGAGCGGCTGCGGCAAAGCGCAGTCTTCCTTCAACGTCACCAGCACGCGGCTTAATTCCGCATTCTCGCGCTGTTCAAGCAGGCGTTCCTTCAGCTTGGATTTCTTCATGTCGGGTGCGGCATCGAGCGCGGCGGTCAGGTCGCCATGTTCCTGGATCAGCCTGGTCGCGGTCTTGGGGCCGACACCGAACACACCAGGAATGTTGTCGACCGAATCACCCATCAGCGCTAGCACATCGCCTACGAGTTCGGGCACGACGCCGAACTTCTCTTCCACTTCCTCGACGCCGATCCGCGCGCTCTTCATGGTGTCGAGCATGTCGATCTTCGCTCCGCCCCGTTCGCCCACCAGCTGCATCAGGTCCTTGTCGCTGCTGACGATGGTGGTGTTCCACCCCTTCGCCTGCGCGGCGCGGGCGTAGCTGGCGATCAGGTCGTCCGCTTCCAGCCCCTCCTCCTCGATGCAGGCGAGGCTGAAGGCGCGAGTGGCATCGCGGATCAGCGGGAATTGCGGCACCAGGTCTTCGGGCGGATCGGGGCGGTGGGCCTTGTAGTCGGGATATATGTCGTTGCGGAACGAATGGCTCGACTTGTCGAGGATGACGGCAAGATGCGTCGGACCGTCGGCGGCGTCGAGGTCGTCCGCAAGTTTCCACAGCATGGTGGTGTAGCCATAGACCGCACCGACCGGCGTGCCTTCCGGATTCGTCAGGGGAGGCAAACGATGATAGGCGCGGAAAATATAAGCCGAACCGTCGACCAGATAAAGGTGGGGCGTTACTGTCATTGGGCGGAGATAGCAGCCGGTCGTGCCCTGGTCAGCCGATATCGATTGGTACCGGAAGTTTAGGGAAGTTTAGGCCCTAAACCGGACTTTAACGACCATCACGTACTAATCGTGGCAAAAAAATGGCAAAAAAAAGGCATCAATATGGCAAAAGGGGTTGCGCTGCCATATTGTTGCCATTATCTCGAAATGCAGAGGCCAACCATACGGAAGGTTTCTCGCAAGGGTTCCGCCCACAGGCAAACGCTTGCGACAACACTCGCAACCAAGGAATATCATTATGCGTAAGATCGCTCTCGTCGCCGCAGCAAGCGCCGCCGCCCTCAGCCTCGCCGCTTGTTCGGAAGGCACGCAGGAATCTGCCGAAGCCACCACCGAATCGATGGCTGCTGATACCGAAGCCAACATGGATGCCGTTGGCACCGAAATCGAAGAAGGCGCGGACGCAATGGCCGTCGGTGCGGAAGAAACCGCTGCCGACGCCGAAGCTGCCATGCAGAACGAAACCGAAGAAGAAGCGATGGCCGACTAATCGGCTTGACGTTTCAATTCGTCAAAAGGGGCGGTGCCGGAAGGTGCCGCCCTTTTTCGTTTGCCCTGCCAATTCAACCGGTGTTCTTAATTCAGCCGCCTGTGTTGTAACGGCTGTTGGTCCATTCGCGCCCGTTGTCATTGGCCGGTTGGTTTACATAGCCATCGTAGATACCACGCGCGATCTGCGCGATGCGCGCTTCCCGCTTGCCGCGCGTACCCTGGCCGGTGACGTAGATCGCCAGCGCCATCGCCCGCCCATCGGGCGCGCGAATGATACCGATATCGCTGCTGGTGTTGTTCAGCGATCCGGTCTTGTGCGCCACGGTCGCGCCCCCGGGGATCAGCTTGGGAATGCGGCGGGTGCCCGTCACGGTCCGCTCCATCGCGCCGATAATGACGCGGCGGCTCTGCGTGTTGAGCCACTTGCCCTGATACAGCCCGCTCAGCAATTCCACCATCGCGCGCGGCGTGGCGCTGTCGCGGCGGTCGATATGGTTGGCAGGGTCGTATTCGCCGTCGTCGCGGACCAGAGTGGCAATATCGCGCGTCAGTTCGAATTCGGCGATACCGGCGCGGCGCATCCAGTCGTTCACCGCAGCGGGTCCGCCAACGACGTCCAGCAAGGCGTCGGTCGCCTGGTTGCTGGAACGGGTGATCATGATCTCGATCAGGCGATGCGCGGGGACGTATTTGCCGCGCTTCACCGGCGCGCGGGCGCCGGAATATTTCTTCGATCCGACGGGGACCAGCAGCGGGAATTCGCTGCTGAGCGACCAGCGGCCCTGTTCTACCCCCTCCATGAAGGCCGCAGCGATTGCGATCTTGCTGGTGCTGGCCATCGGGAAACGCTGGTCGCCCAGCACGGAAATTTCCTGTCCGGTGGCCAGATCGATGGCATGAACGCCGATCCGCCCGCCATTTCCATCGGCCAGCTGTGCGATACGCTGTTCGAAACCGGTTTCGTAAATTGCCTCAAAACTTTGCGGTTTGCGTTCCTGCGTCCCGAACGTGCTGTCGAAAGCCGACATAAACTGGCGCTCGTCATCCTGTCCCCTGTCTTGGGCGAATGCCGGTGCAGTTATCGAGAACGCGAACGCTAGACCGGCAGCGAGGGCACGGAATCGTCTGGAAAGTGCTGTCATGTTGGAAGGTTAGTCCCGTTATACTGATTAAAGCCTTAACGCGGACGCAGGGCGCAACAAGTCGGCGCGCGACCAAAAGTGTCGCGCGCGCGACAGAATCCTGCCCGAGACGAAACAATCAGGCGTCGGCAATGGCCTTGGCAATGCGGTCCGACGCTTCGCCGGTCAGCGTCTTGTCGATCTCGCCACGCAAGCGCTTTTCCAGTTCGCCATGGTAATGCCGCCGCATTTCGCCCAATGTCTTGGGGTCGGCGATGACAACCAGATCGTCGATCTCGCCCGCCACGCATTTGGCATTCAGCCATTCGGCAACGCCCGCGCCGTGCGCCAGTTCGTCAAGGTCAGTCCCGCCGCGCCCCTGGCCAATATCGTCCTGATGGCGCACACCCGCGCTGTGATTGGTAGCGTTGACGTCCGGATGGCTGGCGTTGCCCAGTCTGGGTTCGAACGGTTGCCCTTCGTTGCGCATAAGAATGAAGCGTTCGCCGTCCACGATGGCGACATGGGCGTTGGTGGGCAGTTTCAAGATGTTTCTCCGTATGGGGGTTCTTCCCTACAATCCGCCATGGCGCATTTTGTTGCAGGAACGCGGGCCGTTCGCCTAAGCGCAGGCGCATGAGCACCTGGACCATTGGCATCATCGGGGGCAGCGGCCTCTATGAGATCGACGCGCTTGAAGACGCGCAGTGGATCACCGTCAGCAGCCCGTTCGGCGAACCGTCGGACGATGTGCTGTGCGGGCGGATCGGCCCACGCGATGGCGGCGTGCAGCTGCGCTTCCTCCCCCGCCACGGGCGCGGCCATCGCATCGCGCCGTCGGACCTCAACGCACGCGCCAATATCGACGTGCTGAAACGGGCGGGCTGCACCGATATACTGGCGATCAGTTCGGTGGGCAGCTTGCGCGAGGAGTTGCCGCCGGGTCATTTCGTGGTGGCGGACCAGTTCATCGACCGGACGAAAGGGCGCGCCAGCAGCTTCTTCGGCACCGGCATGGTCGCCCATGTCAGTATGGCCGAACCGGTGTGCGAGCGGCTGTCCGGCTTCGCGGCGGCGGCGGTTACCAAGGCGGGTGGAACGGTGGCGCATGGCGGCACCTATCTGGCGATGGAAGGGCCGCAATTCTCCACCCGCGCCGAAAGCCACCTGTATCGCCAGTGGGGCGCGGACATTATCGGCATGACCGCCATGCCCGAAGCCAAGCTGGCACGCGAGGCGGAGCTGCCTTACGCGCTGGTCGGCATGGTGACCGATTACGATTGCTGGCGAGAGGATGCGGCCTTCGTGGAGGTCAGCGAAGTGATCCAGCAGATGGGCGCGAATGGCGCGATCGCACGGCGGGCGATCGAGGAACTGGTTGCCGCTTTGCCCACGACGCGCGCCGCCTCGCCACTGGATACTGTGCTCGACCATGCGTTGATAACCGCGCCCGATGCGCGCGACCCGGCAGTGCTGGCAACGCTGGACGCGGTGGCGGCCAGAGTACTGTGATACGTGTGCTGTGATACGCGTTCTGTAATTACGGGGCCGGTAATGCGTCCTCGACAACGCGGCCCATACTGACCACAAGCCGCCCATGCGCGAACAACCCGAAGCCCCGGTATTCGGTCCGGAATCCGAACAACCGGTCAAGGCGAACCCGCCGCGCGTCGCGATGAAGCGCACTGTGGCGAAGGCGATTTCGTGGCGCACCGTCGGCACGCTCGACACGCTGCTGCTGTCATATTTGCTTATCACCTATCTCGGCCCGCTGTTCGGGTTGGAATCGAGTGGCGAGGAAGCGTTGCAGCAGGCCAGCTACATCGCAATCACCGAAGTCGTTACCAAGATCGTGTTCTATTTCCTGCATGAACGGTTCTGGGCATGGTGGGGCTGGGGCGTTTCTGTCGTAAACGGCAAGCGCAAGGAAACGCTGCGTCGCACCAGCACCAAGACCGCGACGTGGCGCACCATCGCCTCGCTCGATACGATGGTGCTGGCGTGGTTCTTCACCGGCAATATCGCCACGGCAGTGTCCATCGGCAGCCTGGAGATCATCACCAAGCTCATCCTGTATTTCATCCATGAGCGGGTGTGGGCGCGGTTCCAGTTCGGCATCGTCTACCAGCCTGCGGTGCCGCCGCCTGCCGGTTTGCCAACCGCCGACGATATGCAAGTACGGCAGGATGTAACGCCCGACAGGTAAGCCGATGGGCTAGGCCGAGCAACTCGCGCCGCCCAGCACGCAAAAACGCGCGCAATGCGGGTGGTTCAGCGATACGGCGCGCGCGGCCTCTTGCAATGTTCCGCCCATGTCGAACCCGGGATCGTGCGGTATCAGTGTGCAGGCGGCGACGCGCGGGGCGGGTTCGCCCTTGCGGTGCACCACCATGCGGCTGGTCGCGCACATGATGTCGGCGGGGTTCTTGTTCAGAATGCTCCAGCACGCCGTAGTAATTTCCGCGATATCCTTCGTCGCGTCCATTTCGGGAAAGAGAACCAGCCGTGCCGGATCGGCGGCGTCGATGGCGATGTCCTGCGCCGCGAACAGCGCGGCATAGCCGCTGCGCGCCTGCGCCATCGTTTCGCCGGGCAATAGCCGCCCGGCGACCGCAATGGAGAAGCCGTTGTCGGACAGCCATTTCAGCCCTGCCAATCCAGGCTCCCAGCTGCGCGGTCCGCGCTCGCCCTCATGTCCCGCCTGCGTATGATGGTCGAGGCTGACGCGCATGGTCAGCATCGCGCCGAACCGTTTCCGCAAGTCCAGCAAAACTGCCTCGTGTCGCCGCATCGGCTTCATCGCATTGCTCAGCACCAGCGCGGCAAACCCGCGCTCTAGCGTGTCGGCCAGCATGGTGGGAAAATCCGGATTCATGAAGGGTTCGCCGCCGGTGTAGCCGATCTCGCGGGTTGCCATGCCCGCTGCTGCTTCCAGAAACGGCACCACGTCGGCATGGCGGATAAAGACCAGCGCATCATTGGTCGGGCTGCTTTCTATGTAGCAGCTGGCGCAAGCGAGGTTGCACAGCGTACCGGTGTTGAACCACAGCGTTTCGAGCCGCACCATCGGCACGCGGGCGCGCGGTTCACCTTTGGCGGTCAGATCAGGATCGGCGAATTTCCCGCGCGGCAGGGCGTCGCCTGCAATTTGAAAGGGCGAGACGCCGGTAGGCGCATTGCGGGGGCGGCGTTTGGTGGTCGTATTACTCATGCAAATCGCTTCCGTAGTCCCGCTACCGTTCTTGCGTATTTCTTCGGCAGGTTGCCGAACACCGTCGGCTCCCATGCCTTGAACGCCGCCGCTTTCAGGATTTCGGAGCGGGTCGGGTAGGACACGATGGCGCTGCCCAGTGCAAATGTGCTGCTCTTGCCGGTGATGCTCTGCGTAAGCGGCAAGAGCATTTCGCCCGCGTGCTTGCCGCAGATGCTGGCGCCGATCACCTTCTTGCCTTTCAGCACCAGCTTGAAATGCCCCAGCGTGTTGCCCTCCGCAACCGCGCGCTCGTTGTCGGCGAAGGGTTCGGTGATGACGGTGATGCCATCGCCATGTCGTTCACGCGCATCGGCTTCGGTCAGGCCGACCTGCGCCACTTCGGGTTCGGTGAAGGTGCACCAGGGCAGGGCGGTCCAGTCCACCTTGGCCGGTACGCCGGTGCAGATTTCCAGCGCGACGTTGCTGCCCTCATAGCCCGCTACATGCGTCAGGCGAGGCCCTTCGCGGCAATCGCCGATGGCGTAGATATGCTTCATCGAGGTGCGCCGCCGTGCGTCCACCGCAAAGCCGTTCCCGCCGGTTTCCAGGCCCAGCGTGTCCGCCCCGAACCCTTCGGTCCGTGCGGTGCGTCCGACCGCGACCAGCAGGTGCGAGCCAGTAATCGCTTCGCCGCCATCGGTATGGACGGTGATGCTGTCGCCGTCCTTCGCAACGCGCTCCGCCTTGCCATCGACGAACCGGACGCCCTCGTCCCGCATGACCCCGGCGACGACCGCAACCGAGTCCGCATCGTCGCGTCCCATCAGCGGGCCGGGGTTGATGACGGTGACATCGCTGCCCAGCCGCCGGAAGCTCTGTGCCATTTCCATCCCGATCACGCCGCCGCCGATGATGACGAGGTGGTCCGGCTGCTCGGTCAGGTCGAACAGGGTCTCGTTGGTGAGGTAAGACACATCGGCCAGCCCCTCGACCGGCGGCACGAAAGGCTTTGACCCGGTGGCCAGCACGATGCGCGGCGCGGACAGCGTGCGCCCGTTGACCTCGACCGTATATTTGCCGGTCAGCGTGGCGTCGCCCTTGATGACCTCGACGCCCATCGCCTCGAACGTCTCGGCGCTGTCGTGGTGTTCGATATCGGCGATGGCCCGGTGGACATGGGCATGGACGCCCGACCAGTCCACCTGCGGCGCGGCCAGCGTGATGCCATAGCGCCTTTCCTCGCGCGCCTCGGCGGCGCGCTTGGCGGCGGTAATCAGCGCCTTGGACGGCACGCAGCCATTATTGAGGCACTCGCCGCCCATCTTGTGGCCCTCGATCAGCGCAACGTCGAGGCCAAACAGCGCGCAGCCGCCCGCCGCCGTCAATCCGGCCGCACCGCCGCCGATCACGATTGCATCATGGGTGAACTTCATAACGGGGGCCGCCTTTTCGTGCCGGGCGCAGGAATTGCGCAACGGCGTAACCAATTAGGGCTTGCAAGCGAACCGCTTTCTAACGACGCACCTGTCCATCCCCTTTCGCTTGCAAGCACGAGACGGTTACATGAATATCGAAAACTCCCGCGATTATTACGGCCGCGTCCTTACCGGATCGGACGATCTCAAGACCGATGCCTGCTGCACCGCCGAGGCACCGCCACCCGCGATCATGGACGCGATGCGCCGCGTGCATGAGGATGTGCGCGCCCGCTATTACGGCTGCGGCCTCGTTTCCCCGCAGGCCATCGGCGGCGCGCATATCCTCGATCTGGGCAGCGGCAGCGGGCAGGACGCCTATATCCTGGCGCAGTTCGTCGGCGAGGACGGCAGTGTCACCGGCGTCGACACCACGCCCGAACAGCTCGCCATCGCCAACCAGTACCGCGAATGGCACCGCGAGGCGTTCGGCTATACCAAATCCATTGTCGCATTCGTGGAAGGCGACCTGGAAAAGCTTGCCGAACTGGACCTGCCAGCGGCGCATTACGACGTAATCGTGTCCAACTGCGTCATCAATCTGGTGGCGGACAAGCAGGCTGTCTTCGCCGCCGCCCATGCGCTGCTGAAGGAAGGCGGCGAGCTGTACTTCTCCGACGTCTATGCCGACCGCCGCGTGCCGGACGGTCTGAAGGACGATCCGGTGCTGCATGGCGAATGCCTGTCGGGCGCGCTGTACTGGGGCGATTTCGTGGCACTGGCGAAGGCAGCGGGGTTCGCCGATCCGCGACTCGTCACCAGCCGCCCGCTGGAAATCGGCGACGCGGCTGTGGCAGCCAAGCTGGACGGCATCGGTTTCCATTCGGCAACCTATCGCCTGTTCAAGCTTGGCGAGCTGGAAAGCCAGTGCGAGGATTACGGACAGGCGGTGCGTTACATGGGCACAGTGCCGGGGCAGGAACGGATTTTCGAACTGGACGCGCATCACCGGATAGAGGCAGGGCGGATGTTCCCTATCTGCGGCAACAGCTGGCGGATGCTGGCGCAGACGCGGTTTGCCGAGCATTTCGAATTCTTCGGCGATTTCGCCACGCATTACGGTATCTTCCCTGACTGCGGCGTGTCGATCCCGTTCGATGCAGGGCAGGGAAGCGTGCCCGACAGTCCCGCCGCCTGCTGTTGATGCGCATACTGGTTACGGGGGCGGCTGGGCTGCTGGGTGGCGAAGTGTGCGCGCGGCTGGTGCGGGCAGGGCACAGTGTCACCGCCCTCATCCATCGCAATCCCGAAATTCGCGCCAATGACGGGTCCGCCGTCGCGGTCGCGGCGACGCTGCGCGGCGATATTGCGCGCGACCGGCTGGGGCTGGACGATGCCGGATTTGCCTCCGCATCCGCGCACGATCTCGTTATCCATTGCGCGGCCAGCGTGCGGTTCGACCTGACGGAAGAGGAATACGCCGCCACCAATGTGCGCGGCACCGGCAATGTCCTCGCCTTGGCCGAAGCGGGCGGCATGTCGATGCTGCATGTCAGCACCGCGTATGTCTGCGGCACGCGCGATGGCGCCATTCTGGAAAGCGATGCGCTGCCGGTGGATGGGCCGGACGCGGGCTTCGCCAATGGATACGAGGCGAGCAAGGCCGCAGGCGAACAGCTGGTGCGGGCGTCTGGCGCGCGCTGGGCCATCGCGCGGCCCAGCGTCGTGGTCGGTGCGCATGGCGACGGGGAGATCCGCCAGTTCGACACGATCTATGCCGCGTTCAAGCTGATTGCGGAGGGGCGGATATCGCATTTGCCGGCCCTGCCGGACGCGACGCTGGATTTTGTGCCGATCGACCACGTTGCAGGCGGTATCGTCGCGCTGGCGAAGCGGATGGAAGCTGCGACCGGCGGCACGTTCCATCTGGTCGCGGAACGGCCGGTGCCCGTTGCCGCATTCACCGATGCCATCGCCGGCTACCCGCAATTCCACCGGCCCGAACTTGTTGCTCCCGACCGGTTCGATCCTACCGCTCTGCCACCGCTGGAGCGCCGCCTCTACACCCGCGTCGCGGCGCTCTATGCAAGCTATTTCCAGCGCGATCCGCGGTTCGACGACACTGCACTGCGCGCGCTAACGGGACTGCATTGCCCGCCGACCGATGCAGCGTTTGTCGGGCGACTGGTGGATTATGCTATCGCGCAGGGCTTCCTGAAGGCAGCGCCCGTGCTCGTAGCCTAGTCAGCGCACATGCGGATAGTCGCGCTCCATCCGGCTGCGCGCGCCAATGGCCCACAGGATACCGACCTTGAAGTAAATCCAGTTGGCTTTCAGCGGCCCCCACGCCGCGATGCGACGGTCCGAGGTGACGATCCAGCGCGGCACCATGCGGATGCGGCCAGACCGCGCGAACTTCACGCACAGATCGGCTTCCTCCATCACCATGTCGGACGGTGTGCAGCCACCCAATGCGCGGAACTGTGCGCGGCGGAAGAACATGCCGTGATCGCCGAACAGCAGGCGCACCCCGCGCACGAACAAATGCGGGCGCGTGATCAGCGGGGCATACCAGGTCTTTATCCAGTTATGCAGCGTTGTGCCCCAGCGCGTGCCGTCCGGCCCGGCGATGCGGGGGGTGAAGCTGGCGAGCGCGATGCGGTCGTCGGCCAACGTGTTGCGGATCACCTGCACCATGTCGCGCGGTGGAATGCTGTCGGCATGAAGCACACAGACAAGCGGCGCACGTGCCGCCTCCACCCCGCAATTGATCTGTCGTGCCCTGCCAGCTTCGGTTTCGATGACGGTCCAGCCTGCATCGCGCGCCAGGGGCACGCTGGCATCGCCGCTGCCACCATCGACCATTACGATTTCGGCGGGCGCAGGATCGAGCGCGGCGAGCGTTTCGACCAGCGCGGGCAGGGTGCTTTCCTCGTCCAGCACCGGAATTACGAGCGCGACGGCGGGCTGTGTCACATGCGAAACTCCGGCCAGTCGGCCAGGTCGTCTGCCGTATCGATATCGCTCAATTCGGGCAGGATGGCGGGGCGGAACCCGCGCGCCACGAAACGGCGGACGGTTTCTGCGAATACAGTGTCGGTGCTCCACGCCATATCCGCAAAGGCGAACCCTGCGTCTTCGGCAAAACCCAGCAGGTAATAGCCGCCGTCGCGCGCGGGGCCGATCACCACCGCGTCTTTGCCCCCGTCTGTCTTGACCAGCGTATCGCGGGCGGCCAGCAACAGGGCAGGCGTAAGGCCCGGACAGTCGCTGCCGATGACGATACCGGGCGCGGGCACGCGTGACAGTTTTGCACTCAAATCGCCCTCGCCCTGATCGATAAAGGTCACGTCTTCACCGAACGCCTGCTGGAACCGCTCCGGCGATGCGCCTGTCGCCCGGACGGTAAAGTCCAGCCCGCTGGCCTTCGCCATCGCGACGGTGTGCGCCAGCAGCCTGGTGTAGATCGCCGCCGCCCCATCCGCGCCGAATGCCGGGATAAGCCGCGTCTTGGCTTTGCCGGGTTCGGGCCAGCGCGCGAAAATATGGAGGTGGGCATCGGTAGGGCGGGGATCGGTCATTGCGGCGGTGCATAGCCCCTCGACGGCGGACGGACCATAAGGCAGATGGTGCGAGGATGTCGCGCGCCGCTCTCTTCACTTTTGCCGCCGGAACCGCGCTTGTCGCGCTGCTGGTGGCCGAACGTAAACGCCCGCTGCGCTATGCCAATCGGCCCGCACTGCGGCGCAACCTCCGCAATGCCGCATTGGGGGCAAGTTGTGCGGCAGTGGTCGCGGCAGTGGAGGAGCCGCTGGCGCAGCGTGTGGCGCGGCGCAATCTCGCCCGTGGCAGCGGTATCGCGCAGCACCTGCCGCCTTCGTTGCGGCTGCTGGGCGGTATCATAGCGATGGATTACGGGTTCTACTGGTGGCACGTCGCCACGCATCGCGTGCCGTTGCTGTGGCGGTTCCATCGGGTGCATCACGTCGATCCGGACATGGATGTCAGCACGGCGGTGCGTTTCCATGCAGCCGACATGCTGGTCTCGTTGCCGTGGCGGCTGGTGCAGGTGCGGCTGGCGGGCGTCAGCCCCAAGGCGCTGCGCTGGTGGCGGCGCTTTTTCAATGCGTCCATCGCGTTCCATCATTCCAATCTGCGCCTGCCCGGCAATACCGATGCGCTGCTGGCGCGGGTGCTGACGACGCCCGGCATGCACGGCATCCACCATTCGCGGATCGAAGCCGAGCAGGACAGCAATTACACCAGCGGCCTCGCTTTCTGGGACCGGCTGCACGGCACCTTCATCGCCGGACCGGGCACCAACGCGGTGGGCGTAGACGATGCGAATGCGGAACAGGATACAAAATTGCCAGCCGCCCTGATTGCTCCGTTCCGCGCCGAAAGGCGATGACTACTACGGTCCGCGTGAACGGGTTGGCAACCATCCCTGCTTACCTTGCCCGACATGACGCTGTGCCGTTCTCTCTTCCTGGCGATACTGGCCGTGCTGGCATGCACCGCCAGCACCGCCGCCGCGCGCCATCCTGGCGGGATAACCGGGCAGACGTGTGTGTATGGCAGCGCAACCCCGGTACCGCTGTCGCAGGTGCAGTTACTCGATTCCGGACCCGGCGGATGGCAATGCGACAAAACGTCTGCCGATGTGGAAAATCGCCATGTCTGGATACGGTTCGATACCGCCGCCCTGCCGCAAGGCCGGGACATCAGCCTGACCGGTGATGCCGGGGCGTTCGACGGCCTGCGCTATTATATCGAATTCGCCGACCAGCCGCCGCGAAGCGCCACGCTGGGTTCAGCAGACATCGCGCGCGCATGGCTGCCGCAGACCCGGTTCGGCATCCCGCTGTATTCGGCAGTAGAACACCCGCTGCGTGTCTATGTTCGGATCGACGGCGCGCTGACAACGGCCACGGTAAACCGGATGGAGCTGGAGCCTGGCGAAACGGTTGCGGCCGCGAAGTTGTACGGTGCGGTTCTGTTTGCCTTCTTCCTGGGCGTGATGGCACTGGCCGGGTTTTACAGTGCAGCGATCTTTGGCAGCCTGAAGAACCGGTTCGCGGTATGGCACATTGTCCTGTCGAGCCTGTTCGTCGGCTACACGCTGTCTTCCGGCTCGCTCATCTTCATGATCTGGCCGGATCTCGGACTGTTCGCCCGCACGGCCATCTCCTACGCTTCGCTCAGCCTGGCCGTCGCCAGCATCGCCCCCTTCATCCTCACCTTCGTGAATGCGCGGCACATCCGGCCGCTTTACCGCAACCTCCTGATCGCATCGGCCATGCTGCTGGTTGCGAACGCGCTGCTGATGCCGCTGTTTGGCCGGTCGTTTCCCTTTGTCATCCGTCCGATCTATCATTTCGGGTTTCTGCCCGCTCTCATCATGTTCGCGGTCGTTATCGTAGATTCCTGGCGCGTTGGCGGGGCATCGATACGCTGGATTGCGGCGGCATGGACCGTGCCCGCCCTGTTCGGTGTCGAACGGATCGCGCGCGGCATGAATTTCTACCAGGGCAGTTATCGCTGGGACCACGCCATCTATTACGCGCTGGCTTACATGGCAGTGGTCATCGCGATGGCGGTGGCATGGCGGGTCAGCGACTTGCGCCGCCAGCGCGACGAGGCGGTGGCGAAGGAAGCGGAACTGAACCAGCAGGCCTATGCCGATGCGCTGACCGGTCTGCCCAACCGCCGCGCCTTCGATGCGCGCGCATGGCGCAGCGGCGACTTCCTTGCCATTCTCGATCTGGACCGGTTCAAGCAAGTGAACGATGCGCATGGCCACCAGGTGGGCGACGATGTGTTGCGTTCGATCGGCCAGACCCTGCTCGCGGCAAGTGCCGACGAGCGAGTGGTCGGATCATGGCGACTGGGTGGCGAGGAGTTCGCCATGCTGGTCGATGCGGCCAACGCACCCGCCGCCGCGCTGCTGCTGAACGAAGTGCGCGCCCGGTTGACGGCCGAGGCGGCGACCGCGCTTCCCGCGCTGAGCGAACCGATCACAGTGAGTATCGGCATGGCCCGGATTGGTGGCGACGGTATCGCTGCGGCTTACCGACAGGCGGACAAGACGCTGTATCACGCCAAGGAGGCCGGTCGCGACCGGTTGAGTTTCGAAGACGACCAGCGGGTGCTGTCCACCATGTTCGCAAAACGCGCCGCTGCTTGAACGACCGAGAGTGGGCGTGAAAAGACCCGACGGATTGCTCCGCCGGGTCTTTCGTTGTCGATAAGCGACAGGAGGTTTGGAAGGCTTAGAAGCCGCCCATGCCACCCATTCCGCCCATGCCACCCATATCAGGCATGCCGCCGCCGCCTGCACCGCCGGAACCCTTTTCCTCTGGTGCATCGGAAATGGCTGCTTCGGTGGTGATAAGCAGACCGGCAACCGATGCTGCGTCCTGCAACGCCACGCGCACGACCTTGGTCGGGTCGATCACGCCGGCGGACACCAGGTTCTCGTAGGTATCCGTCGCCGCGTTAAAGCCCTGCGTCTCGTCGTTTTCACGCAACAGGTTGCCGGTGATAACGGCGCCGTCATGGCCCGCATTCTCGGCAATCTGGCGCGCCGGCGTAACGATGGCACGGCGCACGATGTCGATCCCGCGCGTCTGGTCATCATTGTCGCCGGTCAGGCCTTCCAGTACCTTGGTTGCGTAAAGCAGCGCGGTACCGCCGCCCGGGACGATGCCTTCCTCGACAGCGGCACGGGTCGCGTGCAGCGCGTCGTCGACACGGTCCTTGCGTTCCTTCACTTCGACTTCGGACGCACCGCCCACCTTGATGACGGCGACGCCGCCCGCAAGCTTGGCAAGACGTTCCTGCAGCTTTTCCTTGTCGTAATCGCTGGTCGTGGTTTCCATCTGCGCGCGGATCTCGCCGACCCGTGCCTTGATGTCTTCCTCGCTACCGGCACCGTCGACGATCGTGGTGTTGTCCTTGTCGATGGTGACGCGCTTGGCTTCGCCCAGCATGCCCAGCGTGACGTTCTCCAGCTTGATGCCGAGATCTTCGCTGACCATTTCACCCTGTGTCAGGATGGAAATGTCCTGCAGCATCGCCTTGCGACGATCGCCGAAGCCGGGTGCCTTGACCGCCGCGACCTTCAGACCGCCGCGCAGCTTGTTGACCACCAGCGTGGCGAGTGCTTCGCCTTCGATGTCTTCCGCAATGATCAGCAGCGGACGGCCCGACTGGACCGCGGCTTCCAGCACCGGCAGCATCGACTGCAGATTGGTCAGCTTCTTTTCGTGGATCAGGATGTAGGGGTTGTCGAGTTCCACCGTCATCTTGTCAGGGTTGGTGATGAAATAGGGCGACAGGTAACCGCGATCGAACTGCATGCCTTCGACGGTTTCCAGCTCGAATTCGAGGCCCTTGCTTTCATCGACAGTGATGACACCTTCCTTGCCGACCTTTTCCATCGCTTCGGCGATCTTGCGGCCGACTTCCTCGTCGCCGTTTGCGGAAATGATGCCGACCTGCGCAATTTCATCGGAACCGGCCACATCCTTGGATCGGCTGACGAGGTTTTCGACAACCTTGGCAACAGCAAGATCGATGCCGCGCTTCAGGTCCATCGGGTTCATGCCGGCGGCAACCGACTTCATACCTTCGCGCACGATGGCCTGGCCAAGCACCGTTGCGGTGGTGGTGCCGTCACCGGCGAGATCGTTCGTTTTGGATGCCACTTCCTTCAGCATCTGCGCGCCCATGTTCTCGAACTTGTCGGAAAGTTCGATTTCCTTGGCGACGGTGACGCCGTCCTTGGTGATGCGCGGCGCGCCGAAGCTCTTGTCGATCACGACATTGCGACCCTTCGGGCCGAGCGTGACCTTGACGGCATTGGCGAGCGTGTCGACACCCTTGAGGATGCCTTCGCGGGCGGTACGCCCGAATTTTACGTCCTTGGCAGACATGTTGGTTTCTCCTGGATTGGTTGGAAAGGGGAAGCGTCAGAGAGGTCGGCTCAGCCGATGATCCCCATGATGTCGCTTTCTTTCATGATAAGCAGGTCTTCGCCGTCGAGCTTGACCTCGGTGCCACCCCATTTGCCGAACAGCACGCGGTCGCCTGCTTTCACGTCAAGAGGAGTGACGGTGCCGTCTTCGGACTTGCTGCCGGAACCAACGGAGACGATTTCGCCTTCGCTGGGTTTTTCCTGGGCACTGTCGGGAATGATGATCCCGCCAGCGGTCTTCTGGTCGGCTTCGATACGACGGACCAGTACGCGGTCGTGTAGCGGACGAAATGCCATAGTGATGACCTTTCTTTCTCTCGTTGAAAATAGAACCGCTGGCACTCACTGTGCGAGAGTGCCAGCCGGTGCGCATGTGGCTATGCGCGTCTGATCCGTCAACGGGGCAAGCGTGATATTTGTTTCGGTCCGACCTTTATCAGTGCGCCGGACCGTGTGGTATCTGCGCCACGGCCTTATTCTTGCGGATTGGGAGAGGACTTCTCTATCGAGACCTCGGTCCGGACACGTGGAACGTTTTCCCGGACTGTCTCGGTCCGCCTGATGCGTCGCACGTGGATCTCTTCGACCAGGACAAGCTGCCGCGTCGTTACAAGGCGCTCTTCGACCACCGGAACGATAGTGACGCCATCCTCTTCGCGCGTATCGGGAATCGCGTCGATCGGTTCGTTCACGGTGACGCGGGTAACGTCCACGGTTTCGCGTAACAGGTCCGCTTCCACTGCTTCGCTCGTCTCCACCGGTGTTGTGCGTACTGTAACGGTATCACCTTCGACGATAACCTTGCGCGTGCTGACACGCTCCTCGACCACGGGGATACGATGTTCTTCGACAGTCTTGCCGGACGCTCTGTCCGATATAGCAGCGGAAGGTTCGGAATGGCGTCGGGTCATGGCAAAACGTCTTTCATAGGGAATCAAAAACGGAACGGGCCGACATCCCGAAGGAAGCCGGCCCGTTGCTTCTTCACTCGTACCTTGATCAGGTGCGGTTGCGCGTATTGTCGCGATCGATATCGACCTCGGTCTTGCGGACCGTTTCGGTCACGCGTTCGACCTTGTCGTCGGCCGTCTTCTTGACGACGACTTCGTCCGTAACGACCGCATCCTTTGCCACGACCACTTCTTCATCGTGTTCGGTCATCGAGACAACCGTATCGCCCTGGTTCAACAAGGCCTCGGCATCGGCACTGCTGACGCGCTCGTTGATTGCACGCTTTTCGACCGAAACGGTTTCGTCGCGAAGGTGCACATCTTCGGAAACGGTGTCGGCAACCACGCGAGTGCGAACGGTAATGCCTGCACCAGTATCTGCCACGCGCTTGCCGATCGCGACCTGTTCCTCGACTACAGGGATGACTTCTTCTTCTACCACATGGCCGGCAGCAACGCCCTCATCGGCATAGGCTTTGGCAGCATGGCCATAAACTACGGCATTGTCATGAATTTCAAGCGGCTCGACGGCGCAGGTGCGTCCATCTTCAAGTCGCACAGCGACTACATGATCTTTGTCGCCATCGACCAGCAGATCTTCGATAATGCCGAACTGCTTGCCTTCCGAGCTGACCAGCGGGCGACCGCGGATGTCCTGGTCGTCATTGACAAGCTCGTAATTGTCGAGTGCATCCAGCTTTGCAAAGCGGGTGTCGTTACGCATGATATATTCCTTCGATTTGGATTGAGTGTGGTGGAAACGCAGCGGTTATTCGGCGCGCTCAGCTACTGTCATGTCGGTGGCGTAGATATAGCTATCCATGCCTGCGGGGACGGTGGCATCGACGCCTTCGGGCATCGCTGCGTCACCGGCCATGACTGTACCGGTGAGGTTTACAAGCTGGCCTACATTGATGTCGAATGCGCCTTCTTGTGCGGTATCGGGGGTCGGCCGCTCGTCGAACACGACGAACGTGTCGGTGCCGTTGTTATCGACGCGGAAAGACATATCCCCCGTCAGTTCGGTGACGCGAACCCCGTCGAGCGTAACCGTTTCGCCGATCGTGTAAGCGGATGCCACGGGTGTTTCCATGGTTTCGACTGCTTCGACCGGTTCTGCCGTTGCGACTTCTTCGTCATCGCCAGCGGCGAACAGAAAATACAGCAGTGCCGCTAGCCCCAACAGCGCCAGCAGAATCCACAGCCAGTTCATGCTCGATTTTTCTTTTACCGGAATTTCGGCCATTCTTTTACCCCTGGTTAAATTATCGCCCACTTCCGGGCGCTCAGGGTATCAAGGGACTTCGCCACCCGAATGTTCCGTTACGGAAGGATGACATAGGCGGTTGAATAACAAAGGTTATCGCTTAGCGTGGCCTAGCAGCTTTTCACGTCAGGCCGCAGTCAGGCCCAGCGTCTCCCGCTTCAACCAGCGCCAGAGCAGCAGCACGGCGGCCACGGTCAATCCTGTTGCGAGCCCGAGCCATATACCGACGCCTGCCAACGCGGTGTAGAAGCCCAGCAGCACCGCCACGCCGATACCCGGCACCCAATAGCTGAACGCCGCAATCCACATCGGCACCCGGGTATCCTGCAATCCGCGCAACGCGCCCGCCGCCACCGCTTGTACCCCGTCCGCCAGCTGGAACGCGGCAGCAATTTTCAGGTAGGTAAGTGCAAAACCGACCAGCACCGCGTTCTTGGCAGCACCGGGGTCAAGATAGATCGCCAGCAGCGCACGGGGGAACAGCACCATAGCCGCCGCCGTGATGGCCATGAAACCGGTGCCCAACACAATCGCGGTCCAGCCTGCGCGCGCCATGCCCGCCCGGTCGCCCCCGCCGTAGAAATAGCCGACGCGGATGGTCGCCGCCTGCCCGATGCCGAACGGCACCTGGAAGGCCAGCGCCGCAATCTGCAACGCCACCGTATGCGCGGCCAGCTGCGCGGTACCGATATTGCCCATTAGAAAGGCTGCTGCCCCGAAAATACCGGCCTCCGCCGTGATGGTCAGCGCGATGGGCGTGCCGAGACGAACGATGCGCAGGAACACCGCCCAATCCGGAACCCATAGCCGCCCGAAAACATGGAAGCGATTGAGGTGGCGAGTGTACCGGATGGCAAGAACATAGGCGACGAAGGTCGTGCTGGTGGTCAGGATCGTCGCCACGGCCGCCCCCTGCAACCCAAGCTCCGGTGCGCCAAGATTGCCGAAGATGAAGGCGTAGTTCGCGCCTGTGTTCACCCCGATGCCGCCCGCCGTGATGATGGTGGCGAACACCGGATGGCCCAGCGCGGAAACGAAACTGCGCAGCACGTTTGCCAGCAGCATCGGGATCATCGAGAATACCAGCAGCGAATTGTAGCTGGTTGCCAGCACGATGATGTCGTCGCTCTGCCCTGTCGCGCGCATCAGCGGGCCGAGAGCGAGGCACAATGCCATACCGCCCGCGCCGCTGATTACCGCCAGCCACAGCGCCATGCGCGTGGCGCGGCGGACCGGGCGCACCACGCTGCCCCTTCGGACATCCCCCGTGCCCACCGCCGCCGCAATGACCGGCGCGACGGCACCGGTCAGGCCGGACAACGCCCACAGCACCAGCCCGAACAGCGCCACCACCAGCGCCGATGCCGCCAATGGTGCCTCGCCCAGCCTCGCGATGAAGATCACGTCCACCGCATAGGTCAGCATTTGCAACAGGTTCGCCGCCGCCAGCGGCCAGCTCATCGCGAAGGTGGCGCGCAGCTCTGTGCGCCACGGGTTCGCAGCAGGGGGTGGGGCGTTCGCAATCATCGCCGTGCGCGCCTAGGCGCAAGCGCGGCAAAGGAACACCTTCCACATCGGCCCGTAGGCTATCCCCCCTTACGCAACCCTTCCGCGATGCCGCGCATCGTTTCGGCCAGCTTCACGTTCACGCCCGGCGCTTCGGACAGGTCGTCCGCCAGCCGGTCCAGCGCCGACGCGGCGCCGGCATCGCCCGCTTCTGCAGCATCCAGTGCCGCCAGATACGGTGCGAGCATCGCTTCGGGTTGCGGCTCCATGCGCTGCATCTGGTCCAGATAGGCGCGCGCCACCGCCGGACTGTCGGGCCAGCGGACGGGATATTGCTGTTGCGGATTGAACGTGCCGTTCTGCGCGGGGTCGAGCATGGCTTCCTTCGCTGCCGCGATCTCGTTGGCGCTGAGATACTCGCTCGGCTCCAGCTCCAGCACGTCCAGCCCGCGTGCGATTTCGGTGCCGTAAATGCGGCCATCATACCAGTAGACGGACCAGAATCCGCCCAGCACCATCTGGTCCGCGTCGATCGGCCCGCGATCGAAATAGGCGATCTCCACCGGATTGGCGGTATCGGTAAAATCCATCAGCGAGATGCCGCCCTGATACCAGGCTTGCACGAAGATGTCGCGCCCCGGCACCGGCACCAGTGATCCGTTATGCGCGACGCAATTCTCCATCTCGCCCTGCGCGGCGGGCATCTTGTACAGGCTGCGCGGGGTCAGCTTGCCATCGGCCAGATCGTACAGGGCATTGGCGCCCCAGGTCATGGGGTCGTATGTCCGGCAGCGTGGCCGCCCGCCGCCGCCCCATTCGTCCGTGAACACAACCTTCGTACCATCGTTGTTGAAGGTGGCCGAATGCCAGTAGGCGAAGCCGGTGTCCGTCACCGCGTCCACGCGCACCGGTTTGCGCGGGTCCGATATATCCAGCACAATGCCGTTGCCGCTGCACGCCCCGGCGGCCAGCCCCTTGGTCGGGAAGATGGTGATGTCATGACATTGGTCGGTGCGGCGCGTGTCCTGCGTGCCGTCGCCGTGATCGCCGCCCGCCCACAGCCCGGCGATCCGGTCGCCGTCGGCGAAAACGCGCGGGCTGTCGACGATGCGCGATGCGGCCGGGTTCGCCTTGGGTATCTCGATCACGTCGATGCTGAACAGGGCGGAGCCGCGTTCCGAATTGCCGAACTCGGTGCAACCGTCCAGCTCCGCCTCGTCGCGCACGCGCGCGGTGCCGGAATTATAGACCAGGATACTGGCATTGTCTTCGGCAACGACCGAATGGGTATGGCTGCCGCGACAGGTCTGCACCTGTCCGACCTGGCGCGGACGCGTGGCGTCCGAAATGTCGAAAATGCGCAGCCCCCGGAACCGTTCTTCGCTGATGTCTTCGGCTACGCCCTGCAACCCGCAATCCACGCGCCCGCGCGTCTGTTCGACCGACATGATGAGCAGGGTGCCGACGATGCTGACATCGCCCTGTCCGCCGGGGCACACCGTGCTGCTGACCAGCGCGGGCATCGCGTCATCGGCAATGCGATAGATGTTGAAGCCGTGATAGTTGCCCACCACCACCATATCGCCCGAAAAGGCGAGGTCGGTCTGTGCGAAGCTGAACAGCGGGGAGCGTTCGGACAGTTTCGTCTTTGGATCGCCCGCCTCGGTATCCGGCTCTTCAGGAATGACAACATCGGCGTTGTCCGTATCGCTGTCTTCGGCACCGGTGTCGGGCCGAGCAGGGTTGGCATCGGCCACGGCCAGTCGCAGTCCGGCAGGGTTTTCAGGATCGAAGAACCCGGCTGGCTTCGGCAGCGAGCCGACCAGCGTCAGCCCCTTCATCGCCATGCCCGCATCGCGGAAACCCGCCGCCAGCGTGGTGCGCGGATCCTCCGCCAGCTTTTCCAGCAGCGCGCTCATGCGCGTGATTTCGGATTTCTGGTCGGCGTCGATATCGCTGACGAAGCGGTAGAGAACGGGATCGTAAGCCGCGCCCTGCGTTTCGAACAGGGTATCGACCATCTCCAGCGCGCCCTGGTGGTGGGCGATCATCAGTTGCAGGAACAGCCGGTCAAACGCGGTCCCCTCCGCAGCGGCGAGCTGCGCCATCTGTTCGGGCGTCGCCATGCCCGCCATACCCGCGTGCATTTTCGACACGTCATGTGTCGAATGGCCCATCGCCGCATGTTTGCCGGGGTCGGCTGGCGTCTCGCCCCGGTCGCGCAGCCAGCCTTGCATGAAGGTGATCTCGTCCGCCTGACCGGCCCCGATCTTCTTGGCGATAGCGGTCAGTTCTTCGGTGTTGGTCCGCTCCGCCACCAGATCGGCCATCTGTGTTGCCTGGAAATGATGCGGGATCATCGCCTGCATGAATTCGATATCGGCAGGGGTGTAGCGCGAAGCAGCGACCTGCGTGGCGCTTTCCGCGGTAAGCGTGCTGCTGTCCTGGCCTGGCGCACCGGGCAGGATGATCGGCGCGTCCTGGGCGATAGCGGCGGTGGGAAGGGCGAGGCAGGCAGCCGTGGCGAGCAGGGCGGGGCGTAGGGTCATGAATGCGGTCCTTTGTATTACCGCCATAGCTGCCGCAACTTTGCAGCGGAGGGAAGGGGGTTGATTTTTATGGGAAAGGGAGCGGGATGGTACAGCACGAGCAGGACGGATGTCCGGAGCGCACCTGACATAAACATTCCCACGAAAAAGGGCGGCACCTTGCGGTACCGCCCTTCCTTCGCACGGGCGCTTCAAGACACCCGCCAAACCGTGTCGGCTCACTTGAGTTCGACCGTACCGCCGGCGCCTTCGATCTTGCCCTTGATCTCTTCGGCTTCGGCCTTGTTGACGCCTTCCTTGACAGCCTTCGGCGCGCCTTCGACCAGTGCCTTGGCTTCGCCCAGACCGAGGCCCGTGATGGCGCGGACTTCCTTGATAACCTGGATTTTCTTGCCGCCGTCGCCGGTCAGGATGACATCGAATTCGTCCTTTTCCTCTTCGGCGGGTGCCGCTTCGCCACCGCCGCCACCGGCGACCGCCACGGCTGCGGCCGCCGAAACGCCCCACTCTTCTTCAAGCGCCTTGGCCAGTTCCGCTGCTTCCAGAACGGTCAGCTTGGAAAGTTCTTCGACAAGTGCCTTGATGTCTGCCATAATATTCTACTCCGAAAATGATTGTGCGGGGCAAAGGTCGCCCCATTGATTGATATGCGTAAAAGCTATGCCGCTTCCTTGGCGCCATAGGCACCGAAGACGCGGGCCAGCTTGCTTGCCGGTTCGTTGACGACGCGGGCGATCTTGGTGGCCGGTGCATTGACCAGACCGACAATCGTGCCGCGCAGTTCATCGAGGCTCGGCATGGATGCCAATGACCTGATGCCTGCTTCGTCCAGCACCTGTCCGCCCATCGAGCCACCGACGATTTCCAGTCGGTCGTTCGATTTGGCGAAGTCCACCGCGGCCTTCGCCGCTGCCACCGGATCGGCGGAATAGCCAAGCGCGGTCGGCCCCTTCAGCATGTCTTCCATGCCGGCATAGGGGGTGTCTTTCAGGGCCAGCATGGCAAGGCGGTTCTTCGCGACCTTGTAGGACGCGCCCGCTTCGCGCATCTTCCCGCGCAGATCGGTGGACTGCTCCACCGTCAGGCCGAGATTGCGGGTCACGACGACCACGCCCACCTCTTTGAAGATTGCGTTGAGCTGCGCGACCGCTTCGGATTTCTGCGTGCGATCCATACGTTAAGCTCCTTCCTTGGTTCATGGCCGCACTTGCGCTGGTGAAAGCGCGCACGCGACCGGCTGCGTTCACCGCACGGCGGGTGCCGCACGGCTTGGTAGTCCATGATGGGGGAAGGAGGGTGCGGTCGGCACGAAGGCCGGTCGCGGCGGCGGGACGGTGCCCGCCATAATCTCAATTCCCCGCCTCGGCTGGAAATTAAGCAGGCCCGATTGCCTGCACCAACTGTCTTGGACGGATGACCGGGGCGGCGAAATCGCCTTTCGGTTGGCGTGGCGTTTAGGGGACGGGGCACAGGAGTCAAGCGAAGGGTGTCTCGCACGCTCATGTTTGCTCGCTAACGCTCGGGTGCTGTGCGTTTTTGTTGGGTGCGCTCGGGACATCCGTCCTACGCTTGCTGTTCCATCCCGCTCCCTCTCCCGACCACCCACGGGATGGCACAGCACCGAGCGTAAGCGAGCAGACAGAAACGCCCGACCGAACAAAGAAAGCCGGGCGCGGATTGCTCCGGCCCGGCTCTTTTCGTTGGTCGAACTGAGAGTTTTAGATGCCGTCGGCGGTGTCTTCCAGCATTTCGGCTTCCTGCTCCAGGGCAGCTTCTTCGCCGGGATTACCGGCGTCTTCCGCAGCTTCGGCCTGCGCTTCGAGGACGTCGGACTGTTCGTCGATCACTTCGCCCTGAGCTTCGGTGACATCGTCCATTTCCTCGCCGATTTCCTCTTTCGGGCCATCGCAGCCGGTGAGAGCGAAAGCGGCGGTGGCGAGTGCGGCAAATGCAAATTTCATGGTTTTCTTTCCCTGTTGTGAAGACAATACGGTTGTCGTTGCTGCATCAAGCGTGCCGGACAGCATACGTCAACCGTCATCATAACCGATTAGGTCGCCCGGTTGGCACTCCAGTTCCCGGCAGATCGCGGCCAGCGTGGTGAAGCGGATGGCCTTGGCCTTGCCGGTTTTCAGGATGGACAGGTTGGCCAGCGTCAGGCCCACCCGCTCCGCCAGTTCGGTCAACGTCATGCGGCGTTCGTGCAGCAGGTCGTCGAGTCTTATCACGATGGCGGTCCCTTCCGTGTTCGCAATTGCGGGGGGCATTAGACCGTTCCTTCCAGTTCTTCGCGCATCCGGGTGCCGGTGCGAAACACGCGCGCCAGGATGAACAGGGTCAGGACGAGGAGCAGGCCGTTGGTGTCTCCTCCGGCCATGCTGACGCTCGTGTCTTCCGAAATCATCGGCTTGAGGCGCAGCGCGAGAAGTCCGGCAGGAATGGACAGTATTTGTATGCCGAGCATGAGCCACGCAGCGGTAGTCAGATGAGCTGCGTTTTCGGGGACGAACGGATCGCTCGCGCCGACGCTTTTCACGATCCAGCGCAGGCGTTGCAGGAAGGCGAACATGGCGACCATCATCGCGATAATGAACGCGATGATGCCGATGACGAGCCAAACGGCCTCCATCGTGGGAACCGTCGGCGCTTCTTCGGCCAGCCCCAGCAGCACCTTGTCGCGGTTGAATATCATGACAGGTATTGCGATTGTGCAGGCCGCCGCCGCCAGCGCCATCAGCCCCATGCCGAACAACAGGATGGCATTGGCGATTTGTAACAGCGGATCCTTTAGGATGCGGGCCATGGTCGAACCCCTTTCTGTTTGCGGTGTCGGTCGGTTCAGGGGACGGATCAGGCGACGAGGACGACGGGCGCGTCCTGCGGCGGAACGTCGGTAATGGCGGCGAACCCGCTGAGGGTGAGTAGGACGGCAGCAACGGCCGAGACGATGTTGAGTGTGACGTTGGACATTTATCGATCTCCTTGATTGGCGATATCGATAAACAACAATAATTCGGTCTTATTGTCAAACGATAAATATCGAAAAACGATAAGGCGCTGGATTTGCTTGCATGTTTTTTGCGGGCAGGCCGACTTTCGTTGACTCAGCGCCGGCGAATCCTACATGGCTGTCATCGCATTGCTTCGAGCACGGCGGCCTTTGCGCGGGGGCCGGCCATCGGATGGAAGCTGCGTCTCCATAGTCGCGAATGCCATCAGGGCCGCCAACGCACCGCTACCGGTGCGTTTGTTGCGCCCTTTTGCTGCGTTCCGGCTGGAGCCTTCCCGCCCCGGACATTCCCATTCGCCGCCCCGCACCGGGCGCGGCGCAGCACGAAAGAGCGAGAGCTTTCATGGCGACTAAGGCAAAGACACCGGCTACCCGCGCGCAAGCTAAGGCATCCCAGGTAAAGGCAAGCGGCACCGCGAAACGGCGCATCCGCAAGATCTTCGGCGATGTGCACGAAGTGGTGCAGATGCCCAACCTCATCGAGGTGCAACGCGAAAGCTACGAGCAGTTCCTGCGGTCCGATGCCAGCATCGACTATGTTTCCGGTCTCGAAAACACGCTGCGTAGCGTGTTTCCGATCCGCGATTTCGCCGGCACTGCCGAGCTGGACTTCGTGCATTACGAGCTGGAGCCGCCCAAATACGATACCACCGAATGCCGCCAGCGCGGAATAACCTACGCCGCGCCGATGAAGGTGACACTGCGCCTGATCGTGTTCGAGGTTGACCAGGAAACCGAAACCCGCAGCGTGCTCGATATCAAGGAGCAGGACGTCTATATGGGCGACATGCCGTTGATGACGGGCAACGGTACCTTCATTATCAACGGTACCGAGCGCGTCATCGTATCGCAGATGCATCGCAGCCCCGGCGTGCTGTTCGACCACGATCGCGGCAAGACGCATTCTTCGGGCAAGCTGCTGTTTACCGCCCGCGTCATTCCCTATCGCGGGTCGTGGCTCGATTTCGAATTCGATGCCAAGGACGTGGTCAATGTCCGCATCGACCGGAAGCGCAAGCTGCCCGTCACCAGCCTGCTGTTCGCGTTGGGTCTGGATAGCGAAGGCATTCTCGACCATTTCTACGACACCGTCACCTGGCAGCGCGTTGCGCCAAAGGGCGGTTCGGAAGGTGGTTGGAAACTGCCGTTCGATCCCGACGCATGGCGCGGCCAGAAGCCGTCCTTCGCCCTCGTCGATGCCAAGACAGGCGAGGAAGTCTTCCCCGCCGGCCAGAAGATCAGCCCGCGTGCCGCCAACAAGGCGGCCAAGGACGGCCTTGCCGAATTGCTGTTGCCGACCGAGGAAGCGTTTGCGCGCTTCGCCGCACGCGACCTGATCGACGAGAAAACCGGCCGAATCTATATCGAGGCGGGCGAGGAAGTATCGCCGGAAAACCTCGAAAAGCTGGACGACGCCAAGGTCAAGACGCTGGAACTGCTCGACATCGACGATGTCACTACCGGCCCGTGGATGCGCAACACGCTGGAAGTCGACAAGGCCGAGAATCGCGACGAGGGTCTTGAGGCCATCTACAAGGTGATGCGTCCCGGCGAACCGCCGACCAAAGAAACAGCCGAAGCCCTGTTCGAAGGCCTGTTCTTCGATGGCGAACGCTATGACCTTTCCGCGGTGGGCCGCGTGAAGCTGAACATGCGCCTCGGCCTCGATGCCGAAGACACCGTCACGACGCTGCGCAAGGAAGACATCCTCGCGGTGGTAAAGGAGATGGTCGACCTGAAGGACGGCAAGGGCGAGGTTGACGATATCGACAACCTGGGCAATCGCCGCGTGCGTTCGGTGGGCGAGCTGCTGGAAAACCAGTACCGCGTCGGCCTGTTGCGCATGGAACGTGCGGTGAAAGAGCGCATGTCGAGTGTCGATGTCAGCACCGTAATGCCGAACGATCTCATCAACGCAAAGCCTGCGGTCGCCGCCGTGCGCGAATTCTTCGGCTCTTCGCAGCTTTCGCAGTTCATGGACCAGACCAATCCGCTGTCCGAAGTGACGCACAAACGCCGCGTGTCGGCGCTTGGGCCAGGCGGTCTGACGCGCGAGCGTGCAGGCTTCGAAGTGCGCGACGTCCACCCTACGCATTATGGCCGCATCTGCCCGATCGAGACGCCCGAAGGCCCGAATATCGGGCTGATAAACTCGCTCGCCAGCTTCAGCCGCGTTAACAAATACGGCTTCATCGAAACGCCCTATCGCATGGTGAAGGACGGCATCGTCACGTCCGAGGTCAAGTACCTGTCCGCGATGGAAGAGCAGAAGAACGCCGTGGCGCAGGCTTCGGCGGCACTGGACGACAGTGGCAGTTTTGTGGAGGAAATGGTCTCGGCCCGTCAGAACGGCGAGTTCGTGATGCTTCCGCGCGACCAGATCACGCTGATGGACGTCAGTCCCAAGCAGCTGGTTTCGGTCGCCGCATCGCTTATTCCGTTCCTGGAAAACGATGACGCCAACCGCGCGCTGATGGGCTCCAACATGCAGCGGCAGGCCGTGCCGCTCGTCAAGGCCGAAGCGCCGTTCGTCGGTACCGGCATGGAGGAAACCGTGGCGCGCGATAGTGGCGCGGCCATTTCCGCGCAGCGCGGCGGGATCGTGGACCAGGTCGATGCCGCGCGCATCGTCATCCGCGCCGTCGGCGATGTCGAGGAAGGGCAGTCGGGCGTCGATATCTACACGCTGCAAAAGTTCCAGCGGTCCAACCAGAACACCTGCATCAACCAGCGTCCGCTAGTGAAAGTGGGCGAAACGGTGGAGCCGGGCGATATCATCGCCGATGGCCCCAGCACCGATCTGGGCGAGCTGGCGCTGGGCAAGAACAGCCTCGTCGCTTTCATGCCTTGGAATGGGTACAATTACGAAGACAGTATCCTGATTTCGGAACGCATCGTGAAGGACGACGTGTTCACCTCGATCCATATCGAGGAATTCGAAGTGATGGCCCGCGACACCAAGCTGGGTCCGGAAGACATCACCCGCGATATTCCCAATGTCGGCGAGGAAGCGCTGCGCAATCTCGACGAGGCGGGCATCGTCTATATCGGTGCCGAAGTGCATCCGGGCGACATCCTGGCGGGCAAGATCACACCCAAGGGCGAAAGCCCGATGACACCGGAAGAAAAGCTGCTGCGCGCCATCTTCGGCGAGAAGGCCAGCGATGTGCGCGACACTTCGCTCCGCCTGCCGCCTGGTGTCGCCGGCACGGTGGTGGAAGTGCGCGTGTTCAACCGTCACGGCATCGAAGTCGATGACCGGACGCGTGCTATCCAGCAGGAGGAGATCGAACGTCTCAAGAAGAATAGCGGTGACGAACGCTCCATCCTGAACCGCGCCACCTACAATCGGCTGGGCGAAATGCTGGAAGGCCAGACGGCCAGCGCGACGCCCAAGGGGACGAAGAAGGGCACGGTTATCGATAGCGCCCTGCTTGAATCCATCGACCGGCACGAATGGTTCAAGTTCGCCGTGGCGGACGATAGCCGACAGGCGCAGATCGAAGCGGTGAAGAGCCAGTACGATGAAAGCGTGAAGCGCATCGACGCCAAGTTCGCCGACCGCAAGGAAAAGCTGGAGCGCGGCGACGAGCTGGCACCGGGCGTTTTGAAGATGGTCAAGGTGTTCGTTGCGGTGAAGCGCAAGCTGCAACCGGGCGACAAGATGGCCGGGCGTCACGGCAACAAGGGCGTGATTAGCCGCATTCTGCCGGCAGAGGACATGCCGTTCCTCGACGATGGCACGCCGGTCGACATCGTTCTGAACCCGCTGGGCGTGCCATCGCGCATGAACGTGGGACAGATCTTCGAAACCCATCTCGGCATGGCCGCGCGTGGGCTGGGGCAGCAGATTACCGCTGCGCTGGACGAATGGAAGATCGCCAACCCGAACGCGAAGGACGATTACGCCCAGGCGAAAGCGCCGAGCGCGGTCGTCGATCGGCTTAAGTCGGCCTATGGCGAACAGTATCACGACGATATCGATGCCCGCAGCACCGAGGAAATCGTGGAATTGGCGGGCTATCTCAAGGACGGAGTGCCGATGGGTACGCCGGTCTTCGATGGCGCGCGCGAAGCCGATGTGACCGCCTATCTCGAACGTGCCGACCTGCCCGGATCGGGCCAGGTCACGCTGCATGACGGGCGCACGGGCGAGGCATTCGACCGGCAGGTGACGGTGGGCTACATCTACATGCTCAAGCTGCATCACCTGGTGGACGACAAGATCCACGCCCGCTCCATCGGCCCTTACAGCCTCGTCACGCAGCAGCCGCTGGGCGGCAAGGCCCAGTTCGGCGGACAGCGTTTCGGCGAAATGGAAGTCTGGGCGCTGCAGGCCTACGGCGCGGCCTATACGTTGCAGGAAATGCTGACCGTGAAGTCCGACGACGTGATCGGCCGCACCAAGGTCTACGAAGCCATCGTCAAGGGCGACGACACCTTCGAGGCAGGCATTCCAGAAAGCTTCAACGTGCTGGTGAAGGAAATGCGCAGCCTCGGCCTCAATGTCGAACTGACCTCGCATGGCGAGGAAGGTGAAGACGGCGACGGCCTGGCGATCGCGGCGGAGTAGATTTGATCCTCCCCTCCCCGGCGGGGAGGGGATCGAGGGGTGGGGGCTCGGCCCCTGCCTTATAGAACTGACCCCCCACCCCAACCCCTCCCCAGGGGGAGGGGCTCAGGAAGGCGGAAAACGACATGAACGAACTGACCAAATTCACCAACCAGCTCGCGAAGCCGGAGACATTCGACCAGATCCAGATCGGTCTGGCATCGCCCGAGCGTATCCGCAGCTGGTCCTTCGGCGAGATCAAGAAGCCCGAGACCATCAACTACCGCACGTTCAAGCCCGAACGTGACGGGCTGTTTTGCGCGCGCATCTTCGGTCCGGTGAAGGATTACGAATGCCTGTGCGGCAAGTACAAGCGCATGAAATACAAGGGCGTCGTCTGCGAGAAATGCGGCGTCGAAGTGACCGTCACAAAAGTGCGCCGCGAGCGCATGGGCCATATTGAGCTGGCCGCGCCGGTCGCGCATATCTGGTTCCTGAAATCGCTGCCGTCGCGCATCGGCCTGCTGCTCGACATGCAGCTGAAACAGCTTGAGCGCGTGCTGTATTTCGAAAGCTACATCGTCACCGAGCCGGGCCTGACGCCGCTGGAGAAGTTCCAGCTGATGACCGAAGACGAGCTGCTCGAAGCGCAGGACGAGTATGGCGAGGACGCCTTCACCGCCGGCATCGGTGCCGAAGCGGTCAAGATCATGCTCATGGACCTCGACATGGAGTCCGAGCGCGACGACCTGATGGAGGAACTCGCCACCACCAAATCCAAGCTGAAGCCTGCCAAGATCATCAAGCGGCTCAAGGTCGTGGAAAGCTTCATCGATTCCGGCAACCGTCCGGAATGGATGATCCTGGAAGTCGTGCCAGTGATCCCGCCCGAACTGCGTCCGCTGGTGCCGCTGGACGGTGGCCGTTTCGCCACGTCCGACCTCAACGACCTGTATCGCCGCGTCATCAACCGCAACAACCGCCTGAAGCGCCTGATCGAACTGCGCGCGCCCGACATCATCGTGCGCAATGAAAAGCGCATGTTGCAGGAATCGGTCGATGCGCTGTTCGACAATGGCCGTCGTGGCCGCGTCATCACCGGTGCCAATAAGCGCCCGCTGAAATCCTTAAGCGACATGCTCAAGGGCAAGCAGGGCCGGTTCCGCCAGAACCTGCTGGGCAAGCGGGTCGACTATTCTGGCCGTTCGGTCATCGTTACAGGTCCGGAACTCAAGCTGCACCAGTGTGGCCTGCCCAAGAAGATGGCGCTCGAGCTGTTCAAGCCGTTCATCTATGCGCGCCTCGACGCCAAGGGTCTCTCCATGACGCTGAAACAGGCGAAGAAATGGGTCGAGAAAGAACGCAAGGAAGTCTGGGATATTCTCGAGGAAGTGATCCGCGAGCATCCCGTCATGCTGAACCGTGCGCCCACGCTGCACCGTCTCGGCATCCAGGCGTTCGAACCGGTACTGATCGAGGGCAAGGCCATCCAGCTGCACCCGCTGGTCTGTTCCGCCTTCAATGCCGACTTCGATGGCGACCAGATGGCGGTCCATGTGCCGTTGTCGCTGGAAGCTCAGCTGGAAGCGCGCGTGTTGATGATGTCCACCAACAACATCCTCAGCCCCGCCAATGGCAAGCCGATCATCGTGCCGTCGCAGGACATGGTGCTGGGCCTCTATTATCTCAGCATGGAACGGCAGGAAAAGACGCCGGAATATATCACCGAGGAAGACGGCACCAAGATCGAGAAGCTGCCGCGCTTCGCCGACATGGCCGAAGTGCACCAGGCGCTTGAGACCAAGGCGGTCACGCTGCACACGCGCATCATCACACGCGTTCCGCAGGCGGACGAAAAGGGCAAGCCGGTGATGACCCGGTTCGTCACCACGCCCGGCCGCATGCTGATCGGCGAATGCCTCCCGACGAACCACAAGGTGCCCTTCGACATCATCAATCGCCTGCTGACGAAGAAGGAACTGGGCGACGTTATCGACCAGGTCTATCGTCACACCGGCCAGAAGGACACGGTGCTTTTTGCCGACGCCATCATGGTGCTGGGCTTCAAGCACGCGTTCAAAGCGGGCATCAGTTTCGGCAAGGACGACATGATCATCCCGCACGAAAAGGTGCAGATGATCGAGGATGCGAAGACGCTGGTTTCGGATTACGAGCAGCAGTATCAGGACGGCCTGATCACGCAGCAGGAAAAGTACAACAAGGTCATCGACGCGTGGAGCCGCACCGGCGACACTGTGGCCGAAGCCATGATGGAGAAAATTCGCAGCCAGCCGATCGACAAGGACGGCAAGGAAGCGCAGATCAACTCGATCTACATGATGAGCCATTCGGGCGCGCGCGGTTCGCCCGCCCAGATGAAGCAGCTTGCCGGGATGCGCGGCCTGATGGCCAAGCCTTCGGGCGAAATCATCGAGCAGCCGATCATCTCCAATTTCAAGGAAGGGCTGACCGTTCTTGAATACTTCAACTCCACCCACGGCGCGCGCAAGGGCCTGGCGGACACGGCGCTGAAGACGGCGAACTCGGGCTACCTCACGCGCCGCCTGGTCGACGTGTCGCAGGATTGCACCATCGTGATGGAGAACTGCAAGACGGACAACGCGCTGGAAATGCGCGCCATCGTGCAAGGCGGCTCGGTCATTGCGTCGCTGGGCGAACGTATCCTCGGCCGCACGGTTGCCGAAGACCTGATCAACGCCAAGACCGACGAAGTAATCGTCAAGAAAGGCACGATGGTCGATGAACCGATGGTCGTGGAGATCGAAGCAGCCGAAGTGCAGTCCGCCAAGATCCGCAGCCCGCTGGTGTGCGAGGCCGATCAGGGCGTTTGCGCGACGTGCTATGGCCGCGACCTTGCCCGCGGAACGCCGGTGAATATCGGCGAAGCGGTCGGCGTGATTGCCGCGCAGTCCATCGGCGAGCCGGGCACGCAGCTGACGATGCGGACCTTCCACATCGGCGGCGCGGCGCAGCTGAACGAAACAAGCCACCTGGAATCCATCTCGAACGGCCGTCTCGAATATCGCGACATGCCGACCATCGTGGACAAGAAGGGCCGTATCCTGTCGCTCGCCCGCAATGGCGAGCTGGCGGTGATCGACACCGAAGGCCGCGAGCGCGAGATGCACAAGGTGCCTTATGGTACCGTCATCATGCACAAGGACGGCGCCAAGATTTCCGAAGGCGACCGGCTGGCGGAATGGGATCCGTTCTCCCTGCCGATCATCACCGAGCAGTCGGGCGTGGTCCGGTATCAGGATCTGGTCGACGGCACGACGATGGAAGAGCGGATGGACGATGCCACCGGTATCGCCCAGCGCGTCGTCACCGAAAACCGGGCGACGGGCCGCAAGAAGAAAGAAGACCTGCGCCCGCGCATGACGCTGCTCGCAGAAGGGCAGACCGCTGCATCGTCCGATGCGGATGGCGATACCGAGGCGCAGCGTTACATGCTGGCGCCAGGCACCACGTTGTCGGTCGAGGACGGGCAAGAAGTACAGGCCGGTGACATCCTGGCCCGTGCCAGCCGCGAATCCGCCAAGACCCGCGACATCACGGGCGGTCTGCCGCGCGTGGCGGAGCTGTTCGAGGCGCGGATGCCCAAGGACGTCAGCGTGATCGCCAAGATCAGCGGACGCATCGAATTCGTCCGTGAATACAAGGCCAAACGCAAGATCGCCATCGTGCCGGAGGAAGGGGATCCGGTGGAATACCTGATTGCCAAGACCAAGGTGATCGACGTGCAGGAAGGCGACATGGTCAAGAAGGGCGATACCCTTGTCGCCGGTTCGCCCAACCCGCACGACATTCTGGAAGTGCTCGGCGTGGAAGCGCTGGCCGAATATCTCGTCGACGAGATCCAGGAAGTCTATCGACTGCAGGGCGTGAAGATCAACGACAAGCACATCGAAACGATTGTTCGCCAGATGCTGCTGAAGGTCGAGATCACCGATGGCGGCGACACCGTGCTGCTGCCGGGCGAACAGGTCGATCGCGACGAGATGGACGAAGCCAATGGCAAGCTGACCCGCTCCAAGAAGCCGGCGCAGGGCAAACCCGTCCTGCTCGGCATCACCAAGGCCAGCCTGCAAACGCGCAGCTTCATCTCGGCCGCCAGCTTCCAGGAAACCACCCGCGTGCTGACGCAGGCGGCGGTCGAAGGAAAGAAGGACACGCTGGTCGGTCTGAAGGAAAACGTCATCGTCGGGCGGCTTATTCCCGCCGGTACGGGTGCGGGCATGAACCGGATGCGCATCGCCGCCTCCAGCCGCGACGCCAGCCTGCGTGCCGCCTGGAAGAAGCAGCAGGACAAGCTGATCGCGGCGCAGGAAGCCGAAGAACAGCGCAAGGCGGAACTGGCGCAAGGGGCCGAAGCGGCAATCGGCGACGATCCGCTTAGCGCGGCAATGGGCGAGACCCACGGCACCGACGCCGATGCGGGCGACTATCTTCGTCCCGAAGGGGCGGACGCCGCCGAGTAGAGGCTAGGACGAGGGAAGGGCCGGGCTGATGATCTATATCGTCGAGAATGCCTGGCCCATCCTGCTCGCTGCAACGCTTGCGTTCGCGCTGGGCTTCGTCTGGCCCAGTCCGCGCGGGCGTGGCCGGTCACGTTTGCGCATTTCGCTGGGCGCACAAGCGCTGGTATTCGCCAGCCTTGTCTGGATGGCGGCAATATTAGCGGGCGCGCTGATCCTTGCCCCCGTCGATGCAGCTGGCTGGACAGTCGCTCTGGGAACGGCAGCAATTATCTGGGGCGGTTTCGTGCTGCCGGTCGTCGCCGCCGATGCGGCGCGCAGTCGTGCCGGCTGGCGACGCCCGGTCGTCTTGGCAAGCTACTGGTTGACCGCGATGCTGCTGATGGCGGCAACACTGAAGCTGGTCGGGGTGGAAGGGCCGGAAGTCGAACCGAAGGCAGCCCTTGCCTACGCCGATAACGACCAACCGGGGCTGGCGCATCCACTGCTGCCGGGCGCATACCGGCTAGGCAGCGTGGATGGCGAACCCGCCGATCTCGGTCACGCAATAACCGTCGAAGTGGATGAGGACACGATCGCCATGTTCTCGCAATGCGTGACGCCGCGCTGGCGCTATCGCCATGAAGCGGGCGCGCTGGTGACGCATACCATCCCCGAACCGATATGTTCGCGCGCTTTCTATCCAGCCGAGGAAGCACTGATCGCCGTTTTCAACGCGCCGCGAACAATTCTGCATACGCCGGAAAACGGCATTCATCTTGCAAACGACGATCACGCCGTCACGCTGTTCTCGCAATAGCATCCTCGCCTTCGCGCGCCTGCCCCGCTAACCCGCCCACCATGACCATCACCCGTTTCGCTCCGTCGCCGACCGGCCGCCTGCATGTCGGCAATATCCGCACCGCGCTGCACAACTGGATGCTGGCGAAGAAGGCCGGCGGGCAGTTCCTGCTGCGCATCGACGACACCGATGCGGAGCGCAGTCGCGAGGAATATGTCGAGGCAATCCGCGCCGATCTGGCATGGCTGGGGTTGGAGCCGGCTGGCGAGGTGCGGCAGTCCGAACGGCTAGCGTTGTACGATGCCGCGTTCGAGATGCTGCGCACGGCAGGGCGGGTCTATCCCGCCTACGAAACGCAGCAGGAATTGGAGCTGAAGCGCAAGATCCAGCTGGGGCGGGGGCTGCCACCGCTGTATGATCGTGCGGCGCTGGCGCTGAGCGATGCGGAGCGGGCGGAGAAAGAAGCGGCGGGCATCGCGCCGCACTGGCGTTTCCGGCTCGACCATGATGCGCCGATCACGTGGCACGATGGCGTACGCGGCGCCCAGTCGTTCGATCCGGCGCTTCTCAGCGATCCGGTTATTCGCCGTGCCGACGGCAGCTGGCTCTACATGCTGCCCAGCGCGGTCGACGACATTGCGATGGGCGTCACAGATGTACTGCGCGGCGAAGACCACGTCAGCAATACCGCGGTGCAGATACAGATGTTCGAGGCGCTGAATGCTGCGGGCTTTGCTGCGCAGCATGATGCAGCAGAAACAGATGCGTTACATCCGCGTTTTGCGCATGAGGCGCTGCTGGTCGGGGTCGAAGGCAAGCTGTCGAAGCGGCTTGGCAGTATCGGCTGCGACACGTTCCGGGAGCAGGGCATCGAGCCGCAGGCGCTGGTCGCCTTGCTCGCGCGGCTGGGTACATCGCAACCAGTGGAAGCAATCGCCGATCGCGGGGTGCTGGTGGAGGGCTTCGACCTTTCCACTTTCGGACGCGCGCCCGCCAAGTTTGACGAGGTGGAGCTAACGCGTGTGAATACGGCGCTGGTCCATACGATGGACTACGACGCAGCTGCGGACCGCCTTCCCGACGGCATGGATGAGGCGGCATGGCACGCAATCCGCCCCAATCTGGCCACGCTGGCCGAGGCGGCGGACTGGTGGCGCATGGTCACTGGCCCCGTCGATTTGCCCAACTTTTCCGACGAAGACCGTGCCTTTCTTGGCGAAGCGGCGGACGCGCTGGAATGGGGTGACGATCCGTGGGGCGCGCTCACCGCCACGTTGAAAAACCAGACGGGCCGCAAGGGGAAGTCGCTGTTCTTGCCATTGCGTCAGGCTTTCACCGGCGCAAGCTCCGGCCCTGATATGGGCGCATTGTTGCCGGTTATCGGGGAGGAAGCGGCACGGCGCAGGCTGGCCCGCGCGGCGGGGCGTTAACCCCCCTTTAGCGCCCGAGAGATTATTGGCTGAGTATGGCAAGCCTGCATATGACAGAGCCGGTGTGCTTCAGGGATCAAGGGGACTGGCCGGAAGCGTTGATGTGCCTTGTTTTGGGGGCTGTTTCCCTGCCGCTTGTCGGATGGTTGTGGACCTTGCCGGCTAGCGATGTTCCGCGCGTATTCCTGGTGCCATTCACCGTGTTTTTCCTGATCAGCTTGCCGTTTCTCGTGCGCAGCGTCTCGGGCGCCCGAACCCGCACGCTGTCGGTCGATACCGCGACCGGGGCAATGACGCTGGAACACCGGCGAATGTTTGCCAAGACCACGGAAACATTCACCGCAATCGAAGCCGCACAAATCGTGCATGACGTGCGCGACGACGACGGCGTCTGGACCAAAAGCGTGCTTCATCTGGTCGGCGGACGCGAAGTGATATTTGCGCAGGGCGGCTCGCCGGAAGAGACCCGTAGCGCGGCAGACCGGCTTGCAGCTGCACTGGGACTGTTTCGTACCGAAGTCCCGGTAGTCGAGGATCACCGTACCTGATCAGGCATCAATCGTGCTGGTCGCGCTCGATCTCGTCCTGCAGCTTGCGCGTGCCACGATCGGATTCGCGTTCCACCTTTGGCGGCACCTTCCTGTTGCGGGCGTAGGCCCAGTACATCAACCCAATAAGCAGCAGCGGGCCAACGGTCAGGACGATGAGGTGGATGCTGGGCATGAAAGGTCTTTCTATCGGTTGAAGCGTGGAAACAGTTCTGTAAAGTTCAACGCCCAGACTGTCGCTTTTATCCCGGCCCGACCCCTGCAGCCATGGCAGAAGCCGCGTCCAGCTCGTCTCCCGTCAGCGTGACCACATGCAGCAGGTTGGTGCTGCCCGGCGTGCCGAACGGGACTCCTGCCAGCACGATCAGCTTGGTGCCCGCCATACCGAACCCATGGCGCAGCGCCATGCGGCGGCCCTTGGCAATCATCTCCTCGAACCCGTCGATGTCCTTCGTCGCCACTGCATGCGCACCCCATAGCAGCGCCAGCCGGCGAGCGATGCGGCGGCTCGGCGTCAGCACCAGCATCGGTACGCCGGGCCGCTCGCGCGCCACCCGCCGCGCGGTCGATCCGCTGCCGGTGAAGACCGTGATTGCGCCGATGGGCACGGTGTCGGCGATGGTCATGCAGGCATGGGCCAGCGCATCGGCGGTGGTGGCATCGGGCGGTATATCGAGGAAGCGGACGCGCGCGATATAGGCATCGTCGCGCTCCACCTGTGCGGCGATCGCGTCCATCATGGTAACCGCCTCCTCGGGCCAGGCGCCCGCCGCCGTTTCCGCGCTGAGCATGATGGCGTCCGCCCCGTCATACACCGCATTGGCGACATCAGAGACTTCGGCGCGGGTGGGTGCCGGACTTTCGATCATCGATTCCAGCATTTGCGTGGCGACGATAACCGGCTTGCCCTGCAATCGCGTCATATTGACGATGCGTTTTTGCAGCGGTGGCACTTCCTGCGGCTCCAGCTCCACGCCAAGATCGCCGCGCGCCACCATCACACCGTCCGCCTGCTCGATGATTTCCTCCAGCCGCAGCACCGCCATCGGCTTTTCGATCTTGGCGCACAGGGCGGGTGTTTCGGCACCCGGCGGCCCCATCAGCCGCCGCGCTTCTGCAAGGTCTTCGGGCCGCTGCACGAAGGAAAGCCCGATCCAGTCCGCCCCCTGCTCGACTGCAAAGGCAAGGTCGGTGCGGTCCTTCGCGGTCAGCGCGGGTATGGGAATTTCCGCATCGGGCACGTTCACGCCCTTGCGATCCAAAATCACCCCGCCGATTTCCGCCGAGCACAGGATGCTGTCGGGCGAGGATTCGATGACGCGCAGGCGGATCTTGCCATCGTCCACCAGCAGACGCTGGCCTTTCATCAACAGGCCGAACAGTTCGGGATGCGGCAGGTGAACGCGGGTTTCGTCGCCGGGCGCAGGGTTGCGGTCCAGCGTGAAATGGCCCGAATGGCGGATGACCGCGCGGCCTTCTGCAAATGTGCCGACGCGCAGTTTCGGCCCCTGTAAATCGCAGAACACCGCGACGGGGCGGGCAAACACTTCCTCCAGCGCGCGGATATCGGCGATGGTGCGGGCATGGGTGGCATGGTCGCCGTGGCTCATGTTCACGCGGAACGCATCGGCCCCTGCGCGGAACATGCGGCGCAGCACATCGGGATCGCGCGTGGCGGGGCCGGTGGTTGCCAGGATCTTCACCTTGCGGCTTCTGTGCATGGCCTGATCGGGGTCCGGTGCGTCGAGGTTTGTTGATGCCATGCGGCGAGGTATGGCACGCTGGCAGGACAACACAAAGGACGTGCCTTGATGGATACGAATGCAGATGCTTCCGCCGCCGACCCGCTCGATATGCTGGACGATGCCGTGGCCGCCGCCGCGTTTCGCCGGCTTGTGCGCCATCTGCGCCATCGCCACGATGCCCAGAATATCGAGCTGATGGGGCTGGCGGGATTTTGCCGCAACTGCCTCGCCGACTGGATCCGCGATGCGGGTTATGCCGGAGACAAGGCGGCAGCCCGCGCACTTATCCACGCGATGCCGCAGGAAGAATGGAAGGCCTCCCGCCAAACTCCCGCAACCAAAGCGCAAATCGCGGCGATGGAAGCGAGCGTGGCGAAGAACGCGCGAAAACCGGATATTGCCTGACGCTCGGCGATTAATCGGCACAAACGGCACCTCGGCGCTTCACCCCCGAACGCGCGCTGGCTATCGCCCTGCCAACCGATTCCCCATCCCAATAACCGGAGCCACACATGGCCGACACCGATGCCAATGCCACCGACGACCGCCTGCGCCTGCTGATCGAACGGATCGAGCGGCTTGAGGAGGAAAAGAAGGGCATCGCCGACGATATCCGCGACGTCTACGCCGAAGCCAAGGCGGTGGGCTACGACCCCAAGATCATGCGGCAGGTGGTGCGCTTGCGAAAGATGAAGCCCGACGATCGCAATGAGATGGAAATGGTGTTGGAAACCTATCGCAATGCGCTTGGCCTGACATAGGGTCGGCTCAAACCGGCACAGCAGGGCAGGAACCGCAACGACGCGAAGCGATTGAACGGAAAGCACAACTTTCCGTTCAGGAGCCGCAGCCATGACCGAGACCGCCAAGGGAAACGCCAACGCCGATTTCATCCCGCCCGTCGCCGAAGAGCCGCGCATGCCGGGGCACGAGGCAGATATGGACGACAAGCCCGAATGGGAACCGCGTTTCCCCGGCTCGGGCCGGCTGAAAGGCAAGACCGCCATCGTCACTGGCGGGGATAGCGGCATCGGACGCGCAACGGCGGTGCTGTTCGCGCGCGAGGGTGCAAACGTCGCCATCGCCTATCTGTGCGAGGACGACGATGCAGCGAAGACGCTGGCGTTGTGCAAGGCCGAAGGTGCGCAGGCGTTCACGCACCGTGCGGACCTTGGTAAGCCGGAAGCCGGGCAGGCCTTGGTGGACGCGACCATTGAGCGGTTCGGCGCGCTGAACGTGCTGGTCAATAATGCGGGCGAGCAGCATCCGGACGAAGACATCACCGACATCACGCCCGAACAGTTGCAGCGAACCTTCCAGACCAACATCTTCAGCCAGTTTTACCTGGTGCAGGCAGCGCGGCCGCATCTGAAAAAGGGCGCGGCCATCGTCAATTGCACCAGCGTGACCATGTACAAGGGCGCATCGATCCTGCTGGATTACAGCGCGACCAAGGGGGCGATTACGGCGTTCACACGCTCGCTTTCCGAAAACCTGATCGAGGACGGCATTCGCGTCAACGCGGTGGCGCCCGGCCCGATCTGGACGCCGCTGAATCCGTTCGGCGGGCAACCGCCCGAAAAGATGGACGATTTCGGCGAAAGCACGCCAATCGGCCGCCCCGGTCAGCCGAACGAGGTCGCGCCTGCCTTCCTGTTCCTCGCCTGCGCAGACAGCTCCTACATGTCGGGCCAGGTGCTGCATCCCAATGGCGGGATCGTCGTCAACGGATAGCGTGCCCAATGCCGGGGTGACGGTGGCGGTGCGTTCGGCTAACGCTGCGCGCGTCGATACATCAACGTGAAACGGACCTTTATGGCAGGCCATTCCAAATTCAAGAACATCATGCATCGCAAGGGTGCGCAGGACAAGAAACGGTCCAACCTGTTTTCCAAGCTAAGCCGCGAGATCACCGTAGCGGCCAAGATGGGCACGCCCGATCCGGACATGAACCCGCGCCTGCGGCTGGCGATCAACACCGCCAAGGGGCAGTCCATGCCCAAGGACAATATTCAGCGCGCCATCGACAAGGCGAGCGCCGCGGATGGCGACGATTACGAAGAAGTGCGCTACGAAGGCTACGGCCCTGGCGGCAGCGCTATCATCGTCGAGGCGCTGACCGACAACCGCAACCGCACCGCCACCCACATCCGCACCGCGTTCAGCAAGAACGGCGGCAATATGGGCACCGAGGGCAGCGTGCAGCACGGGTTCGAACGGCTGGGCTATATCGAATATTCCGCCGACGCCGGTGGCGAGAATGCCGTATTGGAAGCCGCGATGGAAGCAGGCGCGGAGGACATTGCATCGTCCAAGGACGGACACGAAATCTGGACCGCAGCCGACGATCTGCACGCGGTGGCGGATGCGCTGGAAAAATCGCTGGGCGAAGCGGCGACGGTCAAGCTGGCGTGGAAGCCGAATATCACGGTCGATCTGGACGAAAAGGCGGCGGGCACGCTGCTGAAGCTGGTCGATACGCTGGACGACGACGACGACGTGCAGACCGTGTGGGGCAATTACGAGATCAGCGACGAGGTGATGGAGAAGCTGGACGCGGAATAACTACGCAATTCTTCCCATCTTGCTATGGGGAGGAATATGCGCTCGAAAATGGCAATTCCACGCACGGCGGTTCCGTTTCTCCGTCGCTCTGAACTCGTTTCAGGGTCCATTTCTCCATCTGCGCGGGCGGTGCAGAAAGGCAGAATGTATGCTGAAACGCGTTCGGCATGACGGCGTGTTGAATATTCGAAAGTGATCATCCTTGGCCTCGACCCCTCGCTCAGCTACACCGGTTGGGGCGTGATCCGCACCGAAGGCTCGCGCCTTATCCATGTAGTCAACGGTCAGGTCAAAACCGCGCCCAAGGCCCCGATGGCCGAGCGCCTCGCCACGCTGCACGCCGCTATTGCAGATGTCATCGCCACCCACCGCCCCAACCGCGCCGCGGTGGAGGAAGTGTTCGTCAACAAGAACCCGCAATCCACGCTGAAACTGGCGCAGGCCCGCGGCGCGGTGCTGGCTGCCTGCGGCCAGGCGGATGTGCCCGTGAGCGAACACGCCGCAAGACTGGTCAAGAAAGCCGTCGTCGGCACCGGCGCAGCGGACAAAAGCCAAGTGCAGGCGATGCTGAAAGTGTTGCTTCCCGGCGCGAAGGTTGCAGGACCGGATGCCGCCGATGCGCTGGCGGTGGCAATAGCGGCGGCGCATCTGGGGTAAATGTGCGAAAGCGTTCTGTCCTACATCGGCTACGCTTGGTATGGATGGCGGTATGAACCGGTATGCCCTTTCATCCGCACAAACCATTGTTGTTGAAGCCTGCCCGCGTACCCCGCCTTTTGCACCTGGACTGTGTAACACGTGTTCCACGTCTCCGGTTTCTGCGGGTTTGAAACAATCATGACAATCCATCTCTACGGCATCCCCAACTGCGATAGCGTGCGCAAGGCGCGCAAGTGGCTGGATGCGCAATCGATCGATTACACCTTTCACGACTTCAAGAAGGAGGGCGTTGAGGCCGCCAACCTTGAACGCTGGGCCGACGAATGCGGATGGCAAACCTTGCTGAACCGGCGCGGCACCACGTTTCGCAAACTGCCCGAAGAACAGAAAGCCGATCTCGACCGCGATGCCGCGCTTGCCATCATGGCGACGCATACTAGCACGATAAAGCGGCCCGTGCTGGAAACCGACGATGGCGCGCGGGTGCTGGTCGGGTTTGCGCAAAGCGAATGGGAGAACTTGCTGTGTTGAGGTGGTTGCTGGCTTTGGCGATATTGGCGACACCCTGTGTCGTGGTGGCACAATCCCAAGGCGACATGCTGGTTATCGCGCATCGCGGGGCGAGTGGGGAGCGGCCCGAACATACGCTCGCCGCCTATGAGCTGGCGATCGATCAGGGCGCGGACTTCATCGAGCCGGACCTCGTCGTAACCAGCGACGGCGTGCTGGTGGCGCGGCATGAAACCGAGATTTCCGCCACCACCGATATCGCGACGCGCGAGGAATTCAGTGCGCGCCGCCGCAGCAAGGAAGTGGACGGCATGCTGGTCAATGGCTGGTTCGCCGAGGATTTCACGCTGGCCGAGTTGCGCACGCTGCGCGCGAAGGAGCGCATCCCCGGCGTCCGCCCCGCAAACGCGCGCTTCGACGGGCTGTATCAGGTGCCGACACTGGCCGATATCGTGACGCTGGTGCGGGCAAAAGAGGCGGAGACGGGGCGACGCATTGGCCTCTATCCCGAACTCAAGCACCCCGATTTCCTGTTGCAGGAAGAGGGGATCGACGTGGTGGATCTGCTGCTGCTGGAACTGAAGGCGCTGAACGTGACGCCAGCCGATCCGGTGTTCATCCAGTGCTTCGAAGTCGGTCCGCTGCAACGGCTGGCGAAGCGCAGCGACTTCAAGCTGGTGCAGCTGGTGGCGGCGAGCGGCGGCCCGGCGGACGAACCCGACATGCGCTATGCCGAGATGGTGACGCCCAGCGGGCTAGCGGCGATTGCGGAATACGCCGACGGTATCGGCGCGGCGATCCCTTTGCTGCTGGATGCGGATGGCGAAGGCACCGGCGTGGTCGCGGCGGCGCACGAGGCAGGCTTGCTGGTCCATGCCTGGACCGTGCGGCGCGAAAACGCGTTCCTTCCGGCAGCCCTGCATTCCGATGTGCCGAATGAAGGCGCGAGCATGCTGCGGATGCGGTTGCAGCGCGCGGGCGTGGACGGCGTGTTCGACGACTTTCCGCGCCGCGATCAGGAAGTGCCAGTCGCGATGACCCCGCCGCGCCCCGCCGTCCCGCGCCCGGCTATCCCGTCCGACGCGCGCTGAGAATATAATTCAGGCTCTCGTCGTCGGACAGGTGCAGGCCCTTGCCGGGCCGCCAGGCGATGCCGCGTTGCTCGACCGTTTCAAGGCCGCAATCCGCTATCAGGGCGTGCAGTTCTTCGGGCGTCGCAAAATCGTTCCAGTCATGCGTGCCACGCGGCACCATGCCGGTGGCTTCGGCAGCACCGACCAGCAGCAGGCGGCTGGCGGCGGTGCGGTTGGGGGTGCTGAGCACCATCAGCCCGCCGGGTGCGAGGCGGTCCGCCAGCGCGGCGACGAAAGCAGGTTTGTCGGCAACATGTTCGATCACTTCCATACAGGTGACGAGATCGAACATGCCGAGATCGAGCGCGGCAATTTCGCCTGCGTGGTACTCGATGTCCAAGCCAGTCCCCTGCGCATGGGCCTCTGCCGCCGCGATGTTCTCGGGTGCGGCATCCACGCCCGTCACTTGCGCGCCCATGCGGGTCAGCGGTTCGCATAACAGGCCCGCGCCGCAGCCGACATCCAGTGCGGTCTTACCCGACAGGGGCCGCACCCCCTCGATATCGCCGCCCCAATGCAGGTCGATTGCATCGCGCACAAAGCGCAGCCTCACCGGGTTAAGGCGGTGCAGCATGGCGCTGGACCCGCTGGGATCCCACCAGTCGGCAGCCAGTGCGCCGAAATGCGCCGCCTCGTGGGCGCGGATAGTATCGGGACGTATGGTGGCAGGTTTGTCGGTTGCATCGCTCATGCCGATGGTCATAACAGCGCCCGAACCGGCACGCTAGCGAGAGAGGGGCACCGCATGGCACGCATCGTGATGAAATTCGGCGGCACCTCGATGGCGGGAACGGAGCGTATTCGCCGCGTCGCCAATATCGTACGCCGCCAGGCCGCGCCCAAGGCGGACGGCACGCGCGATCAGGTGGCCGTTGTCGTCAGTGCGATGGCGGGCGAAACCGACCGCCTCATCAATTTCTGCCGCGAAGCGCACGCTCTGTATGACCCGGCCGAATACGACGTGGTGGTATCGAGCGGAGAGCAGGTGACGGCGGGCCTGCTGGCAATGACGCTGAAAGGGCTGGGCAGTCCGGCGCGCAGCTGGCTGGGCTGGCAATTGCCGGTCGCCACTATCGAAGGCCACGCCGCCAGCCGCATCGAAACGATCGACGCGCCCGGCCTGCAGGCCTCATTGGAGGCAGGCGAGATCGCGGTCATTCCCGGTTTCCAGGGTGTCAGCGGCGAGGGGCGCATTGCCACACTGGGCCGGGGCGGGTCGGACACCAGCGCCGTCGCGGTCGCCGCTGCCATCGGCGCGGACCGCTGCGATATCTACACCGATGTGGATGGCGTCTACACCACCGACCCGCGCATCGTCGCCAAAGCGCGCAAGCTGAAGGCAGTGACTTATGAGGAAATGCTGGAGCTGGCGAGCGTGGGCGCGAAGGTGTTGCAGACCCGCAGCGTTGGCCTAGCCATGAAGCGCGGAGTGCGGGTGCAGGTGCTGTCCAGCTTCATCGACGACGACGCCACGCCTGCCGATGCGCTGCCCGGCACGATGATCGTGTCCGAAGACGAAATGGAACGCTTTTACGAGGAGGGCGAGATGGAACGCCAGCACGTCACCGGTATCGCGCACGACAAGAACGAGGCGAAGATCATCCTGACCCGGGTGCCCGACAAGCCGGGCGCGGTGGCGCATATCTTCGAACCGCTCGCGGGCGCATCGATCAATGTCGACATGATCATCCAGAACGTGGGGCGCGACAAGGGGGAGACGGACGTCACCTTCACCGTGCCGCAAACCGACCTCGCCCGCGCGCAGGCATTGCTGGAGGACAAGCGCGGCGAAATCGGCTTCAACCGCATTATTACCGACAGCCGCGTCGCCAAGATCAGCGTGGTCGGCGTGGGGATGAAAAGCCATGCGGGCGTCGCCAGCCAGATGTTCAGCGCGCTGGCCGAACGCGGCATCAACATCCAAGCGATCACCACGTCCGAGATCAAGGTCAGCGTGATGATCGACGAGGACGAAACCGAACTAGCGGTGCGCATCCTGCACACCGCCTACGGGCTGGATGCGGAAGGCTGACGCCTGAACCCGGCACCGATACCCTCACGGCGACTACAAGCGTTACCAGATGGTGCGGCGGTGCGTGGTATGACGATGGCGACCATGCGATCTTGCGGTACGCGGATGCCCGCGATGGCGCGGCGCGGCCATATCATGTCGAGCAGCCTTGCGCCGGGCGCGGCGGTTCTCTCCGACTTCCTGCATAGCGGCGCGGGCGCGGGTCGGCTGTGATACTGGACTGCTATCGACGATTTGCGCTGCGATGCCTGCGGGGACGGGAATTTCGCGGGCGGCCAAGGGATTTGCAGCGAGGGCAGTCGTAGCAAGGGCGACGGCGGCGAGGGTACGTTTGAACACGGGAGTATCTCCTTCGGGATAGGTGGTCGGCCAGAGAGAGAAGGCGGCCGATTGCGATGACAGGACATTCGCTTGCGCTTGCCGGAGGGTTACAGGAGCGGTGAGACTTCACCCCAGCAGCATCGCATTCATCAGGCGACCGGGGATGGCGAAGGAGGCGATACCGGGGATCATCAGCGCGAACAGATAGGTGCTGACCAGGTGCCGCTTGTGCGCCGCAATATCGCCGCGCCGCGCCGTCGCCACCACTTTCCATGCGGCGTGGAAGGTAATCGGCACGAAGATGTGGATCGGGCTGAACCCGCCTTGGTCTTTATGAAGATGGCGGACGTCGCCGTCACCAGCATCAGCACCAGCCACACCTTGCCCAGCTGCTTGTGCCGTGCGGTGCCCTTCTTCGCCAGCAGCAGGTAACCGCCAAGCGGCACGGCGGGCAGGACGGCCGCAACATGAATCCATACCGGCAGCTTCGCATAGGCGGACAAGTCGGCGACTTGCCCCATCGCCGCGCGGGCCAGTGCATAGAGGCACACGAAGGTCATGGTGAAGCAGGCGAGGCTGACGATGGTGCGTGTGACCGGCGTCATCAGATAATCCGAAGCTTTGGGCACGCGCTTCGCCTTTGCCTTGCGGGCAGTGAAGGGCAGGACGGCAAGGCGCCTCGTCATGCTGCGCGGGGTGGCGGTGGTCATAGTTGTGTTCCTCGGCTGGACGCGGTGGTCGGTTGCGTTGCTGCGCCCCTACTGCCCCATGCCTGTCCGCCCGCAACCGGACCTTCGCGGAAAGCGCGTCGCCCTTCGTGACCGGTCGCAAACCGCCGGGAAATGTGCCGCCTGCCACTTCACGAAGCGCGAATTGTCACTAGGATGCGCGGTCTATGGGTGCTCCGCAGAACAGGTCAGGCAGGGAAGCGACACCGCGCGCGCAGCTCGCACGCCGCGTGCTCGTCGATCTGACGGTCATGACTGTGATCGGCCTCGTGCTGGCCGTGGTCGGGCCGTTCGGCACCTATGCGTTGCCGCTGGCGGCGCGGATTGTCGGCTGGCTGGCGATGTGCTGGCTGGGCTATGCGATCTATCGTCCGATGGGGTTTTTCGTGAACCGCCTGTACGCTGCGCTTGCCCTGCCGCGCCCCGCATTATGGGCGGCGGCGTGCGTGGTTGCGACGGTGCCGATGGCGACGATGCTGTACCTGCTCGACCGTCTGCCCGCGCCGCCTGCATGGCCCACGTTGGAGCTGGCGGCAGGGTATTACATCAACGTGCTGGTGATCGGCGGCGGCATCACCGCGATCATGCAGCTGCTGGGGCGCAATCGTGGCGCGGCGAACGAGGCTCCGGCAGCAGCAGCGAAGGCAGTGCCTGTATCGATCCCGGAACCGGAACCGCCCGCCGCGCCTTTCCTCGACCGCCTGCCGCCCGCGCTGGGCACCGATCTGCTCGCGCTGGAAATGGAGGACCATTACGTCCGCGCCCATACCGCCGCCGGATCCGACCTGGTGCTGATGCGGATGCGTGATGCGGTGGCGGAGCTGGACGGGCTGGACGGTGCGCAAGTCCACCGCAGCTGGTGGGTGGCGCGCGACGCGGTTGAGGGCACCCGCCGCAACGGGCGCAATCTGCGCCTGCGATTGGCGGGCGGGCTGGAAGCACCCGTGGCGCGCGGCAATGTTGCGGAGCTGAAGGAACGCGGCTGGCTGTGACGTGAAAAACCCCTCCGCAGCATGGCTGCGAAGGGGTTTTGTCACAAGTCAGGCAATTGCCGCGTCGGCAACTATGCAGCCTGTGCGATTTGCTCGACCGGTTCGTTACGGATGAGATAGTCGAATGCGCCGAGACCCGCGCTGGCGCCCTGGCCCATCGCCACCACGATCTGCTTGTCCGGCACGATGGTGTTGTCGCCTGCGGCGTAGATACCCGGCAGGTTGGTCGCACCATGTTCGTCGACAATGATCTCGCCATGCTTCGACAAATCGATCCCGCTGTCGGCAAGCCATTCGGTATTGGGTACCAGGCCGATCTGGATGAACACGCCTTCCAGTTCGATAGTGCGCGTGTCGCCACTGTCGCGGTCCTTGACCTGCAATCCGTTCACTCTGGACCCGTCGCCGGTAATTTCGGTTGTCTGGCCGCTGGTCACGATATCGACATTGTCGAGCGAGCGCAGCTTGCGTTGCAGAACCTCGTCGGCGCGCAGGGCGCTGTCATATTCGATCAGCGTGACATGGCCGACGATCTTGGCAAGATCGATCGCGGCCTCGACACCGGAATTGCCGCCACCGATCACCGCGATGCGCTTGCCCTTGAACAGCGGGCCGTCGCAATGCGGGCAATAGGCGACGCCCTTGTTGCGGTATTCATCCTCGCCCGGAACACCCAGATTGCGCCAGCGCGCTCCGGTGGACAGGATCAATGCGCGCGATTTCAGCGTCGCGCCGTTTGCCATCGTGACGCTGTGCATGCCACCGGCTTGGGATGCCGGCTCCAGCTGCGTGGCGCGCGTCAGGTCGATCAGGTCGATCTCGTTATCCAGCGTCTGCTTCTTGAGTTCGTCCGACAGTTTCGGACCTTCGGTATAGGTCGTGCCCGGCAGGTTTTCCACGCCAAGCGTGTCCTGCAACTGCCCGCCGAACCGTTCTGCCGCGATGCCGGTGCGAAAACCCTTGCGCGCGGTGTAGATACCCGCAGACGTACCGGCCGGACCGCCACCGATAATCAGCACTTCGAACGGTTCCTTCGCCGACAGCTTGGCCGCTGCCTTCTCGTCCGCGCCGCCATCAAGGCGAGCGAGGATTTCGGCCAGTTCCATCTTGCCGTTGTAGAAGCTCTCGCCGTTCAGAAACGTCGCGGGAACGGCCAGCACGCTGCGCTCTTCCACTTCGTCCTTGAACGCGCCGCCTTCGATCAGCGTTGCGGTTATGCGCGGGTTTTCCAGCGCCATCAGCGTCAGCGCCTGCACCACATCGGGGCAGTTGTGGCACGACAGGGAGAAGAACATTTCGAAGTCGAAATCGCCATCCAGCGCGCGGACCTGTTCGATCAGATCGGCATCGACCTTGGGCGGATGACCGCCGGCCCACAACAGGGCCAGAACGAGCGAGGTAAACTCATGCCCTAGCGGCACGCCTGCGAAGGTGACGAACCGCTCCGGGTCGCTGGCGCGCTGTATGCGGAAGCTGGGAGCGCGATCGGCCGTGCCGTCGAAGCTTGCTTCGAGCAGGTCGTGCATTCCCGCGAGTTCGGTCAGCAATTCGCGCGTCTGCTCGGACGGCTTTCCGTCACCAAGCGTCGCCACGAGCTGCACCGGTTCGCGCAGGTTGGCGAGATATTGGGCAAGCTGGGTGCGCATTGCGGTGTCGAGCATGGCGAATGTCCTGTTTGAAGTGAGCGTGGAGAAAGGGGGTGGCGGCGCGCAGCCCTATTGCCGCACGCCGCCCGTTCATGCGGGTTAGATTTTTCCGACGAGGTCGAGCGAGGGCGCGAGCGTGTCGCCGCCCTCTTCCCATGCCGCCGGGCAAACCTGGCCGGGATTGTCGCGCACATATTGCGCAGCCTTGATCTTGCGCAGCAATTCGGTGGCATTGCGGCCCACGCCTTCGCAGGTGATTTCCATTAGCTGGATCACGCCATCGGGATCGACGACGAAAGTCGCGCGGTCGGCCAGGCCCATTTCCTCGCGCAGAACGCCGAACTGCTTGGACAGCGTGTGCAGCTGGTCACCCAGAAACGCAAAGTCGATCGTGCCGATCTTTTCGGACGTATCGTGCCATGCCTTGTGGCTGAAATGCGTATCGGTCGAAACACCGAACACTTCCACGCCCATCTTCTGGAACGTCTCGTACTGCTTGCCCATGTCTTCCAGTTCGGTCGGACAGACGAAAGTCCAGTCGGCGGGATAGAAGAAGAACACGGCCCATTTGCCCTCGATATCCTTTTCGGAAACATCGAAGAAGTCCTTGCCCGCCTGGAATGCGGTGGCTTTGAAAGGCTGAATAGTCGAACCGATAATACCCATGATGAAAGAATGTCCTTGTGTGTTGTTAAAGGCGGTCGAAGAAACATTCCGCCGCGGCGATTGCCTGCGACGGACGGTCTACCATCGAAAACTGCCCGAACCATCGCTCGTTCCAAGAACCATCTAGGCTGCGACGCAGTTCGGGTAAAACGATTAAAAGAGGGAACAGTAATCGGATAAGTCGATACATGGTATCGCTCGCCCAGCTTTGCATCCGGGCCGTTTGACCCGTGGCGGGAGGGGGCATAGGTGGCGCAGGCAAACTTTGCCGGAGCCGAAATGACCCCTAATTCCCGAACACCCAAGACCGATGCGCTGATGGCACGCGGCATCGACTTCCTCGGCAGCGAAACCGCAATCCTGTGCGGCGCGATGAGCTGGGTGTCCGAACGCAACCTGGTAAGCGCCATCAGCAATGCCGGCGGTTTCGGCGTGATCGCCTGCGGTGCGATGACGCCCGACCTGCTCGATGCGGAAATCGCCGCGACCAAGGCCATGACCGATAGGCCGTTCGGTGTGAACCTCATCACCATGCACCCCGACCTGACTGACCTGATCGCGATATGTGCGAAGCACGGCGTCACCCACGTGGTGCTGGCAGGCGGCATCCCGCCCAAGGGCAGCGTGGAGGCGATCAAGGCGGGTGACGGGTCGGGGCCGGGTGCGAAGGTCATCGTCTTCGCGCCGACATTGGCGCTGGCGAAGAAGCTGCTGCGCCGGGATAGAGGGGCCGGCGGCGACGCGCTCGTGATCGAGGGGATGGAGGCGGGTGGCCATATCGGCCCGGTCAGCACCAGCGTGCTGGCGCAGGAATTCCTGCCCGAACTGGCCGAAGACCACCTCGTCTTCGTCGCAGGCGGCATCGGCCGGGGCGAGGCGATTGCAGGCTATCTGGAGATGGGCGCGGTCGGCGTGCAGCTGGGCACCCGCTTCGCCTGCGCCGCTGAAAGCGTTGCGCACGAAAACTTCAAGAAAGCCTTCTTCCGCGCCAATGCCCGGGATGCGGTCGCCAGCGTCCAGGTCGATGCGCGCCTGCCCGTCATCCCCGTGCGCGCGCTGAAGAACAAGGGCACCGAAGCCTTCACCGGCAAGCAGCGCGAAGTCGCGGGACTGCTCGATACCGAAGGGCTGGAAATGGTTGAGGCACAGCTCCAGATCGAACATTACTGGGCCGGTGCCCTGCGCCGCGCGGTGGTCGATGGCGACGTGGAAAACGGCAGCCTGATGGCCGGCCAGAGCGTCGGCATGGTGAAGCGCGAGGAACCGGCAGCAGAGATCGTAGCGTCGCTGATGGCGGAATGCGAAGCGGCACTGGCGCGACGCTAACGCTCCAGGGCCGCCTTCACGGCTGCAACACGCGTGCGGCTTACGGGTGCTTGCGACCCATTGGACAGCACCGCGCGCATATTGCGGTTATCGCGTTTGAGTGCGGTTAGCGCTCCGTGCGCAACCCACCAGCTTCGGTGTGTGCGGAGGCCTTCTGTTTCGCCTGCTTCTGCAATGGCGTCGACCAGGTTCATCAGTACCATTTCGCGGGCGTCGGGGCCGATAACCGTGACGTAGTGGTCCTCCACCGCCAGCGCGAGGATCGGGCCGAAGGCTGGCGGCAGGCGCTGGTGCAGTCTGGTATCGGTCAGGGGTGGGGATGCTTTGGCGGGCGGTTCTTTCGCTGCCGGTTGCGTGGTGTTCCGTCTTGCGCCCAAAGTATAGAGCAGGCCGAACAGCAGGAATATGCCAAGGCCCAGCGCGGCGACTTGGGCGAACAGCAGTTGCGATACCGCGCCGCCTTCGTTTCCGCCGAACACCGCGATCAGCACCACGCCCAGGGCAGCAAGCATTGGTACGGCCAGCAAATATTCCAGCGGGAAGGGCAGGCCGAACCGCATCGCGACAGGGCGCATGACCAGCAGGATCGCCTGCAACACCAGCCAACCCGCCACCATGCCACCGATCCAGTACACGAGACGCAAGCCCAGCCCCAAGGTATCGGTGCCGAACGGCCCGACCAACGCCAGCACTACGCCGACGAGCGCCAGCACGCCGATCTCCGCCAGCGCATCGCCGCGCGGTGGCGTGCCGCGCTGCTCAGCCACGAACCGTCACCATTGCGCGAACGGGCGAAGGGGTCAGCGCGCGCTGACTGCGTATTGCCGCACCCGTATGCGCAGGCGCGCTTGTGGAAGGCAGAGCGGTCGGCATCATGGCGCTGTAGATTATGGCGCAACAACGGGAGCCGCAAGTGGCACAGGAGAGCAAGGAACTTATCGGACGCACAACGGAAGACCGGCAGGCGAGGGCTATCAGCGTTGGAATTACCGTCCTTATCACCGTTGCCATCACTGCGGGTATGACGATCGCGTCGGCGCAGGGCGGCGGGTTTGCCTCCGATGCGGCCAAGGTAGCGGCGCGCGATAGTGGCTTCCTCGGCTGGCCCATCGTCGTGCATCTTGCCACCGCATTCCCGGCGCTGCTGCTTGGCCCGGTGGTGTTGTGGCGAAAGAAGGGCGATGCGGCACACCGTTTGCTGGGCCGGTGCTGGGCTGCGCTCATGCTGGCGACGGCGATATCGACGGCCTTCATCCGGACGCCGGGTGGCGGGATTGCGGGCACGGGGTTCAGTTTCATCCACCTGTTCACGCTGTGGACGTTTGTTAGCCTGCCCTACGCCATCTGGATGGTCCGGCGCGGTAATGTGGCAGCTCACAAATCGGCGATGACCGGGCTGTATATCGGCCTGTGCCTGGCCGGTGTGTTCACATTCATTCCGGGGCGGGTGCTGGGCAATCTGGTGTTCTGACCTTCCTCTCGTGACATCGGTGCCAAGGCGCGGCATGATCGCGGCGCTAGAGACACCATACGCGGGAGAAACGATCATGTGCGACGAAACCAGGCTGGCGGAATGGGCCAAACAGCAGATCGACCGACGCAGCTTTGCCAAGCTGGGTGCGATGGTAGCGGGCGGGGCGGCGCTGGCCGCGTGCGGGACGGACGGCATGGACGGCGAAACCGGACAGCCGAGCGATGCGATGGCCACGCTGCCCGCCATGGCGGAACGCAGCGTCAGCTTCGCCACACCCGACGGCACAATGGACGCCTTCTTCGTGGCGCCCGTTTCCGGCCCCGTGCCGGCCGTCATCCTGTGGCCCGATATTGCGGGCCTGCGCGAAGCGAAGCGCGAGATGGCGCGCGCGCTGGCGGGGCAGGGCTATGCCGTGCTGGCGGTGAATCCCTATTACCGCGACGTGGCGGGTGAGCAGTTCGCCGATTTCGCCGCGTTCATCGCTGCCAAGGGCTTCGGCATGGTCAAGCCGTGGCGCGAGAAGCTGAGTTCCGACGCCGTTGGACGCGATGCGAAAGCGGCGGTGGCTTGGCTGGACGCGCAGGAAGAAGTGGATACCACGCGCGGCATCGGGGCCGAGGGATACTGCATGGGCGGACCCTTCACCGTCTATTCTGCCTACGCCGTGCCGGACCGGATCAAAGCCGCCGCCAGCTTCCACGGCGGCGGGTTGGTGCGGGACGACGACCAGAGCCCGCACCGCCTGCTAGCGGGCAGCACGGCAGGCTATCTGTTCGCCATCGCGCAGGACGACGATGCCGAGGCGCCCGACGACAAAACCGCCCTGCGCACAGCGCTGGACGCGGCGGACCGCGACGGCAAGGTCGAGGTTTATGCGGGCGATCACGGCTGGACTGTGCCCGACAGCCCCGCTTACGACGAAGCAGCGGCACGGCGCGCCTATGCCGACAAGATGGCGCTGTATTCCGCCGCGCTGGCGTAAGCGGGAGATAACCGCCACACACGGTTACACCGATTGCTCCATCTGCGCCGTTGTGACGAGAGGCGCGAGGGCGGATCAGCGGATAGAGCGAATGGAAATGCCGTTCGACGGCAGCCGCATGATCTACGGCAGGTTCGACGTGCTTGTAGAGGCGTCCGCCTTCGCCTGACGCCTGTTTCACCCTTGGGCGTTGTTGCTGCGGCCCTTACGGTGCTTGCTCTTGGGTTTGGTGAAGGGCTGGTCCGGCTTGGCCGCGGCTGCGGCACCGGATTTGACGCGCCAGGATTTTCCTGCCGGTTTCGGGCCTTTCCCTTTGAAGCTGCCGCTCTTGTATCCGCTGCCCTTGACGGTGTTGGCCTTGCGATGCTTCGCCATCTGGCGCGGTGGTTCGGTGGACAGTTCGATGCGCACGTCGTCGCCGCGTTCGCCCTTTTCTCCATCGGCGCCGCCGGGCTTCGCTGCCGCCGCCGCGAATGTGTCGGCGATGGCGCGCGGGATCTGCACATGCGTTTCGGTTTGGCCGATGCGGATCGCGCCGATGTCGTTCTTACCGACACCGCCGCGCTTGCACAGCAGCGGTAACAGCCAGCGCGGATCGGCGTTTTGCTGGCGTCCGATATCGAGGCGGAACCAGACGGTATCCTCGAACCCCGGGCGATGATGCGCGGTCCGCAGCGCTTCGGGCGTATTGGCGCACAGGGCGACCGGTTCGGGCATCCGCGCACGATGCGCCTGCACCAGCAGTGCAGCGATTTCGGCGGGTGAGCGTTCCGCCAGCAGCCGGTCCGCCAGCGCGCGGTCGGCATCCTGCACGTCGACCGGTTGCAGCAGCTTCTCCAGCAGGCGCTCGCTGTCCTTCGCGGCAATGGCGGCGGCGTCGGGCGCGTCGATCCAGTCGGCGTTGATCTTGGCGTGGCGCAGCATCGATTCCACGCGCTTCCTGCGGTTGAACGGTACCACGACGACGGCCGTGCCCTTCGCGCCGGCGCGACCGGTGCGGCCCGAACGGTGCTGCAATATCTCGGCATCACGCGGGATTTCGACATGGATCACCAGGCTGAGGCCCGGCAAGTCGATCCCGCGCGCGGCCACGTCGGTTGCCACGCACACCCGCGCGCGGCCATCGCGCAGCGCCTGCAAAGCGCGGTTGCGTTCCTCCTGCGAATGTTCGCCCGACAGCGCCACCGCGCCGAAGCCACGCTTCTGCAAGGCGGCGTAAAGCTGCCGCACATTCTCGCGCGTGGCGCAAAATGCGATGGCGGTTTCCGCCTCGTGAAACCGCAGCAGGTTGACCACCGCGCCTTCGATATCGACCGGGGCGACGGTGACCGCCTGATAGGCGATATCGCCATGCCCGCGTCCGCCCGCATTGGTGGTAGCGATGCGCAGGGCGTGGGACTGGTAGCGGCGGGCCAGCGCCTCGATCGGGCGCGGCATCGTGGCGGAGAACAGCAGCGTGCGGCGCGTATCGGGCGTCGCGTCGAGGATGCCTTCCAGCTCTTCGCGAAAGCCCATGTCGAGCATCTCGTCCGCTTCGTCCAGCACCGCCACGGCCAGTTCGGACAAGTCGAGCGCATTGCGCTTGATATGGTCGTTCAGCCGACCTGGCGTGCCGACCACGATGGTCGCACCCGCCTGAAGCGCGCGGCGTTCCTGAGACGGGTTCATGCCGCCTACGCATGTTGCGATCCGCGCGCCCGCCTGCCGGTATAGCCAGCTCAGTTCTCCGCTGACCTGCAAGGCGAGCTCGCGCGTCGGCGCGACGACCAGCGCCAGCGGCCGGTGTGCGTTCGGGCCGGGGCGGGGCACACGGCCCGTATCGTCCAGCAACTGCGCCGCAAAGGCCAGCCCAAACGCGACGGTCTTGCCCGAACCGGTCTGCGCCGAAACCACCAGATCGCGACCAAGCGCCTCGGGCGCGACGACGGCGGCCTGCACATCGGTAGGCATGTCATAGCCGCGTTCGGACAGGGCATCGGCAAGGGTGGCGGGCAAATCGGGGAACATGGCGGGGGCCTGACAGGAAATGGTCGCCGGTACGCGCAGGCGGAAAGCTGGGCGCAGTAAAGGCGAGAAACACGGGGTAAGACCAGCCTATACACACCGCGGCCCGCTTTGGCCCGCTTTATTTTGCAGCGCAGCAATTCGCGCGTTCTAGTCAGGCTTGGTCGTTGTCGCGATCGACCAACGTTGGGCGTGCCGGGCCGATGCGACGCGAACTGCCATCTTGGAAGCGACAAGCAGGGCAGAAATGCAAGTTCGACGCCATGCGCGTTTAATGCCGCAAAGGGCTTTCGAGCGAATGTCAGCGGTAGCGGAAGACTACTGCGCTCCTGCATGTGTAGCGGCACACAAAAGCCGCACTTCCCTGTTCGCCAGATCGAAAGTCAGTTGCGAGCATGGCGCAAGTTGTGCTCGTCCGATCCGTGACAGGTCGTCGGGCTTTCCCCATCGTTTGCGACCGGTGACGATAATCGTTTCGTCCCGGTCATTGCGAATGCGTGGTTCGTGTTCGCCCACCTTGTTCGCGGTTCCGTAATCCTCGATGCGCACCGCGAACCGGTCGACAGCCAAATTGCCAAGCGTAACGGGATCATCGAGCATTACGGTTCGCGTCGGCCTCAGCAGGCCGGGCATCATTTCGACCACGCCTTCGCTGTCGGCTACAAACTTGCCACCATGCCGCGTGGCAATGAAGTTTGCCGTTCGCGCCGAGATGAAGTTCTGTTCGATATCGAGCGCGAAATGAACAAACATGGGCTTATCCTCGACCAGGATGTCTATCCCCACGCGGGCAAATCTACGCCCGCCCTTGCGCTTGAGTTCAAAACGGCTGATGCGATGCGCCAGTGCGCTGGCCGCAAGTCTGAAGGTGACGACATCGTAGGGCAGGTCATATACCCCGATCACACCTTCGGCGGTGGTCGATGCCGGGTTGGCGACCCATCCCACCCGCTTGGCTGTCCTGCCGAAACCGAAATCCACGGACGTTCTGGTGGTGGCGACGGGTATGTCGATCCGCCCGAAATCCAGCGTCATGTCCTGCCGCCCCAGCAGGTTCAGCCGTTTGACCGCATCAGGGTTGAGAAGCGGTGGACCGGAATGGCCGGGTTCGACCTGAAGGCGCACGGGTTTGCCGTTAATTGTCACATCGATAACGTAATCACCATGGAGCAGCAGCTCTTCCGGCATCTGCGGCGGTATGTCCTGCGACCAGGCAGGTATGGATAGCGCCATGACAAACAGCGCGGCAAGGGTCGGCCAGCATCGCTTCACGAACCGGATATAGCCATGCATCATTATAATGGCGAGGCCCCCGGATGAGGACGACCGGTGCGCGTATGCCGAGGGCAATCTCACGGTCAGCGCCGCATCGCCAGACAAGGTGTGCCATCGGCACAATGCGTTCGAACGTCCTTCTTGCCCTGGCTTGTGCCGGTAAGACCGACCGACCAAAGCGCTGTCCTACATGTGCGAAATCCGCTTTACCCTTGCGGATGGCCCAAACTTACCGAACCCGTATCCGCACCCGCCGCATACCGTGGTTCGGGCCTGTGCCCGTGACGGATCGCAGCGACGGCTGGACGGCTGCGCGACAGACCGCGTTCATCGGCTTTCTCGCGCAGACCGGAAATGTGCGCCGTGCTGCTGCGGAAGTCGGCAAGTCGCGCCAGACGGCCTATCGTCTGCGTACACGCCCGCTGGCGGAAGGGTTCGTGCGTGCCTGGGATGCAGCATTGGGGCGCCCCTGCGCCAGTCCTGCGCAGAAGGTTACACACGAGGCCCTGATCCACCGGTTCGAGAACGGATTGTGGCGGCCCGTAATGCGCAACCGGCGCTTCGTGCGGATTGCGCAGAAATTCGACGATACCGGGCTTTTGCGGTTGCTTGCGCACTACGACCGGACGAAGCGGATCATGGCCCGCCGCGATGCCGCTGCAGGGCTCGAGGCGGGTGCAGAAAGCGAGCTCGATGTGTTCCACGCGGACTGGCTGGCGTCCATCGAACCTGTTCCGCTATGCACGCAGCGCCTGCCGCGCTACGACAGGAGCGGGTCAATTCGGGAGACGTGATATGGAATGGTTTCTGTTGTTTCTGCTGGTGCTGGTCGTGGTGGTGCTGTTCTCCACCATCCGCGTCGTGAAACAGGGCTTCGTATACACCATCGAACGCTTCGGACGCTTTACCAAGGCGGCGGAACCGGGCCTGCACGTGCTGGTGCCGTTCATCGAGCGTATCGGCCACAAGGTGAACGTGATGGAACAGGTGCTGGACATTCCGGGCCAGGAAATCATCACCAAGGACAACGCCATGGTCGGCGTGGATGCCGTGGTGTTCTTCCAAGTGCTGGACGCTGGCAAGGCGGCGTACGAGGTCGCCAATCTCTATGCCGCGATCATGGCGCTTACCACGACCAACCTGCGCACCGTGATGGGCAGCATGGACCTGGATGAAACGCTGTCCAAGCGCGACGAGATCAATGCCCGGCTGCTGGTTGTGGTGGACCACGCCACCGCGCCATGGGGCGTGAAGATCACGCGGGTCGAGATCAAGGACATCCGCCCGCCCATTGATATCAGCGAAGCAATGGCGCGCCAGATGAAGGCCGAGCGCCTGAAGCGCGCCGAGATCCTAGAGGCGGAGGGCGACCGGGCGTCCAAGATCCTGCGCGCGGAGGGCGAGAAGCAGTCCGCCATCCTCGAAGCAGAAGGCAATCGCGAAGCCGCGTTCCGGGATGCCGAAGCGCGCGAACGCGAGGCCGAAGCGGAAGCACGCGCAACGCAGTTCGTGTCGGATGCCATTGCCGCTTCGGGCAATCAGGCGATCAACTACTTCGTGGCGCAGGAATACACCAAGGCGGTGGCGAAGTTTGCCGACAGCCCGAACGCCAAGACCATCCTGTTCCCGGTGGAGGCGACGCAGCTGATCGGATCGCTTGGCGGTATCGGCGAGCTGGTGAAGGATGCGATCGGTGGCGATGCGCCCGGCGCGCCCGGTACCGGCGGTGCCACTGCCGGCGGTGCCAATCCCAGCGTGCCGCCGACCCGCGCCGAACGGCCGCTGCCCCGGTCGAGCAGCTGATGCTACCCGAGCTGTCCGAGTTCGACGCGCATTGGGTCTGGCTTTCGCTGGGCCTGTTGCTGGCCGTGATGGAAGTCGTCGCGCCCGGCGTATTCCTGATCTGGCTGGCGGGTGCTGCGCTGCTGACCGGGCTGATCGCCTGGCTGCTGCCGTTACCGGTAGCTTTGCAGGTGGTGCTGTTCGCGGTGTTGAGCTTCCTCGCGGTGCTGGCGGGGCGGCGTTATCTGCGCAACAATCCCATCGTCGATGCCGACCCGAAGATGAACCATCGTGGCGCGCGGCTGGCAGGGGAAACGGCGGTGGTGGTCACGCCGTTCGATGGTGGCACGGGCCGCGTGCGCCACGGCGATAGCGAGTGGCTGGCGCGGATTGTTGGAGAGGGGGGGCGGGACGGCGAATTGCTGCCCGAAACCCGGGTCCGCATCACAGGCAGCGACGGCGCGGTGCTGCTGGTGGAGCGGCTGGGATGAGGCAGCCGGTGCCGGTCAATCCTGTTTTTCGGGCTTGGCCAGCACCTTTTCGGGGCGGGGATTGGCGGCAAAGGCGGGCGCGCTGGATGTCATGCGGTTGGGTGCGGTGAAGCGCCCCTGCCGGCGATAGCGGGTCATCCACTTGTCGAGGAACAGCGACAGCGGGCGTGGCGTAATGCCGAGCTGTTTGAACCCCCTGGCTTCCGCCGCGACGGTGCTGCCCTGCTGCAACAGTGTCCACTGGTCCGCCGACATCGGCGTGCCGGGGATCGCCGCGAAGATGCCGCTGAGTTTGTCCGGCACCGGCAGGAAGGTCCGACTGCGCCCCTGCGCCGCTGCGATGCGCTCGTTAATCTGCATCATGGTGAGCGCCTCCGGCCCGCCCAGTTCGTAGGTCTTGCCACCATGTTTCGCCGGATCGCCCAGCGCCACGGTGACTGCCTCGGCCACATCGTCGGCATGGACCAGCTGCAGCTTCGCATCGGGGCCGAACACGGGCAGGATCGGCATGATGCGGATGAGGCCTGCGAACATGTTGAGGAAGGTGTCGTCCTCACCAAACACGATGGAAGGCCGCAGGATGGTTGCTTTGGGGAAAGCATCGCGCACTTCGCTTTCGCCCAGCGCCTTGCCCTTGGCATAGGCGGTTTCGCTGGCCGGGTCCGCACCGATTGCACTGATTTGCACAAAAGCGGTGGCGCCCGCATCCCGTGCCGCCTGCGCCAGCCTGCCAGCGGCGCTGCCCATCAGCGCCAACGCGTCGTCGCCAAAGGTGCCGACGAGGTTCACCACCGCATTCGCATCGCGCACCACGGCGGCGGTGCTGTCGGCATTGTGCAGGTCGCAGCGGGCAAATTGCAGTTGGCCCAGATTGGCGAGCGGCTTGAGACTGAACGCGGTTTCCGGACGGCGGCTGGCGATCCGCACCCGCGCCCCGCGCTGCAACAGGGCCTGCGCCACGTACCGGCCCAGAAAGCCGCTGCCGCCGGTCAGCACGACGAGCTTGTTCTGCAAGGGATCGGATCGGGCCATTGGACGAAGAACACTTTCCTACTGAAGCAAGTCCTGCCAATGCCGCATGCGACGGCGCACCGCAAGCGGTGCAGGGCGGTGCGGTCGGAGTGCCAAGGGGCGCAAAGCCGTTGACAGCGCCGCCGCGATGCCGCTATCGGCCCGCTCCTGCAAAGGAAAAAGCGCAGCCTGAAACGGGCAGCCCGACCCTTGTAGTGCCCAGATGGCGGAATTGGTAGACGCGCTAGCTTCAGGTGCTAGTATTCGCAAGGATGTGGAGGTTCGAGTCCTCTTCTGGGCACCACACTTTCACCACCGACGGATACCGGATGGCGGCGCGCTTTGTGCCTGCAAATTTGCGATGTGACGGGGACAATGCGTATGGCTTCGACCCTCCACTGCCCGGCCCGTTCCTGGCTGTTCGCGCCTGGCGATAGCGACCGCAAGATGGAGAAGGCCGCCGCGGGCGATGCGGATATCGTATTGCTCGACCTGGAAGATTCGGTTGCGCCCGACAGCAAGCCGGAAGCGCGAAGGCAGGTTGCGGCGATGCTTGAGGGGCACTCGATCGATGATCGCGCGCGGCTGTGGGTGCGGATCAACCCGCTGGACGGCGATGAGGCACTGCCCGATCTCGCTGCCGTGATGGCGTCCGCGCCCGGCGGTATCATGCTTCCTAAAGCGCGAGGCGCGACGGACGTTGCAACGCTGCACCGGTATCTCGAAGCATTCGAATCCGCACATGATCTCGCGGTTGGCGCAACGCCCGTAATTGCGCTGGTGACCGAAGTGGCGGAAGCGATGTTTACCACCGGGCAATATGCCGGATCGCCGCGCCTTGCCGCGATGAGCTGGGGCGCGGAAGACCTTGCCGATGCTGTTGGCGCGCATGCCAACACTGGCGATGACGGGAACTACCTGCCGCCGTTCGAACTGGCGCGCAGCCTGTGCCTGTTGGGCGCGAGCGCCGCTGGCGTTCTGGCGATCGAGACAATCTATGGCGATTTTCGCGATGAGGACGGATTGTCCGCCCGCGCCGCGCATGTGCGCGCAATGGGCTATCGCGGAATGCTGGCGATCCACCCTGCGCAAGTGCCGGTCATCAACGCGGCCTTCACGCCGTCGGACGCGGAAATCGCCGAAGCGGAAGCGGTGGTCGCGGCGTTCGAGAGGGGAGCCTGGCGCGGGGGTCGTGGCGCTGGACGGGAAAATGCTCGACCGCCCGCATTTGTCGCGTGCGCAACTGCTGCTTGCGCAACGCTAGCCGTTGACGAGGGTCAGCACCCGCTCGGCATATTCTGTGCGGCAAACCAGCAGGTCGGGCAGGTAGGTCTCGGTCTGGTTGTAGCGCAGCGGGGTGCCGTCGATGCGCGAACAATGCAGGCCATGTGCTTGCGCTACGGCCACAGGCGCGGCGCTGTCCCATTCATATTGCCCACCCGAATGCAGGTAGATCTCCGCCTCGCCGTGCACCACGGCCATCGCTTTCGCGCCCGCACTGCCCATCGGCACCAGCTGCGCGCCGATGGTCTCCGCAACCGCCAGCGCTTCGGCGGCAGGACGGCTGCGGCTGACCACCATGCGCGGGGGATCGGCGGGTGCGAGGAGCGGGCGCGGTGTGTCCGAGCGGTAGACGATGTCGCGTGCGGGCAATGCCACGGCACCCGTTTGTGCGACGCCATCAATGCACAGTGCGACATGCACCGCCCAGTCGCTGCGCCCTTCGGCATATTCACGGGTGCCGTCGATGGGGTCGATGATCCAGACCCGTGATGTGCCAAGGCGCGCAGGGTTGTCCTTTGCTTCTTCGGACAGGATGGCATCGTCGGGTCGCTCGGTATGCAGCGCTTCGATCAGGAACCGGTTGGCTTCCGCATCGCCCGCATCGCCCAGCGCCTTGCCGGACAAGCCACCTTCCTCGCGCAACGCTAGCGCGATCCGCCCGGCCTCGCGCGCCAGCTCCGCCGCCAGGCTAGCATCGTTCACCATCGCTATTTTAGCGGCAAAATCTGGTCGAGGATATGGCGCGCTGCTTCGGCAGGCGACATCTCGACCGTATTGACGGTGATTTCGGGCGACAGCGGCGGTTCGTAGGGGCTGTCGATGCCGGTGAAGTTCTTGATTTGACCGGCACGCGCCTTGCGATACAGGCCCTTCACATCGCGCTGCTCCGCTACGTCCAGCGGCGTATCGACGAAGATTTCGGTAAACTCGCCATCCGAAAGCATGGCGCGCACCATGTCGCGTTCGGCGCGGAAGGGGCTGATGAAGGCGGTCAGCACGATCAGTCCGGCATCGGTCATCAACCGCGCGACCTCGCCGATACGGCGGATGTTCTCGACCCGGTCGGCATCGGTGAAGCCCAGATCCCGGTTCAGCCCGTGCCGCACATTGTCACCGTCGAGCAGAAAGGTATGCCGGTTCATCAGCGCCAGCTGCTTCTCGACCTCGTTTGCAATGGTGGATTTGCCCGATCCTGAAAGGCCGGTGAACCATAGCACGCGCGGCGCCTGGTTCTTCAGCGCGGCATGGTCGGCGCGCCCGATATCGGTGGGTTGGCGATGGATATTCTGCGCACGCCGCAACGCGAAATGCAGCATTCCGGCGGCAACGGTGCGGTTGGTGATCTTGTCGATCAAAATGAATCCGCCCAGTGTGCGGTTATCAGCATAGGGCGCGAAAACGATGGGCTTTTCGGTGCGCACTTCCGCCACGCCGATGGCGTTCAGGGTCAGTGTCTTTGCCGCCAGCCTGTCCATTGTGTTGACATTGATTTCGTATTTCGGCTCCTGCACCGAAGCGGATACCATTTGTGTGCCAATCTTGAGCCAGTAGCCGCGTCCGGCCAGCATCGCCTCGTCGTCCATCCAGACCAGCGTCGCCTCGAACTGGTCCGCCGCTTCAGGTGGTGCATCGGCGGCGGCGAGGACATCGCCGCGCGAGCAGTCCAATTCGTCCGCTAATACCAGCGTCACCGACTGGCCACTGTCCGCCTGGTCGAGGTCGCCATCCATCGAAACAATCCGCGCGATTGTGGTCGCCTTGCCCGAAGGCAACACCTTGACCGCATCGCCCGCCTTGACCCTGCCCGATGCGATAGTACCCGCAAAGCCGCGAAAATCGAGATTGGGGCGGTTTACCCACTGCACCGGCATGGCAAAGGTGGCGTCGTTCTCGGCCGCCGGTTCGATGGCCTCGAGCAGCGCGATCAGCGGCGGTCCGCCATACCACGGTGTACTGTCCGACGGCGCAACGATGTTGTCGCCCGCAAAGCCCGAAATCGGCAGGCCGGTGAAGGTTTCGATGCCGATCGTCTCGGCGAACGCTGCGTAGTCGGACACGATTTCGTCGAACACCGCTTCGTTGTAATCGACAAGGTCCATCTTGTTTACCGCAAGCACGATATTGCGGATACCGAGCCGATGGCACAGGAAGGAGTGGCGGCGGGTCTGGGGCAGCACACCCTTGCGCGCATCGACAAGGATCACGGCAGCATCGGCAGTCGATGCGCCGGTGACCATGTTGCGGGTATATTGTTCGTGCCCCGGACAATCGGCGACGATGAACTTGCGTCTTTCCGTCGTGAAAAAGCGATAGGCGACGTCGATGGTAATGCCTTGCTCGCGTTCCGCCGTAAGCCCGTCCACCAACAGCGCGAAGTCGATTGCCTCGCCCTGGGTGCCGCTGCGTTTGCTGTCCGCTTCCAGGCCGGCGAGCTGGTCTTCGAAGATCATCTTCGTATCGTACAGCATCCGTCCGATAAGCGTGGATTTGCCGTCGTCCACACTGCCGCAGGTGATGAAACGCAGCATTGTCTTGTGCGCCTGCGCGGCGAGATAGCCTTCGATATCGTCTGCGATTTGCGCATCGGGGCGGTAGGTGTTTTCAGTGTCGGTAGGCATCATCAGAAATACCCCTCGACCTTCTTCTTCTCCATCGAGGCTTCGCCTGCATCGCTGTCGATGGCGCGGCCTTGCCGTTCCGAGGTGGTGGTCAACAGCATCTCGCGGATGATGTCTGGCAATGTCGTCGCTTCGCTCTCCACCGCTCCGGTCAGCGGATAGCAGCCCAGCGTTCGGAACCGGACGGAGCGGGTGACGGGCACCTCGCCGTCAGCCAGTGGGAAGCGGTCGTCATCGACCATCAGCAGCATCCCGTCGCGCTCCACCGTCGGGCGTGGCGCGGCGAAATAGAGCGGTACGATCTCGATCGCCTCGGCCATGATATATTGCCAGATATCCAGCTCGGTCCAGTTGGACAGCGGGAACACGCGCAGGCTTTCGCCCCTGTTAAGCCGTGTATTGTAGAGGTTCCACAATTCGGGCCGCTGGTTCTTGGGATCCCAGACGTGGCTGGCGCTGCGAAAGGAGAATACGCGCTCTTTCGCGCGCGTCTTTTCCTCGTCGCGTCGTGCCCCGCCGAACGCCGCATCGAAGCCATATTTATCGAGCGCTTGACGCAGTCCTTGGGTCTTCCACATATCGGTGTGGAGCGGCCCGTGGTCGAACGGATTGATACCGCGCTCGACCGCTTCGGGGTTCCGGTGGACCAGCAGTTCCATGCCCGCATCTGCCGCGCTGCTTTCGCGCATCGCGTACATCGCCTGGAACTTCCAGGTGGTGTCGACATGGAGCAGCGGAAAGGGCGGCGGTGCGGGGTAGAACGCCTTTTTTGCAAGGTGCAGCATCACCGCGCTATCCTTGCCGACCGAGTACAGCATCACAGGATTCGCAGCCTGCGCCACCACCTCGCGCATGATGAAAATGCTCTCCGCTTCGAGGCGCTGGAGGTGCGTAAGGGCAGTGGTCATAGGATGATTACTTGTCGCATGATTGGGACGACAACTGGCAAGTCAGGGACGATGTGGGAAGCAATCTTGTCTTTCAGGCAGGCGATAAGGATAATCAGCTTAGCGCGCGACGCCGTTACGCCGCGCTGCATGCAACGATGTCGATATCGGCTTTCAGCAAGTCCGCTTCGAACCCGACATCGACGGGCGGCGTATCGGCGGGGCACAGGTCCAGCTTCGTTGCTTGATCGGGATCGACGACGACGGAATAGCGCCCCGGTTTCACCCGCTCGAAAAAATAATACCCGTCCAGCTCGGTGCGGGTGTAGCCGACCGGCGCATCGTCCGCATCGCGTAGTTGCAGGCGCACGCCTGACACGCCGCGGGTGCGCCCTTCGCTGGCAAAGCGCACCGTGCCCTCGATCTCGCTCAGCGCGACGATCGCGAAATCCGCGCTGTGGATGCGGCCGGGGCGGGGCACGATCTCGATGCCGGGGACCAGCGGCGCAAGATCGATATCGGGCAGCGATCCGCTATCCACCTGCACATTGACGCCGCGCCCTTCGCCAAGGCCGCTCAGGCGCGCGACGCCGCGCTCATCGGTGGTGGCTACCTGGTTGAAGGCAGTGAAATTGACATCGGGCAATAGCGTGTCATCGCCGCCGTAAATGCCGTCGCCATCCCGATCGCGGAAGGCGCGTAGCGATGCGCCGCCCGATCCGGCAAGACCGGTGCGGGTGATAAAGGGCCGGTCGCGCAACGGGTCGCGGCCCAGGCTGAACCCCAGCGTCACGCCGACGGTATAGCTCTGGTCCTGGAAGCCGTAACCTCCGGTTGCCGCCAGCGTAAACCTGTCGAAATCGCGCACTGCCGACAGATTTGCCCGCGTCGCCTTGGTATCGAACGCATAGCCGATCGCAGCGCGCAGCGCGGTCCGTTCGTCCAGCGCATAATCCACTTCCGCTGCCGCCGTCGTCAGCGCCACATCGGGCAGCATCCGGTACCCGACCGACACGCGCCCGCGCAGCTTTGCCCGCGACAGGGTGGCAAGGTCGAAATTGCCGAACAGGCGCGTCTGTGTGGCGAGATCGGCGCGTGCGGTGCGCGAAAAGTCCAGCGTGTTGGACAACAGCAGGCTGCCGGTCCGCACCGAGGCGCGGGCGCTTGCCTCGATCAGCTCGGTGTCGTCGACCGATTGCGTGCGGCGCGCCCGTAGCGACAGCGGGATCGACAGGCTGGCCAGATCGAAGCGCGTATTGAAATCCAGCTCCGTCGCGCGGCGCAGTCGGTTCAGCGAGCTGACGCGAGTTTCGTCGAAGAAACTGCCGACATATTCGACATGGCTGATGGTGAAGGCCGATGCGCCCAGCTTGCCGCCGAGGCCGACACTGGCCGCATAGGCATCGCCGCTTTCCACTGCCAAGTCCGCCTTTACCGCAAATCTGCCCAGTCCGGTGCGGATACCGCCGGTGGCGATCCAGCCCGTTTCCCCGTCCGTTTCGAACACCCCGGCGCTGGCCACCGCCGTCACGCCGGAAGACACGCCATAAGCCACTTCGCCCGATGCGCGCAGCGTGCCGAAATCGTCGCGTGGCACGAAACTGTCTTCGCGTACGCCCAGCACGTTCTCGTCCTTCTGCACGGCGCCTACGCGATAGACCAGCTTGCCGGGTGCGAGCCGGCCGTCACCCACGCTGATCTGGCGCACTTCCTCGCTGCGTTGCCCCTGCGGCCCGTAGAACACGAGGCGGAAGACATTCAGCCCAAAATCGACCGGGATCTGTTCGAATTCGTACTGACCGTTGATCGCCTGACGGGTCGAGCCGACGAGGATATCGTTGCGATACAATTCGACTTCATAGCCTTCGCGCAGCACCCCGCGCAGATCGATCCGCTCGAACACCGAGACGGTTTGCACCGGCGTATTGGTTACCGAAAAGCCGCGGCCCGCCGCGCTGCGCAAGCCCAGGGGCATGGAAGTGGTGGAAACATCGCCCAGCGCATAGGCGGTCGCCTGCAGCGGGCCGAGCAGTTGCGCATCGGGGTCGCGGCGGCCTGCCTCTATCAAAGAAGCGGTCAGCCCGTCGATCGTGTCGGCGCTGATGAAGGCCTGCGCCGTCAGGAAAGCGAAGTCGCCCGCCAGCCGCAAGTCGAGTTCGCCGCGCGGCCCGACCGTGTCTTCCGCCAGCGCGCGCAGCTCGATATCGGCAGCAGGAACCGAAGCAAGCAGGTAGGGCGTTTCGCGACGGGGAAATTCCACGCGCGTTCCCGCACCGGTGCGATTGGCCAGCGCCATGCGTTGTGCCTCGCGTCGGAGCCGTTCCTGAAAGGGGAAGGGCTGCAATGTCTTCAGCCGGATCGTCTGGTTGCGCAGGTTGGTGGTGATTTCGAGCGGCATGAAGCGCACGAACCGGTCGGCGCGCACATACATCTCGCCATCGAAAGCAACTGCGGTGTCGCGCGCCAGATTGCGGTCCTCGCCCGCGATTTCAAGGGTGCCGGCGCGCAGGTTCAGCGCCAGATTACGGTCCGGATCGAGCACCCAGCCAGAAGCGTAATTGCCATCGTCGCTGACCGTGATGGCCAGGTCGAGGATGCGTGCCATCGTGCCCAACGGCAGGTACACGCCGCCCCGCGTGCCGAATGCCAATACCGTGTCGGTGGCATCGAACCCCTCGACTTGCGCTTCAAGGATTAGCTCGTCCTGATAGCTGAGCACGGGTGGCTGTGCGGACACGGTGAAGCTGGCAGGCTGTCCATTCACCAGCGCGGCGGTGTCGGCGGCGGTCGCAGTTTCGGTGGCGGGAGCGGCGGTGGTCACCCGCCCGGTGGCGATATCGACGGCATTGTCCGCCCGCTCCAGCCCAAGCGACGTCGCCACGCGCGTTTGCGGGACCAGCGCGGCGCTTGTTACACCGGCAGGCGGGGGTGCATCCGTTGCGGTGCGGGGCATCCTGGTGACAGGCGGCACGATGGACGGGGGTGTCTGTTGCGCAATAACCGGTGTCGATTGGCGAGTGACCGGCGCATTCGCGGCAAGCCGCGTTGGCGCTCCGTTTGCGGATGGCGCTGTGGCAGGCGGCAGTTCGGCAACAGGTTCGGCAACGGCAGGCACGGCATCGCGCGTGTCCTCAACCGACTGCGTATCAGCCCGCCGCTCTATCATGCGGCGGCGTACCGGTTCCGGCGGCAGGTCTAGCGCAGCGGGCACATCCTGCGCGATATCGGCCCGATCCGCCGGGATGGCCGGTTCCGGCCGTGGCTGTTGAACCGGTACAGGCGTATCCGCAAGATCGACGCGGGCCAGCGCCACAGTGGATGCCGGTGCGGTCGCGCGTTTCGGAACTGTTGGCTTAACGGTCGTGATCGGACGAAACACAGGAAGCGGCAGTGGTGCGTAGTCTTGCGCGACAACCGGGATAGGTCGATTGGGTGCGGCGGCCAGCAAGGGCGTGGCTTCGATCGTGGTTTTGGCAGGGTCGGGTGATGCCGGAAGCGCGCTGCCCAATGTGTCGGACGTTCGCGCGACGGTGGGTTTTGTCAGCCGGATTGTTTCGGGCGCTTCCTTTTTTGGCGCTGCGTTTTCGGGCGACAAATGTGGCGGTTCGTCATGCCCGGCAGACTGCGCACCCACCGGCGGCTGGAAACGCGGGCGCGGCAGAATGGTATGCGGCGTGGCGACGCGCGCGGTGGGGGCAAGGTCTGGCGGGGGTGGTGCGGGGTCGGGCGTGTCGCCTGCACGCTGCCTGTTGCCGCCGTCGCTACAGCCATAGCCCAGCATGACGGTGCCGAGACAGACGGCACCGACATTGCGGGGCAGGGGGCGCCGCATCACGGCAGCGTAAGCGTACTCGTGGCCAGCGTTTTGCCGGGATCGGCATCGTCATCGGTAAAGGTAATCGTCAAGGGTGTGCCGGGCGCTAGCTGCGCGATACCCTGTGTGTCGAACGGGACGGTCACGGTCCGCGCATCGACTTCGGTGTAGATGCCGATGCCTTTCAGCAGCCCGAGCGGTTCGTCCAGACCGGGCGCGCTGACGGCTATGTCGCCATAGGCGCTGCGCGTGCCGGACCGCGTCAGCGTTATCCGCAGACTGCGCGTGCCCCCCGGGTCGGTGACGATGGCTGTATCGGCGATATCGACGTCCAGCGTCGTTTCTCCGATCCGCACGATCACCGGGATGGAGATGCCGAACCTGGGGCGAATGGTTACGCCGATCCCGTCCGCCGGGGCCGCGTTGGCCGCCTGATCGATGGAAAAGCCAGCGTTCTCGTCGCGCGGGACGGATACGGCGAGGAAGTGCGAGCGGTATTCACCCGGCGCGATGTCGGAGCCGGCGCGGGCCATCATACGGATCGTCTGAGACTCGCTGCCGTTCAGCGTCACGCGGCGTGGCGAATAGCGCAGGAAGGGCTTGGCCGGGTTCAATCGCGCGAAATCTTCGTCGGTCGCACCATTGTCGCGGCCGAGCAGTTTGCCGTCCGCCGTCATCGCCATGTCGATGATCGAAATTTCGTAATCGCCCGCATTCACCGTCTTGTTGTACAGGCCGATATTGGCAATCGAGCGACGACCGTCGATGACGATGCGCTTGGGAAACAGATTGATATCGCCCATCCCCGCCGCCTGCTCTTCTGGCGGCGGAGCGGCAGACGCAACGGGTGCTGCCGGTGTCGGGATGCCCGGCACGTCCTGTGCGATGGCTGGGAAAGCCGCAACCAAGGTAGCTGCAGCAAGGCCGAAGGCGATTGACGATTGATTCAGCATGGATGACCCGCAATTTTTACCGCAGTTACGTAAGACTACGCAATCTTGCGTAAACGAGTTTGAATCCGCTGTGAATCCCGCTCGGGGATTAAAAATAATCGGCGCGCAACGTGTAAGTGCCGGTGTAATTGCCGGTCGGTTGGTTTGCTCCGACAGTCAGGCGCGCGCCGATGGTGATGGACACGAAAGTGGCGTTGCCGGAAAAGCGTGCCAGCGTCAGGTTGCTCACCTGCATCGTGTTGCCTGCCGCATTGGTAATGGTGAAGGTGGGTGTGGGCGTTGTGATGCGCACGCTGGTGGCGCCATCGGCAAAGATCGCGAAGCCGCCTGGCCCGCGCCCGTTGATCGCTTGCGGGGTATTGGTGTTGCCCGCCATGCCGCCTGCATCGGTGACGACGCCGGTCGGCCCCATCGTCACGGTACCGCCGGTGGTCCCGGCGAGCATCCGCCCGAACCGCAGGTCGGCGACATTCTGGATACCGATCGGCTCGACGACCAGAACTTGCGCTGTGCCGCTTTGTGATACCGTATCGCCCGGCGCGGCCACTGCCGTTACCGGAAACCCAAACAGGCAAAGAGCCAGTGCCACGGTGCGGCATAAGGGAAGGTGGAAACGCATCGTTTTAGCATCCGTGCATGACAGAAAAGGGGCGACGCGGCGGGAATGCCGCATCGCCCCGATCTGCCTGCCCGATTACTGGTAGTTTGCCGTCAGCGTGTAGCTTCCCGTGTAGTCGCCAGCGGGTTGGTTTGCAGCGACGCTAAGTGTTCCGCCGACGAAGAAGGTGTCACTCGCGGTGCCGCTGATCGAAGTCGGCGCGGCGCTGATGTCGAGCGTCAGACCCATCGTATTGCCGTTGCTCGTGAGATCGTTCGCAGTGGCAGTGTAGGTCAGGCCGGATTGGCCGGTTTCGCCGCCTACCGTGAATTGCGCACGAGTAACCGAGCTGGTGCCGACGTTTTCGACATTGTTGTACGTTGCCGTGTCGCTGCCAGGAGCAATTACGACGGTACCGGCAACGTCCTTGTCCGCAACGATTGCCCCGAAGTCGAGGTTCGCATCGGATGTCAGCGTAATCGGCGCCACAATCGTTGCGCTAGCCTCTCCGTCAGCAGAGGCCGTGTCGCCAGGTGCGGCGAAAGCAGGCGTTGCAATCAAGGCGGCAACGGATGCTAGTGCGATTTTTTTCATGTTGGTCTTCCCCGTAGTGGTCGGACCGGCGAGCGGCCCGTAGAGTTCAGGTGCGAAGCGGCCTGGTCAAGGCAGCCTGCCCGCAGTCGGCTGTTCCGCTGCGATGAATTAGGGGATAGCCCTTAGGTCTTAAGAACTGCCTACATGCGAGGGTAAACGCGCTCTTCATACTTTTGCGTAACCATCGGTCTGCCCGTTTAGGGGCTGTGCCTAGTTATACGCGACCGAAATTTCGATTTGCGCCGTATAATGCCCCGCCGGTGCATCTGGGTGCACGAACAGCGTGCCGCCGACATACACCAAGTCGCGACCGGAGTGGTCGAGCCGAAGATGCTGCGGGTCGGTTCCGCTATATGCGCTTGCCAGCTTCAGTTCCGCCACGCGCAAGGTTGCACCATGTCGGGCGGTGCTGCGCGCTATCGCAGTGTCCGGCAGGGTAATGCGATATGCCCGGCCCGCCTCTCCCGTAATGGCGAACCGCGCGGGTCGTGCAGCGCATGGTGCCGCGTCATCGCAGGCACCGGCCTTCGCCCCGCCGACAAACTGTCGTCCGCTAGTATCCGGCCCGATCACGACCGCACCAGGTGTTTGCCTGTTGCTCTCGACGGCCCCGAAATCTAGCGGTGACAGTGTACGTGCGCCGAGTGGCGCGATAATCCGGGCTGTCGCGGCACCCCGCGCTTCGCCTTCGCCCGGCGCGGCAATAGCCGGACCAGCGCCTGCACCGGCGAGCAGCCCTGACGAGAAACCGATGATGAACCGGAGCGACATGTCGACTGCGATAGGCCATCATGTCCCCGTCGCGAGGCGGTGTGTGCTACCTGATCGAAATCAGGACAGCATCCACAGGAATGTTAATCACTACCGGCCCGCCACCCGTGGACCGCGACACGTCGAGCCGCCCGCCGACATTGAATGTGGTCGAACACACCCGCTGGCGGCATCCCGGTATCCGGAGGGTAACGACTTGCCCCGGCGACACCGAGGCATAGCCCGGCAAGTCGGTCCGGTATTGGCCGAGCTGCGCTTTCAGCCCGGTGTCGAGGAAAGGCGCGGGCGTTGCAAACACCAGTTCGATTTCGATGTCGAGCTGTTTGCGCCCGTTATTCCCGCGATCATAGGACACCGTGAAGCGCGCCGGCCCGGTATCGCCGCGCGTCACGGCGTAGATGCCCAATCCCTGCACGGATCCGTTTGGCCCGACCGCACGGTATCCCTGATCGAGCACCGCAAACGATCCGAACCGTAGCTCGGTCTGCGCATCCACGCGCAATTCAGCCTGCTTCGCCGTGGCGGGCGTCGCCATGCACAGCAGACCGCCTGCGGCGACCGCCAGCGCGTAGACAGGGAAAGATGCGGCAGCACGCTGCCTCACAATAGTCACGATGGAACCCTTGGCGCCCCTTTTGCGTAATTTCCGGTTGCGGGAATGTCTCTTATGGAACCACGGCCCTTGCCGGACCATTAAACTGGCAACATTCACCGGATGCGCTTGCATCCCGGCGACGCCGCCGCCAGTCTGCGGCCAGCCCAATTCGAAGCACAGGACACTTTCGCGATGGACCTCGATTTTACCCCCGAAGACGAAGCCTTCCGCAGCGAGGTGAAGGATTTTCTCGCCGAGAAACTGCCCGCGCGCATTTCGGACAAGGTCCGCAAGGGGCAGCGCCTGAGCAAGACCGATATGGAAGAATGGCACGCCATCCTTAACGAACGCGGCTGGCTGGCAAACCACTGGCCAAAGGAATGGGGCGGGGCCGACTGGTCCATCATGCAGCGGTTCATTTTCGAGACCGAGACCGCCATCGCCCATGCTCCGCGCATCGTGCCGTTCGGCCTGTCGATGCTGGCGCCGGTGCTGATCAAATACGGCACCGAGGAACAGTGCCGCCACTATCTGCCGCGTATCCTCGACGGCACCGACTGGTGGTGCCAGGGGTATTCGGAGCCAGGCGCCGGGTCCGACCTCGCCAGTTTGAAATGCGCGGCGGTGCGCGAGGGCGACAATTATATCGTCAACGGCCAGAAGACCTGGACCACGCTGGGCCAGCATGCCGACTGGATTTTCTGCCTTGTACGCACCAGCAGCGAAGGCAAGCGGCAGCAGGGCATTTCGTTCCTGCTGATCGACATGACTACGCCGGGCATCGAAGTGCGCCCGATCCGCCTGCTCGACGGCGATTACGAAGTGAACGAGATATTCTTCACCGACGTGAAGGTGCCGGTGACGAATCTGGTCGGCGAACAGGACATGGGCTGGACCTATGCCAAATATCTTCTGACCTATGAGCGCACCAATATCGCGGGTGTGGGTGCTTCGATGGCAATGCACGAGCGGCTGAAGGAAGTCGCCCGCACGACGCAGCGCAATGGCAAGCCACTGGCCGAAGACCCGCTGTTCGCGGCGCGGCTGGCGCGGCTGGAAATCGAGCTGGAGAACATGAAAACCACCAATCTGCGCGTACTGGCGGCGGCGGGACAAGGCGCGGCACCGGTGGCCGGGAGCAGTATGCTGAAAATTCGCGGCACCGAGATACGGCAGGAAATCAACGATCTGATGCGCCGTGCGGCAGGTCGCTACGCGCAACCCTTCATCGACGAGGCGCTGGACGAGGGATATAACGGCGCGCCCGTCGGCCCCGAATGGGCAGGCCCAGTTGCGGGCCAGTATTTCAACGGGCGCAAGCACTCGATTTATGGCGGATCGAACGAAGTGCAGCGTGAGATCATCACCAAAGCGGTACTGGAGCTTTAGGACATGGACTTTTCCATCGGAGACGACCGCCAGATGCTGGTCGACAGCTTTTCCCGTTTCCTGTCCGATAAGGCCGATTGGGACACGCGGGAAGCCGCTATCACCAGCGATACCGGCTTCGATGCCGATGTCTGGCAAGGCGCGGCGGAGCTAGGCGTGCTGGGCGCGATGTTCGGCGAGGAAGCGGGCGGTTTCGGTGGCACGGCTTTCGATATCGGGGTGGTATTCGGCGAGATCGGCAAGGCGCTGGTGACCGGACCGTTCCTTGGCACGCTGATGGCGGGCAAGATGCTGGAAGCTGCGGGCCATAGCGCGACGCTGGAAAAGGTTATCGCTGGCGAGGCGACCCTTACTTTTGCGCACGAAGCCGCAATCGGCGCGGACGGTGCACCCCTGCCCGAAGTGCGCGCGACGAAAGCCGACGATGACTGGACCTTGTCGGGTGCGCGCGGTGTCGTCGAATATCTCGGCGGCGTGAGCCATGTCGTGGTAACCGCCGTGACGGATGACGGCCCCGCTGCGTTCCTGTTGCAAACAGGTGCCGATGGCGTCGAAATCCGTGATTATCCTGTAATCGACGGCGGCTCGGCTGGCGAACTGACTTTGTCCAGCACACCTGCAACGATGGTGATCGAGGGCACGCAAGCGGTAAACGATACCATCGCGGCGGGGCTGGTCGCAACTTCGTGGGAGTCGGTCGCGGTGATGGGTGTGCTGCGCGACATGACGCTCGATTATCTCAGGACGCGCAAGCAGTTCGGTGTGGAGATTGGCAAGTTCCAGGCGCTTCAGCATCGCATGGCAACGGTCGCGCTGGAAATCGAACAGGCACATTCGGCGGCAATCAACGCGGCGGCGAATTTCGACAAGGGTGCCGTGCTGCGCGACCGGTTCTGTTCGGCGGCGAAATACACCGTCGGCGCGGCAGGACGGCTGACGGCTGAAGAAGCGATCCAGCTGCATGGCGGTATCGGCATGACGTGGGAATTGCCGCTGTCGCATTACGCGAAGCGGCTGACCATGCTGAACCATGTCCTGGGCAGCGACGATGAACACCTGGCGCGATTTATGGCTCTGGGTGAAGCGGCTTAAGACAAAGCTGCTTGGTTGGTAGGTGCAGCCTTCCATGTTAAATTGCTAAATGCAGGCGGCGTATCCAGCACCGCGCGCGCCAGTAGAGACGGCGATGGAACAGCATCATGGACATCCCTGTGTTTCTCGAAGGCTGCAATGTAGCTGTCCAAGACCTTGCGGATGAAGATATGGCCGCTGTAGCGTGATTTTGGCTCTTTCGCACGCCAGCTGCAACAGCGCCATAATTCTATTGGCTTAAAGTTGCCAGCATCCGGAAAGCGAAAGCGCTTTGGTTCTTGACATTTTTTAATCGATTAAGCCCGCAATCCGGGTGCATCCTGTGCCATAGCTTTTTTGGTCCGGTGGGGCCGACGCCGACGGAGCAGAAGGATTTATGGCAGGTATCGACAGCGAGCCATCACCGCAATTGCGACCGGTCACGCCTGTGACGATCATAGCCGACCGGCTCGTCACCCTGCGCGGGCATTTGGCAGCGGGAAAGGCGGACGGGCCGGAATTCGCCGCCCTTCTGGCCGAAGCGCATGGGCTTGCTGCGGGGCTGGAGGATTATCTCGTGGCCAGCACCAGCCAGCAATCGCAGGCGCTGGCGAATTTGGCCGCGGCGACGCGTGGCGAGGACTGGCAGCGCCGGCACGACGGCGGCGCGACATCGCTGCCTCTGGAAGGGGAAATGCTGTCCGGGCACGTTGAAGGGCAGTTTCTGAAGATGCTGGTTGCCGCGACGGATGCGCGCAGCGTGCTCGAAATCGGATTGTTCACGGGCTATTCCGCACTCGCAATGGCCGAAGCGCTGCCGGACGACGGGCGGCTGGTCGCTTGCGAGATCGACCGATATGCTGCTGACTTCGCGCGCACATGCTTCGACGCATCGCAACATGGTTGCAAGATTGAGGTCCGTGTCGGTCCGGCGGCAGACACCCTTGGCACGCTCGCCGATGAAAAACAGACGTTCGATTTCGTGTTCATCGATGCGGACAAGGGCGGGTATTGGAATTATCTGAACACATTGGTCGAACGGAGTTTGCTGGCGGACAATGCCCTGATCTGTGTCGATAATACGCTGATGCAGGGCGCACCCTATGCCAACGATGAACCGGGCGAAAACGGTGCAGCCATCGCACGGTTCAATGCGGAGGTCGCCGCAGACAAACGGTTCGAACAAGTCCTTATTCCATTGCGCGACGGCGTGACGCTGATCCGGCTGGTCTGACGCGTTGTCGGGCTTACGCGCTATCGGGAAGACCGTGCTGACGCTCGCTGCGCTTGGCGTGGCGGTGCCGGTTACGGCGGGGATTGCAGCGGCGGCCGTGGTCGCGGCGGCGACGCGCAAACGGCACAAACCGGCGAAGGTTTCGCGTGGCAAGACTGTGATTGTCGGTGGCGGGAAAATGACCAAGGCGCTGTCGACTTGCGCGCTCGTTCAAGATGCGGTGCACCGCGTGATCCTTACCGAGAGTGCACCGTACTGGATGACTGCGCACCGGTTCTCGTCCGCCGTCTATCGCTTCGCTATTGTGCCGGAACCGGAAGACGAAGCTTACGCTGCCGCTCTGGCCGAACTGGCGCGCGAGGAAGAAGCCGACCTGTTCGTGCCGTTTCCAGCCCGGTCGGCAGCCTGTTCGATGCCCAGGCCGCAGCGCATCTGCCAACCCGTTGCAAAACTTTTCACGTTGCGGCGGATACGATCGGGAAGCTGGACGACAAGCATCAATTCGCCGAAACCGCCGCAGCGCTCGGTCTTGCCGCGCCCAAGTCCGTTCGCATCGCCGACCCGGCGCAAGTCGCGTCGTATGATTTCAGCGGTGACACCCGACAATTCATCCTGAAAAGCATTCGCTACGATCCGGTTCGGCGGCTCGATTTGACGAAGCTACCACTCGCCAGCGTGGAGAAAACAGCGGCCTATGCGAACAGCCTGCCGATCTCCCGAAATAATCCGTGGGTTATGCAGGAATTCATCCCCGGCACCGAATACTGCACTCACGGCGCATTTCGCGACGGTGCGCTGACCGTGCATGCCTGCTGTGAGTCTTCTGCGTTCCAGGTGAATTACGCACATCTCGACATACCGGAAATAGAGGCCTGGGTGCGCCGGTATGGCGCTGCGCTGGAGCTGACCGGCCAGGCATCCTTCGACTTCATCCGCGCCGACGATGACGGGCGATATTACGCCATCGAATGCAATCCGCGCACCCATTCGGCGATCACGATGTTCCACGACCATCCCGGCCTCGCTGGTGCGTATCTGGGAGACGACAAGGTCGGCAAAACGGTTGTGCCACTGCCATCGAGCAGGCCGACATACTGGTTGGCGCACGAGGTGTGGCAGCTGTTGCGTGCCTTTCCATCGGTCGACGCGATGCGTGCGCGGCTGGCAGGTATTGCGCATGGCAAGGATGCGGTGCTGGATGCCCGCGATCCGTTGCCGTTCCTCATGCTGCACCACTGGCACATCCCGCTGCTGCTGCTGCGCGCATCTGGCAACCGGGCGCGATTGGCTGCGCATCGATTTCAATATCGGCAAGCTGGTGCAGGCGGGGGGCGACTCAATGTCACAGCCGACAACCATCTTGCAACTTGTCGGCTCACCGACCGACGTTGCTTTATCGCGAGCTGTTCCGAGCTGTATGCCCGCGCCGCGCAGGGGGCTTTGGCGGGCGCGGAGTTCGCTTCTTCAATGCGCATGTATCGCCCGGCGGTACATGGTGTTTTCCGGATAGCCTTGACGATAGCGCCATCGCCGCTGCTGCGCCTGTTCCGCTATCGGATGCCTTGCAGCATCCCGCGCTGCGCGAGGCCGGCCTGGCATTGCCGCAGATGTTCTGCCGTGCCGGGGTATCGCATTACCGCGCACTGCTCGACCTTGTGGGCCTCCCATATCTCGGCAACCCACCTCTCCATATGGCGCTGGCGGCGGACAAGGCGAAAACACGCGCTATCGTTGCCACCGCCGGTGTCGGTGTGCCGGAGGGGCAACTGCTCCGGGGCGGCGACATCCCCCCGCTCGATTATCCGCTGATCGTCAAACCCAACGATGCCGACAATTCGGACGGTGTCGCATTGGTACGGCGACCCGAAGACCTGCCCGCCGCCGTCGAATCTGCCGCCGGTTTCAGCGATGCGGTTCTGGTCGAACGCTACATCGAGGCCGGGCGCGAGGTACGTTGCGGCGTGGTCGAACAGGGCGGTTCGTTGCGCGCCTTGCCCTTGGAAGAATATCGCGTCGATGCCGGGAGCCACCCGATCCGGGTGCGCGCAGACAAGCTGCAACGCGGGCAGGGCGATACACTGGTACTGGGCGCGAAAAAGCCGCGCGAAAGCTGGATCGTGGAGCGGGGCGATCCCGTCACTGCCAAGGTCCAGACTGCCGCGATTGCCTGCCACCGCGCATTGGGCATGCGGCAATACAGCCTGTTCGACTTCCGCATCGATCCCGCCGGAACCCCGTGGTTCCTCGAGGCCGGACCCTACTGCTCCTTCTCGCCGGACAGCGTCATCGTGAAGATGATGGAAGCGGACGGCGTGTCGCTTCGTGAATTTTTCTCCCGCTCGTTTCAGACCTGATCAAGAGGCCGTCATGAACTTCCAGCAGACCAAGCCGGTTGCCGCCAGTGCCGCTACCGCAATCAAGACATTCTTTACCAAGCCATGACGCGCCCGAGCAAAGCGCGGCGTTGGAGCATGCATCGAAAGCCTGATTGCAGGCGTTCCTTTCCAATCCCTGCTGACGACGCTGATCGGGTCCGACGCATTTGGACAGGATTTTCGGCGATGATTTTGCGGAAACCGGATCGCTCGATGCAATAGCGCCCGCACGCATGATGCGCGGGGCGTTGAACCTGCCGCTGGAGGCAGTCTGCCAGCTGGTCGCCCGCATGGCTGCCGAAGTCGATGCAGCCCACGAAGGTGCGTGGGCGAGACGGTTTGCCGACCGGGTGCATGACAGCAAGCGGCTCTCCAGCCTTGGCCTGCGCGATTACCTGACGCAGCGCGTGACTGATATGGCAATGCGCGCGGACTGGGAGCAGCGCATCGCAGACCTGACCGAAACCAATCCCCATGCCGTCTATCCCACCTCGCCCTATCGCGAGAGCGACGGCCGGGTAGTCACATCCCACGATCACCGCAGCGTGGACGCGGTGATGAGTTTTTCGACTTTCGCTTCCATCCGCATGGTCGATCATGTGCTGGACGAAGACCGCAACGAATTGCGCGATATCTATCGCCCGCTGGGGCGGTGCATCGCGCTGGTCGACAGCAATATCGAGGAGAATTACGCGGCGAAGATCGAAGCCTATTTCGCCCGTCACGGCATCCGGCTGGAAAAGCTGGTCTATCGCGCGATGGAGGCCGACAAGGGCCTGGGCACGGTCGAAAAAATGCTCGGCGAATTCAAGAAACTCGGCCTGTCGCGTAACGAGCCGGTGCTGATAATCGGCGGCGGTGTGCTGGCCGATACGGGCGGGCTGGCCTGCGCGCTGTATGGCCGCAACACGCCCTATGTGATGCTGGGCACGTCCATTGTCACCGGTATCGATGCTGGACCTAGCCCGCGCACTTGCTGCGACGGGTTCGGTTACAAGAACCTGCTCGGCGCGTATCATCCGCCGGTGCTGTGCCTGACGGACCGCTATTTCTTCGCGTCGCTTCGCGAAGGATGGCTGCGGCACGGCATTGCGGAGATCGTCAAAATGGCGATCGTCAAGGATATGGAGCTGTTCGAAAACCTCGAAGCGGCGACCCCCGAACCTTGTCGAAACCCGCTTCGGCACTCTGGATTGTAAGGACGACGATCCGATCCATGACCTGTCCAATGCCATCCTCGGCGCGGCGATGCGTACCTATGTCGAGGCGGAATACGACAATCTTTACGAGACGCACCAGTGCCGCCCGCACGCCTATGGCCACACCTGGTCGCCCGGCTTCGAGATCGAGGCGGGTTTGCTGCACGGCCATGCGGTCGCAATCTGCATGGGACTGGGCGCGTTTCTCAGCCAGCGGGCCGGGTGGATTGGCGAGGACGAGCTGCACCGCATTCTCAAATTGATGAGCGATTACGGGCTGAGCTTGTGGCACGATATCCTGCTGAACGATGCGGTGATGCTGGAGAGCCATCGCAAGATCATCCAGAAGCGCGGCCAGAACCTCGTCGCGCCGGTTCCGCGCGGGGTGATCGGTGAATGCGGCTATCTCGATGATGTCACCGAAGAATGACCTGCTCGCTGCCGTGCGGGACTACCGCGCGCTGTGCCGCGCCTATCCACGCGACGGGGCAGGGATCGAGCCCTTGTGCAGCGATGTCGGGTTGGAGGATCCCTCCACCGTCACCGGACCGCTGGTACAGGATTGAATGAACACACTGGAACAATTCAAAACAGAAGGAATACGACGATGCCTAAAACCGCCATCATGTTCGGCTCCAGGTCGGCGCGCTTGCCGAAACGGTCCGATATTCAGCTGCCAGTCCTATAATCAGGCTCTGAAGGAAGCGGGCCTGAAATGGGAATGGGATCACAACACCTATGCCCAGCTATTGGAACAGGCAGGCGGCAAGGAGCGGCTTACCATGCTGGCCGCGGCCACCGGCACGGACCTCTCCGAAGAAAGGATAGAGGATATCCACGCCCGCAAGACCGAACTGGCCTGTGCTGCGATGAAGGACCAGGGCGTGGGCCTGCGTCCCGGTGTGGCCGAGCTGGTCGCCCTGGCGAAGGAGCGCAGTATGAAGCTGGCGCTGGTGACCACCACCTACCAACCCCACAATATCGACGCGGTTTTTTCAGCGGCGGGCGACGCATTTTCTGCGGAAGATTTCGACCATATTGTGGACCGCAACAAGGTGACGGAAGGCAAGCCATCGCCCGAACCCTACGAACTGACGCTGGAAGAG
>CAWISG010000007.1:0-47775 GCA_963838735.1 uncultured Alphaproteobacteria bacterium
ACACTTTCACCACCGACGGATACCGGATGGCGGCGCGCTTTGTGCCTGCAAATTTGCGATGTGACGGGGACAATGCGTATGGCTTCGACCCTCCACTGCCCGGCCCGTTCCTGGCTGTTCGCGCCTGGCGATAGCGACCGCAAGATGGAGAAGGCCGCCGCGGGCGATGCGGATATCGTATTGCTCGACCTGGAAGATTCGGTTGCGCCCGACAGCAAGCCGGAAGCGCGAAGGCAGGTTGCGGCGATGCTTGAGGGGCACTCGATCGATGATCGCGCGCGGCTGTGGGTGCGGATCAACCCGCTGGACGGCGATGAGGCACTGCCCGATCTCGCTGCCGTGATGGCGTCCGCGCCCGGCGGTATCATGCTTCCTAAAGCGCGAGGCGCGACGGACGTTGCAACGCTGCACCGGTATCTCGAAGCATTCGAATCCGCACATGATCTCGCGGTTGGCGCAACGCCCGTAATTGCGCTGGTGACCGAAGTGGCGGAAGCGATGTTTACCACCGGGCAATATGCCGGATCGCCGCGCCTTGCCGCGATGAGCTGGGGCGCGGAAGACCTTGCCGATGCTGTTGGCGCGCATGCCAACACTGGCGATGACGGGAACTACCTGCCGCCGTTCGAACTGGCGCGCAGCCTGTGCCTGTTGGGCGCGAGCGCCGCTGGCGTTCTGGCGATCGAGACAATCTATGGCGATTTTCGCGATGAGGACGGATTGTCCGCCCGCGCCGCGCATGTGCGCGCAATGGGCTATCGCGGAATGCTGGCGATCCACCCTGCGCAAGTGCCGGTCATCAACGCGGCCTTCACGCCGTCGGACGCGGAAATCGCCGAAGCGGAAGCGGTGGTCGCGGCGTTCGAAGGGGAGCCTGGCGCGGGGGTCGTGGCGCTGGACGGGAAAATGCTCGACCGCCCGCATTTGTCGCGTGCGCAACAGCTGCTTGCGCAACGCTAGCCGTTGACGAGGGTCAGCACCCGCTCGGCATATTCTGTGCGGCAAACCAGCAGGTCGGGCAGGTAGGTTTCGGGCTGGTTGTAGCGCAGCGGGGTGCCGTCGATGCGCGAACAATGCAGGCCATGCGCCTGCGCTACGGCCACGGGCGCGGCGCTATCCCATTCAAATTGCCCACCCGAATGCAGGTAGATCTCTGCCTCGCCGCGCACCACGGCCATCGCTTTCGCGCCCGCACTGCCCATCGGCACCAACTGCGCGCCGATAGTATCCGCGACCGCCAGCGCTTCGGCGGCAGGGCGGCTGCGGCTGACCACCATGCGCGGGGGATCGGCGGATGCGAGGAGCAGGCACGGTGTGTCCGAGCGGTAGACGATGTCGCGTGCGGGCAATGCCACGGCACCCGTTTGTGCGACGCCATCAATGCACAGTGCGACATGCACCGCCCAGTCGCTGCGCCCTTCGGCATATTCACGGGTGCCGTCGATGGGGTCGATGATCCAGACCCGTGATGTGCCAAGGCGCGCAGGGTTGTCCTTTGCTTCTTCGGACAGGATGGCATCGTCGGGTCGCTCGGTATGCAGCGCTTCGATCAGGAACCGGTTGGCTTCCGCATCGCCCGCATCGCCCAGCGCCTTGCCGGACAAGCCACCTTCCTCGCGCAACGCTAGCGCGATCCGCCCGGCCTCGCGCGCCAGCTCCGCCGCCAGGCTAGCATCGTTCACCATCGCTATTTTAGCGGCAAAATCTGGTCGAGGATATGGCGCGCTGCTTCGGCAGGCGACATCTCGACCGTATTGACGGTGATTTCGGGCGACAGCGGCGGTTCGTAGGGGCTGTCGATGCCGGTGAAGTTCTTGATTTGACCGGCACGCGCCTTGCGATACAGGCCCTTCACATCGCGCTGCTCCGCTACGTCCAGCGGCGTATCGACGAAGATTTCGGTAAACTCGCCATCCGAAAGCATGGCGCGCACCATGTCGCGTTCGGCGCGGAAGGGGCTGATGAAGGCGGTCAGCACGATCAGTCCGGCATCGGTCATCAACCGCGCGACCTCGCCGATACGGCGGATGTTCTCGACCCGGTCGGCATCGGTGAAGCCCAGATCCCGGTTCAGCCCGTGCCGCACATTGTCACCGTCGAGCAGAAAGGTATGCCGGTTCATCAGCGCCAGCTGCTTCTCGACCTCGTTTGCAATGGTGGATTTGCCCGATCCTGAAAGGCCGGTGAACCATAGCACGCGCGGCGCCTGGTTCTTCAGCGCGGCATGGTCGGCGCGCCCGATATCGGTGGGTTGGCGATGGATATTCTGCGCACGCCGCAACGCGAAATGCAGCATTCCGGCGGCAACGGTGCGGTTGGTGATCTTGTCGATCAAAATGAATCCGCCCAGTGTGCGGTTATCAGCATAGGGCGCGAAAACGATGGGCTTTTCGGTGCGCACTTCCGCCACGCCGATGGCGTTCAGGGTCAGTGTCTTTGCCGCCAGCCTGTCCATTGTGTTGACATTGATTTCGTATTTCGGCTCCTGCACCGAAGCGGATACCATTTGTGTGCCAATCTTGAGCCAGTAGCCGCGTCCGGCCAGCATCGCCTCGTCGTCCATCCAGACCAGCGTCGCCTCGAACTGGTCCGCCGCTTCAGGTGGTGCATCGGCGGCGGCGAGGACATCGCCGCGCGAGCAGTCCAACTCGTCCGCCAATACCAGCGTCACCGACTGGCCAGTGTCCGCCTGGTCGAGGTCGCCATCCATCGAAACAATCCGCGCGATTGTGGTCGCCTTGCCCGAAGGCAACACCTTGACCGCATCGCCCGCCTTGACCCTGCCCGATGCGATAGTACCCGCAAAGCCGCGAAAATCGAGATTGGGGCGGTTTACCCACTGCACCGGCATGGCAAAGGTGGCGTCGTTCTCGGCCGCCGGTTCGATGGCCTCGAGCAGCGCGATCAGCGGCGGTCCGCCATACCACGGTGTACTGTCCGACGGCGCAATGATGTTGTCGCCCGCAAAGCCCGAAATCGGCAGGCCGGTGAAGGTTTCGATGCCGATCGTCTCGGCGAACGCTGCGTAGTCGGACACGATTTCGTCGAACACCGCTTCGTTGTAATCGACAAGGTCCATCTTGTTTACCGCAAGCACGATATTGCGGATACCGAGCCGATGGCACAGGAAGGAGTGGCGGCGGGTCTGGGGCAGCACACCCTTGCGCGCATCGACAAGGATCACGGCAGCATCGGCAGTCGATGCGCCGGTGACCATGTTGCGGGTATATTGTTCGTGCCCCGGACAATCGGCGACGATGAACTTGCGTCTTTCCGTCGTGAAAAAGCGATAGGCGACGTCGATGGTAATGCCTTGCTCGCGTTCCGCCGTAAGCCCGTCCACCAACAGCGCGAAGTCGATTGCCTCGCCCTGGGTGCCGCTGCGTTTGCTGTCCGCTTCCAAGCCAGCGAGCTGGTCCTCGAAGATCATTTTCGTATCGTACAGCATCCGTCCGATAAGCGTGGATTTGCCATCGTCCACACTGCCGCAGGTGATGAAGCGCAGCATTGTCTTGTGCGCGTGCGCGGCGAGATAGCCTTCGATATCCTCGGCGATTTGCGCATCGGGGCGGTAGATATTTCCAGTGTCGGCAGGCATGGTCAGAAATACCCCTCGACCTTCTTCTTCTCCATCGAGGCTTCGCCTGCATCGCTGTCGATGGCGCGGCCTTGCCGTTCCGAGGTGGTGGTCAACAGCATCTCGCGGATGATGTCTGGCAATGTCGTCGCTTCGCTCTCCACCGCTCCGGTCAGCGGATAGCAGCCCAGCGTTCGGAACCGGACGGAGCGGGTGACGGGCACCTCGCCGTCAGCCAGTGGGAAGCGGTCGTCATCGACCATCAGCAGCATCCCGTCGCGCTCCACCGTCGGGCGTGGCGCGGCGAAATAGAGCGGTACGATCTCGATCGCCTCGGCCATGATATATTGCCAGATATCCAGCTCGGTCCAGTTGGACAGCGGGAACACGCGCAGGCTTTCGCCCCTGTTAAGCCGTGTATTGTAGAGGTTCCACAATTCGGGCCGCTGGTTCTTGGGATCCCAGACGTGGCTGGCGCTGCGAAAGGAGAATACGCGCTCTTTCGCGCGCGTCTTTTCCTCGTCGCGTCGTGCCCCGCCGAACGCCGCATCGAAGCCATATTTATCGAGCGCTTGGCGCAGTCCTTGGGTCTTCCACATATCGGTGTGGAGCGGCCCGTGATCGAACGGATTGATACCGCGCGCGACCGCTTCGGGGTTCCGGTGGACCAGCAGTTCCATGCCCGCATCTGCCGCGCTGCTTTCGCGCATCGCGTACATCGCCTGGAACTTCCAGGTGGTGTCGACATGGAGCAGCGGAAAGGGCGGCGGTGCGGGGTAGAACGCCTTTTTTACAAGGTGCAGCATCACCGCGCTATCCTTGCCGACCGAGTACAGCATCACAGGATTCGCAGCCTGCGCCACCACCTCGCGCATGATGAAAATGCTCTCCGCTTCGAGGCGCTGGAGGTGCGTAAGGGCAGTGGTCATAGGATGATTACTTGTCGCATGATTGGGACGACAACTGGCAAGTCAGGGACGATGTGGGAAGCAATCTTGTCTTTCAGGCAGACGACAAGGATAATCAGCTCAGCGCGCGACGCCGTTACGCCGCGCTGCATGCAACGATGTCGATATCGGCTTTCAGCAAGTCCGCTTCGAACCCGACATCGACGGGCGGCGCATCGGCGGGGCACAGGTCCAGCTTCGTTGCTTGATCGGGATCGACGACGACGGAATAGCGCCCCGGTTTCACCCGCTCGAAAAAATAATACCCGTCCAGCTCGGTGCGGGTGTAGCCGACCGGCGCATCGTCCGCATCGCGTAGTTGCAGGCGCACGCCTGACACGCCGCGGGTGCGCCCTTCGCTGGCAAAGCGCACCGTGCCCTCGATCTCGCTCAGCGCGACGATCGCGAAATCCGCGCTGTGGATGCGGCCGGGGCGGGGCACGATCTCGATGCCGGGGACCAGCGGCGCAAGATCGATATCGGGCAGCGATCCGCTATCCACCTGCACATTGACGCCGCGCCCTTCGCCAAGGCCGCTCAGGCGCGCGACGCCGCGCTCATCGGTGGTGGCTACCTGGTTGAAGGCAGTGAAATTGACATCGGGCAATAGCGTGTCATCGCCGCCGTAAATGCCGTCGCCATCCCGATCGCGGAAGGCGCGTAGCGATGCGCCGCCCGATCCGGCAAGACCGGTGCGGGTGATAAAGGGCCGGTCGCGCAACGGGTCGCGGCCCAGGCTGAACCCCAGCGTCACGCCGACGGTATAGCTCTGGTCCTGGAAGCCGTAACCTCCGGTTGCCGCCAGCGTAAACCTGTCGAAATCGCGCACTGCCGACAGATTTGCCCGCGTCGCCTTGGTATCGAACGCATAGCCGATCGCAGCGCGCAGCGCGGTCCGTTCGTCCAGCGCATAATCCACTTCCGCTGCCGCCGTCGTCAGCGCCACATCGGGCAGCATCCGGTACCCGACCGACACGCGCCCGCGCAGCTTTGCCCGCGACAGGGTGGCAAGGTCGAAATTGCCGAACAGGCGCGTCTGTGTGGCGAGATCGGCGCGTGCGGTGCGCGAAAAGTCCAGCGTGTTGGACAACAGCAGGCTGCCGGTCCGCACCGAGGCGCGGGCGCTTGCCTCGATCAGCTCGGTGTCGTCGACCGATTGCGTGCGGCGCGCCCGTAGCGACAGCGGGATCGACAGGCTGGCCAGATCGAAGCGTGTATTGAAATCCAGCTCCGTCGCGCGGCGCAGTCGGTTCAGCGAGCTGACGCGAGTTTCGTCGAAGAAACTGCCGACATATTCGACATGGCTGACGGTGAAGGCCGATGCGCCCAGCTTGCCGCCGAGGCCGACACTGGCCGCATAGGCATCGCCGCTTTCCACTGCCAAGTCCGCCTTTACCGCAAATCTGCCCAGTCCGGTGCGGATACCGCCGGTGGCGATCCAGCCCGTTTCCCCGTCCGTTACGAACACCCCGGCGCTGGCCACCGCCGTCACGCCGGAAGACACGCCATAAGCCACTTCGCCCGATGCGCGCAGCGTGCCGAAATCGTCGCGTGGCACGAAACTGTCTTCGCGTACGCCCAGCACGTTCTCGTCCTTCTGCACGGCGCCTACGCGATAGACCAGCTTGCCGGGTGCGAGCCGACCGTCACCCACGCTGATCTGGCGCACTTCCTCGCTGCGTTGCCCCTGCGGCCCGTAGAACACGAGGCGGAAGACATTCAGCCCAAAATCGACCGGGATCTGTTCGAATTCGTACTGACCGTTGATCGCCTGACGGGTCGAGCCGACGAGGATATCGTTGCGATACAATTCGACTTCATAGCCTTCGCGCAGCACCCCGCGCAGATCGATCCGCTCGAACACCGAGACGGTTTGCACCGGCGTATTGGTTACCGAAAAGCCGCGGCCCGCCGCGCTGCGCAAGCCCAGGGGCATGGAAGTGGTGGAAACATCGCCCAGCGCATAGGCGGTCGCCTGCAGCGGGCCGAGCAGTTGCGCATCGGGGTCGCGGCGGCCTGCCTCTATCAAAGAAGCGGTCAGCCCGTCGATCGTGTCGGCGCTGATGAAGGCCTGCGCCGTCAGGAAAGCGAAGTCGCCCGCCAGCCGCAAGTCGAGTTCGCCGCGCGGCCCGACCGTGTCTTCCGCCAGCGCGCGCAGCTCGATATCGGCAGCAGGAACCGAAGCAAGCAGGTAGGGCGTTTCGCGACGGGGAAATTCCACGCGCGTTCCCGCACCGGTGCGATTGGCCAGCGCCATGCGTTGTGCCTCGCGTCGGAGCCGTTCCTGAAAGGGGAAGGGCTGCAATGTCTTCAGCAGGATCGTCTGGTTGCGCAGGTTGGTGGTGATTTCGAGCGGCATGAAGCGCACGAACCGGTCGGCGCGCACATACATCTCGCCATCGAAAGCAACTGCGGTGTCGCGCGCCAGATTGCGGTCCTCGCCCGCGATTTCAAGGGTGCCGGCGCGCAGGTTCAGCGCCAGATTACGGTCCGGATCGAGCACCCAGCCAGAAGCGTAATTGCCATCGTCGCTGACCGTGATGGCCAGGTCGAGGATGCGTGCCATCGTGCCCAACGGCAGGTACACGCCGCCCCGCGTGCCGAATGCCAATACCGTGTCGGTGGCATCGAACCCCTCGACTTGCGCTTCGAGGATTAGCTCGTCCTGATAGCTGAGCACGGGTGGCTGTGCGGACACGGTGAAGCTGGCAGGCTGTCCATTCACCAGCGCGGCGGTGTCGGCGGCGGTCGCAGTTCCGGTGGCGGGAGCGGCGGTGGTCACCCGCCCGGTGGCGATATCGACGGCATTGTCCGCCCGCTCCAGCCCTAGCGACGTCGCCACGCGCGTTTGCGGGACCAGCGCGGCGCTTGTTACACCGGCAGGCGGGGGTGCATCCGTTGCGGTGCGGGGCATCCTGGTGACAGGCGGCACGATGGACGGGGGTGTCTGTTGCGCAATAACCGGTGTCGATTGGCGAGTGACCGGCGCATTCGCGGCAAGACGCGTTGGCGCTCCGTTTGCGGATGGCGCTGTGGCAGGCGGCAGTTCGGCAACAGGTTCGGCAAGGGCAGGCACGGCATCGCGCGTGTCCTCAACCGACTGCGTATCAGCCCGCCGCTCTATCATGCGGCGGCGTACCGGTTCCGGCGGCAGGTCTAGCGCAGCGGGCACATCCTGCGCGATATCGGCCCGATCCGCCGGGATGGCCGGTTCCGGCCGTGGCTGTTGAACCGGTACAGGCGTATCCGCAAGATCGACGCGGGCCAGCGCCACAGTGGATGCCGGTGCGGTCGCGCGTTTCGGAACTGTTGGCTTAACGGTCGTGATCGGACGAAACACAGGAAGCGGCAGTGGTGCGTAGTCTTGCGCGACAACCGGGATAGGTCGATTGGGTGCGGCGGCCAGCAAGGGCGTAGCTTCGATCGTGGTTTTGGCAGGGTCGGGCGATGCCGGAAGCGCGCTGCCCAATGTGTCGGACGTTCGCGCGACGGTGGGTTTTGTCAGCCGGATTGTTTCGGGCGCTGCCTTTTTTGGCGCTGCGTTTTCGGGCGACAAATGTGGCGGTTCGTCATGCCCGGCAGACTGCGCACCCACCGGCGGCTGGAAACGCGGGCGCGGCAGAATGGTATGCGGCGTGGCGACGCGCGCGGTGGGGGCAAGGTCTGGCGGGGGTGGTGCGGGGTCGGGCGTGTCGCCTGCACGCTGCCTGTTGCCGCCGTCGCTACAGCCATAGCCCAGCATGACGGTGCCGAGACAGACGGCACCGACATTGCGGGGCAGGGGGCGCCGCATCACGGCAGCGTAAGCGTACTCGTGGCCAGCGTTTTGCCGGGATCGGCATCGTCATCGGTAAAGGTAATCGTCAAGGGTGTGCCGGGCGCTAGCTGCGCGATACCCTGTGTGTCGAACGGGACGGTCACGGTCCGCGCATCGACCTCGGTGTAGATGCCGATGCCTTTCAGCAGCCCGAGCGGTTCGTCCAGACTAGGCGCGCTGACGGCTATGTCGCCATAGGCGCTGCGCGTGCCGGACCGCGTCAGCGTTATCCGCAGACTGCGCGTGCCCCCCGGGTCGGTGACGATAGCGGTATCGGCGATATCGACGTCCAGCGTCGTTTCTCCGATCCGCACGATCACCGGGATGGAGATGCCGAACCGGGGGCGAATGGTTACGCCGATCCCGTCCGCCGGGGCCGCGTTGGCCGCCTGATCGATGGAAAAGCCAGCGTTCTCGTCGCGCGGGACGGATACGGCGAGGAAGTGCGAGCGGTATTCACCCGGCGCGATGTCGGAGCCGGCGCGGGCCATCATACGGATTGTCTGAGACTCGCTGCCGTTCAGTGTCACGCGGCGTGGCGAATAGCGCAGGAAGGGCTTGGCCGGGTTCAATCGCGCGAAATCTTCGTCGGTCGCACCATTGTCGCGGCCGAGCAGTTTGCCGTCCGCCGTCATCGCCATGTCGATGATCGAAATTTCGTAATCGCCTGCATTCACCGTCTTGTTGTACAGGCCGATATTGGCAATCGAGCGGCGACCGTCGATGACGATGCGCTTGGGAAACAGATTGATATCGCCCATCCCCGCCGCCTGCTCTTCTGGCGGCGGAGCGGCAGACGCAACGGGTGCTGCCGGTGTCGGGATGCCCGGCACGTCCTGTGCGATGGCTGGGAAAACCGCAACCAAGGTAGCTGCAGCAAGGCCGAAGGCGATTGACGATTGATTCAGCATGGATGACCCGCAATTTTTACCACAGTTACGTAAGACTACACAATCTTGCGTAAACGAGTTTGAATCCGCTGTGAATCCCGCTCGGGGATTAAAAATAATCGGCGCGCAACGTGTAAGTGCCGGTGTAATTGCCGGTCGGTTGGTTTGCTCCGACAGTCAGGCGCGCGCCGATGGTGATGGACACGAAAGTGGCGTTGCCGGAAAAGCGTGCCAGCGTCAGGTTGCTCACCTGCATCGTGTTGCCTGCCGCATTGGTAATGGTGAAGGTGGGTGTGGGCGTTGTGATGCGCACGCTGGTGGCGCCATCGGCAAAGATCGCGAAGCCACCTGGCCCGCGCCCGTTGATCGCTTGCGGGGTATTGGTGTTGCCCGCCATGCCGCCTGCATCGGTGACGACGCCGGTCGGCCCCATCGTCACGGTACCGCCGGTGGTCCCGGCGAGCATCCGCCCGAACCGCAGGTCGGCAACATTCTGGATACCGATCGGCTCGACGACCAGAACTTGCGCTGTGCCGCTTTGTGATACCGTATCGCCCGGCGCGGCCACTGCCGTTACCGGAAACCCAAACAGGCAAAGGGCCAGTGCCACGGTGCGGCATAAGGGAAGGTGGAAACGCATCGTTTTAGCATCCGTGCATGACAGAAAAGGGGCGACGCGGCGGGAATGCCGCATCACCCCGATCTGCCTGCCCGATTACTGGTAGTTTGCCGTCAGCGTGTAGCTTCCCGTGTAGTCGCCAGCGGGTTGGTTTGCAGCGACGCTAAGTGTTCCGCCGACGAAGAAGGTGTCACTCGCGGTGCCGCTGATCGAAGTCGGCGCGGCGCTGATGTCGAGCGTCAGACCCATCGTATTGCCGTTGCTCGTGAGATCGTTCGCAGTGGCAGTGTAGGTCAGGCCGGATTGGCCGGTTTCGCCGCCTACCGTGAATTGCGCACGAGTAACCGAGCTGGTGCCGACGTTTTCGACATTGTTGTACGTTGCCGTGTCGCTGCCAGGAGCAATTACGACGGTACCGGCAACGTCCTTGTCCGCAACGATTGCCCCGAAGTCGAGGTTCGCATCGGATGTCAGCGTAATCGGCGCCACAATCGTTGCGCTAGCCTCTCCGTCAGCAGAGGCCGTGTCGCCAGGTGCGGCGAAAGCAGGCGTTGCAATCAAGGCGGCAACGGATGCTAGTGCGATTTTTTTCATGTTGGTCTTCCCCGTAGTGGTCGGACCGGCGAGCGGCCCGTAGAGTTCAGGTGCGAAGCGGCCTGGTCAAGGCAGCCTGCCCGCAGTCGGCTGTTCCGCTGCGATGAATTAGGGGATAGCCCTTAGGTCTTAAGAACTGCCTACATGCGAGGGTAAACGCGCTCTTCATACTTTTGCGTAACCATCGGTCTGCCCGTTTAGGGGCTGTGCCTAGTTATACGCGACCGAAATTTCGATTTGCGCCGTATAATGCCCCGCCGGTGCATCTGGGTGCACGAACAGCGTGCCGCCGACATACACCATGTCGCGACCGGAGTGGTCGAGCCGGAGATGCTGCGGGTCGGTTCCGCTATGTGCGCTTGCCAGCTTCAGTTCCGCCACGCGCAAGGTTGCTCCCTGTCCGGCGGTGCTGCGCGCTATCGCAGTGTCCGGCAGGGTAATGCGATATGCCCGGCCCGCCTCTCCCGTAATGGCGAACCGCGCGGGTCGTGCAGCGCATGGTGCCGCGTCATCGCAGGCACCGGCCTTCGCTCCGCCGACAAACTGTCGTCCGCTAGTATCCGGCCCGATCACGACCGCACCAGGTGTTTGCCTGTTGCTCTCGACGGCCCCGAAATCTAGCGGTGACAGTGTACGTGCGCCGAGTGGCGCGATAATCCGGGCTGTCGCGGCACCCCGCGCTTCGCCTTCGCCCGGCGCGGCAATAGCCGGACCAGCGCCTGCACCGGCGAGCAGCCCTGACAAGAAACCGATGATGAACCGGAGCGACATGTCGACTGCGATAGGCCATCATGTCCCCGTCGCGAGGCGGTGTGTGCTACCTGATCGAAATCAGGACAGCATCCACAGGAATGTTAATCACTACCGGCCCGCCACCCGTGGACCGCGACACGTCGAGCCGCCCGCCGACATTGAATGTGGTCGAACACACCCGCTGGCGGCATCCCGGCATCCGGAGGGTAACGACTTGCCCCGGCGACACCGAGGCATAGCCCGGCAAGTCGGTCCGGTATTGGCCGAGCTGCGCTTTCAGCCCGGTGTCGAGGAAAGGCGCGGGCGTTGCAAACACCAGTTCGATTTCGATGTCGAGCTGTTTGCGCCCGTTATTCCCGCGATCATAGGACACCGTGAAGCGCGCCGGCCCGGTATCGCCGCGCGTCACGGCGTAGATGCCCAATTCCTGCACGGATCCGTTTGGTCCGACCGCACGGTATCCCTGATCGAGCACCGCAAACGATCCGAACCGCAGCTCGGTTTGCGCATCCACGCGCAATTCCGCCTGCTTCGCCGTGGCGGGCGTCGCCATGCACAGCAGACCGCCTGCGGCGACCGCCAGCGCGTAGACAGGGAAAGATGCGGCAGCACGCTGCCTCACAATAGTCACGATGGAACCCTTGGCGCCCCTTTTGCGTAATTTCCGGTTGCGGGAATGTCTCTTATGGAACCACGGCCCTTGCCGGACCATTAAACTGGCAACATTCACCGGATGCGCTTGCATCCCGGCGACGCCGCCGCCAGTCTGCGGCCAGCCCAATTCGAAGCACAGGACACTTTCGCGATGGACCTCGATTTTACCCCCGAAGACGAAGCCTTCCGCAGCGAGGTGAAGGATTTTCTCGCCGAGAAACTGCCCGCGCGCATTTCGGACAAGGTCCGCAAGGGGCAACGCCTGAGCAAGACCGATATGGAAGAATGGCACGCCATCCTCAACGAACGCGGCTGGCTGGCAAACCACTGGCCAAAGGAATGGGGCGGGGCCGACTGGTCCATCATGCAACGGTTCATCTTCGAAACCGAGACCGCCATCGCCCATGCTCCGCGCATCGTGCCGTTCGGCCTGTCGATGCTGGCGCCTGTGCTGATCAAATACGGCACCGAGGAACAGTGCCGCCACTATCTGCCGCGTATCCTCGACGGCACCGACTGGTGGTGCCAGGGGTATTCGGAGCCAGGCGCCGGGTCCGACCTCGCCAGTTTGAAATGCGCGGCGGTGCGCGAGGGCGACAATTATATTGTTAACGGCCAGAAGACCTGGACCACGCTGGGCCAGCATGCCGACTGGATTTTCTGCCTTGTACGCACCAGCAGCGAAGGCAAGCGGCAGCAGGGCATTTCCTTCCTGCTGATCGACATGACTACGCCGGGCATCGAAGTGCGCCCGATCCGCCTGCTCGACGGCGATTACGAAGTGAACGAGATATTCTTCACCGACGTGAAGGTGCCGGTGACGAATCTGGTCGGCGAACAGGACATGGGCTGGACCTATGCCAAATATCTGCTGACCTATGAGCGCACCAATATCGCGGGCGTGGGTGCTTCGATGGCAATGCACGAGCGGCTGAAGGAAGTCGCCCGCACGACGCAGCGCAATGGCAAGCCACTGGCCGAAGACCCGCTGTTCGCGGCGCGGCTGGCGCGGCTGGAAATCGAGCTGGAGAACATGAAAACCACCAATCTGCGCGTACTGGCGGCGGCGGGACAAGGCGCGGCACCGGTGGCCGAGAGCAGTATGCTGAAAATTCGCGGCACCGAGATACGGCAGGAAATCAACGATCTGATGCGCCGTGCGGCAGGTCGCTACGCACAGCCCTTCATCGACGAGGCGCTGGACGAGGGATATAACGGCGCGCCCGTCGGCCCCGAATGGGCAGGCCCGGTTGCAGGCCAGTATTTCAACGGGCGCAAGCACTCGATTTATGGCGGATCGAACGAAGTGCAGCGTGAGATCATCACCAAAGCGGTACTGGAGCTTTAGGACATGGACTTTTCCATCGGAGACGACCGCCAGATGCTGGTCGACAGCTTTTCCCGTTTCCTGTCCGATAAGGCCGATTGGGACACGCGGGAAGCCGCTATCGCCAGCGATACCGGCTTCGATGCCGATGTCTGGCAAGGCGCGGCGGAGCTAGGCGTGCTGGGCGCGATGTTCGGCGAGGAAGCGGGCGGTTTCGGTGGCACGGCTTTCGATATCGGGGTGGTATTCGGCGAGATCGGCAAGGCGCTGGTGACCGGACCGTTCCTTGGCACGCTGATGGCGGGCAAGATGCTGGAAGCTGCGGGCGATAGCGCGACGCTGGAAAAGGTTATCGCTGGCGAGGCGACCCTTACTTTTGCGCACGAAGCCGCAATCGGCGCGGACGGTGCACCCCTGCCCGAAGTGCGCGCGACGAAAGCCGACGATGACTGGACCTTGTCGGGTGCGCGCGGTGTCGTCGAATATCTCGGCGGCGTGAGCCATGTCGTGGTAACCGCCGTGACGGATGACGGCCCTGCTGCGTTCCTGTTGCAAACAGGTGCCGATGGCGTCGAAATCCGTGATTATCCTGTAATCGACGGCGGCTCGGCTGGCGAACTGACTTTGTCCAGCACACCTGCAACGATGGTGATCGAGGGCACGCAAGCGGTAAACGATACCATCGCGGCGGGGCTGGTCGCAACTTCGTGGGAGTCGGTCGCGGTGATGGGTGTGCTGCGCGACATGACGCTCGATTATCTCAGGACGCGCAAGCAGTTCGGTGTGGAGATTGGCAAGTTCCAGGCGCTTCAGCATCGCATGGCAACGGTCGCGCTGGAAATCGAACAGGCACATTCGGCGGCAATCAACGCGGCGGCGAATTTCGACAAGGGTGCCGTGCTGCGCGACCGGTTCTGTTCGGCGGCGAAATACACCGTCGGCGCGGCAGGACGGCTGACGGCTGAAGAAGCGATCCAGCTGCATGGCGGTATCGGCATGACGTGGGAATTGCCGCTGTCGCATTACGCGAAGCGGCTGACCATGCTGAACCATGTGCTGGGCAGCGACGATGAACACCTGGCGCGATTTATGGCTCTGGGTGAAGCGGCTTAAGACAAAGCTGCCTGGTTGGTCGGTACAGCCTTCCATGTTAATTCCTGAATGCAGGTGGCGTATCCAGCACTGCGCGCGCCAGTAGAGACGGCGATGGAACAGCATCAGGGACATCCCTGTGTTTCTTGAAGGCTGCAATGTAGCTGTCCAAGACCTTGCGGATGAAGATATGGCCGCCGCGACGCAATTTCGCGCGCGCCAGCTGCAACAGCGCCATAATTCTATTGGCTTAAAGTTTCCGGCATCTGCAAAGCGAAAGCGCTCTGGTTCTTGACATTTTTTAATCGATTATGCCCGCAATCCGGGTGCATCCTGTGCCATAGCTTTTTTGGTCCGGTGGGGCCGACGCCGACGGAGCAGAAGGATTTATGGCAGGTATCGACAGCGAGCCATCACCGCAATTGCGACCGGTCACGCCTGTGACGATCATAGCCGACCGGCTCGTCACCCTGCGCGCGCATTTGGCAGCGGGAAAGGCGGACGGGCCGGAATTCGCCGCCCTTCTGGCCGAAGCGCATGGGCTTGCTGCGGGGCTGGAGGATTATCTCGTGGCCAGCACCAGCCAGCAATCGCAGGCGCTGGCGAATTTGGCCGCGGCGACGCGTGGCGAGGACTGGCAGCGCCGGCACGACGGCGGCGCAACATCGCTGCCTCTGGAAGGGGAAATGCTGTCCGGGCACGTTGAAGGGCAGTTTCTGAAGATGCTGGTTGCCGCGACGGATGCGCGCAGCGTGCTCGAAATCGGATTGTTCACGGGCTATTCCGCACTCGCAATGGCCGAAGCGCTGCCGGACGACGGGCGGCTGGTCGCTTGCGAGATCGACCGATATGCCGCTGACTTCGCGCGCACATGCTTCGACGCATCGCAACATGGTTGCAAGATTGAGGTCCGTGTCGGTCCGGCGGCAGACACCCTTGGCACGCTCGCCGATGAAAAACAGACGTTCGATTTCGTGTTCATCGATGCGGACAAGGGCGGGTATTGGAATTATCTGAACACATTGGTCGAACGGAGTTTGCTGGCGGACAATGCCCTGATCTGTGTCGATAATACGCTGATGCAGGGCGCACCCTATGCCAACGATGAACCGGGCGAAAACGGTGCAGCCATCGCACGGTTCAATGCGGAGGTCGCCGCAGACGAACGGTTCGAACAAGTCCTTATTCCATTGCGCGACGGCGTGACGCTGATCCGGCTGGTCTGACGCGTTGTCGGGCTTACGCGCTATCGGGAAGACCGTGCTGACGCTCGCTGCGCTTGGCGTGGCGGTGCCGGTTACGGCGGGGATTGCAGCGGCGGCCGTGGTCGCGGGCGCGGTGCGCAAACGGCACAAACCGGCGAAGGTTTCGCGTGGCAAGACTGTGATTGTCGGTGGCGGGAAAATGACCAAGGCGCTGCAACTTGCGCGCTCGTTCAATGATGCCGGGCACCGCGTGATCCTTACCGAGAGTGCACCGTACTGGATGACTGCGCACCGGTTCTCGTCCGCCGTCCATCGCTTCGCTATTGTGCCGGAACCGGAAGACGAAGCTTACGCTGCCGCTCTGGCCGAACTGGCGCGCGAGGAAGAAGCCGACCTGTTCGTGCCGGTTTCCAGCCCGGTCGGCAGCCTGTTCGATGCCCAGGCCGCAGCGCATCTGCCAACCCGTTGCGAAACTTTTCATGTTGCGGCGGATACGATCGGGAAGCTGGACGACAAGCATCAATTCGCCGAAACCGCCGCAGCGCTCGGTCTTGCCGCGCCCAAGTCCGTTCGCATCACGGACCCGGCGCAAGTCGCGACGTATGATTTCAGCGGTGACACCCGACAATTCATCCTGAAAAGCATTCGCTACGATCCGGTTCGGCGGCTCGATTTGACGAAGCTACCACTCGCCAGCGTGGAGAAAACCGCGGCCTATGCGAACAGCCTGCCGATCTCCCGAAATAATCCGTGGGTTATGCAGGAATTCATCCCCGGCACCGAATACTGCACTCACGGCGCATTTCGCGACGGTGCGCTGACCGTGCATGCCTGCTGTGAGTCTTCTGCGTTCCAGGTCAATTACGCGCATCTCGACATACCGGAAATAGAGGCCTGGGTGCGCCGGTATGGCGCTGCGCTGGAGCTGACCGGCCAGGCATCCTTCGACTTCATCCGCGCCGACGATGACGGGCGATATTACGCCATCGAATGCAATCCGCGCACCCATTCGGCGATCACGATGTTCCACGACCATCCCGGCCTCGCTGGTGCGTATCTGGGAGACGACAAGGTCGGCAAAACGGTTGTGCCACTGCCATCGAGCAGGCCGACATACTGGTTGGCGCACGAGGTGTGGCAGCTGTTGCGTGCCTTTCCATCGGTCGACGCGATGCGTGCGCGGCTGGCAGGTATTGCGCATGGCAAGGATGCGGTGCTGGATGCCCGCGATCCGTTGCCGTTCCTCATGCTGCACCACTGGCACATCCCGCTGCTGCTGCTGCGCGCACTGGCAACCGGGCGCGATTGGCTGCGCATCGATTTCAATATCGGCAAGCTGGTGCAGGCGGGGGGCGACTGAATGTCACAGCCGACAACCATCCTGCAACTTGTCGGCTCACCGACCGACGTTGCTTATCGCGAGCTGTCCGAGCTGTATGCCCGCGCCGCGCAGGGGGCTTTGGCGGGCGCGGAGTATCGCTTCGTCAATGCGCATGTATCGCCCGGCGGTACATGGCGTTTTCCGGATAGCCTTGACGATAGCGCCATCGCCGCTGCTGCGCCTGTTCCGCTATCGGATGCCTTGCAGCATCCCGCGCTGCGCGAGGCCGACCTGGCATTGCCGCAGATGTTCTGCCGTGCCGGGGTATCGCATTACCGCGCACTGCTCGACCTTGTGGGCCTCCCATATCTCGGCAACCCACCTCTCCATATGGCGCTGGCGGCGGACAAGGCGAAAACACGCGCTATCGTTGCCACCGCCGGTGTCGGTGTGCCGGAGGGGCAACTGCTCCGGGGCGGCGACATCCCCCCGCTCGATTATCCGCTGATCGTCAAACCCAACGATGCCGACAATTCGGACGGTGTCGCATTGGTACGGCGACCCGAAGACCTGCCCGCCGCCGTCGAATCTGCCGCCGGTTTCAGCGATGCGGTTCTGGTCGAACGCTACATCGAGGCCGGGCGCGAGGTACGTTGCGGCGTGGTCGAACAGGGCGGTTCGTTGCGCGCCTTGCCCTTGGAAGAATATCGCGTCGATGCCGGGAGCCACCCGATCCGGGTGCGCGCAGACAAGCTGCAACGCGGGCAGGGCGATACACTGGTACTGGGCGCGAAAAAGCCGCGCGAAAGCTGGATCGTGGAGCGGGGCGATCCCGTCACTGCCAAGGTCCAGACTGCTGCGATTGCCTGCCACCGCGCATTGGGCATGCGGCAATACAGCCTGTTCGACTTCCGCATCGATCCCGCCGGAACCCCGTGGTTCCTTGAGGCCGGACCCTACTGCTCCTTCTCGCCGGACAGCGTCATCGTGAAGATGATGGAAGCGGACGGCGTGTCGCTTCGTGAGTTTTTCTCCCGCTCCGTTTCAGACCTGATCAAGAGGCCGTCATGAACTTCCAGCAGACCAAGCCGGTTGCCGCCAGTGCCGCTACCGCAATCGACACATTCTTTACCGACGTTGACATGCCCGAGCAAAGCGCGGCGTTGGAGCATGCACTCGAAAGCGTGATTGCAGGCGTTCCTTTCCAATCCCTGCTGACGACGCTGATCGGGTCCGACGCATTTGGACAGATTTTCGGCGATGATTTTGCGGAAACCGGATCGCTCGATGCAATAGCGCCCGCACGCATGATGCGCGGGGCGTTGAACCTGCCGCTGGAGGCGGTGTTCCAGCTGGTCGCCCGCATGGCTGCCGGAGTCGGTGCAGCCCACGAAGGTGCGTGGGCGCGGTTTGCCGACCGGGTGCATGACAGCAAGCGGCTCTCCAGCCTTCGCCTGCGCGATTACCTGACGCAGCGCTTAACTGATATGGCAATGCGCGCGGACTGGGAGCAGCGCATCGCAGACCTGACCGAAACCAATCCCCATGCCGTCTATCCCACCTCGCCCTATCGCGAGAGCGACGGCCGGGTAGTCGCATCCCACGATCACCGCAGCGTGGACGCGGTGATGAGTTTTTCGACTTTCGCTTCCATCCGCATGGTCGATCATGTGCTGGACGAAGACCGCAACGAATTGCGCGATATCTATCGCCCGCTGGGGCGGTGCATCGCGCTGGTCGACAGCAATATCGAGGAGAATTACGCGGCGAAGATCGAAGCCTATTTCGCCCGTCACGGCATCCGGCTGGAAAAGCTGGTCTATCGCGCGATGGAGGCCGACAAGGGCCTGGGCACGGTCGAAAAAATGCTCGGCGAATTCAAGAAACTCGGCCTGTCGCGTAACGAGCCGGTGCTGATAATCGGCGGCGGTGTGCTGGCCGATACGGGCGGGCTGGCCTGCGCGCTGTATGGCCGCAACACGCCCTATGTGATGCTGGGCACGTCCATTGTCACCGGTATCGATGCTGGACCTAGCCCGCGCACTTGCTGCGACGGGTTCGGTTACAAGAATCTGCTCGGCGCGTATCATCCGCCGGTGCTGTGCCTGACGGACCGCTATTTCTTCGCGTCGCTTCGCGAAGGATGGCTGCGGCACGGCATTGCGGAGATCGTCAAAATGGCGATCGTCAAGGATATGGAGCTGTTCGAAAACCTCGAAGCGGCGACCCCGAACCTTGTCGAAACCCGCTTCGGCACTCTGGATTGTAAGGACGACGATCCGATCCATGACCTGTCCAATGCCATCCTCGGCGCGGCGATGCGTACCTATGTCGAGGCGGAATACGACAATCTTTACGAGACGCACCAGTGCCGCCCGCACGCCTATGGCCACACCTGGTCGCCCGGCTTCGAGATCGAGGCGGGTTTGCTGCACGGCCATGCGGTCGCAATCTGCATGGGACTGGGCGCGTTTCTCAGCCAGCGGGCCGGGTGGATTGGCGAGGACGAGCTGCACCGCATTCTCAAATTGATGAGCGATTACGGGCTGAGCTTGTGGCACGATATCCTGCTGGACGATGCGGTGATGCTGGAGAGCCATCGCAAGATCATCCAGAAGCGCGGCCAGAACCTCGTCGCCCCGGTTCCGCGCGGGGTGATCGGCGAATGCGGCTATCTCGACGATATTACCGAAGACGACCTGCTCGCTGCCGTGCGGGACTACCGCGCGCTGTGCCGCGCCTATCCGCGCGACGGGGCAGGGATCGAGCCCTTGTGCAGCGATGTCGGGTTGGAGGATCCCTCCACCGTCACCGGACCGCTGGTACAGGATTGAATGAACACACTGGAACAATTCAAAACAGAAGGAATACGACGATGCCTAAAACCGCCATCATGTTCGGCTCCATCGGCGCGCTTGCCGAAACGTCCGATATTCAGCGCCAGTCCTATAATCAGGCTCTGAAGGAAGCGGGACTGAAATGGGAATGGGATCACAACACCTATGCCCAGCTATTGGAACAGGCAGGCGGCAAGGAGCGGCTTACCATGCTGGCCGCGGCCACCGGCACGGACCTCTCCGATGAAAAGATAGAGGATATCCACGCCCGCAAGACCGAACTGGCCTGTGCCGCGATGAAGGACCAGGGCGTGGGCCTGCGTCCCGGTGTGGCCGAGCTGGTCGCCCTGGCGAAGGAGCGCAGTATGAAGCTGGCGCTGGTGACCACCACCTACCAACCCAATATTGACGCGGTTTTTGCAGCGGCGGGCGACGCATTTTCTGCGGAAGATTTCGACCATATTGTGGACCGCAACAAGGTGACGGAAGGCAAGCCATCGCCCGAACCCTACGAACTGACGCTGGAAGAGCTGGGTCTTGCAGCCGATGACGCGCTGGCGATTGAGGACACCGCCACCAGCGTGATGTCCGCCAAACGCGCCGGGATCGACACCGTCGCTACGCCGGGCGCGCTGACCAGGGATCAGGATTTCTGGCAAGCCGACCTGGTGCTGGACAGTCTGCATGACGGGTCTGGCTTGGATGCCAGGCTGACGGATATGCTCGGCTGACATGCTGCGGGTCAGGCCACTGACACCGTTCGGGGCGGAGGTTGCGGGTAATCAGCTATCCGCATCTCCGGATCCGGCTGCAGTGCGCTCGGCGTGCATGCGGCATCGTATACTGGTGTTCCGCGAACAAGGCGCCAGCGATGGGGAGCTGGCGGCGTTTCTCGCCTCGCTCGGTCCGCCGATGTATACCGCCGGCGAACCACCGGTTGCCGGTGCGCCGCAGCTCAATATCGTGTCCAATATCGGACGAAAGACACCACCGCGCAGCGTATTTCACACCGACACCAGCTATGTCGCGCGACCACCGGTTTTTACGGCGCTGAAGTCGGTGGTCTTGCCTGAGGCAGGCGGCGGCACGCTGTTTAGCGACCAGGTCCGCGCCGCCGCCAGCCTGCCGGCACGTTGCCGCGAATGGCTGGTGGGCAAGACTTTGGAACATTCCGCGACGGGACCGGACGGGGTGGATTACGCAGTCCGCCATCCGGTATTGCGACGCTTGCCGGAAACAGGCGAAACGTCGCTGTATCTCTCGACGCCCGAACGCTGCTGCAACCTGGAAGGCGCGGCGTCAGCACTTTCGCAGCGCATTGTCGATGCGTTGTACCGCCACAGCACCAGACAGGCCCATTTGTATCGCCACCATTGGCGCGAAGGCGACGTCGTGCTGTTCGATGATCGCGCGACGATGCACAAAGCCGACCATCGCGGCGTGCAGGGCGACCGCGTGCTGCATCGCGGCCTCGTGGAAGGAGAGCGGCCGGTGTCTGCCGAGGTTTGACTTTGCGTGTTGCACGGGCGTGCATAACGTCCGCGTATGCGGCGCACACGCATCTTTTCCTCGTCAACTGGAAAACAGGCGTTCGATCGACGTGCTGCAATGTGGCAGCTCGACCGAATACCAGACAGCGAGGCCGGTCATCGCAGCACAAAGGTAGGTTCCGAGCGGAAGCCGCAGATCGACATGCGCGGTGCCTTTGGCGTAGCGGTATAGCAGGTCGGCGAACCCTATGGCGCATGCCAGCAGAAGCAGTTGGGGCAGGACATACGGGCCGGTCCACAGCCCCATCGCGCCGAACAGCTTCACGTCGCCGAAACCCAGCCCGGTACGCTTGCGAAATGTCCGATAGCCGGTCGCTATCGCCCAGAACGCACCGAAGCCGATGGCTCCGCCAACCAGTCTTTCGCCGATACCGAGCGGCTCAAATGCGGGCACGACGATTGCCAGGACCCCCAGCGTCGCCACAAGCGGGTTCGGTAGCCTCAGGTAACGCAGGTCGAACAGTGCCAGCAGCGCGAGCAGCCAAACGATCGGTCCAAGCCACCATGCTCCGCTTGCGAAAAAATACGCGCCGGCCAGGGCGCAGAACAGCTCGAACACAGCATGGTCGCTTGTAATTTGTGCACCGCAGGACCGACACCGCCCGTTTGCAAGAGCATATCCGGCAATCGGCACAATTTCTTGCCATGCCAGTGTGCGATCGCAGGAATCACACTGCGAACGTCCGGTGTTGGCGCTGTGCCCGCGCGGCCAGCGCCATAGCACCGTCGCCAGATAGCTACCGATGACTGCGCCGAGTACAAACCCCAGCCCGGCAGAAAGCCAGACCGGAAGTGTCTCGCCATCAGTCACAAGAAAGTTTGCCATGAACGATTCTATGCGCAAGGTTGCAGCAAGGCCAACGTCATAATGCAACCCCTGCGACAGCGGATTGCAGCGATACGAGGGAACTAAGTATCCCGTCGCGAATTGATCGCGTGAGCAGTATTCGCAGGCAATCGCCGCATATTGCATAGCCGCCCGGTAGGAAGGCAGCGGCGTATAGGATGTCCTATGACAACCCGGCCAGCGCGCTACACTGACACGGCGCCGAAGTACCGCAGAACCGCTGCGGGAACGGCAATTGGCGCTCATCTATTGGCTTTTGGCGCACTCTTGTGGATGCAGGCAGAGCGCGCGCACCAGTCCCCGCCGACCATTGCAACCTTCGATGTTACGGCACCTGGACCGCCATCGCCGGACCCGCCCGAACTCGAGACACGCATAGAAACGCCGCCCGAGCCGCCGGCGGATATTATCGTTCCCCCTGTCGATATGGTGTTATCCGTGGAGAATACCATTTCAGTGGCGGTACTGAAGCAGGAGAAAGCTCGGGCGGCGGGCGGCGGCTGCGACCTGACGGCTCCGGTACAGGCGGCGCTACGCGCCGATCCGCTGATTACCGAACTGATGCCGACAATTGACCGGGACCGTCGATCGGTGGCGAACGCGCTGGCCATCTGGAACGAAGAATGGGTGGCGGCGGACGCTCGTTTTCCACCCGAAACGCTTGCCGCTATACGCGATGTCGTGCGGCGTACCGTCGATGGGGCATCGCCAGCATGCCGAATGCAGGAACTCGGCGGTCCAAGGCTTCTTTACGTACCGATCGAGAATACAACGACCGTCTTGGCGGTGGGTTCGGGCCGGTGGACCTGGGGCGACGTTGCAACAACCGCCGATCCGGATGTCGATGTACGCCAGCCGACCATTACAGCGTCTCCGACAAATCCCCCGCCTGCGCATGCGAAGGGCAAGCACCGAACGCTGGCAGAGCGAATTCTGGGCCTGAAGCAGTAACCTTGCATTTACCTAACCCTTTAATGTAAGGACGTTTTTTGAGAGGGAGACATAGAATGAAGTATACGAAGAACAGGCTCGCCATAGGAGTTGCCGCCTTGGCAGTGTGCAGTATGCCAATGGGTGCCGCTTTTGCATCGAGCCATCGCGAAGCCCCGCAAATCTCGGAAACGCCCAAGGTCGATAACACTGATTTCTATATGTTCCGCAGCTACGAGCCGGGGCGCGAGGATTTTGTCACGATCATCGCCAATTTCCAGCCGCTTCAGACTCCGGAGGGCGGACCGAGCTATTTCACCATGGATCCCGACGCACGGTACGAGATCCATATCGACAATGATGGTGACGCTTCGGAAGACCTCACTTTCTCTTTTGCGTTCGACAATAATCTCGCCGATGGCGGGATCACGCTCAATATCGGCGGCGAAGATGTGGCGGTTCCCTTGCGGTTCGTCGGGCCGGTCACATCGCCTGACGATGCGCAGCTCAATGAAACCGAGAGCTTTTCGCTAACGATGATAAGCGGCGACCGCCGTAGTGGCGAGCGCACTTCACTTGCGATGCCGGGCGGTGCGACGTCATTCCCGAAACCGCTCGACAATGTCGGGAACAAGACGGTTCCGAATTATGCGGAATACGCCCAGCAGTTCATGCACACGGTCAGTATTCCGGGATGCCAGGATGGCTCGCGGGTCTTCGTCGGCCAGCGTGAGGACGGGTTCGCGTTCAACCTGGGGGAATCGTTCGATCTCGTGAACTATGTGCCTATCGATGGCGATAGTGCGCCGCGTGCTGGTGACGGTGGCGGATTTCCGGGCGGTATTACGCAAAGCCGGACGAATGATGATGTTATCGGCCACTACAACGTCACGAGCATCGCACTCGAAGTGCCGATTTCGTGCGTTACGGGTGACGGCAACGGCGTTATCGGTGGATGGTCGACAGCCAGCCTGCCGCAGGCGCGGTTGAACGATCCTTCGCCTACATACGAAATGCCAACCGTGGATGGCGGCGCATTCGTCCAGGTTTCCCGGCTCGGTATGCCGTTGACCAACGAAGTCGTGATCGGTCTGCCCCAGAAGGATGTTTTCAACCACGCCGAACCGACGCAGGATGCCGCTTTGGCGACGTTTGTTACCAATCCGACTTTCCCGGAGATCCTGAACATTCTGTTCCGTGACCCGGTGAACGCGACCCTGGGCACCGATATCGACAATCTTGCACCGAGTAATTTCCCGCGCGAGGATCTGGTCGCTGCGTTCCTTACCGGGATCAATACGCTCAACCAGCAGCAAACGGTAACGGCGTCGGAAATGCTTCGGTTGAATACGGCTGTTGCGCCTACCGCGCGTGGCGAACAAAGCACGTTTGGCGTCGTGGGTGACGATCTGGCAGGATTTCCGAATGGTCGTCGACCGGGTGACGATGTGATCGACATCGTCCTGCGCGTTGCCATGGGTCGGTTGTGCTATCCGGTGCCGATCAATGGCGAACCCACCGACTTGGGACTATGCGACGAAGACGATGCACCTGTTGGTCAGGTCGCCTTCACCGATGGCGCACCGATTTCGGCTCGGGATTTTCCGAATGCGTTTCCCTATCTGAACGACCCGATTCCGGGATCGCCCGACGAAGCGACCGATGCGCGTCGCGACCGTCCGGCCCAACCTTGAGGAGGGGATAAGCATGACGCATAAATTCGCTCTCAAAACCGGTGCTTCGCTACTGATGCTCGCGACAGTGTCCGCCTGCGACAACAACAACGACATCATCGAGCCCGATCCGGTTGTAACTCCGGCACCCACGCCCACGCCCACAACCGGCAGCTTCCAAAGCCAGTTCGGCAATGCGTTTGCGGCAATCTTCGACCGGGACGTAACGGAAGATCCGGTCGATCCGCAACAAGATGACGTACCACCCTTGGCGCCCGCGAGCGACCCGCTCGACAATACCTGACGCGCAATGGGTTGATCGATGTCACTGAGAGAGGGGCGGCACCTGAAGAGGAGCCGCCCCTCTCCATCGTTTCAGGGCGAGCACTTCTGGTCCCCCACCTTTGCTTCTGCGGTACAGCAGGCTGGTGAGGCGCTGGCGTGTGCCGCCTATCTTCACTTCCCCGCTGGCCCAGTAATAGCGCGACGTCAGGCCCGTTCCCGAGGGGGGCGACAGCCCAACGCTCATCAGATCACTGCGCGAAACCGTGCCTTGTCTTTCCCGTAGCGCCGCTACGCTTTGCGCGCTGCCCAGACTGCCAAGCATTACTACCAGCACCTCTTGTGAGGCAGTATTCAGATTGACGGGTGTCGGTTCGGGCAGAACCGTCGCATAGGGTGCCAGGCTTCGGATCTGTTCGGGGGCCAGCCCCACTGCGGCCAGGTCGGACAGATCGTCCATATACCCTGCGGCACGCACATATTCCGCAATCCTGTCTACCGTTTCGACAGGCAATTCGGCGTTCGCTGCGATCGCGGCGAACCGCTGCCGGGTTCGGGCGTCCAGGCTGCGCAGATTGTTAAGATTGAATTTCGCCTGAGCGTCGAACACCGCAAACGTGAACCGGCCCCCGTCGATGGCAGCGTCCCGGTCCGCGATACCAGCCCATTCCTCGTCCAGCCCGTCCGCCGCATTGTCCCGCGCCAGATCGCGTCGCAAGGCGGCAATCGCCGACAACTCGCCACCGCGCAATACGGCGTTGGCTTCGGCAGCCTGGCGCAGTCGTATCGTCAGTTCGATATCGCTGTCATCACGGGCAATCATTACCGCCAGCAACGCTGTCGCGAGCATCACGATTACCAGAACGTTGATAAGGACCATGCCCGCTTCGCGTTCCGATGGGCGGGTGTGTTTCGATGGCGGTTTGGTCATGTGGCGTCGGGCAGTTCCACGATCCGGCGCACAGGGCCGCCGGTTTCGTTGGGCCTGCGGATTAAGGAAAGCGTCAACTCGACCGCTTTGGGGCGCGAAGGATCCTGTTCGGTGAACGGCACATTCGTCCAGCCTCCTTCTTCCTTGTAGAACCGGAACGTCATGCCGTTGACGCCTTCGATAATCGGCAGTTCGGCTTCGCCGGTCTGGCGATACAGCGTCGCATCGGCGTAGCGGTAGATCACCGGATAATCGCCTGCGCTGCTATTGCGCATAAAAGCTATCGTGCCGCCGTCGATAAACGGCCCGGTAGAAACCTGGCTGATATCGGCCGTGATCAGGTGAAAGGCGCGCTGTATTTCGGCGAGACGTTCTCCGCGGCTTTCCGTGCGCTGTTGGACACCGATTACCGTTTCGACAAGTCCGACACCTGCCAGCGAAATCAAGGCAAACAGCAGCAGCGATACGAGCAGTTCAACGAGGGTAAAGCCTTCGTCCCGCGGTATTGTACTGGCCAAACGATCCATCACGCCAGAGGAGCTACCTTGCGAACGCCGTTGGTCGTGATGTCCAGAATGGCCAGCTCGCGGGAGGCGCTGCCGTCTTCGCGAAAGCGAACCCGGCCGCACACGCCGTCGAAGCCGGTCGACGCGAGCACTGCTGGACGGTCGAGACCGCCGCCCATGCGCATGGTCCGGATCGCCGCCGAAGCATCGAAAGCAAGCGCGGCGATCAGTCCGGGCCGCGTTCCCATGCGCTGTTCGAACATGCGTGAAAAGCGTGTGAATGCTTCGGGATCGGGCGCTGCCATCCAGGTGCCGGCAAGCTGTGCCAGAGCGTCAGGTGCCTCGTCGAGTTCAGGAAACGCCGCCAATGCCTGGATACCCTGGTCGCGCAGCGATGGCAGTACGCGCAACAGGCCGTCGGGGTCGCTCCACAAAACGGCATCTGGCAAACGGTCGGGAGAGTTGGCGATAACGTTCGGGATGGCCTCCAGCGCAATGTCATTCAGTTGCGTGACGGCAAGCCCGTGTGCCGCACTTTCGATAGCAGCGGCGTTACGCACCTGCTCCCCCCAACTCCCGGCTTCCGTACCGCCGCCAACCGCCACCCGGCGAATACCGCGGCTTGTCGCGTATTGCAGGATGTTCGCGACCGTCTGGCGCGCCGTGATCCCCATTACGAATGCACCGCTTTCATGCAGGTTCATATCGTTGGTGAAGGTGATGATGGGCGTTTCGCCACGCATGGCTTGGACTACCGCAGGCACTTGGGTGCCGAGCAGCGGCCCAAGGATAATATCGACACCCCGCTTGCGCGCCGCGCTGGCGGCGTTTTGCGCGCCATCCGGCGTGCCGCCGGTATCGAATATTTCAATAGTCTTCGCGTCCTGCGCGCTTTGTGCGAGCATTGCGGCGCGTTCCATGCTACGTCCCAATGCCGCGTATGAACCGGTTTTCGGGACAAGCAGGCCGATGCGAAATCTGGATTTCGCACCCATGGCAGGCGATGTGAAGGAAGGCATCAAGGATGCAAGCAGGAATGGCGGCGCATATCGCAGCAGCCGACGTCGATTCAGATGCACGGCAAAATTCTCCTGTCGTGCCGCATAGATCGCAGCATCTTCCAACGATTCTCGCAGTGGTTGCTGCAATATCATACTTGGTCGGATTAATCGCCATGCTTCCGGCATCGGTGTTCGTGGAAGAGAATGAACGGCTTCAGGTGGGCGGAACGATTTGGTCCGGCGAGAGCGTGCTCGATGGCGCAATACGGGTCGAATGGAGCTTTTCGCCCCTGACCACCCTTGCGCAGTTTGCTTGGAGCGCAGACTGGCACATAACCGGCGCGGCGAACGATCTGACGGGACGTGTCACGCAAGCGGGCGAACAGCTTCAGCTTGCGAACATATCGGGCCAGACGGACGGTGTCTTGATTGATACGATGTTCCCCAACCTGCCGCTATCGTGCGATTTTACCGCTGACCTCGCAGTCGAAAGCCTTTTTCTGGGCGGCGAGGGTCAGAAGGGTGTGGGCAATTTGCGTCACAGGTCCGGTTTCATGCGCCGCCAAGGGGCTTGCGGCCTTGCCCGTGGAATTACCGGCGCTGGAAGGTTCGCTGGTGCCGACGCCCGATGGTACGAGCGGTGCCTTGACTGCGGCCGCGCAGAACGAACGGTTGGTGGAAATGCGGCTCTCGCCGGACGGGCGACTGAGCATATGGCCGACCCAACAGGCGACGGCTCGGCTTCCGCTGTTGCGCGGAGAACGCTTCGATACCGTGGTGGAATAAGCGTACGGCCACAGGCGGCAGATCAGGATATGGCCAAGTCGTTCAGGCCGATAATGGGCATCAGGATCGCCATGACCATCAGCAATACCATGCCACCCATTGCCAACAGCACCATCGGTTCGACCAGCGACACCAGCACCTGAAGCTGCGCCTCCACTTCCCGATCGAGTTCGCCTGACGCGCGTTCCAGGGCTGGGCCAAGCTTCCCGCTCGCCTCACCGCTGGCGACGATCGCCGTCAGCATGCCGGGCAGAACAGCCGCCTCCCGCATGGACCGGCTGACGCTATCCCCTTCGCGCACCCGCGCCGCGACCTCTTCCATCCTTTTGCGCACGTGACGGTTCGGGACGACAGCGGCTGCTGCATTCAGGGCATCGAGCAAGGGAACGGCGCTTTGCACTAATGTCGCCAGCGTTGCCGAAAAACGCGCTGCGTTCAGTTTCCGCGAAAAGCGCGCGAAGGGTTCGCGCGTCGCCAGCGCCTTGTCGAACGCCAGCCTGCGTTCCGGCTTCGCCAGTTCACGACGCCCAAGCACGAACCCAACGGCCAGCATCGCCAGAACGACGAGACCATAGCTGTTTACAAAATTGCTGAATGTGATGAGCGCCCGCGTCAGCAACGGCAGATCGGCCCCGCGTGAGACGAACACGCGCACGATATCGGGTACGACATATACCATCATCAGCACCATCATCAGGACGGAGATGGTTGCCAGCAAAGCGGGATAGAGCAGTGCAAGCTTCAACTTCCGCCCCGCAACATTGCGCGACTCCACGAAGTCGGCAAGATAGGCAAGCACCTCACCGAGCCGCCCGGATTGCTCGCCGGCATGGATGGACGCGACGTAGTAATCCGGGAAAACTGCCGGATGGCGCGCCAATCCACGCGCAAGGCTTGCGCCCTCCAACACCTGGCTCCGCACGTCCAGCAAGATGCCGTCCAGCCGCGCGCCTTCGTTCTGGCCTGCAACGAGGCGCAAGGCATCTTCGATGCGAACATCGCTACCGACCAGCGTGGAGAGCTGGCGCGTGGCAACCGAGAGATGCTGTGCCGAAACGGCCCGTCGGCGAAATCGCTGCGACCAGTTGCGCTGTGCGCTGGTATCGGATGTGCTCGCTATCTCTCTGGAATGTGCGGGATCGACCGCGATCGGCAGCAAGGCCCGGTCGCGTAGCGCGTAGCGTGCAGCGGTAAGGTTGCCGGCCTCGATAACGCCCTTCTGTGTACGCCCGACGGTATCGAGGGCCCGATATGAAAAGGCAGGCATGTCAGCTCTCGTCCCGCACAACCCGTGCGACTTCGGCGATACTTGTCGCGCCTTCGCGAATCTTGGCGATGCCGTCATCCAGCAATGACGGCCCCAGCGATCGTGCGTGCCGTTCCAGTTCGGCTTCCGACGCACCGTCGTGAATAAGCGATTCCATTTCTGCGTCGACATTGACGACTTCATGGATGCCGGTTCGCCCGCGATACCCGTCACCATGACACGCATCGCAACCAACCGGTTTCCAGACGGGTTCCCCTGTCTCGATCGCCCCGTCGAGCATCGCGACATCGGCTGCAGTGGCTCGCACCTCTTCCCGGCAATTGGGGCACAGCCTGCGTACCAGCCGTTGTGCCAGCAAACCGATCACCATCGGTGCCAGCAGGTAACGCTCCACTCCGATGTCGATAAGACGGGTGATGCTGCCGATCGCGGAATTGGTGTGCAGCGTCGATAGCACGAGATGGCCGGTCATGCTGGCGCGTACGGCGACCTCGGCAGTTTCCCCGTCGCGGATTTCGCCGACCATGATGATGTCGGGATCCTGTCGCAATATCGCCCGCAAGCCACGGGCAAAGCTCATGTCCGTGCGATGGTTCACCTGGGTCTGCGCGATACCTTCCAGCTCGTATTCGATGGGGTCTTCCACCGTCATGATATTCGAAACGCGGTCGTTCACGCGCGTAATCGCAGCGTAGAGCGTGGTCGTCTTGCCGGAGCCGGTAGGGCCGCTGACCAGTATCATGCCGTTCGGGCGGCGCAGGAGTTGATCGAGCAGGGCGGTGTTGCGTGCCGTCATGCCCAATCCGGTAAGGTCGAGTTCCAAAGAGCCACGGTCAAGCAGACGCATGACCACACGCTCGCCATGTTGGGTCGGGATGGTCGAAACGCGCACGTCCACTTCGTGCCCGCCGACCCGTAGGGTTACGCGCCCATCCTGCGGAATGCGCTTCTCGGCAATGTCGAGACGTGCCATGACCTTGATACGGCTTACCAGCAGCGGCGCCAGCGCACGCTTTGGTTCGATCATGTCGCGTAGTACACCATCGACACGGAAACGCACGATCAGGCGGCGTTCCTGCGTTTCGATATGTATGTCGGAGGCACCCTCCTTAATCGCCTGCAACAGCAACGCGTTAATGAGGCGAATCACCGGCGAATCATCGCGATTGTCGAGCAGGTCGTCCACTTCTGCGGCGCTGTCCGCAAGACTGGCAAGATCGACATCCTCTCCGGTCGCCAGATCGGCGGCGATGCCTGAACTTTCACGATACAGCGTCTGCAGCGCGTCGGCGAACTCCGCGTCTGCCACCATGCGCCAGACGATCTTGCCAAACAGGCGCTGGACTTCGAGCAGGGCCGCAAGTTCGGCATCGGCACGGTGAATGCAAACCGGTTCACCTTGCTCATGGACGACCAGCACACCGCCTTCACGGGCGAAGCTGTAACCCAACTCGATCGGACGGTATGCAGCTACGCCCTCACCGGGCATGTCCGGCTGCAACTGTGGGGCTCGTCCATCGGACGTGTAACCGGGTTCGGAAACCGGACGTATTGCGGTTTGGCTCATTCGCCCAGAACCAGCTCGGCAGTGACTAGCCCAGGCGCGCCCTGCCCCGAAAGCTGCAGGCTTTTCAGGCGCAAATTGCTCGTCGCCTCGACATCGGCAATCCAGGTCATCACCGTATCGAAAGGGGCGTCTTGTAATGAAACCTGTATGTTGGACCCTACCGGAACGGTGCGGAGCAATGGCAATTGCGCTGCCGCAGCAGAATCGGTTACTATGGCCGATGCCGTCCCGGTGCGGACAGTGCCAAGCCGGGTCAGGTCGCTGCCGCTTCGCAAACGCGCTTCGAGCAGTGCAGCGCTACGAATATCGGCGCGCGCTTCTGCACGCGCATCACGCAGCGGCATCAGGACCAGAAGCAGCAATGCAAGAATCCCGGCCGCTGCCAGGCATCCTAGCAGAACCTGTTCGCGCAGGGTGCGTTCGTTCCACCAGCCCTGGGCACGCGTCCAGTAAGGAGCCAGCGCTTCCAGATCGAAACGGTCGAAACCCTGCGCCATCTTCACGGTGCCGTTACCACAAAACTCGTCACCGGCCGCGGTTGCGCGGTGTCGACCGGCCCCCGCCTCACATTCAGACCCGCTTCGCGCAATGCGGCATTGGCCTGCTGCAATCCGGCAATCTGGTCGCTTTCCAGCGCGATCGTCATGCTGTCGCCCGTACTGTCGAAATCGACAGCACGCCATGCTACCGGCGTATCCAGCCCGCCGATAACTGCCCCGGTTCGCAGCAACAGGGGGATGAATACGCCGGGCGGGGCGGCTGTGCCCCTGGGCGTGATCGAAGCGACCGACGCCGAAAGGTCCGGACCGATCTGAAAGCCGGGTTGCAGGTTCTGTGCAAGCGTCCGCACTTCCGCTTCGCGCTCCCGCGCAACGGATTGCAATACCATCGTGTCGGCAATCGCAATGCCGGCATGTGCGGTGGCGCCTGCCGCCGCGATGATCGCGATACGTTTCCAGAGCGGGTTCATCGGGCGCCGCGGTGCGGCGTACGGGCCCTGCCGCAGATCGAGCGCAGGATGGACCAGGCGTTCAGCTAGCGGCCCGGCCATCAGATCGACACTTGCCGCCTGCATGGCGGCTGGCAGCGGATCGCCATAGGCTACGCATTCCGGTTCGCCCGCAACACGCCACCCGCCTTCGAGCAGGGCCGGCGGCATTGCCGAACCGGTGCCATCTGGCAACCGGACGAGGGCGCGTTCGTGCGTCAGATCGACCGACCAGCGCCCGTCCGCGGGCCGTGGCAGAGCAAGCGCATCGGGCATGATGGAAGCGTGAGGCAGATTGGCGGCTTCGACCCGCAATACCCACTGGCGCATCAGGTCATGCCTGACAATTCCGACAAGATACGTATCGGCGGCAATCATTTCACCCAGCGCGACATGCACCTCGTCGAGCGGTTCGGCAATCTTCCCTTCAACTGCAAACGGCAGCGCTGCGCGACGTTTCGAAATGCTGGTGATCGGGGGAAGCTGTACCGCGAGTACCAGCACATCCTCGCTCGGTACAAGCACCACTGCCGGGCCTTCGTCGAAATCCTTGATACTGGACAGCCGGTCGCCGTCGAGCGACCAAATACCGCTGGAATTGCGGTTCGCCCCGGCGGCCAGAGATTGGCCCATGGGCAAGTTGTCTGTTGGATTCCCCATACCGGCCTATATAGTAGGCGCTATGTCTATTGGTCGAAAGCCATTTTTGCCTGCAGCAGCGCAGGATCGCTTGAAAACGACGGTTGTTCATCGCGATTCTGGACTGACTCTGATCGAGATCCTGGTGGTGCTGGCGATTATCGCAGTGATGGCATATCTCATCGTGCCTAATGTCATCGGTCGGCCGGACCAAGCACGTGTTACTGTGGCACAGACGGACTTGCGCACGATGTCGGCCGCCCTCAAGATGTACCGTCTCGACAACGGCGACTACCCCACCGGCGAGCAGGGGCTTCGCGCTTTGGTGGAACGCCCGACGGCTGGCACCGCGCCGATGAACTGGGCGCCCAATGGTTACCTCGCCGAGTTGCCGCAGGATCCCTGGGGCCGGCCCTATGCCTATACCGCGAACGGGGGAGGCTTCGAAATTATATCGCTGGGCAAGGATGGCGCGGCAGGCGGCGAAGGCGTGGACGCCGATATCGTCGTATCGGGTCGATGACGTCGTGCGATGAAGGCTGAACCATGCCCCGTTAGGCCGTGGGCAACGGCGCGCTCGTGCGTATCAGAGCGTGGCATGACCCTGGTGGAGGTTTTGAGTGTGCTAGTGATCATCGCGATCACCGCCTCGGTTTCCGTCCTGGCGCTTGGTTCGGACGATAGTCTTGTGGGGCAGGCGGAGGCAAAACGTCTGGAAGCGCGATTACAGCTTGCCGCTGATACGGTAATGATCGCGGACACGCCCATGGCAATAGCGATAACGTCGGATAGCTACAGCTTCGTGGAACGCGATGACCACTCCGGTGAATGGGTTCCATCACGCGATCCGATACTAGGTGAGGTCTTCAACCTGCCTTCCGACATGTCGCTTCGCAGCGTCGGCGATGCTTCGGTTTTCTCCTTGGGGGCCACCGCGGCTGGCCAGCCTTTTGCCTTGAATATCGTTCATGACACGCGCGAGTGGCGGATCGTTTTCAACGGCATGACCGCACGCCTTGCACCGGTTGCGCCGGGTCCGGCTTCTTCGTGAAGTATGTCGGTTCATGAGGAACAGGGGCAGTCAGAAACTGCGTGATTCCGGCTTTACACTTATCGAATCGATGGTCGCCTTGGTGATCCTCGGCATCGCGGCTGTCGGCATTGTGCAGGCCGTCGAAACCCATATCGACCGGCTTTATACGCTGGAGCAACGCGCGGCGGCGCAATGGGTGGCAGAAAACGCCTTGGCGGAAGCACGACTGGGTACCGGCGGAGCAAATGGGGCACAGCAGGCCATGCTGGGCTGGCGGTGGTCGGTGACGACCCGGCTGTCGCCCAGTGAAGATGCCGATTTGTCGCTCGCGCTGGTGGAAGTCAGGTTGCAGGGCACTGCCGATCCCATGGTTACGCTCCGTGGTTTCGTGGATACGGGACGGGTCACGCCATGACGCCGCGGCAAGCGCGAATTAGCGTGAACGCCTTTGCGGTGCTGATGGTCGCGTCGGTTGCCCTGGCCCTGGCCGGGCTTACCTGGCGGTTGGTCGGCTATACCGGCGATGACCCCGTTCTCCTGCCGGATGCAGGCTCTGTCTCGCAAGGCAACGATCTTGCTCCGTTGATCGCGCTTGCGCCATTCGGAGTTGCGGTTTCCGACTCCGCCGCGTTGGCAAGTGCGACGGGCGGTTCGCTGAAGGCGGTTTTTGCGGCTGTCGACGCGAATGCATCGGTCGCGTTGATCGCAGCAGCGGATGGCACGGTAGCCGAGTATCGCGTTGGCGATACGACGCCTGCGGGGATTATCGAACGGATTGAAACCGAACATGTCGTGCTGCGCACTGCCAATGGGCAGCGGATCCTTGGTTTCGATGCCGATGCGACCGGTTCGACCGCGACCGGCAGCAATGCGCCACGTTCGGCTACGACGAACGCGACACCAACCCCGTCGCCGCAACCCGTCGTTACCGAAGCCGCGACCGGTGTGGACGCAATTCGCAATCTCATTCCGCAATCACAGCAAAATAACACAGCGGATGCGCCGCCGCCGCCATCATCGGTTCCGGTCGAACGTTCGTCCTCGGCGGGATACGATGTCGGCGCCAATCCTCCGCAGATCCTGCGTTCCGCAGGCATTCGTGCGGGCGATGTCATCCAGAACGTCAACGGAACCCGGATCGAGAGCGCAGCCGGTGCGCGCCGCGTGCTTGCGAACGCACGCGGCTCGGGTTCCGCGCGGGTTGAGGTTCTGCGCAACGGGAAGACTGTTTCCTTGTCGGTCCCGACCCGGTAATGGGCCGAACCATGCAGAATGTTATGCGGTGGCTGTTGACCCTGATCGTATCGGCCGCGCTGGCCGTGCCGCTTTTGGCACAGCAACCGCGTGCCGATTCAGCCGATGTCGTCGTGAACATGCGCGATGTCGATATTGCCGACGTGGCGCAGCAGATTTCGCGTATCACCGGACGCACGATCATTCTCGATCCGAGCGTCAATGGCACTATCAACGTTACATCGGCAACGCCGCTCAGCTCCGCAGGGGTGTGGGACCTGTTTGTGAGCGTATTGCGCGGACAGGGCTATACCGTCGTGCGCAATGGCCGTGCGTGGCGAGTTGTGCCGGAGGCTGCGGCAGTGCGCCAACCCTCTAGCGGAGCAGCGAGCGGGCAGGTCGTCACGCGCCTGATTCCTCTGCGCGCGTTATCACCTGAGGCGGCGTCGCGAATCTTTAGACCCCTGATTGCCGCGTTCGGCAGTATTGAAGCCGTGACCGATCCCAATGCTATCGTGGTAACGGATTATTCGGACAATGTTGCGCGCATTGCTTCGCTTGCGCGCGCGCTGGATCGCGGGAACGCCACAGAAGCGCGCGGATTTGCATCGATCACCGTGCGCGAAGGCCTAGCCGTCGATATTGCCTCGGCGATCGAGGGCATCATGGGCGAGGAAGAGGCCGGACCACGCGCGGTGGCGGACGAACGCAGCAATATCGTCCTTATCCGCGGGACGAAGGCTGAAATCGCGGAAGCGCGACGCATTGCCACCACGCTGGACAAACCCAATGGCGAAGCGCCCGTCGTTCGCGTGATCCGGCTGCGCTACAACGATGCCGAGACGATCACCGAGATCATCGGCAACCTCGTGGGGGGACAGGCAACGGCCAATAACCCGGTTGCGCGCACCTTGTCGAATATCGGGCAGAACCGCCTTGCCGAAGGGGTCAATCCGGTACGCGAAACGACATCCGCAGCGGGCGGCCTGCCGGCACTGGGTCAGACGCCTGCCATCGCGCGAGATTTGCGGGCGACCGGTTCGTCGGCAAACGGCGGTCCGGCGACCGTAGGGTTCTCCAGCGACACGCTTTCGATCCAGGCCGCCCCCGATTTGAATGCAATCGTCATCCGGGGGACTCCTACCGAAATCGTTTCGATAGAAGCGCTCATCGCCGATCTCGATATCCGGCGCCCACAAGTGATGATCGAAGCGGCCATCGTGGAAATAACCGGCGACCAGTCGGAACAGCTCGGCATTCAGCTTGGCCTAGGCGGGGCCGCCGATCTTCCGGTCAATAGCGGCGGCACCTCGTTTAGCAATCTTGGCTTGTCGCTGCGTCAGGCGCTCGGCATCGCGGGTGCACCGGCGGCAGCGGCGCTGGCGTTCGACGGGGCAAGCGCCATCGTTGGCAGCAGAGGAGATTTCGCGCTACTGGTGCAGGCACTTGGACAATCGACGAAAGCAAATTTGCTTTCGACGCCCAGCGTTACGACGCTGGACAACAAGGCAGCGGAGATTGTGGTCGGGCAGAATGTGCCGTTCCGGACCGGCAGTTTCGTGTCGCAAGGCGTTACCGCCACGCCGTTTACGACGATAGAGCGCGCCGATGTCGGCATCACGTTGCGCGTGGTGCCGCGGATCCACGAAGGCGAAACGGTACGTTTGGAGGTCAGCCAGGAAGTGTCCTCTATCATCGGAGCAGTGGCGGGCGCTGCGGATATCATCACCAATCGGCGGTCGATACAAACCAGCGTCCTGGCCGATGATGGCCAGACCATCGTGCTCGGCGGCCTGATCAGCGATGATCGTACCGAGGTGCGCAGCCAGGTTCCCGTACTCGGCGATATTCCGATCGTCGGCAATCTGTTCCGCAGCCGACGCGAATCGCAGGTGCGCCGCACACTGTTCGTCTTCCTGAAGCCGACGATCCTTCGCGATCCCGCCTCGGTTGCGGCGGCGGCTGCCGAAAGGTACGACGATCTGCGCGGCGCGGAGTTTCTCAATGGCATCGACCAGAGCCTGTTGCTGGAACCGCCCCAGGCGCGCTTGCCGGCTGAGATCGACGGGATCTACTGACCGGCTGACGCTTGACCGGCTGACGCTATTGGGCCCGCCTATCGCCCGCTGGTGAAGGTCAGGCTCGAGAACGTCGTATCGAAATCGGCCCGTTCCTTGTCGTCGAACGGTTCGGCCCAGATTGTGTTGAGCTGCCAATTTGCGGTTCTGGGTATCGTGAAGATAGTACGCCCATCCGCATCGGTGCGCTGCATCGCGACCGGCTCCTCATCTGCCGCGAGATCGTTTAGCTTCACCAGGGCACCTTTCAGCGGAACGCCTTCATAGAAAACCTGGATAGGCATGGCATCACCCGGGGCCAAAGTACCGGGATGGCGACCGGGCACCATTTCCAACCGCAAGCCAACCGGCGTGGTAACGCGCACGATCGAATTCGCGTCGATCTCGCCAACCTGCACGATGGCTTTCGCCCGGCGGCTGTAGACTTCACGCCCCTCGGTACCGCTCAACGCATTGCGTTCGCGAAAACGTGCAATGGGCGTAATGCCTTCCTTCTCGACATAGGCGTTGAACCGGTCCGCCGCGAGGGTGCTTTGGGAAAGACGCGAATGCAACCCGAAGACATACGTGCCGGGCAATCCAAGCCATACGTTCGCATCGTTGCTGCCTGCGCCAAGGCTGAGCGAGGGTCGCCAGTCCACCGCACCATCGGGTCCGTGCGTTTCGAACCTTTCGATATGACTGTTCCTGACACCCCAGCGGCTGCGGTCCTGACCGTGCCCGACGAACAACGATACGGGTACCGGACCGGGCTGCTCCAGTACAAAACGCTCGGGCTGTATCCAGAAGTCATGCGCCACCGCAGGCGTAAACACTAAAACGATGGCCGATACGGCTAATACTGTTCGCATTGCGGTTCGCTTTCCAACAAGAATGGGCAAAACATCGTAAAATTGCTTGGCATCGGATGTAGCGATTTTTTCAAGTGGGGCAAACCTTTGCCACGATCCACCGTCAGGAGTTCGGCATTTTCAGCAGGATTTCCCGGCCGTTCTTGATAAATACCACGCGATCGGCCGCGATCGATTTCAACACGTACCCTTCAACCTCTTCACCCAGCCTTAGCGACACCGATTTGCCTTCGGGCAAACGCAGCAAAACCTCGGCATCGTCGGGCAGGCGCCCGGCAATCCCGATAAGTTGCGGGCGCTCGATCTCGGCCAAATCGCTATTCGGAAGCCGATCCGCGTCTGGCTCTACAGATTTTTCCGCAAACAAGGCGGGCAGTTCGGAAATGCCGGTTGCACGTGACTGCAATGGGGCAGCCGGCACGCCGTGAACGGGCGAGTTTTCTGTATCGCGTGACCGATCTTGCAAGGAAGTCGGGAACAGCATCGCGATTCCGGCAGCAAAAATGATGGCCACTGCGAGGCACTGCAACGCCAGATGCGCGCGCCTGCCCAACGCCGGTCGCCTTACGAGGCGGTCAGGTGCCACGGAACGTACAGCAGTCCGGACAGCCGGACCCCTCCTGAAGCTGGCGATATCGACCATTCGGCGAACCGCATTGGCGGGGGCGATGCTTCGATACGCGACGTCATATCCAGCACATCAGCCTGCGGCCCGACGATATCGATGGGAAACACCAGGAGCCGGCCCTGTTGCCGCAATGGCGGTGCGAGGTTCATTTGCAGCACGCGCGGCTGTGCATACGCGCCAAGCAATCGCCGGACCTGCGCTTCGGCCGTTGCGGCCCCGGATGCGCTGAGCACATCCACACGGGTGGCAGAGGCGACAGGTTCGATCGTCGGGCGACGGTATGCAACCACGTAATCGCCTTGCTCGCTTCTTTTTTGCGTCGCCTCGACAAACCGCGGGAGAAAATTGCCCTGCGCAATAACCTCGCGCATTCCGTCAGGCTCGATCGTCCGCAGTTCCAGCGTCAAGGCCCCCTCGCGCGCGCGCGCTATCGACGACAGCTGCAGTTGCGGGTCTAGTATCGCTGACACGGCAGAAACTTCGGCAACAAGAGACTGAGCCTGGAACACATCGGGCATTGGCGCGGCAATCGCTTGTTTGACTGGCGGTATATCGGGTTCGGCCTGACCTACCAATACTATCGCGGCGGCAATCGCAACGATCGTGGCCACCGCCCCTAAAGCGCAGGTAATCGCTTTTCGCCGTTTTTGCGCCGGTGTGCGGTAATCGAAGCGCAGGCCGGTATCGTGCGTGCGCACGCTTTTGATGTCGTAACCCAGCTGCTCGAGTTCTCCGATATGCGCGTCGAGCCAATCGCGTCGCGCGAGAACGATCCGAGATGTCCCGTCTGCTTCGGTATCCGGTCCCGTCCATATCAGTTCCGATGCCCGCAACGGCGCTGTCCGATCGACAAGCGTTGCGAGCGCGCGGCGGGATGCCGGTTGATGGGGCAGAGGCAACGACAGGCAATGTTTCGACGGGACGAACGCCACACCGTCGTCAATGCGGAAGGCGTCGTGTGTCTGACCAGGTGCGAGCAGCTTATCGTGGCTCGACAGCGTTTGCCCCACATCCTCCTCAAGAAAGCGCATTATAATGCCAGAGCCAGCGCGGTTCCGATCCCGACCAGCGCTGCCATTCGTGATACATGCAAGCTCTTCGCAATCTGTGCCTTTGCCCGATATGCGCAGTCCTGCGACAAGTGCTGCGACACGTCAGGTAAATTCCCGTTCATCAACACCGCGCGGAAAACCGGGTCCAGCGCCAGCGCATCGGCAAGGCCATCGCGAGTGTCTGGCATCCGTCCCCAGGTTGGCACCGATCCCTGCAAGCGTTTCATCGCTGACTGAATTACGCTGCGCACGGAAGTTCCGGTGCTCGCCAGCGTCGCTACCTGGGCCAACACCTCCGCCCGCAACCGATCATTGATGCGGCTACGCGCCGTTACGGTATGAAGACGAAAGACAATACAGCATCCCGCAACCATTATCGCCATTCCAGCTATCCCGAACAGCTGAAACCAGACAACGGTCAAGGAAAGCCAGAGAATAACGGTCTCTCGCATCGCGGCACGCCCGCAACCCGCCCTCCGTTCGCATTCCGCCTCGAACCCGACCAGACGGACAAATAGACCGTGTTCGTCCGCCTCGTCGCGACATGCCCCCAACGCATGGTCGATATAGGGTGGAAAAGTATCGGCAAGACGCCCTGCATCACGTAGGGATTTCCCTTCACAAAGACCTTTGGCGACCTTCAGACCTGTGCCCTGCAATGGCCGAGCACCGCGCTGCGGTTCCAACAGGATATCACTGGCCGCGCGGGGACTAAATCCGGCGCGCATCAAGGTTGCTAGCGGTTCAAACGCGCTCAGTGCATGGGTGTCGCCGTCCAGCCACGAACCGAAAAGCCCGAACAGGCTGATGGCCTGCGAAGGTGGTGTAGACGGCGGCGTCGGTAGCGTGCGCGCGTTATCGTACATGACGGGCGCGTCGGTGGGAAGAATGACACCGATGACATCAAGTCCGGTGGCAAAGCGAAGCGCATCGCGCGTTTCAGGCGAAAGCGGCTCGCGCGATCCGATCGTAAGGCATTGTGCCGACCAATCGAGGCCAACCAGACCCGCCGCCGACACGAAGGCAGGATTGAGCTTTTGCAGACAACGCTCGGCTTTCACCTTTCCCCGCGCCTCGTCTGCAGCGCAAAACCCATCGTCGCCAAGGGGATCGGTCAGAAGAAGGGGTTGTTCCCGCATCCTCAAAACCTAGCCGTGAGCAGCACTGCACGGAAGCGAGAAAAGCCGTGTACCCAAAACAATGCAGTCGTTCCTCGGTCGAAGGTGGACGGTGCCCATCTTTGATCTGGGGATCACGTTACTCCAAAAGAGAGTGTGCATAAGGCGCCCCTGCTGGTGTACGATGCAATTCCCCCCGGGATTGTTCGAAATAAGGCGTAATTCGATTGATCCCAAAAAGGATCAAGACGCATTCGATAACGTATGATGCCGTGAACACGGGTGCGTGTTGAGCGTTGCTGTCGAATAGCATAAATCTTGAACGATATTCGCGTCACGATAGGAAACCCTTGTTGGATATCCGATCATGCATACCCGTCGTTTGCGTACCCGTTCGCAACGAGGAAGCGCTTTTGCCCGGACTGCTGGATGCCTTGGCAGGGCAAGACTTCGGACCGTCTCTGTCGATTTATTTCCATCTGGATGGATGCACGGATGGAAGCGGCGCTTTCCTGGAAAAAATTGCGAACAGCTTTCCTCATACGCTGCTAGTTGAACACAGCGACGGAAGGGGGGAGCCCAGTGCTGGCCGGGCCCGCCGGGCGGCCGTGTCGATGGCACTTTGCAACGTTGGCGACCACCGGAATCTTTGTATCATGACGACCGATGCCGACAGCACCCCTGCATCCGACTGGGTTGCGGCGGGTGTTCAAGCATTACGGTTTGCCGACTTGGCTACAGGAACGGTGTTGCGCCATGAACCGCACGAATTGCAGGACCGGGTCGAAGCCTATTTCGATCGGCTCCACCGGTACCGGCGCACGGTCGATCCGGTAACGTGGGACACCGTCCATGGCAGACACTTCTCCGGCGCGGCGAACTTCGCGATCCGCGGATCGGTTTATATCGCAATGGGCGGCTTCGAAGAATTGGAGGTCGGTGAGGACGCGGCGTTGATCGATGCCGCTTCGCGGGCGGGGTATCGGGTGCGGCGCGACCCTGCAATGACCGTGACTACTTCGTCGCGACGCGAGGGTCGTGTCAGGGGCGGGCTTGCCAGCTCGCTCAGAGGTCTGGACCGTTACGGATTGCCGATGGTCGACGATCCGGCTGCGGCTGCATGGCAATATCGCGCACAGGCCCGCGCGCGGCTGGTTTTTGGCGAACTGGAACATAGCCGGGAAGACGTTGCGTGGCTCGCCCGCGCAACTGGCCTTGCGCCGGACCATATCCTCGATGTGGCGCGCGATTGTCCCAACGATGAAGCTTTCGCCATGCGAATTGTTCCAGCCGCCCCGCACCCGATCCGCTCGATCCCGCTGGACGAGGCCGAGGCGGCGCTCGACATCTTGGAACAGCCCATCAGGTGGAAACTGTCATGACGTATCCTATACGGGCAGCTCTGCGCGCAGCTGTCCATGATGCCGACTGGCATATCCGTCCGGCAACCGATCCCGCGGACCCTGATTCGTATCTAGCCTTGCTGCGCGTACTGTACGAGTGCGGACGCACGGATGTTCCGCTCGGCCGCCTTCTGGAAGGGCACGTTGACGCCGTCCAGATCGTACAACGGTTCGGCACCCCGGCGCAGATCACGCACCTGCACGAGGCTCTTGGTGCGGGTAAAACCTATGGTGTGTGGAACGCCGCAATGGCGGGGGAACCTGTCGAAATCACAAACGGTATTTTGACCGGCGCGAAAAGCTTCGCGTCCGGTGCCGGGGTCATCGACTACGCCTTGGTCACTGCCGATACCCATGACGGGAGTGAACCCGGCACCCAACTCGTCATTATCGACATTGCTGATTCCCGGCCCGAGATCGATACCGAATGGTGGCATACCACAGGTATGCAGCGTTCCGAAACGCATCGCGTGCGCTGGCGCAACTTGGTTGTATCGCCCGACGCCTTGCTGGGCGAGCCGGGCGATTATGTACAGGAACCTTGGTTCAGCGGGGGTGCGCTGCGATATCTGGCGGTGCAGGCGGGCGCAGTGGCTGGCATAGTCGACCATGCGCGCTCGCATCTGGAGTCGGTCGGGCGACTTGAAGATCCGTTCCAGAACGCGCGTCTGGCGCAGATGTTCGTGCACTCTGAAAATGCGGCGGGCTCGGTTGCCCGCACGGCCAACCACTGCGTCCGCGATGATATCGCTACCTTTTTGGCCCGCGTAGCCGCCACCCGGATCGCCGTGCTCGACGCGGCACAGGCGGTCATGGCGCTGGCGCGCGATGCGGTCGGGCTGCAAGCGATGTTCCGGCATCATCCGCTGGCTGCACTCCTCACCGATCTCGACGTCTACTTGCGCCAGCCGGTTCCCGACCTCATGCGGTTGCGCGCAGGGTCGGCGGTGGGTCGTGGCGACCTGGCTTGCGCTTTGTAATGCTGCGCCTTGGCGTCGTGCGTCACGCGATAATCGTCGCGCCCCATCCGGACGACGAAGCAATTGCAGCTGCCGTCCTGATTGAACATCTGCGCAGACGCGGTGCCCGCGTGACAATCGCGGTTGCATCCAATGGTGCGGCATCGCACCGGTATAGCGTGTCGTGGCCCCGAACGCGGCTTGTCATGGAACGCCAACGCGAAACACGGCGTGCCATGCGCCGGCTGGGTGTCCCGGCGACCGACATCATTTTTCTGAATTTGCAGGATGGGCAACTCATGGCGGACAGGGCTTCGTGCGTGAATGCCATTCGAACCGTGATCGCCCGCCACAAAAGGTGCGACCTGATCGTCGGGCCATCGCTGGACGACGAACACCCCGATCATCGCGCCGTGGCGTTTGCGATAGCCGCAAGTCGATCGCCTGCCCGCAGACTGTATTATCGTGTCTGGCCACCCAAGCGGACGCTTTCGCCCGTGCACAGCGCGTTGCGGGTGCGGCCCGGTTTCGCGAAAGCGTCGGTAATAGCCGAATATCGCACCCAATACACGCGGTTGGTCGACGATCCGCACGGCTTCGCCATGTCAGTTCGCGAGCGTGCGGCGTTTTCCCGGCCTATCGAATATTTCAGCGAACAGGCGTCATGAAGCGCGCAGATCTCGCGACCTTCGCGGCGACTTTCGCCGATGACGACGATCCCTGGCAAACATTCACCGCGCGCGACGAAGCCATCAAACGATCCGCTATCGTCCATGCCGTCGGGCCACATCGCCTTGGTCGCGTGTACGAACTTGCCAGTGGCAACGGTTCCAACAGCAAGGCCCTTATCACCCGGGCCATGCGCCTCGACGCGGTGGAGGGAACCGCGGAGGGAACGAAGCTGACGCAGCACGCCCTTCGTGCCGAACCCCGCGCCCGTGCACTGCATCTGCCACTGCCGGCCCGCTCGCCGCGCGCGGGCTATGACTGCATCGTGATTGCGGAACTCTTGTATTATCTGACGCAGCGACAGATGCACCGGGTAGCCATCGAAACAGATCGGATCGCACGCCCGGGAACACGGCTGGTTCTTGCGCATCATACCATCGACTTCCACGATTTCTCCCAGCACGCGCATGGTATCCATGGTCGGTTTCTGTCGTCGCTGACCCGCTTCGGCGCTCTGCGTACCGTCCGGAGAACTTCGAAATGGATCGTGCAGGTGGCTAGTGCATGTCGATAGCCGCGCCAGATAGCGACAACACGACGGGAAGATGCGCATCCGGCCTAATGCCGACGTTATAGAAACCAGCGTCCGACTAGCTCGTTACCGTTGGGAAAAGGGAAACTTCGATGGCAGCGCGCGCATATTGGCAGGGGCAGATCAGGCTATCGCTGGTATCCATCCCGGTGGAAATCTACACGGCCACCAAGTCGGGCGCGAAGATCAGCTTTCGCCAGATACACGAACCGTCGGGCAAGCGTATCTCCTATGAAAAGACGGTCGCCGGAATCGGACCGGTCGATCGCGACGACATCGTCAAGGGGTACGAGCTGTCCAAGGGCGAGTACGTTCTGCTCGACGATGACGAGATCGAAGCGGTCAAGGTAGAGAGCAAGAAGACGCTGGAACTGGTCCAATTCGTCGACGCGCATGAGATCGACCCGCTTTACTTCGAAAAACCCTATTACGTCGTGCCGGCCAACGATCTGGCAGAAGAAGCCTTCGTTGTCCTGCGCGAAGCGCTGCGCAAGGCGAAAAAGGTCGCGCTCGGCCAGCTTTCGGTCCGCGGATCGGAGAAGCTGATTGCGTTGAAACCGTGCGGAAAGGGGCTCCTGCTCGAAACGCTGCGCTATGCCGACGAGGTCAAGAAGGGGCAGACCTTCTTCGACGAGATCGACGAAAGCAAACCGCCCAAGGAACTGCTCGAGCTGGCCGGAACGCTGATCGAACAGAAAAGCGCCCCTTTCGATGCGGCCAAGTTCGAGGATCATTACGCCGAGGCGTTGATGAAGCTGATCGAGAAGAAGGCGAAATCGAAGACCGGTAAGAAGATCATCGAGGAGGATGCGGACGCCGCACCGGCTGGCGCGAATGTCATCGACCTGATGGCTGCGCTTAAGAAGTCGGTGGCGGAAGAGAAACCGTCGAAGCGCAAGAAGGGCTGACGTGTCGAAGCGCAACTCCCTCGCTGAATACAACGCTAAGCGTGACTTTACGCGCACTGCGGAACCGGCGGGTGAAATTGCGGGCAGTATCGGGAACACGTTCATCGTCCAGAAGCATGATGCGACGCGCTTGCACTGGGATCTGCGTCTGGAAGTGGCCGGGGTGCTGAAAAGCTGGGCAGTAACGAAAGGCCCGTCGCTCGACCCCGATATAAAGCGCCTGGCCGTGCGAACCGAAGATCATCCGCTGTCCTACGCGACGTTCGAAGGCGTCATTCCGAAGCACGAATATGGCGGCGGCACGGTCATGCTGTGGGACCGGGGAACGTGGGCGCCGATAGAAGGAAAGAGCGCCCGCGATCTGGACAAGGGCCATCTGCATTTCACCCTTGCTGGCGAGCGGATGCAGGGCGAATGGCTGCTCATCCGGCTAAAGCCACGCGACAAAGAGAAGCGTGAGAACTGGCTCCTGCGCAAACTGCAGGACGAGTATGCGGAAGCAGGAGATGCCCTTGTCGAGCGGGCGCTAACCAGCGTCAAGACCGGCCGGTCGATGGCTCAAATCGCAGCGGACAGGGACGCAGCCGCCAACGATACGGCGATCGTTACGAAGAAGATTGCACGCAGACCGACCGGCACGCGGAAGCGGTCGAACGCCAAACCGCCGCCGTTTCGCAAACCGCAACTCGCCACGCTGATCGATAGTGTACCGACCGGCAATAGTTGGATGCACGAGATCAAGTTCGACGGCTATCGCGCTTTGATAGCGGTGGCGGGTGGCAGGGTCGCGGTCTGGACCCGCAACGGGAAGGACTGGACCGACAAATTCGCACCCTTGGTGCAGCAGTTTGCTGCACTCGATCTGCCGCCGTGCCTGATCGATGGCGAGATTACCGCCAGCGATGCGAACGGAAACCCCGATTTCTCGGCCCTTCAAGCTGTCCTCAAGCGCGGACGCGGGGCGCAGGCGAAGGACGATGCACTTAGCTTTCATGCCTTCGATCTCATCGAACTGGATGACGAAGACCTCGTAAAACTGCCTAATATCGAACGCAAGGAACGCCTGGAAGCACTGCTCGCGCATGCGCAGCCGCCGATCCATGTGGCCGATCATGTCATCGGCGCAGGCGAAAAACTGTATGCGGCGATGTGCGCGGCGCGGCAGGAAGGGATCATATCGAAAAAAATAGACGCGCCTTACCGCCATGCGCGCAGCAAGGCGTGGGTGAAGGTCAAATGCACACAGCGGCAGGAATTCGTCATTGTCGGCTGGACCAAATCGAACGCGCGCGGTCGCCCATTCGCCTCGCTGCTGTTGGCCCAGCACGACGGCGGCGAGCTGGCCTATCGCGGCAAAGTCGGCACGGGATTCGATAGCAAGACGTTGGACGATCTTGCTGCAAAGCTGAAACACCTAGCTCGCAAGACACCGCCGCTCGACGTGGCGAAAGCCGATGCGAGCGGGGCGCGATGGATTACGCCGAAATTAGTCGCCGAGGTGGCCTTTGCCGAGTTCACTTCAGAAAACAGGGTGAGGCACGGTTCGTTCCTTGGCCTGCGCCAAGACAAGCCCGCCCGGTCGGTCAAGCAGGAGACATCATCGCCCATACCCCCAGATACACCCGCTATCGCCATCAGCAGTCGGGGTCGTGTAATCTTTCCCGATAGCGGACAAACCAAGGGCGAACTGGCCGACTATTTCGCGGCGGTTGCGCCGCTGATGCTGCCTTTCGTCGGTGGCCGCCCGATCAGTCTGGTGCGCTGCCCCCAGGGGCGTGCGAAAAAGTGCTTTTTCCAAAAACACGACAGCGGAAGTTTTGGCGAGCACGTGCGCCAGGTGGCAATCGCGCAAAAGGACGGCGAGACCGAGGACTATCTGTCCGTCGACGACGCTGCCGGCATTCTTCAATGTGTTCAAATGGGGACGATCGAGTTCCATGGCTGGGGCAGCCGGGCGGACGATGTCGAAGCGCCGGACCGCATGGTGTTCGACCTGGACCCGGACGAAGGCCTTGATTTCGGCGATGTGAAGGACGCTGCACGAGATATCCGCCGACAGCTGGCCGATCTGGGTCTTGTCAGCTTCGCCATGCTTTCTGGCGGAAAAGGGGTGCATGTCGTCGTGCCTCTGACGCCCGGCCATTCGTGGCAGGTGCACAAGGATTTCGCGCGCCGCTTTGCCGTAGCGCTCTCGCTGGCCGAACCCGATCGCTTCACGGCGAACATGAGCAAGGCGAAACGCACGGGCCGCATCTTCATCGACTGGCTGCGCAACCAGCGGGGTGCCACCGCAATTCTACCGTATTCCGCTCGCACACGAGCAGGCGCACCGGTTGCAATTCCAATTGATTGGGGTGAGCTGACAAAGGTAGCCGACGCCAAGACATACAGGATCGACGATGCCGGATCGATAGTCGAACACGGGCAATCTGCACAATTGGCCGGATGGGGCTTCGCGCACCAGTCGCTTCCATCAATCTAAATGACGCAAGCGGCTTATACGACCCCCGGCATCCAGCGATACCGAACAGTTTCTAGCAATTACCAAAATAGCCGACATTCCGCATACGGCCGGGAAGTCATCAGTAGCGCCCGTCTAAGGCTCGTTTGCCGCCGCAAAATTGCCGCTCACAAACGGTGAACGAGAAATG
>CAWISG010000008.1:0-159072 GCA_963838735.1 uncultured Alphaproteobacteria bacterium
TGGTGCGGTCGAGAAGACTCGAACTTCCACGGGTTATTCACCCACAACGACCTCAACGTTGCGCGTCTACCAGTTCCGCCACGACCGCACTCTCAGCCTGTTTACGGATGTAGGGAATTCGCCCTGCATCCATCCGGTAGGCGAGCGCGGTTAGCAAAGCGGATGTGCGGCGGCAAGCGTGGTGTTGTTGCGCGGTGCCATTGCCTCGTGGCTAGCGTTCCGCTTTCCAGCCGATATAGGCGACGCGGGCTGATTTGGGCACATTGGTCACCGCTTCGTTGATGGTCACGCTTTCGCCCGGACCCAACGCATCGCGCGGCGGCACGACTTCCCAGCTATAGACCGGGCGCTCGCGCTGGTCGCGCATCACGATCAGCAGCGATGGCACCGGCACCGTCTCGCGCCCGACATTGGTGATGGTGCCGCTGGCGCCGTAGAACTCGGTGCCGTTGGGCAGCGTGCGCCGTTCCTGCTTGGCCTTGGGGAAATCGAGCACCAGGCTGGGCTGTTCCGGCCCCCAGACCGAGCGGCTGACCGGCACCCATTCGGGCAGGCCGTAATAGCTGACTGCCAGCACCGTTCCCAATGACAGCGCGGCGAACACGCCTGCCGCCGCCGTCCAGATCTTGAGCGGGTTGCGCCGTCCGCGAGACTGGAACGGTGGCTGCCGGTCGAATTGCGACACGCCGTCGAAGCCATCGTCAGGCACGTCATTTTGCGCAGAAACGCGCGTGCTCTGTTCGAAGCGGTCGGGTGCGGGTTCGGGTGATGGCCGTAGCGAAGAAGGCGTTGCGGGTGGCGGAGCGGCTTTGCCATGTATATCTTCGAAGCCGGGCTTCGCATCGGTTTCAGGCGCATACGCAGGTTCGCCGGCGGTTGCTGAAGCGTCGATCGTAGGCGCGGTTTGTGTCAGCTCGAGCTCGGGCCCGTCCTGAAACCAGCTATGGCGGCATTTGGCACACCGCACCGTGCGCCCTTCCGGCCCCACGGCACTGTCGGGGACGACATAACGCGTCGAGCAGGCGGGGCAGGAGAGTATCATGGTGCCGTGTCATCTATTACGTCCCTTTAGGCGGGGCAACCGGTGCGTTCTTGTTGGGTGCGCTCCGGACATCCGTCCTGCGCTTTCTTTTCTCGCTAACGCTCGATGCTGTGCCGTCCCGCTCCCCCTCCCGACCACCCATGGCAATATACTTTGTGGGTGGTCGGGAGGGGGCGTGGGACGGCACTGCACCGAGCGTCAGCGAGCAAACAAAGCTACGCCCACCCCCGCTCTTTTGTCGTTGCGAAAGCGCGGCTATAGCCCGCAGCGCAATGTCCTTTGCCCGCCAGCCCTTTTCCCACAGCATTCCGCCCCGGAGCGCGCGGTGAACAACGGTGCCGATGCAGTTGTCACGTTCGACAATGTCGGCCTGCGCTACGGCACGGATCGCGAGGTACTGGGCGATATCTCGTTCACGCTGTTCCCCGGCAGCTTCTATTTTCTCACCGGGGCCAGCGGCGCGGGCAAGACGTCCCTGCTGAAACTGCTCTACCTTGCGCAGCGGCCGTCGCGCGGGGTGATCCGCATGTTCGGGACCGATATCGTCACCCTGCCACGCAACAGCCTGCCGGGGCTGCGGCGGCGGATCGGGGTGGTGTTCCAGGATTTCCGGCTGGTGCCGCACTTGTCCGCGTTCGACAACGTGGCGCTGCCGCTGCGCGTATCGGGCGTGCGCGAGGCAGATGTGGCGAAGCCGGTACGCGACATGCTGGAATGGGTCGGCCTGACCCCGCGCAGCGATGCGAAACCCGCCACGCTGTCGGGCGGGGAGCAGCAGCGCGTCGCCATTGCGCGTGCGGTAATCGGGCGGCCCGATATCCTCGTGGCGGACGAGCCGACGGGAAATGTCGATCCCGACATGGCGCTGAAATTGCTGCGGCTGTTCGAGGCGCTGAACCGGCTGGGCACGACGGTGGTGGTCGCGACCCACGACGTGCATCTGCTGAAGAAAGTGCCGGAATCGCTGATCATGCGGCTGGACGGCGGCCAGCTTTCGGACCCGACCGGCGTGCTGCGCTATCCGCCGCGTCCGGACCGCAATGCGCCTGCGCGCCCCGCCACGCTGCGCGAGGGGTTGGGCCTGTGAGCAAGGAGGCTGTGAGCAAGGAGGCTGTGACCGACACGGCTGCGGGCGGCACCGCCAAACTGCGCAAGCCGCCGACCGTCGGCGGTTCGATCAAGCGCGGATTGGCGCGGTTCGGCGGTAAGCAGGCGTCGCAGCTGGTGCCACAGGCGCGGCTGGGCGGGCCGATGCCGTGGGTCATCGCAATCATGGTCGCGCTGGTCGTCATCGCGGCAGCGGGCGGGCTCGCGATCAGCAATATCGCCGATGACGCGCGCGCCGAACTGGCGGGCGGGGCAACCGTGCAGGTGGTCGAGGCCAACGGACCGGCGCGCGAGGAACAGGCGGTTGCGGCGCAGGCAATGCTGGAAACCGACCCCGCCATCGCCGGGGTGCGCCGTGTGCCGGACGCGGAGCTGGACGCGCTGCTTGCCCCTTGGCTTGGCGTCGGCAGCGAAAGCGATGACGCTGGCGTCGGGGGCGGCGATAGGAGTTTCGGGGCCGTGCCGATCCCCGCGCTGCTCGATGTGCGGCTGACCGACGCGGCCAATGCCGATGTGCTGAACGACCTGCAGGCGCGGCTCGCGCAAGTTGCCCCGGCGGCGCGGATCGATGCGCAGGCAAGCTGGCTGGCACCGGTGTTCGATGCGCTGCAATCGCTGAAATATCTTGCCGGTGCGCTGGTGCTGCTGCTGGCGCTGACCAGCGTGGCGGCGGTCTGGCTGGCGGCGCGCAGCGCGCTGGGCAGCCATCGCAGCACGATCGAGGTCGTTCACATGCTGGGCGGCACCGACCAGCAGATCGCGCGCATTTTCGAACGTTCCATCGGCTTCGACGCGACGCTGGGCGGAGCGGTCGGGCTGACGCTGGGGTTGGCCGCGATGCTGTTGATCGGGGGCGAGTTTGCGGCGCTGAATTCGGGCATGATGGCGGGCGGGGCGCTGGGCTGGCTCGACTGGGTGGTAATCGCGATGGTGCCGCTGGCCGCGGTGGCGCTGGCAATGGTGACCGCGCGGCTGACGGTGCTGTTCGCCCTGGCCCGGATGCTGTGATGCGCCGTCTGTTGGCCGCCTTTCTGATCGTGTGGTTTGCCGGGTTTGCCTGGTTCACCATCGCCCTGCCGCAGCCGCTGGAACGCGCCACCGGGGGTGCCGCCATCGTGCCGACCGGTGCGGCGGGCCGGATTGCGCGTGGCGTCGAATTGCTGGAGGATGGCGCGGTCGATGCGGTGCTGGTTACCGGCGTCGCCAACGAGGTAAGCATGGCCGATTTTGCGCGCGAGTTCGACGTGCCCGACCGGCTGATGGAATGCTGCGTCACGCTTGGCTACGGGGCGCAGGATACGCGCGGCAATGCGGCCGAAACGGCGGCCTGGGTTGCCAATCGCCGCGTTGCATCCGTTCGGTTGGTAACGACCGACTGGCACATGCGGCGCGCGCGTAACGAGCTGTCGCAGGCGCTGCCGCCCGGTGTCGCGATAACCAGCGATGCGGTGGCGTCGGAGCCATCGTTCCGCATCCTGTTCGTGGAATATCACAAGCTGCTGGCAAGCTGGGTGGTCGGCCTGCTACCGGTATAGGCGGTCGTCATGCTGCTACTTCGCAACTTTGCCTTCTATACAATGTTCTACAGCGGCAGCATCGTCGTGACGCTGGCGGCCTTGCTGTGCCTGCCGGTCAGCCGCCGCGCCTTGCGCCGGTGCGTGCGGTGGTGGGCGCGCTATCACCGGTGCTGCGTCGAAAACCTGCTCGGCATCGCGATAGAACAGCACGGCGAACCGCAGCCCGGATCCGCGCTGTATGTCATCAAGCACGAGAGCTTCTTCGAAGCGATCGATGCACCCGCGCTGTTTGCGCATCCGGCGGTGTTTGCGAAGAACACGTTGTTCTGGATACCGGGCTGGGGCTTTGCCGCGCGGCGTTACGGGCTGGTGCCGGTCCAGCGCGACCAGGGCGCACGCACGCTGCGGATGATGGTGAAGGAAGCGCGCGACCTGTCGGCGCGGGGCCGGGAACTGGTGCTGTTCCCCGAAGGCACACGCACCCCGCATGGCGTGAATGCGCCGTTGGGGGCAGGATTTGCGGGGCTGTACAAGCTGATCGGCCTGCCTGTGGTGCCCGTCGCGGTGAACAGCGGGCCATTGTATCATCGCCTGCTGAAACGGCGCGGCACGATTACCTATCGCTTCGGCAAGACCATTCCGCCCGGCCTCGACCGGCGCGACGTGGAAGCGCAGGTGCGCGATGCGATCAATGCGCTGAATGCGGGGCGGGGGACGAGCGCCTAGCTGGCGGGCAAATCTTCGCTTCGTCCAGTGTTGCCCTGTTCAACGATACCGCGCCGGATTGCGCCGGTGCGGCTGAACAGGTCGAACAGCATCTCACCGTCGCCGTCGCGGATGGCGCGCTGCAGCGCGGTCAGGTCCTCGGTAAAGCGGCCCAGCACGTCCAGCACCGCCCCGCGATTGGCCAGGAAGATGTCGCGCCACATGGTCGGATCGGATGCCGCGATGCGCGTGAAATCGCGAAAGCCGCCCGCGCTGTACTTGATGACTTCGCCCTGCGTCACCTGTTCCAGATCGGACGCGGTGCCGACGATGGTATAGGCGATCAGGTGCGGAATATGGCTGGTGACAGCCAGCACCGTATCGTGATGCGCGGCGTCCATCGTCTCGACCCGCGCGCCGACCGCTTCCCATAGCGCGGCGATGGTTTCGATGGCGTCGGGCGGCGTATCGGCATCGGGGGTCAGGATGCACCAGCGGCCGGCGAACAAGGCGGCAAAGGCGGCGTCCGGTCCGCTATACTCGGTGCCAGCGACCGGGTGGGCGGGCACGCGCGCGTGGTCGGGCAGGGCCTCGGCCAGCGCGGCGATCACCGACTGCTTGGACGATCCGACATCGCTGACGATGCAGGCCGCGGGCAGGCAGGCGGCAAGCTGCTGCGCCACAGCCGCCATTGCGCCAACCGGCACGCACAGCACGCAGATATCGGCCTCGGCAACGCTGGCTTCAAGCGTATCGACCACGCTGTCCGCCAGCTCCAGTTCGGCGGCGCGGCGGCGCACGGCGGGGTCGGCGTCGTAGCCGGTGGTGGCGAAGCCCTCGCGCCCGGCCAGTGCCAGCCCCAGCGATCCGCCCAGCAGCCCCAGTCCGATAATCGCCACGCGCTGCATTTATGCTGCGCCCTCGGCAGCGGCGGCGATCAGCGCTGCAATCCCGGCCATCTGTTCCGCCGTGCCGATGGTGATCCGCAGCGCGTGGGGCAGGCCCTGTCCGGGCAAATGGCGCACCGCATATCCGCCCTTGGCCAGCACGCCTAACGCCGCCTCCGCCGTCAATGCACCTTCGAACAGCACGAGCACGAAATTGGCCTTGCTTGGTACGGTGCGAATGCCGTGATTGCCCAGCGCGGCCAGCGCTTCGCAGAACGCGGTTCGCTCGCGGGCATTGGCAATGCGCGATGTTTCGACGAAAGCACGGTCGGCGACAGCGGCGGTCGCGGCCGCCTGTCCGTGCGCGGTCACGTTGAACGGCCCGCGAATACGGTTCAGCGCGGCGATCAGCGGTGGCGCGCCGGTGGCCCATCCGATGCGTTCGCCCGCCAGCCCGTGGATCTTGGAAAAGGTGCGCGTCACCAGCACGTTCGCTGCCGTTTGCGCCAGCGCCATGCCGCCATCGTCATCCGCCGTATCGAGATATTCGGCATAGGCATGGTCCAGCACCAGCAACACATCGCCGCGCCCTTTGTCCTTCAGGCCGCCATGCAACCGCGCCAGCTCGCCGCGCGGCAGGAAGGTGCCCGTCGGATTGTTTGGATTGGCCAAAAACACCACGCGCGTCCGGGGCGTCACCGCCGCAAGCAAGGTATCGACATCGGCGCCGTACGCCGCGTCCGCCGCCTCCACCGGCGTTGCCCCGCACCGCCGCGCCGCGATTTCATAGAGCGAGAAGCTGTACCGCGGGTAAAGCACTTCGTCGCCGGGTCCGGCGTATGCCTGCGCGGCGAGACCCAGCAGATCGCCTGACCCGGCAGCGCACACGATCCGGTCCGCATCGAGGCCGTGCCGAGCGGCGATAGCAGTGCGCAAGGCGAGCGCATCGGGGTCCGGATACAATTCCGGCTGCGTCGGCTCGGCCAGCGCTGCGCGCGCTGCATCGCCGGTGCCGTGCGGGTTCTCGTTCGCGCTTAGCTTCACCAGTGCGCGCCCGTCTGCGCCGGTCGCACGGCCAGGAACATAGGCGTGGATCGCGTCGATCCAGGGCTTTGGAACGGGGGAGGATGTCATGTGGCGCTGCCTATCGCTTCGCTGCCGCCTTGTCGAAGCCCCACTTGTCGAAAGCGCGCTTTTGCTTTTTACGCTAGCCGCGTGCCGACCCAACCCAACTTCACACTGCCGGAACCCCTGCCGCTCGACGGCGGGCAAGTGCTGGACGACGCCGTCATCGCGTACCAGACCTATGGCACGCTGAACGCGGCGCGCAGCAACGCCATCCTGATCTGTCACGCGCTGACGGGCGACCAGCATGTCGCCAGCACGCATCCGGTGACCGGCAGGCCGGGCTGGTGGGCGAACATGGTCGGCCCGGGACTGCCCATCGATACGGACCGCTATCACGTCATCTGCGCCAATGTCATCGGCAGCTGCATGGGCTCGACCGGTCCGGCCAGCAGCGCACCGGACGGCAAGCCCTATGCCATGCGGTTCCCCGTCATCACCGTGCGCGACATGGTGCGTGCATCCGTGGCACTGCTCGACGGGTTGGGCATCGAGACGCTGCACGCGGTGGTGGGCGGATCGATGGGCGGGATGCAGGCGCTCAGCCTTGCGGCCAACTTCCCGGATCGCGCGCGGCGCGTTCTTGCTATCGCCACCACCGCGCGGCATTCGGCGCAGAATATCGCCTTTCACGAGCTGGGGCGGCAGGCGATTATGGCCGATCCGAACTGGCGCGAGGGTGCGTATTACGACGCCGATGAAGCGCCCTCCGCCGGTCCGCCTCACGCAGGATTGGCCGTGGCGCGGATGGCGGCGCATATCACCTATCTTTCCGAAGAGGGGCTGACCGCCAAGTTCGGGCGACGCTTGCAGGACAGAAAATCCAAGGGCTTCGGCTTCGATGCCGATTTCCAGGTGGAAAGCTATCTGCGCTATCAGGGCAGCGGCTTCACCCGCCGGTTCGATGCCAACAGCTATCTCTACATCACGAGAGCGATGGATTATTTCGACCTGGCGGAGGAACATGGTGGCCCGCTCGCCGGTGCTCTCGCGGGCAGCGCAGCGCGGTTCTGTGTGGTCAGTTTCGACAGCGACTGGCTCTACCCCACCGCCGAGAGCCGCCACCTGGTTCATGCGCTGAACGCGGGCGGCGCGCCGGTCAGCTTCGTGGAACTTTCAGCGCCCAACGGTCACGACAGCTTCCTCTTGCCGAATCCCGCGCTTGACCGGGTGGTGGCAGGGTTCCTCGATGGCTGAGCAGCGGCCCCCTCTTCGGCCCGATCTTGCCGTCATTGCCGAAGCCGTGCCGCAGGGCGCGCGGGTGCTGGACGTGGGCTGCGGCGATGGTGCGCTGATGGCGGTGCTGCGCGATACGCGCGGCGTCGATGCGCGCGGGATCGAGATCGACGGCGCGTGCGTGGAACGCTGCGTGGCGCAGGGGTTGAGCGTCGTGCAGGGCGATGCCGACCGCGATCTGGGCGTCTATCCCGATGGCGCGTTCGACATCGCGATCCTTTCCCAGACGCTGCAAACCGCCGCGCGGCCCGACGCGATGCTGCGCGAATTGCTGAGGGTCGGACGCAGCGCCTTTGTCAGCTTCCCGAATTTCGGTCACTGGCGGATGCGCCGCGATTTGCTGGTTAAGGGGCGGATGCCGGTAACGCGGCATTTGCCCGTCAGTTGGTACGAGACGCAGAATATCCACCATATGACCATCGCCGATTTCCGCTCTCTGGTGGCGGGGCTGGGAATGCGCGAGGTCGCAAGCTGGTTCTTCGCCTCGGACCGCGCCTTGCGGGGTGCGGGGATGAACTGGCGGGCGGAAAACGCGGTGTTCCGGCTGGAGATGTGAGGGGCGTTTTTTGTCAATACGCACCGGACATCCGTCCTGCGCTTGCACAGCACCGAGCGTTAGCGAGCAAATAAAAACGCTACACCCCTCCATCCGCTGGCGAACCCGGACCTATCGCCGTTGGGAAACACATAATATTCGCGCGGTCGGGCGGATGTCGTGCGGTGGCACGGGATATCCGCCACAGGAGCGGCGTCCGGCTGCCAAGCTGCCCCGCGCTGCGTGACGCAGCAGGGCCAGGCGAATGGCCGTATCATGGCATCTTCCCGGAACGGGAGGCTGCGTGTGTAAGACATACGCAGCGCGATACGGCTCGACCCGGTTCAAGCACGCCGGAGGAATGCACCCCCGGCTCGACGTCTTCCAGCCGGCAGCGACGGGGTGGGCTCGCCATTACGCATTGTGGGCCCCTGTCGCGATCCGCGCGGGTGAACGGTCCCGCGACACATCCGGAAATGTAACGTCGCACGTCAGGGTGGACCGGCTGTCGATACCGGCGCGACGGGTAGGCCCGCCCCGCGTGGATATCCTCGCCCCGTCCGCCCGACCGCGTCGCCCTGCCGTCCCGATGGAATGGCGGACGAAGGAGAAGGACGCTCTAGACAACGCCCGCCTCCTGAACGAAAGCGCCACTAACCGATATGGTTCGCAATGTCAAGGAGAAAGGGAGGGTTTCTCACAGAGACGCAGAGGAAAGTGAGATGGTGAGGGGCGTGCTTCGTTCTGGTGTTTACTCGTCATCGCGAGCGATGCGCGGCGATCCGGGGCGGTTCTGGAAGAACGTAAAGGGCTCTCGCAGAGGCGCAGGGGCGCGGAGGGAGCTGCGTTTTGTGTCAGGTGCAGCGCGACTTGCCTCACACGAAGACACGAAGAGCGAAGCGCCCGCGGCGAAGCCGCCTTTGAATCTTTACGTTCACGCTCGACGCAATCGAAAGCTTATGAATGCCTGCGGCGCAGACCCCTTCCGTATCTTCGTGTCTTCGTGTGAAAACCACGCGCGGCCAGACATGAGGCACAGCCCCTCCCCGTCTCACTTTCCTCTGCGTCTCTGCGAGAAACCCCTTTCTTTACAACGTCTCAGGAACCGCACCCCAACCGTGCCGCGTGCCAGGCGATGTGTTCCGCCATGAAGGTGCTGACCGTAAAGTAGGAATGGTCGTAGCCCTCCTGCATCCGCACCTGCGCGGCAATACCGGCCTTTTTACACGCCAGTGCCAGCAGGCCGGTCTTGAGCTGTTCGCCAAGGAACTGGTCGTCGGTGCCCTGGTCCACCAGCAGGTGGTCCACCCGCGCGCCATCCTCGATCAGGGCGACGGGGTCGTAGGTGCGCCATGCGTCGCGATCTTCGCCCAGATACGCGCCGAACGCCTTTTCGCCCCACGGCACCTGCGACGGGGCGCAAATGGGAGCGAGGGCGCTGGCGCTTTGGAACCTGTCCGGTTGGCGAAGGGCAAAGGCAAGCGCGCCCATCCCGCCCATCGAATGCCCCATCACCGACTGGCGGGTCATGTCGACCGGGAAGCGGTCGGCAACCAGATCCGGCAATTCGCTCTCCAGATAGCTGCGCATCCGGTAATGTTGCGCCCACGGCGCTTGCGTCGCGTCGAGATAGAAGCCCGCGCCCTTGCCCATGTCGTAGGCATCGTTGTCGGCCACCGCGTCTCCGCGTGGGCTGGTGTCGGGCGCGACGAAGACGATGCCGTGTTCCGCGCAGGCGGCGCGAAACTCGCCCTTTTCCATCACGTTGGAATGGTCGCACGTCAGGCCCGACAGGAACCACAGCACCGGCAGGCGCGCCCCGTCGTCATGCGGCGGCACATACACCGCGAAGGTCATGTCGGTGCCGGTCGCGGCGGAGGCATGGCGGTAGACGCCCTGCACCCCGCCGTGACTGCGGTTTTCGCTTACGGTTTCCACTGCCGGCGTGTCAGCCGCGCTTGATGCCGCACAGCTTGTGGCCGTCCGGATCGGTGAAATAGCTCAGATGCATCGTGCCCATCGTGCTTTCGCGCGGGCCGGGGGGGTCTTCGATACTGGTCCCACCATTTGCCACCGCGACATCGTGCAGTTCCTTCACCTGCTCCGGGCTGTCGCATTTGAAGCCGATGGTCAGGCCGTTGGCGCAGGTCGCCGCCTTGCCATCGATCGGTTCGCTCAGCGCGAAGGTGTTGCCGCCATGCATGAAGAAGACGCGTTTGTGGCCGCTATCGGAGGTGTGTTCCATCGGTGCCTTGGCCCCCAGCACGCCGAGAACGGCCGTGTAGAATGCCTTCGACTTCTCGATATCGTTTGTGCCGAGCATGACATGGTTGAGCATGATTTTCTCCCTTGATTGTGTACAGGTGCGGTAGCGAGCGTTTGTGTCAGTATTCCACCACCGCGCGAATACTTTGGCCTTTTTCCATCAGGTCGAAGCCGTGATTGATCTCGTCCAGCGTCAGTTTGTGCGTGATGAGCGGGTCGATCTGGATGCGGTCCTGCATGTACCAGTCCACGATCTTGGGCACGTCGGTACGGCCCTTGGCGCCGCCGAACGCAGTGCCGCGCCAGTTGCGGCCGGTCACGAGCTGGAAGGGCCGCGTCTCGATGGTTTCGCCCGCGCCCGCGACGCCGATGATGATGCTGGTGCCCCAGCCCTTGTGGCAGCATTCCAGCGCTGCTCGCATCACATCGGTATTGCCGATACATTCGAAGCTGTAATCCACGCCGCCACCGGTCATTTCTACGATGGCGGCAACCACGTCCTCGGTTTCCTTCGCGTTGACGAAGTGGGTCATGCCGAACTGGCGGCCCCAGCCTTCGCGTTCGGGGTTGGTATCGACGCCGATCACCATGCCCGCGCCCGCCAGCTTCGCACCCTGCACCACGTTCAGCCCGATGCCGCCCAGCCCGAACACCGCGACGGTATCGCCGGGGCGCACATCGGCGGTGTTGACCACCGCGCCCACGCCCGTTGTCACACCGCACCCGACATAGCAGGCGCTGGCGAACGGCGCGTCGTCGCGTATTCTGGCAACGGCAATTTCGGGCAGCACGATGAAGTTCGAGAAGGTGGAGCAACCCATGTAGTGGTGGATGCGCTCCCCCTTGTAGGAAAAGCGGCTGGTCCCGTCCGGCATCAACCCCCGCCCTTGCGTCTCGCGGATGGCGCTGCACAGGTTAGTCTTGCCGGATAGGCACATTTTGCACTGGCGGCATTCGGGCGTGTAGAGCGGAATGACGTGGTCATCCGGCGCGATGCCGGTAACGCCCTTGCCGACCTCGCGGACGATGCCTGCCCCTTCGTGGCCCAGCACGACCGGGAACAGCCCCTCGGGGTCGTTGCCGCTCAAGGTAAAGGCGTCGGTATGGCACAGCCCGGTCGCCATAAGCTCGACCAGCACCTCGCCCTCCTTCGGACCTTCGAGATCGAGCTCGACGATTTCGAGCGGCTGTCTGGCTTCGAACGCAACGGCGGCCCTAGTTTTCATTTTTCAATATTCTCACCTAGCCTGGTTCCGTTCGTGCTGAGCTTGTCGAAGCGTTGCACTTGCTTTGCGAGGCGGCGATAGAAGAAAGGACGACCCTTCGACAAGCTCAGGGCGAACGGAAGGGCGCCTACGTCCGATCCATGTCCGTTCATGCTGAGCTTGTCGAAGCATCGCACTTTCTCTGCGCAGCGGGGATTAGGAAAGAACAGTCCTTCGACAAGCTTACGACGAACGGGCTGGGGTATTCGCTCCTATAACCGAATGCCCCGGCCCGTCGACTAGTTTACGGCAATTGGAACGCAGTCTTCTGCGCCTACCCCTCGTGAATCGTTTTGGGCACCATGCAGGCCATGACGCCCTCCGCACCGTCCTCGCTGCCGTAGCCGGACCATTTTACGCCGCCGAACGGAGCGTCCACGGCCGAGACGTTAGCGCCGTTAATCGCCAACATGCCCGCCTCGACCTCTGTGGCGAGGCGGCGTCGGCGGGCGGGGTCGTTGGTCCAGGCGTAGGCGGCGAGCCCGTAGGGCGTGCGGTTGGCTTCTTCGATCATCGCGTCCTCGCCCGACATCGAATTGACGATGGCGACGGGGCCGAAGGGTTCGGTGGTCATGATGTCCGCCTCCACCGGCACGTTGGCCAGCACGCTGGGCTGGTGGAAGAAGCCCTGGTTGCCGATGCGTTCGCCGCCGGTCAGCAACTCCGCGCCCTTCGACTTCGCATCGCCAATCAGCTTCTCCATCGATTCCAGCCCGCGCCCGTTGGCCATCGCGCCCATCTGCACGCCATCTTCCAGACCATTGCCGACGGTAATCTTCTCGGCTCGCGCCACGAACCCGTCGCGGAATGCCTCGAACCTGCTTTCCTCCACCATGAAGCGGGTGGGGCTGACGCAGACCTGGCCCGCATTGCGGTATTTCGCCGACACCATCGTATCGAGCACCGTATCCACATCGGCATCCTCAAACACCAGCACGGGGGCGTGGCCGCCCAGTTCCATCGTGGTGACCTTGAGGTCGTCCGCTGCCAGCTTCGCCAGATGCTTGCCGACAGAAGTCGAGCCGGTAAACGTCACTTTGCGGATGACGGAGCTGGCGATCAGCTGGCTGCTGACGTCTTCGGGCTTGCCGAACACGCATTGCACCACATTGCCGGGAACGCCTGCATCGCGCAGCGCCTGCACCAGCGCGATACCGCTGGCGGGCGTTTCCTCGCTCGGTTTCACGATAGTGGAACAGCCCGCCGCCAGAGCGCCGCCGATCTTGCGGACCACATTGATGAGCGGAAAGTTCCACGGCGCAAAGCCTGCGACGGGGCCGACCGGATGATACTGCACTTCCACCCGGCTGCCCGCGGGACGCACCAGCGTGCGGCCATAGGCGCGCTTGATCTCGCCCGCGTAGAATTCCAGCAGCATGGCGGTGTAGATCACTTCGCCCTTCGCTTCGCCCAGCGTCTTGCCCTGTTCGCGCACCAGGTTGGGCGCGATGGTGCCGATACGTTCGCGCAGCAGGCCCGCCGCCTTTTGCAGGACACCCGCGCGCTTGTCCGCGCTCGTCTTGCGCCAGTCCTTGAAGCCTTGTTCGGCGTGCTCCAGCGCGCGGTCGAGATCGTCGCTGGTGGCGTGCGGCAGGGTGCCGATGGTGTTGCCGGTGGCAGGATCGATGACCTCTTCGGAATTGCGTCCGTCGCCCGACAGCGCCTCGTCGCCGATCAGGAGTGCGAGTTCGGGATAATCGGTTTGGGCAGACGACATCGGTGGGCCTCTTTCGATGGGGGGTGTTCAGGAATGCCCTGTTAGGGCGTTTGCGATGAGAATCCCAGACCGCACCCCAAAGTTCCTGCTGCTGGCCGTTGCCGCGGCGTGTCTCCCCGTTTCCGCCCCTGCGCAGGACCGGGCGGAACTGACCTTGCAGCAGCAGACCGCCGTGCGATGTTCCGCCGCGTTCGCCATCGTCGCCGATGCGCAGGCACGCGGGCGGGCCGATGCCAGTGCCTATCCGGCGCTGGCCGAACGGGGACAGGAGTTCTTCGTGCGGACGGCGGCGCAGTTGATGGACGACCGCGGCCTGTCGCGCGAGCAGGTGGCCGACCTGATCCAGACGCAGGCGCAAGCGTTGTGGGACGAAAACGCCATCGAGGCGGTGATGCCCGGTTGCCTGCTGCTGCTGGATGCATCCGGTCTTTGACGCGTCGGCACACGCAAGAGGAATAGACGCCGCCGCGCCGATGCGGCAAGGAACAGCCCATGTGGCACCTGCACCAATTCCCGCTTTGTCCGTTCAGCCGCAAGGTCCGCCTGCTGCTGAGTGAGAAAGGAATCGCCTATGAGCTTGTGCGGGCCAATCCGTGGGACAATGACGACGCGTTCTGGAACCTGAACCCGGCAGGGCGGACGCCGGTGCTGCGCGATGCGGACAAGGACATCACGCTGTGCGATAGCCGCGCGATTTGCGAGTTTATCGAGGAAACAGTGGACCGCCCGCCCATGTTGGCCGGAACGGTGCGCGAGCGTGCCGAAATCCGTCGCCTGATCGCGCTGTTCGACGAGAACTTCTTCACCGACGTGACCGGCCCGATGCTGTCCGAAAAGCTGATGAAACGCCTGCTGCGTAGCCCCCCCAGCGCGACCGCGCTGCGCGATGCAATGAAGCTGGCGCACGGCCATCTGGATTATCTTGACTACCTGATCGACAATCGCCCGTGGCTCGCCGGATCGCGCATGAGCCTGGCCGACCTCGCCGCCGCGGCACAGATTTCGGTGGCGGACTATCTGGGCGCCATCGACTGGAACCAGCACGACCGCGCGCATGAATGGTACTCGGTCTTCAAAAGCCGCCCCAGTTTCCGCCCCCTGCTGTCCGAACGCATGGACGGCCTGCGCCCGCCTGCGCATTATGGCGAAGTGGACGGGTAGCTCCTTTTCGATGAGTGTTTTTCGCGCAGAGGCGCGAAGGCACAGAGGGGTCTGCGCCGCTGGCTTTCAAAAGCCTGCGGCAGCACCGCGCGCGAGGCTGTAATGTATGAAAGCGGCTTCGCCACAAGCGCTTCCTCTTCGTGTCTTCTTGTGAAACGTTAGCAACACGCCGGATCAGAAGCGCAATCCCCTCAGCGTTCTCTGCGCCTCTGCGCGAACCACCTGCCTCCTGCCGCCCACGGCGCACCGCTGGAAAACCAAGCCCGCCATCCCCACATGCTTCTCAACCAAGGAGCACCGCCGCACATGACCGATCCCGCCACCATGACCGACACCGAATGGCGCGCGCGCCTGACGCCGGAGCAGTATCGTATCCTGCGCGAAAAGGGCACCGAACGCGCCGGCACCGGCGTGTTCGACAAGCACTATGCCGAAGGCGAATATACCTGCGCCGGCTGCGGACAGGCGCTGTTCGAGAGCGACGACAAATACGATAGCGGCTGCGGCTGGCCGGCCTTTACCGCTCCGAAGGAAGGCGACGCGGTGACCGAGCATCGCGACGTCTCGTTCGGCATGGTCCGCACAGAAGTGGTGTGTTCCAATTGCGGTGGGCATCTGGGCCATGTCTTCAATGACGGCCCGCGCGAGGCGGGTGGCCTGCGGTATTGCATCAACAGCGCCAGCCTCGATTTCGCACCTGGGGATCGATAGCACCTGACAGCCGCGCGACGCGCCATGCTTTTTTCATTCATGGCGTGTTACGGATGGTCTATGCAGACCCCCGACTTGAACCATGCGCCATAGCGTTCGGCGCGGATTGATCGCAGGGGCTATGGCGAAAAGAGGAAGCCGGCGTAAGGCCGCCGCATCATCGCAAGGTTCCGGTGACGCGCCGCGCACAAGGCAGCAGCGCGATCCAAGTGCCGGTGGCAAATGGAAACGCGGCTGGCGGCTGTGGTTCAAACGCCTTGCCATAACAGGGACCGTGCTGGGCGTGCTGAGTGTCCTGTTCGTCGGCCTCGCTGTTATGTTCGCTGCACGCTCGCTGCCCGGCTATGCCGAATTGCGTGCCACCACCAATGCACAGACCATCATCGTGCGCGCACGCGACGGCTCGGTCATCGTGGAGCTCGGGCCGAGCTATGGCGAATGGATCGCGCACGACGATATCCCGCCGGTGATGAAGAACGCCATGATCGCGGTGGAGGACCGCCGGTTCGACTGGCATCCGGGCGTCGATCCCATCGGGCTGGGCCGCGCGCTGTACGATGCGGCGACCGGCGACGGACGGGTTTCCGCGACTTCCACCATCACACAGCAGCTGGCGCGCAACCTGTTCCTCAATTCCAACCGCACGCTGGACCGCAAGATGCGCGAGGCAGTGCTGGCGATGGCGCTGGAAACCAAGTTCACCAAGCAGCAGATCCTGGAGCTGTATCTCAACAAGGTGTATTTCGGCGGCGGAGCCTATGGCATCGACAGCGCCAGCCGCCGCTTTTTCAGCCATCCCGCGACCGACCTCAGCACCGGCGAGGCTGCCATCATCGCCGGGCTGGTCAAGGCCCCCAGCCGCTATTCCCCCACCGCCGACGTGCAGGCCGCCGTGGATCGCGCGCAGGTGGTGCTACGGCTGATGAAGGAACAGCAGATGATTCCGGCCAACAGCTCGGTCGATCCCAGTGCGGTGCAGCTGAAGGAAGATCGCGGCCGCAATTCGGTGCGCTATTTCACCGATTGGGCGCTGCCGCAGCTGGACATATTGCTGCCCGCCGAAACCTTCGAGCCGATCGACGTGTGGACCACCATCGATATCGGGATGCAGCGCGCCGCGGAAACGGCTGTCACCGCCAACACGCCGGGCGGGGCACAAGGCGCGCTGGTCAGCATGGACCGCGACGGGGCGGTGCTGGCGCTGATTGGCGGCACCGATTACGTGGAAACCAATTACAACCGCGCCACCGACGCGATGCGCCAACCGGGGTCGAGCTGGAAACTGTTCGTTTATCTCGCCGCGCTTGAGGCCGGCTATACGCCGGAATCGGTGGTCAAGGATGCGCCTACGACCATTGAGGGTTGGAGCCCGCGCAATTCGGGCGGCGGCTATTCGGGCGAGATGAGCCTGCGCAATGCCTTTGCCTACTCGAAGAACACCGTCGCGGCACAGCTGGGGTACGAAGTGGGCTTCGGCACGGTTGCCAGCATGGCGCGCCGGTTCGGCATTTCGACGAAGATATCCACCTTTCCGGCAATGGTGCTGGGCAGTTCGGAAACGCGGCTGATCGACATGACGCGCGCTTTTGCGGGGGTGTCGGCGGGCGGGCGTTCGGTGGAGCCCTATGGAATCCTGAAAGTGACGGCGGTGGGCGGGGACGTGCTGTACGAACACACCGCGCGGCGCGAAAGCCAGCTGGTGCCCGATTACGTGGCGGCAGGAATGACCGACCTGTTGCAGGCCGCGGTGCAGACCGGCACCGGCAAGGCGGCGCAGATCGGGCGGCCGGTGGCGGGCAAGACCGGCACGACATCGTCCAACAAGGACGGGTATTTCGTGGGCTTTTCCAGCGGCATCACCACCGGCGTCTGGATGGGGCGCGACGACAACAGGCGTGTCGCGGACCTGCAGGGCGGGCGCGCCCCGGCGCAAGCGTTTGCGGCCTTCATGCGCTATGCGGTGAAGGACCGCCCGGTCGAACAGTTCAACACCGACCAGAACCTGCCCGACTGGCAGACCGAGCCGGATGACGAGTTCTATTTCGGCGATCCGGAGGACTATTACTACATCGACGAGCAGGGCAATCTGGTCGAACCAGGGCGACGCCCTGCCTTGCGCGAAAATGGCGAGGATGCCCCGGTGCCGCCGGGCGCGGTGCGCGAAGGCAATATCATGGACCGTCCGCGCAACCGACTCGACCCCGATGCCAATTCGGGAGCCGGCGACGACGGGCAGGCGGCAAGCGACGATTTCCTCAACCGGGCCACCGGGGGAGGGGCGCGTTCGCAGCCTCCGGCACCGCGCCCCGCACCGGCACCGCGCCAGACCACGCCCGTGCCGCCGGTGCAGGTCACGCGCGCCCCACCGCCGCAGCCTGCGCCTCCGCAGTAGCACTCATAACCAAAGGGCCGCGCCTTCATGAAAGCGCGGCCCTGTTGCACGTATGTCGGTGCAGCTAGCGCAGGCGGACGGGAACGTAGCGCGGCTGGCCCCGGCTGCCACGGACGCGCAGCAGCACGGCCTCGCGCCCTTCGGCTTCGGCCGCGCTGATCGCGTCTTCCAGATCGGCGATGCTCGATACCGCGTTATAATTGGCGGAAATAATGATTTCCCGACGGCGGATCTTGTTGGCCGCGTCCGAGCTGCGATCGACGCCTGCCACGGCAAGCCCCTGCGTATCGGCATCGACACCAAGCTGACGCGCGATCTGCGGCGTCATCGGCACGACCTGAAGCCCGAGCTTCTCGGCGATGACGTTGTCGCTTTCCATTTCCTCGGGCAGGTCGCCTTCGGAATCGTCGTCGCTGAACATCTGGCTCTGCGCCATTTCCTCGGCGCTCGGCCGCGTGCCGATGGTGGCCTGCACGGTACGCTTGCGCCCATTGCGCAGCAGTTCGATGGGGATGCGCGTGCCCGGTTGCACATTGGCGACGATGAAGGACAACGTCTGTTCGCGCGTGACCTCCAGACCGTTCACCTTGGTGACGATATCGCCCGGCTCGATCCCGGCCTTGTCCGCTGCTTCGTCCGGCACGACCAGCTGTACCAGCTCGCCCCGGTTCTTCGGCAGACCCAGCGAATCGGCCAAGTCCTCGTTTACCGGTTCGATACTGATGCCAAGGTATCCGCGCGTGACCGCATTGCCGGTGCGCAGCTGTTCGACAATCGGTGCGGCGACTTCGGCGGGAATGGCGAAGCCGATGCCCACGCTGGCGCCGGTAGGCGAGAAGATGGCGTTGTTGATGCCGATGACATTGCCCTGCATGTCGAACAGCGGGCCGCCGGAATTTCCCCGATTGATGCTGGCATCGGTCTGGATGTAGCGGTCATATGCGCCGCCACCGGTATTGCGCAGCACACTCGACACAATGCCGCTGGTGACGGTGCCGCCAAGGCCGAACGGATTACCGATGGCAACGACCCAGTCGCCGACGCGGGCCTGGCTGCTGTCGCCGAACTTGACGAAGGGCAGCGTGCCGTTCGGTTCGATCTTCAACACGGCGAGATCGGACTGTGCATCCGCTCCGATCAATTCCGCATCGTATTCGGTCCCGTCAGGCATGGTGACGGTGATCTCCTCCACCGTGGCACGGCCTTCGGGCGTCACGACGTGGTTGTTGGTGACCACATAGCCATCTGCCGAAATGATGAAGCCGGACCCCAGCGAGCGGCCTTCGCGCGTTTGCGGCTCGCCATTGCCCTGCGGGACGCGGCGGCGGAACAGCTGGCCCAGCGGCGACCCGGCGAACGGATTGGCTTGCTGCTGTATCTCGACCCGCTGGCGGGTGGAGATGTTCACCACGGCGGGGGCAAGCTGTTCGGTCAGGTCGGCAAAGCTTTCGGGCGCGCCCGCGCGCGGCACGGCCCCGGCCATGCGGCTCTGGTCGTTCTGTGCCACTTGCGCACCGGCGGGATGGCCGGTTGCAAGGGTGATGGCGGCACCGCCGACCAGCAGCGCGGAAGTCAGTCCATAAGCATATCGCACGGGCAAATCCTTGTTCCTTCTCGATATCGTTCCCATGCCAACGCACAGGCGCGGCATAGTGTTCACAGGTTCAGCCACCATTATCGCACGGGCCGCCCTGAATAGCCGTTTAACGCCAGCACCCCAGGCGGGCGAACCGCCGACAGCAGCCGACCAACCGCGTATCAGCGTTCGCCGCGGAACTGGCGCAGATACTCGTTGTCCGGCGACAGGATGAAGCTGCTATCCGCACCGTCTCCGTTCTCGCCGAATGTGGTGTCGTAACTTTGCATGGCCCGATAGAAATCGTAGAATTGCGCATCCTTGCCGAAGCTCTCTGCATAGATGCGCGCGGCTTCGGCGTCGGCCTCGGCACGGATGATGACGGCATCGCGGGACCCTTGCGCGCGTTCGGTGCGGGCGGCGCGTTCGCGGTCCGACCGCATCCGGTCGAAGGCGGATTCCAGCGGCGCGCCCGAAGGAAGGTCGGTGCGCTTGATCTGCACATCGATGACTTCGGCCCCGTATTGCTGCGCCTGACGGTCCAGGTTGGTGCGGACATTGGCAAGCGCGCTGCCCCGTTCCGCCGTCAGCATGGCGGCGAACGTGCGGCGGCCCAGTTCCTGACGCAGCACGGAGTTGAGAATGGGTTCCAGCGCAGTTCGGACCCCGTCGGTCGTTCCTGCACGCTCCACCATCCGTACCGGATCGATGATGCGGAACCGGGCATAGGCGTTGACCAGCAGGCGCTGCTGATCGCTCGACAGCACTTCCTCGTCGCGCATTTCGAGGTCCAGCACGCGGCGTTCGACGCGGCGCGCGGTCTCGATCAGCGGCACCTTGAGATACAGACCGGCATTGGTCACGCCATCGGGCGTGTTGACCGTGCGGACCGGTTCACCGGCACGGATCACCACGACCTGCTCTTCCTCGTTCACGACATAGGCGCTCATCATTAACAGTATGAGCACGATGATCGCGAAGATGATGCCACCGCGATAGGTGTCCCAGATATTCTGCGCGTTCATCACTGCGCTCCTGTATTGACGGCGCCGGGTGCTACGGGCGCGGGTGCGGTGACCGTCGGCGCGGTCTGGCGGCTGCGGCGCTGCACTTCGGGCAGCGGCAGGTACGGCGTTACACCCTGCGCTTCGATCACGGTCTTGTCGGTCCGGCTCAGCACGCGCTCCATCGTTTCATAGTACAGGCGCTGGCGCGTAACGGTCGGGGCGAGGCGATACTGTTCGTACACCTTGTCGAACGCCTGCGCGTCACCTTCGGCGCGGGCGAGTGTCTGCTGCGCATAGCCACGCGCCTGATTGCGGGCGGCATCGGCGTTCTGTTCGGCCACCGACACGTCGCGGAAGGCATCGAGCACGTCGCCGGGCGGGTCAGCCTTGGCGATCTCGACACCCAGCACCTGGATGCCTGCGCCATAATCGTCGAGCGTCGCCTGCATCCGTTCGCGCACGGCCAGCTCTATCTCGGCGCGGCCCTGACCGGAGAAGGTTTCGTCCAGCGTCTTTTCCGCGACGGAAGCGCGCATGGCGGCTTCGGCGGCTTCGGCCACGGTTTCAATGGGATCGGCCAGGCTGAACTTGTAGCCTGCCAGCTCCTTGATGTTCCAGCGCACGATGTAGCTCAGATCGACCAGGTTCTGGTCGCCCGACAGAATCAGCTTGTCGCCGTCGCCGTCGCGCGGGATGCGCAGGTCGCGCACGCCCTGCACGTCTTCCACATCGACGCTTTCGATGGGCCACGGCGCGGACAGGTTGAAACCGGGATTGAGGTTGCGGGTGTAGTTGCCCAGCGTCTTGACCACCGCCTGTTCCTTCGGCCCGATGACATGAATCATCGAACTGAGCAGCGCCAGCACCAGCACACCGATAATGATCACCGGCAGCCAGCTTTTGCCGCCGGGGCGCGTCGGCATGGTAAAGCCACCACCGCCGCCCGAACCACCACGCCGTGGCCCTTCCGGTCCGCGGTTCTTGAAGATATCCTCGATATTGGGCGCGCGCCTTCCGCCAGGGCCGGAGCCATTGCCACCGCCGGTTGGCAGCCACGGGTTCTTCGGTCCGCCGGATTTGCCTCCGGACGGTTTTTCACCGCCATCTCCACCGGAACCACCGCCCCACGGATTTTTCCCAGCCATTGCGAGACCGAGCTTCGCTTGAAACGCGCCTAATATGTTCATGCCATTCTTTATAGGACCGGGGCCGACGGAAAAACAGGGGGTGCGGATGCGAATTTGCTGCTAGGAGGTGTGGGCTATGGATACTGCCGCGCTCAAGGCCCGCCTGCCTGCCCCGATTGCAGGGCGGGTGCAGTCGCTACAGGCTGCCGATGGCGTCGTGACTCTGGTGCTGGACGCGGACGATCTCGATGCGAAAACGCGCGGCGCTTACGAGACGGCGGCGCGCGACACGCTGGAGGACGTGGACGGCGTCGCCACGGTGCGCGTGGCGATGGTGGCGCAGCGCGATGCCGCTCCCGCCGAACCCCTCTCGACCGCAAAGCCGCTCATTATCGCCATCGGATCGGGCAAGGGCGGTGTCGGCAAATCCACCCTGACCGCCAATCTGGCCGCAGCGCTGCACGGCATGGGCCGCAAGGTCGGGCTGGTCGATGCCGATGTCTACGGCCCCTCCCAACCCACCCTGTTCGGCGTTGTCGATGCCAAGCCCGAGAGCGCCAAAGACCGCGATGGGGGCGACCGGTTGGTGCCGGTGATGACGCCGCTGGGCATTCCGATGTTGTCGATGGGCTTTCTGGTGAAGCCGGGGCAGGCGCTGGCCTGGCGCGGGCCGATGGCGGGCAATGCCTTTGCCCAGCTGGTCGATGCCGAATGGGGCGATACCGAACTGCTGTTGCTCGATCTGCCACCGGGTACGGGCGATGTGCAGATTTCGATGCTGCAAAAGCACAAGCCTGTGGGCGCGGTAATCGTGTCCACGCCGCAGGACCTGGCGCTGATCGACGCGCGCCGTGCCGCCAGCCTGTTCGACACCGGCAAGGTGCCGGTCATCGGCCTGGTCGAGAATATGGCGGGCTATGCCTGCCCGCATTGCGGCGAGGTCAGCGATCCGTTCGGGCGCGGCGGGGTCGAGACGGCGGCGAAGGAGCAGGGTATCGCTTTTCTAGGCCGTATCCCGCTGGACCTCGCCATTCGCACCGCCAGCGATGCCGGGACGCCGCCTGCCGCCGGGGATGGCGCGGAGGGTGCGGCATTCCACGGTATCGCCTGCGCGCTGGCCGACTGGCTGGACGCGCGCTGACAATGGCGCGGTTTGCCATGCCGGACTTGCCGGTGTCCCGTCGCGGCTTGCTGGTCGGGGCGGCGGTCGGTGGCGGCATGGTGGTGGCATGGGGCCTGCGCCCGCGCAGCTTCCCCGACCCGCTGCCCGAGATAGAAGGCGAGTTCAGCTTCGATGGCTGGCTGCGCATTGCGGGCGACGGGGTGGTGACGGTGGCCGTGCCGCAGCTGGAGATGGGGCAGGGCGTCACCACCATCCTGCCGCAGATCGTAGCGGTCGAACTGGGCGCGGACTGGCGGCAGGTGGCGGTCGAGCCTGTGCCGGTCAGCGGTGCCTATGCCAATGTGCCGCTGGCCGCCGCATGGGCGCCAATGTGGCTGCCGCTGGCGGGACGCGGCGGTTTGCCATCGCCGGTGCTGTCCGGTGACAGCCTGATGGCAACCCGGTTCGCGCAAGGCCGCCGCTTCGCCGCGACGGCAGACGGCTCGACGCTGGCGGCATACGAAATACCGGCACGCATTGCCGCAGCTTCGGCCCGGTCGGTGTTGGCGATGGAAGCGGCGGATCGCTGGGACGTGCCGTTCGAAGAATGCACTGTCGAGGGCGGGCTGGTGCGGCACGGGGACAAGCGCACGCCCTTTACCGAGCTGGTGGAGGATGCTGCCATCCGCACGCCGCCCGATCCGCCCGCGCTTCGTTCCGAACCGGCAGCCGAGATCCCGCTGCCTGGACAAGCTGATGCGCCGACCGCCTTTCCGCGCCTCGACTTGCCCAGCAAGGTCGACGGCAGCTATCTGTTCGCGGGCGATATCCGCCTTCCCGACATGGTCTATGCAGCGATAAAGCATGGCCCGGTCGGCGATGCCGAACTGGTATCCTTCGACCGCGATGCGGCCGTCCGCCCCGAACTGGTTCAGGTGGTGCGTGGCCATGACTGGCTGGTGGCGGTCGCGACCGACGGGTGGAGCGCGGAGCGGGCCGTGGAGGCGATGAAGCCGCGCTTCAAGGTGCGCGGCGCGGTGGATGATGCGGTGATGCAGGTGGAGCTGGACGGGGCGTTGCGCGCGCGGTCCTCGCACCGTGTGGCGGTGCGCGGCGAAGGCGATGCACGGATGGACACGCCGAGCATCGCCATCCGTTACGACATCGCGCCCGCGCTGCACGGCACCATCGAAACCACGACGGCGACCGCGCGGTTCGATGATGGGCGGCTGGAACTGTGGCTCGCCAGCCAAGCCCCCGAGCAGGCACGCGTCGCGGCAGCACGGGCCATCGGCATCGCGGTGGAGGATGTGGTATTGTACCCGACGCCTGCAGGCGGCAGTTTCGACCGGCGGCTGGAGCATGATCACGCCATCGAGATTGCCCTGGTCGCGCGCGAGGTGGCGGAAAACAGCGAAACGCCGCGCGCCGTGCAGCTTCGCTGGTCGCGCTGGCAGGAACATCTTGCCGCGCCGCCCCGCGCGCCTGCAGCGGCAATGCTCAGCGCGCGCGTGCCGCAGGGCGGCGCGGGCCGTATCGACACGCTACACGCCCGCATCGCCACCCCCGCGACCACCCGTGAATTCGGCGTGCGCCTGTTCGATAACGCTACGCGCGAAGCCGCACTTGATGCGGCCAGAAATGCCGCGGACCCGCTGGCATTGGCTGGCGCGATGCCGCATTACGACATTCCCAACGCCGCCATCGATCATGTGCCGGTATCGCTCGGCCTGCCGGGTGGGCGGATGCGGGGCAATGGCCACGCCGTGACCGCTTTCTGCATGGAAAGTTTCATCGACGAGATCGCCGCGACCTACGCCCGCGAACCCTTGTCCTATCGCATCGCCATGCTGGGCGGCGATCCGCGCATGGTCGTGTGCCTGCAACGCGCGGCGCAACTGGCACAGTGGGACGGCGGCGCAGGCGGCAGCGGACAGGGACTGGCCTGCCACCGTATCGGACCCGATGACAGCGGCGGGCGCATCGCCTGCATCGCAACCGCGCAGCGCGATGCGACCGGGACGGGCGGCGCCGGCGGCATTCGCGTGACGAAGCTGACGGCAGCGGTCGATATCGGGCGCATCGTCAATCTCGACATCGCGCGCCAGCAGATCGAGGGCGGCCTGTTGTTCGGCATGGGTCTGGCGGTGGGATGCGCGACTGGGTATGCGCAAGGCCTGCCGACCGCGCAGAGGCTGGCGCATCTCGACATGCCGACGCTTGCCAACGCGCCGCAAGTCGATGTCGATTTCATCGTCAGCGAAGAAGCCGCCTTCGATCCGGGCGAGCTGGGCGTTGCCGTCGCCGCGCCCGCCATTGCCAATGCTCTGCATTCCGCCACCGGCCTGCGTTTCCGCAGCCTGCCGCTTTCCGCCGCCTAATTCGAGAACCGCATGACCTGGACCCCACAACACCTGCCCGCCGACCATCCTCCGGTGAAAAGCGGACGCGTCGGTGTGCTGCTGTCGAATTTGGGCACCCCGGATGCGCCGGACGCGAAATCGGTGAAGCGGTATCTCGCGCAGTTCCTGTCCGACCGCCGCGTTGTCGAGATCCCGCCCATCGCGTGGCAGCCGATCCTGCGCGGCATTATCCTGAATACCCGCCCGAGAAAGTCTGCCGCCGCCTATGCCAAGGTGTGGAGCAAGCAAGGCTCGCCCCTGGCGGCCATTACTGCGCAGCAGGCCACAAAATTGCAGGCGCGGTTGGGCGATGCGGTGGATGTGCGCTGGGCCATGCGCTATGGTACACCTTCAATCGGCGAGACTGTGCAGGCAATGCGCGACGACGGGTGCGACCGCATCCTGTTCGCGCCGCTCTACCCGCAATATTCCGGCGCGACCACGGCGACAGCGATCGATGCGCTCGGCGCGCACTTGGCGGCGATGCGCTGGCAACCGTCGGTGCGGACCCTGCCGCCCTATCATGACGATCCGCTGTATATCGATGCACTGGCGACGGACATCGCCCGCCAGCTCGACGCCGCCGACGTGCAGCCCGAAGTGCTGCTGTTGAGCTTCCACGGCATGCCGCAAAGGACACTGGAGCTGGGCGACCCCTATCACTGCCATTGCCGCAAGACCGCGCGGTTGCTGGAGGTGGCGCTGGACCGCCCCGGCCTGCGCGTGGTCACCGCGTTCCAGTCCCGCTTCGGCCCCGCCAAATGGCTCGAACCCGCGACCGATACCACCATCGAGGCCGAAGCGGCGAAAGGCACGAAGCGGCTGGCGGTCGCGATGCCGGGTTTTAGCGCCGATTGTCTCGAAACGCTGGAGGAAATCGCGATGGAGGGGCGCGACACGTTTTTAGAAGCGGGGGGCGAGCATTTCCACACGCTGTCCTGCCTCAATGCGTCCGATGCTGGCATGACGATGTTGGAAGCGATGGTGCGCCGCGAACTGTCCGGGTGGATTTGAGCGCAGCTACTGTCTACATCGGTGTCAGCAACCAAGAGGATCCGAACGTGGCCACGCTTGCCGACCCCGCCGCACTAGCCGTACCCGAACCTATTCATTGGTCGAAAGGCAATCCGACCGCCGGCGACCTGTCGCATATCCCGGGCGAAACCGGCGCGCCGCTGGTCGGCAATACGCTGAAACTGCTGGCCGACCCGCACGGCTTCGCGCGGCGGATGGTCGATACCTATGGCCCGGTCTACAAGAACCACGCGCTGGGCGGTCTGATGGTGGCGATGGTGGGCGCCGATGCGAACGAGCTGGTCCTGTTCAACAAGGAGAAGATTTTTTCCAACGAACAGGGTTGGGGGCCGGTGCTGGACAAACTATTTCCGCGCGGACTGATGCTGCTCGATTTCGACCATCACCGTATCGACCGGCGGGCGCTTTCCATCGCGTTCAAACCAGGACCGATGCGCCATTACGCAGACAGCCTCAATCGCGGCATTGCCGGACGGTTGACGGACTGGAGCGGCGAACGCGCTACTTCTATCCGGCGATCAAGACGCTAACGCTGGAACTGGCGGCGGAAAGCTTCATCGGCGTGCCGTGGGGACCGGAAGCGGATCGGATCAACCAGGCCTTTGTCGATATGGTCCAGGCCTCCGTCGCGCCAGTGCGCCACGCGCTGCCGTTCACGCAGATGCGCCGCGGGGTGAAAGGGCGCGCGTTTCTGGTCGAGTATTTCAGCGCCGAAGTGGCCAAGCGCCGCGCAGAAGGGGGCGGGCAGGACATGTTCAGCCAGTTCGCCACCGCCGAGCGGGAGGACGGCACACAGCTGCCGGTCGGCGAAGTGGTCGATCACATGAACTTCCTGATGATGGCCGCGCACGACACGATCACCAGCAGCGCCACATCGCTGGTTTGGCTGCTGGCGAAGAACCCGGATTGGCAGACGAAGCTGCGCGATGAAGTGCGCACGCTGGACGACGGCCAAGGCAACATCGCCTATGACGATCTGCCGAAGCTGGAACTGACCGAAATGGCGTTCCGCGAAGCCTTGCGGATGATGCCGCCGGTCCCGAACGTGCCACGCCGCGCCTTGCGAACATTTGAATATGGGGGCTACCGAATTCCCGCCGGAACGCCGGTCGGCATTAATGTTCATTACGTGCATCACGACGCAAAGCATTGGCCCGAGCCGGATCGGTTCGACCCGATGCGTTTTACACCCGAGGCAATCAAAGCGCGTCATAAATATGCGTGGGTGCCGTTCGGCGGAGGCGCGCATATGTGCCTCGGCCTGCATTTCGCGTATATGCAGATCAAGATTTTGATGGCGCAGCTGTTGTCACGCTATCAGATCGCAAGCGCCCCGGGCTACGAACCGGAATGGAAGCCATGGCCGATCCCGCAACCAAAGGACGGGTTGCCGGTAACATTCCGTCCGCTCTGAAACCGGCGTCTAGAAGTCCCAGGCGATACCCTTTTTTTCCCAGTCGCCGTAGCGGGTAGGGGACTTTTCGCGCGGTTCGTCCTTGTTGGGATCGACCGCTTTCGGCTCCGGCACCGGGTCATCGCTCCAGTTGGCGGGCTTCTTGAATTTCTTGGCTTCGGGGGATTTTTCCTTGGTCATAGCGCACTAACGCCCGAACTCGCCGCTGGTTTCTGGCCAAGCGCGCAACGGATGGTTACGTGCGCGCAATGAACACACCCAATGGGGCCAGAACCCCCGGACTGCCCGCGCGCCGCGCGGCGCTGCATATGCTCGATGCCGTCCTGCGGCGGGGCGAGACGCTGGAACAGGCGGCGCATAGCGCCTTGCGCGCGCTGAAGGCAGGGCCGGACCGCGGACTGGCGCGCGCAATAGCCAACGAGGTGCTGCGCTGGCTGGTTGATCTGGACGCGCTGATCGATGGCGCGATGGTCAGGCCGCTGCCGTCCGATTCCAAACCGCGCATGGTGCTGCGCCTGATGTGGCACAATGGCTGCGGCTGGAAACAGCGCCGCACGCCGTCATCGCCACCGGCCTGCCACTGCTCGCCATCGGCCCGCGCAAGCTGGCGCATGGCGTCTTCTCCACCTTGTCGAAGCGCGCGGCGACGCTGCCCGAAATACCGACCTTGCCCGATGCGGTGCAGATGCGCTGGGGCGACCGTGCGCCAGCCATTGCCAGCGGGCTCGCCACCCCGCCGCCGCTCGACCTCGCCTTGCGCAAACCGAACGAGACGGCAGCGTGGGCGAACCGGCTCGCAGCGGACAGCCATGCCCCCGGCCACTTGCGTTTGCCGCGCGGCGCGGCGGTCGAGACGATCGAGGGCTATGCCGACGGCGCATGGTGGGTGCAGGACTTTGCCGCCTCGCTGCCGGTGCGGCTGTTGGGCGAAGGGGGCGGGAAGCATGTGCTGGACCTGTGCGCGGCGCCCGGTGGCAAGACGATGCAACTGGCGGCGGCGGGCTGGAACGTGACGGCGCTCGACCAGAGCAAGCGGCGGCTTGGCGTGCTGAAAGACAATCTGAAACGCACGAAGCTGACCGCTTCCACCGTGCGCGCCGATGCGCTGGTGTGGGAGCCGAAGCACCGCTTCGACGCCATCCTGCTCGACGCGCCCTGCACCGCCACGGGCACTTGCCGCCGCCACCCCGACGTGCTGCATCGTATCGGGGCGGGCGATATTAGCGCGCAGGCGCAATTGCAGGCAAAGCTGCTGGAACGTGCCGCAGAGTGGCTGAAACCCGGCGGCACGCTGGTCTATGCGGTGTGTTCGCTGGAGCAGGAGGAGGGCGAGGCGCAGGCCGCAAATGTCGCGCTGACGCCTGCGCCCATTACGGCGGACGAACTGCCGGCCGGCCTGCAACCGACTCCCGAAGGCTGGCTGCGTACGCATCCCGGCCTGATGCGCGAAGAGGGCGGGATGGACGGCTTCTTCATGGCGCGGTGGCGGGGCTAGGGGGCAGCAGTTGGGTGGAAAGCGGACGGTCGGCTGTTGGGCACCAACCTTGCCATTCGGACATAATCGAGCAATCTTCTCAAATCTGGAGAACGTAGAGAAAAAGCTGTTCATGCACCCCAGATCGTCGCGATAAATGGCGTTAGCAGCGTTGGTAAAACGTCGGTGGCTTAGGCAATTCAAAATCACGCAAGCAGAGCTTTCTGCATTTGCAACTGGATGATTTCTCGCGGATGCTTCCCCGCCGCGCTTTTGAAAGTCAGGAAGGACTGGTTTTCAACCGTATCGACAGTCATACAATTGATGTGCAATCCGGCGACCTAGTCGAGCGCGCTTTAGCTGGCATGCGCAAGCCGTCGCCTCGATGGCTGAATGCGGCAACAACATGGTAGTCGATGACGTATTCTTTGCGGACGAAGACGCTGATTACCGCCGATTGCTGAAGCAATATGACTTTCAGTTTGTCGGGCTCTTCGCGCCGCTGGAGGTCGTGCAGGAAAGGGAACGCATGCGCGGTGATAGGGATATTGGCCTAGCTAAGGGCCAATTTGAACGGGTTCACAAAGGCAGAGTTTACGACCTTAAGATGGACACCTGGCAAAATTCTCCGGATCAGATCGCACAAAAAATATGCAAGGCTTTCTCGCTTCGCTAACCGTAACGCTCGTCCGCTCTCGGATTGGCAGCGGGAGGCCCCGAACGGCTGACATGGGGTCGAAAGCCGACGTTGACTACTCCCGCACCTTGTCCTGAAAGCTCTTCCTCAGTTTCATGATCTTGGGGGGGATCGTCGCCTGGCAGTAGGGATTGCGCTGGCCTTCGCCGCCCCAGTATTCCTGGTGGTAGTCCTCGGCGCGGTACCACGGGAACTGCTGCGCACCGTCGGAGAACCCTTCGATGCCGGTCACGACCTTGCCGCCCTGTTCGGCGTTCGCGCGGTCCAGCGCGGCTTCGGCTTCGGCCTGCTGCGCGGCGTCGAGCGGGAAGATGGCGCTGCGATACTGGGTGCCGACATCGTTGCCCTGCCGGTTCAGCTGCGTGGCGTCATGCGTGCCCATGAACACATCGAGAATCTCGCCATAGCTGATGGTGTCGGGATCGTAAGTTACCTTCACGCCTTCGGCATGGCCGGTCGTGCCGCTGCACACTGCCTTATAAGTGGGGTCGGCAACATCGCCGCCGATATAGCCGCTTTCCACGGCATCCACCCCGATCACATCCTTGAACACCGCTTCGGTGCACCAGAAGCATCCGCCTGCTACAATCGCCTGTTCTGTATCCGCCATCGTGATTATCTCCTGTCTCTCGGGCCACGAGATAGGAACGCGGCCCTGCCTTGTCATCGTGTGTCACGCCACTAAGATGCGCGGCAACATCACACTCTGGGAGAATATCAATGCGCCTTCTGCTCGCTGCCGCCGCCCCGCTCGCCATTCTGGGCCTCGCCGCCCCTGCGCACGCCGACCATCATGCCGAAATGGCGGCGGTGTCGCCCGATGCGTTCGCCACCGTGCTCGCCGATGCGCGCCGCGATGAAGACCGCGCTCGCGACGAATTTCGCAACCCTGCCGAAACGCTCGCGTTCTTCGGTGTGCGGCCCGGCCAGACCGTTGCCGAATATGCGCCCGGTGGCGGCTGGTACACACGCGTCATCGCGCCCTATGTCGGCACCACGGGCAAATATGTCGGCCTTAATTTCGGCCCCGGCGGCATGGTGCCCGCCGGCATGACCGACCGGTTGAACGCTTTCCCCGATACCTTCGGCCCGCAAGTCGTCGAACAGACCGGCATTCCTGCCGAGAACGTCTCCGCCTTCATCACGACGCAGGCGGGCGAGGCGACCGACGGGACGGTCGACCGGGTGCTGATCGTGCGCATGATGCACAATCTGATGCGCTGGGGCATCGCCGATACCGAGCTGATGGCGATGCGCCGGATGCTGAAGGATGATGGCATGGTCGGCATCGTGCAGCACATGGCGCCCGAAGGCATGCCGTTCGACATGACCAATGGCAGCAAGGGCTATCTGAAGAAATCCGATGTCATCAAGACAATGGAGCTGGCCGGGTTCGAACTGGCGGCGGAAAGCTTCGTCAACGCCAATCCGCGCGATACCGCCGATTACGAAGGCGGCGTGTGGACACTGCCGCCGCGTCTCTCGCAAGGCGACACCGACCGCGCCCGTTACGAGGCGATCGGTGAAAGCAACCGCATGACGCTGCTGTTCAAAAAGGCAAAGTGAACAGCGCCTTGCGCCTTGCCGGGGCGGCGTTGATCGTCGCCCCGCTTGCCGCGTGTAGCTACGCGCCCAACGACGAACGCGGCGTCGCGCGCGGCGAAACCCTGCTGTCGGTCAGCGCCAGCGGGCAAGCCGACATGGTGCCCGACGAGGCGCAGTTCGATGCGGGTATGGAAAGCTTCGGCGGCACCGCGCGCACCGCGAGCGAGGCCAACGGCGTGGCAATGAGCAAGGTCGTGGCGGCTCTGCGCGCGTTGGATATTCCCGAAAAGGATATCCAGACCCGCACCGTCGGCATCCAGCGCATCCGCTATGGCGACCGCGAGGGCCAGTATCAGGCGAACAACATCGTTTCGGTGACGATCCGCGACGTGGACCGTGCGGGCGCTGCCGTCACGGCAGTGAGCGAGGCGGGCGCGAATATCCTGAGCGGGCCGGACCTGCGCCTGTCCGACCCCGAAGCCGCCGCCAACACCGCCTATACCGCTGCCTACACCGCGGCGCGCGCGCGGGCACTGGCCTATGCCGATGCCGCCGACATGGATATCGCGCGGGTGCTCTATATCCGCGACGCGGGCGGATCGCAGGGCGGGCGCTGGTTCCAGGGCGCGCAGGCGATGGACCTGGAAATCGGCATGGCACCGCCACCGCCCGTCGCACCCGCGCGTCCGGTGTCACGCGGTCCGATGCCCGAAAGCGGCGGCGGGATCATGGCGGGGCAGACCACCAGTGCGGTAACGGTGCAGGTGGACTTCGCGCTGGCTCCGAAATAGCGGACAGAAGCGATGACCAAGATTACCGTCGCCGCGCTGCAACTGCCGCTGCACGCAGCCGACCAGGCCGATAATATCGATGCCGTTGCGCACCTGGTCGAACGCGCGGCGGGCGAGGGCGCGGATATCGTGCTGCCACCCGAACTGTTCAGCGGTGCCTATTTCTGCCGCGAGGAGGACGAGGCGCTGTTCGCGCTGGCGCGCCCGCTGGACGAAAGCCCGGCGGTCCGCGCGATGCGGAAGCTGGCAAAGCGCCACGCCATCGCAATCCCGACAAGCTTCTTCGAACGCGACGGGCAGCATTATTACAACACGCTGGCGATGGTCGGGCCGGATGGCGAAGTGACGGGCACCTATCGCAAGAGCCATATTCCCGACGGACCGGGTTACGAGGAAAAGTTCTATTTCCGCCCCGGCAATAGCGGTTTTCGCGTGTGGGACGTGTCGCATTCGGGCGGCGTGACTCGCATCGGCGTGGGAATATGCTGGGACCAGTGGTTTCCCGAAGCCGCACGCGCGATGGCGCTGATGGGGGCCGAAGTGTTGTTATATCCCACTGCCATCGGTTCCGAACCCTACGATGCTGCGTTCGACACCAGCCGCATGTGGCGGCGCGCGATGCAGGGGCACGCGGTGTCGAACTGCATGCCGGTGCTCGCCGCCAACCGCACGGGAACCGAAGGGGGCCAGACCTTTTACGGCCACAGCTTCATCGCCAATGAATGGGGCGATCTGGTGGGCGAATTCGGTGCGGGCGAGGAGGGTGTGCTCGTCGCCACCTTCGATCTGGCACAATGCGCGAAGCACCGCGCGGGCATGGGCTTTTTCCGCGACCGCCGACCAGACCTCTATGGCCGGTTGTGCGAGGACATCTGACCAACTGCTACCTCATCGCAGTCGGCGGCAATATCCGCCACCATCGTCACGGGAACCCGCGCAAGGTGCTGGCCGCAGCGGCGGCCGATGTCGCGGCGCTGGGCACGGTCGCCACCGTGTCGCGCATTATCGAAAGCGAACCGCTCGGCCCGTCGCGACGCCGCTATGCGAACGGCGCGCTCGTGCTGGAAAGCACGCTCGAACCGGAGTCGCTGCTTGATGCCCTGCAACAGATCGAACGCGATTACGGCACCCGGCGCGGACGGCGCTGGACGGCCAGGGTGCTCGATCTCGATATTGTCCTGTGGAGCGGGGGGCGTTTCGCCTCGCGGCGCCTCACCATCCCGCACCCGGCATTCCGCACAAGGCGCTTCGTGCTCGACCCGGCGCGAACCATCGCGCCCGGCTGGCGCGATCCGGTTACCGGGCGGACCCTGATGCAACTCGCCGCCACGCTCCGAAAAGTGCGGCAGCGAGCTGGCAAAGCGGGCCCGTAAGTTCGAATTGCAAGGCTTAAGCGGCGGTCCTGCAACGACGGCGACCGAACGCGATGCCGCCTAAGGTCGGCGAACGATCCGGTTTCGATCTTTTTCGACGCAACTGGCATTCGAGACCGGCTGGAACAGCGAGGCTATCGTCCATCTCAACCGCTATGTCTCCTACGCGGCTGGCGACGCGCTGGCCCCTTTCGTGCCAGCTGAAATGCTGCGCGCCGATGGCGGACCGGCCAAGGCCTAACGATCCCGCCCAGAAGCGGCTGGAGCTGGGCGATGCAAAAGGCGCGCTGGCGCTTGCACGCACGGCGCACGGGTCAGCGAAGGACGACGCGACCCTGCTCGATGCGCCGGGTTGGGTAATCTTCAAATGCAGCGGTTCGAAGGCGAAGGCGCGCACCCTGATCGCCCGCGCTGCATGACTGAGGCCTTCAGACAACGCGGTCGCCGCCAACCCGCGTGCGGTGGAGGCAGCAGCGGGCGCTTGACCAACACCCAGCGCCTGCTAGGGACCGCCCCCGTGGTCAGGGCCGTTAGCTCAGTTGGTAGAGCAACTGACTTTTAATCAGTAGGTCGCTGGTTCGAACCCAGCACGGCTCACCACGTTCTCAGTGACCGTTAGAGCAATGGTTCATCAATACCGTCAGATCTGACAACCGCATGAACAGGCTGTCCGCCATACGGCCAGCGAGGGCCACGATGATCCCAGGGTTGTGGGTGGCTGGCGACACAGTTGTTGGACACGAGTGCGCCGGCGCGCCGGGCGTGAAGCGGCTACCCTGTGCAAATGCAATTGGCCGCGTTGCGATAATCGCTGAGGCACGGCCACCCTAAAACGTCCGAGAATACGAACGCTCACCATTCGTCGCCATGTCTGATCTTATATAACATAGTTTATAAAATTGACTGTAACATATACTAAAACCGGAACGCGCCGGTCGACTGTCTCCTTCTTCTAGTGTTTTCAACACGACGAAAGGGATTGAATGCAGGTTCTCGCTATAGCTCTGGGTGGGTGCGTCCGTGGGACACCGCGATATGGTGTTACCGAGGATACCGGCGGGCATATTACCTACCTGCTCGGTTCCATGCGTGCCTTGTCCGAACGCGAGGACGTATCGCGGGCCGAGATCGTTACACGAATGTTCGATGCGCCTGACCTTGGCGCGATCCATTCCTGCCCGAGCGAGCAGATAGCGCCCTGTCTTGTCATCACGCGCATCGATAGCGGCAATCGCAAGTACCTTGCCAAAGAAAGACTTGCCGCAGACCTTCCGGCCTTTACCGCGGCACTGATCGCCGAACTGCAGTCCCGTGATCGTTTGCCAGATGTGATCCACGCGCATTTTGCCGATGCTGCGCAGGTTGCCGCCGACATACGGGATGCATTGGGCATCCCGTTTATCTATACCGCCCATTCGCTCGGCATCGACAAACGCGGAACCTGTGACACGCTATCGGTCGCTCTTGAAGCACGCATAGCGCAGGAAGACAGCGCAATAGCAGCGGCGGACCTCACCATCGGGTCGTCGCGGGATGAATGCGAGCGGCAGTTGGTTGCCTATCCATCGGCGGACGGAACGCGCATTGAGCGCATCCGTCCGGGTATCGACAAAACCCCTGCATCTTCGGAGGACATGACGCGGGCGAGTGCTTTGATTGAGCCGTTCCTCCGCAATGTCGAGAAGCCAATCATACTGGCCATTGCGCGGCCGGTAAAAAAGAAGAACCTTGCCGCTTTGGTGGAGGCCTACGCGCATAGCGAAAAACTCCGGCAGTCAGCCAATCTCGTTATTCTTCCGGGTCTTCGGCATTCCGTAGGTCATGGCGAAGCCGAACAGGTCGAGGTGCTGCGTAATCTGATCGATCTGATCGACGGCCATGATTTGCATGGTATGGTAGCGTATCCCCGTCAGCACGATGCATCGCAGGTGCGCGGCCTGTATGCATTGGCGCGACAATCAATGGGCGTGTTTGTCAATCCGGCTTTGGTCGAACCGTTTGGGCTCACTATCCTAGAGGCGGCGGTGCACGGCTTGCCAGTGGTGGCGACGTGCCATGGTGGCCCGAGCGACATTATCGATGAAATTGAACATGGCGTCGTGGTCGAGCCGACCGATCCAGGCGCAATCAGCACCGCTATCGAGACGATCATGACGGACAGCACGGCATGGCATCGGGCCTCTGCCAATGCTTTAGCGAACATCCGCCGGGTAACATGGACGCATTACGCGCGAAGCTTCCACAAGGTAGCCGCTGCTCTTGTACGGCCGGCTGCGACGCCGACTGTCAGTGCGAAACAGCCTACGTTGCTTATAAGCGATATCGATAATACCCTAACGGGGTGCCGCGCGTCTGCGGCTCGATTAACGCAGTTTCTCGGGCATCGCGATGATGTGGCGTTCGGCGTGGCCACCGGGCGGTCCCTTACAGAAGCCCGGCGAGTCATGCGCGACTGGGACCTGCCCGAACCTGCCTTCTGGATAACTTCCGTTGGCACCGAAATATACTGGCAAAAGCCAAACGGTCTCGTCGCGGATGAAGTGTTCGCTGCCATGCACGACAACGCCTGGGACCACGCATCCATATCGGCGGCGCTGGACGGTATCCGCAGCCTGAAACCGCAGGGCGTGGTCGACCAGCGCCAGTTCAAGTTGAGTTATACGTTAGACGATGTGTCGCAACTGAGCGCAGTACGCGCAGCGGTAATTTCGTCAGGCATCCCGGCTCGGGTGGTTTTCAGCCACGATCATCTGCTCGATGTGCTTCCTCTTTCGGCTGGCAAGAGCGCAGCAGTGTCGCATGTGGCTGCGACATTTGGTTTGGCAATGGATCGCATTATCGTGGCGGGCGACAGTGGTAACGATACCGATATGCTGACCGATTGTCCGAATGCGGTTGTCGTTGGCAATTGCGAACCCGAATTGCGCATATTGGGCGAGAAGGGCATGGCGTATCAGGCGCAGGGCAACCATGCAGCTGGCGTCTTGGAAGGGCTTCGCATGTATTTGCAAGCGTGGGACGAAGATTTTCGCGAGGACGGTTTGCTGGAGCACGCAGCATGAGCCGTGCCCACGGCCCGATCGGGTATTTCGTTCACCACCAGGGGCGAGGCCACGCCGAACGGGCAGCGGCCCTTTGTAATGAGCTGGCCAAGCAACGCGACATTGCGATTTTTAGCGCACGAAGCGACATCTTTCCCGAACTTGCAGACAGGATCGAGGTAATCGAAATACCCTCCCTGTTCGAAGCACCGGACGGACAGGACGCCGAGCAGATTGAAGCCGACCTGCCTGAAACCTTGCATTGCGCGCCGCTTGGTTGGGCTACGGTTAGCCAGGCAATTGCCCTATTGACGACATGGTTTGCGCAATCGCAGCCCTCACTTTTCATAACCGACGTATCGGCCGAACTGGGCCAGCTGGCCCGCATTGCTTCGGTCCCGCATATGGCGGTGCTGCAACATGGCGACCGCAACGATCCGGGCCATATGGCGTCCTATCGCGGTGCTGTCGGCCTGTTGGCGCCATACGCACCAGAGCTGGAGCAACCCGACCGTCCGGCGTGGATGCGCGAACGCACGATCTATGCACCCGGTGTCGGCGTCGATTGTTCGAACCTGACCGACATTGCTACGGCCCGGGCAAAGCTCGGCCTTGATCCGCAACTCGATCTGGTCGTGGTTGTTGGCGGCGGAGGAGGAACCGGATTACCCTCTGCACCCCTCACCTTGGGTGCGCGCGCCGAACAGGACAGCCAATGGGTGACGTTGGGAAAAATCCAGACGGAATGGCATGAAACGCCACCACCGAACCTGCGCCATCTTGGCTGGGTACAAAATCCGGCGGACTGGATTTCCGCTGCCAACCGGCTGGTATCGAGTTGCGGCAACACTACGGCCCATATGATCGCCGCGGCAGCAAAGCCGTGGATCGTGGTTCCGGAATGGCGCTATTTCGCGGAACAGCTTCGCAAGGCCGAAGCGCTTGATGCCGCAGGCGCAGCGGCAGTCTCGCGACAATGGCCCGCCAGTACGGCGGATTGGGACAAGCTCTGGCACGCTGCAAAGGCCATCGAACCGAACAGGCAACGTGTTCTTGTGAAAGACGACGCCGCTACTGTTGCAGCGCGCGAAATCGGCGACGTGATAGAACGCATCTGGCGCGCACCGCAGAATGCCGGAGCATCCATGCTGGCAACAGGGACATGAGCATCTCGGTATGTACGCTGGCTTATGGTCGCGCAGATCACTTGACCAACCTTGTGCGCGGACTTGCGCTAAGCTCGCGCGAGCCTGACGAACTGGTCATCGCGGTCATGCAGACTGAGGTATACGATCTGCCGGAAACAGCGTTTCCGGTCCGGCAGGTGATGCTTGGCAGCAATGGTATTCCGCTTGCAGAAGCGCGAAACCGTGCGGCAAACGCAGCATCCGGAGATTTGCTTGTTTTCCTGGATGTGGATTGCATTCCGCATCGCGAACTGGTTGCCGATTATGCGCAATGCAGCACAGTGCACGATGGCGTTTTCATGGGCGAAGTAAGCTATCTGCCATCCGGCGCCACCGATAACGGTATCGACTACGAAGCGTTCGACAGCATCGGCGTGCAGCATAGCGAACGCGCCGGCCCGCCTGACGGGCCGGTCAGGGCTTGCAACGACTATCGTTGTTTCTGGTCGCTCAACTTCGCGCTTTCCAAGGCCGCTTTTGCCAGAACGGGCGGGTTCGACGAGACTTATGTCGGTTATGGTGGAGAGGATACCGATTTCGGACGCACCATAGCGACGCTCGATCTGCCGATCTGGTGGGTGCGCGGGGCCAAGGCCTATCACCAGTACCATCCGCATCACATGCCGCCGGTTCACCACCTGGACAGTGTGCTGGCGAATGCGCATCGCTTCATCGAAAAGTGGGGTGAACCCACGATGCAGCATTGGCTTCGCGCCTTCACCCTTATGGGGTTGATCGAGCGGAGCGGGGATGGCTGGGCCAAATTGCGGGAGCCGACGGAAAGCGACCTTGCCTTGACCCGCCAGCAGGTCGATCAGCCCTACGCCAGCTCGGCGACTGTGCTGGACTGGCTCGAAGCGCGCGAACGGGGCGAAGTGCCGCCCGAACCGGCGATCGCCTCTTCATAGCAACGTTCGTATCCGTTCAGCATTTGGTCGACGGAAAAATGCTGCACGATGCGTTGCCGCGCGGTTGCCCCCGAAAGCTTCGAAACATTCGCCATCGCGGCAGCCAGCGCTGCAATATCGCCGCCCGGAACCAGAATACCGCACGGTCCGATAACTTCGCGCATGGCACCCCGTCGAAGGCGATAACCGGAACGCCGCAACTCATGGCTTCGGCGGCGACGAGGCCGAAGGGTTCGTCCCATAAGGGGGTGACGACCGCAGCGGCTGCCTGTGCAATACATCGTCGCAAGTTGGTGCCGGACTTATGCCCGAGATAGCGTATCCGTTCACCCAGCAATGGCGCAACGGTATCGGAAAAATAGGGTTCGTCTTCGATGGTACCGATGATATCCAAGCGTGCACCGCTCTGCTTCGCGGCCTGCACGGCTTCGCGCAGTCCCTTGTTCTGGGTAATTCTGCCGAACCATACCAGCCGTTCGTGCCGCTGCACTGCCACTGGCCAGCGTGCCGTGTCGATGCCGTTATGAACCACGCAAAAGCGTGAAAGATCGCAGTCCTTCCACAAATTCAGCTGGTGGCGCGAGGTTACTGTAAAGCGTTGCCAACCGCACTGTGCTTGTCGGGACACGGTGTCACGCATGGCGCCGAATGGCGGAACATGCTGGGATGTCACCATCGGAATACCGTCCGCCGTCGCCCAGGCAATCAAGGGCGCGAACAGCGAATTGTTGTGGACCACATCAAAATCGCCGGTGGTGATGGCATCCCATGCGAGTCTGAAAGCGGAACGCTGATATGCCCCAAGACGCTCCGTTCCGCGCCAGACTTTCCAAGGCAGCACCTGTTCGTAGGGTTGCGCGCAAATGGGATAGACCTGCTGCAGGTCGGACCCGGCGGCCGCAAATAGCGTCACCTTATGCCCGCGCGCGGTTAGCGATGCGACCAATTGGTGGCAGTGCGATTCCATTCCGCCCATGAACGGTTCGGCAATGGGATGGCGGATGTGTCCCACCACGGCGATTTTCATGTAACTCTGCTCCGACGCGCTACCGCCCTGCGAGCGATATGTTTGATACAACCTATTATTTGCAACGAGAGTTCCCTTGAAAACAAAGGCTAAGCTGGGCATGCCAAAGGTGCATACAGGTGCAGTTTTTCATTCTCATACCCCTGGAGATATCGTGTGAGCCATCACAAACATCCGTTGACAGGCCGGTTTCTGCAAGGCCGCTTGCGCCATGCAATCACTTTCGACGAACGCGATATTCTCGAAGGTCTGGTGACAAGGACGGGGATATTGCAAGACGGCGAGCTATTGCTGAAACGTGGTGATTTTTGCGATTTTTCGTCGATCCTGATTTCGGGTTACATGCTGCGTACTATCCATAAGGACGGACAGCGCAGTATCGTAGGTTTTCAGGTCGAAGGAGATTTTGTCGACTTGCACGCTTTCGCATTGAAGCGGCTGGATCATGACCTGATGGCCCTGGGAAAGGCGAAAGTAGGTTACATACCACACGAACGTTTGAGCGAGGTGATGGAAGACGAACCGCATCTGGCACGCATTTTCTGGTTTTCGACCTTGCTCGATGCGGCGATCCATCGCGAGTGGATCATGAAAGGCCAGAACTTGCGCGCCATGGCCCGACTGGCGCACCTTTTTGCCGAATTGTGGTATCGTTTGCGAATGGTGGACCTTGGCAAAAGCAGCGGCTTCCAAACGCCTTTGCAGCAGAGTCATCTTGCTCAGATATGCGGTATCTCCACCGTCCATGTGAGCCGGTCGCTACGCGATCTGCGGGAGGCGGGTATTGTGGAGTTCAGGCGCGGCAGGGTTATCATTCTGGACGGCGAAAAGCTGAAGAAGATCGGACAGTTCGATCCGTCCTACCTTTATGGCGAGGGCGGTTTGGCTGTCGGCAATGCGTTGGACAAAGGGGCCGGGGAGAAAGCACCGATACAATGACCGGTCAGGACATCGGCGTTTCCGGAAATTTTCGCGGTCAGTATATTTTCATCGCAGGGCTTCACAGAACGGGGACCAGCTTGCTCGCGCGGATGATCGGCAGCCATCCCGACATTGCGCAGATCGAAGGCGCGCCAGTTCCTGAAAACGAGGGGTGCTATTTACAGGGTGCAATACCTCATACGGCACAACACGGAATACCTGGCCACTTCGCCACAGACCCGGCGCAACACCTGATCGAGGAATGCCGTTTCGATACGTTGGCCACCCGCGAACGCCTGAACGCCGACTGGGCAACATGGTTCGATTCCGAAAAGACCTGGAGACTGGAGAAGTCACCGGTGAATCTGACGCGAATGCGGCTGTATCAGCAGCTGTTTCCGCTAGCCCATTTCGTCGTAATTCTACGCCACCCCGAAGCTATGGCCGCAGCATTGGCGAAATGGTCTGACCGGTCAGCGCCAAAACTGATCGACTATGCGCTCGATGCTTACGAACTGGCGCTGCGCGATGTTCAATTTCTGCATCGTGCCTATGTTCTTCGCTACGAAGATCTGGTGAAGGAGCCGGAAAGGCTGGATACCCTGTTCACATGGTTAGGCATCACTCCCATCCGGAACGAAGTATTACTTCGCGATGGCAATGCTGAGTATCACGATGCTGCGCCGATGGATGGCAGGCAAGCTGTACGTGCGCACAAGTTTGGTTACGGTCCAAATATGGCAGTGGCGCCAGCAACCCTTGAAATCGTACATCCTTTACGAATAAACCGTGAAGGCGCGAACAATATGGTCAAATAAAACTCAAACTAATCACGGCTGCCTTTAGCCAAGGCATCTTGTGATGTTTGGCCATTTTTATCACATATTCGATAGTGCTAATTTCGGTATGAGTATGACGCCAGAACATCCAGTTCTACGGAAGAAACCGAAGATATGCATCGAACACGCTTCAATTTGCAGAGACGACGCACGCTGCAAGATCGTTGATGGGCAGGTGGAATTGCGAAGTTGCACATTGGCTGCTGACGGAACATAAAGAGAACAGGTGATTCTCTTATGGTCGAAAATTTGTGCCGATTCCCCCCTGTCCATTCTCCCACCCTACATGCGCCGGTGGCTGGATTTGCGTCTGCCGGGGCGACGTTGCAGGAGATGTTCGCTGCGCCCGGCGATGTGGCGGCGATGGGTTTCGTGCTGTCCCTGTTGAGGCCAAGCGGGGGACGCGAAGCAATGCCCGCGCCATTGCTATGGGTACAGGATCGCAAAACCATTCGCGAAATGGGTCGGGTATTTCTGCATGGTTTGTCGCAGGATCCGGACACACAAGTGCGGCAGGACATCGTTCATGTCGCGGCGAAGGACGGGAAGGAGGCGCTCTGGGCGATGGCGGAGGGGTTGAAATGCACGTCTCTGGGCGCGGTAATCGGCGAGGTCCACGGCGATCCGCGCGCGCTCGATTTTACGGCGACACGGCGGCTGGCGGTGGCGGCGGAGCGATATGGTGTGCCTGCCTTTCTGCTGCGGGTAAGCGGAAATGCCGACTTAAGTGGTGCGCGGCGGCGTTGGCGTGTGGAAAGTCGCCCGTCACTGCCGCATCCGCACGACGACAAGGCCCCCGGCGCACCGGTCTGGTCGCTCGACCTGTTCCGCGCGCGCGATATGCAGCCACGTGTGTGGGTAGCAAGCTATGACCGGGCTGCGCTCCGACCGCAGGATCGTCTCGACATGGTTTCCGACGCTGGCGATGGACAGATGGCAGAGCAACGCCGCCAAACTGGGTGAGCGCGCCAACGATTTCGTGCCTTTGGCACTTGTTTCAGAGGGGACGCATGGCACGGTCATCGACGCAGTAAACGCTGCCGCGCGCGAGGTTGGCGCGAAGCCGGAGCAAAGGCTGACCGATGCCCGCGCGATTTATCCGCTTTTGGAAGTGCATCCTTCCGACCAGGCGGGCGATGCTGCTTTTGTCGAACGCCTGACCCGCTGGGCGCATCGCTGGAGTCCGTGGACCGCCATCGATGCATGGGGGAACGGGCGCGATGGCTTACACCTTGACACTACCGGCGCCGCGCATTGTTTCGGTGGGGAAGCGGCGATGCTGGCCGATATGCATTCGCGCTATGCTGCGATGGGCCTGGCCAGCCGCACCGCTATCGCGCCGACCATCGGCGGGGCCTGGGCACTGGCGCGTTTTGCCGATGACGGGACAATCGTCGATGAAGCCGGATTGCGGACCGCGCTTGCCCCGCTACCTGTCGAGGCATTGCGGATCGGTGCCGACACTGCACTGCTGCTGCGCCGGGTGGGTTTGAAAACCATTGGCGCACTTGCCGATGTTCCCACGCTGGCGCTGGCCCGCAGGTTCCGTTCGCTCGGTCTCGCCAAACGCTTCGCCAGCCGCAAGGCCGATGCGCCTGCCAATCCGCTCCACCGGCTGCAACAGGCGTTCGGCCAGATTGCGGAACCGGTTGCTCCTCTGGCCGATCGCACGCTGTATCGCGTGCGTTCACAGGTAATGGAACCCATTCGCCATACGGCTTTGCTGGAGCCGGTGCTAGCCGATCTGGCACGCGATCTGTGCGAGCAGCTTTTCACCGGACAACAGGGGCTTCGTGCCGCACAGTTCGATGCGTTCCGCGTAGATGGCGCAATGCAATCGCTTCACGCGCGCACCGCCGCACCTGTTCGCGCGCCCGATCATGTTGCAAGGCTGTTCACAGAAGGCCTGACAACACTGGATGCAGGCTTCGGGTTCGACGCCTTTGCACTCACCGCATCGTATCATGACGATATGGCAGCGCATCAGGCAGGGCTGGACGAAGAACCCGTCGAAGGCATTGCCCTGCCGGAACTGATCGACCGTTTGTGTGCACGTATCGGTGCGGGTCGGGTGAATCGTCCCGTGCCCTATGCCAGCCATATGCCGGAGCGTTCGATCGGATGGTGTCCTGCGTTGCAGGGGGAGCTGGCACTTGCCGAAGCCGCCCCTGCAAAAGAACGGCCCATACGCCTGTTCGACCGGCCCGAACCGGTCACGGTAATCTACGCAACGCCCGAAGGTCCGCCGCGTCGGTTTCGCTGGCGGCGATGTTTGCACGATGTGGTAAAAGTGGAAGGGCCGGAGCGTATTTCACCTGAATGGTGGCGTGAACGCTCCACCGCGCGGCTGCGTGACTATTACAAGGTGGAGGACGAGAACGGGCGGCGCTTCTGGATTTATCGTGGCGGCGTGGTCGAAGATGGCCGAGGCGGTCCACCCGAATGGTTCATGCACGGGCTGTTTGCGTAATGCCCGATCCTTCGCTTACACCGCCCAAGCCGATCCTTGAACGCACGGGTGATTTTGAAGCCAACCGGCCGACACCCTATGTCGAACTGGGACTGGTAAGCGCATTTTCATTCCTGCGAGGGGCATCGCAAGCGCGCGAGATCATCGAAACGGCATTCGACCTTGGCTACCATGCGTTAGGCATCGCCGACTGCAATACGATGGCGGGAGTGGTGCAGCATCATGCCAACGCCAAAGTGGCGAAGATGCGCCCCGTGATCGGTTGTCGCGTGGAACTGGTCGATGGTCGGGCCTTCCTCGCTTATCCAAAGGATCGTGCCGCTTATGGCCGCCTCTGCACATTGCTTTCGTTGGGCAAGATGCAGACGCTGGACGGCGGATGGCAGGACAAGGGCGAATGTCAGCTGACGCTCGCCATGTTGGCGGAACATAGCGAGGGCGTGCAGTTGATTGCGCTGCCCGATGAGGATGTAGCAGGTTTTGCCCGCGCGTTACCGGGTATGGTCGATAAGCTCCCAACGCTGCGGCATATTGCCGCAGCCTATCTTTACCGTGGCGATGACCGGGCACGCATTTCACAACTGGATGATTTGGCGCGCACGCACGGGCTGTCGATCATGGCCACGAACGATGTCCATTACCATGCGCCGGACCGTCGGCCGCTACAGGACATCATGGCCTGCATCCGGGAAAAGACCACGATTGCCGATGCAGGGTATCTGCTAAATCCGAACGCCGAACGCCATCTGAAGGCGCCGGAGGAAATACAGCGCCTGTTCGTCCAGTGGCCGCACGCCATAGCAGCAACGCGCGACGTTGCTGATGCCTGCACATTTTCACTCGACGAGTTGCGATACGAGTATCCCGAACTCGGCGTGCCGAAGGGCAAGACGCCAGACGAATATCTCGCGCAGCTGACATGGGCCGGAGCGCAGGAGCGGTATCCGCAAGGCACGCCCGCGACCGTTCAGGCAACGCTCGAAAAAGAACTCGTGCTCATCGCCAAGATGGAATTTTCGCCATATTTCCTGACCATTCACGACATCGTGGTTCACGCACGGTCGCAAGGCATTCTGTGCCAGGGGCGCGGCTCGGCTGCCAACAGCGCGGTGTGTTACTGCCTCAAGATTACATCGGTCGACCCGGCACAATGCGAACTGCTGTTCGAGCGGTTCATCTCCGAAGAACGCAAGGAGCCGCCGGACATCGACGTCGATTTCGAGCATGAGCGGCGCGAGGAGGTAATACAGCATATCTACCGGCAATATGGCCGCGACCGGGCCGGTCTGTGCGCCACCGTAATTCACTACCGCCCGCGCAGCGCCATTCGCGAAGTCGGCAAGGCGATGGGCCTGTCGGAAGACGTTACCGCATCCATCGCAAAGACGATCTGGGGTAGCTGGGGCAGCGAAATGGACGGGGAGCGGGTGGAAAAGGAAACGGGTCTGGACTTGGCCGACCCTTACCTCAAACGCGCCATCGCCCTTGCCGACCAGATGATAGGAATGCCGCGCCATTTATCGCAACATGTCGGCGGCTTTATCCTGACCAAGGGCGCGCTGACCAACACCATTCCCATCGGTAATGGCGCCATGCCGGAGCGCAGTTTCATCGAGTGGGACAAGGACGACATCGATGAGCTTGGGATCCTGAAAATCGATGTGCTGGCACTTGGGATGCTCACCTGTATCCGCAAATGCTTCGACCTTATCGCGGCATATTGCGGCGAGACATACACGCTTGCCAGTGTGGAGCAGGAAGACGCGGCAGTGTATGACATGTTGCAAAAAGGAGATTCGCTGGGCGTGTTCCAGGTCGAAAGCCGCGCGCAAATGAACATGCTGCCACGCCTTCGCCCAAAGACATTCTACGATCTCGTCATCCAGGTCGCCATCGTGCGTCCCGGCCCGATCCAGGGCGACATGGTCCACCCCTATCTCAAGCGGCGCAAAGGCAAGGAAGAGGCGGTCTATCCGGAACCTTCGCCCGAACACGGCCCGCCTGACGAGTTGCGCAATATCCTGTCACGAACGCTGGGCGTGCCGATCTTTCAGGAACAGGCGATGAAGATCGCGATGGTCGCCGCGCGTTTCAGTCCGGCCGAAGCGAACCAGCTGCGCAAGGCAATGGCCACTTTCCGCAGCAGGGGCCTGGTATCGGCGCACAAGGACAAGATGGTCGGTCGCATGGTTGAGCGCGGGTATAATGCGGAGTTCGCCGCGCGTTGTTTCAGCCAGATCGAGGGGTTCGGCGAATACGGGTTTCCGGAAAGCCACGCCGCCAGCTTCGCGCACCTCGTTTACGTGTCCAGCTGGATCAAGCACTACTATCCGGCGATATTCGCTGCTGGCCTGCTCAATTCCCAGCCGATGGGGTTTTACGCGCCCGCCCAAATCGTGCGGGATGCCCGTGAACATGGCGTTACGGTTCTGGCCGCCGATGTGAACTACAGCGATTGGGACAACACCGTCGAATGGCAGACGATACAGGGTAAGAAGCAGCTGATCCTGCGTCTCGGTCTGCGACAGATCAACGGTCTTGGCGAAGCGGATGCGGCACGACTGCTCAATGCCAGACAGACCCCGTATCGCGATGTCGAAAACCTGAGGGAAAGAGCGCGGCTGGGCGCGCGTCCGATCAATCTCCTGGCCGCTGCCGATGCGTTCCGCTCCACCGGGCGTGACCGGCGCGCTGCCTTGTGGGATGCGCGCGCGCTGAAAGCCGTGCCGGACCTGCCACTATTCGCGTTTGCAGGGCAACGCGACGAAGGGGAGGATGCGCCCGCTTTGCTACCCGCAATGCCGCTAAGCGAACATGTCGTGGCTGATTATCAGACTACGCGCATGTCGCTAAAGGCGCACCCGTTCGAGTTCCTGCGCGCAAGCTACGAACGCGACGGGTTCATACCTGCCGCAACGCTGCGCGACCAGACGTTCAACGCTCGCGTGAAAGTCGCCGGGATAGTCCTTATTCGCCAAAAGCCGGGCAGCGCCAAGGGGGTGTGCTTCATCACGCTGGAAGACGAGGGCGGGGTCATCAACCTGGTTATCTGGCCCAACGTGATGGAACGGTATCGCAGCGTAATTATGACTGCGCGCATGATGGAGGTGCATGGCCGGATGCAAAAGGACGACGATGTCATTCATGTCGTCGCGGAACAGTTGTTCGACGCCACGCCAAAACTGCTGGCGCTGTCCGACGATCTTCTGGAAACCAGCGTCGCGCGGGCCGATCACGTTGTGAGTCCACTACCAGGCAGCCTCAACCGCCATCCGCGAGATGCAACAATCATACCGTCATCGCGAGATTTTCACTGAGGTGCTTTCCTGTTGCTTTCCACCCGCACGCCCGCATCCATCCGGCGGAATACCACCAGCGCGAGCAGCAGCAGCGCCATCGGCAGCAGTGCTGCGTAGAACGCGCTCTGGCCGCCCATTGCGGCGAAGACCTGACCGGTGATGAAGGATCCGGTTGTGCCGCCCAGGGCGGAGAACACCACGATCAGGCCGGTCATCGGCGCATGGGTCGGGGCGGGCAGGGCGGACAGGATGCGCGAATTTATGATCGGATAAATCGGCGCGAGAAACAGACCGATGGTCGGCAACAGGAACGCGGCGAGCGGGGCGGTGCCCCATGTCATGTCGGGACGCGGTTCCAGCCCGGTGGTCAGCGGCAGGGTCAGCACGATCAACAGGGTCATCGCCGCGATGCAGGTCGCCAGCAGGGTGAACCATCCCACGAACCGCAGCACCAGCCCCGCGCCCAACCGCCCGACCGCCGTGCTCAGTGCGAACAGGCTGGTCGCCAGCACACTCATCGCCTGCGGCATGCCCAGCACCTCGTTATTGAAGGTGGGCAGCCATGTGCCGATGGCCTGTTCGATCAGGACATAGAGAAACGCCGAGACGAGGAAGATCAGCACCAGCGGCCGCGCGCACAGGGTGAACATCGCCAGCATGTCGCGCCGCGTGTCGAAGGCTGCGGGGCGCGCCGCGCTTTCGTCTATCGGCGTGGTGATGACGAGCGCACAGATGGCGAACGACACGATGGCGAGCGGCCAGTAGACCTGCACCCATCCCAACCCGGCGGGGTCAGCACTGTCGATGAAGGCGCTGAATACGAGGTAGCCCGACAGCACGCCGACCATGAACAGCCCTTCGAGGATATTCATCAGGCTGGCGTGGTCCCTGGCATCGCGGCTGACCAGGCCGAGCAGCGCGAAGCAGGAAACCTTGACCAGCGCAAAGCTGGCGCCGGTAATTGCGAACAGCAACTTGGCGGTAGCGAAGGCGGGCACCAGCGGCATGGCGATGCAGGCGATGCCGACCAGTGCGCAGGCCAGTGCCAGCGCATTTTTCAGGCCGAAGCGCGGCAACAGGGAGGCGACGAGGAACGACGTGATCGCAATCGGCAGATCCTTGAACGCCTCCAGCACGGACGCGCTGGTCTTGGTCTGGCCCAGGGAAGCGATGGATTGCAGGATAACGGTGCCCACGCTGTTCAGCAGCACCGCGAACAGCATGTAGGCAAGGCAGATGGCAAGCAGGATGCGGAAACGGGGCGTGGTCATAGGCGTCCTGGCTGAAAGGACGACCGCCAGCGCATGTCCTGCGCGCTGGCGGTCGCCATTATGCTACGTCGTCCGTATCAGAACTTGTAGCGCGTGCTGAAGGTGAAGGATCGGCCCAGGATCGGGCGGGCGATGATCGGCCCCACGCCCTGTCCGCCGATAACACGCGGGTTGCCTTCGGTCAGTCCGGCGGAATCGAACAGGTTGTCCGCGCTCGCTCGCACTTCGAACCGCTCGTTCAGCTCCAGCAGGATGCCTGCATCCACCTTGGTGTAGGAGGGCAGGATCTGCTGGTTGGCGATGTCGGAGAAACGGTCGTCGACGAAGTCCGCCGAGCCGTAGAAGGTCAGCTCCGCCGTGCCCAGCTGCGCGGTGTAGGACGCATTGCCGCGCACCCGCCATTCGGGCTGGCGTTGCAGCGCGTTACCGCTGGCGTCGATCAGCCCGCCGCCGATGAAGAAATCGTCGAACTCGCCGTCGAGATAGGTGACGGTCGCGCCAAGGTTCAGCCCATCCGCCGGCTGTACCCGGCCTTCCAGCTCGAAGCCCAACGTGTTCGCCCCGCCGTTCTGCGTGATCGGCGCGCCGTTCACGATCTGGCTGCTCTGGAGGCCGCGAAACTCGTTGTAGAACACGGTGGAATAAAGCTGCGCGAAATCCTGCGTGACTTTCAGGCCGACTTCGTAGGTGTCGATTTCTGCGGTGACGGTCTGGCCGTCGCGCAGATTGTCGAATTGCGGGAAGCTGTTGCCCCGACTGTAGCGGGCGAACACGCCGACATCGGGCGTGATCGCGTAATTGCCGCCGATGGTCCAGGAAAACGCATCGTCGTCGAAATCGATGGTGCTGAAGGTACCGTTGAGAACCGCGTCGCCATTGTTGAACAGGGTGTCGGGATTGTTGTCCAGATCGACGCCGAAGTCGTTATTTTCAAGCACCGCGTCCACCGTCTGGCGTTCCCACCGTATCCCGGCATCCAGCGTCAGCCGGTCGTTCACCTCGTAGGTGTCGGACAGGTAGAGCGCGATGCTTTCGCCTTCGTAATCCGCATTGACGTTGAAGAACGAACCTCGCGTGAAACCGTCGCGTGTCACGGGGCGACCGTCGGCGAGCGTCAGATCGATGATGCGTGGATTGGATACCGCCTCCAGCAGCAGAAAATTGCCCAGGCTCCACCGGTCGTTCGAACCGTAGCTGGCATAATAGACGCCCGCCGTGAGGCTGTTCGCGCCGCTGGTAAAGGTCAGCCCGTTGTCGGTGGTAAAGGCGTCGATATCTTTGTCCACGCGCCATGCGCCCACCTCGATCACCTGCGTTGCAGCCGCTACCGCGCCGCCGCTCTGGAAGGTGGCATTGCCGATGGTCGACCCGAAACCCGCTGCCAGCGCGCCCAGCGTTTGCGGTGCGGCGTTGGGCACCAGTCCGCGCGTATCGGCGCTGCCGTCGAGATAGCTGGTGCGGCTGAACAGGGAAACGCTGTCGCCGATGTCGTAGTTCAGGTTGATGCCGACATTAACGAGGTCCGCGCCGCGCCCTTCGGACTGATCAATCGGCACGCCGTCATTGGGCGTGGTCAGACGGGTTTCCCGGCTGTTGAAGGTGCCGGTGCCTCGGTCGAAACCGGGAAATTCGCTGAACCCGCCATCCGCATCCTGCACCACCGGTATCGGCAGCAGCCATGCGCCACTGTCATTGAGATAGCGGCCATAGACAAGCACGTCGCCCGCGCCGAAATCATGGCTGACATTGGCGCTGATCTGGCCGCCTTTTTCGGCCGTGAACTGCGCATCGCGGATGCCGTCGCCGGCGCGGTAGAACCCGCCCACGGCAAAACCGGTATCGGGGCCGAGCGGCCCGCTGACCGCTGCATCAACGCGCTTGTCGCCGTAATCGGTGATGCTGGCGCCGACCACGCCTTCAAGCTCCGGCCCGCCTTTCCTCGTGACGAGGTTCACCGTCAGGCCGACCTGGCCATTGGACAGCACCTGCGCCGGTCCGCCACGCACCGCTTCGACGCGGGCGATGGTTTCATCGAGGCGAAACAGCTGTGAGTTTTCGAGAAAGGACAGGGTGGGCGGCGGGAAGGCGGGCGCGCCTTCATAGGCGAAGGTGACGAACTGCGCGTCGCCATTGCCGGGAAAACCACGCACGAAGATGTTTGCGCCGCTTTGCCCGCCCGATGTTTCCACGCTGACCCCGGGGACCAGCGACAGCACGTCGGCGGTGCTGTTTGGGGCAAGCTGGTCGATGGCGTCGTCGTCGATATTGGTGACGGCAAATGCAGCGTCCTGCTGGCTGACACCGGCACCGCCGGCGGTGCCGGTGATGATGATGACATCCTTGTCGTCATTGTCTTGCGGCACGGGGGCGGTTTGCGCCGACGCAAGTGCGGGCATCATCAAAGCCAATGTGCTCAGCGTCGCGGTAAGATGGCCTCTGTATGTCATGTTTATTCTCCCAATGTTTTGTTTTTGTTGTCGGTTATTGCCGTGTGAAGCGCCGGGACAGTTACGTCCCCGATCTGCGGGACGACCACGGCGGCAGCGTCCAGTTCGTTCGCATCACCGATGCCGATGGCGACCATTCCGGCGGCGTTGATGGCAGTTACGCCTGCGCGCGCATCCTCCACGCCGACGCAGGACGCAGGGGCAATGCCGAGTGTCTCGGCGGTGCGCAGGAAGATCTCAGGATCGGGCTTGCCGTTCCGGATGGTGGCGGCATCGGTGATGCAATCGAACAGGTCGGCAATGCCCAGCGCGCGGACCACATCGCCCGCATTGCGGCTGGCGGAAGCAAGCCCGATGCGCAGTCCCGCGTCGAGGCAGGCAAGCAACAATTCGCGCGCGCCGTCGAACAGGTCGGCAGGCGAATAACCGGCGATGGCGGCGCGGTAGAATGCGTTCTTGCGCGCCAGCATCCGGGTGAAGTCGGCTTCGCTGCGGCTGGCATTGGCGGCGGTCAGGATGATGTCGAGCGAGGCGCGGCGCGAGACGCCCTTGAGCCGGTCGTTCAGGCTGCGCGAGAAGGGCAGCAGTTCCTCGTCGCACAACCGTTTCCAGGCGTGAAAATGCGCTTCGGCGGTGTCGGTCAGCACGCCGTCGAGATCGAAGATGACGGCTTTCAGGGCCGGACGGTCGATACGGTGCGGCTCGCCTTGCGTGACGGTAACCGGACGTCCGTAATCGTGCAGCGCGAGGGGCGGCCCGTCTATCAGGCGGTAGGATGTATCGCCCGCCGTCACCGCGACTTCCACCACCGACCCGCGCCATTGCAGGCGGAAAGAATATGCCGGCCAGTCTGCGGGGCAGCGCGGGCGAAAATGCAGCATATCGCCTGCCGCCAACATTCCGCCCCAGCCCTGCACCAGGATCAGCCAGCTGCCCGCCATCGCCGCCATATGCGCGCCGTGATGGCTGTTGGCGTGGCGGTTCTCGATATCGACGAAGGCGGCTTCCTGCTGGAACGCTAACGCCGCATCGAACGCGCCTGTTTCGCAAGATACGATGCCGAACGCGGTGGCGGAAAGGGTAGAATCATGCGTGGTCAGCGGCTCGTAAAAAGCCAGGTCGCGGGCCTTTTGCATTTGCGGGATACCTTGGCCCCGCACCGCATGTGCCTGAATCACGTCGCCCTGCTTGCAGACTTGGTGGCGGAAGATGTGCATCGGATGGTGGTCAAGAAGGAGGGGGCGGCCCGATGCGTCGCCATGCGGGAAAGGGGCCTTGCCCAGGAAAGCATCGTCCTGCGGCGAGACGCCCGATCGCGCATCGACCGGCCGCGCAATCGCAGCGGCGGCACTGCGCCAGCGTGCAGTTTCGTCATCGTCCAGCCCGATCCGGGTGCGGATATCCTTCAACGCGGCGGCGTCGCACGGGCCGTCCTTGGCCGCGAGCGTGGCGGCAAATTCAAGGTGCGCGGCGGCGAGCGCGTTGGTGTAGTAATCATTGTCCACCATCGCGCTGTATTCGTCCGGCCCGGTAACGCCGGGGATGACGAAGGCACCGCCGCGCCTGCCCGCACGACGCGCATCGTAATGGCCGATCTCCAGCCAGATGCGCGCGGTTTCGAACACCATTTCCGCCGCTAGAGTGGCGAAATCGGTATCACCCGTCACAGCGAGGTAGAACTGCACGGCATGGGCGATGTCGGCATTGATGTGATATTGCGCCGCGCCGGTCGGGTAGTGCGAAGAGCATTCGCCGCCGTCGATGGTCCGCCACGGGTAGAGCGCACCGGTGGCATGGCTCAGCTTGCGGGCATTGCGGCGCGCGTCGTCGAGCCGCAAGATGCGCCATTCCAGCATATGCCGCGCGCGTTCCGGCTGCGTCAGCGCCAGCACGGGCAGGACGAAGCATTCGCCGTCCCAGAAGACGTGCCCCTCGTACCCTTCGCCGGTCAGGCCTTTCGCGGCGACCCCGTGTCTGGCGGACGCGCTGGACGACATCAGGACATGCAGCAGGTTGAACCGGATGGCCGAGGCAAGGTCATCCTGCCCGGCAATGGTAATGGCAGCAGATTGGCCGAATGCGTCGAGAATGGCGGTGTGGTGGGCAACAAGCGCCGCTGTGCCTTCGCCCGAAGCGGTTCTTATCACGGCCAGCGCATCGTCCGCCGCGTCTGCGCCGATACCATAGGCAACGGTGCGCCGCAGATCGAGCCATTCGCCGTCCGCGCAATGCCGTTCGCGGCGCAGGTTTGTGCCCGTAGCTTCCGACGAGAGGTGCTGCACCACGGCAACATAGGGCGCATCCACGCCGTCCTGCGCGCCGAACATGCAATGCAGAATGCCGTTGCGCTCTCTTTCTGACACCGGCGCGACACCCGCGGAGAGGCTGATGCGCGGATCGTCGGCATCGCCGGTGGCACGTTCGGCCCCCGCCAGTTCGACAGGACACGTCAGCGCGAGCGTTGCGGAGAAGCCCACGGGACATACCGAAATAGTGCTGATGCAGACCGGCCCCGCGCCCATCGGGACGAGGCGTTCGACGTACACTTCAAGCGCGCGTCCGCCGCCAAGATCCCAGACCGTGCGCCGCCGTAGGATCGCCTGTTCGAGGTCGAACGCGATATCGAATTGCGCCATGTCGTCGGGTGTGAATGCTATCGGCTCTCCGTCCACGGCAATGTGCAGCGCCACGGGGCTGGGCAGCGGAAAGCGCGAGTCAGTGCCGTCGGCGTAGCCGGGAAAGGCTTCATGATAGGAAATCGGGCGTCTGGCGAAACCGCTTGGGGCGAAGGCGGCGACGTCGTTCCCCAGTTCATCGATCCCGCCGCGCACGCCGAGCGTGCCGTTGGCGAGCGCGAACAGGGTTGCATCGCACGCCGCCGTAGCTGCGTCGTAGCGGTCGCGTCGGAACGACGCGCCATCAGCCTGCGGCACCGGCAACAATTGCGGATTACGTCCCAACCTGTCTCTCTCCCAACGGCTTTTGCCGCTTGTCGAGCCTAGGATGGGCACGAGATGATATCGATGTCAAGACAACGATGTCATTTTCTGGTAAGGATGTGTTGCGACTGCGGGACTGCAGGGTATTTCGGAGGGTGCCCGGTGGCAGCGTCAGCTGGCGCGGATGACGATTTCGACCGGCATGAGTTCCGACTGCACGGCCTCGCCCTGCACCAGTGCAAGCGCCTTGCGTGCCAGCAGCGATCCACCTTCGTGCCAATGCTGGCGAATGGTGGTCAGCGGCGGCACGAACTGGGCCGCGTCATGCGCATCGTCGAACCCGATCACGGAGACGTCGTCGGGTACGCCGCGCCCGTATTCGGTCAGTGCACGGATCGCACCCATCGCCACCGCATCGCTGCTGGCGAAGACGCCGTCGATCGCGGCACCGTGCGTATCCAGCAGTGCGGCCATCGCATTGTGCCCGCCCGCAAAGGTGAAGTCGCAATGCCGCGTTGCCACATGTGTTGCGCCAAGTTCCGCCACGCGGCCGGTGAACCCGTCGAACCTGTCGGCAACCTCGGCATGCTCGATATCGCCAAGGCACACCAGCGTGCGGCGTCCGATGGAGCATAGCCGGTCAGCGGCGAGGCAGCCGCCGGCCACATTGTCGCTGCCGACGATGACATGGTCGCCATCGTTGCGCACCGATCCCCACACCACCAGCGGCAGGCCGAAGCGGTCGAGTTCCGCCACCGCATCCTCGTGGCTGCCCTGTCCCAGCAGCACAACGGCATCGGCGGTGGGGGTAGTGTCGGTCAGGCTGGCGCGGGTGGACAGCATCACGGAATAATTCGCCGCTGTCAGTTCGTGTATCATCCCGCCCAGCAGTTCCAGCGGGTAGGAGCCGTTCATCCGGCGATTGGCGGACGGCGTCATCTCGACCACCACCGCCACCGTGCGCGTGCTGCGCTGACGCAGGTTGCGGGCGGTCGTGTTCAGTTTGTAACCGTGCTGTTTCGCGATTTCGCGCACCCGCTCGCGCGTTTCTGCGCGCACCACGCCGCTGCCCGATAGCGCGCGCGATACGGTGATGGTGGAAACGCCCGCCAATTTGGCCACATCGGCCATCGTCATGGCGTGCCTTGGCGACGAAAGCGACATGTCGGCTTTTTTCGACTGCATGATCTGCACGGTAGGTTGCTTTGCGCAGCTGGGCAAACGGGTAGCACAAAGACGCCCAGATTGATGGGCAAGGGTGGCGCACCACCCCTTCGCCTTAGCGCCAATCTTGTGCTATTGTCGGCATCGTTATGGAAACAGTCCCGAACGCAAACCCGGCCAGCAGCAAGAACCGCTACGCTGACGCACCTAAAAATGCCGACTACACCATCGACCAGGCGTGGGCTTCCTACAGCGCCGATGAACATGACCGCTGGGACCGGCTCTTTGCCCGGCAACGCGACATTCTGCCCGGACGCGCCTGCGACACGTTCCTGTCCGCGATGGATACGCTCGCGCTGTCCGAGGGCGGTATTCCCGATATGGAGAAACTGTCCGACCGGCTGGAGCCGCTGACCGGCTGGTGCGTGGTGCCGGTGGCGGACCTGGTGCCGGACGAGGTGTTTTTCGACCACCTCGCCAATCGCCGCTTCCCCGCGGGTGCTTTCATCCGGCCCGAGGCGGAGTTCGATTATCTTCAGGAACCCGATATCTTCCACGATATCTTCGGCCATGTGCCGTTGCTGGCCGACCCGACCTTTGCCGCTTTCATGGAAGCTTATGGCAAGGGCGGACAGCGCGCGATGGCGCTGGGCCAGCTCCCAAATCTGGCGCGCCTCTATTGGTATACGGTGGAGTTCGGCCTGCTGCGGTCCGAAGAGGGCTTGCGGATTTATGGCGCGGGCATCCTGTCCTCGCCGCAGGAAAGCGTATTCAGCCTGGAAGACGCCTCGCCCAATCGCGTGCTGCTCGATCTGGAGCGGGTGATGCGGACCAAATATATCATAGACGATTTCCAGCAGACCTATTTCGTCATCGAAAGTTTCGAAGATTTGCTGGCCCGTTGCTACGCCGATTTCGGTGACAGCTATTCGGCGGTGAAGGGAGCAGGCGAGTTCGAGGCGCACGAGCTTTGTGCGGACGACACGGTGCTGCATCGTGGAACGCTCGACTATTTCAAGGAAAAGCAGGAGGTTCGCTGAACGCGAGGCTGCCGGAGCGCGCGATGCAGCTGGGCTGTTGCTATTTTCCCGAACACTGGCCGGAGAAACGCTGGGCGCAAGATGCCACAGCGATGGTCGAAAACGGATTGTCGCTGGTGCGGATCGGCGAGTTCGCCTGGAGCCGGATCGAGCCGGAGCGCGGGCGGTTCGACTGGAGCTGGCTCGACCGCGCAATCGATACGCTTGCCGATGCCGGTCTGGGCATCATGCTCTGCACCCCCACCGCCACACCGCCCAAATGGCTGGTGGACGAAATGCCGGACATGGTCGCAGTGGACGCCAAGGGTCGCCCGCGCGGGTTCGGATCGCGCCGGCATTACTGTTTCAGCCATGCGGGCTATCGCGTCGAAGCCGAACGCATAACCCGCGCGGTGGCGGAGCGATACGGGCAGCACCCTGCCGTCACCGCTTGGCAGACCGACAACGAATATGGCTGCCACGATACGGTGGAGAGCTTTTCGGACGCCGCGCGGGATGCGTTCCGATGCTGGCTGGCGGAGCACTATGACAGCATCGACGCGCTGAACGCGGCGTGGGGCAATGTGTTTTGGAGCATGGAATATCCGTCGTTCGATGCGGTGGCCCTGCCCAACCTGACCGTCACCGAAGCCAATCCGGCGCACTGGCTCGCCTTCAGGCGTTTCTCCTCGGATCAGGTCATGGCGTTCAACGCGGCGCAGGTAGCAATCCTGCGCGAACATTCGCCGGGGCGCGACGTAACGCACAACGCGATGGGATTCTTCGCGCAATACGATCACCATGCGCTGGGCGCGCAGCTCGATATGCTGACATGGGACAGCTATCCGCTGGGTTTCCTCGACAGCTTCCCCTTCGCAGCAGAAGACAAGCGCCGCTTCGCGCGGCAGGGACACCCGGACATCGCGGCGTTTCACCACGACCTTTATCGCGGATGCCAGCCGGGCGGGCGCTGGGGCGTGATCGAACAGCAGCCGGGGCCGGTGAACTGGTCCGCGCACAACCCCGCCCCGTTACCGGGAATGGTGCGTCTGTGGACGCTGGAGGCGATGGCACACGGGGCGGAGCTGGTCAGCTATTTTCGCTGGCGGCAATTCCCCAGGGCGCAGGAACAGATGCACGCCGGCCTGCTGCGGCCCGATGGCGAGCCCGCGCCGGGACTGGCCGAAGCACGCGCGGCGGCGGATGATATTGCTGTGCTTGGCGAGGTCGGCGCAGCGGTGAAGCAAGTGGCGCTGGTATTCTCCTATGACAGCGAATGGGTCACCAAAACGCAGCCGCAGGGCGCGGGCTGCTCGGCATTGTGGGCGACGTTCGCGTGCTATACCGCGCTGCGACGGCTGGGGCTGAACGTGGATATCGTCGCGCCGGGGAGGCCGCTCGACGGCTATGCGCTGGTGGTGGTGCCGTGCCTGCCGATCGTAAGCGAGGATGCGCTGTCGCAATTGCAGGCGTTCGACGGGCACATCGTGATCGGCCCGCGCAGCGGCAGCCGCACGCGCGACTTCGCCATTCCCGACACACTCGCTCCCGGCCCGTTGCAGGCGCTGTTTCCGGGCAGGGTAACGCATAGCGAAACTTTGCCACCGGGGGTCGAACATGCCGGCGGAGGGTGGGCAATCCGGCGGTGGCTGGACCACGTCGAAACCGAAGCGCAGGCGGAACTGGTCGCGGATGACGGTACGGTTGCATGCTGGCGCGCAGGGCGGGTGCGCTATGTCGCCGGTTGGCCCGAAGGCGACCTGGCCGATACGGTGATGGCATGCGCGGCGTGCGATGCCGGACTGGATACGGTGAAGCCAGCCGACGGCCTGCGGATGCGGACAACGTCGCGCTACCGCTTCGTTTTCAACTATGACGGCGTGGAACACACTTTGCCGGATGATCTTGCGGGCGAACCCTTCTTGGGAGCGCGGAAATTGCCGCCCGCAGGCGTCAGCGTGGTGGCGCGCGATCCAGCCAGCGCGCAAAGGCGACCGCGCCGGTAATAAGGAACGGCACCAGCACCAGCGACAGCACCACCTTGGCGAGCATCTGCCCGATCAGCAGGTCGGTGATGTCGAACTCGCCATAGAACGCCAGTGTGATAAAAATTACCGAATCGATCGCTTGCGACAGCGCCGAGGCGATCGCGCCGCGCACCATTAGGCCGATGGTCCCCTGCTTCCCGCTGCCACGCAGCCTCGAGAATATCCAGATATTGAGCAGCAGCGAGACCAGATAGGCCGCCGGTCCCGCCAGCCATACCCGCCACAACTGCGCGTGCACTTGCTCGAAAGCGGCTAGATCCTCTGGCCGGAAGTCCACCATTTCCGGCGAAGCAGGCAGCGCCAAAACCAGCGTCATCATCAGCGACGACACGCCCAGCGGCACGAAGCCCCACCACACGATGCGGCTGGCCAGTTTCTGCCCGAACAGCTGCGTCACCGTGCTGGAAATCACTACCAATACCAGAAACGCGAAGATGCCGGCCTCGACTGCCAGCCCGGTCGGCCAAAGCTGCACCTGCTTGAACGCCAGTACGCCTGCCACCACCGTCATCCCGCCATACAGCAGCAGCATGAACAGCAGCGAACGGGTGATGGGAAGGGCGGGTGCGTCGGGCGTGTCGGTCATCGCGCAAATGCGTATGGCCAAGTCTGTCAAAAGGGAAGGGCCCGCGCCGCCTGTTTGACGACGCTCCCACAAACCGCGATTGGAGCGCGCACCATCGTCCCTCCGCGAACCGAAGGTCCACCCATGCATCCGATTCTCGCCAGCCTGCTCGGTATCCTCGCGATCCTCGCCTTCGCGTTTCTGCTATCGACCGGCAAGCGGCATATCCGCCTCCGCGTTGTCGGCGCGGCGTTCGGCTTGCAGGCGCTGATGGCGCTGCTGGTGCTGCGCACCCCGTGGGGTGTGACTGCCATCGAATTCCTGTCCGACGGCGTCATCGCGCTGCTCGGCTATTCGCGCGCGGGGATCGAAACGATCTTCGGGCCGATGGCGGACAACCCCTTTGCCAACACTTTCCTCATCGCCGCGCTGCCTGTCATCGTGTTCTTCGCGGCGCTGGTGTCCATCCTCTACCATATCGGCGTGATGCAGCGGCTGGTGCGCTGGGTCGGCGGGGCAATCGGCTGGCTGACGGGGATCAGCCGGGTGGAGGCATTGGGGTCGGCGGCCAATATCTTTGTCGGCCAGTCGGAAAGCCCGCTGGTTGTGCGCCCCTATCTCGCCGCGCTGACCCCGTCGCAGCTGTTCACGCTGATGAGCGTGGGCATGGCGGGCGTGGCGGGTACCATCCTGGCCGCCTATGCCGCCTTTATCGGCGATGAGGCTGTGCCGTTCCTGCTGGCCGCGGCCTTCATGTCGGCACCCGGTGGTATCCTGATGGCCAAGGTCATGATGCCGGACGATGCCGATTATCAGGATATCGTCGGCGACCTCGACTTGCCCGACGCCCGGATCAGTGCCGAAGGACCGGCGGCCATCACGGAAAGCGGAAAGGCGCACGAAGTCGAGGTCGCGGAAACCTTCGAAGCAGGTCAGCGCCCCGCCAATGTCATCGAAGCCGCCGCGCAGGGCACGCAGACGGGCGTGAAGCTGGCGGTTGCGGTCGGCGCGATGGTGATGGTGTTCGTGGCGCTGGTGGCGCTGGCGAATGGGCTGCTGGGCGGTGTCGGCGGCTGGTTCGGCTATCCCGATATCAGTTTCCAGCAGCTGTTCGGCTATGTCTTTGCACCCGTCATGTATCTGATCGGCATTGCGGACTGGAACGAGGCGCAGGCGGCGGGCGGGCTGTTCGGCACCAAGATCGTGCTCAATGAATTCGTCGCCTTTATCGAGCTGGGGCAACTGGATGTTCTGACTGAGCGCAGCCGAGCCATCGCCACCTTCGCGCTGTGCGGGTTCGCCAACTTCTCTTCCATCGCCATCCAGATGGCTGTGACGGGCGGGCTTGCGCCGAACCAGCGTCCGGTCATTGCCCGGCTCGGCCTGCGTGCGCTGGCGGCGGGGTCGCTGGCGAACCTGATGAGCGCGGCTCTGGCGGGATTGTTCCTGCCGCTGTAAACGCACGCCCCATGACCGATATCGCTTCCGTTTCGATTGCTCGCCCGTTGCCCGATCTGGCCGACGAGCTGGGCATCAGCTTCGCAGAATACGGCTTCGCCATCGTGCGCGACCACGCCATCCCGGCAAAACTGATTGCGCAAGCCGAAGAACAGGCCAAGGCGTTCTTCGCCCTACCCGACGCGGTGAAGCGCAAATATCACAATCCGGGCGGCGGCGGCGCGCGTGGCTACACCCCGTTCGGCACGGAAAAGGCCAAGGACGCCAGGGTCCATGACCTGAAGGAGTTCTGGCATGTCGGGCGCACCCTGCCCGAAGGCCACACGCTGTCCGAATATATGGCCCCCAATATATGGCCCGCAGAGTTGCCCGAATTCCGCCCCGTGTTCGAACGACTGTTCGCGGCGTTCGACGCCGCGGGTGACCGTGTGCTGCGCGCTATCGCGTTGCATCTGGGGCAAGCGGAGGATTTCTTTGTGCCGACCGTAGCCGACGGCAATTCAGTGATGCGCCTGCTGCGCTATCCGCCTGTCGAGGGCGCGGAAGCGGAGGGTGCGATCCGCGCCGCCGCGCATGGCGATATCAATACCATCACCCTGCTGCTGGGCGCGGAGGAAGCCGGGCTGGAATTGCTGACCAAGGACGGCGTGTGGCTGCCCGTGTCACCGCCACCGGGCGCGCTGGCGGTCAATATCGGCGATATGCTGGAACGGCTGACCGGCGGGCGGCTGCGATCCACGACGCACCGGGTGGTCAATCCGACCGGCGAGGCGGCCTATCGGGCGCGCTATTCCATGCCGTTCTTTCTGCACTTCCGGCCCGACTACGTGATCCGCCCGTTAGAGGGGGGCGAAACGGGCGACTCGGCACCGGCCATCACGGCGCATGATTTCCTGTTGCAGCGCCTGCGCGAAATCGGTTTGGCCTGACGCCTGCCTGGCTCTTTCCAATTAGATTGAACGCATCTGTTGCATTGCAGCAACACAGGATAAGACATTGAAATTGCTAGCCTCTATTATTTCTCCTTCCTGCCGGGCGGTGCGGTAGTGCGTTGTAACAAAAAGGTCATCGAACTGACGTTTTTTCTACGCCGAGCAGTCCTAGTGGGCGGGCAGGCGCTGCGATCAGACAGCGCAAACATGATCGCACATGCCCCAATTTTCCGTCAGGACACAGGAACCCGACCCATGAAACTCAGATATCTTCTCGCCGCCAGCGTCGTCAGCCTCTCGGCCGGCACCATGATTGCCGCCCCTGCCGCCGCGCAGCAAATTACCTCGGGCATCGAAGGCCAGGTCGTCAGCGCGGCCGGCACCGCCATCCCGAATGCGTCGATCGTCGTCACCGACACCCGCACGGGTCAGACCCGCACGCTGACGACGGGTGCGGACGGCGCCTTCCGCACCGCCTCGCTCGTTCCCGGCGGCCCCTACACCATCACCGTGACGGCCAACGGTTTCGAAGGGCAGTCCGTGGAAGGGCAGTTCCTAACCGTTTCGGGCAACACCGATTTCACCTTCGAGCTGGCCGACAGCACGGGCGATGCCGGCAACTTCATCGTCATCACCGGCGCGCGTGCCAACGTGCAGCAGCTCGCGGTTGGCCCCGGCTCCGCCTTCAGCACCGAAACGCTGGAAAGCTTCCCTAGCATTACGCGCGACGTGCGCGACATCATCCGCCTCGACCCGCGCGTCAGCCTCGATCGCGCCAACGAAGTGGACCGTATCTCCTGTCTCGGCGGTAACGACCGGTCCAACACCTTCACCGTGGACGGCATTGTTCAGGCCGACGTGTTCGGCCTGAACGGCACGCCGTTTGCCGCGCGCAACGCGCTGCCGCTGCCGTTCGACGTCATCCGGGAAACCTCGGTGGAATTTGCGCCGTTCGATGTGGAATATTCCGATTTCACTGGCTGTCTTGTGAACGTGGTGACCAAGTCGGGCGAGAACCAGTTCCACGGTTCCGCTTTCTTCACCTATCGCAGCGACGATCTGCGCGGCGATACGCTGGACGGCGTCCCGGATGTGGTCGCCGAATTCGACGAGAAGCGCTGGGGCGCGACGCTGGGCGGCCCGATCGTTCCCGACCGTCTGTTCTTCTACGCAGGGTACGAGGAAACCGACCTTGGCAATGCCAACGGTTTCGGTCCGACGGGCGGCGGCTTCCCCAACGAAGCCAACTTCGTCACGCAGGCCCAGTTCGATCGCTTCGCCGACATCGCGCAGCGTGTTTATGGCCAGGATGTCGGCGGCTTCCCCACCGTGCTGCCCGAATCCAGCGTGCGCTATTTCGGTCGTCTCGATGCCTACATCACCGACAACCAGCGCCTCGAGGGAACGTATCAGCGCCTTGAGGAGACGAATGTAGAATCCGACACCGGCGGTCAGGAACTGACCGGCCTGAACAGCTTCGAGGACGAAGGCACGGTTTCGGATTATTATTCCGTACGTCTCTACAGCGACTGGACCGACTCGGTTTCGACCGAGCTGCGCCTGAGCCGTGCCGAAGTGGCCGACGTTCAAGGCCCTGTCGGCTTCGGCGAGGCACAATCGGACAACCCGACGGTGCGTCTGTCGGTGCTCGTGCCGAACGAAACCAACGGCGCGATCCCCAATGGCCAGAACGGCCTGCTCAGCACCGGCCCGGGCATCTTTCGTTCTGCCAACGCGCTGAACACGCGCGTCGATCAGGCCAAGTTCCAGGTCAATATCGACGCTGGCAACGGTCACCAGATCAAGATCGGTACCGAATATAACGACCTGGAAGTGTTCAACCTGTTCGCCATCAACGCGACCGGTACGATCTTCTTCAACAGCCTCGACGATTTCGAGCAGGGGCTGGTGGCGGCCGGCCAGTTCTCCAGCGTGTTCGGCGGCGGCGCGGACGCCGTGGCTGCGGGTCGGGTCGGCGGAGCGACCATCAACGCGACGCCAACGGGCGACATCAACGAGGCGGCGGCAACCTTCGGGCGCACCATCTATTCGTTCTACGCACAGGACGAATGGCAGGCGACCGACCAGCTTTCGCTGAATGCCGGACTGCGTGTGCAGCTGTATGATGGCGACGCCCCGCGTGGGAACCCACAGTTCGCCGCGCGTTACGGTTTCTCCAACGCGGTGCCGTTTAGCAAGCTCGACACGGTGCTGCTGCCGCGCGCTTCGGCGACGTATGAATTCGACAATGACGGGTTTCTGCGTAACAGCCGGATTACGGGCGGCGTCGGCATCTTCTCCGGTGGCGACCCGATCGTGTATTTCTCCAACGCGTTCTCCAACAACGGTTTCTCGACCGGCGAGGGCAGCACGTTCGGTTGCGATGCAGGCCAGCTGACCACCGATCCGGTCACCGGCCAGATCGACGTGGTGACGGGCGGTTCGTTCACGGGCATTCCTGCGTGCGCCGTCGCGGAAGCATCGGGCCAGGCGGCGGCGGGTCTTGCCGACACGCAGTCGACCGATCCCGACTTCGATGTGCCGACCGTGGTGCGCGCAAACGCCAGCTTCTCGACCGATTTCGGTTCGCCGACGGGCTTCTTCAGCGATCTTCGCCTGAACCTCGACTATATCTACAGCCGGTTCAACGACACGCTGAACTTCGTCGACCTGTCGCAGGTGCAGGACATTCGCCGTGCCGATGGCGGCGTGACGGTGGACGGTCGCCCAATCTACGCGGCGATCGATCCGACCGCAGCGGGTTGTACCGCCACGCTGGTGGGCACGGGCGGCACGCCTCCCGGCTTCGCCAATGTCAACGCAGCGTGCTTCAACACGCGGCGCGACGATGAAATCCAGCTGACCAACGGCCCGAGCTACGACAGCCATGTCGCCTCGGTCCTGCTGTCGAAGGATTTCGGACGCGGTATCTTCACCGAAGGGGGCGGCGTGTTCGCGCGGCTCGGCTACGCCTTCACGGACAGCAACAACAACCGCAACGTCGGCAGCTCGACCGCAACCTCGTCCTACGACGTGACGGCGGCGTTCGACCGCCAGAATCCCGCGGTCAGCACCTCCAACTTCGAAACGCGGCACAACTTCACGGCTGCGCTGAGCTTCCGCGAGGAGTTCTTCGAAGGGGCGGACACCACGTTCGGCATCTTCTTCCGCGCGTCGGAAGGGCGGCCCTACAGCCTGACCTTCGATGGCGGCGGCGTGTTCAACGACAGCGCGTCGGGCACCGACAACGCCCTGCTCTACATCCCGTCGGGTGCGGGCGATCCCAACCTGTCGCCCCTGTCGGATGCAGGCGATGTCGCCGCGCTGCTGGACTACCTCAACAACAGCGAAGTGGGCGAGCAGTGCGACTTTACCTTCGGGGAAAGCATCAAGCGCAACACCTGCCGTAACGACTGGAGCTACGACGTCGATCTGCGTTTCAGCCAGGAAATCCCCTTCGTCGGTTCCTTCACGGGTATCGCCGAAGACCGGATCGAGCTGTTCGCCGACTTCGACAACTTCCTGAACCTGATCGATGACAGCGCGAACATCAGCCGTTCGCGCGACCAGTTCGTCGATCTGGTCGACGGTGGTGTCGATGATCAGGGCCGTTACATCATCTCGGGCTTCAACCCGGACGACCAGAACGACATTTCGACCACCTCTTCGATCTGGCGCATCCAGGTGGGTGTTCGCTACGAGTTCTAGGCGAACCGGTCAGCCTATCGATTGCGGCGGTCCTCCATGGCGAGGGCCGCCGTTTTCGTATCAGGCTGCCGCTGCGACGACATCTCGCGCGCGTTGTTCGCAGGCGACGACGCCGTCTTCGCGTCGCAGGGCATGTTCCAGCCTGCGCGCACTTTCGCCCAGTGCATCCTCGCCGAACAGCCCGGCTGTTCCTGCCAGCTTGTGCATGGTGCGCGCCAGATCCTGCGCGCCGCCGCCGGTAAAGCGCCCTTCGCGCATCGCCGCCGCCACCGCGTCAAGCGCCTCGGCCCGGCGCATGCGCCAGCGGTCGGACAACCCGTCGCCCTGTTTCAACCCGGGCGCAGCATGGCGTGAAGGGCCGCACGTGGGCAACCAGCGTTCGAGCACGAATTGCAGCTCTGCCGCGTTCGGACCGCCGCCGTCTGGCGAGACGAGAACACCCTGCATCGCCGCATTGTAGGCCGCATCGCGGGTCTTGTCGGAAATGTTTGGCGCAAGCGCGACGATCGGCAGCGTTCCGGGGTCCAGACCCAGCGCACGCGCGATCTGTGCGGTCTTGAACCCGCCCGTGTCCGGCAGATCATGCGCGAACAGGGCAAGGCCGAATGCGGGCGGCGGTGACGACGAACGCCCGATCCGGCCCTCCATCAGCGCTGCAATAGTCGCTTCCTCGCTATCCTTTGTAACCACCGCCACGCCGAAACGGTCGAGCATCGCCGCAATCCCACCACGGGCGGCAGGCGCGGCGGTAGCGACCAGCACGCGGGCACCGGGCAGCAGCTTCGTTTCGCGCGGAGCTCCGGAATGGTGTGTCATGTTTGTGCTGCCCTTTCGCTCGTGTCCCCATACCCTGCTTTTGGACAGGCGCGCATGGCGATTGCGTTGGGCTGGCCCTGCGCGCGAATACCTATATGTCGTGGGGCAGGGACGAAGGAGACAGACCGTGTGGGCATCTGAACGGGAATCGGGTCAGGAATTAGGTGCCCGACCCACACCACCGCAGGGCGGACGCTATCAGGGCGCCAGGCTTAGCAAGACGCGGCTGGTATTGATCGTCCTGCTGCATGTGGTTGCTCTGTACGGTCTCGCGCGCGCTTTTGCGCCAGGCTCGGTGGATGCGGTGGAGAACACCGTGCTGGAAACGTTCTCGGTCACGGTCGAAACGAAGCAATACGAGCCGGAACCCGTGCCTCAGCTGCCCGAGCCGGACGAAGGCGCGGCGGGCGCACCGGGCAAACGAGCCACGCCCAAGGCTGTTACCGCACCCGAACCCGAAATCCGTATTGCAAGACCCTCTCCTGTACCGCGTGCGTCCGGCACCGGCACCGCAAACCGCTCCGGCGCGCGCGACGAAGGCGCGGGAACCGGCGCGGCGGGTGTGGGCGATGGCACCGGTTCCGGCCGCGGCGGCAGCGGCAATGGCAATTTCACGCCGACCAAGGCGGTGAAGACCGCAGGCGATATCAGCCGCGCATCCGATTACCCGGTGCCGCCCGGCGGGCGCGAAGCCCGCGTCGGCACGTCGGTTACTCATCGCGCTGACCGTGGGTACCAATGGCGCATCCGACCGCCTGTCGCGTGGTGCGCGCCGGACCGTTCCCCACCACCAATGCGCGAACCTGTGATCTTGCCATGCAGCGGTTCCGCTTCGAACCCGCACGCGACCGCAATGGCGAACCGGTGGTTTCCGTGTACGGATGGAAACAGGATTTCTTTAACTAGGTTGTATAGCGCGCAGGTAGCGAACTCCCCATCTGGGCGAGGCGAGCGACCTTTCGAACGGAACCAGATCATGAGCGGCATTCATCCGGTAATCCTGTGCGGCGGCAGCGGTACGCGCTTGTGGCCGCGCAGCCGCCGCGACCGGCCCAAGCCGTTCTTGCCGCTGGTGGGCCGCCGCACCCTTTTCGAACAGACGCTGGAACGTGTTGCCGGTGCAGCAATTTATACAACGCCGACGATCGTATCGGGCGCGGTGCACCGCGATCTGGTGACCGAACAGCTGAAACGGACCGAAGGCGCACGTCGGATCGAGGAGCCGATGGGTCGCAATACCGCGCCTGCCATCGCGCTGGCGGCGTTGCTTGCGGACGAGGACGACATCCTGCTGGTCTGCCCCAGTGATCATTACATCGAAGACACTGTCGCCTTTACCGCCGCCGTGGAAACCGCCACCGCGCTGGCGGGCGAGAACTGGCTGGTGGCACTAGGGCTGGAGGCTGTCTCGCCCGAAACCGGCTATGGCTATATCAAGCGTGGCGAGCGGCTGGGCAGCGGCTATGTAGTTGAACGTTTCGTCGAAAAACCGGACCTTGCCACCGCGCGCCAGTTCGTGGCCGACGGCGGCTATAGCTGGAACGGCGGCATCTTTTGCCTGCGCGCCGGCACCTTCCTGAAAGAGCTGGTTGCCCTGCGCCCCGAAATGGCGGCGGCGTTGCGCGCAGCGGTGGAGCATGGCCGCCATGACGACGATGGCATCTTCCATCCCGACGCGGAGACCTTTGCCAGTATCGAAGGCGAGTCGATCGACTATGCGGTAATGGAGGGCACGGGCCGCGCGGCGATGGTGCAGGTGGCGATGGGCTGGTCCGACATCGGCAACTGGCAGGCGTTGCGCGATGTGCAGAAGCGCGACGAAGACGGCAATGTCGGCGCGGCGCGGAAAGGCGGAAGCGGCGCAGAACTGATCGACTGCACCGATACGATGGTGGTCAGCGACGGCCCGCGCGTATCCGCCATCGGACTGGACGATATCATCATCGTGGTGGACGGAGACGAGGTGCTGGTGACGACCGCCGATGGCGCACAAAAGGTCGGCACGCTGAAGGGCGCGTCCCAGCAATGAGAGGCCAGCAATGAGAGATCAGCAATGAGACGCCAGCAATGAAGGTCCGGCAATGAGGGTTCGGCAATGAACACCACGCATGTCTTCCCCACCCGCGCGGTGGAAAAGGTGTGGGGATGCGACCGCCTGCCCGCACCCTTCGTCGCGCCTGACGGGAAGCGTATCGGCGAGATATGGTTCGAGCCGCAGCCGCCGTGGGATGCCCTGCTGGCGAAATATCTGTTCACCAGCGAGAAGCTGTCGGTGCAGGTCCACCCCGACGATGCGCGAGCGCCCGCCGGGTCGAAAGGCAAGGACGAATGCTGGGTGGTGCTGGACGCGGAACCCGATGCGCGGCTGGCTATCGGCTTCGACGCAGCGATTACGCCCGACGCCATGCGCGCCGCCGCGCTGGACGGCAGTATAGAAGGGCTGCTGACATGGCATCCGGCGCAGGCGGGCGATGTCTTCATGCTACCCGCCGGTACGGTCCATGCCATCGGGCCGGGCCTGTCGCTGGTCGAGGTGCAGCAGAACAGCAATATCACTTACCGTCTCTACGATTACGGTCGCCCGCGAGACCTGCATCTGGACGCGGCGATGGCGGTGGCCGACGGAACGCCGCACGACGCTGCCCTGCGCAGTCACCATGACCTCACTGCCAGCGGGCGGTTGGTGGACAGCGCGCATTTCACGCTGGACCTGGTGTGCCATGGCACACTGCCGATGATGAAGGCACCGAGCCTGCTGTTGCCGTTGGCGGGATCGGTCACGTTCGGCGACCGGACGGTAGCGGCGGGCGGGTGCCTTGGCGCGACGTCGCATCAGGGTATCGCACTGGCCGACAACACGCGGGTTCTCGTGGCCACGCCGCGAAGCTAAGGGCGTCTGCATGATTGCCGAAACCATCCAGCTGGCCGTTGCGCCGGTATTCCTGCTGGTCGCCATTGCCAGCATCCTCAACCTTCTTGCCGCGCGGCTGGGCCGCATCGTCGACCGTTCGCGGCACTTGCAGGGCATCCACACCGAAACGACGGGCGTAGCCCATGACAAGGTGGTGGCCGAACTGCGCACGGTCGCGCACCGGATCGACCTCATCAACCGGGCGATGTTCCTGCTGGTGCTGAGCGGGCTGGTGGTCGGTTTGACCGTGGTGCTGCTGTTCATCGGAGAAGCCGGCGGCGTGTCGCTGGCGCAGGCTGCCGCCGCCGCCTTCATCGTGTCCATCGGCCTGCTGATGTTCGCGCTGGTGCTGTTCCTGGCCGAAGCGCGCGCAGCTTCCAACTCGCTGCGCATTCCCGACACCTTTCTGGAACGGGATCGCAAGCTTTAGGGAGAATATCGCTAGTCCGAAGCGGGGCCTTCCAGCATCTTCGTGCCGCTGCCGCGCACGGCATTGGCGACGATGGGCTCGATGAAACCGAGCATCGGCGGCAGGGTCATCTCGAACACCATCTGCCCGTCATCGACCAGGATATGCCCGTCCAGCCGCTGGCCCATCATGGCGATGCCGATGGCCATGCGGTCCTCGTCCAACCAATCCGTCTCGACCTCCGCCATGCCACCCGGAATATGGTCGGCAATTTCGTGGCTGCGCGTGCGCAGGCGGCGACGCACTTCCTCGCGCGGCAGGGAATGGGGGATCGCAACGCGCATCAGGTGTCGTCCTTTTCAGGGGCCTTGAGAGCAGCAGGATCGCCATCCTTGCCGTAGCGATAGTCGAGATAGCGGTGCTTGATGGCAAGATCGTCCAGCGACCCCTCGGCAAGCTGGCGCGTCACGCTGTCGATTTCGGCGCTGATCCTGGTCAGGCTTTCGGTCAGCTGCGTGTCGGGCGACATACCGCCGCGCTCCTCGCGCCGCAGATTGGCGGGGATGCGGTTGTAGCTGTCTACCGTCTCGGGCAGCACTTCGCCCACCAACTTGCGGATTTCGTGCGCAGCGGGGTGCGCGGCATCGACGGTTTCGAGTTGCAGCCCAAGTGCATCCAGCTGCACGCCCATGTCGTCGATAACGGCGGCGGCGGGCGCGGGTAGGGCGGCGCGTTGATGCTCCAGCCACAGTTCCGTCTTGCCGACCATCTGCTGCACGCTGCCGGTATTGATATCGGCGCGCGGCGGGGGCTTGGGTGCGGGGCAAGCGCAAACACGCCGAGCGCGACAACCAGCGCCAGCACGGTCAGCACGACGCCGAGAACCCAATCCCGCCGATGACGAGTCCGACGCACTGCCGGACGCCAGCAGATGCCCGCCACCGCGATGGCAGGAACCACACCCGCGTTTCAACCATGCCTTTCGCCGGATTGCCGCCGACCCCGCCCCGATGGGCGCACCCGCCTTGCGGTGACGCCCGCCATTGCGGTTGTCCGCCACCAGCGCGCGGCCTTCCGCGACAATGCGGTCGCTGTCCTGCGTCAGGTCGCTTGCCATGCCTATGCTACTCCAGGCTCAGCAGCGGCGACTCTGTCACCTGCGCCGACGCCTGCGACTGCCCTTCGGCACGCGCGATATAGCCCTTCGACCGCTCCACTTCGCCCGACAGCACATCGACCGTCTGCTTCATCGATTCCAGCGAGCGCAGCTTGAAACTGTCCACCTCGTCCATCGTGTCGTAAATGTTCTGGAAGGCGCGTTGCAGCGTTTCCAGCGGAATAGTGCTGGCGGCGGCCTGCTCGTGAATCTTGCCGGTCTGTTCGCGCAGCATCTTGCCGGTGCTGTCGATGATGCCCGCCGTCGTCTCGTTCAGCGCGGTAATCTGCCCCAGCACCAGCCTCTGGTTGGTCATCGCCTCGCTCACTGTCACCGCCGTGCGCAGCGCGCCGACGGTGGTGGTGCTGGCGCGATCGACGCCCTTCACCAGCTCGACATTGTTCTTCTTTACCAGATCGAGCGCGAGGTAGCCCTGCACGCTGACCGCCATCTGCGTCAGCAGGTCCTGCGTGCGCTGGCGGACATAGAACAGCGCCGTTTCGCGGATCGCCTTCGCCTTGGCCGGGTCGGTCGCATCCAGCTCCGCAGCTTTCTCCTCCAGCTTGGTATCCAGCGTCTTCGAGATATGGATCATCTGTTCGAGATCGCCCATTGCTTCCCACAGCTTAGCGCGCTCCACGTCGATGGCGGCATTGTCCATCAGCAGCTCGTCCTTGCCGCTCGCGAGCTTGTTCAGCACTTCCTGAATATGCGTCTGCGCGCTCTGGTAGCTGCGGAAATAGCTGGTCAGCTTGTTGCCAAACGGGATGATGCCGAGGATCTTGCGCGTGCCGGTAAGCTTGCCGCGCCGGCCGGGGTCGAGATCCTCCACCACGGTCCGCAATTCCGCCAGGTTGGCACCGACGCCTTCGTCCTTGTCCATCGCGCGTACCGGGCGGTCGAGGAAGCGGTTGGACTGCCCGGCCGCCGCCGCGATTTCCTTGCGGCCCATATTCGTGAGTTGGTCCACCTTCTTTCCGAATTCGGGCGAATTGGCATCCACCGCGACCAGGTCGGCAACGAAGGCGTCCGCCTTTTCCTCCAGCTTCGACTTCGTTTCCGGCGCGACCGGCACCAGCCCCGCCGCCTTTTCCGGCGCGACCTGCGGCACCGGATCGGGTGCGGTCAGTTCGAGGGCCGTTGCCGTGGCAGTGGTGGTGTTCGTGGCGTTCATGCTGCTGGGTCCGATCTGATGAGGCTGCGACTGTATTAAGGGCATAGGACACGCAGTTCAAGAATATCGTCTGGTGCGCGTGTGACGGCGCCGTCTATAGCACGGCGTCGCTCCCGCGAGAAAGCAAACCCCGATGCCGAGTTTCGATAGCCGCCTGACGGCGACACAGCCGAATAGCCGCGCGTTAAAACGCGTGGTGTTGAGTTTTCGCAAATGGTGGCGCGACGACGTGGTTGGCACGGTCGATCGGCTGGACTGCATCGCGCAGCGCCGGGCGGATGCCTATACCTCGCCGCGCTATTTGTTCATGCTGGCCATGTCTGCCGGGATTGCGGTGCTGGGCCTGCTCCTGTCCAGCCCGGCGGTCATCATCGGGGCCATGCTTATCGCGCCGCTGATGGGGCCGATCCTGGGGGCGGGATTTGCGCTCGCCATCGGTGATTACCGGTGGCTGAAGGGCAGTGCGTGGGCGCTTGTGTGGGGCACGATACTGGCTGTGGGCTTGTGCGCGCTGATCGTGTTCATATCGCCTCTGCAAACCATCACACCCGAGATCGAGGCGCGCACGCGGCCCAACCTGTTCGACCTGGGCGTGGCGGTGTTCTCCGCAATGGCGGGCGGCTATTCCATGATCCGCGGGCGCGAGGGCACGATCGTCGGCGTCGCGATTGCGACCGCGCTGATGCCGCCGCTGGCCGTGGTTGGCTTCGGGCTGGCGACTCTGAACTGGACGGTCTTCTCGGGGGCGCTGCTGCTTTACATCACCAACCTGATGACCATCGCGCTGATCGCCACGCTGATGGCGCGACTGTACGGTTTCAGCGCTGCGCTGACGGACAAGCAGACCAACTGGCAGACGGCAGTGATTGTGGTGGTGTTCGTGGCGCTGACCATTCCGCTGTTCCTGTCCCTGAAACAGATCGTCTGGGAAACCAACGCCACGCGCGCCATCCGCGCTGCCGTGCTGGCGCCGTTTCCGGATGAGGCGCAGATATCGCAGCTCGATATCAATCTGCGGCAACGCCCGATCCAGGTATCGGCGACGGTGCTGACCCCGGTTTTCAGGCCCAAAGCGGAAACTTCGGGCGAGCAGAGCCTGCTGGCCTCGCTGGACCGGGTTATCGATCTGGAGCTGACCCAGTTCAAGGCCGATACCGCGACCGAGATCGAAACCGGCCAGCTTACCGCCGCGCGCGAGGCCCGCGAACGCGAAGCCGCCGCTGCTGCGCAGGCGCTGACCGAACGGCTTGCGCTGGTGGCGGGGGTGGAGCGCAGTGCGGTAACCTTGGACCGAGACAATCGCCGGGCGGTGGTGGCGGCGACGCGGCTGCCGGGGGCGGATTACGCAACCTATCGCGCGCTGGAACAACGCATTACGGCAGGTGCGCCGGATTGGACCATTGTGCTGCGCCCGCCGCTGCTGGCATTGCCTGACATCGCCTTTGCGGACGGCGAGCCGAGCGAGGCGGGCCAGGCCGCACTGCGCCTGATCGTGTGGGCCAGCGCGCATCATGATGACATGGCCGTGGTGCTGCGCGGTGGCACACCCGGAACGCGCGCGCAGGCGGCGGAGATCTTGCGCGAAGCGGGGGTGCGCGTGACACTGGAACCGGGCGGCGCGACGATGCAGGCACGCTGGGCCGCGGTCGTGCCGGAATGAGTTTCCGCTAGGCAGCCAGCTCGAACGGCTGGATTTCACCTGCCAGATACAGCCGTTTTGCCTTGGCGCGGCTCAGCTTGCCCGACGAGGTGCGCGGCAGGGTGCGCGGCGGCACCAGTTCGACCACGCAATTCATCCCGGTGATGGATCGCACCTTGTCGCGGATCGCCGCGTGCAGGCGGGTGCGTTCGTCGGGGTCGGATACGCGGCAATGCACCAGCACGGCGGGCGCTTCTTCGCCATCGGCGGTTTCGATGGAGAATGCGGCGATATCGCCATGGTTGAAGCCGGGCAATTGCTCCACCGCCCATTCGATATCCTGCGGCCAGTGGTTCTTGCCGTTGATGATAATCATATCCTTCGCGCGGCCCACGATGAACAGGTAGCCATCGGCCATGTAGCCCATGTCTCCGGTATCCAGCCAGTCGCTGCCGCCGTCCTGTGCCGACACCAGACATTCCGCCGTCGCGTCCTCGTTGCGGAAATAGGAATGCATCACGCTTTCGCCGCGACACCAGACCTTGCCGATCTGGTGGTCGGCCTTGGGCGCGTCGTTCTCGCCGCGTATCGCCACTTCCATGCCCGCGATAGGCTTGCCGCAATTTACGATGGCGCGATAGCGGGCGGGGCGGGCGAGGTCGCGCTTGGCGCCGGACAGGCGTTCTTCCTCAACCAGTTCCACACGGATACCTTCGCCCGGCGGCATGACAGTGACCGCCAACGTGCTTTCGGCAAGGCCGTAGGACGGGGTAAAGGCGCTGGCGCGAAAACCCGCCTTCGGCAAAGGCGTTGACGAAGTTCTGCATCACGTCGGGCCGGATCATGTCCGCTCCGTTGCCCGCGGTGCGCCAGCGCGAGAGGTCGAACTTCTCGCCAACCTTGCTCTGGCTGGAGATGCGGCGCGCGCAGATGTCGTAGCCGAACGTGGGGGAATAGCTGAGCGTGGTGCCCTGGTTGCGGCTGATGAGGTCGAGCCATGCCAATGGACGGCGCGCGAAATGCTCCGTCCTGAGGTAATCCACGCTCATCTGGTTGGCAATCAGCGACAGGAAACAGCCGACCAGCCCCATGTCGTGATACCACGGCAGCCAGCTGACGACGCGGTCGTTGTCGCCGACCGCCATCGAATGCGCATGGCCATAGAGGTTGTGCAGCAACGCCTTGTGCGTGACCGCAACGCCGGTGGGGAAGCGGGTGGAGCCGCTGGAATACTGGAGGTAGCAGATATCGTCCGGTTGCGCAGTGGGCAGGATGCAGTCCGGCGCGTCGCGTTTGGCGAAGCTGGCCCAGTCGGTCCCATCGCACCCCTGCCTGTCCGCCGCCGCCTGTGCCATGTCGGCAATGTCCGGCGGATAGATCAGGATGGCGGGATCGGCGCTGGCGAGCTGCACGCCAAGCTGGTCGATATAGCTTTCCTTGCCGCCGAAGGTGGTCGGCAGCGGCAGCGGCACCGGCCACGCGCCGACATATATGCAGGCGCAGAACAGCGCGGCGAAGTCCGGTCCGGTTTCCGCGATCAACGCCACGCGGTCTTCCTTGCCGATTCCCGCTGCAACCAGCCGCCGCGCCGTGACCAGCGCATCGCTGCGCAATTCGGCAAAGGTATAAACGCGCTCCAGCGTGCCGCGCATATCGTGGAAATTCATGCCCTTTTCGCTACGCGCGGCATAGTCGATCGCATCGCTGAAGGTCGCGAAATCGGACCGGCGGCGGGGCAGGGGGCAATCATTGGGCGTTGGCTGCAAACCGGTTGCGCCGTCGCTTTTATCCGGTGATGTCATAGTGTTGGCGAATACCCGTCCCGTGATTGCGTAGCGTCTTGAGCGCGCCCTTTTTGGTGGCACCAGCGGCGCATAACACACCACGCGGCCAATCTGCCTTTCCCATTTCCTTCACACTATGGCACGAATAAGGCCGATGGCGGAAGACGAACCCTCGGACGTTGGGCGCAAAGGCCGTGGCAAACGCCGCTACGAGCAGCGTGTACGCCCGCCAGCCAAGCCGCTGGATGAACAGAAACTGCGCGATCTGTCGTTGTCCTATGTCGCGCGGTTTTCCACCAGCGCGGCCAAGCTGGAACGCTATCTGGCGCGTAAGCTGCGCGAACGGGGCTGGTCGGAGGACGAAGGCGCGCGGCCCGATATCGCCGCGCTGGTCGCGCGCTATGTGGAACTGGGCTATATCGACGATGCGGCGTATGCGAAATCGAAGGCGGGCAGCCTGCTGCGGCGCGGATATGGCGCGCGGCGGGTGGGGCAGGCGCTGTATGCGGATGGTATTGCGGAGGATGTCCGCATCGCCGTCGATCCCGAAGAAGCCGCGCGGCGCGAGGCGGCCATCGTGCTGGCCCGCAAACGCCGCTTTGGCCCGTTCTTCATGGGCGAACTGGACAGCGCGCGCGCCGAAAAGCAGACCGCCGCCATGCTGCGCGCCGGGCACGGGTTCGACGCGGTGCGCACGGTGATCCACGCGCGCGACGAGGCGGCGCTGGAAGAATGGTTGGCGGAAGCTGCCGATCCGCTAGAATAGGCCGCATGAAAACCCTGACCCGCCTGCTCGCCGTCCTGTCCGCTGCTGCGCTGGCGTCCTGCTCGCCGCAGACCGGCACGGACAGCGCTTCCGCCGAACCGGTGATGTCACGCGATGTACATCCCGAGTCCGGCCTGGAAACCGTTCCGCTGACCGTGACAAGCGGCGACACCACGCATAATTTCACTGTCGAGATTGCCGCCACGCCTGCCGAGCAGGCCAAGGGGCTGATGTTCCGCACGCAACTCGGGCCGAACGACGGCATGATCTTCCCGCGCGATCCGCCGGACCTCGCCAGTTTCTGGATGAAGAACGTGCCGATCCCGCTCGACATCATATTCGTCGGCGCGGACGGGCGCATCATCAACATCGCCGCGATGACCACGCCCTATTCGCTCGACAGCGTGTCGGCGGAGGGGCCGACGGCGCTGGTGCTGGAATTGCGCGGCGGCCGCGCGGCGGAACTGGGCATCGAAGCGGGCGACCGGGTCGCGTATTGACCTTGGCGCGGGCGTAGCCATCGGCTAATCCCCCCGCATGACATGGCTCTCCAAGATATTCACCTGGTGGAACGGTGCCACGCTCGGCACGATGCTGTGGAGCTGGCGCAAGGGCGAACAGGTCGGCACCGACGCGCAGGGCAACACCTATTTCCGATCGAAGAACACGCGCAAGAACGTGGCCACCGAAGGCTCCTATACCGGGCGGGAGCGGCGCTGGGTGATCTACAAGGGCAGCAACGATGCCAGCCAGGTGCCCGCCGAATGGCACGGCTGGCTGCACGGCGCGGGCGAGGATGTGCCCGAATCCTTCCTGCCTGCACCCAAGATCTGGGAAGTGGACTATTCCCCCAATGCCACCGGCACCGCGCAGGCCTATCGCCCTGCAGGCGCACTGGAACGCGGGGGCAAGCGGGCGCGGGCCGTCGGCGATTACGAAGCCTGGTCGCCGGACAGCTGACGATGCACACGCGGTGTTCGCTCCTCGTGCCGCTTTTGGGGGCGGCGCTGCTCGTCACCGCTTGCGACAGCGAGCCGGCGGTGCAGCCTGCGCCAACCGACGCGCCGACCGTTGCCGACAATGCCGGGCCCAACGATCCGGACGACGACGTCGCACCCGACCGTTCCGTCACGAAAGCGCTGGAAGCGGGTACGCCGCTTGAGGATCGCGTGGCCACGCTCGGCCTGCTGAACAAGCGCAACAATGTCAGTATCGATATCGAGCTGAAACCCGGTGAATCGCGCCGCGAGGGCGATGTGATCGTGCGCCTCGCCAGTTGCGAGCGGACCGCGCCGTGGGAAATGCCGCAGGAAACCGGCGGCTTCGTACAGGTACTGGTGCAGGACAAGACGAGCAGCGACTGGCGACGCGTCTTCTCCGGCTGGCTGTTTGCCCGGTCTCCGTCGCTGAACGTGGTCGAACACCCGATCTACGATGTCTGGATCAAGGATTGCGCAATGCGTTTCCCGGGCGAGGAAGAGGCTGCACCCGCTGCTTCCGAAAGCAACGAAGCATAGGCTTGCGGGAGCGTCGCGTCAGGCACGCCGCGCGACGCTGCCAGCCGTTCCAGATAGAGCGCCTGCGGTATCTCGATTGCGCCGAGCGAGGCCAGATGGTCGGTCATGAACTGGCAGTCCAGCAGTGCGTAATCCGCCCGCCGCAGCATCGCGACCAGCCACGCCAGCGCCACCTTGCTGGCATTGTCCGCGCGGCTGAACATGCTTTCGCCGCAGAACACCCGGTCGAACGCCACGCCGTAGAGGCCGCCCGCCAGCACTTCGCGTCCGTGCTCATCCGTGCACCAGCACTCCACCGAATGCGCGTGTGCCGGCCTCGTGCAGCGCGCGATAGCTGGCGGCGATGCGCCAGCTGATCCAGCTTTCGGGATGGTCCGCGCGCGGTGCGGCGCACAGGCTGACCACATCGGTAAAGGCGGTGTCGATGGTGACGCGGAACCGGTCCTGCCGCAGCACCTTGCGCAAGGATTTCGATACACGAAAACCGTCTAGCGGCACCACCGCACGCTCGCGCGGCTCCACCCAGAACACTTCGGGATCGTCGCGCCCGTCCGCCATCGGGAAGATGCCGCTGCGATAGGCGAGCAGCAGCGTTTCGACGGGAATGGGCGGGAAGGCGGGGGCGTGCATGGTCGGGTCCGACGCTAAGCGCGCGGTTGCGGCTTGCCAAGAACGGACACGCTGCTTAAACGCTGCCTCCGCCTGTCGGCACCTTTGCGTGCCGTGAAGGAGTGTAGCTCAGTTGGTAGAGCATCGGTCTCCAAAACCGAGGGCCCACGGTTCGAGTCCGTGCACTCCTGCCAGGCGCTGACCGCATCGTGCATTCGGGCGGTGTCTCGCCGATACCCGGCACCCGAACGATGTAACGTGCGTCGCTACAACCCACCCTTGCTTTTTCTGCTGACGGTTCCGTCGACAAGCACGACGCCGATGAATCTGTCACCCAACCCTTTGTAGAAATGGGAAGTATACAGTCTTTGCGTCGCGTTGGTCGTCGTTATGCCTTCATCGGCGGGGCAGTTCAGCAAAAACGATACCTGCTCGATGGTCATGCCGACTTCGATCGCATTGTAATTGGCAGCAGTAACCTCGCTGCACGCGGCCCTCTCACTGTCGCCAGCCAGGCCGGTTGCACCGATGGCGTCGTTCATGGCCGAACAGCCTGTCAACGCCAATCCGGCGGCACCTGCGAGAACGAATAAATTGGTCATGGAGTTTTCCTATCTACAAGCAACGTACGCGGGTATGCCGAGATGTCCCGAGCGACCAACGTCCATAGTTCTTGCGGACCCGCCATACCGATAGGCCGCTTGCCGCTGCTTTGCAAAATGGATTCATGTTATCGGTCTTTGCAAAAATCCTGCGGCCGGAGATTAACATTGCGGACGGTAGTCGCACTCGCCTTATCGCCGAAACCATTCGTTTCACCGGGAGTATTCAGGGAACAGTAAGCCGAGTTGTGTATTTCTGTCGGTATATGGAGCGAACCGCTCCTGCAACCTTACTGACCGGAGAGACGACATGGCCACCGCATCCTATCGCAGTAGCGCGCCCGACCAGTGGTCCAGCCCGCGCCCCTATAGCGATCCTTCGCTGCGCTATCGCAAGTATGGCGCAGTCCTGCCGATGGAAGAGCCGGGCTTCTTCGCGCGGATATTTGCCCGCCGCTGAGGCGACGCAGGAAAAGACGATGAAAAGGGGCCGATCGCATCGTGCGATCGACCCCTTTTTTTATGCTTGGCGTTCTCAGGCGCGCGGTTCGATGCCCGGTTGCTCCTCGGGTGCCGTCGCCACGGAGCGTCCGTCTACATCGTGGCTCCTGCCTGCGGTCCGGTCGCCCTTCGCCAGCTTGAACACCACACCCGATAGCAACACCAGCGCGATGAGGTTGGGCAACGCCATTGCCGCGTTGGAGATATCGCCCATGCGCCAGACCAGATCGAGCGGCTGCGATGCGCCAATGAAGATGGCGATGCACCAGATCACTCGCCACGCCATGTGCAGCTTCTTCTCGCCGCCGGACGTCGCATTCGATGTGCGGTCATAGAGGAAGGTAATCGCCCGCTCCCCGTAATAGCTCCATGTCAGCAGCGTGGTGAACACGAACAGGATCAGCGCAATACTGGCGACAAAGGTGCCGATGGGTATGCTGGCGATGGCGATCGGGAAGGCCGCGGCAAATGCGCCGCTGGTCATGGCGAAACCGGTCAGGTCGGATTGCCAGGCATGAATGACCTGCTGCCCGCCGCCGGTAAAGTCGCCTTCCACCGTCAGGATCACCAGCGCGGTCATGGTGCAGATGACGATGGTGTCGATGAACGTGCCGAGCATCGCCATACGGCCCTGCTGTTCGGGGTCGTCCGTCTGCGCTACGGCGTGCGCCATCGGGGTGGAGCCCTGGCCGCTTTCGTTGGAAAACAGGCCGCGCGCCGCGCCGAACTGGATCGCGATGATCATCGTCGCGCCCAGGAAGCCGCCGCTGGCCGCCTGGTAGTTGAATGCACCGTGGAAGATGCGGGCGAAGGTTTCGGGCATGTCCTGAATGTCGAGCAGGATGGCGATGACGGCCATGACGATATAGGCCAGCGCCATGAACGGAATGATCTTTTCCGCGATGGACCCGATCGACTTGATCCCGCCGATGATGACGATGAACACCAGCACGGCCACGATCAGCCCGCCCAACCATTCCTCGATCCCGAACAGTTCGTTCAACCCGTCCGCCACCGCGTTGGACTGGATGGCGTTGCCCGTCACCAGCGCGGAGAACAGCGCGCCGATGCAAAACACGATGGCAAGCCAGGTGTATTTCCTGCCCAGTCCCATCATGATGTAGGTCATCGGTCCGCCGCGATAGGCACCGTCCGGCGTTTTCTCACGGAACCGGATGGCCAGCGACCCTTCCGCAAAGCCCAGCGCCATGCCGACGATGGCGGTGATCCACATCCAGAAAATCGCACCCGGTCCACCCAGCGTGATGGCGGTGGCGACGCCGGCCAGGTTGCCCGTGCCGACCTGCCCCGACAATGCAGTGGAAAGCGCGGCGAACGGCGAAATCTCGCCCGCTCCGCTTCCCTTGCGGCCGGTGAACAGTCCCTTGAACGCACTGCCGAGCTGGCGCAGCGGATAGAACCGCAGGCCGACCATCATGTACAGGCCGATGCCGAACAGCACGAGCACCATCGGCGGCAGCGGCAGGATGACATCACCGTTCCAGGTGCCGCCCCAGATGAAGTTGGACACGTTTGTGACCGGTGCGATCAGGCGTTCGCCCAGCGGCAGTGCTTCGGTCGCCACATCCGTTGCTGCGGTCATCTCGTATTCCCCATTCGGCGCGTGCTGCCGTCCCGTCTAAACCCCGCTGGCTAGAGCGCGCCCGGCGCGCCTGCAACGTCTTTTTGCGAAGGCGGCATGGCGCACGGCTTGTCATCGGCGCCGTTGCGGACTAGATGCCCTTTCCATAATCCGACATTGGAGACACGCTTCGCCCTCCCGGACATTGCACCGGGGCGGCGCGGAGACCTACCCGGAACGCATGTCGGGTTTGAAGTAAAGCGCAGGTGGCTTTCGGGCCGCTGGCAATAAACAGGACGCGAGGCAGGACCACAACGATGGCCGACGAAAAGAAACGCAAGACCTCACCGGCGGAATTCGTCAATCAGGTTCGCACCGAAACCAGCAAGGTCATCTGGCCGACTCGTCAGGAGACCATCACGACCGCTATCTTTGTGGGTATATTCGTGCTTTTGCTTTCACTGTTCTTTCTGGGAATAGACAGTGCGTTCAGCGCGGTGGTCGGCTGGCTGCTGACTTTGGCGTAAGCGGCAAAACCGCTTCTGGCCTAAACTTCCCTAAACTTCCAACGCACTCCCAACTTTGCAACCCGACATCAAGCTAAGGATTACAATGGCCCGCTGGTATATCATTCACGCCTATTCCGGTTTCGAGAACAAGGTGCGCGATACGATCCTGAGCGAGGCCGAACGGCTGGGGCTGAGCGAGGCGGTGGAAGAGGTTGAGGTGCCGGTGGAAACCATCACCGAGATCAAGCGCGGCAAGAAGGTGCAGACCGAACGCAAGTTCATGCCCGGCTACGTGCTGGCCAAGCTGACCATGACCGACGATGTCTATCACCTGGTCAAGAACACGCCCAAGGTCACCGGTTTCCTTGGCAATGATAACAAGCCGCAGGCCATCAGCGAGCGCGAGGCGGCGCGTTATTTCGGCGGCATGGAAGAAGCCAAGTCCGCCCCCAAGAAAGAGATTCATGTCGATTACGAGATCGGCGATCAGGTCAAGGTGCTGGACGGCCCCTTCGCCAGCTTCAACGGGGTGGTCGAGGAACTCGATTTCGACAAGGCCAAGGTGAAGGTAAGCGTCTCCATCTTCGGCCGCGCAACGCCGGTGGAGCTGGACTTCGAACAGGTCGAACTGGTCAAGTAGGGCGCGCTGTCCTCACCGCTCCAGCGCGTAGGTCGCGACGGCTTCGGCCAGCGCCTCCAGCGTGACCGGTTTGGCAAGGTGGTGTTGCATTCCTGCGGCGCGACATGCGGCGATGTCGTCTTCGTAGCAATTGGCGGTCAGCGCGACGATCGGCACGATTTCGGCGGCATCGCGTCCTGCCGCAACGCCAGCGGCGCGGATGCGTCGGGTGGCTTCCAACCCGTCCATCACCGGCATCTGCACATCCATCAGCGCCAGCGCATAAGGACGGCCCTCGGCCCAGGCGGCCGCCACCATCGCGACCGCTTCCTCGCCGTTTTGGGCAAGATCGGCGGCGATGCCGGATTGCTCCAGCATCGCCAGGATAAGCATCTGGTTGATGTCGTGATCCTCCGCCACCAGCACCCGCGGGCCAGACGGCGCAGGCGCTGTCGGTGATGCGGGCATGGCAGGCGCAGTGTCGCCCGCAACGCGGTCTGTCGACAGGGCCAGCGGCAGCTCGACGGTAAAGGTCGACCCCTCACCCGGCACGCTGTCCAACGCGATGGTGCCGCCCATCAGCTCGACCAGCTGCGAAGTGATCGCCAACCCCAGCCCGGTTCCGCCATATTTGCGTGCGATAGTGCCGTCTTCCTGCGCGAATTGCTGGAAGATCGCCGCCTGCTTGTCGGGCGCGATGCCGCGTCCCGTGTCGCTTACGGCCAGCGTCATGCGCGCGCCACCGCCGATGCTGCGCGCCGATAGCTTTATGGTCCCGGCCTCGGTGAACTTGGCTGCGTTGCCAAGCAGGTTGAAGACGATCTGCCGCAGTCGCAAAGGGTCGGTGGTGACAGTGCCGGGCAGGGCGGGGTCGACGTCCAGTTCCAGTGCGAGGCCCTTTTTCTGCGCCACCGCCTCGATCAGGCGCAAGCTGGTCCGCAGCTTGTGAGCCAGCTCGACCGGGGCAGAACGCAATTCCATCTGCCCCGCCTCGATCTTCGCCATGTCCAGGATATCGTTGAGCAGCTGCATCATCGCCTGCCCGCTATCTGCGATCATCTGCGCATAGCCGCGCTGGCTTTCGCTTAACTCGCCCGCCAGCATCAGGTCGGCAAAGCCCAGCACCCCGTTCATCGGCGTGCGGATCTCGTGGCTCATATTGGCGAGGAAGGCCGATTTCGCCTTGGTCGCATCCTCGGCCCGCTGCCGGGCCTTGCGCAGCTTCGCTTCGACCGCCTTGGTTGCGGTAATGTCGATATTGATGCCCACGAAGCCCAGCACGGTCCCACCCTCGTCGATATCGGGCGCGCCGATGGTATCGACCCAGATGATAGAATCGTCGGGCCGTTTCCAGCGCCATGTTTCGCGGAAATTTCTGCGCGCTTCGACAGCGGCGATCCAAGCGCCGAACACCCGGTCGCGGTCGTCGGGGTGGATGGCATCGGCCCATTGCGGTCCGCGCCATTCGTCGTTGCGCATCCCCGTCAATTCGAGAAAATGCTCGTTGACATAAGTCGCATCGCCTGCCGCATTGGTTTGCCAGATGCCGGCCGGGGCAACGTCCGCAAGTACCTGGAATGCGCGGGCGGGATCGATGCTGAAGCCGGGGTGGTCGGTGGCGCGCTGCTGCGGCGCGATGGGCGTGTGTATCGTCATTCCCGATCCGCTAGCGCAGGAAAGTTGGCATTCGGCGGACGCTGCCCTACGCATTTGTACAGGGGCGCCAAGGTGCTTTCTTACGACGTACAGCTCCGCTACATACCGCTACATATCGCTACAACGCTTGCAAAAGTGGCGCTGCGCGCTATGTGCGCAGCCTTTCCGGACATATGCGGAAAAAATCTACGCGGAAGGCGGTTCATCCCGCTGCTCGACCGCTAACCATGCGCACTGTCGCCTCTGCGGCAGGGCAACAGTGAGAAGGAGGCCATTATGGCCAAGAAGATCGACGGCTATATCAAGCTGCAGGTGCCTGCGGGCGCTGCCAACCCAAGTCCGCCCATCGGCCCTGCTCTCGGCCAGCGCGGCGTCAATATCATGGAATTCTGCAAGGCGTTCAACGCCGCGACCGGCGACATGGAAAAGAACATGCCGATCCCGACCACCATCACGGTGTTCGCCGATCGCAGTTTCACCTTTACCACCAAGACCCCGCCCGCCAGCTTCCTGATCAAGAAATCGGCCAAGCTGAAATCGGGTTCGTCGGAGCCGGGCAAGGTCGTTGCCGGCACCATCAAGCGGTCGCAGCTGTCGGAAATCGCCGAACAGAAATTCGCCGACCTCAACGCAAACGACATCGAACAGGCGACAAAGATCATCGAAGGCAGCGCGCGTTCGATGGGCCTTGATGTGGTGGAGGGCTGACATGAAACAGACGAAAAAACAGCAGACCGTCGCCAAGCTCGACAGCGAAAAGCTCTACACCGTGGACGAAGCCATCGCTACGCTCCGCGAGCACAAGGCGAAGTTCGATGAGACTGTTGAAATCGCGCTTAACCTGGGCGTCGATCCGCGCCATGCGGACCAGCAGGTGCGCGGTATGGTGTCGTTGCCGTCGGGCACCGGCAAGGAGATCAAGGTTGCTGTGTTCGCGCGCGGCGACAATGCCGAGAAGGCGACTGCAGCCGGTGCCGACAAGGTTGGCGCCGAAGACCTGATGGAAGCTATGCAGGGCGGCGAGCTGGACTATGACCGCGTTATCGCCACACCGGACATGATGGGCGTAGTCGGTCGTCTCGGCAAGCTGCTTGGGCCCAAGGGCCTGATGCCGAACCCGAAACTGGGTACGGTCACGCCGAACGTGGAACAGGCCGTGAAGGACGCCAAGGGCGGCCAGGTCGAATTCCGCGTCGAGAAGGCGGGCATCGTCCACACCGGTATCGGCAAGTTGAGCTTCGACGATGCGGCACTGAAAGCCAATTTCGAGGCGCTGACGCAGGCCATCGTCAAGGCCAAGCCGACGGGTGCGAAAGGCAAGTATGTGCAGAAAGCCTCGCTGACCAGCACAATGGGCCCTGGCCTCAAGCTGGACCTGGCGGAAATCGAAGGCGCGTAATTCCGCCGCTGACCTGCACAGACACGTGCCAATATCGAAGGGATCGGAAGAGGGATCTTCCGGCCCCTTCCATAACAGTGCCGTAGCGGGACAAACGCATTTGCAAATTGGCACCGTTTAATTGATGATGGCGAATTGGTCTTTCCAAACCGTGGAAAGGTCTCGTTATGCGTATAGCCCATCCAGTCGTCGTCAGCTTGGCTGTCTTGTCTGCGGTGGCTGTGGCGCCATCCGCAAAGGCCGATATCATTCCGGGCGCGTCGGCAACTTCGGTTCCCGGCCAGTCACCCGTCAGGTTGCGGTATTCGGGGGTAGTCAGTTACGAAATCGAAGATAAGGTCGCATTGCGCAACCCGGACGGATCGACAACAATATTCGACCGCAGTGCTTTCGGAACACCTATAGAACCGGGCCGAACGGTCTCGCTGAACTACATCTTCGACGGCAACGATCCCGTATTCTCCAACCCGTCCTGCGGCAATGGTGGTAGGGTTACCAGCGGCGGTGCGGCATCCGGCCCCTGTTCGCTTAGCGTTAGACCCCAAGTCACCGGTGCATTGGGCGGTCCGGTGCAGGGCGGGGCCAATGGCGCAAATGCGCCGTTCCTAACGGGGGTCGGGATTTCGAAAGACTCCGAGACGGGCGCATTTTCGCTTAGCACCCCGTCCGAATATTAAATCGGCTTTTTCGACTTGCCGAAATACCAATATGACAGCGCCAGCCAGTCCATTCTAGGGCTGGACCGCACATGTTTCGATTTTCGTATCTGTCCAAATGATCGCGCCATGGCAACCGATGGACGGTTACGTTTCGATTTACTGGCACATGGCGATTTCAACAATTCCGTGGTGCCTTTCAGCGAAGGCTACCGCGCAGGTCGGGTCGGCTTTCTGGACATTTTGGGCGGCTTCTCGTTCAGCGAACGCGATCCCACCCCAGTCCCGGCACCTGGCATGCTGCTGCTGTTTGGTCTCGGCGCACTGACGGTTTTCAATCGCCGTCGTCTCGGCAAAACCGCGCGCGTTTAGTCCCTGGCCGTGCGGTCTTCGGTAACCAGCCCGTCGAACAGCACGCGGTAATCCTGCATCGCGCGGCGCAGTTCTTCGGTGGTCGCGCCGCCATCCGCGTTCTTCTGCGCAACTGCATGGGCGTCGCGGTAGTGCTGCACGAGCCGAGGGTAGTGGACCGAAAGGTCGGCGGTTTCCCGTTCGAAATCGCCACGTGGGTAGCCGCGTTGCTCCATGACCTCGCCGATTAGCTCCTGAGCGGTTTTGTTGGCGGCGGCGGGATCATCCACGAATTGCGCCTGCGCATCTGTCCAGCGTGCTGTGACCGCCGCTTGCTGCGCGGCGTCAAGGGGGGAAAGGTCATAGCCGGCCACACGCTTTTGCCGACGCGACAGGTCGCTTTCCGCCTTGTTCAGCGTGCGCTTGTCGGAAACGGCACGATCGTATTCTTCGGGGAATTGCGAGCGTAGGGTATCGCTGCGCCGTTTCTGCCAGAACCAGTAGGAAAAGATGATCAGCGCCAGGACGCCAACGATAATGAGGAGAGTATTGGTGTCCATGGAAAAGCCCCCGCGTGGTTCCCTAACCGAATGCCGCGCGTGGCGGACGGTTCCTAAATGCCGCCTGCGGTAAGCGTGTAGCCCTCGCCTTCGAGGGCTGCGACCAGCGCATCGTAGCAGCCCTGCAAGGCATCCGCTTCGGTCGAGCGTACCACGAAATTGGCACCGACGCGCCCTTCGCGGAAGAACGGGTAGCTGCCGATCTGGCAATCGTCATGCGCCTGTTCGATGCCGTGCAGCAGCATGGCGACTTCGCTTTCGGGCACGAAGCCGCCGCATGTTTCGCTCAATAGCGGCGCGCCGCCTTTCAGCGTACCGGTCAGCGCGTCGAGCATGCCGGCGGTGATGTGCGGCACGCCTGCCATCAAGTGGATCGCGCCGATACGGATGCCGGGCGCGCCCGACATGCGGTTGGGGATTAGCTCTGCCCCTTCGGGCACACGCGCCATGCGCAGGCGGCCTTCGTTTAGCCCGCCCTTGTCGGCGTAGTAGGCGTCCAGCATGGCGTGCGCTTCGGGATGAACAACCACCGGCACGCCGAGTGCGGCGGCGACGGCATCCACCGTGATATCGTCATGCGTCGGGCCGATACCGCCGGTGGTGAAGAGATAGTCGTTCGCTTCGCGCAGGGCATTCACTGCCGCCACTATCCGGTCCTCGATGTCGGGCACCACGCGTACTTCGGCAAGGCGGATGTTCTGCACCTGCAGCCAACTGGCGACCTGGCCGATATTCTTGTCATGGGTGCGGCCCGACAGGATCTCGTCGCCGATGACGATCAGTCCTGCGGTGAAGATACGGGCGTCTGCGGTACCGGTTTCTGCCATGCTATTCAGCCGGTTCCAGCATGTCGTCGGCGACAGACTGTGCGGCGTTCGGGCCTTCGTGGAAGGTCAGGATCCCGTCATACACGTCTTCGGCCATAAACTTGCGGTCCGCACGGTAATCCTGGTTGAGACGCCAAGGATACCCGACCGCACTTTTCGGCATCAGATGCCGCCCGCGCTGGATATAGCCGGAGGAAAAGTCGAAGATGTCGTCCTCTTCCAGTTCGGCTTCCTGTTGCGGCGTCAGCACCGGCACAGCGATCGCGTTGCCGCCGTCCTTCATCCGGTTGAGAACGCGGCAGATGAAGTCGGCATTCAGATCGGCACGCAAGGTCCAACTGGCATTGAGATAGCCGAATACCACCGCCAGGTTCGGCACGTTGGAGAACATGCAGCCCTTGTAGTAGAAGTGCTGCGTGAAATCGACCGGCGCACCGTCCATGGTGATCGCGATCTTGCCGGTCATGGCCAGCGTCAGTCCGGTGGCGGTGACGACCACATCGGCGGGAATGGTCTTGCCGCTTTCCAGTTCGATGGTGTTGCCTTTGAACTGTGCGATCCGGTCCGTCATGACGCGCGCCTTGCCAGCCTTCATGGCAACGAACAGGTCATCGTCAGGCACAGCGCACAGCCGCTGGTCCCACGGTCCGTAAGGCGGGGTGAAGTCCGCCATGTCAGCATCAGCGGGAAGCGACTTTTCCAGCCGCTTGGTCAACATCTTGGAAAACTTGTCGGGCTTGCCGCGCGCTCGCTTGAAGCCCCAGTCGGTTACCAGCACGTTTTTCCACCGCGTGATGCGATAAGCCACGTCGTGCGGCAGTACCGTGCGCAAGGCGTTGGCGATCCAGTCGCGACTGGGCAGGCCGAACATCCAGGTCGGCGTGCGCTGCAGCATTGTCACGCGTTTCGCGGCGTCGGTCATCGCCGGCACAATCGTCACAGCCGTGGCACCGGAGCCAATGACGACGACTTCTTTCCCGGCATAATCCAGATCGTCCGGCCAGAATTGCGGATGCACGACCTTGCCAGTGTACTGGCTGGTATCGAATCCGGCATCGTGCGGCTGGTCGTAATCGTAATAGCCGGAACCCAGATAGAGGAAACGCGCGCTCAGCGTTTGCTCGCCTTCCGCAGTCTGCAGGACCAGACGCCAGCACGCATCCTGGCTGTCCCAGTCCGCAGTCAGGACGCGATGGCCGAAGCGGATATGCCGTTCGATATCATACTTGCGCGCAACCTTATGCAGGTAGCTGAGAATCGCGTCACCGCCCGCGATGGATTCCTCGTCGGTCCACGGCTCGAAAGAATAGCCCAGCGTATGCATGTCGCTGTCCGACCGCACCCCGGGATAGCGGAACAGGTCCCAGGTGCCGCCGATCTTGTCCCGCCCTTCGAGTATCGCATAGCTTCGGTCGGGACACTGCATTTGCATATGCGCAGCCATGCCGATGCCGGATATTCCCGCGCCGACGATCAGCACATCGAAATCGGGGGCGCTGTTCTTGCCACTCATCTTGCAAACTCCTTTACGGATAAGCGTAAGCCAAAGCGGCACGCAATCCTAGTGCGGCTGTTTCCAATACCCTTATCGCACGATAGGGCGCGCGCCATGCGTTACCCATTGAGCTTCCTCGCAGTTTTCTTCGCTGTACCCGTGCAGGCACAGACTACCTCCCCAGATGACAATGGCGTTGTTAGAGACGATATCGTCATCTCCGGCACTGGTTTGCCCGATACGGCGGGGGCGGCGGCCTATTCCACGCGCGTAATAGACGCCGATCAGATCGCCACGGTACCGAGCGGCCGGATCGAGGATGCGCTTGGCGCGGTGGCGGGTTTTCAGCAATTTCGGCGGTCCGATTCCCGTTCCTCCAACCCCAGCGCGCAGGGTGTGACGCTACGCGCGCTGGGTGGTAATGCGACCAGCCGCGCGCTGGTGCTGCTGGACGGGGTGCCGGTGGCCGATCCGTTCTTCGGATATATTCCACTGTCCGCCATCGACCCCGCGCGGCTGGGCCGTATCGCCGTGACGCGTGGCGGGGGCTCCGGACCGTTTGGCGCGGGCGCTCTGGCCGGGACCATCGCGCTGGAAAGCGCCGACCCGGAGGCACGCGAACCGCTGCTGGCATCGCTTCTGGCCAATGATCGTGGCGCCACCGAAGCGAGCGCGAGCCTCGCGGTACCAGTGGGCGCGGGTTCGGTGGTCGCCGGCGGGCGGTGGGATCGCGGGCGCGGGTTCTTCACCACGCCGGTAGGTCAGCGCGTACCGGCCACCGCACGGGCACGGTTCGATAGCTGGTCCGCCGACCTGCGCGCCGAGGTGCCGGTGGCGGATGCCGTCGAAATGCAGGCGCGCATCGGCATGTTCGACGACCGGCGCACGCTGCGCTTCGACGGTGCGGATTCGCGCAGCCGCGGACAGGATGCCAGCCTGCGCTTCGTCGGCACTGGACGCTGGCAATTCGATGCGCTCGCCTATGTGCAGGCGCGCAATTTCTCCAACATCGTCATCAGTTCGACACGCTTCGTGAAAGTGCTGGACCAGCGCAACACGCCCTCGACCGGGCTGGGCGGAAAACTGGAATTGCGTCCACCGGTTGGCCCCGATCATGTGCTGCGCCTTGGCGTGGATTATCGCCGTGCCGAGGGTGAATTGCAGGAGAATGCGTTCAGCGCCTTCAGCGGCAATCTGCGCGAGCGGCGGCGCGGCGGCGGGCGCACCAGCGATCTGGGCCTGTTTGTGGAAAACGATTGGATGCTGGGCGCGCTGGTGGTGACCGGCGGCGTCCGCGCCGACCGCACCGTGATCGAGAACGGCTTCTTCACCGCGCGCGACGATGCGGGTGGGCTGGTGAGCGATCTGCGTGCGCCGGACCGCAGCGACTGGACGGTGACGTATCGCGGCGGGGCGGCATACACCGTATCCGACACGCTTCGGCTGCGCGCCGCCGCGTATCGCGGGCTACGACTGCCGACGTTGAACGAATTGTACCGCCCCTTCGTCATTTTTCCCGTAGTGACGCAAGCGAACGCGGCGCTGGAGAGCGAGGAATTGCAGGGGTTCGAAGCGGGGATTGACCTGACGCCTGCCAAGGATGTCGCGCTGACGCTGACCGCCTTCGACAACCGAGTGGAAAACGCCATCGCCAATGTCACGCTGACGCCGACCCTGCGCGAACGGCGCAACCTGCCCGCTATTGCAGCGCAGGGCGTCGAGGCGGGCCTGTCGGTATCGCGCGGCATCGTCTCGTTCGATGCGACAGCGACCTATACCGATGCTTTGGTCGAAGGGCGCGGTGCGTCGGCGGCACTGGACGGGTTCCGCCCCGCGCAAAGTCCTGAGTTCGCTGCTGCGGCGACAGTAAGCGTACGCCCCGCGCCAGGCTGGGTGCTGTCCGCCACGCTGCGCCATATCGGCGCGCAGTTCGAGGATGACAGCGAGAGCCAGCGCCTGCCGCCTGCGACCACACTGGGCGCCTATGCGCAGATGCCGTTGACCGGTGGCCTGTCGCTGGTGTTGCGCGGTGAGAACCTGTTCGACGAAACGGTGGTAACGCGCAATTCGGGCGGGGCGATCGATTTGGGTGCCCCGCGCACCGTCTGGGCGGGGCTGCGCTTCGGCTATTGAACGACGGTAGCGCGCTGTTCGGGCATGCCCAGCGAGACAAGCAGCGGATCGTCTACCTGTCGTGCCTTGAACGTGGCCCGATCAGTCAGGCCGCGCCAATCGGCGAGAATCAGTGATTGCGCCACCGCACCGCCAAGCGTGGTGCCGGGTCCGGTGACGATGAAAAGGTCCGGCGCGAACTCGCGTGCGGCGATGGTGACGGCGCGGGTGAAGTTGTACCCCTGTGTAACCTGCGCGCCTAATGTATAGTCGCGCAAGGCTGCGGTATCGACGCTGTGCGGCCACCAGATCGACCCGCGCCCGTCGATCAGCGGCAGGGCGGGCTGTGCGAACAGGTCTTGCGACAACGCTGCCTGCCCCCGCTGCGCCACGGGTTCCTGCAAGGCCGTATGGAACGCGGCATGGTTGGCGAGGCGCAGCGGAAAGCGGTCGGCAATGCGTGGAACCACGGCTTCGAAAGCGCGCAGGCCAGCTTCGTTACCCGCCAGCACCAGCATTCCGCCAAGGTCGATGGAAAGCGCCAGCAAGGTGTCTCCATCGCCGTCAATGTCGTCCACCATCGCTAGCAGCTCCGCTTTGCGTGCGGGATCCGGCTGCCAGTCTTCGCCAAGGAAAGGATAGACCAGCTGCCCGCCAATCAGTGCCTGCTGCATCAGCGCGCCCATCGTGTTGGCGATGGTGAAGCCGTCCTGTGGCGTGGTCGCGCCGGCACAGGCGAGGGCGGAATACCAGCCCATCGAATTGCCGGTGACTGCTACGACTTCGATCTCTTCGCGGTCGATGGCAGTAAAATCGCCTAACGTTGCAGCGTAAATCAGCGCCGAGGCATTGTCGCCGCGCGTATGCTTCGCAAGGCTGAAACGGTCCGCGCCGTCCAGTTCGGTAAGCGTAGCCTGCCCTGCCGCACGCCGCTGATCGTCGAAATCCGAAAGCAGGGCAGTGTCGCCATAACGCGCGAGGTAGCCCAGTTCGGCAGCGTTGTAGGTGCCGCGCCCGGGACAGATAACAACTGCGGTCTTCACGGCCTTTTCATCAGCGCGGTGGCATGTTCGACGATACCGGCGACGTCCGGCATGGTGGCGGCATAGGCCGGGCCGGTCGGGATGAAGCTGTCCTCCGCACAATAGCGCGCACAGGGTAGCGCAGTGCGTTCGGCCAGCAGCGTCATCAGCCCTTCCGCAATGCCGCCAGAACGGCGCGTTTCGTCCACAATCAGCATTGCACCTGTCTTGCCAGCTGCAGCCACCAGCGCATCGGCAGGCAAGGGCGCGAGCCAGTGAAGGTCGATGACACGCGCGCCGATGCCAGCAGCGCCGAGAATTCGACAGGCCTGCAACGCCATCGGCACGCCATTGCCGAAGGTCACGATGGCAAGGTCGGCCCCATCGCCATGCGTTGTTACCTCGCCGTAACCGATACGTTCGGCGGGTGGCGGATAGACGCTTAGCCAGCCGTCGTCGCCTGCTTCGTGCAAATCGCGGCGACCGTATAGCGCGATCGGTTCGAGGAATACTACCACCCGCTGCTCCTCGCGCGCCAGCCGCATACACTCGCGCAGCAACCGCGCCGCGTCCGCGCCATTGGACGGGCAGCATACGATGATGCCGGGTACGTCGCGCAAGGCGGCCAGGCTGTTGTCGTTATGGAAATGGCCGCCGAATCCGCGCTGGTATCCAAGTCCCGCAATCCGCACGACCATCGGGTTGGTATACTGCCCGTCCGAAAAGAACGGCAGCGTCGCCGCTTCCCCGCGTATCTGGTCCTCGGCATTGTGGTAATAGGCGAGGAACTGAATTTCGGGGATGGGCAGGATGCCGTTATGCGCGCAGCCGATGGCGGTGCCAAGGATGGACTGTTCGTCCAGCAGGCTGTCGATCACACGCGCCCGCCCGAACCGCGTGGCAAGCTTCTGCGTAACGCCATATACGCCGCCCTTGGCACCGATGTCCTCACCCATCAGCGCGATTTCGAGATGCTCCAGCATCAGATCGGTCAGCGCCCAGTTGATGCAACGGCTCATGATTTGCGGCTGCGCGTGCTGCTTCCAGTCGGTGCCGAATGCGGTTTCGCGTTGCGCATCGGTGGGCGGGGCTATGTTTGCATGCGCGCGTTTTGGCGGGACAATGGACGCCATTACCTGCTGTGCCGTTTCGAGGCGGGGCAGGGCGCAGATATCGGCGCGGATACGCTCCACTCGCGCCAGTGTTTCGCGGTATATTTCCAGCACCTGGGACAAGTCGAGCGCGCCACTGTCGCGCAGTTGGCGGACAAGGTGCAGCAACGGATCGTCCGCCTCTTCCGCTTCCACTTCGGTGCGCGCGCGATAGGCGGTCTGCACATCGGCCCCTGCGTGGCCGTATAGCCGCACGGTTTCAATATGCAGGAAGGCTGGCTTGCGCGTCGTTCGGACATGCGCGGCGGCGGCACGGGCTGTCTCCAACGTCGCCGCAAAATCGCGCCCGTCGCACGCGAAATAAGCGAGTTCGGGGCGGTTGGCATAGCTTGCCGCGATCCAGCCTCCGGGGGTCTTGGTGGAAATGCCGATGCCATTATCCTCACATACCCAGAGCACCGGCATCGGCACCTTGGAGAATGCGGTCCAGCAACTTGCATTTATGGCACCTAACGCCGTGGAATGGTTGGCGGACGCATCGCCGAAACTGGCCATCGCAATTCCGTCGCGCGGCAGGGTTCGGTGTTCGGGTTGCACCCTGTTGGCGAGACCGATGGAATAGGCTGCGCCCATCGCCTTGGGCAGGTGGCTGGCGATGGTGCTGGTCTGCGGCGGAATGTTGAGCGCCTTCGATCCGAGCACCTTGTGCCGGCCGCCGCTGATCGGATCGGCGGTGGAACAGGCAAAGCTGGCGACCATGTCCCATGCGACGTTTTGCCCACCGACCTGCGCCGCGCGCTCTATCTGGAACGCGGCATCGCGGTAATGCAGAAACGCCATGTCGGTCGGGCGCAATGCCGCAGCGACGGCGGCCATTGCCTCGTGGCCGGACGATCCGATGGTGTAATAGCCCTGGCCCGCCGCCTGCATCGCGCGCGCCACAATATCGAGCGCACGAGTCAGGCAAGCGGAGCGGTATAGCTGCACCAGCGTGCGGTGATCGACGTCGTCAGGCGCGGGTCCATGCGGCAAGTCGCCCACAGCAACGCGCCGCAGGAAGTTTTCGTGAACGATGCCCGCACGGTCCATGGTCAATGCGATAGGCGGGCGTGACGCCGCGCGAAACCCCAATGCAATGTTATTGCTCCGACGACATTGATTGCACGCAACACCTATTTGATTTTACTGCATTAAACAAAGTGAAAACTGCTGGTCGCAATGGTCTTTTCGTGTTCTACCGCACGGAAGCCGGCGGTGATGGAACGGGCAATTAACGGGGGTAAGGATGACAGAACAGGCAGACTATCCATGGACGCACAGATTCCTGCAAGGGCGGCTGCGGCACGCCCTGTCGCGCGAACAAAAAGCTATTGTCGAAAATTTGATCGACGAAATCAGGATCGTCGAAGGCGACGAAATACTCATCAATCGCGGCGATCTGGTACATTACAGCACGATGCTGATCGAAGGCTATATGCTGCGCACGATCCACGAGGGCGGCCACCGCGCCATCGTGGGGTTTCAGGTGCCGGGCGACTTCGTCGATCTCCATGCATTCGCCCTGAAAAGGCTGGACCATGACCTGATGGTTATTGGGGGTGCGAAGATCGGCCTCGTGCCGCACGAAGCGCTCAAGCGTCTGCAAGGCGAGCACCCGCATCTGGTACGCCTGTTCTGGTTCTCCACTCTTTTGGACTCTGCGATCCATCGCGAATGGATATCGAAGAGCGGACAGCTGCGCGCCGCCGGACGCGTGGCACATCTGATCGCGGAAATCTGGTATCGCCTGCGCATGGTCGGGCTGGGCGGGGAAGGGGGTTTCCAGACACCGATGACGCAATCGCACCTGGCGGAAATCTGCGGTATTTCGACGGTGCATATCAGTCGCACACTAACCGACCTGCGCGATGGTGGCGTGGTCGATTTCCGGCGCGGGCGGATCACCATTCTCGACGCCGAAAAACTGAAGGCGATGGGCAAGTTCGACCCGATATACCTTTACGGAGAAGGCGGTCTGGCCGTCGGTGACGAGCTGAGCGAGAGCTGAGCCCCTATACCGAGGTTGTCGGCGTCGCCTTTGCCGGCGCGATCCCATAGTCGATCGGTTTGAATTCGCCACCGTTCGAAGCATAGGCCGAACAGGCCGTGAGGCCTATAACGAGATTCATCTTCGCTTCGAACACGATCCGGTCGCCGGGTTTGCCAGTCGGCGGCAAGACGTCCAGCCTGCCGGTTTCGCCATCGACAGGCACGTTCATGAACACGTTAAAGGCCACCGGTATTGCGTCCGGTTCGACGCCATACGGTTCCAGCGCGGCGGCGAGATTGCCGAAGCAGCCGCGATGGACGGGATGTTCGGGATAAAAATGGCGGAAGGTCGCTTCGCTGCACGGCGTAAGCAGGAAATCGTGGCAGCCGACGGTGTCCTCCATGATGTCCAGCATCCTGTTCGAACGGTTCGACCACAGCGTGTGGCCGCTGGTGAGCGAAATGGTCTCCTCATAGTCGAACGTGCGCCCATTGGAGACAACCTCGCGGATATCTTGCGTACTATAGGCGACCAGGTCGGCAACTTGCATGCCGAGCGGGTCGATCACGGTCAGGCGCTCGCCTGCGGACAGATGGAAGGCGACACCGCTGCGCGGCGGGATGCGGGTGGCGTTTGTCACGGTTTGTCGGTTCCACTTCCGCTGCGGCCGGCAAAGGGCGCACGCCAGTCGTCATCGACTTGCCGCCCGCTATACTGGCGTGCCTCGCTCGTCTCGCCGTGGATCGCGAGCATGGGGTTAATACCGCCAGCCAGTTGAACGTCGCGGTTTAGGATGGCTTCGCGCATGCGAAGATAGCGGTTCTGTTCGCGCAGGCGCACGAACTGGTCGTGCAGGTTGAAAACCATGGCAGGACGGCGGAACCGGCGGGCGGGGCGCGAGGCTTGCGCGTGCATACCGACCACAAAATAGGCTTCGCCTCCGAAGCTAAGTCCGAAATGGGGGTCTTCCGGGTCCGAACTGACCGCTTGATCATAAGGCTGATCGAGCCATTCGTCCTTGTCCGTTAGGGATTGGATACGGTCCCACATCGCGGTTTCGAACGCGGCTTCCGTGCCGTTGAACGGTTCGCGGAATATGAAGGCGAGTGAACGGAAACCGTCGGGATTGGCAGCATAGTCCTTCGACCAAGCCAGCAGTTCCTGATGCATAACCAGATCGTCCCAGCTGCTTGCGATATCGCGACAGGGCACGATCTTCAGCGAACCATGCGCCAGTGCCGATTTCGCGCCGACGCAGGGAAAAGCGCGCGCTTCGACATGCGCGGCGAAATCGGCGACCAGGTCCGCGCCGGTATTCTCGTCAGTTTCAGAGGCGTGCGAGCATGTCATACCCTGGCAGATAGGATCATCTGTATGCGAAATCAGGCATAGCTTTGTTATCTTGGCAAAGGTTATGCCTGCCGGGTTATCGGGCCGGTAGCGCCGCGTTTTCGGCAGTATGCGCAACGGCAGGCCGGTCGCGTCCGAACCAGCGGCGGAACCGGTCGCCTGCGCGTAGCTGCAAGATGCACAGCGCAGGTATGAGCAATTGCAGCAGGATCGTGCCGAACAGCACGCCGAAGCCCAGGCTGGCGCTCATCGGGATCAGGAACTGGGCTTGCAGGCTGGTTTCGAACGTGATGGGCGCGACGCCCAGGAATGTCGTAACAGCGGTCAGCATGATCGGGCGGAAGCGCGACTTTGCTGCGCCGACGATGGCTTCGACGCGGTCCATGCCCGTCGCCAGATTCTCGTTCACGAAATCGATCAGCACCAGCGATCCGTTGATGACCACCCCCGACAGGGCGATGATGCCGAACATCGACAGGATACCGACCGGAATGCCAAGCAACAAATGCCCAAGCAGCGCGCCGATGATGCCGAACGGGATGGCGGCCATGATGATAAGCGGCTGCCAATAGGATTTGAAGGGAATTGCCAGCAGCGCATAAATCGCAATAAGCGCCAGCGCGAAGGCCACGCCGAGATCGCCGAAGCTTTCCTGCTGTTCTTCCTGCTCGCCGCCGAATTCGGCGACCAGCGCGGGATAGTCGCTCCGTAATTCCGGCAGGATACCCGCCTCCAAAACAGCAGCGACGTCGTTCCCCGTGACCTTTTCATCCTCCACATCGGCGGTAATGGTGGTGACACGGCGGCCCTCGTCCCGGCGGATGACGCTCGGCGCTTCGCTGAACGACACCTCGGCCAGTGTCCCGACCGGCACCTGGCCACCATTGCCCGGTAATCCAGCACCCGGCACCCGCACGCGATAGTTCTCGATATCGGCGATGGAATCGCGTTCGCTTTCTGGCAGACGGACATAGACCCGCACGTCTTCGCGCCCGCGCTGTACCCGCACCGCTTCTGCGCCGAAGAATGCAGCGCGAACCTGTGCCGCAAGATCCTGAACCGTAATGCCCAGCGTGCGCGCTGCGGGTTTCAGGCGCAGTTCGATTTCCTGCAAACCGGCATCGGCATCGCTCTCGACATCGAACACGCCGTCTATATCCGACAGGCTGCGCTGCAGCCGCTCGCCTGCAATGGCCAGCACCGCTTCGTCCGGGTGACTCAGCCGTACCGCGACGGGCGCGCCGAACGACACGAGCGAAGAGGTAATCGACAGGGACCGCGCCGCCGGAACATCGCCCAGTTCCGCTCGCCATGCTTCCTCGAATTGCAGTGCGGAGATGTCGCGCTCGCCTGCCGACAGCAGGTTGTAATTGATGGTGGCGAGGTTGGCGGACAGGGTCTGGCTGATACCCTCCGGCCCGCCGCGCACGGCGGACGCGCCGATAGTTGTATAGGTCGCATCGACCGGATCGCGTCCGCCCTCCAGCTCGATCATGCGCACCCGCACCCGCTCGGCTGCAGCTTCGATTTGCGCGACCGTGGCTTCGGTCACGTTTATCGTCGCGCCAGCAGGCATTTCGAGCTGCGCATTGATCGAATTGCCTTCGATCTGCGGAAAGAACGCGACTTTCAGGATACCGGCGGGGACCATCGCAACGAAGACGATAAGCAGCGCGATGCCGCTTGCCAGCATGAGGTAGGGCATTCGCACGGCAAAGCGCAGCGCGCCATCTAGCGGCCCCTGTACAAACGCCTGAAACCGCTTGTCGACAGCGCGCTGGATGCGCTCGAAGAAGATCGTAACCCGGTTTTTCGCAGCCTCCCCGGCGGCGGGCAGATGGCTGAGATGATAGGGCAGGATCAGCATTGCCTCGATAACGGACAGCAGCAGCACCGCCACCACCACCTTCGGAATATCCGACAGGATCGCACCGATGCCGCCGCCAACTGCGAACAGGGGCGAGAACGCGGCGACCGTGGTCAGCACCGCGAAGATCACCGGCTTCACCACGCGCTGCGTACCTGCAATCGCCGCGCCCAGACCGCTGCGCCCACTCTCGCGTTCGGCATAGATATTTTCGCCCACCACCACCGCATCGTCCACCACCAGCCCAAGCGCGAGAATGAAGCCGAACAGCGAGAACATGTTGATGCTGGATCCGAACAGGTCGAGCATGAAAATCGCCCCGATGAACGTCACGCCGATGCCGACGGCGGTCCAGAATGCCAGCCTCACATCGAGAAACAGCGTAAGCGCCACCAGCACCAGGATCAGACCAAAGATCGCATTGTCGATCAGCAGGCCAAGCCGGTCGTTGAGCAATTGCGAGGTGTCGTTCCAGACCTCGTAGGAAATGCCGGGTGGCGCATTGGGGCCGAATTCTTCGGCGAGATGGGTTTTTACCGCGTCGGCAATATCAAGAACGCGCTCGTCGCTGGTGCGGAAGACCTCGACAAACGCGACCGGCTTGCCGTTGAACCGCGCGACAAGGTCATTGTCCTCGAACCCGTCCGAAATGGTCGCCACATCGCGCAATCGCAAGATGCGGCCATCGGCTGTCGTGCGTAGCGCAATCTCTCCGAAATCGCGCGCATCGTAATTGCGCCCGACCGTGCGGATGCGCACTTCGCGCGTTGCCGTGTCGATGGTTCCGGCGGGCGTATCCAAGCTGTCCGCGCCGACCGCGCGCTGGATATCGGTAAGCGACAGGCCGAGCGATTGCAGCCGGTCCTGATCGACTTCGATGCTGATCTCGTAATCGCGCACTGTGCTGGTATCGACGAAGCTGACATCAGGCAGTCCGGACAGCGCTTCTTCCAGCTCGTATGCCGTTTCCTTCAAGGTTCGTTCGGGCACATCGCCATACAACGCGACGCGCAGCACGCTTTGCCGTGTTGTGACTTCGCGCACACTGGGTTCTTCGGTATCGTCGGGCAGCGTCTGGATCTGGTCTATCGCGGCCTTCACCTCGTCCAGCGCGCGCGCCATGTCGGCGCCAAGTTCCAGTTGCACCAGCACGGTGCCGACAGATTCGGACGCGGTCGCGGTGATGTCCTGCACCCCCTCGACGCTCTCTACCGCCTGCTCCACCTTCTGGATAACCGATTGCTCGATTTCCTCGGGTGTCGCGCCGGGGTAGACGACGCTGACGCTGACCGTATCGAGGCTGGCCTCGGCAAATACTTCCTGCACGATGTTCTGGAAACTGATGACGCCCAGCACCAGCATGGCGACCATCAGCAGGTTCGCGGCGACGCCGTTGCGCGCCATGTAGGCAACCACGCCGCGCCGGTCGCGGGCGCGCGTCGGCTGGTTGGCGGGTGGGGTGTAGCCCGCCGGTGCCTCGTCCACTGCCATCGCCTAGCGCGCGGCCTGTGCGGCGGCCGGACGCTCGACGCGCACAGGCATGCCGTTTACCGGCGCGCGCAGGGTGCTGGTGACGAGGCGGACCGCACCGGACAGGCGCGGGATCGTGACGAATGCGGTATCGTCGGTGCGCTGCACGATGCGCGCGGGTACGATGGCGAGCTTGCCCTCGCGAACCAGCCACAGGGTATCGTCCGAGCGCAAATGCTCCACCGGAACGGCGAGATAGGTGCCGATGCTGGCCCCGGTGATCTGCGCCTGCACGAAGCTGCCGAGCAGCAATGGGGGCGCGCGGCTCCCCCCGTCGCCAGTCCTACCGTCGCTGGTCGCCCCGTCTGTTTCCTGCACAAGCCGCCCGCCACGCTGCGGATCGGGTACCCGAAGGAACACGTCGATCAGGCGGGTCTGGTCGTCGCGCGCCGCATCGGCGCGGGCCACATAGGCATTCCATTCGAAGCGGTCATCGCCGAATTCGAGCGAAACGCTGGCTGGAATACGGCCGCCCCCGCCATTCAACAGACCCGGCACCAGTGCAGCCTGTGCTTCGGTCAGGCCGACGCGCACGTCGTAGCCATTGCGCGAAACCAGCTCGCCCAAGGCCTGCCCCGGTTGCACCACCGCGCCGATTGCAGCGGTTTCGGCTGCAACCGAAGCGGCGAACGGCGCGCGGATCGTAGTACGGCCCAATGCCAGTTCGGCATCCGCCAGATTGGCTTGCGCGCGTTGCAGGGCGGCGCGAGCGCTGCGCAGCTGCGGTTCGCGTGTGGCCAGCCCGCTATTGCGCGGCGTCGAAGCTGTGGCGGCACGGCGCGTGCGTTGCAGATCGGCAGGCGGCAAAATTCGGCTGGCGTAGTCGTCGCTGTCGATACTGGCGGCAAAACTGTTTTGCGTCCGGTCGTCGAACCGGTCTAGTTCGGTACGCGCGATGCGAACCTCTTCCTCGGCTTGCAACACCGCGACACGTTGCGCCGCCACGTCCGCCTGCGCGCTGCGGACGCGGTTGGTGTAATCCGCCGTCTCCAGCCGTACCAGAACTGCGCCCGAACCCACACTGCCCCCTTCAACAAACGCTGGGTTCACAAAGGAAATGCGCCCCGAAACCTGCGCGGCGATGCTGACCGTCTCGCGTGCCTCGACCGCGCCGGACGCGGACACCACCAGCGGACCGGAGGCCAAAGGCAGCACTTGCGTTTCCACAAGCGGTGCAGTCTGCACGCGCGTTTCCTGTTCGGGTTCGGAGCGCAAAGCCACCATGATCGCAGCAAGGGCGATCGCGCCGCCCAGCACTGCCAGCACCAGTTTCAGCTGCTTACTCATTCGCTGTCTCCGGGGGCGTTTCGGCTGTCTTGTCGGTTGGGGGTTCGAGCACCGGTTCGAGCGCAACGATTTCGCCCGCCCAGTCACCGCCCAGCGCGCGATGCACGCCAAGGCGCGCCAAGGCAACGTCGCGTCCTGCCCCTGACAGGCTGGATTCAACCTGCCGTACTGCGCGCACCGCATCGAGATAGGCGGTGTAGGCACCCACACCGCTACGGAAGCGGGCAGCTTGCAACTCCGCCGATGCCTCGGCCTCGGCAAGCTGGTCCAGCACCAAGCGGTAACGCTGCCGTTGCTCCTCATATTCCGCGTTCGCCGCCGCAACCTCGCCATAGGCGCGCAACACAGCGCGGGTATATCCGGCGGCGGCTTCATCATATGTGGCGCGTGCCGCGTCGATATTCGCCCCAATGCGTCCAGCGTTGAACAACGGTGCGGTGAGGTTGGAGGCGAGCGAGAGCGCCCAGTTGTCAATGATGTCGAACGCGCCCAGCGGGTCGCCTGCCTGCGTGCCGAGCGAACCGGTCAGCCGGATCGCCGGATACCGCTCCGCCCGCCGCGCACCGATGCGCAGCCGCGCCGATTCGAACCGCGTATAGGCCGCCGCGACATCGGGCCGCTGCGACAGCAGTTCGACCGGCAGACCGGACGGAACCGGATCGAATACCAGGCGTGGCCGAAGCGCGGTGTCGAGGCGGCTATCAACAGCCTGCGGCACATCACGCAGCACCAGCGCGAGGCGGCTGGTGGCATTGCGTAGCGCGCTTTCGCGCACCGGCAGGCTGGCCTGTGCCACGCGCAGATCCTGCCGCACGCGATACAGCTCGAAACTTTCGCCAAGTCCGCGTGCGAAGCGGTCTTCGGCGCGAGCGACGCGGTCGGTCAGGATATCGACGCTCGCCAGCGTCAGTTCGATCTGGCGACGGGCATCGACAATGTCGAAATAGGTGGAGATGGCCTCGGCAGCGGCGGCAAGCTGGACGGTCTGCACATCGAAAGCCGCCGCTTGCGCATCGGAACGCGCGGCGAGGGCATCGTTCAGGACACGCCCGAAGATATCGACTTCATAGGATGCTGCGACGCCGATGCCGTAGTTCTCGACCTGGAAGCGCGTCGGCGCGGCGACTTGTGCATCCGGCGGAAGCGTCGGCGCGTCGACATCGCCGGCCGGAGCCGCCTGACCGAAACTGCCAAAGCCGGACCCTGCCAATGGCGAGTCCGAAAAACTGGTGCCTACCGTAGCGTCGAGTGAGGGAAGCTGCGCCGACCGGGCAATACGGGCTTGCGCATTCGCCCTCGTCAGCCGTGCGGCGGCCTCGGCTATGTCAAGATTGCGCTCCAGCGCGCGCGATACAACAGCGTCGAGCACCGGATCTTCGAAACCTGTCCACCATTGCGCAGGCCGGTATGCTCCCGCGATCTCCACCTTCGGGAACGCAGCAGGCAGGGCAGCCACGGCAACCGGCGCTTCGGGTGCGGCCGCGAAATTGGTGCAGCCGGACATTGTGGCGGAAAGCAATCCGGCAAGGACGATGGCGCGCCGCATCAGCGGTCTTGCAAGTATCGTGGGCGCGGCATGGGAAAGGCGATAGTTAACGCGCGGTATGCGGTCAATCGCCCCGCGTTTGCATGCAATAGCAATCTCGATTGCAAAACTCACGGTGTTTGTAGGCGCATAGATCACACGGTGCAGAAGTGCGTATCGCTGTCCTTGGTGAAGGAGTCGCTGAAGTCGGCCAGGTCGGGAATGCGCCCGAATGCGATCTTCGCGCCAAGATAACCCCCGGGCAAATCGACCTTTGGTCCTATTGTCGCCGCGTTGGGGCCATGTCTCGCCCGTAATTCATCGAGCGCGTCGCTCAACGCATCGCGCCGGTCATGTTTCGGTTCGGTCGCTGCGAAAAGTTCGCCCTGCTGCACGTCTTCCGGCGTCAGCCCGTGCAGCATGACGCTGACCGAGCGGGGCTGGTCCGGACCATGGCAGTCGAACCGGTCGACCAGTTCGGCAAGATGCGACAACAACGTCAGATCGTCGCGCGCCGGGTCGAAAACCAGTTCGGACGACCAGCGCGGCTTCGAGGCGTGGCGACCGCCGGACCCGTAGTGCGTATTGCGCGCGCCCAGCGTCATTTTCGTTGCGCGGTATCCGGCACGTCTCAGCCGCCGTGCCGCACTAAGCACAAGTTGCCGGCTACATGCGCGAACTCCGCGCGCGTTGCGCCAGCTTTTCGTCAGGATGCGGCTATGGCCGAACATCCGTTTAGTCGTGGTCGGTCGTTCATAGGCCAGACCATGCAGGGCATTCCAGAACCGTTCACCTTCGATACTGCCCCATATGGCACGCGCCCGCTTCGGCTCGACATGCCAGAGCGCAGAAACATCGGCGATACCCGCGGCCTTCAGACGCGACTCCATGCCGTCCGAGATGCCGGGAAGGGTCCGCAAAGACAGTCCCTCGATGCGCGCCTGCAATTCACATTCACGCCATACGCTGGCCCCGTCCGGCTTACAGCTTTCCGCCGCCACCTTGGCCAGCATTTCGGTTGGCGCGACACCGATGGAACAGGTCAGTACCGGTCCGAATGCGTCGCACAGGGCCGTCTTTATGCGCTGTATCAGGGCGGCGGCATCGTCGGCTTCGCTCTGCACCAGATCGCACACCAGTTCATCGATAGAGCGTACTGTGCCAACAGGAACGCATTGTTCGATAACTGCCAAGACGCGATGATGCAGCCGGACATACGCATCCGGGCGGGCGACAACGAAGGTGCATTCCGGCAATACCTGGCGTGCGGCATCGATCCGCGAATGTGAAGGGACGCCGGCGGCCTTCGCCTCCTTGCTCAACGCGACGCATGCTGCATTAGGCGCATTGATCGGCACGACGCCGATGGGCTTTCCGCGCAGTGCAGGATTGAAATGCTGTTCCGCACTGGCGAAGAAGCTGTCGAAATCGAGATAGAGTTTTGTCATGGTTCCGGTCGCGGGCGAATCGTTCGTTTGATTGGAGTCTTACGATAGAACAAATTAAGAACAAACAAAGAAGCGCGATGCCGGAACGCCAGCACAGTTGACACCTTCGCTCATTGCGCCAAACTTGTCCGGACAAATTTTCAGCCACGAGGCTCCGCCCATGCCGACCGATCTGCCGCCGCCCTACACGGCGCTGACGCGCCACCCGATGATGCCGAAAACCAGCCATGACGAAGCGGCACGGTTCAACTTCCTGACGCATTTCAACCGTTTCCTGTCCGGGTCCATCGGCAAGGGGAATGCGCTGGCTTATGAACAGCAGGCCAAGCCTGCCTTTGCAGCGGAGCACGGACGCGAACCGGAGACGCGACACGAAGTGCGCGAAGCGATGAACGCGACCAGCTGGCACCGCACCTGGTCCGCGCTGAAACGCAATTCGATGGAAATGCGCCAGCAGAACGGCCGCCAGACGGTGCTGCGCCAGATCGATGACCTGGATGCGGCGGCGGCGCGCTACAACGCGCAGTCGGGGCAGCTCGAACTGGATGCTGGAGTCGAACAGCCGTGGTACCAGCAGGTGGTCGATATCCATTGTCAGCCCGGTGGCTATCACTCGGTGGAGCGCGAAGGCGACGTGGTGGCGGGTGCGAATTACGATATCGGCATCTTCGCCACCACCGGCGGCGCGCTGGGCGGGCTGAACGATGGCGGCGGGCAGGCGGTGGTCGAATGGGCCAGGCGCGAGCGACCCGATTGGAGCCCCAAGCGCATTCTCGATATCGGCGCGACGGTGGGCCACAATGCAGTGCCTATCGCGCAAGCCTATCCCGACGCAGAAGTCATCGCCATCGACACCGCCGGCGCATCGCTGCGCTATGGCGCGGCGCGCGCAGCGGCATTGGGCGTTACCAATATCCGCTTCGTGCAGGCGAATGGCGAAGATCTGTCGCGCTGGGACGATGGCAGCTTTGACTGGGTCCAGACCACCATGTTCCTGCACGAGCTGAGCGCCAAGGCCATGCCGCGGCTGCTGGCCGAGGCGAACCGCGTCCTGACACCGGGCGGGCTGATCCTGCACATCGAACAGCCGCAATATTCGGACGAGATGCCGCTGTTCGAGCAATTCATGCGCGACTGGGATGCGTTCAACAATAACGAGCCGTTCTGGACCGCGATGCATGCGCAGGACCTGAAGCAGGTGATGGCCGAGGCCGGTTTTCCGCAGGACAGCCAGTTCACTGTCGGCGTACGCGCAGTCGTCGATCCGGAGATCTTCCCGCCATCGCCCGACGATGCGGAGGAGGATTTCGGCCGCGCCGCCGTGTGGAACGCCTACGGCGCCTGGAAACCTGTCGCCAAAGCGCTTGCAGCGTGAGCGCCGATAACTCCGGAAACGAACCGCTCGACTGGGTTGCCCTGGCGGGCAAGCGGGCCAAAGGCGAGCGACCCGCCTTCTTCGACGAACCGGCACTGGATCGCCTCTATTCAGTCGTCTTCGCACTTGTCGGCGAGGTCTCTGTGTTGCGCGAACGGCTGGATACCGTGGAGCGTCTGCTCGACGCCAAGGGCACAATCGACCGCGCCGATATCGAGGCCTACGAACCCGACCGCGATGAAGGCGAGGAACGCGGGCTCGCCACCCGCGCCTACATCGCCCGCATCATGCGCGGTTTCCAGCAGGAGGCCGAAGCAATGGAAGCTGTTGCCAGTGGCGAGGGGGACCCCCCGCTGATCGAGCTCGTCGAGAAGCTGGGCAAGGAGTAGCCGCAATGCCAGCCTACATGATCGTCACCGCCAGGATCGCCGACCGCGACGCCTTTATCGCAGGCTATGGCAAACGCGCCGCCGCGCTGGTCGAACAGTTCGGCGGCAAGTACGTCTTGCGCGCACCGGGTGCCGACCTGCTTGAGGGCGATTTTGGCGCAGGCGCCAGCATGGTCATTTCCGAATGGCCCGACCGCGCCGCGCTGGACCGTTTCTGGAACAGTCCCGAATACGCCGAAGCCAAAAAGCTGCGCGACGGTATCGCGGAGGTGCAGGTGCTGGCAATCGAAGCGGACAGTCTGGGCTGAGAAAGAGCGGCGGCCGGGCAAACCTCCGCTTCTCATAGTCACGCCTGCATTGTGTAGGACAGCATTCAGTTCAGCAGCTGGTTGATCTCGACCGCCACGCCATCGGGGTCGAACACGTTGCAGCCCATCACGCGGATGTCCGGCCCGCCGGTGCGGCTGGGATAGGTCTGCAACCGCGCTTCTGCCGTCATCGTCACACCCGGCACCGCCTTCGCCGCAGCGCAGCGCGCGGGCACATCGTCCGTGTTGACCACGATCACGGGGCTGCCGACCGACAGGCGCCTGGGATAGGCAGGTTCGTCCAGCGGCGGGTCGACTACCTCCATCAGGCCGATCCAGCCGATGAAGCTGTCGTTCGCATTCAGCAGCACCAGCCGCGCTTTCGACCCCGGCTCGCCCAGCGGCAGGTTGACGCCCGACAGCTCTACTTGCGTATCGTAGTTCATCTTCATGCCCATCGTGTCGCGCCAGAAAGCAAGACTGCGCTCCATGTCGCGCACGATGATCGTGGTGCGGCGGATGTCGGTGGGGGCGCGGGTTGCGGTATCCACGGCGGACAGGCTGCCCGCAGGCTGCGCGGTCTGGGGCGTCATCGTGTTTTCGGTAACGCTGATGCAGCCGCCAAGCGCCAGCGTTGCCGCCGTCGCCAAGAGTGCGATGCCGTGTTTCATGTCATCTCTCCAGTTACGCCGCTGTCGATCAGCTGCGCGATTTTCGCGTCGTCATAACCCAGACCCGCCAGCACGGCGCGCGTATCGGCACCCGCCACCGGCAACGCCTGCTCCGAACCGATTCGGCCCCTAACCTCTGGCCGCCCATCTCCAGCGGTATCGTCGGCAAGCGCGCAGTGCGGCCATCGTCCAGCGTGACCTCTTCCAGCCCGCCTGCCGCCAGATGCGGATCGTCGAGCAGGTCTTCGGGCCGTCCGATGGGTGCAAACGGCAGGCCGCTGCCGTCCAGCTTCGCAATTACCTCGTCGCGGGTCATGGTGCCGACCAGGTCGCGGATGACGGGCATGATGCGGTCGCGCGCGGCGACGCGGGCGTTGTTTTCGCGCAAGGTCTCGTCCGCCCACAGCGCGTCCAGCCCGAACAGGTCGCAGAACTTCGCCCACAGCGCATCGGTCACCACGCCGATGAATACCGGCTCGTCCTTCGTCTGGAACACGTCGTAGATCGCCCAGGCGGATACCCGCGCGGGCATCGGCGCGGCGGGCGTGCCGGTGACGGCGTATTGCGCCATGTGCTGGCCGACCAGGTAAGCGGTCGTCTCGAACAGGCTGGCGACCACTTTCTGGCCACGTCCGGTGCGGTGGCGTTCCTCCAGCGCGGCGAGGATTCCGATCGCACCGAACATGCCGCCGGTCACGTCGATGACGCTAGCCCCGGCGCGCAAGGGTTGTCCCGGCGGGCCGGTCATATAGGCGAGACCGCCCATCATCTGCGCCACTTCATCGAGCGCGGTGCGGTTCTCGTAAGGGCCGGGCAGGAAGCCCTTTTCACTGCAATAGATCAGGCGCGGATTGGCTTTGGCGCAGGCGTCGTATCCCAGCCCCAGCCGGTCCAGTGCGCCGGGGCGGAAGTTCTCGACCAGCATGTCGGCATCGGCGACAAGATCGCGCGCGACCTGCAAACCACCTTCACTTTTGAGGTCGAGGCAGATGGACGCCTTGCCGCGATTGTACATGGGAAAGTAGCCCGCGCCCGACCCCTTCAGCCGCCGCGTCCGGTCGCCGCCAACGGGTTCGACGCGCACCACATCTGCGCCCAGCCCGGCTAGGATGTGCCCGACCGTCGGCCCCATGACCATGTGGGTGAATTCGACCAGCTTGAGGCCCTTCAGTGGTGTCGGACTGCTCATGCCGCGACCCGGTCCATATAGTCCAGCATCGGTCCCGCATCGGGCGTGAAGCCATACATCGCCTCGCCCGGCAGCGCCTCCTCGACGATGCTGCGCACCTTCAGCAGCGCGTCGAGGTCGATGCCGGTATCGCAGCCCATCGCGTTCAGCATCAGCACCAGATCTTCCGTCACCAGATTGCCGCTGGCCCCCGGCGCGAAGGGGCAGCCGCCCAGACCGCCGAGCGAGGCGTCGAAAGTGGTGATCCCCTCTTCCAGCCCCGCGACCACATTGGCAAGACCCAGCCCGCGTGTGTTGTGCAGGTGCAACGTCGTCAGCAGCGCATCGCCCACCTCGGCCCGCACCGCGCGGGTCAGGCGGCGGACCTGCGCGGGGTCGGCATAGCCGGTGGTGTCCGACAGGCTCAGCTCCTGCGCACCCGCTTCGACCGCCGCCACCGCCAGCCGCACGACTTGCGCCTGGGGCACAGCCCCTTCCATCGTGCAGCCGAACGCAGTGGAAAGGCCGACCGCGAAGTGGATGTCCGCCGCCCTGGCAATGCTCGCGCATTCCGCGATCTCGGCCAGCATTGCGGCGTGGTCCTTGCGCACGTTCTTCAGGCTGTGCGTTTCGGACATGGAGAAGGGCAGGCTCATTGCATGCACGCCCGCTTTCGCCGCGTTCTGCGCACCTTTTGCATTGGGCACCAACGCCACCACGCCAAGCCCCTCGATCCCGCGCGCGAAGTCCACCAGCTCCGCTGTGTCGGCCATTTGCGGCAACAGCTTGGGCGGCACGAAGCTGCCCACTTCGATCTCGCGCACACCCGCCGCCGCTTCCGCCGCGATCCAGCGCTTCTTCGCTTCGGTCGGCATGGTCCGGTCGATGGACTGCAGTCCGTCGCGCAGGCCCACTTCGGAGATGAGGATGCGGGTCATGCCAGTACTCCCGAACAGGGGGCATGGAACAGATTGGGGCTGTTTTGTGCATCCGGTCCGGTGTCGCGCAAGCTACGGATTAGCGCATGTTTCATGGTATCGGGGTGGGCGAAAACGTAACTTTTCAATGTGCGGTCCTTCATGCGCGGCGTCTGCGCGAATATAGGCGTTTGGCGGCGTGTAGGACAGGGCGTGATCAGCATCGCGCGTTTCCTGCAAGATAGACCCAGGGCCGCGCTTTGCGATCCGCTTGTGTCCAGGCCACAATCGCATCCTCCTGCTGCAAGGTCAGGTCCACCGCGTCCAGCCCGCCTGCCAGCATCGCATGGGCTTCACCGTCGAGCGTGAAGGGCAGCACCATGTCCGCCGCGCGCACCTCACGCGCCGCCAGATCGACAGTAACGTGCGCGCCCGCAAGCGCTTCGATATCGGCGCGGCCCAGCGTCACGGGCACGATGCCATTGCGGATGCAGTTGCCGTGAAAGATCGGCGCGAAGCTTTCCGCGATTATGGCGCGGATGCCCCATTCGGCCAGCGCCCAGACGGCATGTTCGCGGCTGGACCCGCAGCCGAAATTCGCGCCGCCGAGCAGGATTTGTGCGTTGCGATAGGTAGCTTCGTTCAGCACAAAACCAGGGTTTTCCGCGCGCGTCTTCGCATCGGTGTAGCGCAACGGCGCGAACAACCCGTCGGCCAGGCCGGTGCGCCCGGTGCTGCGCATCTCGCGGCTGGGGATGATCGTGTCGGTGTCGATATTGTCGATGATCAACGGCGCGGCGATGCCGGTCAGCGGTTGGGGGAAGGGGGCGGGGGTCATCACGCGCCACCCCGCGCCAGTGCGCGCGGGTCGGCAATGCACCCCGCCACCGCGCTCGCCGCCACGGTTTCCGGCGACGCGATGTGCGTGCGGATGCCCGGCCCCTGCCGCCCGACGAAATTGCGGTTGGTGCTGCTGATGGTGCGGCTGCCTTCGGGAAACCCCTCGCCGCCGGCATAGAAACACAGCGAGCAGCCCGAATTGCGCCACTCGAACCCGGCGGCGATGAAGATGGCGTCCAGCCCTTCGGCCTCCGCCTGCCGCTTCACCGCGCTGGAGCCGGGCACGACCAGCGCGGTCCTGATCGACGGTGCGATGGTGCGCCCTTCCAGTAATGCGGCGGCGCGGCGCAGGTCGGAAATACGGCTGTTGGTGCAGCTGCCGATGAAGGCGGCATCGACCGGCGTTCCGGCCAGCGGCGCACCGGCGCGCAGGCCGATATAGTCGTGCACCTTGGGCGCCCCCTGGGGCACCGTTCCGTCCACCGCCACGGCCTCTTCCGGACTGGTGCCCCAGCTGACCATCGGCGCGATGGTCGCCGCGTCCACCGCGATCTCCGCATCGAAACGCGCATCGTCGTCGGACCGCAGGGTCTGCCAATACGCGTCGTCGAAACTGTCGGGCGCGTAGCGACGGCCGGCGAGATATGCGAAGGTCTTCGCGTCTGGCGCGACGAAGCCCGCTGCCGCGCCGAATTCGGTGGCCATATTACACAGGGTCATGCGGCCTTCCATGTCGAGCGCGCGCACCGCTTCGCCTGCAAACTCCACCGCATGGCCCGCGCCGCCGCCCGCGCCATGCGTGGCGATCAGGTGCAGCGCCATGTCCTTGGCGGTGACGCCCGCTGCGAGCACCCCGTCGAACGTCACGCGCATCGATTGGGGTTTTGCCATCCGCAGCGTGCCGGTGGCCATCGCATGTTCCGCTTCGGACGAGCCGATGCCCCACGCCATCGCGCCGAACGCCCCTTGCGTGCAAGTATGGCTGTCGGGCGCGACCAGCGTGCAGCCGGGCAGCACCACGCCCAGTTCCGGCGAAATGACATGCACGATGCCCTGGTCGCGGTCATCGACATCGAACAGCGTAATACCGGCAGCTTTGCAGGCGGCGCGCGTCTCGGTCAGGAATGCCTCGCCATCGGGCACCAGCGTTCCGCGCGTTCCCCGCAGCACGCGGGTATCGACGATATGGTCCATTACCGCGAACACCCGCGCCGGATCGCGCACTGCGCGGCCCATTTCCGCCATGCGATTGAGCGCGGCGGCCCCGGTGCGCTCGTGCAGAAACACCCTGTCGATCGCAATCAGCGCCGCCCCCGCCGCCGTATCGGCGACATGGTGGGTGGCCCAGATCTTGTCCAATAGTGTCCTTGCCATTGGCGACCCAGTTCAGCCGCCCAAGCCGGGACCGCTGCCGAATTCGACGCGCGTGCCGTTCTCCGCGGCAGCCTTCATCTCGGCATCCATCGCGCGCCAGTCTTTCGTCACGAACACTTCCTGGATTGCGGTGCGCGTTTCGAGGCTGCCATTGCGAATCCAGTGCCAGGTGCGGCAGCGGTTCTGGCCATCGTCGCTGATCTGGATCTGCTCGTAAAGATACAGCGACGGATCGCCGGTGCGCTGCCAGTAGAGCATCATGGTGCGGTTGAGATCGTCCAGCGGCACCTCGGCGGCCCAGCCCTGGATTAGCTCGTTATCCCACCAGATACGCCCGTCGCGGAACTCGGCGGGAAATTCGCGGATTTCGGTCTTGCCGTCGGGCCATCGGTAATGGTTGGTCTGGTGATAGGGGTTTTCCTCACCCCCTTCTTCGGCGGTCGGCATCCGGCACAACAGGCGGCTGGCGTGTTCGTCCACCTTCTCGTTATCGGCGTTAAAGTAGGTGTAGGTGCCGTCCCACACGCCCTCGTGACGGGCAAGCAGCGGCATTTCCTTGGCAATATCGATCATGGGTTTTGTCCTTCAAGGTACGAATGATAACGTGTCGCCGCATCGCCTGCGCGCAGGCGGGCGCGGGCGCGACGGGCGATGGCAGCAGGGTCGAGCGCGGCGGCATCGACCGGGATGGCATGGTCGGCGTTGGCGGCATACCATGGCGCAAAGAACGCCTCGGCCCGCGCGGCACTCCACGCGCGCAGCAAATGCGCGCCGAAGCGGTCCGGGGTGAGATCCGGGTAGAGCAGGGCCGGATCGCCCGGGGGCGGGGCGGGGGTGCCGATGCTGTCCGCGTCGAGCTCTTCGGCTGAATGATCGATCACACCCGCGATATCCGCGAAATCGTCGCTTAGCCCGTGCCCCGGCGCATCGATGACAACACATCCTTCCGGCGCATTGCCCGCTTCGGCGGCGGGGGCATGGAGCAGCAGGTCGCCGCCGGGGGAGCCACGCCAGTGGATCAGCCCGCCATCCAGCGCCAGCCAGCCTTCGTCGCTGTCTTCGGCAAGATCGGGGCAGGGCGCGTCGCCCGCATTCGCTTTCAGGAACGCCAGACTGGCGTCCTGATGCGCCTGCGGTGTCGGCACCGGCCGTGCGTCCCAACCTGCCGGCATCGCGCCCAGCCGGTCGATATGCGCCTGCAACGGGTCGCCGTCATAGGCGGTTATCAGCACCGGCGGCGTGGTCGCGTCGGGCTGGGGAATATCGCGGCTGGCGCGCAGCACGGCGCCGTAGCCCGCGCGGTAGGCATTGCCCGCATCCAGCATCTCCATCACCGCTGCGTTCACGCGCGGCACGTCGGCATGGGCGACGCTTAGCCGCGCCTCGTCGCGCACATCGAACCACGGGAAGAACCAGCTCTGCTCCAGCATTCGGTTCCACAGCCAGGTCAGGTGCTCGCCGTAATCGGTGGGATGCCATTCGGGTAGGTATGCCTCTCCGAACAGCGCCATCTCTTGCGAAGTCCAGATCGCATAGCCGCCCACCGCGAGGCAGCTGAACAGGTCGGAATGCCTTCTGAGCGCAGTGACAAGAATGATGCCGCCGGAATGGAAGCCGTAAGCTGCGCAACGCTTTACCCCCAGCGCCGCCACGAAATCCGCCAGCGCATCGGCGAAATCGTCTATTTCGGCAGCATCATTGGGCAACGGGTCGCTCTGGCCGAAGCCGGGCGTATCGGGCGCGATGCAGGTGAAATGCGTACCCCACGCTTCCATCAGCGCGGCGTATTCGGCGCTGCTGCGCGGGCTTTGGTGCACCATCAGCAGCACCGGCCCGCTGCCGCAGCGGCGGTAATGGACGCGGCGGCCATTCGCGATTGTCAGCATGTGCCGTGTTATCATCGCTGTTTCACGCTCGCTGCGAAGTTGTCCGGACAAATTTACGCTCGACACAGCCCTAGGCCGCTTTATTGTCGCGTGTCAAAGCTGGATTGAAGGGGCGGGAAATGGCGGAAATGATTGGCACGAAGATGGTGGAGGATGGCCAGACCGCGCGTGACCTGTTCGAGGCGGTGATGGGCAATCCGGCGCGCAGGAAGTTCGGCTTCGGACAGAAGCTGGCGATCGTGAATGTCGATGTGCAGCAGGCCTACACCCGCACCGATATGTTCAGGACTGCCTACGAAACCGACCCTCGCCAGATCGAGCATATCAACACGATCAGCCGCATGGCGCGCGAGCGGGGCATGCCGGTGGTATGGAGCCGCGTGGGCTACAAGGAGGATACCGCCGATGCGGGCGTGTGGGGCACGCGCACCGATACCGAGGACAGTTTGCAGAACATCGCCTATGGCAGCGAACGGCACGCCTACGACCCGCGCTGCGACATCGCGGCCGACGATCTGCAATACACCAAGCGGATGCCGAGCGCGTTCTTCGAAACCCCGTTGGCGAGCTATCTCACCTTTCACCGCGTCGATACGGTGGTGGTGACCGGCGGCAGCACCAGCGGCTGCGTGCGCGCAACGGCGGTGGATGCGCTGAGCCATGGCTATCGCACCATCGTCCCCATCGAGACGACCGCGGACAAGCACGAAAGCTATCACTTCGCCAACCTGACCGACCTGCAACTGAAATACGCCGACGTGGAGCCGGTGCAGGCGGTGGTTGAATGGCTGGAGGCGCACTGATGCGGGAAGGCGTACCCGACCCCGGCCTGTACGACTACGCGCCCTACCGCGACCGACCGCCGATCCGCTGGCCGGACGGCAAGACCTGCGCCGTGTGGGTCGCGCCCAACCTCGAATATTACGAGATCGACCCGCCCGCCAATCCGCACCGCAAGAGCTGGCCCCGGCCGCATCCCGACGTCGTCGGCTATGGCCACCGCGACCATTCCAACCGCGTCAGCCACTGGCGCATGGCGGACGTAATGGAACGTCACGGCTTCCCCGGCAGCGTCAGCCTGTCGGTCGCGCTGTGCCAGCATCACCCCGAGGTGGTAGCGGACGCGGATGCGCGGGGCTGGGAATTCTTCAGCCACGGCATTTACAACACCCGCTATTCCTACGGCATGAACGAAGCGCAGGAGCGCGCGATTATCGAGGATTCCATCCGCACCGTGCGCGAGGCGACCGGGCAGACCATCCGCGGCTGGCTCGCCCCGGCGCTGACCCACACGCCGCGCACGCTCGACCTGATTGCCGAATACGGCCTCGATTATACCTGCGACCTCTATCACGACGACCAGGTACAGTCGGTGAAGGTCGCCAACGGTCAGCTAGCTTCCATTCCCTACAGCCTGGAGGTGAACGACCATTACGGCTTCTTCGTCTACAACATGTCCCCACGCGAATATGCCGATACGCTGGTGAAGCAATATGAGCGGCTGGCGGCGGAGGGCGAGGCATCCGGCACGGTCATGTGCATTCCGCTGCACGCTTATCTGATCGGCCAGCCCCACCGTATCGGTCCGTTTGCCGAAGCCCTGCGCCATATCGCGGAGGACGGGCGCGCATGGAAAGCGACGGCCGGCGAGATCGTGGACTGCTGGCAGGGGCAGGTGTGATGCAACCTGCACCCCCGTTCGTGCTGAACTTGTCGAAGCATTGCTTTTTTTCTTTGTACGCTGGACTTAGTGAAGAACGACCCTTCGACAAGCTCAGGGCGAACGGTTTGGAGGGCTTTATCCGATGAGTTTACCTTCCAGCTACCTCGAATACCCGCACCGCCGCGAAGGCTACGACCACGCCCTCTACGCCTGGTCCAACATCCACACACGCCCGCAAATCCGCTGGCCCGGTGACAGAACCGTCGCGGTGTTCCTCTGCGTCAGTCTCGAATGGTTTCCCATAACGCCGTCCGACGACCCGTTCCGCGCGCCCGGGCACATGGTCACGCCCTATCCCGATTATCGCCACTATACCGCGCGCGATTACGGCAACCGTGTGGGCGTATGGCGGCTGCTCGATGCCTTTGCGAAAGCCGGCGTAACCGCTTCGTTCGCAACGAACGCGGCAGTGGCGGAGCGGTACCCCGAACTGATTGCGGCGGTGCAGGCTGGCGGACACGAGATCATCGCGCATTCGACCGATATGAACGGCACCATTGACGGTTCGATGGACCAGGACGCCGAGCGCGCGCTGGTTGCCGACAGTCTGTCGCGGCTGGCGGCGGCAACGGGAGAAAAACCGCGCGGCTGGCTCTCTATTGCGCGTTCGCAAAGTTTCCGCACGCTGGACCTGCTGAAAGAGTACGGCGTGGACTATTGCTGCGACTGGGTGAATGACGAGCTGCCCTATGCCTTCACCAACGGCATGACGGCATTGCCGCTGAACCATGAATTGTCGGATCGCCAGATCGTGACGGTGCAGCAGCAATCGGCACAAAGCTGGCGGCAGGGCATGATCGATGCGTTCGACTGGCTGGCGGGCGAGGCGGCGGTGCAGGACAGCGCACGTCTGCTGCCCATTCAGTTGACGCCCTATATCATGGGCCTGCCCTACCGGATCGACGCGGTGGAAGCGCTGCTGGCGGAGCTGGCGGGGCGCGACGAGGCTTGGTTTGCGGGTGGTTCGGAGATCGTTTCGCACTGGAAGGCGCAACAATGAAAGCCATCAATCCGCGCACCGGCGAGGCCGACTACGAATTCGCCGTCGAGGACGTCGCGCCCGTCGCCGCCCGACTGCGCGATGTGCAACCCGCGTGGGAAGCGCTCGGCCCCGAAGGCCGTGCGGATGTTTTCCTGCGCCTCGCGGAGCGGATCGAAACGGATGGCGACGCTGTCGTCGCGGCGCTGGCCATCGATACCGGTCGCCGCGCAGTGGCCCGCATCGAACTGGACGGCCTCACGCGAAGCTTGCGCAAATGGGCGGCGCGCGGGCCCGAACTTTTTGCCGCCCTGCCAAGCGCTGCAATGCCTTCCGCCACGCCCGGCATCGAGATAGCACCGCGCTTTTCCGCATTCCCGCTGTTCGGAGCCATCGCGCCGTGGAACTTCCCTGTGGTGCTGAGCCATATCGACGCGGTGCCGGCGCTGATGGCGGGGTGTGCCGCGCTGGTGAAGCCGTCCGAAGTCACACCGCGTTTCGTTGTGCCGCTGCGTGCGATCCTGGCCGATTTCCCCGAATTGCCCTTCGCCTATGTCCTGGGCGGGGCGGATACGGGGCGCGCGCTGATCGAGGCAGTGGACTATGTCTGTTTCACCGGTTCCACCGCCACCGGACGCAAGGTGGCGGAGGCAGCGGCGCGGGCATTGATTCCCGCCAATCTGGAGCTGGGCGGCAAGGATCCGATGATCGTCACCGCCAGTGCCGATCCGGTTGCGGCGGCGCGCGTGGCCCTGCGCGCCAGCGTGGTGGCGACGGGTCAGGCGTGCCAGTCGATCGAGCGCGTATACGTTGCGCGCGCGATCGCCGACCCGTTTCTGGCCGAACTGGTGCGCGCGGCGGAGGCGGTCACGCTCGCGACGGGGGAGGAGGGGCACCTGGGGCCATTTATCTTTCCCGCACAGGCGGACACCGTGGCAGCGCAGATTGCCGGTGCGGTGGCGGGCGGCGCGCGCGTGCTGACCGGCGGCGAAATCGAGCGGATCGGTGGCGGAACGTATTTGCGCCCGACAGTGCTCACCGATGTGACACCCGACATGGCCGTGATGCGCGAGGAGACGTTCGGGCCGGTCATTCCGGTCACCGTGTTCGATGATATCGCGGATGGCATCGCGGCGGCGAACGCGGGCGATTACGGGTTGGGCGCGGCGGTCTATGCCGGGTCGCTCGAAGAAGCAGCGATCGTGGGGGCACAACTCGATGCAGGCGCGATCTCGCTCCAGGATGGCGCGCTGACCAGCATGGTCGGCGATGCCACCAACCATTCGCGCAAAGGCAGCGGCCTCGGCCCCAGCCGCATGGGCGACGAGGGGATGCTGCGGTTCCTGCGCCGGCAGGCGCTGATCCGGCAAACCGGGACGCCGTTGCCGCTGGATGCGTTTGCGGAGACGGGCCGTTAAGTCCTCCCCAACGAATTGGCGAGGCCAAGGAGAAATAGATGACCAACCGCGCCGAACTGAAAGCCGCCATGCCCGCAATGCTGCTGCACGAAGGGTGGTGGAATGGCTGGTATCGTGACGTCGATAACGACGGGCATTTGCTCGACGAACGCCGGGTGAAGACGCATTGCGAGTTTCCGGACAGTGGCGAATGGCACTATGTACAGCACAACTGGCTGAGCTGGGACGACGGGCGCGAGGAAGTGTACGAGTTCGGCGGCGCGTTGACCGGGGACCGGCTGGTATGGGACACCGACCGGTTCAGCGGGGCCTGCTGGCAGACGGATGGCAACGTGCTGATGCTCCGGCTGGAGCGCGAGGATGTGGCGGATGCCCATTATGTCGAGATGATAACGATTGCGCCCGACGGGCAAACACGCGCGCGGACATGGCAATGGTACAAGGATGGCAAACCGTGGAAGCGGACGCTGTGCGATGAGCGGAGGATCGAGGCATGAGTTTCACCGTAAGCCTAGCGCTGGCCCTGGCGGCCACATCGACGGCAACGCCGCCGGACTTGTCCGAACCGATTGCGGTGGCCGATGTCATGCCGGAAGCGGCCGACATCCCGCCACCGCCCCCGGCCCCGCCACCGCCGCCAGGTCTGCCGGCAGCCGCCGCCTGCAACGCTCCGGTGCTGATGGTGATTACCGGCCCGACGCGCGATGCCGTGCGGATGCGGGCCTATGGGCTGGCGATTGCGGAAAGCAGATTATACGAGCAGCTGGGCGGCTATTATCTCAACATCCCTGCCGCCATCGACAGTTTCGAAGGCGAGGCGGAGGAAGGCTTCACAACGCTGATCGTGCGCTTCCCGTGCCTCGCAAATGCGCGCGCGTTCTGGTACAGCAAGACCTATCAGGAAGAGATCCGCCCGCTGCGGCTGGACCCCAGCGCGGGCGATTATGTGGTGCGCGTCTATCCCGCGCTGCCCGTGCCGCCCTATCTGGCAGACAAGGCAACCGGCGCGCGATACTTGGCAGAGTTTCCGAACAAAGGCGTGGAGCAGGTGGAACCCCGCCCCTGACGTCTAGCGGTTGAGTTCGACCAGCTCGTAGCGGTTCATCATGTAGCCGTCGATCGAGCCGTAAACCAGGATTGCATCGTCGTCCGCCGTCACCCAGATATCGTAATCGGGGTGCTTGGTGCCGCCCATCCCGGCGTCGCTGTCGTCGATGAAGCGGAAATGGCGGCAGGCGAAGGTTCCGGCTGCAACGCTGCGCTCTTCATCGCCGACATATTCCAGCGTGATGGCAACTTCGCTGATCTGCGGCGGGGTGGCACCGCGGTGATCGGGGGAGGGCAGGAAGACGCGCAGGGTGCGCTTGTGCGGGGCTTTGCTAACATCCATCACACGGCTCAGGAACCCGTCGCCGACCACCGGGTGCGTGCCGAACCCGTCGAACGCACCGACCGCCTGGCGCCGTTCGGAATTGCGCCCGATATCGGGGCCGTAGCTTTCGCATTCGATGGCGTTGGCGTCGGCATCGTGGCGCAGCCAGCCCGACCCCAGAAACCCATCGTCCAGCGTCAGGTGGACCAGCAGATGCTGCGGCACCATGTCCGGCCCGATATGATAGACGATATCGCGCAGTACGGTGGGCGCAGGCTCCTCGATCTCGCACTGCGCACGCATGATGACCGAGCCATCGCCATGATGGGTGAAGGTGAAGCTCTCGCGCCCCCGCTCCGCTCCGCGCATGTCGAGCCTTTTCGGACGTATAGCGAATGCGGCCCGATACGGTGCGATGCTTCATATGATGCCCGCCTTGTCCAGCCGTGCGATCACGCCTTCCTGCGCGCGTTTGAAATAGTCGCGGTCCGGAATTGCCGGTTTGCCGTCCTGCATCATGCCGCCGGGCTGGTGAAAGTCGCCCCCAAATTCCGCATAGGCTTGCGCGAACAGGTCAGGGCGTTGCCGCGCCAGCACATTTGTCATTGCCGGGACCCGGCGCGCTGTGCGCAGGGCACCCAGGTCGACCGTGCCGAACGCGGTAAAGGTTTCCCCGTCACCCGCCTGCGCCACCACCTTGCCCCTGTAATCCACGAACTGGCTGTTCCCGTCCGCCGAGGCGAACGGCATGGCCGTCCCCGCGATCCCGGCGGTATTGGCGCTGATCACATAGGCCATGTTCTCGAACGCGCGGGCGCGCTTGCCGATATCCTTGGGCGTGGCCAGCGGCGAACCGATTTCGCTGCTGGAATGGCAGAATACTTCGGCCCCGCGCAGCGCCAGCACGCGCGCGATTTCCGGATAGAGGATTTCCTCCGACGCGACGCAAGCGAGCCGTCCGATTTCGGTGTCGGCCACGGGGAACACGCCGTCGAGGCCGTAGCGGTCGAGATAGGCGTCCCAGACGTCGTGCGGGCTGGGCGCGAACATCGACAGCAGGCGGCGATAGCGCAGCACCACATCCCCGCTGGGCGCGACGATGAAGCTCGCCTGGAAATAGAAGTCGGGGAAGGCCGGATCGGTTTCGTAGGCATTGCCCGCGATATAAATGCCGAGCCGCTGCGCCACGCCGCCCAGCGCCTCGTATTCCGGCCCGTCCGCTGCAAAACCCACGCGCGCCGCGAAATCGGGGATCGTCGTGCGTCCCGGATAGGAGGTGAACAGGTATTCGGGCAGCACTGCCAGCTTCATAGGCACGCCGGAATATTGCGCGATGAAGATGCCGGTGGTGCGGATCTGGTTCTCCAGTTCCCCGATGTGCTCGAGGATGGCGGCGCGCGCGGCGGCGGTGTCGGGCAGGCGGTCCAGCGCGCGCGCGGTCAGCTGCATGGCGACGGCGGAATAGGAGGCGGGTGCGGTCACAGGCCCAGCGAGCCGGGGTTCATCAGGCCGCGCGGATCGACATCGCGCTTTACCGATTGCAGCAGCGCATCGGCGCGCGGGTCGAGGCTGTCGCGCAAGGGATAGGTGCGTCCGATCTGGAAATGCACCGCATCGTGCGCGGCGAAGATGTCGACGACGGCGCCTTTCAGTTTTTGCGTCAGCGCCCATGCCGGGGCGTTGCCGTCCAGCTTGGGTACTTTTTTCAGATGTGCCGCCTCGATGGTGGCTTCGATTACCGGGTTACGCGCGTCGGGCCAGTACAGGCACGGCTCGATCAGTGTGCCGCCGCCACCCACCGCCGCGATCAGCGTGCCGTAATGCAGGCCGAGCGCGTCCATTGCGTCGGCGTGGTCGGCGAACAGTGTCAGCAGCGCGTCGAAACACGCCTGCGCCTGACCGTGCGACACCAGCCCGTGAATGGGCGCCCAGCGTTCGCCATCGGGGCCGAGGATCGAATTCAGCGGGCCGAACGGATTGGCGCGGATGATCTTGGGAATGGTGTTTTCCACCTCGCGCCCGCCCGCCTGCGCCGCGATATCGCGCGCCGCCGCAATGTCCGCATCGGCCGCAGCCTGCACGCGGCCCTCGGCCAGCACATGCAGCGAGAAATTCGTATCTTTCAGGAAATCGCGCCCTGCCGCGACGACGCGCGCACCCTCCTTCAAACCTTTCAGAAAACCGCCCTGCTTGCGCATCATGCCGACCAGTTGCTTGGCGTCGCCCGCCAGGCTGTCACGTTTCATGCGAATGGCGTTGAGGAAGGGGTCGAAGCCGAAGCATTCAGTGGCCAGCCCCTGCCGCTCTATTTCGGTGATCGCGGCGAACCACGCATCGTGCGTGTCGAAAGCGAAGCTGGCATAGCCGTGGCATTTGGCTTCTGGCACCAGCCGCAGCGTGATCTCGGCCTTGATGCCAAGCGCGCCGGTGTCCGCAAGGAACAGTCCGGCAAGGTCAGGGCCGTAAGGGCGGGTATGCGCATTGCCCAGCTTCAAAAGCGTGCCGTCCGCCAGCACCACTTCCAACGCGGTGCAGCTTTGCACGGCGCTGCCATGACGGCCCGTGCCCCAGAAAATGCCGTTCTGGCTCATCGCGCCGCCAACCGTCGCCTTGAGGCCGGAGAGCGTGCCCCACATCGGCGTGCGCAGGCCGTGCGGGGCCAGCGCCTCGCGCAAACTTGCCCAAGTGCAGCCGGGTTCGACCGTAACGGTCATCGACACGGGGTCGATATCCAGCACGCGGTCCATCTGCGTCAGGTCGAACAGCACCGCGTCGGGCGTGTCGCTGCTATAGCCGCCGGTATAGCTCATGCCGCCGCCGCGTGGGATGACGGCATGGCCTGCACTAGTCGCTGCCTTTACCGCCGCGGCAAGCTGGTGCTTGTCTGCCGGACGCACCACGGCGGCAAGGTCCGCTCCGCGTGCGTAGATATCGTGCGCGTAAAAATCGAGGTCGGCGGGATCGCTCAATACCTGCGCGCCGGTGGCTGCGAGCGCGTCAGACAAGCTGGTTCTGACGAGCGTTGCCATCAGGCGGCTCCTGCAACTGCGCGGGTGGGCGCGGTATCATCTTCGGGCAGGTCGTCCGGATATTTGCCCAGCAACAGTAACACTGCACCGCCCGCGATGAAGGCGAAGATCGCGATTTGCAGGATGGCGTCGTAGCTGCCCGTCGTATCGCGGACATAGGCGTAGATGATCGGCGAAATCGCGCTGCCGAGGCCGAAAGGCATGTACAGCATGCCGTAGATCTTGCCGTAATTTGCCATGCCGAAATAACGGCCCGTGAGATAGGCGATGAGGTCGCTTTCCGCGCCGGCGGCAAAGCCCAGCAGGAAGCCTGCCACGGCGGCCATCGGGAACACGATGCTGTCGCCCAGCAGCAGCCACATGGATATCGCGGGCAGGCACAGCAGCGGGAAAGCGACGAAACCCTGCCAGAACCGGTCGAGCAACGCGCCGGTAATGAGCCGCCCGGACAGGATGCCGATGCCCAGTACACCCATCACACTGGCCGCCGTCTGCGCCTCCAGCCCGCGATCGGACAGCATGGCAGGCATGTTGATGAAGGCCCCGCCGAACGCCGTCGCGATCAGGCGATGCTGAGCCAGATCAGCCAGAAACGGTAATCCTTCAGCGCGGTGCCGAGCGTCACCCCGGTCAGCCTGCCGCTGGCGCCGGCAATATCCCTCGGCCGTTCGTCGGCGCGCGGTTCGCGGAACAGGAAATAGCCCAGCGGCAGGGCCACCAGCAGCGGCAGCAGCGCGACGATGGCGAACATCATGCGCCACCCTTGCGTTTCGATGGCCCACACCGCCAGCTTGGGCACGACGATGGCAGCAAGGCTGGTGCCCAGTAGCAGGATGCCCAACGCCAACCCCCGGTTCTTGAAAAACCACAGATTGATCGCCCGGCTCCAGGTCACCGGCGTGGAGCCGATACCGACCAGTCCGACCAGCAGCCACAGCGCGTAGTAAACATAGAGCGTCGAACTGGCCGCCGCCGTCGGCGTCAGGCTGATCGCGGCGAATGATGCGCCGAACGCCAGCAGGCTCCACAAGGCGACGGGCCGCACCCCGAACCGGTCCGCCAGCGAGCCGAAGAACGGCGCAAGCAGGCTGGCGATGACGCCGAAAATGGTGATCGGGAACAGGATTTCGGTACGGGTCCAGCCGAACTCCGCAATCAGCGGTTCGATGGTGAAGCCGATGACGTTGAAGGGCAGGGGCGACGCGCCGCACGCGACACCCAGCACACCCGCCAGCAGCACCTTCCACCCCAGCGAAAACTCGCCGGGCTGCTTCGGTGCATACGCCGTCTGGTCAGTCGCCATCGCTGTAGAACTCCGTCAAATTGCCGTCCGGGTCGCGGATGGCGATGATATCAACGTGTCGGCTTCTGAACGAGGCCGCTGATCGTACATCGGGGAACCGTAGTGCCACGGCGGCGGGCAAGTCATCGCCCAGTCGCTCGGCCAGCATCGCTTGATAGGCGCGCAGGTCGCGCACCGGATAGCGGACCGAAATGATACCAAGATTTGGCGGGCTGGCCTTGGCCGAATGGTCGTGGCCGGTAAAGCCTGCGATCTGCATTACTTCGACGCGACCCGTCTCGCCTGCGACCGGAAAAAGCGCGGCGGCGGTGCGGGCAATCTGCGGCGTCAGGTTATAGGGGATGCCGAAATTGGAAAAGGCGGGTTCGGGCGGTTCGCGTTCGCTGTCGAACAGCACGCCGAAGCCCAGCGTGTCGCGGTAGAAGTCGCGCGCCACCGGCCGGTCGCGGACCATCCGCATGGCGTTGAAGCCCTGGCTCATGCGGCCCACGGGGAACGCGGTGAATGCTGGTGTTACGCGCTCATACACCGCCACGTTGATGCCGTGCGGTCCCTGCAACACGACATTGCGCAGATCGCTCGCGCCGAACCGGAAGCGGATCGGCGGGCTTTCGGCCCACCAGCCCAGCGCCAGTGCCTGTTCGTACAAGGCGGGCACATCGTCGCTGCGGACCATGATCGAATAGATGCCGCCGGTGTCCCAGGCGCGCGCCGCAGGGCGCACCGGTTCCTGCGCGACGCCGGTGAAACGCACGAAGCGGATGCAGCCGGTATCGGCGTCCGGCGCGCACCACCGTTCGAACGTGGCGGCGGCCTCTGCTGGTAGTTTCCAGTACTTCAGCTCGCGCGCGTGACATTGCCCGACCGCACCAACCGCCAGTTTCCGGCGTGGCGAAACAGCGCGGTGGCGGGTTCGAACTCGGCCACCGAGACCACCGCCTCGGTCCACGGCGCGACGCCGTATTGCGCCGCAACCGGCTCGACGCCCTGCGCGCTCACCCCCGTCGCGGTAACGGCGCAGACGAGCGCACCGAATGCCGCGAACAGGCGCTCTTCCTGTGGTGATTGCGCGTGCGGTCACGCTCAGTCGAACGTGAAACCCACGTCGATGCCGAAGGTCAGCGGCGGTGCGGCATAGACCTGGTTCGTGCTGGTCGTTGCACGGAAATATTCGCGATCGGTCAGGTTCTTGCCCCACAGCGTGACTTTCAGTCCGCTGTCGTCGGGGCGATAGCCGATGCGCGCATCGACGCGCGTGCCGGGTTCCACCAGCGAACCGGGCGGGTTGGCGACGAGGGCAAAGCTGTCGTCCTCATACGCCACATCACCGCCGAAGAAGACCTCTCCACTGCCGACCGGTATGGTGTAGGTGAAGCCGACGGTCGCCTTGTATTCGGGCGCGTTCTTCAGCTCCAGCCCCAACGCGCACGCTACCACCTGATCGTTGAACGCCGCACCCGGTGCGCCGCCCGCCGTCACATTGGTACAGGCCGGTCCGGCGACGCCGGTGTTGATGTTGGAGTTGGTCAGCGTGCCTGCCTGCAAGGCGGTAAGGCTTTCGTATTTCGCGTCGAGATAGCTGCCATTGCCGTAGATTATCAGCCCGTCCACCGGCTCCAGGCTGAATTCCACCTCGAAGCCCTGGATGCTGGCGTCCGCCGCATTGGAGCGGGTGAACACCCCGCCGCCGGTGGTCGCGCTGATTTGCAGGTCGCTATAGTCGTTGTTGAAATAGGTCGCGTTGAAGGTGGCGCGCCCGTCGAGGAACTGCGTGCGCAGGCCCGCTTCGATGCTTTTCAGCTCTTCCTTGTCGACGGACAGGAAGCAGCCTGCCGGGCTGAAGCAGTCGGACGAAAAGCCGGGCGATTTGAAGCCGGTGGCGTAGCTGCCGTAGACGAGGATGTCGGGCGTAATTTCGTAGCTGGCCTTGCCGGTATAGGTCACATCATTGACGCCCACGCTGTCCTCCACACGCGGGATGACGGGGGAGGTACCGATGAAATCGCGGTCCTCGTCGGTATAGCGCGCGCCCGCCGTCAGTGTCAGCGCATCGGTTACGTTCAGCCCGACCTGCCCGAACACGGAGAAGCTTTCGGTCTGGATGTCATTGGTGATCGGCAGGATGAAGGTGAAGGCGAGGTTCGCATCCTCGTTGTAATAGAACGCGCCCGCCGTCAGATCGACCAGATCGCCGATATTGGTGTTTACCAGGAATTCCTGGCTGAACTGGTTCTGGTCCGTCTGCTGGAAATAGGGGAAGGTGATGCTGGTGCTCAGATCGTCCTTCAGCGTGCGGTAGGCGGTGGTGGAGGACACCGAGAAGCCGTCATAATCGCCGCTAAGCTGGTAGGACACGCCGAAGGCATCGACCTCGCTGTTGAAATCGGTGAAGCAGCCGACGGGCTGGAAAGTCGCGGGCGTAAAGGCCGAACAGGTTACGCCGGGCGCTGGTTCGATGGTGAAGATGTCCTGATCGCGGTCCGTCACGACGGTCGGGTTGTCGCTTTGCGCAATGATGGAGCTGGGGACGGGATCCGACTTGTCCTTGGTGTAGTCGACGATGGCGAGGAACGACCAGATGTCGGACAGTTCGCCATACAGGCTGCCACGAATGGCATAAACTTCCTCGCCGCCCGGCTCGGACCCGGCGAGGTTTGCGAAATCGCCATTGGGATTGAGCGTGAAGTAGCTGTCCCGTTCACGATAGAGGCCGGAAATGCGCAGCGCACCGGTGTCCCACAGGTCGGCATTGGCGCTAACCTTGGCCTGAATGCGGTTGTAATTTCCGTAGCCCGCTTCGGCGGTCACGCTGCTTTCGCCAAGCTGCGGACGGACGGAACTGATCTTGATCGCCCCGCCATTGGTGTTGCGGCCATAGAGCGTGCCCTGCGGCCCGCGCAGCACCTCGACCTGTTCGATGTCTACCAGGTCGACGAGGCTGCCGACGGTGCGGCCCAGATAGACATTGTCGATATAGATGCCGACGGCAGGGTCGATGGCGCCGCGCGATTCATCTTCGCCTACCCCGCGGAAATAGATGCGCGCGCTGCTGGCGGTGCCGGTGCCGGTGGAAATGACCACGTTGGGGATCTGGTTCTGCAGATCGTTGGTATCGGCAATCTGCCGGTTCTCCAGCGCTTCCGCACTCAGCGCGGTGACGGCGGCGGGAACATCCTGCAGATCCTGCGCGCGCCGTTGCGCGGTCACGATGATGGCGCCGTCGCGGGCTATCGGATCGGCAACCTGCTGGCTCGTGGCGCTCTGGTCCGCTTCCTGCGCCGAAGCGAGGGCAGGGGCGAGCAGGCCCGATGCCAGTACGGTCCCGAAGGCGAGGCGAAGCGGCTTGGCGATAGCGCAGTGGGTCATGTGCAGTCTCCCGAGATTTACAATATTCTCTCCGGGCGCAAGTTGTCCGGACAAATTTGCCTTTGTCAAGCAATCCGCTATCACGCCGCCGGAATTGAACGATATGGTGCGGCGACCGCGTCATATCGGCAACAATCGTAAAAGGAGCCTGTTCGCATGGTCACCGTCTACAGCCTGCTGGTTTATGCGCACCTGCTCGCTTTCGTGCTGTGGCTGGGGGCCGATGTAGGCGTCTATTGCCTTGGGCAGCACTTCCGCAAACGCACGATTTATACGCTGGACCAGCGGATCGCCTTGCTCAAACTGCTGGTGATCGTGGATCTCACGCCGCGCTGCGCGTGGGCGCTCATGGTGCCGCTGTCGCTCAGCGTGGTGGCTGCCGGGGGATACTGGGCAGTGCCGGCGTGGCTGCTCGCCGGATCGTGGGTAATCGGGGCGGGCTGGGTATTCCTGGTGCTGGATTCTCATGCACACGACCAGACCCCGCGTGCCGCGCGCAACCGCAAGGTCGAAGGGGTGCTGAGCTGGGTCGTCGGCGCGTTCTATCTGGGGCTAGGGTTCAGGAGTATCGTCGAGGATGCGCCCCTCGCGCCGGACTGGCTGGCGTGGAAGGCGCTGATGTTCGGCCTGATTTTCGTGGCCGCGATCATGATCGACCGCACGTTCAAACCGGTCGGTGGCCAGCTGACGGCGGTGCTGGAACAGGGATCGACCGACGCGACGGAACTGCCGCTGCTGCGCACGATGAATGCCACGCGCATATGGGTATGGTTCATCTACCTGTTGCTGCTGGTCACGGCGTTCCTCGGCAATGTGAAACCGTTCTGATGCCGCACGAGAAACAAAAATGTCACAGATAACGGCGTATCTACACGGGGAAGGATAAATTTGTCTGGACAAATTTCGCCCATGCAGGAACGTGCAGGATACGAGACACTCCATTCCGGCGGCGAGGGGCCGTTAAAACAGGGGACCACTTGATGAAACGTTCGACACGCACCTGCCTGCTGGCGGCAACCATGATGACGTCGGCCGCCGCACTCTCCGGCACCGCAATCGCACAGGATACGCAGGATACGGACGGCAACCCGACTGCCGAACAGGCCGGACCGCGCCCGTTGGGCAATGAAATCATCGTGACCGCGCGCAAACGCGAGGAGACGCTTCAGGATATTCCGACATCGGTGGCCGTCGCCACGGCGGAAACCATCGAACGGCTCGGCCTCGACAACCTGCAGGACATTTCCAAGACCACCCCGGGCCTGATCTTCGACGACAGCCTTGGCCGCGACGGCAACCGTCCGGTCATTCGCGGGCAGGCCAATATTCTGGGTCAGTCGGGTGTCGCCTTCTTCATCGACGGTATCTACTACACCGGCAGCCTAGCGGATTACGATGTCGACACGATCGAACGCATCGAAGTGGTCAAGGGCCCGCAAAGCGCGCTGTATGGTCGCAACACCTATTCCGGCGCGATCAACATCATCTCCAAGATGCCGGGTGATTTCTGGGAAGGCCGCGTCACTGCCGATATTTCCGAAAACGACCGGTACGAAGTGACCGCCGGTATCCGCGGCCCGCTGGCCGAAGGCATCGGCGTTGGCATCAATGGCCGGTTCTATGATTTCGGCGGCGAGTTCATCAACCAGTTCGACGGCGAACCGGTCGGCGACCAGAAATCCTATTCCGTTTCCGGGGTGCTGAATTTCGACACCGGCAGCCCGTTCACCGCTGCGCTGCGCGGATATTACAACCGCACCAATGACGGCCAGCCCGCCATTTTCCAGCAGGGCACCGAATTCAACAATGTGCTGCCCGACAACGGCGCACTGTATGGCGGCGGTGGACGGTATTTCGCCGGGCCGATCCAGCCGCGCCCGATCAACACGGACTATCGCCGCCAGTTCACCGATCCCGATGATGTCGGCATCGAGGCGGACACCTATAATGTCAGCCTGAAACTGGAATACGAATTGACGGACAGCCTGACGCTGACCTCGCTGTCGGGTTTCAACGACCGGGTGCAGACCACGCTGACCGATGGCGATTATGGCCCTAACAGTTTCCAGACCGCGCGCTTTGCCCGTTTCCCGGCGGGCGCGCCCGTCGGTTTCGGCCCGGCAGGGCCGATCTTCCCGTTCGGCTTCGTCGGCACCACCGTCGATTTCAGCTTCGCCAACCGCAGCGAAACGCAGGACTTCAGCCAGGAATTGCGGCTTGCCTATCTTAGCGACAGTTTCGATGTCATCGTGGGCGGCTATTATTTCGATCAGGACGATGACAGCTTCTCCATCCGCGAAGTGCCTGCCGACGCAGCAGCGCGGGCCGGGGCCAGCTTCGGGCAAGCCATTGGCATCGAAAGCGGTATCTGCGCGGCCAATCCGAACTGCGCTAGCGTCGCCCCGTTCTTCGGTCCGTCCACGCCCAATGCGCGTGACGAGAACCTTCAGGAGATTCGCAACGTCGCCGTGTTCGGCGCGGTCGAATTCCACCTTGGCCCGAACGTCAATCTGGGTCTGGAAGGGCGCTATTCCGAAGAGCGTATCCGGCAGACGGTGTTCGATTTCGACGAAGGCGATATGCGCCCCGTCGGCGATTTCCAGGAAACCACTTTCAAGGAATTCACGCCGCGCGTAACGCTGGATTTCCAGCCCAGCGACGATACGCTGATCTACGGGATCTATGCCGAGGGGCAGAAGCCGGGCGGCTTCAACTCCACCATCGCCATCGCGGCGGGCCGCGGCACGTTCGATGCCGAGGACAACAAGTCGTTCGAACTCGGTGTAAAGAACCAGTTCCTCGACGGCGATCTGGTCGTGAACGTCGCCGCATTCCATAACGAGATCGACGGCTATCAGCTGACGCAGAACGTGCAGGTCGGCCCCAATACGCAGAGCGCCACGGTCAATGCGGGCGACGCGCGGGTGAACGGGCTTGAGCTGGAAGTGCTGGCACGGCCGAGCAACAATTTCACGGTGACGGCAAACTATGCGCTGGCGGACAGTCGCTTCACTGCCGGGTTCGATGAAAACCAGGGCGTGCTGAACGATGTGGCGGACGACCAGCTGGTGAATTGCAGCACCGGCGATGAATTCCCCGATGTTGCCGGGTGCCAGTCGCTGTTCGGTTCCATCGACGGACAGCGCATTCCGCGTGCGCCGGTGCATCGCGTGTTCGCCGATGTCGATTATCGCGTGCCGATCGGCGGTGGTTTGGGCGGCGGCGAATGGGAATTCTTCGCAGGGGGCAACGTCACCATGACCTCCAAGGCGTTCGCGCAGGTCAGCAATCTCGCCAGCTATGGCGACAGCACCGTGGTCGATCTGCGGGTCGGCGTCGGCAATGGCGTCTACAAGGTGCAGGGCTATGTCGACAACGTGACGGACGAGGATTCGGTCGCGCAGGTCATCCGTTACGCGGATGCCGACGCCAGCTTCCGCCGCAGCTTCATCGGCGGCCTGCGCCCCGGCCGGCGCTTCGGTGTGATTGTGTCCGCCGGGTTCTGATACCGCTTACGCACGAGAAAACGGGCCGGGGAAGCAGTGCTTCTCCGGCCCTTTCGCTGCCCGCTCTGAAAGACGCGCCGCTGCGTCTATTCCCCTTCGGACATGGCGTCCGCGTTCGCCTCTGCCTCGGCACGCCGTGCGTCTTCCAGCAGCTTGAACTTGGTCCAGGTGGTTTCATTGCGCCGTGTATCGTCCTTGGGCGGCGCCTGTTCGTAGATCGGATAGTTCGTGCGGATTTCGGTCTTCAGCACGTCGGGCAATTCCTCGAACCCGCCGGGCAGCTTTCGGCCCATCGCATTGAACACCATCTGTCCGGGCCGTCCGCCCATTTCCATCCATGGCGCCCACGGCGAGATGCGGACCCAGCTGATCATCGGGTAGGCGGTGGGAAGGGTGCTGTCATACAGCTCGTCCTTCAGCACCGCGAAATCGAAGATTTCCATCGCATGATATTCGTTGCCCACGAACTTCTGGTAATCGCCGCCCAGCGGGTTGGTGTAGAACAGCGGCACTTCGACCGGATAGAACACGAACGGCCCGACTTCGCGCAAGGAGTCCAGCGTATAGGCGCTGCCGTCGCTGCCGATGGGGAAGTTGGGGCGACCGTTCACCGGGTCGTTGTAGATCTGCATCACGTCGACCGTGTCGCCGGTATAGGGGTTCTCCCACTGATTCACGACTTCGCCTGTAACGGGGTCCAGCATCAGCATGATCTCGCGACTGATAAGGCGCCAGCCGCTGCCGCGTTCGGGGTCGGTCACTTCGACGCACCGGCGGATGTTCATTCCCTCGCCCTTGAACAATAGCTTGTCGCGTATGCCGGGACTGCGGCCATAGATATTACCGGACCAATGATAGACGGCCGGCTCGTCTGCCGAGACGCCGCATTGCATCCGTTTGGAAATCTCCACGGCGTCGGCAGGCACGTCCGGGTCCAGCGTGCGGGCGGCGGCGGGTGCGATGGCGAAGGCCAGCGCGGAGGCGGCGGTTGCCAGTGCGGTGAAGGTGGAACGGATGGTCATTAAGGTCTCTCCCGGTGAAATCGCAGGCAATATCGGCGTGTCGGGGACGGGGTGCGACTGCCAACAAACCTATATTGCGGGTTGACTTTAGATTTGTCCGGACAAATTGTGAAGCATATTCCCGATCTCCCCACCCGACGAGGAAGCGCCGCCAGCATGTTCGCCCATTCCAGCCTTCTTTTCGTGCCCGGATCGCGGCCCGACCGTTTCGCGAAGGCGAAGGATGCAGGTGCCGGGCTGACGGTGATCGACCTGGAAGATGCCGTGTCCGCACCCGACAAGACCGAAGCACGCGATGCGGCGTTGACACATGTCTCGGACGGGGCGGGTGGCTGGGCGATCCGCATCAATCCCGTGGCGACGGCGGCCGGCGTCGCCGATCTTGCCGCACTGGGCGCAGCGGACGCGCTGCCCGAAACGCTGCTGCTGCCAATGGCGGAGACGGCCCGCGATTGCGAAATCGTAGCGCAGGTCCTGGGCGAGCGGTGCCCGATGCTGGTGCCGCTGGTGGAAACGCCGCGCGCGCTCCGCAACGCGCGCGCCATCGCCGCTGCACCCAGGGTTGCCGCCGTCATGTTCGGCGGGGGCGACTTTGCCGGCGTACTGGGCGTGACGCTGGCGTGGGAGCCGTTGCTGACGGCGCGCCAGCAGCTGGTCCTCGCCTGCGCCGAAGCCGAAGTGCCCGCGATTGATGTGCCGTTCATCCACCTGGACGACGCGGACGGGCTGGCGGAGGAATGTGCGCGCGCCGAAGCGCTGGGTTTCGCCGCCAAGGCCGCCATTCACCCGCGTCAGGTCGCCGCTATCGAAGGCGCATTCGTGCCTGGCGAAGACGCGGTGAACGAAGCTGCGGAAGCGTTGCAGGCCTATGCCGGTGGCGGAAACCAGGTGATGACGCACAATGGCAGGATGCTCGAAGCGCCTATCATCAAGCGATATCAGGCAATCGTCGCCAAGCATGAAGCCAATAAATCGGAGGAGCGAGCCAATGCGTGAAGGTGTCATCGAAGTCTCGCCAGGCCGGTTCCGCGAGGTGCAGGGCCGCTATTTCGAGGATTTCGTGGAAGGGCATGTCTACGAACACCGCCCCGGTCGCACGATTACCGATGCGGACAATGTCTGGTTCACCCTGCTGACCATGAACACGCATCCCGCGCATTTCGATTACGAGCTGTCGAAGGACACCGAATTCGGCAAGCCGCTGGTCGTCAGCCCCTTCACTATCGCGCTGATGACCGGGATGAGCGTTTCCGACACCAGCGGCAAGGCCATCGCCAATCTGGGCTGGGACGAGGTGCGAATGACGAAACCGCTATTCGTGGGCGATACGCTGTATTGCGAAAGCGAAGTGCTGGAGCTGCGCGAAAGCAAGAGCCGGCCCGAACAGGGCATCGTGACGTTCAAGACCATCGCCAAGAACCAGCACGGCGATATCGTCAGCCATTACAAGCGCACCGTGCTGGTCTGGAAACGCGGCTTCGGTGGCCTGGACGACTAGGCTTCCGCGCTTCTCCTCCCCCCCGAATTTGTTCAAGGATCTTCGTATCATGGCAACTGCCCCCAACCTCCTCGCAGACCACGCCGCCACCATCGACCCGGAGGAAGAGCGCGCCTTCATGGATGCGATCGACCGCTGGCTGGAGCGCGAGGTCATTCCGGTGGTGAAGCATCACGACCACAACGATATCTGGCCCGCCGAACTGGTGGACCAGATGGCCGAAATGGGACTGTTCGGCGCCACGATAGGACAGGACTATGGCGGGCTGGGACTGCCTGCGACGACTTATGCCAACATCGTCGCCAAGATATCGAGCCATTGGATGGCGATCACCGGCATCTTCAACTCGCACCTCATCATGGCTGCTGCCGTCGAACGGTTCGGCACGGTGCAGCAAAAGGCGAAGTGGCTGCCCAGATTGGCCAGCGGCGAAATTCGTGGCGGGCTGGCGCTGACCGAGCCGAACGCGGGCACCGACCTGCAATCCATTCGCACGGTGGCGGTGAAGAATGCCGATGGAGATTACGTACTGAACGGCACGAAGACCTGGATTTCCAACGCTGTGAACGGACAGGTCTTCGCGCTGATCGCAAAGACCGATCCAAAGTCGGAGCCGCGCTACAAGGGCATGAGCCTGTTCATTGTCGACAAGCGAGACGGGCTGTCCGTTGGCAAGAAGTTCGACAAGCTGGGCTACAAGGCGATCGACAGCGCGGAGCTGGTGATGGAGGACTATGTCGTGCCCGCCGACCAGCTGATCGGCGGGGTCGAGGGCCAGGGGTTTTTCCAGGCGACCGGCGGGCTGGAGCTGGGCCGCATCAATGTGGCGGCGCGCGGTGTCGGGCTGGCCGAAGGCAGCTTGCGGCTGGCCACCGAATACGCGCAGCAACGCGAGACGATGGGCAAGCCCATCGCGCAGCATCAGGCGATCCAGCTAAAGATCGGCGAAATGGCTACGCGCGCCCGCGCCGCCCGACTGCTGACGATGGATGCCGCCGAAGCCTACGACAAGGGCGAACGCTGCGACAAGGAAGCGGGCATGGCAAAGTATTTCGCCAGCGAGGCCGCGGTCGAAAACAGCCAGGAAGCGATGCGCGTCTATGGCGGCTATTCCTATTCCAAGGAATACGACATCGAACGCTATTACCGGGACAGCCTGCTGATGTGCATTGGCGAAGGCACCAACGAGATGCAGCGCATGATCATCGCCAAGCAGCACTTCAAGGAGAACCCGGCGTGAGGGGGCGCCTGGCGTGAACCTGCATCTCCCTCTCTCCGGTTTCCGCATCCTGAGCGCCGAGCAATATGGTGCCGGACCCTATGGCACAATGCACCTGGCGCAGCTGGGGGCGGAAGTTATCAAGATCGAACCGCCGCGCGTCGATGGAACCGGCGGCGGCGATACCGCGCGTGCCGTCGGGCCGCATTTCCTGCGCGAGAAGGAAAGCCTGTACTTCCAGGCTTTCAATCTCAACAAGAAATCGCTGACGCTGGACCTGCGCAGCGAGGACGGACAGGCAGTGTTCCGCAAGCTGGCGGCGGGCGCGGATGCGGTGGCCAATAACATGCGCGGCGATTTGCCGGAGAAGATGGGGCTGACCTACGCCGCGTTGGCCGATGCGAATCCGGCCATCGTGTGCGCGCATCTCAGCGCCTATGGCCGTGACAATGCCCGTGCGAAATGGCCGGGCTACGATTATCTGATGCAGGCCGAGGCGGGCTATTGCCAGCTGACCGGCGAACCGGGTGGAGAGCCGCAGCGCATGGGGCTGAGCATGGTCGATTTCATGACCGGAACCCTGTTTTCCATCGGGTTGCTGGCGGCGCTGCTCGATGCGCAGCGCACCGGCAAGGGCCGCGATGTCGATACCGACCTGCTGTCCGCCGCGGTCCACCAGACCAGCTATCCGGCGCTGTGGTACATGAACGAGGATGACGAGACGCAGCGGACCCCGCGCAGCGCCCATCCCACGGCCACGCCCAGCCAGATGTTCCGCGCTGCCGATGGCTGGATGTTCGTGATGTGCCAGCTGCCCAAGTTCTGGGATATTCTGGTCGAGACGCTGGGCCGTGACGACTTGCGCGACGATCCGCGCTTCGCCGACAATGCTGCCCGGTTGGCGAACCGCGATGCGCTGACCGTGCTGCTAGACGAGGAACTGGCGAAGCAGCCGATGGCGCATTGGCAGGATCTGCTGGCGGGCAGCGTGCCGGTCGCACCGGTCTACGAGCTGGGCGATGCTCTCGATAATCCGTGGCTGCGCGAGACCGGTATGCGCGACAGCGTTGACCATCCCGACCGCGCCGACATGCAGGTGCTGGCCAGCCCGATCCGGCTGGACGGCAAACGCCTGCCCAATCGCGCCGCACCGCTGCTGGGCAGTGACAGCGATGCTTTGCTGGGCGAGCTTGGCTATGACGCAGATGCCATCGCCGACATGCGCGCGCGGGGCGTGGTATAGACCGATGGGCCAGAAGCCAGAAGGAAAACTGACCGGCATTACCGTCGTCGATCTGACCCAGTTCCTGCCGGGGCCGATGATGACGGTGATGATGGCGGACCAGGGCGCGCGCGTCATCAAGGTGGAGCCGCCCGCGGGCGATCCGGCGCGCCGGCAGGCACCGTTCGAGGCGGGGCACTCGGTCTGGTTCGCCAATCTCAATCGCGGCAAGGAGAGCGTCGCACTCGATCTGAAATCGGACGAGGGGCGCGCTGCGCTTGTCGAACTGTGCCGCACCGCCGATGTCTTCGTGGAGGGGTTCCGGCCCGGCGTGATGGCCCGGCTGGGGTTCGACTATGCTGCGGTCAGAGCGCTCAACCCGGCAATCGTCTATTGCTCCATCTCCGCCTTCGGCCAGGACGGCGCGCTGGCGCACCATCCCGCGCATGATATGGCGGTGCAGGCGCTGGCGGGCTTCCTGTCGGTCAATGACGGGCCGGACGGAACGCCGGTGGTGCCGGGCGCGCCGTCTGCCGACATGGCGGCGGGTCTGACGGCCCTGTCGGGCGTGCTGATGGCGCTGGTCGGGCGCGAGCGGACGGGCGAGGGGGCCTATCTCGATTGCGCGATGTACGATGCAATGCTGCCGTGGAGCGCGCATATCGCGGGCGATGCGATTGCGGGCGGCGCAGCGCCCCGCTCGGCACGGCAACGCTCGCTTGGCGGGGCGGCGCTGTATCAGGTCTACGCCACGAAGGACGAGAAACATATCGCGCTGGGCGGACGCGAGATAAAATTTGCCCAGGTGTTGCTGGGCGCGCTGGGTCGCGAGGATCTGGTGCCGCACGCGGAAGGCGATGCGGGCGAGCAGGGTGAGCTGATTGCCTTCCTGCGCCAGACCTTTGCCGAGCGGACGCGCGATGAATGGGTCGCATGGTTCGCGGACAAGGACGTGGCCTTTGCGCCGGTGCTCGATTTCCGCGAGGCGCTCGATGCGCCGCATGTCGCGGAGCGCGGCCTGCTCTTGGAAGCAGCGGACGGCGCGCACCACATCGCGCCGCCGATCCGGTTTGCAGGCGACGACTGGACACCGGGCGCGGTGCCCCCGTTGCCGCAGTGAGCGCCGCCCGCCGCCCGCAATATGGCCTAGACGTCGAGGTCGATATGCATGGCGTAGGCGAACCGGTCGCCGGGATGGTGGCTGACGCTGATCTCGAACAGGGTGCCTGCCTGATCGTAATAGCAGCGCAGGATGCGCAGCACAGGCGAGCCGCGATTGACTTCCAGCTTGTCCGACACCAGCCGCGTGGCCGCCACCGCCTGGATATCCTGCGTCACCTGCCCGATGCGCAAGCCCGCCAGCCGCTCGATCTGTGTGAACAGGGTGCCGTCGTCGAGCGAGAGACGGTCCAGCGCATCGCCCAGCCGTTCGTGGAAATAGGCATCGGTATGCGCGATGGGCAGCCGGTCAGACGGGACGCGGCGGACGCCGTTGAAGCGCAACCATTCGCCCGCCGTATCACCGTCGATCTGTTCGGCAATTCCGCGCGGCAGCGGACCGCGTTCGCGCCGCGCGAAATGCGCCTTGCTGTCGCGGGCATATTGCAGCAGTTCGCCGACATTGGACATCGGCTGATGCAGCGCACCGCCGCGTGCCGCCGCTGGCTGGACCGTGGTGCCGGACCCACGCTTGCGGGCAATCAGCCCTTCGGCCTGCAACCGTTTCAGCGCCTCACGGATAGTGAAGCGGCTGACATCGTAGGTTTCGCACAGTACCGTCTCGGTGGGAAACTGCGCGCCGCCGGCAAACCGGCCCGCGCCAATCGCTTCGCGCAATTCGCCCGCAACCTGCAGGTAGCGCGGGATGCGGGGCGGAGGCGGAGCGGTGTCGGCGGCGATGGCGTAGGTTCCGGTACGATAGCAGGCAGGAATGTTCGGGAGGCAGGTGTATGACCGAACCCCTGCTGGTGCAACTGGCGACGCGCCTGGCCCGCCCTGTCGATGCTGCGGCGCGGCAGCGGGCGCGGCTGCATCTGCTGGACTGGCTGGCCTGCGTGGCGGGCGCGCGGCGCACCGAGGCGGGCGCGCTGGGTAACGCGATATCGCCGGTGGCGTGGGAGAAATCGACCTATCTCGGCAATGTGCTGGAAATGGACGACGTCCACCGCACCGCATTGCTGCATCCCGGCCCCGTCGTGTGGCCGGTGGCGCTGTCCTACCCAAGCGCGACGATGGACCAGCGGCTGGATGCCGCGGTGCGTGGATACGAAGCGATGATCGCGGTCGGCGCGGCGCTGGACGCGCATCACTATGCGCACTGGCATCCGACGGCGACGGCGGGCGTGTTCGGCGCAACGGCGGTGTTTGGCTCCGTCATCGGGTTCGCGCCGGTGGAATACGTGAATGCGTTGGCGAATGCCGGGTCGGTCGCGGGCGGGCTGTGGCATATGCGACATGATGATGTGCTGACGAAGCAATGGCACGTCTATCACGCGGCGCGGACCGGACGCGATGCAGCGTTGCACGTGCATTACGGGGCGACGGGCCCGGCACGGCTGCTGGAGGGGAAGCAGGGGCTGTTCGCGACGTTGACGCAAGGGCCCGGAGCGCTGGCCGACAACGGGGCGGGCTGGCTGATCGACGGGGTCAGCTTCAAACCCTTCGCTGCATGTCGTCATGCGCACCCGGCCATCGACGCGGCGATGACCGTGCGTGTGCAGGGCAAGCTCGAAGCGCCTTTCGTGGTGAAGACATTTGCCGATGCGCTGGCGTTTTGCGACCGGCCCGACCCGCAGACCGAAACCGAGGCGAAGTTCTCGCTGCAACACGTCATTGCGGTGGTGGCAGACGGGCGCGATGCGGAACCAACGGACTTTACCGCCGATGCCATTGCGGCGCTGGCACCGTTGCGCGCGCAGGTATCGGTACAGGAGGATGCTGCGTTCACCGCGCGCTACCCCGCGCATTTCGGAGCGGAGGTGAACGGCTGCACGCTGGTCGATACGCTCGGCGATCCGGAGCGTGCGATGACGCAGGAACAGCATCTGGCGAAGCTGCGAACGCTGGTGGCGTGGGGCGGGCTGGACGCAGGCGAAGCGGACCGCGCGGCACACATCGCGCTCGAAGGCGACGATGCCGATGCGCTGGACGCGCTGCTGGCGCGGTGGCTGTCATGAGCGCGACGACCGACCTCATCGACTTCGCCTCGGCCCGGCATGAATTGCCCGCCACCGTGCGCGCCGACGCGATCCGCCTGCTGGGCGATACGCTGGCGGTCGGTGCGGCGGGCGTTGATGCGCCAGGAGAGGCAGCGATACTGGCCACGGCGCGTTTCGGCGGCGCAGGCGATGCTGCGCGGCTGCTGGGGTCGGACGAGCGCTTGCCCGCACCCGCCGCCGCGTTCGTCAACGGATATCGTGTCCATTGCCTCGAATGGGATGCGGTGCACGAACCCGCCGTGGTCCATGCGATGAGCGTCGTCACCGCGGCGCTGGGTGCGGCCATCGACCGGCGCGGCGGGTGCGATGGCGAAGAGGCGTTGTCCACGCTGGCCGTCGGAGTCGACATCGCTTCAGGCCTCGGGCTGTGCGTGGACAGCGCCATGCGGTTCTTCCGTCCGGCCATTGCCGGCGTGATGGGCGCGGCGGTGGCCGTGGCGCGGATCGACGGGGCGCCTGTCGCCGATGCGCTAGGGCTTGCCTATTCTTCCGCCGCCGGGACGATGCAGGCGCATGTCGAGGGTAGCGAGACCCTGCCGTTCCAGATCGCCAACGCTGCACGCGCAGCCATGATGGCGAGCGACCTCGCAGGGCAGGGGTTCGGTGGGCCAAGGGATATGCTGGAGGGGCCGTTCGGTTATCTTGCGCTGTTCGAGGAAGGCGACCTGACGCGCTATACCGCGCATTTCGGCAGCGCGTGGCGCATTTCCGAAGTTAGCGTGAAGCCGTTTCCTTCGGGCAGGGCCAGCCATGCGGCCCTTGGGCAACTGGAGAAGTTGGCGCTCGATCCTGCGCAAGTGGACGGCATCGTGCTGTCCTGCCCGCCGCTGATCCGGCGGCTGGTGGACCGGCCCTGCTCGCCCGGCATGTCGCCGGCATGGGCGCGGCTGTGCCTGCCTTATCTTGCTGCACTGATGCTGACCGATGGCCGCATCGACCCGCGCCGCTTCACACCCGAGCACCTGGCCAACCCGGCGCTGAACGCGTCGGCGGCAAAGGTCAGCCTCGCCGATGACGGCTGCACCGATGGCAATGCACTGTTCCCGCAATCGCTGGCCATCAGGTTTGCGGACGGACGGAGCGAAACCCACCCGGTCACGCATACGCTGGGCAGCCCCGACAACCCGTTGTCGCCCGCACAGGCCGCGCGGAAATACGCTCTTGCGCGCGAACTGGCTCCCGCCTCCGCCGATCCGCGCATCTTCGACGATCCCCTTGCCTATTTCACGGACCCCGCATGACCTTCCCGACCTATTTCGAAGCCTTCGATGGCAAACAGATGCTGCGCGATTACCCGGTCGGTGCGGAATTCGTCTCGCGCTATCGCAGCATGAGCCGGGACGAGATTTTCGGCATGCAGGACGCCCGGTTCCGAACCCTGATGCAGCGCGGCTGGCAAGTGCCGTTCTACCGGCGGCTGTGGGGTGCACAGGGGATCGAGGCGGGCGATATTCGCGGGCTGGCCGATATCGAGAAGCTGCCGGTCTACGACAAGACCGACCTGATGGCCTCCATCGCCGAACATCCGCCCTATGGCGATTTTCACGGCATGGGCGAAGCGGCCAGCCGCCCGCCGGTGGTCTTCCACACCACCAGCGGCACCACCGGCAAGCCGCAGGTGCTGATGTTCGGGCCGAAGGGGCGCGAAGTTGGCAACCTGCTGGTCGGGCGCATGTATCGCTGGATGGGGCTTGAGTCGGACGACGTGGTGCATTCGGTCTATGGCCACGGAATGATCAATGGCGGGCATTATATCCGCGAGGCAGTGACGAAGTTTACCAATTCGGTGTTCCTGAGCGCGGGCACGGGCATCGAAACGCGCAGCGTCAACCAGGTGCGGCTGATGGCCGATTTCGGCGTAACCGCCATCGTTGGCTTCGTGGATTATGTGCGCAAGCTGGCCCAGACGGCGGAAGCAGAGGGGCTGTTCGACCGCATCGATATCCGCATGATCATCGGGCATCTGGGCACCGAGGACCGCACCAGTACCGAAGACGCATGGCACGGCGCGAAAGCCTACGACTGGTATGGCGTGGGCGATACCGGCAGCATCGCGGGCGAAGGGCCGGACCGCGACGGACTGTATGTGTGGGAAGACGCGCACTACCTCGAACTGCTCGATATCGACGATGGCACGCCCGTCGCGCGGGGCGACACCGGCGACATGGTGGTGACGTGCCTGTACAAGGACGACATCGCCCCCTGCATCCGCTTCAACACGCACGACATCACCGAGAAGATGGACGGGCGGGGCGAGATCGGGTTCAGCCGCATCACCGGCTTCAAGGGGCGCAGCGACAATATGGTGAAGTTGCGCGGGATAAACGTGTTCCCGCACGCCATCGGCTCCATCATCGAGAACCGCAGCGACCTGACCGGTGAATATGTCTGCCACCTGACCCGCGATGCGGCACAGCGCGACAGTATGCGGGTGACGCTGGAAAGCCGGGGCGGCAGCGATGCCGCTGCGCTTGGCGAAATGCTGAAGCAGGGGCTGGGCGTCGATGTCGAGGTCGCGCTGGTCGAACCTGGCGGCACGGCGACCGCGACCGAGATCGACAAGCGCCAGAAACCGCTGCGGCTGATCGACGAGCGCTGGTTATGAGGACTGGTACGCCATGACTGACCCGTACAACGCCTTTCTCTTTCGCGACCAAAACGCCAGCGGCGGCGGCGGGGCGCTGGCGGGGGTGACAGTGGGTGTGAAGGCAAACATCAAGGTGCAAGGCTTGCCGTTTCATTCCGGCTTGGCCGCTTTTGCCGATCGCAGTGCCGACCGCGATGCAGTGGTCGTTGCCAAACTACGTAGTGCAGGCGCGGCGATCATCGGCATCCTGAACATGGAGGAAGCGGCGCTGGGTGCGAAGACCGACAACCCGCATTTCGGCGCGACGCAGAACCCGCATCGCAAGGGTTTTTCACCCGGCGGATCGTCCGGCGGCAGCGGCGCGGCGGTGGCGGCAGGCCTGTGCGATGTGGCGCTGGGAACCGATACGATGGGTTCGGTGCGCATCCCGGCGGCGCATTGCGGAGTGTACGGGTTCAAGCCTGCGACCGCGCGCGTCAGCCAGGACGGGCTCGATCCGGCGGACGCCTCGCTGGATGCCATCGGTCCGCTCGCGCGTAGCCTCGACATGCTGGAGCGGGTCGCATGCGTTATGTCCGACATGGGTTCGGGCAGCGGTGATCTGAAAGGCGCGACACCTGTCGGCCACGGTGTCGATATCAATGCGGCGGTTTCGCAAGCGTTTGCGAGCGTTTTGGCATCACTCCCCGCAGCACCGGCGGAAGCGCATCTGCCCCACCCTCTGTCGCGCGTGCGCTTCGCCGGGTTCCGCGGCGTGTCGCAAAGTCTCGCGTACCATCTTGCCGATACGCCAAACATGAGCGCACGTCTGGCGAAGCAGCTGGAATACGGACCAGCCCGCACGCCAGAGCAAGTCGCGGAAGACCACGCCATCCTGTCCGAAACGCGCGATCGGGTGCTGGAGCTTGTCGATCGGCACGGCTGGCTGCTCATGCCGACCGTGCCCAATCCGCCTTTCGCTCACGCCGCGCCCGAACCCGCCGCGCAGGCGGATTTCACCTGCCTTGCCAACATCGCCGGGTTGCCCGCATTGTCACTACCGATGGGCTGGACGGCGGATGGCTTGCCATTGGGCGTGCAGATCGTGGCCCGCATCGGATACGAGGCGGGAATGTTTGCGCTGGCCCGCCATCTCGATATCAATCTGGGCGCCTATCGCGCACCGCACAACTGGGAGTAAGACCATGCGGATTATCGTTCTGTTCGACCTGAAAGAGGGCGTCAGCATTGCCGAATACGAGGACTGGGCGAAGACTCGCGATATTCCGGGCGTCAACGCGCTGGGGTCCGTCACCGGCTTCACCATTCACAAGGCCACGGGCGTATTCGGCGACGATGCCGCAGCGCCGCCGCACCAGTACTTCGAGATCATCGATATAACGACGATGGACGGCTTCGTCGCCGATATCTCCACCGACGCGTTTCAGGCAGCTGCTGCACCGTTCCAGGACTATGCCGACAATCCCGTCTTCGTGCTGACCGAGGAGCTGTGATGGGCGGTCGGTTCGCTGGCAAGACGGTCGTCGTAACCGGTTCGGGCAGGGACAAGGGGCTGGGGCAGGGCATCCTGCGCGCCTTTGCGTCAGAGGGCGCGAATTGCGTCGTCTCGGACCGCACCATCGATGTCGAGGCCGAAGCAGTGGCGAAGGATTTGCGCAAACTGGACGGCGCGGTCGCGACCATCGCCTGCGATGTGGCCGATGCGGCCCAATGCAGTGCGCTCGTCGCACAAACGGTCGAGCGGTTCGGCAGCGTCGATGTATTCGTCAACAATGCGGGCGTCGGGTTCAAGATGAAGCCGCTGCTGGAGGTCGACACGGCGGCGGAGTGGGACCAGGTGCTGGCGGTGAACCTGTCAGGCGCGTTCTACTGCACACAGGCCGCGGCACGCCAGATGGTCGAGCAAGGCTCTGGCGGGCGCATCGTCAACATCGCCAGCCAGGCGGCCAAGACCGGCTTCCCGCACTTGCCCGCCTATGTTTCGTCCAAGCACGGCATGGTCGGCCTGACTCGCGCCAGTGCGGTGGAGTTGGGCGGACATGGCATCACCGTCAACGCGATTTGTCCCAATCACGTGACCACCGCGCTGGGCGCGAAGCAGAACGCCTATTTCGCCGAGCTGCTGGGGTTCGACACGGTGGAGGCGTATCTTGCCAACATGGCCGCGAAAAACCCGATGGGCCGCCCCGGCCTGCCGACCGATACGGCGGCTGCATGCATATGGCTGGCAAGCGAGGAGGCGGGCTACATTACCGGCGAGGCCCTGAACGTCAGCGGCGGCGAAGAAATGCATTGATCTTGCGGATCGGTACCAGAGGGCCAGCACCGCCCGAGCGCTAGCGAGCTAGGAATACACCATGATAGAAGAACGGATCGACTGGCCCGATGGCGCGAAGATGGCGCTGAGCATCGTCGTCAATGTCGAGGAAGGCAGCGAGATGACCATCGCGCGCGGCGACCGCGGGATGGAGCCGGTGGATGAGCTGGGTGTCTTCGTGAAATCCAACATGCGCAATTATTCCAATGAAAGCAATTATCTCTACGGTATCAAGGCGGGTGCGCCGCGCATCGTCAAGCTGCTGCGTGAATACGATATCATGGCGAGCTGGACCGTGGCGGCCCTCAGCCTTGAAAACCATCCGGAAATTGCACAAGCCCTCGTCGATTTGGGTCACGAACCCGTCAGCCACGGCTGGCGCTGGGTCCACCAGTTCAAGATGGACGAGGACGAGGAGCGCGCCTTCATTCAGAAGGCGGTGGCGAGCATCGAGAAGACCTGCGGCGTGCGACCGTATGGCTGGCTGAGCCGCTATCTGCTGACCGACAACACGCGGCGCCTGTTGCAGGAAGAGGGCTTCACCTATCACATGGACGATTACAGCGGCGACGTGCCGTTCTGGGACCGTGAAACGACCGGCACGCCGATGTGCATCGTGCCGTACCAGCTCGACAACAACGACATGAAGATGTGGACCGACCCCGCTTTCACGCCGCACCGGTGGCTCGATTACGCCAAGGCCAATTTCGACCAAGTCTATGCCGAAGGCGCGGCGGGTAATCCGAAAATGATGAGCCTCGGCCTGCACCTGCGCATCATCGGGCGACCGGGCCGGATCTGGGCGCTCGAAGCGTTCCTCGCCCATGTGCGCGCGCATAGCGATGTCTGGGTGACGACGCGCAAGGCGATCGCCGAGCATTTCATGCAGCAGCATCCGGCATGACCCTGCGGCTGCAACATTATGGTGCAACGACGCATCTGCTTATCGACCGTGCGGCGAAGCGCAATGCGTTCGACATGGCCATGTGGCAGGCCATGCCCGGACTGCTGGAGGACGCGGCGGCGCGCAGTGAATGCCGCCTGCTGATCGTGCGCGCAGCACAGGACGGGGCGTTCTGCGCCGGGGCCGATATCCGCGAATTGCTGGCAAACAGGGACGATGCGGCATGGCGTGCGGAAAACCAGCGGGCGATCAATCATGTGCAGCATACGCTGGCCCGCTTCGTGCTGCCGACCATTGCATTCGTCGATGGCGATTGCGTGGGCGGCGGGTGCGGTATCGCGCTGGCGTGCGACATGCGGGTGGCGACGACACGGGCGCGGTTCGGGATTACTCCGGCGAAACTTGGACTGGTCTATCCGCTGCATGATGTGAAGCTGCTGGTCGACCTGGTCGGTCCGGGCCAGGCGCGACGTATTCTCTACACCGGTGCGCTGATCGATGCGGAGGAGGCGTTGCGGATCGGCTTGATCGAGACAATTGCGGACGATCCAGGCGATTTTACCGATGCCATTCTCGCCGCTAGCCCGCATTCGGTGCGCGAGACCAAGCGGTTCGTGCGCCGCGTGCTGGACGGGCAGGTTGTCGACGATGCCGAGACGAAGCAAATTTTCGCCGAAGCGTTTGGCGGAGGCGATTTTGCCGAGGGCACCGCCGCATTCGTCGAGAAGCGCCGTCCTGTCTTCGGATCGGAGTTTGGCGCATGACTGTATTGCACGGCACCATTCTTGGCGGTCTTTCGACGGTGCCAGACCTTCCGCTGGCACTGGCCGCTTACCGCGATACGCTGGGCCTCAGACTGGTGGAGCAGGGCACGCTGGATGCCAGCCTTGCGGCAAGCTGGGGGTGCACGGCGAATGCCGGGGCGCGTTATGCTACCCTGCAACCGCAAAGCGGGGCGACGTGCTGGATGCGTCTGGTGGAACAGTCCCCCCATCCCGATTTCAAACCGACGCGCAGCTATGGTTGGGCCGCGTTCGAATGCACGGTGCAGGACGTATGGGGCTGGCCCGACAGGTTGCCGTCCGACCACTTCGAAATCGTCGGACCGCCGAAGGAAATTACCGGTATCGAGCCTGCTTTCATCCCTATGCAGGTGCTGGGGCCGGGGCGCGAGATGGTGTATCTGAACGAGGTGCTGCGCGACATGCCGGACAGCGACTTGCCGCGCGCCGCGTCGCCGGTGGATCGCATTTTCATCTGCGTGCTAGCGACGCCCGACCGCGACCAAGCGGTGGCGTGGTATGCCGACACGCTTGGGCTGGATCGTGGGGCCGACTTCACGATCCCCTATTCGATGATAAATAACGCCTTTGGCCTGGCCCCCGATACGCTGACCACGCTGACGATGGTGTCGGCGGGGCGGATGCCGGTGGTCGAGGTGGACGACTATCCGGATGCTACGATCAAGCGGCCACGCCATGACGCGCACTTGCCGCCCGGCAATGCGCTGGTGACGCTTGCGGTGGACAGCCTCGATGCATGCGATGCGGAATGGATCGCGCAACCGGCGGAACGGGCGGGCGCTTTATACGAGGGGCGGCGGGCGGCCACGACTGTCGGTCCAGCCGGAGAATTGCTCGAACTGGTGGAGATTGCGTAATGCGTTGGCTTGCCGGACTGCTGATGCTTGTTTTCGCGGCAGCGGCGCAGGCTGCGACCGATCCGCCGCGCCTAATTGTCGAACAGGCCATAGCGGCACATGGCGGGGAAGGCTGGCTGGAACCCGGCACGCTGCTGCTGAGCGGCTCCGCCACCTTCTACGCACCCGACCACGCCGAACCGCGCCGCACCGCTGACGATTACCGCATGTGGCGCGTGATGGACCCGGACCGGCAATCGGCGCACGGGGCCGACGGCAAGGTCCGCATCGTGGCGCGCGATGGTGACGATATCGTGTTCGAAGTCGGCTATGATGGCGAGACGACCTGGACCGAACGTGGCATCATGCCCAAGGAGCAGGCCGACGCATACTGGGCCAGTAATTTCGGCTTCGGCATCATCCGGTCCGCGCTCGATACCGGTTTTACGCTGGAGGCAGCGCCGCCGCGCGATCATGGCGGTGGCGTCATCGATCTGGTCCGCATCATCGATCCGCAGGGGCAGGCCACGCTGTTCGGCTTCGACCGCGAAAGCCGGTTCATACGCTATATGGCGTTCGACAGCCCGCGCGGCTTTCACGAACGGCATTACGACGATTTCATCCGCGTGCCGCAAACCGGCGGCGGCTCCGGCTGGGTGCAGGCGCGCGAGGTAACGCTGTTCTATGACGGGGTGCGCAGCAACACCGTGCAATGGCGCGAGGTTGCAGTGGGCGAACCGATAGACGCCAGCATTTTCGCACCGCCCGAACAGTGACGCTTTTCGCAATCCACTGCCGCGACGTGGATGACAGCGCTGCCTTGCGCCGGGGGCATTTGCAGGCGCATCTTGACCATGTGGCGAAGAATATCGCGCGCTACGCCGTTGCCGGACCACTGAAAGATGGCGGAGCGACAGTCGGCTCGCTGCTGATAATTCGCGCCGAAAACAAAGAAGACGCCGCCGCCTTCCACGCCACTGATCCCTACACCACGGCAGGTGTTTGGCAGTCGCCCCGGATCGAGCTGTTCAGCGCCGTCGCGGGCGAATGGGTTGGCGGGACAAGCTGGTAGCGTTTCGCCGCGTCACGGCAACAGGACGGTGGAACCGGTGGTCTTGCCGCTTTCAAGATCGCGGTGAGCTTGCGCGGCATCGGTCAGCACATAGGTCTGCCCGATGGTGACCGACAGCGTGCCGTTGGCGAACAGATCCCAGACCTGTGCGGAGTATTCCGCCCGCTCGCCCGCATCTTCGTAATAATGGAACAGCATGGGGCGGGTGTTGTAGAGCGAGCCCTTCATCGCCAGCACGCCGACATCGACTTCGCCAACGGGCGCATCGGCATTGCCGTAATTGATGATCAGTCCGCGCTTGCCGGTCGCGTCCAACGAGGTTTCCCAGGTGCTGCGCCCGATCCCGTCGAAGGTCACGCGCACGCCGTCCCCGCCGGTGATTTCGCGCACCCGGCGTGCAGTGTCTTCGCGCTTGTAATAAACGATGTGGTCGACACCGGCGGCTTTCGCGGCGTCGGCCTTGGCGTCGGTCGAGACGGTGCCGATGACCTCCGCACCCAGATGCTTGAGCCATTGCACCAGCAGCAGCCCGGTTCCGCCTGCCGCCGCGTGGACCAGCACCGGCCAGCCGCTTTCCACCTTGCCGCAGCGTTGGGCTAGGAACTCGGCCGTGAATGCCTTCAATGCACAGGCCGCCGCCGTCCGGTCGTCGATGGCATCGGGCAGGCGGAACAGGTGCGCCGCGCCGATATTGCGGCGCGTGGCGTATGCGCCCGTCATCGGCCCGATGGTGACGGCCCGGTCGCCCTCGCGCCAGCCTTCGATCCCTTCGTCGACAGCGACGACGCGGCCGGCTGCCTCCAGCCCCAATCCGCTCGGCAGTTCCGCCGGATAGATGCCGCGCCGGTGATAGGTGTCGATATAGTTCAGGCCGACCGCCCCATGTTCCAGCGTCACTTCACCGGGGCCGGGCGGGGGCAGGTCTTCTTCCACGAACCGGATGACTTCGGGGCCGCCGGCGGTATCGAACAGGGCGCGGGTGGTTTTCATCAGTTCGTTTCCTTCGGGCTGCAACTGGCCTGCGCCCAGCGGGCATTGATGCCGACCAGCGTGGCGTCTGGCGAGGCCCAGCTATAGGTTTCCGCCCTTTCGGGATCGTCGCGGTGCAGGTAGATGACGAGCGACGGCGTGTTGCGGCTGTTGCGGGCCCAGGTTACGTTTCGCATCCGTAGCGTCATGTCCGGCGCTTCGCCCTTGCCGGGCATCGCGATGCGCCCTCCCTGGTCGAAAATGTCGAGATCCCGGGCAAAGGTCCAGTCGGAAGAGCCGTCGGGCTTGCCCGCGAACTTGCGCACCGAGATCCAGCAAGTGAAGGGGCGCGCGCGGCGCAGTTCGCTATCGTTCACCGACCACGTGCCATCGCCCGTCGCGGCTAGTCCGTCGGGCGCGGCATCTTGCCACTCGCCAACGGGTTCGCCGAAGCTGTCCAGCAGCCGCCAACGTCCGTCCGCCGCGAATTGGTAATAGACAGTACCGGCTTTGATACGGCCCTCTTCTTCAGCGAAATAGGTATCCTCCTCGTTGGTCCAGATACCCGGTTCGGGCAAGGTCGTCTGGGCAGTGGCATGGCCCGAAAGGGCTAGAAGCGCGACGGCGAAAAAAAGTTGTCCGGACATATTCCTGTGCTAGCAACCGGTGCCGCAACAGGCAATCCGCGCCGTGCGTTATACTGGCAACGCAGTCTCGTATTTAAGCGTTTCCATCGCGAAGCTGGCAGAGACATCCGAAATGGGCACGGCGGATATTAACAGGCGATAGACCCGGTCGTAATCGGCGACATCGCGGACCATCAGCTTGACCAGATAATCGGTATCGCCCGCTAGCCGGTAAAATTCCATTACTTCGGGAATGGCGCGCGTGGCGCGAGCGAAGCTGTCCAGCCACGCATCGCTATGGTCGTTGGTGCGTACCGCCACGAACACCGTCAGATCGAGGTCGACCTTGGTCGCATCGAGCAGGGCAACGCGGCGGGTGATATAGCCATCTTTCTGCAACCGCTTCACGCGCCGCCATACGGCATTGCCCGATAGCGACAGTTCGGCGGCCAGCGTATCCATGGAAACGGTCGCATCGCGTTGAAGGCGGCGGAGAATTTGTCGGTCGTTTTCATCGATCATTGCGTTTCCGTAGCGGTCTACGCAAATACTTTGCAAGTAATCGAAGAATTACGCGAAATGTGAAGCTGATTTTGCAGCTTTGCGCGTATAATCTCGCCAAATGCTCCAACCGCAACCCGCTTCGCTGTCCATCCACCCTGCGCAGCCATGCCCGCTCGCGCCTGTCGCGTCCGCCATCGGCAATACGCCGGCCCTGTACCTCCGGGTGCGATATGACGGCGAGCCACTCGAAATTCTCGCCAAGATGGAAATGTACAACCTGTCGGGCAGCATCAAGGATCGCATGGCGCTGAGCATCCTGCGCGAAGCCTATCGTTCCGGCGCGCTGGCGCCGGGGCAGCCTATCGCGGAGGCGACCAGCGGCAACGCGGGCATCGCGATGGCGGCGCTGGGCAGTGCGCTGGGCCATCCCGTCACGATCTTCATGCCCGACTGGATGAGCGTGGAACGCCGCCGCCTGATCGAAAGCTACGGCGCGACGGTCCGCCCCGTTTCGCGCGAGGAAGACGGCTTTCTCGGCGCGATCGCGATGGCGGAGGAATGTGGCGAAACGAAGGGCTGGTTCCTGCCGCGCCAGTTCTGCAACCAAGCCAACTGCGCGGTGCATTGCGACAACACGATCGCGGAACTGGCTGCGCAAGCCGACGGGTTTGGCGGGGCGGCGCTATCGGGCTTTGTCGCGGGCGTGGGCACCGGCGGCACGGTGATGGGCGCGGCGCAGTATTTCGCGCAAGCGGCCATGGTAGTTCCGGTTCACCCGATGGAACCCGCATCCTCGCCGACGCTATCGACCGGACACAAGGTCGGGCAGCACCGGATGCAGGGCATCTCGGACGAATTCGTGCCAGATATCGTAAAGCTGGAAGATCTGGCGAGCATCGTGCAGGTCGATGACGGCGACGCGATCCTGATGGCGCAGCGCATCGCGCGCGAACTGGGCATCGGCGTCGGAATATCGAGCGGGGGCAACATTCTTGCGGCGGTGAAGGTCGGCATGGCGCAGCGCGCGGCCGATCCTGACGCGATGCCGCTAATCGGCACCATCCTGTGCGACAATGCTATGAAGTATCTATCGACAGCACTGTTCGAAACCGAACCGGTCGAACCGCGCTATCTCGCGCCGCAGATCGAATTGTCGACCGCGACCGTCATCGCCGCCCGATAGACGCGCGGTTCAACCGAGGATGCTTCGGTAAAGCTGTATATATTTGTCGGCCATCGTTTCCACGGCGAACCGTTCTACAACGCGGCTGCGGATCAGCGAACGATCCAGGCTTCCCGCACGCTCCACCGCGCGCACGGCCTCGCGGTGGTTTCGCACCAGAAAACCCGTCACTCCGTCTTCGATCAGTTCGGGCATGGAACCGCGTGCATTGGCGATCACGGGCGTACCGCAAGCCATCGCCTCGACTACCGACAGCCCGAACGGTTCGTCGAACGCGATGAGATGCAGCAGCGCACGCGCTTGCCCCAAGGCTCGCAGCCGTGCGTCGCCGCCGACCGGGCCGTGGAACGCGATGTCCGGCGGCGACAGGCCGGGTGCGACGTGATTGTCGTGATAGGCCTGATCCTGCACGATGCCGTAAAGGTGCAGACCTCGTCCGGAGTCGCGCGCCACCGCGATCGCCGCCGCCGCTCCCTTGTCGGGGTGGATGCGACCGAAGAACAGCAGGCGTTCCGCCCCCTCGGCATCGAACGGGAAGCTCGATACATCGATCCCATGGTGGATCGTCGCGGCGTAGCGCAGGGCGGGATGGCGATCGGCGTCGCTGATAGCGACATACTGCACGATGTCATCGAACGGTTCGTACATCGGCAGAATTGCGTCGGACGACAGCCCGTGGATGGTGGTGACGACCGGCGTATCGACAAGTCGTGCAAAGGCATGGGCGGGAAAATCGGCCTGGTTGTGAATGATGTCGAACGCGGAGCCTTGCGCAAAGCAATGCGCCAGATGCCGGAACTCCCAAACCTTCGCATCGATGGCCGGATTGTCGTTATAGGGTGCAGGCACAACGGCTTGCAAACGGGCTTTCGTAACGCTGTCCATCGTTGCGAACAACGTCACGTCCACGCCGCGCTCAACCAGTGCTTCGGTCAGCAGGCTGGTGACCAGTTCCCAGGGGCCGTAGGCGCGGGGCGGCGTGCGCCAGGCGATCGGTGCCAGCATTGCGATGCGTATCGGCTCATCCCCCGCCGGTTTCGCCGCCGCGCACTGCGTTGCGCGCGATAGCATACATTAAACGTGCAACGATCGCGGTTCCGGTGCGTTGCATACATCTAACCTCTACCAACGAACACATTCCAAGAAGGGTCCGACTTGATGGGGCTGAATTTTCCCGTGCCACACCCCGAACTGCGCAACCCGGCATCAAAGCAGCCGCTACGCCCCGTGCGCAACCCCCCCGCGCGAGGCGATCTGTTCTTCGCCAACTCGCCGAACCTGTCCAGCGAGGCCAGCGCGCCGCATATCGCATTGCTTGGCAATTTCGTGCCGCAACTGTGTGGATTGGCGACCTTTACGGCCGATACGCGCAAGGCACTGGTGGCACATGCCAGCAAGCCGGTGGTCGACACCTACGTTTTGCATGATGACGAGGGTCTGGCCTATCCAGAGGACATTACGCGGCTCATCAAGCGGGACCGGCGCGACGAATATAGCCGCACGGCGCGGGCGATCATGCACAGCGACGCCGACCTGCTGCTGGTAGAACACGAATTCGGCATTTTTGGTGGCGAGGACGGGTGTTATGTTCTTGATTTGATCGAAGCTGTGGACATTCCCGTTGTAGTGACCCTGCACACCGTACTGGACACGCCCAGCCGGCACCAGGATGCCGTCATGCGGCGGCTGATCGCGTGTAGCGATACTTTGATCGTCATGGCGGAGTATGGCCGCGCCGTCCTGCGCCGCCGATACGGGGTGGCAGACGACCGTATCGCGGTTATCTCGCACGGCATTCCCGATTTTGCCTACACCCTGCCCGAAGACGCGAAGGCGCAGTTCGGACTGGAAGGGCGCAAGACCGTACTCACTTTCGGCCTGCTGTCGCACGACAAGGGAATAGACCGGATGATAGAGGCAATGCCGTCGATCGTCGCAGCGGATCGCAATATCATCTATATAATACTCGGCGCGACGCATCCCAACCTCGTGGCCAGCGAAGGGGAAGCGTTGCGGCAGCGGCTGCAGGCACGCGTTGCCGAACTGGGTATCGCCAATAACATCCGCTGGGTGGACGCGTTCGTCGAGATGGACGAATTGGTGCAATACCTGAAAGCTGCCGACGTCTACGTCACCCCGTATCTGAACCCGATGCAGATCACATCGGGAACGTTGTCCTACGCAGTCGGCATGGGCAAGCCGGTGGTCTCCACGCCTTACATTCATGCTTCGGAATTGCTTGTATGCGGAAACGGCGTGCTCGTGCCGTTCCGCGACAGCGACGCATTGGCCCGCGAAGTAGGCGGGTTGTTGCAGGACGATGGCAGGCGCGAAAGAATGGCGCGAACCGCCTATCGTCGCGGTCGCAAGATGACCTGGAGCGAACATGCGCAGGCGCTTCTCGACAGGTTCGCGATGCTGACCGGGCACGCAAACGCAACGCCGGTCGAACCGCTGGTGGCGGCCTCTGCTGCGTAGCGTTGCGGGTGGTTCGAAAGTGTCCGATCCTGCGGATGCGCTGCGCAGGCTGACCGACGACACGGGAATGCTCCAGCATTCACGGTTCGGTGTGCCCGACCGCGCGCACGGCTATTGCATAGACGACAATGCGCGCGCGCTGATGCTGATGGCGATCGCCACCGACTTGCCTGGCCCGCTTCGCTCGCGGTGGGCGCATGTCTATGCCGCCTTCGTGCAGGATGCGTGGAACGAGGAGACCCGCCGGTTTCGTAACTTTATGGCGTTCGACCGCAGCTGGCTCGAACGCGTAGGATCATCCGACAGCAACGGTCGCACCCTTTGGGCACTTGCCGTGACGCAGAGGCAATGTCCTGACGTCGGGTTGGCCGAGTGGGCGGCGACGCTGTTCGACGAAACGATAGGCTGCGTCGCACCCGTGCAATCGCCCCGCACGGCGGCGTTTGTCGTCCTGGCGCTGCTGGAGGTTTTGCCTTGTCGCACCGACGGGGATCATCTGCACTTCCTGCTGCGCCAGAATGCTAAGCTGCTCCTTGATCTGTTCGAACGCCAGTCCGCCGCCGATTGGCCGTGGTTCGAACCCTACCTGTCCTACGACAACTATCGGCTGAGCGAAGCGATGCTACGGGCGGGGAGGGCGCTTGAAAGCGACGCAATGATTGATACCGGCCGCGCGAGCCTTGTCTGGCTGGTGGATCGGCAGACGAGTTTAGACGGTGTGTTCCGCCCGGTCGGCACTGCGGAATTCGGCGTCGTCCACAGCGAACCGCGCCGCTACGATCAGCAACCGCTGGAAGCGTGGGCTGCCATCGACGCCGCGATCGCGGCTGAACGGATCGTACCCGGCGCGCGGTGGGTCGAGCATGGCGAAGCCGCCTTTGCCTGGTTCGAAGGTCGCAACGATGCGAGCGAACGCGTGGCCGATGCCGATACGGGCGAATGCTTCGACGGCGTAACTGCGACAGGGGTCAATCGCAATCGCGGTGCCGAAAGCGTCCTCGCTTGGCACTTCGCACAACGGAGGATAAGCACCCTGCGAACGCTTGACGTTTGTTAATGGGGTTGGCGTGAGCCATTTGTGCGTTCGAGGGGTGCAAGATGACAATAGACGTTCAGGAGACGGACATCCTGCTTCAGGCGGATGCATCCAGGGTTCTGGTGCGCCCGTTCGACCTGGCGTGGGATCCGACGGGCAAGGAACGCAGCCGTGCGGAGCGCCTGATCACGCATGTACTCGCGTTGCGCAAGGATATCGTTTCGGGCGAACTGACGCGCGTCTATCGCGATTTCTCCAGCCGGCATGACAAGGTGCGTGATATCTTCGTGCGCCGTGCGAACGAGGTGATCGCACGAGCGGGTCTGTCGGCAAAGGCACTAGACAGTCCGATGCGCGAGCTGCTGGGTTCGTTCTTCTGCCAAGAATACAGCTACGCTTCGGCGGCCGTCACCAATCCCAGCGTTACCCTGCATCCCGACCAGGGCAAGCTTGCGCGCGGCGAACAACGCATTGCCATTGCCATGCGAACGGTCGGCGAAGGGCACATTAGCTCGATCACGTTCCGCGAAGGCGTGGTGACCGACTGCGGCACATTGAGGCTCGAACCCGACCCGCCTTTGTCAACGGCAGCCAATTTTACCAGCGGTGCGCACGATAGACCGGAGGAGGGCATCCGCGTGGAGCGGGCAGAAGGCTGCTCGTTGTCGGAGACGGTCATCTTCCCGATGACCGTGGCGCAGGCCGGGGGTCTGGAGGACTTGCGCATCACGCGGTTGACGACGGAAGACGGTACGTGGCGCTGGATGGGCACCTACACCGCCTATAGCGGCGTCGATATCCAGTCGGAAATGATGATGACCGACGATTTCGAACGGTTCGACATGATCCCGATGCGTGGCGAGGCGGCGCGCAACAAGGGCATGGCGCTGTTCCCCCGGAAGATCGACGGACGCTATGCGATGATCGCGCGGCAAGACGGGGAGAACCTGTATTACATCACCAGCGACGATCCGCTGGAATGGTCGCACGGGGTTCGCATTTTGGAACCCAAACACCCTTGGGAACTCATCCAGATCGGTAATTGCGGCCCGCCGATAGAGCTGGACGAAGGCTGGCTGGTGATGACGCACGGCGTGGGAGCCATGCGCCGCTATTCGATCGGCGCGGCCCTGCTGGACAAGGACGACCCGTCCCGCGTGCTGGGCCGCACTGCGCAGCCGGTCCTGTCGGCTGCCGAGGAGCAGCGGGATGGCTATGTGCCCAATGTGGTCTACAGCTGCGGCGCGATGCGCTGCGGCGCGAAGCTGTTCCTGCCCTATGGCATCGCCGACAGTTCGGTGGGTTTCGCGTTTGTCGAATTGAAAGACGTGCTGGACCGGCTGCAATAGCGCGCAGTTGACATATGTTCCCCACCGGAACCGCCGCCCCTCCCGATCGATGCAGTCATTGCACATAGGGTGCACGGGGGAAACAAAGCGATGGGCGCTTCGTGAACATTCAGACCATCGCCGAATGGGTCGCGCCTGCCGCGACCATGATCGCGGCTGTGATGACGGCTGCCAATCTTGGCACGAAGATCACCGGTTGGGGTTTCGTGGTCTTTACCTTCGGCGCGACAGCCTGGACGGCGATCGGCTTTATCACGGGGCAGCAGGGCCTGATGTTGACGAACGGCTTTCTGTTCTTCGTCAACCTGGTCGGCGTCTATCGCTGGCTCGGCAGGCAGGCGCGTTTCGAGGAAGGCAGCAAGGCCGCATCCCGCAAGAGTGCGAAGGACGATACGCCGCGCCTGTTCGCCGCGGGTACAACGCTGGGCGCGGAGGTGGCCGGTGCAGAAGATGAGAAACTGGGTAGCGTCGTCGATGTTATGCTGGAAGCGGACAGCGGCCGTATCAGCTACGTGGTCGTGACCGATGGCGGCACCGCCGGCGTGGACGAACAGCTTCGCTGTGTTGCCAGGGACGACCTTGTCTTCTGCGATGGACGTGTAGTCTATGCAGGATCGTCGTCGGACTTCGCGCAGCTCGCGGTGATTGAGCGCGACAACTGGCCCGCACCCAAGCGCGATACTGGATCGCGGCTGCATGCGCCCGCCTGAATACTATCGTGGTTTTGCAATCTGGCGGTGCATCGCCGCCAGCAGCGGTTCCGGCAGCAGTTCGGAGAACACGGACTGCACCTTGTTCATGAAATTGCCACCTACCACGCCCGCTTCGCCCGCCATCATGGCGCGATAGCCATCTTGTGCCACGTCGGCGGGATCGTCCTTCAAATCCGTGCGCCCGACGCCCGTATCTTCCATGTCAGCACGTTCGAAAAACGCGGTGTCGGTCAGGCCGGGCATCAGGCAGGTTACCGTCACGCCGCTGTCCTTCAGCTCGTCGCGCAATGCAAAACCGAAATTGTCGATGAACGCCTTGGATGCGTTATACACGATATTGTAGGGTCCGGGAATATCGTCGACGATGGAACCGGTGATCAGGATGCGCCCTTCGCCCGCATCGCGCATCTTGCTGCCGACAGCATGAACCAACGCGGCTGTTCCGGTCACGTTGACGTCGATGACGGATTTGTGCGCATCGAATGGTTGATCGAGGAATTTGCCGCCGATTCCGATACCGGCATTGGCCATCAACAGGCTCACTGGGCGCGAACCGATCTTGGCGATCAGTTCATCGACACCGTGCGCCGTGCCGAGATCGCATTCGATACTTTCGACCGTGACAGTCTCCGACTGCAATCCGTCGCGCACATTGTGAATGGCCGGTTCGTCTGCGGCGACAATCACGTCGTTCCCGTGCTGCGCGGCCAGCTTCGCCAACTCCTTGCCGATGCCGGACGATGCGCCGGTTACAACGGCAAGCCGGTTGCGCACTGCGTCACCGCTCATGCCCCCGGCCTTAGCACGACCTTTGTCCATTCGTTCTGGTTGTTCTTGAACTGGTCGTAGCCGCGCGGTGCTTCCTCCAGCGGGAGCCGGTGACTGATCAGCCAGGTGGTGTCGATCTCGCCTTCCTGGATACGCTCCAGCAGGGGCTTCAAATATTTCTGCACGTGAGTCTGGCCGGTGCGCACCGTCAGCCCCTTTTCCATCAGCGCACCTAGCGGGAACTTATCCGTCATGCCGCCATACACACCAGGCATAGACAGACGCCCACCCTTGCGAACGGACAGCAATGCCTGCTTCATCGCCGATGCGCGGTCAGCACCCACGCCGATCTTTTGCTTCGCAACGTCGACGATGTTGTCGATCGCGAACCCGTGCGCTTCCATACCAACCGCATCAATGACCGCATCGGGGCCGATGCCGCCGGTCATTTCCTTCAGCGCCATGCGGATGTCGGTTTCTTCGAAGTTCAGCGTTTCTGCACCGATCTGTCGCGCCAGTTCCAGTCGTTTTGGATGATGATCGATAGCAATGACGCGCGCTGCACCCATGATCTTTGCCGATTGCGCTGCGAACAGGCCCACCGGACCACAGCCCCACACGGCGACTGTATCATCCGGCTCGATCTCTGCGTTCTCCGCGGCCATCCATCCGGTCGGCAAGATATCGGAAAGAAACAGAACCTGTTCGTCGTCCATGCCATCGGGAATGACGATCGGGCCGACATCGCTGAACGGCACGCGCACATACTCGCATTGTCCGCCGGAATAACCGCCCGTCATGTGCGAATAGCCGAAGATACCGCCCATCGCCTTGCCATACAGCTTTTCCGACATGTCCTGCTTGTCGGCGGGATTGGAATTGTCGCAGGCGGAGAATTGCTGCTTACCGCAGAAGAAGCACGAACCGCAACTGATCGTAAAGGGCACGACGACGCGCTGTCCTTTTTCCAGCGAACTGCCGGGACCGGTCTCCACCACTTCGCCCATGAACTCGTGGCCCAGCACATCACCGGGAAGACATCCGGGGATCACGCCGTCATAGAGATGCAGATCGCTGCCGCAGATCGCGGTGGAGGTTACCTTGATAATGGCGTCGCGCGGGTTGACGATTTCGGGATCGGGAACGGTATCCACGCGCACGTCGTGCGTACCGTGCCAAGTGAGAGCGCGCATGTCCTATTCCTTGTCTTGGTTGGTGCTGTCCGACGTGGCGATCTCGCCCGTTTCGATCAGCATCTTCAGCCGCTTCAGATCGTGCCGGGCTTGCAATTTAGGATCGAGCCCAGTGAGCCTGCCAAGCATGCCGCCCGTGCTGGTTCGCGCCGGGAGGTAATCGTTCGTCAGCGAAACGTAGCTGCCGCGATCGCCGGGTGCCGCTTCGAAGGACAACGTCCCACGCATACCGGGGCTCGCATCGTCTACGCCTTGCCAGCGTATGATGTCGTCTTCGCGATCGATGGAAAACGTCGTGGCGATGCTATCGGTATCGAAAGGCGTATTCTCGAAAGTCCAGGTCGCCATCGCGTCACCTGCCCGTTCGACCGAACGGACATTGGACATGAACGAAGCAAGGTTCGCCGGATCCTCGCAGAACGTCATGACGGCATTTACCGGTTTGCCGATCAGAATTGTTTTTTGATCCTCAAAATCCGCATTGTCCGCCTCGCCATCGCGACCTTGCGTCCTGTCGACGAAGGCGCGCTTCGCAACGAATGCGCTGCCGATGGCTGCGACCGCGGCCAGCCCTGCGGCGATGGCGACATTTCGTGTCGTCCTGCGATGTTTCAACTGCCAACCCTTCTTCAAAAACTGCGGACAGCGAACGCCCGGGTCGAGCAAACGCTACGTCTGACTCAACAAGAGAGCGTAGCGCCATCCGTTCCGCGGATTTAACAAACTTAAGAACCGCATTCTTACCGCTCCTGCCCTTGCAAGGCAAAACCGCCACCGTGAGCGGGCCGGGAACCGCAACCCGAACGCGCCGACCTTGCATCGGTCATGTGGATGCTAGCCAAAGTCATTGGCATCGCAGCGACTGGCTGACCTACCGATCCTGTCTGGCGCAACACGGCATGCAGGCAGGAGCAGAACAATCCATATCGACGCCGTCTATGATTTTCTGTGCCCCTGGTGCTTCGTGGGCAAGCGACATCTCGATCTCGCGATCCGGCAGGAAGCGGAAGGCAGCGTTCGCGTGCGCTGGCACCAGTTCATGCTGTACCCCGAGTTCGACCGTGCCGGGCACGACTTCCTCGCGTTTTTCCGCAGCAAGTACGGCGAAGCGCTTCAGGTGCCGATGTGGACGCAATACGGGCCGTGGCGAAACCCGTAGGCATCAATTTCGCATTCGAACGCATGACGCGCGGCCCGGCCAGTATCGACGGCCATCGCCTCGTTCGCTGGGCCGAACGCCAACGCACCGGCATAGCGCCCGCTTTAATCGAGGACCTGGCGAGTAGCTTCTTCGAACAAGCCGAGGTTATCGACATGGCATTCCTCGTTTCGCTCGCAGAGCGGCACGGGTTCGACGGCGCGGCGGCCGCACAATACCTGGCAAGCGGGGCCGACATGCGCGAACCGTTCGCGGAGACCGAAGCATGGCGCGCGAATGGCGTCACCGGAATGCCGCATTTCATCCTGCGCTTTGCCAATGGCAATACCGAGATCGTTCGCAAGACATCGATCGCAGTGTTCGCAGACGCCTTTCGGCGGGACCGTGAACTGGCCCGGCAGATCGCGGAAACGGCCGCTTGATGCAGCAGGTAGATCAGCGAGACTTGGTTATATGAAAATAGCATGCCTGGGTGGCGGACCGGCGGGTCTGTATTTCGCAATCGCCATGAAACTACGCGATGCGGCCCACGAGATCCACGTGTTCGAGCGTAACAAGGCAGGCGATACGTTCGGCTGGGGCGTCGTCTTCTCCGATCAGACATTGTCGAACCTGACCGAGACCGATCCGGTAAGCGCGAAGACCATTTCCGACAGCTTCGCCCACTGGGATGACATCGAGGTCACAGTCGAGGATCGCAGGCATCGTGTCTTCAGGCCACGGGTTCATCGGCATCGGTCGCAAGCATTTGCTGCAGATACTTCAGGCGCGCGCGCGCGAACTGGGGGTCGTGCTGCATTTCGAAACCGAATGCAGCCCCGACATGGACCAATACGCCGCGTTCGATCTCATCGTGGCGGCCGACGGCGTCAACAGCCCGGTTCGCACGGCCCATGCCGATCGTTTCGAGCCGCAGATCGAGGTCAGGCGCAACAAGTTCATCTGGCTCGGCACCAAGCGGCTGTTCGATGCCTTCGCCTTCATTTTCGAGCCCACGGAGCATGGCTGGATATGGGCACATGCGTACCGGTTCAGCGGCGATACCTCGAACATTTATCGTGGAATGCAGCCCGGAAACCTGGGCCGGGCTGGGGTTCGACCGCATGACGCAGGCCGAAGCGATCGTCGCATGCGAGAAGATCTTCGAACGGCACCTTGCCGGCAACCCGCTTATCACGAACGCTGCGCATTTGCGTGGTTCGGAGGCGTGGATCAATTTCCGTCGCATCGTCTGCCGGCGCTGGTCGTTCGACAATGTCGTGCTGCTTGGCGATGCCGCGCATACCGCGCATTTCTCCATCGGTTCGGGAACCAGCTTGCGCTGGAAGACGCGATCAAGCTGGCCGCCGTGCTCGACCGGCCAGGACTGGACAGCAAGGCGGAACTGGCGGCGGCTCTCGAAGAGTATCAGGAGGAACGCCATACGCCGTGCTGCGCATCCAGAAACGCTGCGCGCAATTCGACCGAATGGTTCGAGACGGTCGAACGCTACATGCATTTC
>CAWISG010000009.1:0-40355 GCA_963838735.1 uncultured Alphaproteobacteria bacterium
CGTAAAAACTAGCGTTACGCTCCATCTGCGTGAAGAATAAGCTCATCAGCACTCTACAAAAATTTGATAATTAAAAGCTTTGAATATGTGAAATGAATGACTCCGTGTTGGCTATTCGCAGCGTCTTGAGACCTCGCATCCTCGCCAAGATGCTTCGGCGCTACTTGAATACCGCCGGTCGTGTTTAATCGCTTACCTGGCGCAACAGGCTGGCGAATTCTTCGCAGTGCCAAATGTCGGTTATCAGCCCTTCTCCATCCAGCCTGGCGACATCCATCCCATTTATGCGGAACGTACGCCCCTGAGCCGGAACACCCATCAGCGGCGCGCCGTCATGCGTGCCTGCCATGACCCAGCGATCGGCGATCCAGTCTTCGTCCACGATATAGCATGCGATGTTCATTCGCAGATCGGGGACCGCTTCGCGCAGCCAGCCGAGCACATCGACGATGCCGTCGATACCCGGGCGCTGATCCGGGGCCGGGTTGTGATCGACAACATCGGGGTGGTACATTTCGTAACACAATTCGGACCGCCCTCGCGCCCAGATCTCTTCGATATGCCGCCTTGCTATGCCTAGGTTGCGGCGTTCCAGCGCGGTAAAGTCTTCTTCTCCTGGCACGATGGCATTTCGGCCGGGCTGGTAGTCCGGGTCCTGCGACGCGGCCGGAACAGCTGCGACCGCGCTGGGTGTGCCGAAGCTCCCCGTCGATGCGCCGATCTGACGTTCGAAATGCGCCAGCTCCTCGACATGCCAGAGTTCGGCGATGCGATCGTGCTCCACCCGGACCATGTCGATCCCGGAAAAATTCACATCAGCCCCGGATGCAGGAAGCCCTGCGAACGGACTGGAGTGCGTGCCGGAAAGGGTCCAGACATCGACGCCGTATTCGCCCGCAGCCAGCGTGCCGTGCAGCGTCATAGACAGATCGGGTATAGCCGAGCGAAACTGTTTCACAACTTCCTTCAGCGCGTCGCGGCCTGTCGGCTGACCCTCGATCGGCATGTGATCGATCACGTCAACGGTGTAATTGCTATCGACCAGGGCAACTTCGCCCAAGCCCCAGACCCGTTCGATCTGGTCTTGCAACGCCTTCTTTATGTTGGCTTTATCAGTATTCATTGTATCGACATCCCCCCATCGACGGCCAGCGTATGCCCGGTTACGAAGCTGGCCTTGTCGGACAGCAGCCAGGCTGCTGCTTCTGCGACTTCCTCCGGCCGGGCAATACGACCCAGCGGGTGCGCAGCCGCAGCGTGTTCGGCGAACTCCGGGTTGGCTTGGAACCCGCGTTCGACAAGCATCGGGGTGGCCACCGCCCCGGGGAGAACGGCGTTGACGCGGACCTTGTACGGTGCCGCCTCCAATGCAGCCGTTCGGGTCAGCCCTACGACGGCGTGCTTCGATGCGACATAGGCGGCAAGACCCGAAGCACCCAGCCAGCCCATCACGCTGGACGTGTTGACGACGGCACCGTCTTCCTGGTCGCGAAACGCCCTGAGCTGGGCTTTCAGGCAAAGCCACAAGCCTTCGACATTCACGCCCATGACCTTCTCGAACTCCTCGTCAGGGTAGTCGGTCATCGGGCACATCGCCCCGCCCATCCCCTCGATCCCGGCGTTGTTGAACGCGCCGTCGCAGTTGGGAAAGTCGGCAAGGGCGCGGGGCATCGTGGTCGGATCGCGGATATCTGCAACCAGCGCACCTGCGTCGATCTCTTTTGCGACCGCGTGAACCGTTTGATCGCGATCGACCAGCAGCACCGCCGCACCGTAACCTGCGAACAGTCGCGCGGCGGCGGCACCGATGCCGCTGGCGGCACCCGTCACGATGATGTTGCGTCCGTCGAGCACGTTAGTCTCCCCCCGCGGCATAGCCGTGAACCGCGTGGTCAGGCGTGCCGCCAGCTGCGCGATAGTCTTTCACGATCCTTTCGAGGTGCGTTTCTTCCAGTCCGTTGGCGCAGTAATCGGCCGTGTTTACATTATAGAGGCGCGCTGCATTTTCGCCGAGGATGGCACGGCGTATCGGGCTGTCGTCGCCGCCCAGATCGGCATAGCCGAACCGTTCGACGAGATCCGGCGGCATGATGAGTCTGCGGAACGCCTCGATCTGCCATTGCGGACTGCCATACCAAACGGAATCGGTTCCCCAGAGTACATGATCGGCACCCAGCCCCTTGATAAGCATGCCGACCATCGCAGCGGCGAGCCGGGGGTGGGTGAGCACTGTAAAAGCGAAGCTGGCCCCGATGTCCGCGTAGACATTATCGACACCGTATTGCGCCGGGATGGCGGCAAGGTCACTGACCCAGTCAATTCTTCCGGTCGCCTCGAACCGGTGCAGTTCCGCTTCGGTGGGCTGCGGTATGGTCCGGTAGGCTGCGTGATAGATCACGAAGTTCAAGTGGGGCCAATCCTGCGCTACCTTGCCGACATCATCGACCTTGGCGAACGGTTCCGCGCCCGGCATCACCTCGTCCGCGTTCTCTGGCAGCAAGCCCTTGTGTATGCAGACGTTTCGCACGCCTGCCGCAGCGATGCGTTCGTAGGCCGGATACATTAATGCCTCGTCATCCAGCCGATAGCGTTTCTCCGAGGGGGAGAACGGTTCGCCGACGCAATAGCCTTTCCAGCCATCAGGTTTGAGCTCGGCATGAACGCGGTCCATTTCATCGAGCCAGCCGTCATGCCCCGGCCCCAGCACTGCGTGCGTCAGCAGTCGGCGTTCCCCCGCAACTGAATTTACCGCGGCGCGTGCCTGCGCCATCTGATCGTTCGTCAGCATGGGAACGCCCTCCGAAGGGGCACCCGAAAGCAGGGCCACCTTGGTATCGCTGTCGAGAAAGATGGCTTTCAGGAAATGCGCGAATTTTATGTGCTCGATATCGAACGTGCGCGCATGCGGCAGCTGCAGCAGTTCCGCCGACAATTCGATCAGCCCGGTGAGCGGTTCGAAATAAGCCGGATCAGCATCGTCCCTCAGGAAATGAACCTGATCGTCGAAAACAAATTGGGCGGACAGCCGGTCCTGTCGGGAGACTGCTTCGGCTTGGTCGTGCTGTTCGCCTTCGGTCACAGAAAAATGCGGCGAATACACCGTGTTCATAATGCCGAACGCGCTCGCCATTGCACATGGCGTCTTCGCCCAAGCGGTCGCCGCCCGATCTTGCTGCGAACTGTTTCTCGCAATGCTTTCCTGCATTAGCGACTGGTACAGGCGCTGGTTTACGGTCTGTGCCGGCGGCGTGAATTCCCCGTTTGAAACGATCTGCGCCGGAACAGGCAGGCGCGGAAGGCGCTCTCCGGGAGTCAGGCTGTCGATGATCGGCTGCGTCAATAAGGTGACCATGCGCTGCAACTTTGCAGAACGGTTGCGAGCGCATGCCATGAAACATTGCATGTCGGCGATAACCGTGTGTCGTTTGCGTTCCCGGCGTATGGACCAGACGACACCTATTCATCGCGGCTGCACTCGAATTCATTTCCGCATAACACCCGGCTTTGTGACTGTGACGTGACGCTGAAGGCGCCGCTCTGCCGTTTCGGAATATTTAGAGTGGCGGACGAGTGCATCAAAAAGCGATACGGGCCGAAAACGGTCGGGCGAGAGGGGATACAATGAACGGTTTTCGGATATTCACGAGGTCATTCACCGCAGCACTGTTCGCAACGAGCGCGGTGCCGGCATTCGCCCAGTCTGTAGCGGACGCGGAAACCCAACCACGCGCTGACAACCAGCTCGATGAAATCGTCATCACCGCCGAACGGCGGGAGAGCGACCTGCAGTCCACGCCCATCGCGGTAAGCGTATTGACCGGCGACCAGCTGCAATCCTCCGGGGTCGGCGTCGTGAACGATCTCGCTGCGACCGTGCCTAACCTTACCTCTACGACCGGACCCCAGGGCTCGTCGGACGCCAACTTCTTCGTTCGCGGCGTCGGCCAGTTCGATTTCATCATTACGAACGATCCCGGCGTGGGTGTGTATGTCGATGGCGTCTACCTGGGCCGTACGGTCGGCGCGATGCTCGACAGTGGCGACATCGCTCGCGTCGAAGTATTGCGGGGGCCGCAGGGAACGCTGTTCGGGCGTAACACGCTGGGTGGTGCGATCAGCGTCATTTCGCGGCAGCCCGACCTGACCGAGTTTTCGGTGAACGCGAGCGGCACCTATGGCAGCCGTGATCGCATCGAAGCGAGTGTCGGCGTGAACGCGCCGGTCGCCGACACCGCCGCCGTGCGCGTTTCGGGTTTCTACCGCGAACAGGATGGCTTTGCCCCCAATGTTGTGACCGGTGAACTGTTCGGCGCGACCGAACGCTATGGCGGTCGGGCACAGCTCAGGTTCGAACCGACCGACACCCTGCGCATCGATCTCTCGGCCGACTATTCGCTCGACAAATCCAACCCGGCGCCGTCCGTTTTGCGGGCGATCGTGCCCGCCCCGTTCTTTCCGCCAGCGGCGCTCAACGATGTGCAGGACCCTGACAACTTCTACAACGTATTCGCTTCGAACAGTCCCGAAGCGCGCAACGAGACGTACGGTTTCTCAGGAACGGTCACGCTCGATCTAGGTGCGGCGACGCTCAAATCCATAACGGCCTATCGCGAACTCGATGGCTTCTCGACTGCGGACCCGGACGGTACGCGGTTCAAGCTATACGATCAGGACGTGACGACCCGGCAGAACCAGTTCAGCCAGGAGCTTCAGCTCACGGGAGAAGCGTTCGGTGACAGTCTGACCTATCTGCTTGGTGGCTATTTTTTCAAGGAAGACGCTCAGCAGGTGCTGGACTTGTGTTTTGCACCGATCAGCAGTCCGGCAGCCGCACCGTTCCAAGCCTGCAACTTCTGGAGCCAGGGGAACGACCAGGAAACCGAATCCTATGCCGTGTTCGGCCAGGCGCGTTACAATCTCCTCGACGCCCTTTCTGTGACGCTGGGCGGGCGCTACACGTGGGACAGGAAAGATATTGTATCCAACCAGTTCTTCGACTTCCGCCCCCAAGGTGTGGGGCCGGGTGCGGTGTTCGGCTTCGGCCTGCCACCAGCGTTGCTGGGTCAGCAAATCGTGCTGCCGATCGTCACCGATCTGCCTGCCAGGGTGGATTTCGAGAAATTCACACCTAAAGTAGGCATCGAATATGAAGCCAATGACGATCTGCTGGTGTTCGCGTCCTACTCCAAAGGGTTCCGGTCGGGCGGCTTTAACGGGCGTCTGATCGCCCCGCAACCCACCGTCCCGTCCTACGATCCCGACACCAACGATACTTATGAGCTGGGGTTCAAGGCCGACCTCATCGATCGCTCGCTGCGCGTGAACGCAACCGCGTTCTATTCGAAATACAAGGATATTCAGCAGACCATCGCAGACCCGGCGGTGCAGTTCCGCGTCGCCAATGCCGGCGATGCCGTGCTCAAGGGGTTCGAGCTGGAACTGAGCGCGTTGCCGATGGCCGGTCTTCGGTTCGACGCTGCGGTCGGCTATACCGACAGCGAGTTCGAAAACGTGCCCGCCACGGTCGGACCCATCAACGGCAACCGGCTGCCCTTCAGCCCCGAATGGACGGTGTCCGTCGCGGCGGAATACGCCATTGATCTGGCGTTCGGCACGCTTACGCCAAGGGTGGATTATCGTCAGCAGTCCGAAGTGTTCTTCACCGCGTTCAACCTGCCTTTTGAACGGCAGGACGATTACGGGATCTTGAATGCCCGGGTAACATTTGCCGATGTTGGCGAACGCTTTACGATCGCGGGTTATGCGCAGAACCTGACGGATACCGAATACTTTACCTTCGGGCAAAACGCTCTGGCATCGCAAGGTGTTGCGTACACGTATTTGGGCCGGCCCCGCGAGTTCGGGGTCACCGTCGGCTTCAGCTATTAAGATGCTCGAAGAGATGCGGGTCCTGGTTCTGGGCGGAACGGGTAATGTCGGCGCCCCGCTCGTGGCGCAGCTACGCGGCGACGGCGTCGATGTGGTCGCTGCCTCGCGGCGTGGCGGCGGCGAAGCGGGCAGTATCTCGCTGGACATGACCGACGCAGCGACGCTGGCGGAACAGGCAAAAGGATATCAGGCTGTCTACCTCGCCACACCGCTCGGCCCGGAGGAGACCGATATCGGGCTGGCCGCCGTGGACGCATTGCGCAGTGCGGGTGTGCGCAAGATCGTGTATCTGGCGATCCACAACCTGGAAAGCATGGCCGAGATACCGCATTTCGAAACCAAGATACCCATCAAGGAAGCCGTGCTAAGCGAGCCGGGCGGTGTCGTGCTGCAACCCAACTTCTTTTTCCAGAACGATCTGATGGCCATCCCGGCCATAATGGGGGCTGGGGTCTATCCCTTGCCTATCGGTACCGCCGGCGTGTGGAGCATTGACGCAGCGGACATCGCACGTGCCGCCGCAAACGCATTGCTTTCCGATCAATGGGACGGGCAAGCGGTTCCGCTATGCGGCCCCGACCAACTTACGGGCCCGGCCATCGCCGCGAACTGGGCCGCCGCAAAGGGGGCCCCCGTCGACTATGGCGGCGATGGCATCGAACCGTTCATCGACGCGATGCGAAGGAATGTCCCCGACTTCTCCGACTGGATGGCCCACGATTTCACCGTAATGATGGAAGTCACGCAGGACCGTGGATGCCCGTCAACCGCAGAGGACCGCACGAGAAGTGAGGCGATCGTCGGCCAGCCCCTGCTGTCACACCCGGAGTTTGTTACTGCAACGCTGGCGCAGGGCCAGCCACAGGAGAATACCCCATGAAAGCTCTTTACACAGCCACGGCAACGGCATCGGGCGGTCGCGATGGCCACGTCGAAACCGACGATGCGGCGATTGTGCTGGACCTTGCCGTGCCCGCGGCGATGGGGGGATCGGGGAACGGCAGCAACCCCGAACAGCTGTTCGCAGCTGGCTATGCCGCGTGCTTCCATTCGGCGATGCAGTTCATTGCAGGCCAACAGAAACTCGATGTCTCCGGCTCAACGGTGACCGGTCATGTGTCCATCGGCGAACGCAGCGACGGGCCGGGCTTCAAGCTAGCGGTTCGGCACGATGTCGCCCTGCCCTCGCTCGATCAGACGGCGGCAGAAACGCTAGTGGCGCAAGCGCACGAGGTATGCCCCTATTCCAATGCAACGCGCGGCAACATCGATGTCGATTTCGACGTGACAGGTGCCGTATGAGTGTCGGGTATACAGGCGCTCTGGCGGCAGAGGAAGCCGAACCCCCGGCCATGCGGCCGCTGGGCGAAGGCGATCATAAGCATGCGCACATGCTCTATGCGGCGCACAAGGCGTTTCAGGGTGGCGATGTCGATGCCCTGTTTACCGATATCGCGGATGACGCCATCTGGCACATGCCAGGCGACAACGTCCTTGCCGGTGATTATGTCGGGCATGAGGAGATTATGCGCAATTTCGGGATGCTGCAGGACGCCGTCGACGCCTACTGGGCCTATCCGCTCGACTATTTCGGCAGCGACGATCACGTCGTGCTGATCGCCGAGGTGCGGGCACGCAAGGGCGAGAAACAGCTCAATACGCGCGAAGCGATGACGTGGCGGCTGGAAGACGGCAAGCTCAAGGAATGCTGGCACATGTGCCTGGAGCCCGACAAGTGGGACGCGTTCTTCTCTAAGACGTAACTCGTTTGCGCCAGGCTTGAGGCTCCCCGCGCATCGGTGCTGACGGCGTGGTCATCAATTCCGGCGTCCAGACGAAATCGGTGTCGATGATCGTTTCGACGCACTCGACGCCTTCGATCTTCGCAAGGTCGCGCGCAGCGGCCTGGGCAAAATGCGGTGCCATCGTGCATCCGGCGAACGTTACGCAAAACGTGACCGTCAACGTGTTCTCCTCATAGCTCCATCCACGGACCAGGCCCATGTCCAGCACCGACACCGGGTGGCCGGTCGCTATGCTGCACGGATCGTAAATTTCCTTCAGGACTGCACGGACGGCATCGTCGATCATGCGTTTGCCGGTTCGCGCGCTATGTTCGCGGCAACGTCGCGCCAGCACGACCACGGTTCCTTCAGCGTATCGGCTACAACGCCGTCGCCCGCCTGCCGGTCCTGCCAATCCTGCACGTCGAGCCCTATCATCCGTGCGTAGTTGCCACCCAGGATAAGCCGCTTCACGGTGACGTCGATGGGCGGAATACCATGCTGTTCCAGCAGCGCATCGGGAAACTGGAATGCCCAGAAAAGCTGCAGCAAATGTTGCGGGTGCACGACGGTGCATCCCGTGGACCACAGCAGCTTTTCCGGTCCGCCCCATTGCATCAGCAATGCAAGCGCAGCCGCGAACCGGCCCGGTGCCTGCCATAGCATCGCGGTCGTGGTTTCGAGATTGGCGTAGACGTTCGGAAACCGCCCGATAGCCATTGCGGTTTCTTCGATGAAGGCCATGCCCGAATGCACAATTTCGAATGCCATGTCGGGAAAGGCATCGGCGGCCTGCTCGAAATCTTCGCCGATGCGGTACGGGGCCAGCGGCACCGAGCCGTTCGGCAACGCCTTGTGTATGGCAATGGATTTCAGCCCTAGTTCCTGCGCACGTTCGATCAGCCGCAGCACCGTATCGTCGTTTGCCAGCCATCGTCGATACGGGTCCATCTGATGCGGGTAGAGCTTCACCCCAACGGCATTCGGTGTCTTCGCCACCTGCCGTTCCAGATCATCGAGAACGGCGGCCGTTTCCTGCGTCGGGTCGAGGCCGACGTAGCCGAGCACCCGTGTTGGCCAGTCCCGCGCCATCTCGACCGTTTTCCATTCCGCCGCAAAACCGTCTTCGAACCAGCTGTCGAGCCGCAACGTGTGGGTGGCGACGAGATCGGTTTGGCTTTCTTCGAACATCGTTCTGACCAGCGCCTCGGGCGGCATGTCGGTCATGTAAAGGTCCAGCGGGCAGAGCGCGTGCGGCGGACTGAGCATCGTATGCAGACCGTAGGACATCGTGTGCAGTTGCTGGCCATATTTCGATGCGACGTTCGCCGCATCCAGGTTCAATGCATGGACGACCGGATCGATGACGAACACATCGTCGGGAAGCAGCGCCAGATTGTCGAGCGAAGCGGGCATTTCATCTCCTGTTCTGGCTTTTGGCTAGAGCATTTGCCGCCCGGGTTCGATGGCGCCCTTGTGACGGCGACATAACTACTATTCATGCAGTTCAGGGTTTGCGTCAGCTTACCCCGTGCGTCAGTCTGCCTAGAACGCACCCCATGACAACCGACACGTTCGACGCCCGCGCGCTGGTCCGCGAAGATGCCATCCACAAATCGGTCTACACCGATCCGGAAATCTTCGACCTCGAAATGGAGCGGGTATACGGACGCGCCTGGCTTTATCTCGCCCATGAAAGCGAAATTGCCAATGCCGGCGATTATGTCGTTCGGCACATGGGGACGCAGGCCGTCATACTGACGCGCGCGAAGGACGGTTCGATCGAGACAATCTTCAACCGCTGCTCCCACCGTGGTGCAACTCTATGCGCTTTCGAGAACGGATCGGCACCCAACGGCCACCAATGCCCGTATCATGGGTGGACATTCAACGCGGATGGCACCGTGCGCTTCGTGTCTAATGCTTCCAATTATGCGGGCGTGCTGGACCCGGACGACTATGCAATAACGAAGGTGCGCACCCAGACCTATCGCGGCTTCATCTTCGGTAATCTGCTGGGTGCAGAAGCGCCGGACCTGACCGACTTCCTCGGTCACATGACCACCACTATCGACGATCTGGTCGACCGGTCGCCGACCGGACGTATCGAGGTGGGGAAATACCAATTGCGCCATTACTACCGTGCGAACTGGAAAATGACGTTCGAGAACCTGAACGATACGATCCACCCAGGTTTCGCCCACGCTGCCAGCGTGGTTTCCTCGAAGGCCGTCATGGCCGAGGTGGGACAGGACAATATCGTGCCGAGCGTCGGCATGATGCTGGCAAACGGCAAGCCGATACAGTTCTTCCAGGATCTGGACATGGTAACCGTGCCCGGCGGTCACAGTTATATCGGGGGCCACATGGGGGCCGACTACACCCCCGACACGGCCGACGCCTATACCCGGTCGCTGATTGACCACCACGGCGAAGCGAAAGCGCGCGAGGTACTGGCGGTGGATCGGCACCTGATGCTGCTCTACCCGTCATCGTTCTGGCATGCACGCTATCAGACGATCCGCATCATTCGCCCCGTGCGCCACGATCTGACCGAGATGATCGGTTTCACCTTCAAACTGGTCGGCGCGCCCGAAGAAACGCACGTCAATGCGATCGAATATTGCACCGGCGCCAATTCCGCCGCGTCTCCCGTGATCGCCGACGATCTGGAAATCTACGAACGCTTGCTGCTGGGCAACGGCTATGGCGAGAGGGACTGGATCCCGATGAGCCGAGGCATGCGGGAAGACCGGGAGCGTACCGATGCGCTAGCGCGGACCCCCGCCACGTCCGAGGGATATATCCGGAACCAGTTTTCGGCGTGGGCCGATTATATGGCCGGTGCGGCGTGACGCATTCTGCTTTGCACGATCTGGTGCACCTGGAAGCAGCGCTGCTGGACGAACAACGGTTCGAGGAATGGCTAGCACTCTATACGCAGGATTGCCTTTATTGGGTGCCGGTATCGCCCGACATGGAGACCCCGCGCGACGGGCCCAGCCATTACCGTGACGATCGGCAGGTGATGATGGTCCGCACGCATCGGCTGGCGAACCCGCGTACCTTCGGGGCCGAACCCACGCCGCGAACTGTGCATGTGATTTCCGGACTTCGAACCGAGACGGCAAGCGATAACGAAGTGATCGTCAGTTCGAGCCAGATCGTCCTGGAATACCGCAATCGCGGCCGGTTCGAAGAAGATCAGCGTACATTCGGCGGGAGAGTGCGCCATACCTTCGCGAGGGTAGATGACGCGTGGAAGATTGCGGAGAAGCGCGTCGACCTGATCAATGCCGACAGCGCGCAAAATGCGATGGCGGCCCCTCTGTGAGCGCCATCGCCTGGATCCCTTACGGTGGATACTGGTCCACACCTTTCGCGCGTTGGCAGGGCGCGTTCGCGGAGTTGCACAGCCTGCGGTTTGCAGCGTGGGTCGCCCGGCGCGCCCTTGCCAAACGCGAAATACAAGCGACCGTTTTGGATTTCGGCGTCCTCGGGTTCACCGTACCGCAGCAGAACAGTTTCTATGGCCTTCCATGGATTATGGGCGAACTGGGCGCGCTTGAGGTGGGCGGTCCAAGCATAATGCAGGCTTGCGCAACGTCGGCGCGCAGTATGCAGACCGCCGCGCAGGAAATTGCCGCCGGCATGGCGGACGCCGCGCTGGTGCTGACTTGCGATCGGGTTTCGAACGGCCCGAACATCTACTATCCTGCGCCCAGCGCGCCGGGGGGCACGGGTGCCACGGAAAACTGGGTACTCGATAACTTCAGCCGCGACCCGTTCGCCGGCGTTGCCATGATCGAGACTGCCGAGAATGTCGCGCGCAAGTGGGATATCTCCCGCGAAGAACAGGATGACCTGATTTTGGCGCGATACGCGCAATACGAAGACGCAACGGCGAACGATAACGCATTCCAGCGCAGATACATGGACCTGCCGTTCGACTATCCCGATCCGCGCTTCGCAAAGGTGGCGGGACAGGTCGCAGGAGACATTGGGGTAACGCTCGCCGACGAACAAAAGATTAGGGCGCTCGATCCGGTCAAGGACGGGGGTAGCGTTACATATGCGGGACAGACGCACCCGGCAGACGGGAACGCGGGCATGATAGTGGCCTCGCGCAGCAGGGCCGCGGCGCTCGCTCCCGATAGCGGGCCGGAAATCGCGATCCTGGGGTTCGGCCTGGCCCGGGCCGAGCCTGCCTTCATGCCCGCCGCGCCCGTGCCCGCGGCGAAACGCGCGCTGGCCCAGGCGGGGCTTTCGATCGGGCAGATCGACGTCGTCAAATCGCACAACCCGTTCATCGTGAACGACATCGTCTTTGCGCGCGAAACGCAATTCGATGCGATGAAGATGAACAATTACGGCTGTTCGCTCGTTTGGGGACACCCGCAAGGCCCGACCGGCCTTCGCGCGATGATCGAGCTGATCGAAGAGCTGGCGATGCGCGGCGGGGGCCGGGGTTTGTTCCAGGGATGCGCCGCCGGCGATACCGCGATGGCCGTAATCCTGGAGGTCGACACATGATAGCCACCTTCGATGGCAAGCCGGTCTGGGTGCCCGCAACGACGGTCGCCATTCTGGAACGTGCCGCCGCCGAGCGACCTGACGCGACGGCCCTGGTGTGTGGCGACGAGACTTTGACATACCGCGCCTATCTCGACCGGGTGCTTATCGTCGCGGGTGCGCTCGTCGCGCGTGGCGCAAACGGGCGACATGTCGCAATCGTGCTGCCCAACGGTATCGATATCGCCGTGGCCATCTTCGCCGCGCAAGCGGCCGGGGCGGCATCAGCCAGCTTGAACCCGGATTACACGCGCGGCGAACTGTCGAAATTGCTGACGCGAATCGATCCGGCAGTGACCATCACTTCATCAGAACTGGCAGGCTCGCTGAAGACGCTCGCGCAGGATGCCGATACTGTCATGACCGTCCGAGAGCTTGCGAGCGATCGGAGTACAACGTCCCCGCTTGGTCTGACCCCCGATAGCATCGCCGTGTTGCAATTCACCGGCGGGACGACCGGCGTGCCCAAAGCCGCGATGTTGAGTCACCGCGCCGTGGCAACGAATGTCGCGCAGCGTGAAGCTGTGCTGCCAACGATGCCGGGCGACGAGCGCATCGTTTGCATGATGCCGCTGTATCACAGTTTCGCCGCCGCGATGTGTCTGCACCTCGCCGCCTACGCGGGGGGAGCGCTGCATATTTTGCCGCGCTATCGCCCGGATTGGGTGATGGATTGTATCGCAAAGCACTCCATTACGCGATTGCCGGCCGGCCCCACAGTCTTCAACAGCCTGCTCGGCTTCGATGGGCTGAAACGCGATGCGTTGGCGAGCGTCCGCTGCGCCTATTCCGGGTCCGCTCCTCTTGCGCTTGATACGCTGGACCGTTGGCACCAACGCACCGGCGTGCCGATCTACGAAGGGTATGGGCAAAGCGAAGCGGGTCCGATCCTGACCTATCATGGACCGAATATGAAACTGAAGCAGGGTTCAGTCGGCCCTCCTCTTCCGGAAACACAGGTCGCCATTGCCGGTGGGCAGAAGGTCGGGGAGATCATCGCACGCGGACCGCAGATCATGAACGGGTATTTGAACAGCCGGGCGGCGACCATTGCGACCCTGGTCGATGGCTGGTTGTATACAGGAGACATCGGCCGCATGGACGAACAGGGGTACGTGTTCATCGAAGACCGCAAGAAGGACATGGCCATCGTCGGCGGATTTAACGTCTATCCGCGCGAGATCGACGAAGCGCTGATGAGCTTGCCCGCGGTCTCGGAAAGCGGAACGATCGGCGTGCCGGACCCCTATCGGGGCGAAGTCATCTGGAGCTTCGTGTCGGGCGACGCCACGTCCGAGGCAGTGGCGGCACATTGTGAAAGCCGCCTGGTAAAATATAAGCGCCCCACTCGTATCATCGTCCAGCCGTCGCTTCCCAAGACGAATGTCGGAAAGATCGACAAACAGGCGTTGCGAACGCTCGCCCGCACGATACTGGAAAGCGAAACCCGTGTCGCTTGAGCAGGTCGAACCGCTGCGCGCCGCATTCATGGAGCGCCGCACAACGCCCGCTCCCCCGCTGGATGCGCGGCGGCAGGGCTTCGAAGCGCAGATGGGGGCGCTCCCTTTGCCCGACGGGTTCACGTATGAGCGGGTGCAACTTTCGAAAGGGGTTAGCGGCCTTCTCTGCGGGTTCGAACATCTTGATACCGACCGCATCGTGCTATGGTTGCATGGTGGCGCTTTCGTGCTGGGATCGTCCAACAGCTATCGCGCCTTTGCAGCGCGCGTCGCAGCTGCGGCAAAAGCCAAGGTGCTGCTTGTGGATTACCGACTTGCGCCCGAGCATGGCTTCCCCTGCGCCTTGGACGATGCGATCGCGGCCTGCACATGGGCGGACAAACATTGCGATATGACCAAGGCCGCGATCGGTGGCGACAGCGCGGGCGCAAACCTGGCGCTCGGCACGCTTCAGCATCGTGTCGCGAAGGGCCAGAACATGCCTGCCGCACAATGGCTGGTATCGCCCTATCTCGATCTCACGCATTCGGGATCGTCCATTGTCCCGCGCGCTGCGCTCGATCCGTTCGTAGATGCCGCGACGATGGATCCGACCGCGGCAACCTATCTCGGCGATGCGGATCCCAGCGACCCTCGGGCCTCGCCCTTGTTCGGCACGGCTAAGGGCTTGCCGCCTACATTGATTCAGGTCGGTTCGGAAGAAGTCCTGTTCGATGATTCGGTGCGCCTGCGCGACAGGATAGTGGCTGCCGGTGGTGAGGCCGTCTTCCAGGAATGGGTTGGAATGATCCATGTATGGCCCCTGTTCGCGCACGCCATTGATGAGGGCGAATGGGCCATTTCCCAAGGTGGGAGCTTCATTCAGAAGTGTTCGTCGCCCGGGGGCGTATCGCCCGGGTGACTTGCAACATGTGTTGATAAGCGTAGTCTGACATCCATGGAACTGCGCCAAATCAAGTATTTTTTGGAAATTGTCCGCTGCGCTAGTTTCGGCAAGGCTGCCGAACATCTGAACGTTACCCAGCCGGCGCTGTCGAAAAGCATTCGCAATCTTGAACAATCGCTCGATGTCATGCTGCTGGAACGGCATCCGGTTGGTGTCGTGCCGACCGAATATGGCCGCATCTTCGTGGAATATGCTTCGCTTATCACCGGCGAGATCGACCGTGCGGTTGCGGAAATCCAGCAGATGAAAGGCGCTGGCAAGGGGTTCGTTCGCGTCGGCGCGGGCGCCACGATGATGCAGTATGTCATCCCCCAAGCAGTCCGGGCTTTCATGGCGCAGGACGACAGCGCAGTGGTCACGTTTCGGCAGGGGTTGCGCGACGAATTGATTGCCAGCCTGCGTCGCGGCGAAATCGATATCGTGATCGGATCGATCGGCGGGCTCTCTCATGACGACGACCTGCGCCAGGAAATCGCGTTGCACGACGAGATCGTCGTTGTCGCCAATCGCGATCATCCATTGGCGCAGCAACCGCGTGTCGATATTGAATCCTTCGGCGATTACAAATGGGTGCTGCCCGACGGGACCGAGGGCGAGCGCGACCGGTTGGTCCGGGTCATGCGCGAAGCCGGGTTGAAGCCGCCCATCTGCGTCATAACCACCCCTTCATCGACCTTTATGGCAACGATCCTGCAAGAGGGCGAGTATCTCAGCTATCTGCCCAAAGCGTTGATCCATCTGGAACGGGAATATGCCCATCTGGTGCCGTTGAACGTCAATCGTGCCATCTGGGAACCGGTGAAGGTCGGCGTTACCTATCGCAAACGCGGGGTTATGCTCGCGCCGGTGAGAAGGTTCATCAACCGCCTCGTCGAGGTCGGGCAATCGATCGAGGCTCAACCTGATGCCGCTTCTCCTGTTCTGGCCAAGGCTGAAGCCTGACGCGGCGTCGTATCAGTCCGTGCTGCCCCGCCCCATCATGTCGTACACCGGCCGATCGAGGTGTCGGTCGAGATTGATGCGCGTGTATGCACCGGGACCGTGAATACGACCGACGAGCCCCATCGCGACGGGATCGAGCCGCAATCGCTCTCGATCGGCGTAGCGGTCATCGGCATGAATTGCGGTCACTTCGCCGATCACGACCACGGTCGAGGGGGCCGCATCAACATGTTGGTACAAGCGACATTCGAATGAAACGGGCGCCCCTGCTATACGGCGAGGCAGTACGCCCATGCTCTCGCTTGTCTCCAACCCGGCCAGTTCCGCTTCGTCCACCTCCGCCGGTGCATCGGCGCAAGTGACATTCATCGCTTCGAGCTGTTTCTCACCCACCAGGTTAACGACGAACTCGCCCGTTTCCAGGATATTGCGCGCCGTGTCCTTCAGCGACCCGTCCCCCTGCCGCATCGCACCCAATACAAGCAGTGGCGGGTCGGCACCCACCATGTTGAAGAAGCTATAGGGTGCGATATTTCCGATCCCGTGTGTCGATACGGTGCTGACCCAGGCAATCGGGCGCGGCACGATGGCTGCGCTCAGCAGCTTGTAGCGTTCGTGCGCACTGAGGTCTTTCATTTCGAAGAACATTACGGTGTCTCCGGCCATGCAACGGCCGGCTTCGCGCGACGATCCACGTCCAGCCGGAAGACGTCCGGCCGGGCATAATGTCCGGTCACGTCGAAATCATAGCGCGCGCGGACAATATCCGCAGAATCGCAATCAGCGTAGAGAATGGTCTCGCCGCTATGGTCGGGGCCGGCCAACACTTCTCCAAGCGGCCCGACGATCATGCTACCGCCGCGCATCAGGATGGTTTCGGGATCGTCGCCCAGCGCGCACTCGTAATCGGTGGGATAGGCTTCGCGCCTGATGAATTGGCATGCTGAAAGCACATGGCAGCGCCCTTCTAGCGCGATATGCTGCATGCTCGCTGCCCACCCGTCGCGGTCGTCGGCGGTCGGCGCGCAATACAGCGTCACGCCTTGTGCAAACATCGCCATGCGCATCATCGGCATGTAGTTTTCCCAACAGATCACAGCCCCGACCATGCCTATGCCGGTTTCGACCACGGGCATGGTGGAGCCATCGCCGAACCCCCAGATCAGGCGTTCCGCACCGGTCGGCATCAGCTTGCGATGCTTTGCGAGCGTACCGGCTTTCCCGTCGATGATCAGCGCGGTGCAATACAGCGTGCTATCGGCACGTTCGATGATCCCGATGACGGCGACCATGTCGGCCGCGTTCGCCGCTTCCCGAATTTGCGCGACTTCGGGGCCATCGAGGGTGACGGCGGCATCGAAATACCGGGCATAGGCGTCCCTGCCCTTGTCCGTACGGCGGCCGACAGGCGTATCGAATGACGCACCCTTGGGATAGCCGCCTATGAACGCTTCGGGAAATACGGCGATATCCGCGCCGCCCGCGGCAGCCTCGCCGATCAGCCTGTCGGCCTTCCGGGCCGAAGCAGCGGGATCGAACGGGTCGGATGCCGCCTGGACGACTGCGGCACGAAAAGAGGTCATGGGCATAGGACTAATTAGCATGACTCCGACAAGACCGGGTAATGGCAATGACTGTCCAGGCAATAACCGGATGGAAGGTCGGGTGACGGGAGATGCAGACAAGATGACCGCGCGTGCGTTCGATGCCTACCGCGAAGACGTCGCAGGTCGTGCCAACGTTGCCGATACTCCCGAACTCGTCGCCTATTATGAACGGCTCCAGTCGCTTGGCACCGGGGCGCTATGGACGGTTGCGAACAAGATCGAGCCCTGGGAACCCGTTACCCAGTCGGAACCGATGCTGTGGCGCTATGCGGAGTTGCGCGAGGATGTTCTGCGCGCGCTCGATCTTGTCACGCCGGAGCAAGCCGGTCGGCGCGTCGTCTACCTGGAAAACCCGGGGCGTTCCGATGTCGTCGCCGCGGTTGGCTGGTTGTATTCCGGGTTGCAGGTGATGGCGCCCGGCGAATGTGCCTCGAGCCACCGGCACAGCGCATCGGCGTTGCGATTCATCATGGAAGGTCGTGGTGCCTTCACCAATGTCGACGGGCACAAAATCACGCTCGGCCCGAACGATTTCGTGCTCACGCCGAACGGCACGTGGCACGAACACGGCGTGGCGGAGAACGGCACGGTCTGTATCTGGCAGGACGGTCTCGACATTCCCCTGATGAACGCGCTGGATGCCAATTTCTACGAAGTGCATCCCGAACTTCAGCAGGCGGTTTCCTACCCGGTAAACGACACGACATCGACGTGGTCCGGAACGGGTTTGCGTCCGCAGGGGTCCGACTGGGACAAGCGCTATTCACCGATGTACAAGTACGAGTGGGGGCCGACATACGATGCTCTCGTGAAGCTGGCCGCCGCATCCGACGGCTCTCCCTATGACGGGATAGCGATGGACTTCGTCAATCCGGTTACCGGCGGCCCGGTCATGCCGACGATGGGCGCGCAGATGCAATTGCTGCGCGCAGGAGAGCACACCAAGGCGCACCGTCAGGTCGGATCGTTCGTCTATCAATGCGCCAAGGGATGCGGCTATTCCATCATCAACGGCCGCCGTTTCGACTGGAAAGAGCGGGATATCTTCGTCGTGCCGTCGTGGATGTACCACGAACACGCCAACGCGTCGCAGAGCGAAGACGCCTGCCTGTTCGCGTTCCACGACCTTCCGGTCATGCGATCGCTAGGCCTCTATCGCGAGGAAGCGTTGGGCGAAAACGACGGATATCAACCCATAACCGAAACCGGGATAACGTCATGAAGCTGGTCACCTACACATCGCACGTCGGCAACGCGGCACGCTTGGGCGCCATCATGGGTGACATGGTGGTCGATCTGAATGCGTTGGGAAGGCAGGAGGGCGTGGACCTTCCAAACACCATGCTCGAATTCATCGATCTCGGTCCCGATGCCGTTCGGGTGGCCGATGCACTGCTGGTCGCGGCGAAGGGTGCGTATCCGGCAGGCACCGCCCTGCCCCTTCGCGGCGTGCGCCTGCTTGCCCCGATCCCGCGCCCGCGCACGAATATTTTCGGAATCGGTCTTAACTATACCGAACACGTGGCAGAATCCGCCGCTTCGCTCGACACTTCGCCCGACCTGCCACGCGAGCCGGTGATTTTCTCCAAACCACCGAGCTGCGTCATCGGACCGGGCGCAGCGATCGAACACAACGCGGCGATCACGCAGCAGCTCGACTGGGAGGTCGAGCTGGCTGTCATCATCGGCACGCGTGCGAAGCGGGTTGAGCGCGAAGACGCCTTACGGCACGTATTCGGCTACAGCGTCATCCTCGACATGAGCGCGCGCGATTGCCGCCGGGCCGGGCAATGGATCTATTCGAAGGGTCAGGACACATATGCCCCGATGGGCCCGTGCATCGTGACCGCCGACGAGATTGCCGATCCGCAGACGCTCGATCTGTGGCTTACCGTGAACGGCGAGGAGAAGCAGCGCAGCAACACCGCCTACATGTTGTTCAAGGTGGACGAGCTCATCGCCGACATCAGCCAGGGCATGACACTGGAACCGGGCGATATCATCGCCAGCGGAACCCCTGCCGGGGTCGGCGCCGGTCGCACTCCGCAGGAGTTTCTGTGGCCCGGCGACGTAGTCGAAGCCGAAGTCGAGACCATCGGACGCCTACGCCATCCCGTCGTCGCTGTCTGACCGCACGCCGCTGCGCATGGCAGCCGCGATGTCTTGCGGCCACGGTTTCGCTTTCTTCAGGTCCAGGTCCATGCAGACGAGCACGACCGTGCCGCGTAGCCGAATCGTTTGATCGCACGCCATGTTGAATGAGACGGTGCAACTGCTGTTGCCGACCTTCTCCGGCGACAGTTCGATGTCGAGGGTGTCGCCCAGCTTGCCCGGTGATAGGAACTCGGCGTCGAGCTTCACCGTCGGCGTACCGATCCGGTCGACCAGATGCAGATCGCGAAAGCTGCGGCCAAGACGGTCAGCGAACCAGTCCTCCACGGCAGCGTTCAGCAGCTCGAAATAGCGCGGATAGAAAACAATCCCCGCAGCATCCACGTGGGCAAAACGTATGGTGGTGTGATGGGTGTAGATCGGCGTTCTCCGAAGGATCAGGCGCTCGCCATGCGGGCCTTGCGCGCGGCGCGTGACATCTGGTCATGGCCGGTGCGATAGGGCGGAGGAACGAACTGACCGGTATAGCCTGCCTGTGCTGCGGCGTGCATCGTCAACATCGGATTGCTGAGATGCGGCCTGCCCACCGCCACCAGATCGGCGCGACCGGCGGCAAGCACGGAATTGGCCTGATCCGCATCCTCGATATTTCCGACCGCGATGACGGGCATGTGCAATTCATTGCGGATGCGGTCCGCGAAGGGGGTCTGGAACATGCGACCGTAAACGGGGCGCGCGCTCGGATCGGTTTCGCCTGCAGATACGTCGATCATGTCCACACCCGCTTCCTTTAACATGCGCGCGATCTCAACCGCATCCCGGGGCAGAATGCCACGCTCTCCGGCCCAATCGGTGGCCGAAATGCGCACTGCGATGGGCTTGTCGGCGGGCCAGACGCTTTTCATCGCGTCAACGACGCGGAGCGGCACGGTCATGCGCGCGGCCAGATCTCCACCGAACGCATCGGTCCGATGGTTCATGATCGGCGTAATGAAACTGGACAGCAGGAACCCGTGGCCCGCTTGCACTTCCACCATGTCGAACCCGGCGGCATGGGCGCGGCGGGCCGCTTGTGCGAACCCGTTCACGATGTCGTCGATTTCCGCTTCGTCAACCGCGGTCGGTACGATGCCGTCTTCGCGCCAGGGGCGATCGGACGCGGAGACAATCGGCCAAGGATCGTCCAGCGGATCGTCGTATCCGGCCCCCTCGTCAGGTATCTTGCACGCGGCACGGGCGCCGGCATGGCCTATTTGCGCGCACGTTTTCGCAGCGGTCTGGGCGTGGATGAACGCATTTATCTCTTGCCACCCCCGAATTTGATCGTCGTCATAAAGACCGGGACATGCCCGGGTCGCGCGGCCTGCGGCATCCGTTGCCAGCATCTCGGTCATTATCAGCCCGGTTCCACCAAGCGCACGCGCCGTATAATGGGTCAGATGGAACGGCGTGGTCATGCCGCTTCGATCGGCCATGTAGGTCAGCATCGGTGCCATCGCGATCCGGTTCGGCAGGGTCAGCGACTTGATGCGATACGGGGCGAAGATAGGCTGACTGTGATTGCCCGTACCGTTTTCTCCATCGATCACGGTCGCGTCGCGCCAATAATCCTTTTCGACATCTGCCAACCAAGGGCCATCGCGCAACCGGAGGTTTTCGTGACTGATCCTCTGGCTGCGGGTCAAGAGCGAATAGGCGAACTGGCGCGGCTTGAAATGCATGTAGCGTTCGACCGTCTCGAACCATTCGGTCGAATTGCGCGCAGCGTTCTGGATGCGCAGCACGGCTGTATGGCGTTCCTCCTGATACTCTTCGAGAGCCGCCGCCAGTTCCGCCTTGCTGTCCAGTCCTGGCCGGTCGAGCACGGCGGCCAGCTTGATCGCGTCTTCCAGCGCAAGCTTGGTTCCCGAACCGATGGAAAAATGCGCGGTATGCGCGGCATCGCCAAGCAGCACGACATTGTCGAACGACCAGCGCCGGCAGACGATGCGACGGAAATTGATCCACGCCTCCGAACCACGCAAATGCGCAGCGTTCGTGATAAGCGGGTTGCCGGCAAGGTGCCGTTCGAAGATCTTCTCGCATGCGACGATCGCTTCGGCCTGCGTCATGCGGTCGAACCCCAGCCCGGCCCAGGTTTCCGGGCTGCATTCCACGATAAATGTCGAGGTATCGCCGCTGAACCGGTACGCATGTGCCCATATCCAGCCATGCTCCGTGGGCTCGAAAATGAAGGCGAAGGCATCGAACAGCCGCTTGGTGCCGAGCCAGATGAACTTGTTGCGCCTGACCTCGATCTGCGGCTCGAAACGATCGGCATGGGCCGTGCGAACCGGGCTGTTGACGCCGTCGGCCGCCACGATGAGATCGAACGCGGCGTATTGGTCCATGTCGGGGCTGCATTCGGTTTCGAAATGCAGCACGACCCCCAGTTCGCGCGCGCGCGCCTGAAGTATCTGCAGCAAATGCTTGCGACCGATGCCGATGAACCCGTGGCCTGAAGACACGATGCTGCGATCCTCGACTGTGACCTCGATGTCATCCCAGTGGGCGAAGCTGTCGGAAATGGTCTTCGCGCTTACCGGATCGGTCTCGGTCAGGTTCGACAATGTCTGATCGGAGAAGACGACGCCCCAGCCGAACGTATCGCCTGCCTTGTTACGCTCGAACACGTGGATCTCGTGGGCCGCATCGCGTAGTTTCATGGCGATTGCGAAATACAGACCCGCCGGTCCGCCACCCAGGCATGCTATTTTCATATAACCAAGTCTCGCTGATCTACCTGCTGCATCAAGCGGCCGTTTCCGCGATCTGCCGGGCCAGTTCACGGTCCCGCCGAAAGGCGTCTGCGAACACTGCGATCGATGTCTTGCGAACGATCTCGGTATTGCCATTGGCAAAGCGCAGGATGAAATGCGGCATTCCGGTGACGCCATTCGCGCGCCATGCTTCGGTCTCCGCGAACGGTTCGCGCATGTCGGCCCCGCTTGCCAGGTATTGTGCGGCCGCCGCGCCGTCGAACCCGTGCCGCTCTGCGAGCGAAACGAGGAATGCCATGTCGATAACCTCGGCTTGTTCGAAGAAGCTACTCGCCAGGTCCTCGATTAAAGCGGGCGCTATGCCGGCGCGTTGGCGTTCGGCCCAGCGAACGAGGCGATGCCCGTCGATACTGGCCGGGCCGCGCGTCATGCGTTCGAATGCGAAATTGATGCCTACGGGTTTCGCCACGGCCCGTATTGCGTCCCACATCGGCACCTGAAGCGCTTCGCCGTACTTGCTGCGGAAAAACGCGAGGAAGTCGTGCCCGGCACGGTCGAACTCGGGGTACAGCATGAACTGGTGCCAGCGCACGCGAACGCTGCCTTCCGCTTCCTGCCGGATCGCGAGATCGAGATGTCGCTTGCCCACGAAGCACCAGGGGCACAGAAAATCATAGACGGCGTCGATATGGATTGTTCTGCTCCTGCCTGCATGCCGTGTTGCGCCAGACAGGATCGGTAGGTCAGCCAGTCGCTGCGATGCCAATGACTTTGGCTAGCATCCACATGACCGATGCAAGGTCGGCGCGTTCGGGTTGCGGTTCCCGGCCCGCTCGCGGTGGCGGTTTTGCCTTGCAAGGGCAGGAGCGGTAAGAATGCGGTTCTTAAGTTTGTTAAATCCGCGGAACGGATGGCGCTACGCTCTCTTGTTGAGTCAGACGTAGCGTTTGCTCGACCCGGGCGTTCGCTGTCCGCAGTTTTTAAAGAAGGGTTGGCAGTTGAAACATCGCAGGACGACACGAAATGTCGCCATCGCCGCAGGGCTGGCCGCGGTCGCAGCCATCGGCAGCGCATTCGTTGCGAAGCGCGCCTTCGTCGACAGGACGCAAGGTCGCGATGGCGAGGCGGACAATGCGGATTTTGAGGATCAAAAAACAATTCTGATCGGCAAACCGGTAAATGCCGTCATGACGTTCTGCGAGGATCCGGCGAACCTTGCTTCGTTCATGTCCAATGTCCGTTCGGTCGAACGGGCAGGTGACGCGATGGCGACCTGGACTTTCGAGAATACGCCTTTCGATACCGATAGCATCGCCACGACGTTTTCCATCGATCGCGAAGACGACATCATACGCTGGCAAGGCGTAGACGATGCGAGCCCCGGTATGCGTGGGACGTTGTCCTTCGAAGCGGCACCCGGCGATCGCGGCAGCTACGTTTCGCTGACGAACGATTACCTCCCGGCGCGAACCAGCACGGGCGGCATGCTTGCCAGGCTCACTGGGCTCGATCCTAAATTGCAAGCCCGGCACGATCTGAAGCGGCTGAAGATGCTGATCGAAACGGGCGAGATCGCCACGTCGGACAGCACCAACCAAGACAAGGAATAGGACATGCGCGCTCTCACTTGGCACGGTACGCACGACGTGCGCGTGGATACCGTTCCCGATCCCGAAATCGTCAACCCGCGCGACGCCATTATCAAGGTAACCTCCACCGCGATCTGCGGCAGCGATCTGCATCTCTATGACGGCGTGATCCCCGGATGTCTTCCCGGTGATGTGCTGGGCCACGAGTTCATGGGCGAAGTGGTGGAGACCGGTCCCGGCAGTTCGCTGGAAAAAGGACAGCGCGTCGTCGTGCCCTTTACGATCAGTTGCGGTTCGTGCTTCTTCTGCGGTAAGCAGCAATTCTCCGCCTGCGACAATTCCAATCCCGCCGACAAGCAGGACATGTCGGAAAAGCTGTATGGCAAGGCGATGGGCGGTATCTTCGGCTATTCGCACATGACGGGCGGTTATTCCGGCGGACAATGCGAGTATGTGCGCGTGCCGTTCAGCGATGTCGGCCCGATCGTCATTCCCGATGGCATGGACGACGAACAGGTTCTGTTTCTTTCCGATATCTTGCCGACCGGATGGATGGCCGCGGAGAACGCAGAGATCGAGCCGGATGATACAGTCGCCGTGTGGGGCTGTGGTCCGGTGGGCCTGTTCGCAGCGCAATCGGCAAAGATCATGGGTGCAGCGCGCGTCATTGCTATCGATCATCATCCAAAACGACTGGAACTGGCGCGACAGATCGGTGCAGAAACGCTGAACTTCGAAGAAACCGACATCCGCATGGCGCTGAAGGAAATGACCGGCGGCATCGGCCCCGATGCGGTCATTGATGCGGTTGGTATGGAAGCGCACGGGTTCGCGATCGACAACATCGTCGACGTTGCGAAGCAAAAGATCGGCGTGGGTGCTGACCGCGCATCGGCGATGAAGCAGGCATTGCTGTCCGTTCGCAAGGGTGGGCGTCTGTCCATGCCTGGCGTGTATGGCGGCATGACGGATAAGTTCCCGCTAGGTGCGCTGATGGAAAAGGGGCTGACGGTGCGCACCGGCCAGACTCACGTGCAGAAATATTTGAAGCCCCTGCTGGAGCGTATCCAGGAAGGCGAGATCGACACCACCTGGCTGATCAGCCACCGGCTCCCGCTGGAGGAAGCACCGCGCGGCTACGACCAGTTCAAGAATAACCAGAACGACTGGACAAAGGTCGTGCTAAGGCCGGGGGCATGAGCGGTGACGCAGTGCGCAACCGGCTTGCCGTTGTAACCGGCGCATCGTCCGGCATCGGCAAGGAGTTGGCGAAGCTGGCCGCGCAGCACGGGAACGACGTGATTGTCGCCGCAGACGAACCGGCCATTCACAATGTGCGCGACGAATTGCAGTCGGAGACTGTCACGGTCGAAAGTATCGAATGCGATCTCGGCACGGCGCACGGTGTCGATGAACTGATCGCCAAGATCGGTTCGCGCCCAGTGGGCCTGTTGATGGCCAATGCCGGTATCGGAATCGGCGGCAAATTCCTCGATCAACCATTCGATGCGCACAAATCCGTCATCGACGTCAACGTGACCGGAACAGCCGCGTTGGTTCATGCTGTCGGCAGCAAGATGCGCGATGCGGGCGAAGGGCGCATCCTGATCACCGGTTCCATCGTCGACGATATTCCCGGACCCTACAATATCGTGTATAACGCATCCAAGGCGTTCATCGACAATTTCGGTTTTGCATTGCGCGACGAGCTGAAGGACAGCGGCGTGACGGTAACCTGCCTGATGCCCGGCCTGACCGACACCGCGTTTTTCGAACGTGCTGACATGGAAGATACGGGCGTCGGGCGCACGGATTTGAAGGACGATCCCGCCGACGTGGCACAAGATGGCTATCGCGCCATGATGGCGGGCGAAGCGGGCGTGGTAGGTGGCAATTTCATGAACAAGGTGCAGTCCGTGTTCTCCGAACTGCTGCCGGAACCGCTGCTGGCGGCGATGCACCGCCAGATTGCAAAACCACGATAGTATTCAGGCGGGCGCATGCAGCCGCGATCCAGTATCGCGCTTGGGTGCGGGCCAGTTGTCGCGCTCAATCACCGCGAGCTGCGCGAAGTCCGACGACGATCCTGCATAGACTACACGTCCATCGCAGAAGACAAGGTCGTCCCTGGCAACACAGCGAAGCTGTTCGTCCACGCCGGCGGTGCCGCCATCGGTCACGACCACATAGCTGATACGGCCGCTGTCCGCTTCCAGCATAACATCGACGACGCTACCCAGTTTCTCATCTTCTGCACCGGCCACCTCCGCGCCCAGCGTTGTACCCGCGGCGAACAGGCGCGGCGTATCGTCCTTCGCACTCTTGCGGGATGCGGCCTTGCTGCCTTCCTCGAAACGCGCCTGCCTGCCGAGCCAGCGATAGACGCCGACCAGGTTGACGAAGAACAGAAAGCCGTTCGTCAACATCAGGCCCTGCTGCCCCGTGATAAAGCCGATCGCCGTCCAGGCTGTCGCGCCGAAGGTAAAGACGACGAAACCCCAACCGGTGATCTTCGTGCCAAGATTGGCAGCCGTCATCACAGCCGCGATCATGGTCGCGGCAGGCGCGACCCATTCGGCGATGGTCTGAATGTTCACGAAGCGCCCATCGCTTTGTTTCCCCCGTGCACCCTATGTGCAATGACTGCATCGATCGGGAGGGGCGGCGGTTCCGGTGGGGAACATATGTCAACTGCGCGCTATTGCAGCCGGTCCAGCACGTCTTTCAATTCGACAAACGCGAAACCCACCGAACTGTCGGCGATGCCATAGGGCAGGAACAGCTTCGCGCCGCAGCGCATCGCGCCGCAGCTGTAGACCACATTGGGCACATAGCCATCCCGCTGCTCCTCGGCAGCCGACAGGACCGGCTGCGCAGTGCGGCCCAGCACGCGGGACGGGTCGTCCTTGTCCAGCAGGGCCGCGCCGATCGAATAGCGGCGCATGGCTCCCACGCCGTGCGTCATCACCAGCCAGCCTTCGTCCAGCTCTATCGGCGGGCCGCAATTACCGATCTGGATGAGTTCCCAAGGGTGTTTGGGTTCCAAAATGCGAACCCCGTGCGACCATTCTAGCGGATCGTCGCTGGTGATGTAATACAGGTTCTCCCCGTCTTGCCGCGCGATCATCGCATAGCGTCCGTCGATCTTCCGGGGGAACAGCGCCATGCCCTTGTTGCGCGCCGCCTCGCCACGCATCGGGATCATGTCGAACCGTTCGAAATCGTCGGTCATCATCATTTCCGACTGGATATCGACGCCGCTATAGGCGGTGTAGGTGCCCATCCAGCGCCACGTACCGTCTTCCGTCGTCAACCGCGTGATGCGCAAGTCCTCCAGACCCCCGGCCTGCGCCACGGTCATCGGGAAGATGACCGTTTCCGACAACGAGCAGCCTTCTGCTCGCTCCACGCGGATGCCCTCCTCCGGTCTATCGTGCGCACCGCTGGTAAAATTGGCTGCCGTTGACAAAGGCGGGTCGGGTTCGAGCCTCAATGTGCCGCAGTCGGTCACCACGCCTTCGCGGAACGTGATCGAGCTAATGTGCCCTTCGCCGACCGTTCGCATGGCAATGGCAATGCGTTGTTCGCCGCGCGCAAGCTTACCCTGGTCGGGATGCAGGGTAACGCTGGGATTGGTGACGGCCGCCGAAGCGTAGCTGTATTCTTGGCAGAAGAACGAACCCAGCAGCTCGCGCATCGGACTGTCTAGTGCCTTTGCCGACAGACCCGCTCGTGCGATCACCTCGTTCGCACGGCGCACGAAGATATCGCGCACCTTGTCATGCCGGCTGGAGAAATCGCGATAGACGCGCGTCAGTTCGCCCGAAACGACATCCTTGGGCAACGCGAGTACATGCGTGATCAGGCGCTCCGCACGGCTGCGTTCCTTGCCCGTCGGATCCCACGCCAGGTCGAACGGGCGCACCAGAACCCTGGATGCATCCGCCTGAAGCAGGATGTCCGTCTCCTGAACGTCTATTGTCATCTTGCACCCCTCGAACGCACAAATGGCTCACGCCAAACCCGTTAACAAACGTCAAGCGTTCGCAGGGTGCTTATCCTCCGTTGTGCGAAGTGCCAAGCGAGGACGCTTTCGGCACCGCGATTGCGATTGACCCCTGTCGCAGTTACGCCGTCGAAGCATTCGCCCGTATCGGCATCGGCCACGCGTTCGCTCGCATCGTTGCGACCTTCGAACCAGGCAAAGGCGGCTTCGCCATGCTCGACCCACCGCGCGCCGGGTACGATCCGTTCAGCCGCGATCGCGGCGTCGATGGCAGCCCACGCTTCCAGCGGTTGCTGATCGTAGCGGCGCGGTTCGCTGTGGACGACGCCGAATTCCGCAGTGCCGACCGGGCGGAACACACCGTCTAAACTCGTCTGCCGATCCACCAGCCAGACAAGGCTCGCGCGGCCGGTATCAATCATTGCGTCGCTTTCAAGCGCCCTCCCCGCCCGTAGCATCGCTTCGCTCAGCCGATAGTTGTCGTAGGACAGGTAGGGTTCGAACCACGGCCAATCGGCGGCGGACTGGCGTTCGAACAGATCAAGGAGCAGCTTAGCATTCTGGCGCAGCAGGAAGTGCAGATGATCCCCGTCGGTGCGACAAGGCAAAACCTCCAGCAGCGCCAGGACGACAAACGCCGCCGTGCGGGGCGATTGCACGGGTGCGACGCAGCCTATCGTTTCGTCGAACAGCGTCGCCGCCCACTCGGCCAACCCGACGTCAGGACATTGCCTCTGCGTCACGGCAAGTGCCCAAAGGGTGCGACCGTTGCTGTCGGATGATCCTACGCGTTCGAGCCAGCTGCGGTCGAACGCCATAAAGTTACGAAACCGGCGGGTCTCCTCGTTCCACGCATCCTGCACGAAGGCGGCATAGACATGCGCCCACCGCGAGCGAAGCGGGCCAGGCAAGTCGGTGGCGATCGCCATCAGCATCAGCGCGCGCGCATTGTCGTCTATGCAATAGCCGTGCGCGCGGTCGGGCACACCGAACCGTGAATGCTGGAGCATTCCCGTGTCGTCGGTCAGCCTGCGCAGCGCATCCGCAGGATCGGACACTTTCGAACCACCCGCAACGCTACGCAGCAGAGGCCGCCACCAGCGGTTCGACCGGCGTTGCGTTTGCGTGCCCGGTCAGCATCGCGAACCTGTCGAGAAGCGCCTGCGCATGTTCGCTCCAGGTCATCTTGCGACCGCGACGATAGGCGGTTCGCGCTATTCTTTCGCGCCTGCCATCGTCCTGCAACAACCCGCCTACTTCGCGGGCCAATGCGTCGCTGTCGCGGAACGGCACGAGCACGCCGTTTCCGCATACAAGCAATTCCGAAGCATGAATGTAAGGCGTGGAGACCACCGGCTTGCCCATGCCGACTGCGTAGGACAACGTTCCCGATGTGATCTGCATCGGGTTCAGATACGGGGTGACGTAGACGTCGGCAGCTTTCAGGTATTGCACCAATTCGTCCATCTCGACGAACGCGTCCACCCAGCGGATGTTATCGGCGATACCCAGTTCGGCAACGCGCGCCTGCAGCCGCTGCCGCAACGCTTCCCCTTCGCTGGCCACGAGGTTGGGATGCGTCGCGCCGAGTATTATATAGACGATATTGCGATCCGCTGCGACGATCGACGGCATTGCCTCTATCATCCGGTCTATTCCCTTGTCGTGCGACAGCAGGCCGAAAGTGAGTACGGTCTTGCGCCCTTCCAGTCCGAACTGCGCCTTCGCGTCTTCGGGCGGGGTGTAGGCAAAATCGGGAATGCCGTGCGAGATAACCGCGATACGGTCGTCTGCCACCCCGTATCGGCGGCGCAGGACGGCACGGCCATACTCCGCCATGACGATCAAAGTATCGCTACACGCGATCAGCCGCCGCATGACGGCATCCTGGTGCCGGCTGGGCGTGTCCAGTACGGTGTGCAGGGTCACTACAACGGGAATGTCCACAGCTTCGATTAAATCGAGAACGTAACATCCATCCTCGCCACCAAAAATGCCGAATTCGTGTTCAACAAGCAGCAGGTCGGCCTCGCTGTGCATGATCGCCCGCGCCGTGCGGCTATATTCGTCGCGCCGGTCCCGCTTGATGAGCCGCGTAACGTCCTCGGGATAGGCCAGACCCTCGTCATCATGCAAAACGTAGGTGTCGACCACCGGCTTGCTGGCATGTGCCACCAGAGCCTTGCGCGTATCGGCCGTAAAGGTCGCCAATCCACACAGTTGCGGCACGAAATTGCCAAGCAATGCGATATGCGGCGCGCTGGCTTCGCTGGACAGGTTCGGCGAGTTGGCGAAGAACAGATCGCCTCGCGCGGGGGGGTTGCGCACGGGGCGTAGCGGCTGCTTTGATGCCGGGTTGCGCAGTTCGGGGTGTGGCACGGGAAAATTCAGCCCCATCAAGTCGGACCCTTCTTGGAATGTGTTCGTTGGTAGAGGTTAGATGTATGCAACGCACCGGAACCGCGATCGTTGCACGTTTAACGTATGCTATCGCGCGCAACGCAGTGCGCGGCGGCGAAACCGGCGGGGGATGAGCCGATACGCATCGCAATGCTGGCACCGATCGCCTGGCGCACGCCGCCCCGCGCCTACGGCCCCTGGGAACTGGTCACCAGCCTGCTGACCGAAGCACTGGTTGAGCGCGGCGTGGACGTGACGTTGTTCGCAACGATGGACAGCGTCACGAAGGCCCGTTTGCAAGCCGTCGTGCCTGCACCCTATAACGACAATCCGGCCATCGATGCGAAGGTTTGGGAGTTCCGGCATCTGGCGCATTGCTTTGCGCAAGGCTCCGCGTTCGACATCATTCACAACCAGGCCGATTTTCCCGCCCATGCGTTTGCACGACTTGTCGATACGCCGGTCGTCACCACCATCCACGGGCTGTCGTCCGACGCCATCCTGCCGATGTACGAACCGTTCGATGACATCGTGCAGTATGTCGCTATCAGCGATGCCGACCGCCATCCCGCCCTGCGCTACGCCGCGACGATCCACCATGGGATCGATGTATCGAGCTTCCCGTTCGATGCCGAGGGGGCGGAACGCCTGCTGTTCTTCGGTCGCATCCACCCCGACAAGGGAGCGGCGGCGGCGATCGCGGTGGCGCGCGACTCCGGACGAGGTCTGCACCTTTACGGCATCGTGCAGGATCAGGCCTATCACGACAATCACGTCGCACCCGGCCTGTCGCCGCCGGACATCGCGTTCCACGGCCCGGTCGGCGGCGACGCACGGCTGCGAGCCTTGGGGCAAGCGCGTGCGCTGCTGCATCTCATCGCGTTCGACGAACCGTTCGGGCTGTCGGTAGTCGAGGCGATGGCTTGCGGTACGCCCGTGATCGCCAATGCACGCGGTTCCATGCCCGAACTGATCGAAGACGGAGTGACGGGTTTTCTGGTGCGAAACCACCGCGATGCCGTGCGCGCGGTGGAGCGTGCGGGAAGCCTGGATCGTTCGCTGATCCGCAGCCGCGTTGTAGAACGGTTCGCCGTGGAAACGATGGCCGACAAATATATACAGCTTTACCGAAGCATCCTCGGCTGAGCCGCGCGTCTATCGGGCGGCGATGACGGTCGCGGTCGACAATTCGATCTGCGGCGCGAGATAGCACGGTTCGACCGGTTCGGTTTCGAACAGTGCTGTCGATAGATACTTCATAGCATTGTCGCACAGGATGGTGCCGATTAGCGGCATCGCGTCAGGATCGGCCGCGCGCTGCGCCATGCCGACCTTCACCGCCGCAAGAATGTTGCCCCCGCTCGATATTCCGACGCCGATGCCCAGTTCGCGCGCAATGCGCTGCGCCATCAGGATCGCGTCGCCGTCATCGACCTGCACGATGCTCGCCAGATCTTCCAGCTTTACGATATCTGGCACGAATTCGTCCGAGATGCCCTGCATCCGGTGCTGCCCGACCTTGTGTCCGGTCGATAGCGTCGGCGAGGATGCGGGTTCCATTGGATGTACCGGAACTACCATGGCCGCTTGCGCGAAATACTGCGCCGCGCCCATCACCGTGCCGCCGGTGCCCACGCCCGCGACAAAGCCCGATAGCGCCGCCCCGCCAAACCCGTCGGCTTGCGCAGCCAGTTCCGCGATCGTGTTGTCGCAATGCGCCGCGCAGTTGGCCTGGTTGCAGAACTGGCGCGGCAGGAACCAGCCCTTCGTTTCGCCACATTCCTCCGCCATCGCAATCGCGCCGAGAAAGCCGCCTTCCTCGCGCGAAACGGGGCGGACGGTTGCGCCGTAGCTTTCGATCAGGCGGCGGCGCTCCACGCTCATCCAGTCGGGCATGAAGATCGTGACGGGATGGCCCAGCGCACTGCCCAGCGCCGCCATCGCGATGCCCGCGTTGCCGCTGGTTGCCTCCGCAATAGGCTGCCCCGGCGCCAGCGCGCCAGAACGATAGGCTTCGCGCAGGATGCTCAGCGCCATGCGATCCTTGATGCTGCCCGACAGGTTGTACATTTCCATCTTGGCGAGAATTTCGAGTGGCTCGCCGTCATATCGCACCCGGAGGTACAGGGCCGGCGTATTGCCGATGGCGGACGCGACAGGCGCGAGCGGGCATGGCTGCGCAGGGTGGATGGACAGCGAAGCGGGTTGCGATTGGAGCATTTGGCGAGATTATACGCGCAAAGCTGCAAAATCAGCTTCACATTTCGCGTAATTCTTCGATTACTTGCAAAGTATTTGCGTAGACCGCTACGGAAACGCAATGATCGATGAAAACGACCGGCAAATTCTCCGCCGCCTTCAACGCGATGCGACCGTTTCCATGGATACGCTGGCCGCCGAACTGTCGCTATCGGGCAATGCCGTATGGCGGCGCGTGAAGCGGTTGCAGAAAGATGGCTATATCACCCGCCGCGTTGCCCTGCTCGATGCGGCCAAGGTCGACCTCGATCTGACGGTGTTCGTGGCGGTACGCACCAACGACCATAGCGATGCGTGGCTGGACAGCTTCGCTCGCGCCACGCGCGCCATTCCCGAAGTAATGGAATTTTACCGGCTAGCGGGTGATACCGATTATCTGGTCAAGCTGATGGTCCGCGATGTCGCCGATTACGACCGGGTCTATCGCCTGTTAATATCCGCCGTGCCCATTTCGGATGTCTCTGCCAGCTTCGCGATGGAAACGCTTAAATACGAGACTGCGTTGCCAGTATAACGCACGGCGCGGATTGCCTGTTGCGGCACCGGTTGCTAGCACAGGAATATGTCCGGACAACTTTTCCTCGCCGCAGCGCTTCTATCTCTTCCGGCCTATGCCACTGCCCAGACGACCATGCCCGAACCGGGTATCTGGACCAACGTGGAGGATACCTATTTCGCTGAAGAAGAGGGCCGTATCACAGCCGGTACTGTCTATTACCAATTCGCGGCGGACGGACGCTGGCGGCTGCTGGACAGCTTCGGCGAACCCGTTGGCGAGTGGCAAGATGCCGCGCCCGACGGACTGGCCGCGACGGGCGATGGCACGTGGTCGGTGAACGATAGCGAACTGCGCCGCGCGCGCCCCTTCACTTGCTGGATCTCGGTGCGCAAGTTCGCGGGCAAGCCCGACGGCTCTTCCGACTGGACCTTTGCCCGGGATCTCGACATTTTCGACCAGGGAGGGCGCATCGCGATGCCCGGCAAGGGCGAAGCGCCGGACATGACGCTACGGATGCGAAACGTAACCTGGGCCCGCAACAGCCGCAACACGCCGTCGCTCGTCATCTACTTGCACCGCGACGATCCCGAAAGGGCGGAAACCTATAGCTGGGCCTCGCCAGACGCCACGCTGGTCGGCATCAATGCCCGCTGGGCGCAGGCCAGTTGCAGCCCGAAGGAAACGAACTGATGAAAACCACCCGCGCCCTGTTCGATACCACCGGCGGCCCCGAAGTCATTCGGTTCGTGGAAGAAGACCTGCCCCCGCCCGGCCCCGGTGAAGTGACGCTGGAACATGGGGCGGTCGGCCTGAACTATATCGACACCTATCACCGGCGCGGCATCTATCCGGCGGAACTGCCGAGCGGATTGGGGCTGGAGGCAGCCGGCCGCGTCGTCGCTGTCGGCGAAGGGATCGAAGGCTGGCGCGAGGGCGACCGGGCCGTCACCATCGGGCCGATGACGGGCGCATACGCCACGCGCCGCAATATCGGCGCGGCGCACCTGTTCCGCCTGCCCGATGCCATCGACGACCGGACGGCGGCGGCCTGTGCATTGAAGGCATTCACGGCCGAGTTCCTAGCCCAACGCTGCGGCAAGGTGGAAAGCGGCTGGCCGGTGCTGGTCCATGCGGCGGCAGGCGGAACCGGGCTGCTGCTGGTGCAATGGCTCAAGCATCTGGGTGCGGAAGTCATCGGCACCGTCTCGACCGACGCCAAGGCCGACGCCGCGAAAGCCGCCGGTGTCGACCACATCGTTTATTACAAGCGCGAAGACACTGCACGCCGGGTGCGCGAAATCACCGGCGGGGACGGCGTGCGCGTGACCTTCGACGGGATCGGGCGCAGCACCTGGGAAACCTCGTTGGACGCGACCGGCAAGCGCGGACTGATCATCAATTACGGCAATGCCGATGCGCCCGTTGGCGAAGTCGATGTCGGCGTGCTGGCGATGAAGGGCTCGCTCTACAACACCCGCCCCATGCTGTTCCATTATTACGAAGATGCGGGCGAGCGGGCGGAATACTCCGCACAGGTCTGGGATCTGTTCGCCAACGGCACGCTGTCGGTCACCATCGGGCAGACCTATGCGCTGACCGATGCCGCGCAAGCTCACCGCGATCTTGAAAGCGGCAAGACCACCGGTTCCACCGTCCTGTTGCCGTGACGTGGCGAAACGCTACCAGCTTGTCCCGCCAACCCATTCGCCCGCGACGGCGCTGAACAGCTCGATCCGGGGCGACTGCCAAACGCCTGCCTTGGTGTAGGGATCGGTGGCGTGGAAGGCGGCGGCGTCTTCTTTGTTTTCGGCGCGAATTATCAGCAGCGAGCCGACTGTCGCTCCGCCATCTTTCAGCGGTCCGGCAACGGCGTAGCGTGCGATATTCTTCGCCACATGGTCAAGATGTGCCTGCAAATGCCCCCGGCGCAAGGCAGCGCTGTCATCCACGTCGCGGCAGTGGATTGCGAAAAGCGTCACTGTTCGGGCGGTGCGAAAATGCTGGCGTCTATCGGTTCGCCCACTGCAACCTCGCGCCATTGCACGGTGTTGCTGCGCACCCCGTCATAGAACAGCGTTACCTCGCGCGCCTGCACCCAGCCTGAGCCGCCGCCGGTTTGCGGCACGCGGACGAAATCGTCGTAATGGCGTTCGTGAAACCCGCGCGGGCTGTCGAACGCCATGTAGCGTATGAACCGGCTTTCGCGGTCGAAACCGAACAGGGTGGCCTGCCCCTGCGGATCGATGATGCGGACCAGATCGATGACGCCACCGCCATGATCGCGCGGCGGCGCTGCCTCCAGCGTGAAACCGGTATCGAGCGCGGACCGGATGATGCCGAAGCCGAAATTGCTGGCCCAATAGGCGTCCGCCTGATCTTTGGGCATGATGCCGCGTTCGGTCCAGGTCGTCTCGCCGTCATAGCCGACTTCGAACACGATATCGTCACCATCGCGCGCCACGATGCGGACCTTGCCGTCGGCCCCGTGCGCCGATTGCCGGTCCGGGTCCATCACGCGCCACATGCGGTAATCGTCAGCGGTGCGGCGCGGTTCGGCGTGGTCGGGTGCGTAGAAGGTGGCGGAGCCGCTCAGCAGCAGCGTGCCGGGTTCCAGCCAGCCTTCCCCGCCATGTGCCGCTATGGCCTGTTCGACAATTAGGCGCGGCGGATCGGTCGCAGCCTGCGCCGCTGCCGCGAAAACAAGCATCAGCAGTCCGGCAAGCCAACGCATCACGCAATCTCCACCAGTTCGAGCAATTCTCCGGCTGGACCGACAGTCGTGGCCGCCCGCCGCCCCTCGTATAAAGCGCCCGCCCGTTCCGCCGGTTGCGCGATCCATTCCGCATCGCATGCATCGAGGCTGTCCACCGCAAGCGTCACCAGCGCATTGCCGGGCGGCAAGTGCGCGTCATGGCGTGGCCGCTTGATCGTAGCATCCGGATAGTCGTCCACCTCGACCACCGGCATCCGCCCCGCCGACACCATCGTCAGCGTGGTCAGCGTATCGGGGGCCAGGCCAAAGGCGTTATTTATCATCGAATAGGGGATCGTGAAGTCGGCCCCACGATCCAGCCCAAGCGTGTCGGCATACCACGCCACCGCTTGGTCGCGGTCGGGCGTCGCTAGCACGCAGATGAAAATGCGATCCACCGGCGACGCGGCGCGCGGCAAGTCGCTGTCCGGCATGTCGCGCAGCACCTCGTTCAGATACACCATCTCGCGCCCCGGCCCCAGCACCTGCATAGGGATGAAAGCAGGCTCGATACCGGTAATTTCCTTCGGCGGTCCGACGATTTCGAAGTGGTCGGACGGCAACCTGTCGGGCCAGCCCCATACGTCCTGCACCGTGCATTCGAACGCGGCCCAACCATAGCTGCGCGTCGGTTTGAAATCGGGATGGGCGGGCTGTTCGACCAGCCGCATCCAGCACGTCGCCCCGCTTTGCGGTTGCAGGGTAGCATAGCGCGCCCTGGCATTCGCCACGCACCCCCAGCTTGCCGCAAGGCTGGCATCCAGCGTGCCCTGCTCCACCAGTCTGAGGCCCAGCGTATCGCGGTAAGCGGCCAGTGCCAGCGGAAGGTCTGGCACCGTCGAAAGACCGCCAAGAATGGTGCCGTGCAATACAGTCATGCGCCAAACTCCGATCCGAAGACAGGACGGCGCTTCTCGACGAATGCGGCGGTGCCCTCGGCAAAATCGCCTCCGCCAAACGCTTCGGCGAAAATTTGCTTCGTCTCGGCATCGTCGACAACCTGCCCGTCCAGCACGCGGCGCACGAACCGCTTGGTCTCGCGCACCGAATGCGGGCTAGCGGCGAGAATGGCATCGGTAAACTCGCCTGGATCGTCCGCAATTGTCTCGATCAAGCCGATCCGCAACGCCTCCTCCGCATCGATCAGCGCACCGGTGTAGAGAATACGTCGCGCCTGGCCCGGACCGACCAGATCGACCAGCAGCTTCACATCATGCAGCGGATAGACCAGCCCAAGTTTCGCCGGAGTAATCCCGAACCGCGCCCGTGTCGTCGCCACCCGCATGTCGCACGCCAGCGCGATACCGCACCCGCCGCCCACGCAATCGCCATCGACGAATGCGATGGTCGGCAGGACGAAGCGGGCCAGCGTATGCTGCACATGATTGATCGCCCGCTGGTTTTCCGCACGCCATGCCGCATCGTCCTTGTTTGCCAGCAATTCGCGGATATCGGCCCCGGCGCAAAACGCCCCGTCCTGTGCTGCGCGCACGATCAGCAGGCGGCATTCACTGCGCGCCGCCGCGTCCTCCAGCAGTCCGGGCATTGCCTGCCACATGGCCATGTCGAACGCATTGCGCTTCGCCGCACGGTCGATAAGCAGATGCGTCGTTGCACCATAATGTTGCAGCCGCAGGGTCATGCCGGATGCTGCTGCATGAAATGCTCGGCGATCGCCTTGCGCGTCGTCACCCAGACACCGCTATGCGCGCGCACATGGGCGAGGAACGCTTCGAGCGCCCAGATCCGGCCCGGTCGCCCGATGATGCGCAGGTGCAGGCCGAGGCTCATCATTTTCGGATTACCCGCCGCGCCTTCGGCATAGACTTGGTCGAAATTGGCCTTGGCGTAATCGAGCCACTGGTGCGGCGTGAAAGCGGGGTCGGTCCACATCTTCATGTCGTTGTTGTCGAGCTGGTACGGCACGATGCACATCGGCGTGCCGGTCGTTTCACGGTCCCAGAACGGCACGTCGCCGCTGTAATCGTCCATGTGATAGGTGAAGCCCTCTTCCTGCAACAGGCGCCGCGTGTTGTCGGTCAGCAGATAGCGGCTCAGCCAGCCATACGGTCGCACGCCGCAGGTCTTCTCGATGCTCGCCACCGCCTTCTGAATGAAGGCGCGCTCCTCGTCCTCGTCCATCTTGAACTGGTGGACCCAGCGCCAGCCGTGGCTGACGGGTTCGTGACCCAAATCGACGAGGGCTTGTGCAATTTCCGGATGGTTTTCAAGGCTGAGGGCCGCCACGGTCCAGCTCGCCATGATATCGTATTCACGCAGCAGCTTGACGATGCGCGGCGCACCCGCCTTGATACCGTAGAGATAATTGCTTTCATTGGAATAATTGCGCATGTTGGATTTCACGAAGACACCCAGCTCATCCACCGGCTCCATCCCGCGGTCGCCGCGCGCGATGGTCATCTCGCTGCCTTCCTCGACATTGACGACGATGCTCAGCGCCATCTTCGCGCCATCGGGCCAGTCGATCCGTTCTTCTATCATGGTGTATTCCTAGCTCGCTAGCGCTCGGGCGTTGCTGGCCCTCTGGTACCGATCCGCAAATCAATGCATTTCTTCGCCGCCGCTGACGTTCAGGGCCTCGCCGGTAATGTAGCCCGCCTCCTCGCTTGCCAGCCATATGCATGCAGCCGCCGTATCGGTCGGCAGGCCGGGGCGGCCCATCGGGTTTTTCGCGGCCATGTTGGCAAGATACGCCTCCACCGTGTCGAACCCCAGCAGCTCGGCGAAATAGGCGTTCTGCTTCGCGCCCAGCGCGGTGGTCACGTGATTGGGACAAATCGCGTTGACGGTGATGCCATGTCCGCCCAACTCCACCGCACTGGCGCGAGTCAGGCCGACCATGCCGTGCTTGGACGAAACATAGGCGGGCAAGTGCGGGAAGCCGGTCTTGGCCGCCTGGCTGGCGATGTTGACGATGCGCCCGCCAGAGCCTTGCTCGACCATCTGGCGTGCCGCGGCCTGTGTGCAGTAGAACGCGCCTGACAGGTTCACCGCCAGCACCTGGTCCCACTCCGCCGCCGTGTCGACCTCCAGCAGCGGCTTCATCTTGAACCCGATGCCCGCATTGTTGACGAATACATCGACACTGCCGAACCGCTCGACCGTTTGTGCGACGAGCGCACTGCATTGGGCCGCATCGGCCACATCGCAGGCGATGGTCGCGACCGCGCCGTCCAGTTTGCGCAAATCCTTCGCCACTGCTTCGGCCTCGACATCGATGGTGCGGTCCGAGACGACGCAATTCGCGCTCTCTGACGCAAAGGCGCGCAGGATGCCCTGCCCCAGCCCCTTGTCCCTGCCCGAACCGGTTACGACGACCGTCTTGCCAGCGAACCGACCGCCCATCACAGCTCCTCGGTCAGCACGAAGACGGGATTGTCGGCATAGTCCTGGAACGGTGCAGCAGCTGCCTGAAACGCGTCGGTGGAGATATCGGCGACGAAGCCGTCCATCGTCGTTATATCGATGATCTCGAAGTACTGGTGCGGCGGCGCTGCGGCATCGTCGCCGAATACGCCCGTGGCCTTGTGAATGGTGAAGCCGGTGACGGACCCCAGCGCGTTGACGCCCGGAATATCGCGAGTCTTCGCCCAGTCCTCGTATTCGGCAATGCTGACGCCCTCTTTCAGGTCGAACAGAACGATAATCCGCATGGTCTTACTCCCAGTTGTGCGGTGCGCGATAGGCGCCCAGATTGATATCGAGATGGCGGGCCAGCGCAAACATTCCCGCCTCGTATCCGTTGCGGGCCACGATCTGCACGCCCAAGGGCAAGCCATCCGCCGTCCAGCCCATCGGTAGTGACAATGCGGGCAACCCGGCGATGTTGGCGAGGCAGGTGAAATCCGCCTGCGCGGCGGGTTCGGGCGCGGCGTGAGCGAAAGGCGGATTGGGCACGGTCGGCATCAGCAGCCAGCCGTGCCGATCGACAAGCTCCAGCACCCGATCGCGCGTTTCGGACAGGATGGCGTGGTCTTCCGCGACTTGCTCTGGCGTGCGGGCTGGTCCGTATTCCAGCAGCTTCGCCAGACGTGCGCTCATGTTTGGCGTATCGGCAAGATGGTACGCGAGACTTTGCGACACGCCGCGGAACCCGGCGAAGCGCACGCGCGACAGGGGGTGGGGCAGATGCGCTTCCGCCGGTGCTGCGGGGAGTGATGCCAAAACGGTCGCAAACGCTTGCGAAACCGCCGCATTGATATCGACACCGTGGCCGACAGGTGTCGCGCCTTTCAGATCACCGCTGCCCGAACCCATGTCGGACATAACGCATGCGACCCGCTCCAGCATGTCGAGGCTACGCGCGAGCGGACCGATGGCATCCAGCGAGGCGTCCGCCGGATCGAGCCCGTCCTGGCTGACGCGCGCGGTCGCAGGCTTGAACCCGTACACTCCGCAATGCGCCGCCGGGATGCGCACCGAACCCATCGTATCGGTTCCCAGCGCCACATCGCACAGGCCTGCCGCCACCGCCGCGCCGCTGCCGCCGGACGATCCGCCGGGTGAAAAACCCTTGCGATGCGGGTTCTGCGTCGCGCCGAAATGCGGGTTGTCGGTCTTCGCACCCAGCGCCGCTTCCTCCATGTTCAGGATGCCGATGATCGCCGCGCCTGCACTACGTAGTTTGGCAACGACCACTGCATCGCGGTCGGCACTGCGATCGGCAAAAGCGGCCAAGCCGGAATGAAACGGCAAGCCTTGCACCTTGATGTTTGCCTTCACACCCACTGTCACCCCCGCCAGCGCCCCGCCGCCGCC
>CAWISG010000010.1:0-137490 GCA_963838735.1 uncultured Alphaproteobacteria bacterium
GTGCGACAATCGTCGACGGGCCGGACCCGATTTTCGCCGAATGCGAAATGGTGGTGAAGGTGAAGGAACCGCAGGCGGAGGAACGCGCGAAGCTGCGCGAGGGCCAGATCCTCTACACCTATCTGCACCTCGCCCCCGATCCCGACCAGACCGCCGATCTGGTGAAATCGGGCGTCACTGGCATTGCCTATGAGACCGTCACCGCGCCGAACGGAGTGCTGCCTCTGCTGAAACCGATGAGCCAGGTGGCCGGGCGGATGAGCATACAGGCAGGCGCGACCGCGCTGGAAAAGGCGCAGGGTGGGCGCGGCGTGCTGCTGGGCGGCGTGCCGGGGGTGCTGCCGGGCAAGGTGGTGGTGATCGGCGGCGGTGTGGTCGGGTTCAACGCGGCGCAGATGGCGGTCGGGCTGGGCGGCGATGTCACCATCCTCGACCGCGATCCCGAAGTGCTGGAAAAGGTCGGCACTTTCTTCGAAGCGCGCGCCTCGACCCGCTATTCCAGCCGCGCCAACCTGGAAGACTCGGTGCGGCAGGCGGACCTGGTGATCGGCGCGGTGCTGATCCCCGGTGCCGCCGCGCCTAAGCTGGTGACGCGCGACCTGCTGTCCGAAATGAAGCCGGGTGCGGTGCTGGTGGATGTGGCGATCGACCAGGGCGGCTGTTTCGAAACGTCGAAGCCGACCACCCATGCCGAGCCGACCTTCGTGGTGGACGATATCGTGCATTACTGCGTGGCGAACATGCCGGGTGCCGTCGCGCGGACCAGCACCTATGCGCTGAACAATGTCACCCTGCCCCACGCCCTGCGCATGGCACGGCACGGCTGGCGCGAGGCGCTGCGCCGCGACCCGCATCTTGCTCAGGGGTTGAACATCCATAATGGTGCAGTGACATATGAGGCGGTGGCGAACGAGCTGGGGTACAATTACCGCCCGGTGGCGGAGGTGCTGGGCTAGGGCTGCATGAAGGGCGCGTAGACCTCTTCGCGCACCCGCAGCGGACGACCGGTGGCGCGGTCCAGCATGGCCCATGTGGTGTTGGCCGAAACGATGCGCTTGCTGTTCGCATCGTGGAAGTCCACCCGCCGGTCGAACTTCGCGCCCGACGGTTTGGCGGGGATGAAGGTGGTGCCGGTCACGCTCTCGCCCACCGCGATATTGCCGCGATAATCGATCTCGTGCCGCACCACGAGCCACACCAGCGCCGCCTGCTGTTCCGCCGTCGCCACGACTGCGCCAATGCGCCGTCGCCATGTCCTGTACCCAGCCGACCCACACCGCATTGTTCACATGCCCCATCTCGTCGATATGCTCGGGCGCGGCGGTGAAGGTTCGGGTGAAGCGCGCCGTCACTCCGCCTGTTCCGGATTGGCCAGCCCAAGCTGGGTCAGGATGAAGGCAAATTCCTCCGCCGTTTCCTCCAGCGCGGTGAAGCGGCCCGACTTGCCGCCATGGCCTGCGCCCATGTTGGTCTTCAGCAGCAGCAGGTTGTCGTCGGTCTTCAACTCGCGCAGGCGGGCGACCCACTTGGCAGGTTCCCAGTACGTCACGCGCGGATCGTTCAGGCCAGCGGTCACCAGCATCGGCGGATAGTCCTGGCGCGCGACCTGGTCGTAGGGGCTGTAGCTGAGGATATAGGCGTAGGCCTGTTTGCTTTCGATGGGATTGCCCCATTCGGGCCATTCGCCCGGCGTCAGCGGCAGCGTGTCGTCGAGCATGGTGTTGAGGATATCGACGAACGGCACATCGGCCACGATTGCACCCCACAGCGCCGGATCGGTGTTGGCGATCACGCCCATCAGGCTGCCCCCCGCCGACCCGCCACTGGCGCTGATCCTGCCCGCAGTAGTGTGCCCTTGCGCCACCAGCCCCTTTGCCACATCGACGAAATCGTTGAACGTGTTGGTGCGTTCGTTCATCTTGCCTTGCAGGTACCACTTGCGCCCCAGATCGTCGCCGCCGCGAATATGCGCGATGGCGTAGGCCATGCCGCGATCGAGCAGGCTTAACCGGCTGCTGGAGAAGCCCGGCGGCACGGCATAGCCATAGGCGCCATAGGCATAGAGGTGCAGCGGGCCGCCTTTCGGCGTATTGGTGCGGCGTACCACGCTGACCGGCACCTGCGTGCCGTCGCGTGCGGTGATGGTCAGACGTTCGGTCACATATTGCGAGGCGTCGTAGCCGCTGGGGATTTCTTGCTGCTTCAACAATTCCAGAGCGCCGCTGGCCACATCGTAATCATAAACAGAGTCCGGCGTCACCATGCTTTCATAGGCCAGCCGCAGCTTGGTGACGGCGTATTCCGGATTGTTGGACAGTCCGGCGTCGTAGCTCGCTTCGGGGAAAGCGACGGGCGTGATGCTGGCCGCGTCGGAATAGGCGCGCAGCTGCACCTGATCGAGGCCATCCAGCCGCCCTTCGGTGACATAGAAGTCTTCGAACAGCTGCATGTCGGTGAGGTAGAACTGGTCCGACCCGGCGATCAGCGTCGTCCAGTCGCCCGGCGTGGCGAGGTCGGCGATGGCGAGGCGGAAATTAACGTGCTCGTCATTGGTGTGGACGAACAGCGTTGTCTTGCCGTCTTCGGTGCGCAGATCGACATCGTATTCGACACCCTTCTCGCGCGCCCGCACCAGAATCTGTTCGCCGGTCGGATCGGCGGTGGGCACCAGACGCACTTCGCTCGTCTCGTTGTCGCCCGTGGCGATGATCAGCCAGTCATCCTGCGCGCTCTTGCCGATGCCGACGCGGAACCCCTCGTCCGCCTCGCTATACAGCTCCACATCGTCCGCCACATCGGTGCCAATCCGGTGCAGGCGGGCATTGTCGACGCGCCAATTGGCATTCGCCTTGCCGTAGACCAGCGCGGTATCGCCCGCGACCCAGAGGAGCGAGGACAGCGTTTCGGGGATAATGTCGGGCAACAATTCACCGGTGCCCAAGTCCTTGATACGCGCGGTGAAGCGTTCCGAGCCATTGTCGTCATAGGAATAGGCCAGCTTCGTGCCGTCCTCGCTGACCGAGATCGAGCCGAGGCGGAAATAGTCCTTGCCCTCGGCCAGCTCGTTCTCGTCCAGCATGAGCTGGTCCCCATACGTGTCGGCGTCACCTGCCACAGGCCTGCGCCACCATTGCCGGTACTCCTTCCCCTCGACCACCGCGGTCCAGTAAAGGTAGTCGCCGTCCTTCTGCGGGACCGAGCTGTCGTCCTGCTTCACCCGCCCCTTCAGTTCCTCGAACAGCGTCTTTACCAGCGGGCGGTGCGGCTCCATCGCCGCTTCGAAATAGGCGTTCTCCGCCTTTAGATGGGCCAGCACGTCAGGGTCGTCGATCACCGGATAGGACTGGTCCTTCAGCCAGTGGTACGGATCCTCGATGGTGATGCCATGATTCGTGGCGCTGTGGCTGCGTTTCTCGGCGACGGGCGGGGCGGAAAGGTCTGATGCGGACAAGCGTGCGGGTTCTTTCTTCTGTGGTGTCAGGGTCTGGGCGAAGGCCGGTTGCGCCGCTGCCACACAGGTGAGGGCGGTGCTTGCAAGAGCGGCGAGGGCGAAACGGGCGGACATCGGCTTGGGCATGGTCAGGGGCTCCCTGTTGAAACGCACCGACACATGCTATGCCGGGAACGGCAAAGATATGTCGTGCAACGCCATACCCCAAACGCGCCGCATGACCAGAACTACGGAAACGAACCAATGTTGATGCAAACCCATGAAAGCCGCCTCGCCGCCCTGCGCGAGGAATTGAAGCGTCGCGATCTCGACGGGTTCGTGGTGCCCCTCTCGGACGAGCACATGTCCGAATATATCGGCGGTTATGCGCAGCGGCTGGCATGGCTGACCGGCTTCGGCGGGTCCGCCGGGGCGGCAATCGTCTTGAAGAATGGCGCGGCCATGTTCGTCGACGGGCGCTACACCATCCAGGTGCGCGACCAGGTCGATGCGCGACTGTTCGATATCAACATCGTGCCGGGGGAAAGCATGGCGGCATGGCTTGGCGCGAATGCACCGGAAGGCGCGCGGATCGGCTACGATGCATGGCTGCACACCGCTGGATGGGCCAAAGCGCTCGGCCGCGATATTGCAACCAAGCGGATGGAGCTGGTCGCGACCGACGGTAATCCCGTCGATGCGGTATGGGCGGATCGCCCCGCCCCCTCCGCGGCGCCCGCCGTGGTGCATGACGAAACGCTGGCAGGCCGCAGCAGCGCGGACAAGCGCGCGCAGGTCGCCGATGCGATTCGGGCGGCGGGGCAGGATGCCGCCGTCATCTCTGCATTGGACTCCATCGCATGGCTGCTGAACATTCGTGGCAGCGACGTCGATCGCACGCCGGTCGCGCTGTCCTATCTCATCGCGCATGATGACGGCACGGCGGACCTCTTCATCGCGCCCGAGAAGGTTACGCCCGAACTGGAGCGGCATTTGGGCAATGCGGTGACGCTGCGCCCGCGCGATGCATTCGAGGGGGCGCTGGGCGAACTGGCGGGCAAGACCGTGGGCGTCGATCCCGATTTCGGCGTGGCGGCAATATCCGGCCTGCTATCGGCGGGGGGCGCGAAACCGGTGCTCGCGCGCGATCCGGTTATCCTGCCCAAGGCGATTAAGAACGATGCCGAACAACAGGGACACCGCGATGCGCAGGCCCGCGATGGCGCAGCGATTGCCAAATTCCTGCACTGGCTGGCGACAGACGTGCCGAACGGCGGCGAGGACGAGCTGTCCGCCGTCGCCAGGCTGCGCGCCTTCCGCGAGGAAACGGGGTGCTTGCGCGATCAGAGCTTCGACACGATCTCCGCCGCCGGACCGCATGCTGCGCTGCCGCATTACCGCGTGGACGAGGACAGCAACCTGCCCATCGCGCCCGGCAGCGTGTTCCTGTGCGATTCGGGCGGACAATATGCCGATGGAACGACCGACATCACCCGCACCGTCTGGATCGGCAGCGAAGACGGCAGCGCGCAGCCGACCGCCGAACATCGCGACCGCTTCACCCGCGTGCTGAAAGGCCATATCGCGCTCGCCACCGCGCGCTTCCCCAACGGGACCAGCGGCGGCCAGCTCGACGCGCTGGCCCGCCAGCACCTGTGGCAGGCAGGCGTCGATTACGCCCACGGCACCGGCCACGGGGTCGGCAGCTATCTGGGCGTGCACGAGGGGCCGCAACGCATCGCCAAGTCGAGCGGCGCGCAGCCCGGCACCGGCGAACCGCTGCGGGCCGGGATGATCTGTTCCAACGAGCCGGGCTATTACAAGGCCGGTGCATTCGGCATCCGCATCGAGAACCTGGTGCTCGTGACGCCCGCCGACATTGATGGTGCAGAAGGCGACTATCTCGGTTTCGAAACGCTCACTTTCGCGCCCATCGACAGGACGCTGGTGGATCGCGACTTGCTGACCCCCGCCGAAATCGACTGGTGGAATACCTATCATCAGCAGGTTCATGCCATCGTCGGCCCGGCGCTCGAAGGAGACGTACGCGCCTGGTTCGATGCAGCATGCGAACCGCTGTGATCGCGGCGGAAAGCCTGGCCGACCGCTGGATCCATCTCGACCCACAAGGTTCGGCCCAAGCGCAACCGGCGTTCGCTGGCGACATGGCGTGGTATGCCGAATACGCCGCGCGGCATCCCGATCCCGGTGGCCGGCTGGTATCGCAATTCCGGTTCACCGAAGACTGGACCAGCTGGGAAATGCACCCGTACGGCGCCGAAGTGGTCATCTGCACCGACGGGGAAATGACGCTCGTTCAGGAAACCGCCGACGGTCTCCGCGAAACCGTGCTGGCCGCCGGTGCCTATGCGATCAACCCGCCTGGCGTATGGCACACGGCGAATGTGGCGCAAGCGGCAACAGCGATCTTCATTACCGCGGGCGAAGGAACCGAACATCGCGCGCGCTGACGGCGGCCTGAAACTGTCGATGCGGTGAATGGATGCGCGGTTGCGTTACAAACCGCGACACTTCTCCCGATGCGCGGGATATTGCTGCGACACGGGAACGCTAGAACAGGGGCATCAACCCCGATGGAGAACACCCATGCCCAAGCTTACCCGTAAACTCACCCTCACCCTTTCCGCTGCCGCGCTGGCGTTGACCGCAGGCGGCGTTGCCCTTGCCCAGCAGGGCGACCGCGTGAAGCCCGATGCCGATGGCGACGGCGTCATCACCGCTGTCGAGCATCAGGCCCATACCGCCGCCCGCTTCGCCCGGATGGATGCCGACGGCGATGGCAGCGTGACAGTGGCCGACCGGGGCGCACGTCAGGCGGAACGCTTTGGTGACACCGATGCGAATGGCGACGGCGAAATTTCGCTCGCTGAAATGACCGCAGCACGCGAAGCCCGCGATGCGAAGCGCGAGGCGCGCCGTGGAGACCGCATGGAACGCCGCTTCGCCCGGCTCGATACCGATGGTTCGGGCGGCGTCAGCCAGGCCGAGATGGACGCGGCGCGCGAGGCCATGAAGGAACGGCGCGCAAAGCGTGGGGCGGTAAACGTCGCGGTGGCGGTATGAGATGCTCCAGCGCGCCGATGCCGATGGCGACCAGGCCGTCAGCTTGGCCGAATTCACTGCCGCCGCCGACCGGCGCTTCGCCCGGATGGACGCCGATGGCGACGGGCAAGTGACGCAGGAGGAACGCCGGGCAGGCCGCGAGCAGCGTAAGGGCCGTCGCGGCAGCTAGGTGAGCGAAGCCACCACCCTGCTGCTGGTCGACGACGAAGCGACCCTGCGCGAACCCCTGGCGGACTATCTGGTCCGGCAGGGGTTCGTCGTGCAGCAGGCAGAGAACGCGGCGAAAGCGCGCACGGCATTGCAACGGGAGACATGCGATCTCGTCCTGCTCGACATCATGATGCCGGGCGAGGACGGGCTGTCGCTGTGCCGTCACCTGGTCGAAACGCAGGGTCTGCCGGTCATCCTGCTGACCGCGCGGGGCGAAGCGACCGACCGTATCGTGGGGCTGGAAATCGGCGCGGACGATTATGTGACCAAGCCGTTCGAGCCGCGCGAATTGGTGGCACGCATCCGCTCCGTGCTGCGGCGGGCGGGCGGGAAGGCGGCCGGACGCGAGGGCGCACCGGACGCGGACGAAGCGCCCTACATGTTCGAAGGCTGGCGGCTCGACCCGCTCAAACGCCGCCTGACCGACCCCGACAATGCGCTGGTACCGATCTCGACGGCGGAGTTCCGGCTGCTGCGCGCGTTCCTCGACCATCCGGGCCAGGTGCTCGACCGCGACCGGCTGCTCGACATGGTGCAGGGGCGCGAGGCGCAGCTGTTCGACCGCGCGGTCGATAACCAGATCAGCCGCCTTCGCCGCAAGATCGAAGCGGACAGCCGCGACCCGCACTTCATCCTGACCATTCGCGGCGGCGGCTACCGTTTTGCCGCGCAGGTGATGCGCATATGAAAATGTGGCCCACCAGCCTGCGCGGGCAAGTGATGACGACCGCCGCGCTCGCCCTGCTGGTGGCGCAGGGCGTTTCGGCAACGCTGCTGTTGCGCGCAGCGGAGGAACGGCGCGAGGCGGTAATGCTGAACACCGCCGCGTTCCATCTGCTGACCGGAGACGCGATGGCCGGGGGGCGCGAAGGACGCCGTGCCCTGCGGCGAACGTTCCGTGCCGATCGTGGCGATCGCGGGGGTGCGCGGAGGACAGATGGACCGCTGACCGAACGCGGACGCGACCGCCTGCCGCCGCGCCTGCGCTATCAGGTAACGGCAGCTCCACCCCTAGCCCTGGCACAAAGCCACGCTTCGCCGTTCGACCGCCGCATCGCGGGCCTGCTGGAAGAGCGCGGGCTGGCCGTCGGGCACATTGCCACCACGCTGCGCGATACGACCGCCGACCCGGTGCTGCGCGAGGCGATGGAGCGGCGACCATGGCTGGCCCGCCGCATCGGCAACCGCCGCGTGCTGGTCGCCACGATCCGGCGCAGCGACGGCAGCGCATGGCAGACCGCGCGCGTGCTGGAACCGCGCGGCGAGCGGCGCGCGGTGGCGATGCTGCTAGGGCAGACGGCGCTGATCTTCGTGGTGCTGCTGGGCCTGTTGTGGCTGGTCATGCAGCGCATTACGCGCCCGCTCGCCGCGCTGACCACGCGCGTGGAGCAATTCGATGCCGCACGCGCAGGATGTCGACGCCGCTTGCCGCCGAAGGGCCGCAGGATATCCAGCGCCTCATTGCCGCGCAAAACGCGATGGAAGCCCGCATCGGTGCATTGCTGGAGGAAAAGGACGTGATGCTGGGCGCCATCGGGCACGATCTCAAGACCCCGCTCGCCGCCCTGCGGGTGCGGATCGAAACGGTCGAGGACGCGGGCGAGCGCGCGAAAATGGCAGCGGGTATCGAAGATATCACCCGCTCGCTCGACGATATCCTGTCGCTGGCCCGGGTCGGACGCGACGCCGCTTTGCCCGAACGCACCAATATCACCGCGCTGGTCGCGTCGGTGGTGGAGGAATACGAGGATCGCGGGATGGCAGTGACGTTCGATCCGGACGCCCGGCTGATCGCACCGGTTCATGTTACCTGGCTGCGACGGGCGATGCGCAACCTGGTTTCCAACGCGGTGCGCTATGCCGGATCGGCGCATCTCGCGATGTGCGAGGATGGCGGGCAGCTGGTCCTGCGCGTGGACGATAACGGCCCCGGCATTCCGGCGGACCGGATGGCGGACATGGTCGAACCCTTCACGCGCGGCGAGGCATCGCGCAATCGCATCACCGGTGGGGCGGGCCTGGGTCTGACGCTGGCCCGGGCCATCGCGCAGCAGCATGGCGGAACGCTGGTGCTGGCGAACCGCGAAGAAGGTGGCCGCACCATCGGCCTGCGTGCCGAATTGCGGTTGCCGCTGGATAAGACGCCGTCCGCGCGATAATCGCTACACCATGAAAGCGTTTGCGCAATGGATGCTGGGCAAGGGTGCGCTCTTTCTGCTCATCGTCGCCGCGATTGCGTTTGCGCTCTACGTCCTGCCCACGTTTCAGGACGAAGCCGATGGCTGGCTGGCCACCCCCGAAGAACGCGCCGCCGAACTGGATATGCTGGCGAAGGACGGGCAAGCCCGGCTGGAGGATGCGAAAGACGCCGCGCGCACGCTGCCCGATGCGGCCTTGCGCGAACGGTATGCACGCACACAGGCGCAGCTTGCCGATGCCGAAGTACGACGCGACGATGCCAAGGGTCCGCTCGCTGTGCTGCGCCCGCGCGAACGGGCGCGGGCCGAACTCGACATCGCGGTCGCCACGCGCGAGATTGCACTTGCTGGAAACGGCGCTGACGCTGGATGACCGGATTGCAACGTTCGGTTCCGGCGGAGCCAGTCGCATCGACGTGCCAACGCGCGCCGCCATCGATGCGCGCAAACGGCGCTGTCGCAATGCCACCCGCGCGGTGACCGACCGCAATATCGTGCGGCAAACCGTCGATGTGGTCCGCCAGCGCGACGTGCAGTTACGCGAACGCGCCCAAGAGCTGTGCGACAGTGCGCGTGAGGCCGTGAACGCGCGCTCTGCCGGAATTGCCAGGGCACGCGCGATAAAGGCCGGTCGCGCCAGCTTCGCTGCTGCGGAAGACGCGGCGCAACTGCCCGTCGACCTGTTCGCAACCATCGACACCGATGCCGTGCGCGAAGTCCTGCGCCTCGCCCTGTTCGCATTCCTCGCCATCGTGCTCGTGCCCTATGCGATCCGGCTGGTGTTCTTCTTCGTGCTGGCGCCCTTTGCCGCGCGGCGCGAGCCGGTGCGGCTCGCCGATGGAGCGGCGGATGGGCAAATTAATGCGGAGGCCGCCAGCGCGCCCTCGACCGGCGTCACGCTTGACGCGGGCGAGGAACTGCTCGTGCGGCAGGACTTCCTGCAATCGCGCGCCGATACCAGCCGCGCGCGCACCCGCTGGCTGCTCGACTGGAGCCATCCGGTTACCAGCCTCGCCAGCGGAATGCGGTTCCTCACGCAGCTATCGGGAGCTGGAAAAGCGTTCACGATCTCACCCGGCCGCGATCCGGTGGCCGAAGTAAGGACAGTCACGGTTCCCGCAGACAGCGCCTGCGTCCTGCGACCGCGCGCCATTGCCGCGCTCGTCCACCCGGGCGACCGACCGGTGCGGATCACGAGCCACTGGCGGCTGTTCTCGCTCCACGCCTGGCTGACCGGCCAGTTGCGCTATCTGGTCTTCCACGGCCCGGTCCGCGTGGTGCTGACGGGCGGACGCGGGGTACGGGTGGAACCTGCGGAGGAAGGGCGTATCTTCGAACCCGGCCAGCTCGCTGGATTTACCACCGACCTCGCGTATTCCGCCGCCCGCACCGAGACCTTCTGGCCCTATTTCCTCGGCCGCGAATCGCTGATGAAAGAGCGCGTTGCGGGCGCGGACGGTACGCTGATCGTGGAGGAAGCGCCGCTTGCCGGGCGCAGTGGCGGGGTGCGCGGCGGGTTGGAAGGGACCGTGGATGCCGGCCTAAAAGCGGTCGGCCTCTAGACCATTTTTTCTAGCGCATCAGGCCTCCGATCAAGTTGCGCACGAACGCGGTCGCACCGGTCCGCACCGGATCGGCACGCGATTTTCGCCCCAGTGCCGTGGCGACTGCGATAGTGGCCAGCGAACCGGCGGCAGCCCGCGCACCGCTCTTGCCGGCCCGTTCCCACAAGGACGGGGACTTGCGTGAGCGCTTCGACACTTCGGTCTCGCCTCGCTCGGCCACTTCCCTTGCGGTTGCGGCGGCGTCCTCGGCCTTCGCCAGCAGTACCTCCTCAGCGCTTTCGCGGTCCACCGCCTCGTCATACTTGCCGTCGAACGGGCTGACCGAGCGGATGATGGCGCGTTCCTTCTTGGTGACCGGACCGAGGCGGCTGCGCGGCGGCTTGATCAGCGTGCGCTGCACCACGGTTGGCGCACCGTCCCCGTCCAGCGTCGAGACCAGCGCCTCGCCCACCTTCAGCTCGGTAATCGCTTGCGCCACGTCGAGATCGGGGTTGCTGCGGAACGTATCGGCAGCGCCCTTGATCGCGCGGCGATCCTTCGGCGTGAAGGCGCGCAGCGCATGCTGCACCTTGTTGCCCAGCTGGCCCGCGACATCGTCCGGAATATCCGCCGGGTTCTGCGTTACGAAAAACACGCCGACGCCCTTCGATCGGATCAGCCGCACGACCTGCTCGACCTTCTCCGCCAGCGCCCTGGGCGCATCGTCGAACAGGAGGTGCGCCTCGTCGAAGAAGAACACCAGTTTGGGTCTTTCCGGGTCGCCCACTTCGGGCAAGGTCTCGAACAGCTCGGCCAGCAGCCACAGCAGGAACGTGGCGTACAGTTTCGGGCTGCGCATCAGCCGGTCGGCGGCCAGCACATTGACCATGCCGCGCCCCTGCTCGTCGAGCTTGAGAAAATCGTCGATCTCCAGCGCGGGTTCGCCGAAGAACCGGTCCGCCCCTTGCGCCTCAAAACTCAGCAACTGGCGCTGGATCGCGCCGACGCTGGCTTTCGACACATTGCCATATTGTCCGGACAACTTTTTCGCATTGGAACTGGCCCATTGCAAAATTGCCTGCAAATCGCCGAGATCCAGCAGCAGCAAGCCGTTCTCGTCGGCGTGCCGGAAGATAATTTGCAAAACGCCTTCCTGCGTATCGTTCAGGTCCAGCAAACGGGCCAGCAGAAGCGGTCCCATCTCGGAGATTGTGGTGCGGATGGGATGCCCGTCTTCGCCGTACAAATCCCAGAAGACGGTCGGGTTGTCGCCATAGGCATAGTCCTCCATGCCCAGTTCGACAGCGCGTTTCTCCAGCTTTTCCGCGTGTTTGAAGGTCGGCGAACCGGGCATGGCGATGCCCGACAGGTCGCCCTTCACATCGGAGACGAAGACCGGCACTCCCGCCGCGGAGAAGCTTTCCGCCATGCCCTGCAACGTGACGGTTTTCCCGGTGCCGGTCGCCCCCGCGATCAGGCCGTGACGGTTGGCCCGCGCTAGATCGAGGTGCTGGCGCTCGCCATTGGCGGCCAGACCCAGGAAGATGCCGGTTTTCCCGTCGCTCATATTCAGTCACCCTCGATCACCGCCCGCCGGCAAACGATACGCGCACCGGCGGTTCCAATTTCGTCGGGGGCGGGTATGGCAAAGCCCATGGGAGAGCGCCAACCCTTTGTCCTGCTCGATGACGCGCGGCCCGTTGCGGAGGGTGGGCACGTCCCTGCCGACGCGCAGCTCTTTACGGACCCGGCGCAGATTTTCGTGGCGCGCCGGCCTGAAGAGGTTGCCGCCGTGCTGAATGCCGCCGATGCTGCGCGACGCGAAACGGGCAGCACGCTCGCTGGCTATCTCGCCTACGAAGCCGGCCTGGCGCTGGAGGAAAAGCTGGCGCACCGCGCTGCTGCGCGCACCGGCGCGGCGGGACCGCTCGTCTGGCTCGGTTTGTTTCACGCGAAACACAACATTGCCCCCGCCGATGTGCCGCAATGGCTGAGCGACAATTCCGACCCCGACGAGGCTACGCGTACCGGCATCGGCCCGCTGGAACCGCAACTGTCGCAGGCGGCCTATACCGACGCCTTCGCCGCAATGCAGGAGGCGATTGCGGCGGGCGATATCTATCAGGCGAACCTGACTTTCCCGCTGGCCGGATCGTATCGCGGCGATCCGGTGGCGCTGTATGCCGCGCTGCGCAGCAGCAGCGAGGCGGGGTATGGCGGGCTGATCTTCGACGGCTCGCACTGGCTGCTGAGCTTCAGCCCCGAACTGTTCGTCTCACTGAAGGACGGCAAGGCGAAAGCCAAGCCGATGAAGGGCACCCGCCCGCGCGGCGCGACGCCCGAACAGGATCGGGCGCTGGCCGCAGACCTTGCTGCTTCGAAGAAAGACCGCGCAGAAAACCTGATGATAGTGGACCTTCTGCGCAACGACCTATCGCGGGTAGCCGAGGCCGGAACCGTCGATGTCGACGCGCCGTTTTCGGTCGAAACCTACCCCACCGTCCACCAAATGGTATCCACCGTCCGCGCCACATTGCGAGCGGACAAGGGGCCGGTCGATCTGGTCCGTGCGATGTTCCCCTGTGGCTCGATTACCGGCGCGCCCAAGCTGCGCGCGATGGAGCTGATCGATACCATTGAACGCGATGCGCGCGGCCCCTATTGCGGCGCCATCGGGCGGATCGACGCCAACGGCGATGCAGCCTTCAACGTCGCCATTCGCACGCTGCGCCTGACGCCGGTGGAAAACGCGCGCGGCACGGCGGTGCTGGGGGTCGGCTCGGCAATCGTCGCAGATAGCGATGCGGGCAGCGAATGGCGCGAATCGCTGCTGAAAAGCGGGTTCGCCAAGCAAAGTACGCCCGACCTGCGCGCCGCGCAATTCGACCTGATCGAGACCATGCGGTTCGCGCCCGATAGCGGCATCGCGCTGCTGGAAACTCATCTGACGCGACTGAAAGCCAGCGCCGCCGCGCTTGGCTTCGCGTTCGACCGCCATGCGGTGCGCAACCAGATCCACGCGCTGTGCTTCGAATTGGAGAACGCGGCGAAGCTGCGTCTGCTCGTCGCGCGCAGTGGCGCGACTTCGCTAACCGTCAGCGAATTGCCACCCGCTTCGTCCGATCCGGTCGCCTGTATCGCCCTGCCGCTGCCGGTCGATCAAGGCGACTGGCGGTTGCGCCACAAGACCACCGACCGCGCCTTTTACGAGGCAGCGCGCGCGGCAGCGGAGGATGCGGGCGCATGCGAAGCGATCTTTGTCGCGCCTGACGGCAACGTGACCGAAGGCAGCTGGACCAATATATTCGTCGAGCGAGACGGCATGTTGCTGACGCCGCCCATCACGCTCGGCCTGCTGCCCGGTGTCCAGCGCGCCCACCTGCTGGAAAGCGGCGCAGCGCGCGAGGCGTCGCTGACGCTCGACGATCTCGCCGACGGGTTCACGCTCAGCAATGCCGTGCGCGGCCTTGTGAAAGCGCGGTTTCTGCCATGATACCGATCCTGTACGAAGACGGCGAAGCGCTGGTGGTCGATAAGCCGGCGGGCCTCTCAATCGACCGCCCCCGGCGCGGCGGGCCGTCGCTGGAAGACCATGTCGACGACCTCAAGCTGAACTTCAAACGCGCACCGCTGGCGGTTCACCGGCTCGATACCGACACCAGCGGCTGCCTGTTGCTGGCGCGCAACCCCAAGGCGCACAAACGCTTTACGCAAGCATTCCAGGACCGGCTGGTCGGCAAGGTTTATCTGGGCGTGCTGGATGGAGAAGCACCGGGCATGGAAGGCACCATCGAACTGGCACTGACCAAGGTATCGACCAAGGAAGAGGGCTGGCGCATGGTACCCGATCCCGATGGCAAGCCGTCGGTCACGCACTGGCGTGTGCTGCGCGCGCATGAGGGTCGCACCCTGGTCGAGTTCCGCCCCGAAACCGGGCGCACACACCAGATTCGCATCCATGCGCTGGAAGGATTGGGCGCGGCGCTGGCAGGCGATCCGGTCTATGGCAGCGGCCACGTCATCGGCGCGGGGCGCACCATGCTTCATGCCAGCGAAATCCGCATCGACCGCCCCGGCAAGACACCGGTGGCAGCCACCGCCCCGATGCCACACGATTTCGGCTTTCTTGGCTTTGGTCCGGACGTACTGAACGATGACGCGTGAGGCGATCCTGGCCCGCGCGCAGTCGCTGGCATCCGAAGCCTTTGTGGCGGCGTCCGGTCCGGGCGGGCAGAACGTCAACAAGGTGGCGACCGCTGTGCAGCTGCGCGTCAATATCTACGAACTCGGCCTTTCGCCGCCGATCTTCCACCGGCTGAAGGCGTTGGCGGGCAACCGGCTGAACGCGAAAGGCGAAATCGTGCTGATGGCGCAAAGTCATCGCACGCAGGAGGCAAACCGCACTGAGGCGCGTGACCGCTTGGCGGCGCTGGTAACGGACGCGCTCAATCCGCCAAAGACCCGCAAGAAAAGCCGGGTAAACCGCATCGGCAAGGTCAAACGGCTGAAGGCGAAAAAAGCGCGCGGCGATATCAAGGCCACGCGCGGGCGCGTGCGCTTCTAGCCCCTGTTTATCTTGACTCCGCCGTCCGTTTCCACCACTGCGCGGCGCTTGACCCGGTTGGTGCTGAACCCGCCGGCGTCGCATTGCAGCTTTTCGGCCGGCATGGCCCCCATAACATTCAGGAATACGTCATGGCGAAGTCAGCCACGGTCAAGATCAAGCTCGTCTCCACTGCCGATACCGGGTTCTATTACACCACCAAAAAGAACCCGCGCAACATCACGGAAAAGATGACCTTCCGCAAATACGATCCCGTCGTGCGCAAGCATGTCGAGTTCAAGGAAGCCAAGATCAAATAGTGACGTTTCTCGCAAGTCGGCCTGAACGGCACGGCGTGCGCGAATTCAGTGGCCGTTCAACGCTCCGGCGTCAGGTATCGATGCCATGACCATTATCCAGAACACATCACGCAAGGCCCGGCTGGGCTTTACCGCTCTTGCCGCTGGCCTGTCGCTGGGCGCGCCGCTCGCTGTCGCGACGATGGCGACGCCTGCGATTGCCGCAGAAGGCCGTCTGGACGAAGCGGTCGCGGCATTGCGCAGTATCACCACCATGACCGCCGATTTTACGCAGACGGATCGCCAGGGCAGCACCGTGAGCGGCAAGCTGACGCTGAAGCAGCCCGGCAAGATCCGGTTCCAGTATGAAAAGGGCGTGCCGCTGCTGATCGTCAGCAATGGCAGCGCGCTCACCATGATCGATTACGAAGTCAACCAGGTCCAGCGCTGGCCGATCAAGAGTTCGCCACTGGGCGCGCTGCTCGATCCCGACCGAGATGTGAAGCGGTATGGCAAGCTGACATCGGGCACCAGCGGCACGGTCATCAGCGTGGAAGTCCGCGACCCCAAGCGCCCCGAATTCGGTGTGATGACGTTGATCTTCACCCGCAATGGCAGTGCGCCGGGTGGATGGCAGCTAACCAACTGGGTCGCGCTCGATTCGCAAAACAACCGCACCACGGTACGTTTGCGCAATCATCGCTATGGCGCGGCGGTATCCGACAGTGCTTTCAAATACCGCGACCCGCGCCGCACGACCCGTCGCCCGCGCTGAACCGTCTGACGCGCGTTGCGAAAACGGGTCCGTCGAACTGCCCGCTGGGGACGACCAACGCCGTTGATCGTTCATAGGCGCGAAAGCCCTTGAGTAGTATTTCTACTTCCGACCGAAGCGATAAGAAGGCAGGTTTCCCCCCTGTTGCCTTTGCCTTCACTATCCCTCGTTTCGGAACAAGCGTGACGAACGCTGACATGGAACCCTCGTGCCAATGCCCCCGGCACGGGGGTTTTTTGTAAGCGTGGCTACTGCGCCGCTTCCTCTTCCTCATCCCAGCCGAAACTGCGGCGCATGATGTCGTAGATGCGGTTCTGTTCCATGACGCCGCGCACACCATCGGCGCCCGGTCCCCGGCCATATAGCGCCACATCCTCCCCGGCATGTGTCTCGCTTCCTAGCGGCACAAGCGATTGCTGGATGGCGGACAGACCTGTTTCGGGCACAGCGCGTTCGCCCGATACGGCACCCGGGCCATTGGCATAGCCCAGCGTGGTGTAGGGCTTGCCGTCGCCTGCCAGCGTCGGGCTGTCCGGCGCGCCCCCGTCATCGTCCTCGCCCCCTCCGGACGGCGGCACGACGAGACCCAGAATGTCGTTCCCCCGCCGCGGGTAGCCCGCAATGGTGAAGACGTGGCTATGGTCGGCCGTGACAAGGATCAGCGTCTCGTCGCGGTTGGTGGTGTCGATGGCCTGCTGGATCGCGTTGGCGAATTCGACGGTCTCTTCGAGCGCGTAGCCTGCCTGGCTGCCATGATGCGCGTGGTCGATGCGGCCGCTTTCGACCATCAGGTAATAGCCCTTGTCATTGGCGGACAGGCGCGTGATCGCGGCCTGCGTCATTTCGGTCAGCGTAGGCTCCGTGCTGTCGGCCTCGCGGTCCGGCATATACGTCATGTGGCTGGGCGAAAAGAGGCCGAGGACGGGCCGGTCTGCCGGGGCCGCGGCGAGCTGGCTGCGCGTTTCGACATAGCTGCCACCGGTTCGCGCCACCCATTGCGCAGGCAAGTCCGCTTCGGCGTCCGCGCGGCGGCCCTGCCGCGTATTGCCGAAGAAACCGCCCCGCCCGCCGCCGAGCGCCACGTCGAAATCGCTGGCGACGAGCTGGCTGGCGATATCGGTACATCCTGCTTCGCGCTGTTCGGCGGGCATGGCGCTGTCGGCTTCCCAGTTGCGGTCCGCACTGCGCGCATAGACGGCGGCGGGCGTGGCGTGGGTCAGGCGCGCAGTGCTGACGATGCCCACCGCCAACCCGCGACGTTTCGCCTCCTCGCCGATCAGCGGCAGCGGGTTCGCAACGGCCGACGCGCAGTCGCCGCGCGTGGTGTCCGGCCCCACACCGATCACGCCGATGCGCGTTTTTACGCCCGAATGCATCGCCGTGGCGGTGCCTGCGCTATCGGGCACCTGTGCGTCGGTATTATAGGTCTTGACCAGCGCCACATTCTCGAACCGTTCGAAGGACAGCACGTTCTCCTCGCCCGTTTCGCCGCGTTTCTGACCGGCATAGATGCGTGCGGCGGTGATGGTGGAAATGCCCATGCCGTCACCAATGAACAGGATGACGTTTTTCGCCCGCGCAGGCGCCGTCTCCTGCGCCACAACGGCCTGGGCGGTTGAAGCAGGACCTTGTCGTGCGGAGGTGGCGGAACACGCGGCTAGCGGCAGCAGGGCGAAAGCGACAAGGAACGGGGCAGGCTTGAACATTGGTCTAACTCCTGATCGGCGGGCACGACGCTTGCTGGTACACGCTGCCCCACCTAAGGCGCGCTACATGGTAAGTGTGACAACATGGAACATCAATTCGGTTCGCCTGCGTATCGATCAGGTCACACGGTTTCTCGCCGAGAAAGCACCCGATGTACTGTGCCTGCAGGAGATCAAGTGCCAGGAAGCACAGTTTCCTTACGAGGCGTTTCGCGCGGCGGGCTACGGACACTTCGCGGTACATGGCCAAAAGGGCTATCACGGGGTCGCCACGGTCAGCCGCCTGCCGATGCACGAGATCGACCGGCACGACTGGCAGGCCAATGGTGAGGCGCGCCATGTCGCGGTGCGGCTGGACGATCATGATATCGCCATCGACAACGTCTATGTCCCGGCAGGCGGCGATATTCCCGACCGCAGCGTGAACGCCAAGTTCGGCCAGAAACTGGACTTTCTGGTGCGCATGACGCGCTGGGCCGAGACGGTGGAGCGGCCCACGCTGATCGTCGGCGATTTCAACATCGCTCCGCTGGAAAGCGACGTTTGGAGCCACAAGCAATTGCTCAAGGTGGTCAGCCATACGCCGCTTGAAGTGGAAACGCTGTCCCGCTTTCAAACCGCGCATGGCTGGGTAGATATCGGGCGCGCGCATATCACGCCGCCGCAACGCTATTACAGTTGGTGGAGCTATCGTGCGAAGAACTGGCGCACCGGCGACCGGGGGCGGCGGCTGGATCATATGTGGGCCAGCCCCGCGCTCGCAGCGCAGGCGACTGCGCACAGAATATACGAAGATGCGCGCGATTGGGAGAAACCATCGGACCATATCCCGCTGACCACCGAGTTCGCGCTCTGACGGACGCGCCGTCCCCGCAACGCCGCGTCGCGCGGGCGATCGACGCGCTGCGCCACGGCTGGCCCGTCGCCTTCGCCAACGGGCCGGTACTGCTCCCTGTCGAAACGGCAATCGCGAGCGAGGCGCGCGCGTCGCAGGCGCTGGTTTCCTCGGCACGCGCGGCCACGCTGAAACTGACCAATCAGCGAGAGGCGGCAACGGCACATGCGCCGGTCTTGCTCGCAGGCGCCGGACCGTTCGACCTGCAAGCCGCGCTGGCGCTGGCCGACCCTGCCCTGGATCTCGCCAATCCGCTTAAAGGACCGTTCCGCGCGCTTGCATGCGACTGGCCGGATGTCGCGAAAGCGGCGCTGGAACTGGCGCGGCTGGCGGGGATATTGCCTGCCTTTCTGGTCGATGCGAGCGACGCGGGCGAAGCAGAAACGGTGCAGACAGGTGACCTTGCCGCCTGGTCCGACCCGGCGCGGCTGGCGATTGTAACCCGCGCAAAGCTGCCCGTAGCTGCCAGCGAAACCGGCGAAATCGTCGCCTTTCGCAGCGCCGACGACATGCGCGAGCATGTTGCGCTGGTTATCGGGCAACAATCGGCGGACGCCGTGCCGCTGGTGCGGCTGCATTCCGAATGCCTGACCGGTGATGTGCTGGGCAGCCTGAAATGCGATTGCGGACCACAGCTCGATGCTGCGCTTGGTGCGATGTCGGATGCAGCTCGCTATGGCGGGTACGGCATCCTGCTCTATCTTCGGCAGGAGGGGCGCGGCATCGGGCTGGTCAACAAGCTGCGCGCGTATCGCCTGCAGGATCAGGGGTTCGATACGATCGATGCGAACCAGCGGCTCGGCCTGCCCGACGAAGCCCGCGATTTCCCGGTTGCTGCGCGGATGCTGACGCTACTCGGCGTGCACGACATCCGGTTGATGACCAACAACCCGGCAAAGTTCGCTGCGTTGGAAAGCGCCGGTGTCACGGTGCGCGAGCGGGTGGCGCACAGCCTGCCCGATAACCCGCACAATCGCCACTATCTTGCAACGAAGCGCGACCGTTCCGGACATCTGCTGCCGTGATGGTGGAACCGGCGCAACGCCTTAGAGTTTCGTCACCAAAGGCGACGCACCAGGTGGCATCGTCAGCTATGCGGCCGCCATTTCGCTCGGCTCAGCGAAGCTGCGAATCCTTGCTGCCGCGTCGGTTGTAGGCGGTCTGTCGCAATGCGCCGTCGCGTTTGGACTGGCATTGCACGCAGGTCTGCACACCGGAAACCGCTTCGCGCCGCCGTTCCGGGATCGGCTCGCCGCAGTCCTCGCAGTATTCTGCAGATGCGCGCCCGCTGGACAAGCGTCGCCGCGCCGCCGCAACTGCATCCTTTACATTGTCGTCGATCTGATCCTGCACCGCGCCATCGCGTGCCCATCCACCTGCCATACCATATTAACGGGAGGGGCCAGGTCAGGTTCCGCCGAGTCTAGCGGCGTTCGAACTTCGCCAGACCGGTGCCCAGCGTGTTGGGACCGATATCGAGCGCGGCACCCGACCAGTCCGCCACGAAAATCGTGTTGCGGCTGACCGCAGGGGCAAGCCGGGCATCGTTGCCGGCGATCTGGAGGCCATCCGAGCTGTGCAGGCGACCTTCGGCCTGCACGGCGATGAAGGCGGAATAGTTTTCCTTGTCCTTGCCCTGAACGAACCAGTTATTGGTGATCTGGCCTGTTGCCCCGGCGGGCAGGTCGATCATGTAATTGGTGGAACGGCCCGCCGAATCGTCGAAGCTGGATGCCGCGATCTCCACCTTGGCCGCGCGCGCTTTCACATAATGCCCGCCCGTGCCCTTCTCGAACCGGCTGCGGGTGACGCGCAGGTGGCCGTAATCGCCGATATAGATAGAATGTGCGCACCCGCCCGACCCCTCGCACGTACCAAGCCCGCTGAAAGTGGACTTGTCGATCACGATGCGCCCGTTGGCGTCGTTGCCCGACAGGATGCCCTGCTGGCTGTCGTAGAACCAGCTTTGCGAAACGGTCAGATTGCCCTTTTCGAGCCGGATGCCGCTGCCGTTGAAGTCGGGCACGGCCATGTTCTGGAATGTCAGACCGGACACCCGCGCCGAACTGCCGCGCAGGACCAGGGCCGCCTTGCCTTCGCAGGTGGTGCGGTCGAACACCGCGCGGCCCGGCTCGCTTGCCATGTAGGAGATGTTGCCTGCCGTCTGCACGGCGCACTGCCGGTGTGTGCCCGACGCAACCGCGATGGTGCCGGTGCCCGCGCCGATGGCGTCGACGGCATCCTGCAACCGCTCATAGCCGCGTCCGCTCTCGACGACGGTGAAGCTGGAACCCGATCCTTGCGCCAACAGCGTGCCCGCCGGAATGGCCACGACGGCGGCAAAGGCAAGCAGCCATGCGGTGCGCGGAATGCGGCGCGCAACGAGATGGGCGGGTGCAGGAGCGGGTGCAGATGAAGTCTGGGTCATGGCACCGGCGTTAAGCCAAAAAGGTAAACGCAGCGTAAAGGCTGTTTCCGCCGCCACCAAACCTCACATGTTGCGTATCACCGCCAAAAACGCATCGCCATAGGATTGCCGCTTCTTCGCGCCGACGCCGCTGATGCGGCCCAGCTCTTCCATGCTGGCGGGACGCTGCGATGCCATATCGCGCAGCACCGAATCGTGAAAGATAACATAGGGCGGCAGCTGTGCCTCGCGCGCCAGATCGCGGCGCAGTTCACGCAGCGCGTCGAACAGCGGGTCGTCGACAGGATTGGGGGTGGTGTCGCCGGATCGCGAGCGACCTCCTGCTTGGGCACGCCCTTTCGCCTTGGCTGGCGGCACTACCATCGCCACCGCGGCATTGCCGGTCAGGATATCGCGCGCATCACCGCCCAGCGCCAGCCCACCATGCTCGGTCGCCACCAAGCTGCCGCGCGCCTGCAACGCGCGGCTCAGCGGTTGCAGAAGACGCGCGTCCTCGCCTTTCACGATGCCGAACACGCTGAGCCGGTCATGGCCGCGCTGCTGCACCCGATCGTCCGCACTGCCGGTCAGCACTTTCTGAATATGGCCAAAGCCGAAGCTCTGCCCGGTGCGGTACACCGCCGACAGGAACTTGCGGGCAAGATCGGTGGCGTCCGTTACCTTGGGCGGCGACAGGCAATTATCGCAGTTACCGCAAGTCTTGGGCGGATCCTCGCCGAAATGTCGCAGCAGCACCGCGCGGCGGCAGGCGGCGGTTTCGACCAGCGCGGCCAGCGCGTTCAACCGCGCCAGTTCCTCGCCCTTACGATCATCCGGCAAGTCATCCGCCCATTGCCGTGCCTGCGTGAAGTCGCCCGCACCCCACAGCATCTCCGCGCGTGCCGGGTCGCCATCGCGACCTGCACGGCCGGTTTCCTGATAATAGGCCTCGATTGATTTGGGGATGCCTGCATGGGCCACAAAGCGCACGTCCGGCTTGTCGATCCCCATGCCGAACGCGATAGTAGCGACGATCACCATGTCCTCGCTCGCCACGAAGTCCGCCTGGTTGGCGGCGCGCGTTTCGGGGTCCAGCCCGGCATGATAGGGGCGCACTTCGCGGCCCGTCGCGGCGGCCAGCTTGTCGGCGAGATCCTCCACCTTGCGGCGGCTTTGCGCATAGACGATGCCCGGTCCCGGCGTCTCCGCCATCAGTGCCGCGATCTGGCGCACCGGGTTGGCGCGGGCGCGAATGGCATAGCGGATATTGGGCCGGTCGAACCCCGCCAGCACCAGCCCGTCCGCCGGAATGCCCAGTTGCGACAAGATGTCGGCCCGCGTCCGCCCGTCCGCCGTCGCCGTCAGCGCGAGGCGCGGCACCTCGGGAAAGGCGTCCATCAGCGGGCGCAGCTGGCGATAGTCGGGGCGGAAATCATGGCCCCATTCGGATACGCAATGCGCCTCGTCCACCGCGAACAGCGCAATGTCCGCCGAGGTCAGGAAATCCAGGAATTGCGATTGGCTAGCCCGTTCGGGCGCCACGTAGAGAAGGTCCAGCGCACCCTCGCGATAGGCGTCCATCGTCTCGCGCCAGTCGGCATCGGCGCTGGTCAGGGTGGCAGCGCGGATACCGTTGGCGCGCGCACTGCGCAGCTGGTCGTGCATTAATGCAATCAGCGGTGAAATGACCACACAAGTGCCGTGCAACATGGCGGCGGGCAATTGATAGGTCAGCGACTTGCCCGCGCCCGTCGGCATCACGGCCAGCGTGCTGTTCCCGCCCAGCACGCGCGCCACCACATCGGCTTGGCGACCGCGAAACGTATCGAACCCGAACAACTCGCGCATCCGCACCCGCGCCTGTTCGAGCGTGTCATCGGTAGTGGCGGGATCGTACGGCGGGGGCGGTGATTTTGGTTGCATTATCGCGCCTGTGCCAGACCGCTTCACACTCGCAAACAGTCGTACGATGAAATAGCGCTTTGCGGCGGGGAAAAGCAGGCGCTATCCTGCGCTGCAACAACCATTCGGGAGACCATCACATGACCACCGCCATACGCCCCGCCATCCTGTTCACCACAGCACTGGCGCTTGCCGCCTGTGGCGGGACCGAAGATGCCTCCTACGAAGCGGAAGCCGAAACGGTCGAAATCCCCGCAGCCGAGGCGATGGAAGAGGTTGTCGAGGAACCGGTCGTGGCCCCCGCACCGGCCCCTGAGCCTGCGCCTGTGCCGACAGCGACCGGTGTTGCGCCCTCGGTCGTAGCCGAAGCCGATACCGCCGCTGACGAGGCGGAAGCCGCTGTCGCCGATATCGAGGCACTGATCGGCGGGTCGGATGAAGAGGACGCAGCGGCGCAATGAAACAGCGCCCAGGCCGCAGTAGCGGCAGTGGCTCTTGCATTGGGGGCATGTGGCGCATCGGACAACGACCCCGGCCCCGGTGGCGTAACCGTCGGCGAAGCGCGCGCCCTGGACGAAGCGGCGCAGATGATCGAGGAACGGCGACCGGTGTTGGAAGAACCTGCCGAGAATAAAGAGGAGTGATCCCACGTTTCCTCGCCGTCTCTAGTGGGGAGGATCGGGACAAATCGACAATGCACACTCTTCTCCCCGACCTCTCGCTCGTCGAAGTTTCCAGCTTCGTCGCGTCGCCTACTGCCGGGCTGTACTGTGCGCAGATGGGTGCTGACGTGGTTCGCGTCGACAATATTGGCGGGGGGCTGGATTATCACCGCTATATGCTGACGCGCGAAGGCCGATCGCTGAGCTGGGAAAACCTTAATCGCGGCAAACGCAGCGTGGCGCTGGACCTGCGCAGCGGCGAAGGGCGCGAACTGTGTGCCGAATTGGCGCGGCAAACGGGCACGATGCTGACCAACCTGCCCGAGAGGAGCTTCCTGGCGCATGACGCCGTAGCAGCAGGACGAGAGGATTTCGTGTCGCTGCGTATCATGGGCTGGCACGACGGGCGTCAGGCGATGGATTTCACGGTCAACGCCGCGAGCGGCTATCCGCTGATGGGCGGGCCGGAGGAATGGCCCGACGCAGCGGAGAGCGCCGACCCGCCGCCGGTGAACCAGATCCTGCCGGCCTGGGATTTCATCACCGGAGCCTACAGCGCGTTTGCCCTCGTCGCTGCCCATCACAACCGCACGCGCACCGGGCATGGCGCGGAATTGCGCGTGCCGCTGGGCGACGTGGCGATGGGCACGGTCGCCAATAGCGGCGCGATGGCGGAGATGCTGTATCGCGGTGCCGACCGCGAGCGATTGGGCAACGCCATCTGGGGGGCGTTCGGGCGCGATTTCCGCAGTCGCGACGGCGTCCGCTTCATGGTCGCCGCACTGACGCAGAAGCAATGGCACGGACTGGTCGAAGCATTCGATCTTACCGAGGAAATTGCCCTGCTCGAAGCCGAGCTAAACGTGCGCTTCGCCGACGGAGACGTACCGCGGTTCGAGCATCGCAAGCCGCTGTTTGCGCTGTTCGAGGCGCGGGCTGCGCAACATGACTACGCCGCGCTGGAAGCACGCATGGCGGCGGCAGGCACGACCTACGAACGCTATCGCACCATGCACGAGGCGGCAAGCGATCCGGTATTGGTGGGCGACAACCCGCTTTTCACAGCGTCCTCCGACAACCCCAGCGGCTTCGCGTATCCGGCGCCGCGCAGCATGGCGCATGTGGCGGGCGAGAAGCGCGGCGACCCTGCACCCGCGCCGTATCTTGGCGAACATAGCGAAGAAGTGCTGGCCGAACGGCTTGGTCTCGCAAGCGGCGCTATCGGCAAGCTGGTCGATGCTGGCACGGTTGCTCTCAGCGACGCCGCCTAGGGTGAAGGTCTGTCCTACCCGCCACCTTGCTGAAACAAGGGTGGCATGATCGATGCCGCGACCAACGCCCGGACCTGCGCTTTTCAGCGCTTCGCTTTTTGCCCCCTGAACAGTGTAACACCCGGTCCATGTCTCCAATTCCACGCGCGCGAAAGTGACCACCCATGACCATTCCGAATCTTCGCCGCGTTGCCATTTGCGCGCCGGTCCGCACGCCTGTCGGCAAGTTCCTCGGCGCACTGGCCCCGATGGAAGCCGGGGCGTTGGGTGCGGCTGTCTCTGGCGGCGCTCGTCGAACGCAGCGGCGTCGATCCGGAGCGGGTGGACGACGTCGTTTTCAGCCAGGGCTATGGCAGCGGCGAGGCACCTGCCATCGGACGCTGGAGCTGGCTGGCGGCGGGGCTGCCCGTAAGCGTGCCTGGATACCAGCTCGACCGGCGCTGCGGTTCGGGCCTGCAGGCGGTCGTGAACGCGGCGATGATGGTGCAGACGGGCGCGGCGGATTGCGTGGTGGCGGGCGGCGTCGAGAGCATGTCCAATGTGGAACACTACACCACGGCGGCACGCCACGGTGCGCGGATGGGCGATGTCGCACTGTGGGACCGTCTGACGCGCGGGCGGCTGATGAGCCAGCCGGTCGAACGCTTCGGCGTCATTTCAGGCATGATCGAAACGGCGGAGAACCTTGCAGCCGACTACGGCATTACCCGGGAGGCGTCCGATGCCTATGCCGCCGATAGCCACCGCAAGGCAGCAGCAGCGCGCGATGCAGGGCATTTCGATGCGCAATCGGTGCCGGTCTCCGTTCCGCAGCGACACGGCGATCCTGTAATCTTCACCACCGACGAAGGCATACGCAACGATGCGACGCCTGACAGTCTGGCAAAATTGCGGCCTATCGAAGCGCGGACCAATCCGCAGGCTGTCGTTACCGCAGGCAATGCCAGCCAGCAGAACGACGCGGCGGCGGCCTGTCTGGTGGTCGCGGAACACAAGGTCGAGCAACTGGGCCTCACGCCGATGTTGTGGTTCACCGGATGGGCAGCGGCGGGATGCGACCCGTCACGCATGGGCATAGGCCCGGTCCCGGCAGTCGAACGCCTGTTCGCACGGTATGCTCTGGGCTGGGACGATATCGACTTGGTCGAGTTGAACGAGGCCTTTGCCCCACAGGTGCTGGCGGTGCTGAAAGGCTGGGGTTGGAGCGAAGGCGACTCGCGCCGCGACCTTCTCAACGTCAACGGTTCGGGTATATCGCTCGGCCATCCCATCGGCGCGACCGGCGTGCGAATCCTCGTTGATATGGCCCACGAGATGCAACGGCGCGGCGCGCGCTACGGGCTGGAGACGATGTGCATCGGCGGCGGACAGGGCATGGCGGCGGTGTACGAACGCGCCGCCTAGACAAGCGGGAACGGCGCAATCGGTTCCAGCACGCCGTACCGTTCGCGCTGCGGTTCATCTGGCAGCGGAACGAAATCGACCGGCGGCGGGTCGATATGTGTATCGGGCAACCGGTCCAGCAAGTCGCGCACCAAGGTCAGGCGCCCGTGTCTCTGGTCGTTGAAATCCACCAGCGTCCACGGGGCATGAGCAGTATGCGTTGCCGCCAGCATGGTTTCGCGCGCCCGGGTATAGGCTTCGTATTTCTCGCGCGCGGCAAGGTCGATCGGCGACAGTTTCCAGCGCTTGAGCGGATCGTCGCGCCGCTCGCGCAGCCGTTCCTCCTGTTGCGCCTGATCGGTGGTCAGCCAGTATTTGAACAGCAGGATGCCATCGTCCAACAGCATCTTCTCGAACACCGGAACCGTGGCAAGGAACTGCGACACCTCTTCCGGGCTGGCGTAGCCCATCACCTGCTCTACTCCGGCGCGGTTGTACCAGCTGCGGTCAAACAGCACGATTTCTCCAGCGGCAGGCAAGTGCGCGGCGTAGCGCTGAAAATACCACTGGGTCTGTTCGCGCTCGCTTGGCGCGGCAAGCGCCACGGTGCGGCACTGGCGGGGGTTGAGGCGGCGGGCCACCGCGCTGATCGCGCCGCCCTTGCCTGCGGTATCGCGTCCTTCGAACAGGATGCAGATGCGCTGGCCAATGGTGCGTGCCCAGCGGGCCATGCCGACCAGTTCGCGCTGCATCGGTTCGAGCGCGCGTTCATACTCTTTTCGTTTCATGGCAAACAGCCTGGCCTGCAATATCGCGCGCGCCAATGAAAAACCGGCCCGGAATCGCTTCCGGGCCGGTTTTCAAATCGCTTGTCGAAGCGAAGCTTACATCGCTTCGTCCATGGCTTCGCCCTGTTCTTCCATGGCGTCGGCCTTGTCTTCGGCCTGGTCGGTCATGGCAGCTTCTTCACCTTCGGTGATCTGGCCGGCATCTTCCATGGCTTCAGCCTGCTCGTCAACCATTTCGGCGTTCTGCTCACCGGCGTCTTCCATGGCATTTTCCTGCGGACCGTCACATGCGGCAAGGCCGAGCGTGAGCGCTGCGACGGAAACGGCAAACGTGCTCTTAGACATGAATTTCATTGGTATTCCCCTTGGTATTGCGGGCACCGGACCATTCCGAATTACCCATTCGTCAAAGCTTGTCGAATCTGTAAGCGGACGCTTCTAGCGCACCAAAGTGCGGCTGGTAAGATGAAAACCGCCGAGCACAACGGCAGCGCTCAGCGAGGCAACCAGAACCGCCTGTGCGGTGATGCCGTGTGCCAGCATGAACCCGTCTATGGCGATGCCGCCAACCAGGGCACCAACGATGCCGAATGTCAGATGCCAGCCGACACTGTCTTTCGGGTTTGCACACAGGGCGCTGGCATGGAACCAGCCCAATGTCGCGCCCAGAGCGAGGAGCAGTACATAGCCCATACTGCTAGCGTGTCAGGTCCGTAATCATGGTGTCGTAACGTCTTCGCTGTCCGATGGGTTCCGCCTCGATCCAGATTACGCCTTTATCCTGTCACAATTCGGCACAGTAATGTTGCCAAATCGTCACAGCGTGAACCAGGCGATGGCCGCCAGCCCGACCACGATGCGATACCAGGCGAACGGCGCGAAGCCGTGGCGGCTGACATAGGCGACGAAAGCCCGGATGACGGCCAGCGCCACGAGGAACGCCGCCGTGAATCCAAGCGCGATCTCGGTCCAGCCGATGGTCGCTTCGCCCGCCAGCAGCGCGGGTTCGTCCAGGATCTTCAATGTCGCCGCACCCAGCATTGTCGGCACGGCAAGGAAGAAGCTGAACTCCGCCGCCGTCTTGCGTCCGACACCCATCGCCAGCGCGCCCATGATGGTGGCGCCGGAACGGCTGGTGCCGGGGATCATGGCGAGGCATTGCACCAGCCCGACGCCGATCGCCATGCGCCAGCTCAAGGCCGCGACGCCGGTATCCTCGCGTACCGGAATGACCTTTTCCAGCACCAGGATCGCGATCCCGCCGATCACCAGCGCCACGGCCACCACCATCGGGCTGGTCAGCATCACGTCGATGGCATCCTTGGCGAACAAGCCGATTACGGCAGCCGGCATGAAACCCAGCAGGATGTTGCGCGTGAAGCGGATCGCCTCGTCCTCGCGCCGCAGCAGGCCCATCCCCATGCCCCAGAAGGTGGACCAGTAACTGACCACCACCGCCAGAATGGCACCCAACTGGATGACGATATTGAATTGCCGCCATTGTTCAGGGTCGTAACCGAACACCGACTGCGCGAGGATCAGATGGCCGGTGGACGACACCGGCAGGAACTCGGTCAGCCCTTCGAGGATGCCGAGCAGGATGGCGGTGAGCATGGTGTCCATAAGACGCACCTCATGGACACCATGCCGCTATTGTCAACGCTACCAGCCGATACCCTACCAGATCACGACCCGCTCTTCGGGCGGCAGATAGAGCGCGTTGTCCTCGGTCACACCGAACGCTTCGTACCATGCATCCATGTTGCGCACGACGCCATTGACGCGGAATTCCTCAAGGCTGTGCGGGCCGGTGCGCAGACGCTGGCGGACATTCTCTTCGGTCTGCTGGCTGCGCCATATTTGCGCCCATGCCAGGAAGAACCGCTGATCGCCGGTCAAACCGTCGATTACCTTGTCTTCCTTGCCATCGAGCGACAGCTTGTAGGCACGATAGGCGAGGCTCAGCCCGCCGATATCGCCGATATTTTCGCCCAGCGTGAGGCGGCCGTTCAGGCAGGTTTCGCCATCGTCGAGCGGGCAATAGCTACCATATTGCGCCACCAGCGCATCGCCGCGCTCGTCGAAAGCGGCACGGTCGGCATCGGTCCACCAGTTGCGCAGCTGCCCCTTGGCGTCGGACTTGCTGCCCTGGTCGTCGAACCCGTGGCCGATTTCGTGCCCGATGACCCCGCCGATCGCGCCGTAATTCACCGCCGCATCTGCCGTCAGGCCGAAGAACGGCTGTTGCAGGATGCCTGCGGGAAACACGATCTCGTTCTTGGTGGCATTGTAATAGGCGTTCACCGTCTGCGGCAGCATGCCCCATTCGGTGCGGTCGATAGGCTGACCCAGCTTGGCAAGGTTGTCCGCGCGTTCCCACGCGGCGGACGCCATGCGATTGGCCAGCGGATTGTCGCCGGTGATCGTCAGGCCGGGATAAGTCTCCAGATTGTCGCGATAGCCGATCTTGGGATCGAAGCTGTCAAGCTTTGCCATCGCTTCGGCCTTGGTTTCTTCGCCCATCCAGTCGATCTCGTCGAGGCTCTGCGCCATGGCCAAGCGCAGATTGGCGACCAGGTCTTCCATCGCCGCCTTGTTTTCGGGCGGGAAGTAGCGCGTAGCATAAGCCTTGCCGAGCACTTCACCCAGATGCCCCTCGGTTTCGGAGATGGCACGTTTCCAGCGCGGGCGCTGTTCCTGCTGTCCGCGCAGCAGCTTGCCGTAGAACGCGAAGTCAGCCTCGTCGAAGCGGGCGGGCAGGACCGATGCGTTGTTTTCCAGGAACTCCTTGATTGTCCATGCGCGCAACACGTCCATCGGTGTTTCGGCGAGCAGCGCGAACATGCCGGGCGTGCCCGCCCCGATCTTGGCCAGCGTGTCCTCGTCCAGCGCCAGCTCGGCGGCACGTTCCGCGGTGGGCGGCATGTCATAGATCACGAACCGGTCCGTGTCGGCAAAGCCGCTGGCCGTGATCATGGCGACGATGGGGAAGGTATCGGTCAGCGCGCTCAGTTCTTCGGGTGTCACTGCGTTATAGGTCAGGTCGCGATTGCGCCGGGTCGTGCGGTCCCAGGCGATGGTGCGGGCAATGCGGTCTTCGAAATCATACACCGCCTGCGCCGTTTCGACCGGCGTGGCGTCGCCGTTTTCCTTCATCAGGAAAGCGAGATATTCGCGGTATTTCCGCTGGATATCGACGCCCTTTTCGGTTTCGTCGAAATAGTAGTCGCGGTCCGGCAGGCCCAGCCCGCCCGATGCGACATAGACGGTATAGCGGTCCGGCTCCTTCTGGTCGACGGTCACGAATCCGCCCAGCGGCGAAGGCATGCCGGGCTGCGACCACAGCGTGACCAGCTCGGCCAGCGTCTGCGCACCAGCGATCCTGTCGAGATAAGGCTGCGCCTGCGCCAGCCCATTGGCCTCGATGGCATCGGTGTCGGCAAAGGCGTTGTAGGCATCGACGATACGCCTTTCGTCCGCGCTCAGGGTTGCTTCGCGCGCCGCCAGGTCGTCGACGACCGCCTTCACGTCGCTGGTCGATTTCTCGCGCAGCAGGTTGAACGCGCCGAAGCGGCTGAATTCGGGCGGAAGCGGATTGGCCGCCAGCCATTTGGCATTGACGTGGGCGAAGAAGTCGTCGCCCGGCGCGATGGCGGGGTCCAGACCGGCGGGATCGACGCCCCATTCGCCGAAGCTCATCGTGGGCATATCGACATCTGCCGCATCGGCAGCGGCGCTTTCCGCACTCTTTTCGACCAGCAGCTCGATATGCTGGAAGTTTAGGGAAGTTGAGGCCCCATCCGGTGTTGGCGGACCCGGTGCCGCGAATGCAGGCGTGGCCAATAGGGTCGGGGCAATTGCCGCCAGGCTGGCGGCGGCGAGTAGGCGTGCGATCATTTGTGAAGTCCCTGTCTGGTAGCTGGCGTTCCGGCTGGCAGTGCCATGCTTAACGCAGGCTGATGGCGAGAGCGATAGAAGGCGCATGTGGAACATATTGCCCCTGTTTTGTGCAGCCGACGCGCTGTTCGCAAAAGGGCGGATTTGCAAGGGCTGGCGCATCGATCGGCACCGATATGGTGTAACCTTTGCCAAACGCTGGTCGAACGCGCGTCATGCGGTCGGAGAACAGGAGGCGGAAATGCGTTCATGCCGGATCGTTAGCCGGTCCGTGCAATGTAGGACAGCAGCCCAGTCCTTACCGGCGCCCCCGCCACGAACTCAGGCCGCCCTAAGCAATTTCGCCCGCGAATTGCAGGTCCGCCAGCCGCGAGTACAGCCCGCCCGCCGCCGCCAGTTCGCCATGCGTGCCCTGTTCCACGATGCGCCCGCCATCCATCACCACGATGCGGTTCGCCGCGCGCACGGTCGCCAGCCGGTGCGCGATGACCAGCGTGGTGCGCTGAGCCATCAGCACGTCCAGCGCATCCTGCACCAGCCGCTCGCTTTCAGCGTCCAGCGCGCTGGTCGCTTCGTCCAGCAGCAGGATCGGCGCATCGCGCAACAACGCGCGGGCGATGGCGATGCGCTGCTGCTGCCCGCCCGACAGCCGCGTGCCGCTTTCGCCCAGAAACGTATCGAACCCCTGTGGCAGCGCGTCGAGGAACCCCTCGGCATGGGCGGCATGGGCGGCGGCGCGGATGGCGGCATCGTCCGCCTGCCAATTGCCGTAGCGCAAATTGTCGCGCGCGCTGGCGCTGAACAGCACGCCGTCCTGCGGCACCAGCGCAATACGTTGCCGGATTTCCGCCGGGTCCGCGCTGGTCAGCGGCACGCCGTCGATGCGAATGCTGCCACCCTGCGGGTCGTAGAACCGCTCCGCCAGCTGGAAGATGGTGGACTTGCCCGCACCCGACGGGCCGACCAGCGCGACCGTTTCGCCCGGCTCGACTTCCAGCGTAAAGTCCTGCAGCGCCGGTGTTTCGGGGCGGCTCGGATAATGGAACGTCACCCCGCGAAACGCCAGCGCACCACGCGGCGGATCAGGCAAGGCGACGGGCCGCGAAGGCGGGGCGATACCGGGTTTTTCGTCCAGCAATTCGCTCAACCGGCTGGCCGCGCCAGCACCGCGCAGCAGGTCGCCCACCACTTCGGTCAGCGCGGCAAAGGCCCCCGCCGCGATCAGGCCGGTGAACACGAATGCGCCGATGGTGCCGCCGGTCAGCGTGCCGTCCACCACCAGCAGCGCGCCGCGCCACAGCACAAGCGTGATGCCGCCGGTAATCAGCGTGATGAGAATGGCGGTCATGCCGGCGCGAATGAGGATGCGCCGCTTCGCCACGTCGAACGTCTTTTCCACCGCGCGCACGAACCGGCTGCTCTCGCGCCGTTCCTGACCGAATGCCTGCACCACTTTCATCGCGCCCAGCACTTCGGCCACCATCGCGCCGACATCGGCGACGCGGTCCTGGCTGGTTCGGCTGATATCGCGCAAGCGTTTGCCAAAAATCGCGATGGGACCGATCACCAGCGGGATGCCGATTAGCAGCCACACCGCCAGCTGCGGCGCGAGATAAAAGAGGTAGCCCGTCGCCAGCACTGCCATGATGACATTGCGCAGGGCGATGGACAATGTGGTGCCGACCACCTGCTCGATGATGGCGGTGTCCGAGGTCATCCGGCTGCTGATTTCGCGCGGGCTGTTTTCCTCGAAGAACGAGGGCGACAGGCGCAAGAGGTTGCGATGGACGCGGGCGCGGATGTCGGCGACCACGCGCTCGCCCACCCAGCTGACGAAATAGAACCGGATCGCGGTGGCCGCGCCCAGCACCATGACCAGCATCAGCAGATAGCGGAACCAGCGCCCGATATCCTCGGCATCCTGCGCGCCGAAGCCCCGGTCGATGATGAGCTTGAGCGCGGAAGGCAGCGCGACGGCGGTGATGACGGCGGAGATCAGCAGCGCGATCAGCGCGAAGCTGACCTGGCGCGGATAGGCCCGCGCCGCCGCCCACACCATCACCAGCGGTTTGAGCGAACGCGCGCGTTTCGGCTCGTCATCGGGTGTGGGGGCGGCATCCATTTCGCGTGGCAGATAAGCGGATAGGCAGAGGATTGCCAGTGCGGTCCGCCGCCAATGATGCATTGCACAATAGCGTCGCGGGCGGCAAGGTAACTTCCAAAGACGCAACAGGGACGCGAAATCTTGCTCTACAACGCTTACGAATTGCAGAAGACCTGGCTCAACAGCGCCAGCACGATGGCGAGCATCGGAGCGGAATTGCTGTCCAACCCGTCCTTGCCGATGGGCTATTCTGCCTTCGCCTCGCCCGTGGCGTCCGCGCTGGAAGTGTTCGCCCACGCCACCGCCACCTATGACAAGCCTGCCTTCGGCATCGAGACGGTGGAAGTGGATGGCACGGCGTTCGCGGTGGAAGAAGCCACTGTCGTCAACCGCGCCTTCGGCGATCTCAAGCGTTTCGTGCGCGACGGCCTGCCCGACGATGCGCCCACCCTGCTCATCGTCGCACCGATGAGCGGGCATTACGCCACGCTGTTGCGTGGCACGGTTGAGCGCATGGTGGAAACCGCGCGCGTCTATATCACCGACTGGGCCGATGCGAAGATGGTGCCGACCGGCGAGGGCGAGTTCGATCTTGACGATTACATCGACTATCTCATCGGCTTTCTCGCGCATATCGAGGAGGCGGAAGGCCGCCGCGCGCATATGATGGCGGTGTGCCAGCCCAGCGTGCCTGCTCTGGCCGCCACCGCGCTGATGAACCGCGACGATCATCCGCAGCACGGCGCGCGTCCTTGCAGCCTGACCATGATGGGCGGCCCAATCGACACGCGCGAAAGCCCCACCACGGTCAACGATCTGGCCATGCAGCGTCCGATCGAATGGTTCGCCAATACCGTGATCGCCACTGTCCCATTGCAGTACCGCGGCGCGGGGCGGCGGGTCTATCCCGGCTTCCTGCAACTGTTCAGCTTCATGAGCATGAACCTGGATGGCCATATCCAGAGCCATTACGAGCTGTTCAAGCACCTCAACGCAGGCGATGACGATGCGGCGGCGGTCGAAAGCGCGCAGGCGACCAAGGATTTTTACGACGAATATCGCAGCGTGTGCGACATGACGGCGGAGTTTTACCTGCAAACGGTGGAAGAGGTGTTCCAGCGCCACTCCATCCCCGAAGGCACCTTCGAACATCGCGGGCGGATCGTCGATCTGGGCGATATCGCCGACACCGCGATCCTGTGCGTGGAGGGGGAGCGCGACGACATCTCCGGCATCGGCCAGACCAAGGCCGCGCTGAAGCTGGCGACCGGGCTGGACGACGCAAAAAAGGCGTATCTGCTGGCCGAAGGCGCGGGCCATTACGGCATCTTCAACGGCAGTCGCTGGCGCAAGCAGGTCGCGCCGCGCGTCGATGCGTTCATGGCGGAGCATGGTGTCTAGGGGCGGCTAACGGCGGCTAGGTCGGAGGTGCACCTTCCTCGCGCCGCAACAGTCGCCGTATGATGCGGCGCGCGGTCAGCAGCAGCCATACTGCCAGACGCCAGCAGCACCAGTGCGATACCGCCCGCCGCATAAGGATATTCGAACGCAGCCCAGAGCAGCCCTGCACTCGCCACATCCTCGACAGTGGAGACCATCACATTGCTGACCGGTTCGGGGCTGGCATTGACCACGCCACGCGTCGCCGCCTTGCCGCCATGCGCGGTCAGCGCCGCACCGCCGCCCAGCACGAAGGCGATGACCTGCACCGCCGGGTCGGACGGATCGACGATCGCCAGCGCCAGCAACGCTCCGCCGACGGGCCGCACGAAGGTGTGCACCGTGTCCCATACGCTGTCGAACCACATCACCTTGTCCGCCAGAAACTCCGCCACTGCCGCCAGCGCGGCAATGCCAATGACCCAAGGGTTCTCCAGCGCGCCCAGGCTGGCAAGATGCTCCGGTACCGGCACCACGTCGAAGCGCATGGCGAGGCCAGTGGCGACCATACTCAGATACAGCCGCCACCCCGCCAGCAGGCTGACGCTGCCCGCAATGCCGATGATTTCGATGATGCCCATGCCCTACGTCACCGACCGCGGACGACCCACGCCACCCGTTGGAATGTCCAGAGCCTTCCGGTCCCAACTGCCTGTATCGGCGATGGCAGCATATGTGCTTTCCAAAAAGGCCGTCAGCGCCGCATCGGGATCGTCCGCCGCGCGCACGTCCGCATAGGGCAAGACAAATTCGCCCAGTTCGGCGTGCCAGTAGGTAGTTTCGGGTTCGACGGCCTGTGAGGAAAGCCCGTCTGGCGTCGGATAGCCGTAAGCGTAGAATGCGGCTTCGGTGATTTCGTCCTCGCCCGTGCCGCCACCGCCCAGCCAGAACCCTGCGCTGGCGACTTCGTGGCTGTACGCTTCGCGCGTTACGCGGTCGGACAATGCGGGAATGCCGCCGGGATGCAGGGGCGCAGTGCGGCCGCTGAAGCGGGTGATGGCAAGATCGAAGCTACCCCAGAACAGATGGCTTGGGCTGGACTTGCCGACGAAACCGGTCGCGAACCGTGCGAATACGCGGTCGACGCCGCGGAAGGCGGTTAGGAGACGCCGCGCGGTGGCGGCATCCCACGTGCGCGCATCCGTATCTCGCGCGAAAGGTACCGGATCCGGAACTTCGTTCGGTGCGCCATCAGTTCGGACCGGTACGCCGACAGCCTCCAGGCTCTCGCCAAGCTGCTCCGCAAACCGCGCCACGCTTTGACCTTCGAGCGGAAACCGATCGCTGTGGCCCGACGAGCTGTCCACGCGAAGCTCACCACGCGCGAGATCGAGCAGAACCTCGGCTTCGTCCTGTGCTCCGTAAAGCGGATACGTGCGGAAGCCGCGCGGCACGACGCGTAGTGCGACATGCCAGCCGTGGTTGCGCCACGGTAGGGTCCGCAACGGCAGTTTCCCGATAACTTGAAGGTAGGCATGCAGCGTGTCGCCGACCGGCCCATCGGCAGCAAAGTCGAGGGCCGGCCAGCGGCGCACTTACAAGACCTCGAACATCCCGGCGGCACCCATGCCGCCACCGACGCACATGGTCACAACGACATATTTCACGCCGCGCCGCTTGCCTTCCAGCAGGGCGTGGCCGACGCAGCGGGCGCCGGTCATGCCGTAGGGGTGACCGATGGAAATCGAGCCGCCGTTTACGTTAAGAATGTCGTTGTCGATGCCCAGCTTGTCGCGGCAATACAGCACCTGCACCGCAAACGCCTCGTTCAGTTCCCACAGGCCGACCTGGTCCATCGAAATGCCCGTGCGTTCGAGCAGCTTGGGAATGGCGACGACCGGGCCAATGCCCATTTCGTCGGGCTCGGTGCCCGCAACCGCCATGCCGACATAGCGCCCCAGCGGCGTCGCGCCGCGCTTCTCGGCTTCGGCGGCTTCCATCACCACGACCGCGCTGGCGCCATCCGATAGCTGGCTGGCATTGCCCGCCGTGATGGTGGTGTCCGGGCCGAGCACCGGTTGCAGGCTCGACAGCCCTTCCAGTGTGGTGGAGGGGCGGTTGCCCTCGTCCTTGGCGATCGTGACCTCCTCGTCCGTGATCTCGCCCGTTTCCTTGTTCTTGACCTTGTGCGTGGTCGAAACCGAGACGATCTCGTCGTCGAACAGGCCCGCTTCCTGCGCGGCGGCTGTGCGCTGCTGGCTTTGCAGCGCGTATTCGTCCTGCGCCTCGCGGCTGATCTTGTAGCGTTGCGCAACGGTTTCGGCGGTTTGCAGCATCGGCATGTAGACTGCGCCGTGCATCGCCATCAGTTCGGGATCCGGCATCACGCGCATTTCGGGCGTCTGCACCATGCTGATCGACTCCTGCCCGCCGGCGGCAACGATGTTCATGTTGTCGACGATCACCTGCTTTGCCGCAGTGGCAATGGTCATCAGCCCGCTGGAGCACTGGCGGTCGATGGTCATGCCCGAGACCGTGACGGGGCATCCGGCGCGCAGGGCGACCTGACGGCCCAGATTGCCCGCTTGCGCACCCTGTTGCAGCGCCGCGCCCCACAGCACGTCGTCGATTTCGCCCGGTTCGATCCCGGCACGTTCGATAGCAGGCTTCAGCGCATAGGCCCCCAGCGTGGCACCCGGGGTGGAGTTGAAGGCGCCTTTGTAAGCCTTGCCCATTCCGGTGCGGGCGGTGGAAACGATGACGGCGTCGCGCATGTGTAATTCCTTATTCTGTAGAGCCGAGCCACAGCGAACGCCGGGGCCTGTATGAAAGTTTGTGCTTGGTCGAGGGAGACCCCGACTTTAGCCGGGGTTCGATCAGACGAAGTACATCGTCATCCATTCGCAGATCAAAGCGGGCTTTTCCTCGCCTTCGATCTCGATGGTGATTTCCACCGTCTGCTGCCACTGGCCGGGGCGTTTTTCGATCATTTCCAGCAGTTTCCAGTGGCCGCGGATTTTTTTGCCGCTGCGCACCGGATTGATGAAGCGGGTTTTGTTGCCCCCGTAATTCACCGCCATCTTGATGCCTTCCATCCGCGGCACGTCGGATTCGGCGGTGAGGTAGGGGATCATCGACAGCGTCAGGAAACCATGGGCGATGGTGCCGCCAAACGGCGTCATCTTGGCCTTTTCCTCGTCGATATGAATGAACTGGTGGTCGCCAGTCGCCTCGGCAAACTGGTTGATCCGGTCCTGCCCCATCTCGACCCATTCGCTGGTGCCGATGGTTTCGCCGGTTTTGGCTGCGATGTCCTGAGGTGTCATGTCCTGGGTTCTCCCGATGGTGTCCGTGTTGTGTTTTGAACGCGCGACATGGCGGATTTGTGCCGCGTTCGCAACGCGGCAGGCAGTTCATCCAGCGGGGTTTGGGGTGTGACGCTACGACATCGCCGGTTGGGTTCGCATGGAGCGCGGTGCGCGCTGCGATGCTTCGCGTTCTCGCGCTTCGTGCGTACGGCAATGATTGGCCAAGGCGATTTGGAAGCCCAGCAGCATGAACATGACTGGCTGGAAAGCGATCCCGACGAACACGGAGCCCAGCAAATATACCAGGTGCGCCTGTTGCAGCGCCACGCCGAGCGGTGCCTGCCAGGATGCCGCCACCGCTATTGCCGGGTCAGCGTCTCCGCCCGTTTCCGCCTCGATTGCGCGCTTGCGCCAGCGCCGGATGATACGTTCGGTCTGCACCAGAGCTGACCATATTGAGTGCAAGCCACAGGAACAGGCCGGGCCACCCCTGCTCGCCCAGCATTTCAAAATAGCTGGAATGAAAAGCGCGCTCGCTGTCGGTGACTTCCACGAAGCGGGTCTTGGTCGTGTTCCCGTCTTTCTGCTGCACGCGCATGTCGTAAGTGAAGCTGTTGGCGCGATAGGCGCTGAACCCGCCGCCGAGAGGGTTTTCCTTCGCATAATCCAGAGTCCACCCCCATACCGCGAGACGCGAAGAAGCGGATTCGTCGCCATCGGGCGCGCCGATGGTGCTCATGCGGTCCATGTAGCTTTGCGGCAGGAACGGCAGCGCGATCAGGCCCAACGCCGGAACCAGGGCCAGATAGACAAACCGGTACTTGACCGATCGCAGTTTCAGGACCGCAAGCAACGCGATGCACAGCAGACCGGTTCGCGCCGCCGTTCCGATCGGCATCAGCAAGCATGCAAGGATCATGGCATAGCCGAACGCTGTGACCACCCGGCTCGGCGCGAACACCGTGCCGTGTTTGATAAGCCACGCGATCAGGGGAATGATCGCGATTGCGACGGTTGAAATGATGGAGCTTTCGTAAAGCCCGGTGTTGTCGTTCACCAGCAGCTTGAGCGATTCGTATCCACCGCCGCCGAACACCGTTTTGATGCCGCCCGATACGATGATTGCACCAAGCGACAATACGGTAACCAGCACCGCCGCCTCGATCCGTAGCCGCGTGCGCAGGGTAAGCGGCAGAAAAGCGGCAAACACCAGCGCTTTCCAGACCCAGTCCCATTTGGTCACCGCGAATTCGGGGAAGGCCGCGTGCATGGTCGTAAAGCCGCACCAGGCGAGCAGCGCGACGATAAGCGCCTGACGGATGGTGAAGCGCATGTCGCGTTTGGGGTCCATTGCCAGCCAGCCCAGAAAGGCGGCAGCGAATGTGATCAGCGAAACCGGGATGGCCCCCAGGAACTCGATGCTGATTTTCTGCGGGCTAACGATATCGACATAAAGATAGACTAGCACCCAGACGAAGGGACGGCGCAGGCCGAGAACCATCAAACCCGCGAAGAATGCGAAAAGGAACAGGCTGGTCATGCGTTCACTCACCCTCCATCGCGTGTCGTGCTCGCTTGGCGGGATAGGGGAACATGGTTTACCGTTCGTTACCCGATATCCGGCCCGCGCATATCGCCTGGCGTTCGGTCGCGTAGGACGGAACGCGCCATGATCGGCCCCTGGTCACCGGTAGAGACGCAGCGCAGGGCGATGTTCCCGTCCGATGGCCATCCCAACCAGCTGCTGGAACGTGCGGTCGCGGCGCGTATCGGTCCCGAGACCGCCGTACTGGATATCGGCTGCGGCCGTACGGCGCCCAACCTGATGCCGCTGATCGGCAAGGCTGGCCCGCTTTACGGGATCGACGTAATCGACTTTACCGTCAGCGATCCGGCGTTGAACCTCTATCGTAACGACGTGGGCGCGATGCGCGATATTCCAGACGCCAGCATCGACATTGCCTATTCGCGCGCGGTTATGGAGCATATCGACAATCCGGACGAAGCCTTTGCCGAACTGGCGCGCGTCCTGAAACCGGGCGGGGCATACATCTTCACCACGCCGAGCGTGTATGACTATGCCTCCATTCTCGCCAAGATCGTGCCCAACCGGTTCCATGCGAAGATCGTCAACGCGACCGAAGGACGCGCAGAGGAAGACGTCTTTCCGACCGTCTTCGCCTGTAATTCGCTCGGCCTGTTGCGGAGGCAGGTCGCGCGCGCCGGGCTCGTTATCGCGGACGGGCGCTATGTCGGACAGTATCCGAGCTATTTCATGTTCAATCGGCTGCTATTCTGGGGCGGTTCGATGTATCAAAAAGCAATTGAACGCTTTGCGATAACGCAACCCTTGCAAGGCTGGATCTTCTGCGAAGTGCGCAAACCGCTGCGACAATAAAGCGCGGCCGGTTAGGATCGTCGCCGACGTACCCTTTTGCCAGGCGGGGTGTGGCTGTCGTCGTCGAGATCGGCGCGCATGATCAGCTTCAACACCGCGATGGCGATGAGAGCGTGCGAAAGAGCGATGCTGAAGACGTCGACCATTGGCCTCTCCCAGGTAGCGAGCCGCACCCCTACCGCCAAGCAGTTGACGCCGCGTTAAGCGTATTGCGGCTAAGGCGGGCGGCATGACCCGCATTCTCCATGTTCTGGACCATTCGCTGCCGCTCCATAGCGGCTACACCTTCCGCACCCGCGCCATCATGAGGGCACAAGGCGCGGCGGGGCTGGAAGTGCGCGGGATCACCGGACAGCGGCATGCGGCGGACGGCGGTGACACCCAAACCATCGACGGGCTGACCTTTCACCGCACCCCGCCGCTGAAGAAAGGCCGCGCCATCGACACGGTGGGCCTGCGCGAATGGCGCGAGATCAGCAGCCTTGCGCGCAGCATCGAAACGCTTGCGAACACATGGCGCCCCGATGTGCTGCACGCGCATTCGCCTGCCTTGTGCGGGGAAGCGGCGGTTGCGGCCGGACGGCGCCTCGATATTCCGGTGGTTTATGAAATCCGTGCCTTCTGGGAAGACGCCGCCGTCGGCAATGGCACGGGTCGCGTGCAATCGGTCAAATACCGGCTGACCCGCGCGCTGGAAAACCATGTCGTCGAGCGTGCCCATGCGGTGTTCACCATTTGCAAAGGCCTGCGCGACGATCTTGTGGCGCGCCCCGCCGCGTCGGCAGGCTGGGCCGGGAAGATCGGCATTTCGCCCAATGGGGTCGATATGGGCCTGTTCGGCGCGCCCGTAGCGCGCGACGATGCGCTGGCGCACGAACTCGGCATTGCCGACGATACGCCGATCATTGGCTTCATCGGCAGTTTCTACGATTACGAGGGACTGGACGATCTTATTGCCGCGCTCCCCGCCATTCGCCGCGAGCATCCCGGCACGAGGCTGCTGCTGGTCGGCGGCGGTCCGCGCGATGCGGCCCTGCGCGCCCGCGCCGCGGCGTCACCCGCACCCGGCGCGGTAATTTTCTCAGGCCGTGTACCGCATGAGGAAGTGGAGCGGTATTATTCGCTGATCGACATTCTCGCCTATCCGCGCAAGCGCAGCCGCCTGACCGATCTCGTCACGCCGCTGAAACCGCTGGAAGCAATGGCGCAGGGCCGCCTGGTTGCCGCCTCCGATGTGGGCGGCCATCGCGAGTTGGCGGAAGACGGCGTCTCCGCCGTGCTGTTCCCGCCGGACGATCCGGCGGGCGCGGCGCGCGTTCTAGGCCGGATGCTGGCGAACCGGGCGAACTGGGCCGCGATGCGGGATGCCGCACGCCAGCATGTTTCAGCCAATCATGACTGGGCTGCCAACGTTCAGCGTTATCAAAGCGTTTACCAACACTTGCTAGCCCGTTTCCCGCACCACGCCATCCCCGTGCCCGCCTAGCGGTATCGGGAGGCCCGGGTACAAGAGCGGGGCCGGTCCGGACCCTCGCGCAGACAGGGAATTTCGCCACGTGACACGGCGCACGACAACCAAGAACACGGCCCCGATCAGCACCCATCCCGCGTTTCCCGCAGTGGTGGCGCTGTGGTTTGCCGCCTTGCTCGGCCTGGGATCGCTGGTGATCCCGGTGGTGGTGTTCGAGAAGGCGGTTTCGGTCACCGGCCTCGCCGCAATCGGGCCGTTCGCTCCGCCACTGGGCACGACATCGCGCCTGCTGATTGCAGGGGCCTGCACGATTATCGGCGCCATCGTGGGCATCTTCCTCGCCCGCCGTGTCGCCATCGCGCAAGAGGCAGCGCAACTGGCCGCCCTGCCCGACGATGTGCGCGAGTCCGCGACGGAATATGGTAGCGGCTTTGGCCAGCGTCACGATGGCGCGGTCGCCACGCCCAGAAAACCTATTTCCGCCCGCGATGAACTCGGCGCGGATAGCTTCGATGATCCCACGGGGCTGGCACGCGAAGAAGATGCGGCGCAGCAGCGTCCCGACGACGCACCGGTGCCCGGTTTCAGCGACACCGGTCTCGGCAGCACGCCTGGGGCCAGGCGCATGCCCGGCCGCCGCCGTCCGCTGTCGGTCACCGATGAAAATGAACGCAGCGAATATCTCGATCGTGCTCCGGTGCCCGGCATTGCGGATACTCCGGCAGAGGGTGAAGCCGCCTCGGCGCAAACCGACACCGCCGAACCGGCCTATCGCGATGTGCCCGAGGGCCCGCTCGACCTTGTCGGTTTTAGCACCGGCCAGTATGACGACGAGGATTATGACAGTGTAGACGAGGACGACGATGTCCCGCTCGATCTAGACCTGTCGCTGGCGCAGCTTCGCAATCCGGGCCTTGCGCCGGAACCCGCCGATACCGCACCTGCGGATACCGGACCTGTCGATATCGGGCCTGTCGAGCCTGTTGGCGCTTCGTTAAACACCGATGCGCTAACATCTGCTGCACCGCGCGTTCCGGTCGCATTTGCCGCGCCCGGCAGCGAAGCGGGAACAGAGAGCCACAACCCGTTCGACACCGCACCAGCCCCCCGACCGACACTCACACCGACACTCACACCGACACCGACACCGGCATCGCGCGCGTTCGATGCGCCCGCTGAACCGGACGCGCAGACGACTGCCGAAACAGACACCCCAGCGGACAACCCCTTTCAGGAACCCATCGCCATGACCGGAAGTATCCCGCCTGCCAATTCGCCACTTGCCAACAAGGCCCCCGCCTACAACCCGCTTGCAGGATTTGCCGCCGAGCAACCGTCGCAGCGCCCCTTTGCCGAACCCGCTTCTGTGGACGAGCCCGTGGCAGCGCCGCAATTCGCCCAAGCGCCAGCTCAAGCGCCTGCCCCGGAACCTGTGCAGCCGCAGCCACCGCTGGAAGAGCTTGGCATGGTCGAGCTGGTCGATCGTTTCGCTCGCGCGCTAAAGGCGCATGGCAGCCTGCCCGTTGCCGCGCCTGCCGCATTGCCTGAATCCGCCCCGGCCAAGCCCGATTTCTCCGCGCCGCAGCCTTTTGTCGCCGCACCCGCACCCCCGCCCGCACCCGCGCCCGCTATGGCCTCGATGGTCCCTCCCGTCCCGGCTCCCGCACCCGCCCGCCCCGCTGCGCTGACGCCGGTGGCGTTCGACGATCCGGCACAGGATACGGATGAGGACGACAGCAGCGAAGACGCATCGGGTTTCTCTTCGCTGCTTGGCATCCGCACTCGCCCCACCGGCGGCGAAGGCTTCGTGCGGGTCGACGAACAGGAAGACACCGATGGTGGCGATCATCCGGTCGTCATCTTCCCCGGACAGGAAGCCTGTGCCGCCAAGCTGGCAAGCGAAGTCGGCAAACCCGACAATTTCGATCCTGCCGCGCCTTTCGGTCGTCCGTTCGACAGCCCGAACACCGCGCTCGACAATGCAAATCCGAAAGCCGGCGCGGCGGAAGACCCGAACGATACCGAACGCGCATTGCGCGACGCGCTGGAAAAACTGCAACGCATGTCCGGCGCCGCCTGACCCGCGTCGATAGGCGGTTGCGAGCTGCCTGCATACGAAAAATTGCTCCTGTCCGCTTGCAAAACGCATATCGTGTCGGCATGTTCGCTTTTCACGACAGTTTTGCCGTGCGCGTTGCGCTTTCGCCCGATTGAGACTCCGCCGGAAGCATCCCGGCCCGGTCGCAAATCCGGTACCACCTGCCACGCCTGCGGCCCGCTATGACAGCAGGGTTCGACTATGAATTTGTCCGAGTTGGACCGGTGCGCCAAGGCCGGTCTCTACGATCCGCGTAACGAACACGACGCCTGCGGTGTCGGTATGCTGGCGCATATCAAGGGCGAGAAATCGCACGATATCGTCACGCGCAGCCTGGAAATCCTTGCCAATCTCGACCATCGCGGCGCGGTGGGTGCCGATCCGCTGCTGGGCGATGGCGCGGGCATCCTGCTGCAGATCCCCGATCCGCTGATCCGCCGATGGGCGGCGCAAGCCGGGCACGACCTGCCGCCCGTCGGATATTATGCCGTCGCGCAATGCTTCCTGCCGCAGGACGACGACGCGCGGCGCTTCGTGACCGAACAGCTGGAAAAATTCGTTGCCAAGGAAGGCCAGCGCGTGATCGGCTGGCGCGATGTGCCCACCACGCTCGATGGTTTGGGAAAAGCGGTCATCGCTTCCATGCCGGTGATGCGCCAGTGCATCGTCGCTTGCCAGGACACAGATGCGGATACCGCAGCCTTCGAACGCAAGCTGGTGGTCATCCGCAAGCAGACGCTGAACCCGCTCGCGCGCCTTGCGGAAAAGCACGACATGCCCGCGCTGGTGCAGACCTATATTCCCAGCTTTTCCAGCCGCACCATCGTGTACAAGGGGCTGCTGCTCGCCACACAGGTCGGTTCGTTTTACGACGATCTGCGCGATGCGGATTGCGTCAGCGCGCTGGGGCTGGTCCACCAGCGGTTCAGTACCAACACGTTCCCCAGCTGGCGGCTGGCCCATCCCTATCGCTTCATGGCGCATAATGGCGAGATCAACACGGTTCGCGGCAATGTGAACTGGATGAATGCGCGCCGCCGGACGATGGAGAGCGAGCTGCTGGGCGCGGACCTCGACAAGATGTGGCCGCTGATCCCGCATGGCCAGTCCGACACCGCCTGCCTCGACAATGCGCTGGAGCTGCTGCTGGCGGGCGGGTTTTCGCTCAGCCATGCGATGATGATGCTGATGCCCGAAGCCTGGGCCAGAAACACGCAGATGGACCCGGCGCGGCGCGCCTTCTACGAATACCACGCCGCACTGATGGAGCCGTGGGACGGGCCTGCCGCCGTGTGCTTTACCGACGGTCGGCAAATCGGCGCGACGCTGGATCGCAATGGCCTGCGCCCAGCGCGGTTCTGCACCACGTCGGACAATCTGGTTTGTCTTGCCTCCGAAAGCGGTGTGCTGCCGTTTGCGGAAGAAGACATTACCCGCAAGTGGCGGCTGCAACCCGGCAAGATGCTGCTGATCGATCTTGAAGAAGGCCGCATCGTCGAGGATGGCGAGCTGAAGGCGCAGCTGGCGAACGCGCAGCCTTACGCACAGTGGCTGGAAGCGACGCAATACACGCTGGACGATCTCGACACGGTCGATCCCGAATTCGAGGAATTGCCGCAGGACGAAAATCAGGAAACGCCAACCCTGCTGCAAGCACAGCAGGCGTTCGGCTATACGCAGGAAGACATCTCTCGCTTTCTGGAACCCATGGCGCAAAGCGGGCTCGATCCGCTCGGTTCGATGGGCACCGACACGCCGCTGGCCGTGCTGAGCAACAAGAGCCGCCTCTTATACGATTATTTCAAGCAGAACTTCGCGCAAGTCACCAACCCGCCGATCGACCCGATCCGCGAAGAGCTGGTGATGAGCCTGCATTCGATGATCGGTCCGCGCCCCAACCTGCTGGGCCGCGATGCCGGTACGCACAAGCGGCTGGAAGTGAGCCAGCCGATCCTCACCAATGGCGATCTGGCCAAGATCCGCAGCGTGGAGACCGCCCTGGACGGCGCGTTCCGCACCGAGACGATCGATATCACATGGGATGCAGCGAGCGGGGCAGACGGGCTGGCGCTGGCAATTAAGGAGATGTGCTGGGCCGCGACCGAGGCGGTGTTGCAGGACCATAACATCCTGATCCTGAGCGACCGGAAACAGAGCGCCGAACGCATCGCCATGCCCGCCCTGCTGGCTACGGCGGCGGTGCATCACCACCTGACGCGGCAGGGCCTGCGGATGCAGACCGGGCTGGTGGTAGAAACCGGCGAAGCGCGCGAAGTGCACCATTACTGCGTGCTGGCAGGATACGGCGCGGAAGCGATTAACCCCTATGTCGCGCTGGAAACGCTGGAAGACCTGCGGGTGCGCAAAGTTCGCGCAGCTGACACGCGAACAGGTGCAGGACAATTACGTGAAGGCGGTCGGCAAGGGCATTCTGAAGGTGATGTCCAAGATGGGCATCAGCACCTACCAGTCCTATTGCGGTGCGCAGATCTTCGACGCGGTCGGCCTGTCCAGCACGCTGATCGACACTTTCTTCAAGGGCACCGCCACCACCATCGAGGGGATCGGTCTGGAAGAAGTCGCCGCCGAAACCGTGCGGCGTCACGGCGTCGCCTATGGCAACGATCCGCTATATGCCGGGATGCTGGAAGTGGGCGGTATCTACCAGTTCCGCCTGCGCGGCGAGGACCACGCCTGGACACCGGGCAATGTCGCCGACCTGCAGCACGCGGTGCGCGGCAACACGCCGCAGAAATACGACGCTTTTGCCAAATCGGTGAACGAGCAGAACGAACGCCTGCTGACCATTCGCGGGCTGATGGAACTGACCCCTGGCGACAAGCCCGTCCCGCTGGACGAGGTCGAACCCGCCAGCGACATCGTCAAGCGGTTCAGTACCGGCGCGATGAGCCTGGGTTCCATCAGTCACGAGGCGCATTCGACGATGGCGATCGCCATGAACCGTATCGGCGGACGCTCCAACACCGGCGAAGGCGGGGAGGAACCGTTCCGCTTCGTGCCGATGGAAAACGGCGATTCGATGCGCAGCCGGATCAAGCAGGTCGCCAGCGGGCGCTTCGGCGTGACGGCGGAATATCTGGCAAATTCCGACGATATCCAGATCAAGATGGCGCAGGGCGCGAAGCCGGGCGAAGGCGGTCAGTTACCCGGACACAAGGTGGACAAGCGCATCGGTGCGGTGCGGCATTCGACACCCGGCGTGGGGCTGATTTCGCCGCCGCCGCATCACGATATCTATTCGATCGAAGACCTGGCGCAGCTGATCCACGACCTGAAGAACGTGCAACCCGAAGCGCGCATCTCGGTCAAGCTGGTGGCCGAAGTGGGCGTCGGCACGGTCGCGGCGGGCGTGTCCAAGTGCAAGGCGGACCATGTCACGATTTCGGGTTACGAAGGCGGCACCGGCGCATCGCCGCTGACCAGCCTGACGCATGCCGGCTCCCCGTGGGAGATTGGGCTGGCCGAAACGCAGCAGACGCTGCTGCTGAACGATTTGCGAGAACGTATCGCGGTGCAGGTCGATGGCGGCCTCAGGACCGGGCGCGACGTCGCGATTGGCGCGCTGCTGGGTGCGGACGAGTTCGGCTTCGCCACTGCGCCGCTGATCGCGGCAGGCTGCATCATGATGCGCAAATGCCATCTCAACACCTGCCCGGTCGGCGTGGCGACGCAGGATCCGGTGCTGCGCGCGCGCTTTACCGGCACGCCCGAGCACGTGGTAAATTACTTCTTCTTCGTGGCCGAGGAACTGCGCGCCATCATGGCCGACATGGGCTTCCGCACGGTGGAGGAGATGGTCGGCCGCGTGGACCGGATCGACACCCGCCGCGTCGAACGCCACTGGAAGGCGCATGGCGTGGACCTGACGCGCATCCTGCACGAAGTAAAACCGTCCGAGAACGGCGCGCTGCACCATACGATGACGCAGGATCACGGGCTGGAGGGCGCGCTCGACATGGAGCTTATCGCAGCGTGCGAACCGGCGCTGGCGAAACGCGAACCGGTGGAACTGTCGCGTGACATTCGCAATGTGAACCGCACCGTCGGCACCATGCTGTCGGGCCGTATCGCCAAGCAATACGGCCATACTGGTTTGCCCGCAGAAACCATCCGCGTGAACTTCACCGGCGTTGCGGGACAAAGCTTCGGCGCGTGGCTGGCACATGGCGTCACGCTGGACCTGACCGGCGATGCCAACGACTATGTCGGCAAGGGCCTGTCGGGCGGACGCATCATCGTGCGCCAGCCTAAGGCCGCACCACGCGACCCGACGCAGAACATCATTGTCGGCAACACCGTGCTGTATGGCGCGATTTCGGGCGAAGCCTATTTCGGCGGCGTCGCGGGCGAACGCTTCGCGGTGCGCAATTCGGGCGCGGTCGCGGTGGTCGAGGGGACGGGTGATCACGGCTGCGAATACATGACCGGCGGCGTGGTCTGCGTGCTGGGCAAGACAGGCCGCAACTTTGCCGCCGGGATGAGCGGCGGGGTGGCTTATGTCTACGACCCCGACAACACATTCGCCGATCTGGTGAACCCGGCGCAAGTCGCGCTTCAACCGATCGGCGCAGGCGACGATGCCGACCAGGGTACCGGCTACCCGCAACAGCGCGGCAACGGCGTGAACGATCCGGGCATGGGCGACATGCTGCGCCACGATGCCGCGCGGCTAAGGATTTTGGTGGAACGGCACAAGCTGCACACCGGCTCCGCGCGTGCGACCGCATTGCTCGACGATTGGGACAATGCGCTGACGCGCTTCGTGAAAGTGATGCCGACCGACTATCGCGCCGCGCTGGAGGCTCTCGAAGCCGAACGCGAAGCGGCAGCGCAGGTCGCGGCGGAATAGAAAGAGAACCACATGGGCAAGGAAACAGGCTTCCTCGAACTGGACCGGCAGGACACGGCGTATCTCGCGCCCGAAGAGCGGCTGCGCTCCTACAAGGAATTCACCGTACCGATGCCGGAGGACGCGCTGAAGGCGCAGGCTAGCCGGTGCATGAATTGCGGCATACCCTATTGCCACAACGGCTGCCCGGTGAACAACATCATCCCGGACTGGAACCACCTGGTCTATGAAGGCGACTGGAAGAACGCACTCGAAGTGCTGCATTCCACCAACAACTTCCCCGAATTTACCGGCCGGATTTGCCCTGCCCCGTGTGAGGCAAGCTGCACGCTCAATATCACCGACCAGCCGGTGACGATCAAAAGCATCGAATCCGCCATCATCGACCGGGGCTGGGAAGAAGGCTGGGTCGTGCCGCAGGTACCTGAAAAGCCAAGCGGCAAATCGGTCGCCGTGGTCGGTTCCGGCCCCGCCGGCATGGCATGTGCGCAGCAGCTGGCACGCGCCGGACACGCGGTGACGGTGTTCGAGAAGTCCGACCGGATCGGCGGGCTGCTGCGCTACGGCATCCCCGACTTCAAGATGGAAAAACACCTCATCAATCGCCGCGCGGTGCAGATGGAGGCCGAGGGCGTCACCTTCCGAACCAGTGCCGAAGTGGGGGTGGATATCGGCATGTCGGCCCTGAAGGACAATTTCGACGCGACGGTGCTGGCGGGCGGGGCGGAGGAAGCGCGGCGGCTGGACATACCCGGTTCGGAACTGCCCGGCGTGCGACTGGCGATGGAGTTCCTCAGCCAGCAGAACAAGAGGAATGCAGGCGATGACGAATTGCGCGCTGCCCCGCGCGGCACGCTGAGCGCCAAGGGCAAGCATGTCATCGTGATCGGCGGCGGCGATACTGGCTCGGATTGCGTCGGCACCAGCAACCGGCAGGGCGCGGCGAGCGTCACCCAGCTGGAAATCATGCCGCAGCCGCCCGAACGCGAGGACAAGGCGCTGAGCTGGCCGCACTGGCCGGTCAAGATGCGCACCACGTCGAGCCACGAGGAAGGCGCGAACCGCGACTGGGCGGTGCTGACCAAGCGCGTGGTCGGTGAGGGCGGCGAAGTCACTGGCCTGGAATGCGTGCGGATCGAGTGGACGGGCCGTGATTTTGCCGAAGTGCCGGGCAGCGAATACGTGCTGAAAGCGGATCTCATCCTGCTGGCGATGGGCTTCACCGGCCCTGTGCGACGCGGCCTGCTAGACCGGATCGGCGTGGAACTGTGCGAGCGCGGCAATGTGCGCGCCGACACCGAACGCTATGCCACGACGCAGCCAAATGTCTTCGCCTGCGGCGACATGCGGCGCGGGCAGAGCCTGGTCGTCTGGGCCATCCGCGAAGGACGGCAAGCGGCGCGTGCGGTGGACGAGGCGCTGATGGGTGTGACGATGTTACCGCGCTAATTGTTGGCCCTTACCCCGCGCCCAGTGCCGCAAACCGTTCCACGTCGGGCGTGGTGCCGGACACGATCAGCAGATCGCCTTCTTCCACTTCGGTTTCCGGCACGGCGTAGACGAAATCGTCCTGCCGCCGCTTGATGCCGACCACGGTGATGTCGTGGCGGGTGCGCACGCCGCTGGCTTCCAGGGTCTTGCCGCAGATGGAGACCGGGGCGCGCAGTTTGGCGATGGCGAAGTTGTCGTCGAATTCGATATAGTCGATCATTCGGCCCGACAGGATATGCGCCACGCGGGCGCCCATCCGCGCTTCGGGATAGACGATATTGGTCGCACCGGTGCGTTCCAGGATACGCCCGTGGTTCTCGTTGATCGCTTTGGCTACGATGGATGGCACACCAAGGTCGGACAGCGCCAGCACGGTCAGCACGCTGGCCTCCATATCGGTGCCGATGCCAACCACGACGCTGCCGTAATCGCCTGCGTCCAGCCGCCGCAGCGCGTCGATATCGGTCGTGTCGGCTTCCACCACCTGCGTTAGCCGGTCGGCGAACTGGTCAACCAGCGCGGGGTCGGCATCGATGCCCAGCACCTCGTGCCCCATCCGCATCAGCGAACAGGCGACCGCCCCGCCGAAGCGGCCCAGTCCGATCACCATCACCGGCACATGTTTCTTATCCGACAATCGGGTTCTCCTCGGGATAACGGAATTTCTGCCTGCCGCCACCAAGGGCCAGCGCGGTGGCCACGGTGATGGTTCCCACCCGCCCAACGAACATCAGCACGATGATGACCAGTTGGCCCGTCACGGGCAGGTCGGCGGTGATGCCGGTGCTGAGGCCGACGGTGGCAAAGGCGGACACGGCCTCGAACAGCACGTCGCGGATCGGCAGTTCGGTGACCGCCATGATGATCGCGCTGCCGGCCAGGATCAGCGTTATCGCCAGCGTCGCCACGGTCAGCGCCTGCCGCTCGGTATCGCGGCCGATGCGGCGGCCGAACAGGTTGGCATCGCGCTGGCCCCTGATTTCGGACGCGACCACCGCCAGCAGCAGTACAAAAGTTGTGATCTTGATCCCGCCCGCCGTGCCCGCGCTGCCCCCGCCGATGATCATCAGCAGGTAATTCACCAGCACCGTGGCATCTGTGAAGCTGCCGACATCGAGGCTGTTGAACCCGGCAGTGCGTGGCATGACCGAGTGGAACATCGCGTTGAGCGCCTTGCCGCCCGCGTCCATCGGCCCCAGCGTCGCGGCGTTGTTCCATTCCAGCACCAGCATGGCGAGGAAGCCGAAGGCCAGCAGCACGGCGGTGCCGGTGACGGTAATCTTCGAATGCAGTGTCCAGCTCTTGAACGCGAACGGGCGATGGCGCAGTTCCTGCATCACGGGAAAGCCCAGCGCGGTGATGATGACCGCCAGCATGATCGGCCCGAGCATGACCGGGTCCGACTGAAAACCCATCACGCTGTCCGAAAAAGACGAGAACCCGGCATTATTGAACGCGCTGACCGAATGGAACACGCCATGCCACAGCGCCTCGCCCCAGCTGGCATCGTAGGCCATCCGCAGGCGCAGCACGAGGATTGTCGCCACCACCAGCTCCACCGTTAATGTGATGACCAGCACCAGTTTGAGCACCGATTGCGCGTCGCCCAGCTGCAACCGGCTGCGCTCCACCTGCGTCGCCATCCGGTCGCGCATGCGGAAGGTGCGGCCCGCCAGCAGGCCCAGCAGCGTGGCGGCGGTCATGATGCCGAAGCCGCCGATCTGGAACAGCAGCAGGATGACAGCCTGCCCGAAGCCGGACCAGTAGGTGGGGGTATCGACCACGATCAGCCCGGTGACAGCGACAGCGGATGTAGCCGTGAAGAAGGCGGTCATGAACGGCGCAGTGCCCGCATCGTCACGCGCGACAGGCAGCATCAGCAGCGCCGTCCCCAGCGCGATGGCGACAAGGAACAACACGGGAATCAGCCGGACGGGATTGCTGCCAAGATGCATCGTGCGCTTCTCTGCCCGAAATTCCCGGTTGTGCTAGTGTCTAATTCGCTTCCGGTCCCGCGCACACTTCCGCCCGCATCGCCCGGTGGTCCGCGCCATTGTCAGGCAGCACGCTGAACGAACGCAACTCCATCCCGCCGCGCAACATGATCTGGTCCAGCGGCCAGCCCAGTGCCGTCATGTCCGCCGGAAACGTCGCATAGGTGCCGCGCCCGATGCGTGGATCGCGCCAGTTGCCCTGCTTGCGGAACGTCGTCGTCGTGCGCGACCACGGCACGTCGTTGAAGTCGCCCATCACCAGCGCATTGGCCAGCCCGTCGGGCGTTTGCCGCCCCGCGTTCAGGATATTCTCGTCGCGCATTTGCGTATTCGTACCCGGCACCGGCGGTTTGGGATGCAGGCCGATAAATTCGAACGCCGCGCCATTGGCAAGGTCCAGCGTGGCATAGAGCGTGGGCGTGTTGCGCGAGGTGTTCTCGACCACGCGCGCGCTGCGCACCGGCACGCGCGAGGCGAAGATCATGCCGTAGGCATTGGGCTGAATTTCGGACAGCGTGGTGTCGTAGCGTGCCAGCACCGGCGCAAGCTTGCGCGCCCAGCGCGCATCCGGCTCCATCACCAGCAGGATGTCGGCATCCGCCTGCTCGATCTGATCGATCACGGCGCGATGGTCCGTATTCTTCATCTTCACATTGAGCGCCAACGCCGTGAAGCATTGCGACCCTTGCGCCGGATCGGACAGTGCGATCTCTTCGCCTGCAAACGAAGTATAGGGCCAGATGCGCCAGAAATTCAGCGCCGCGACGACGAGGAACACAACCCCGACCATCCGGCGCTTGCCGTGCAGGACCAGCATCGACACAGCTGCCAGTATCAGCGCAAGGTACAGGTGCGGTTCGCGCACCAGGTCGAAGGCGCGCACGAACCACTGGTCGCCATTGGTGAAAGAAGCGAGCGTCGCAAGCAGCGAAAGCCCCGCGAAGAAAGTCAGCAATCCGAACGCGATTCTGCGCATGTTTGCCCCCGAGCCATGCAATTGAACGGCGGGCCTAGAGTGTTGCAGGGGCGCTGTCACTCTGCCTGCCAGTCGATGCGCCCACGCCCGCGCGACGCCAAAAAGGTGTCGGCCCGGCTGAACGGGCGACTGCCAAAGAAGCCGCGATAGGCGGATAGCGGGCTGGGGTGCGGGGACGACACAATCAGGTGCCGCCCCTCGCGTTTGAGAACGCGCGCTGCTTTCTTCTGCGCATGGGCACCCCACAGGATGAAGACGCATGGCTCGGGCCTTGCTGCAACCGCTGCCACAACCGCATCGGTTACGCGCTCCCAGCCCTGCCTGGCATGGCTGCCGGCCTCGCCCGCCTCAACCGTCAGCGTGGTGTTGAGCAGCAGCACGCCCTGCTTCGCCCATCCGGTCAGGTTACCGCCGGTCGGTGTCTCGATACCCAGATCGTCGGCCAGTTCGCGATAGATATTGCGCAGCGACGGGGGCAGTTTCACGCCATCGGGCACGGAGAACGCCAGTCCGTGCGCCTGCCCCGGCCCATGATACGGATCCTGCCCCAATATCACCACGCGCACATCGGCCAGCGAAGTCACGCGCAAAGCGGCAAACCGTTCTTCGCGTGGCGGATAGACCGTCTTGCCCGTCGCTTCCTCGCCCGCCAGCCACGCCGCCAAGGCTTCCGTTTCGGCGGTTGCCAGGGCAGGCTCCAGCACCGCGCGCCAGTCTTCGGGAAGCTCTTCGACCATTTTTTCCTGCCAAGCTGGGGCCTTCCTTATAGCGCGCAAGCCGCGTAAAGCGCCCTCCATGACAGTATATTTCCACGAAGAAGACCTCCCCGCCGACGCGCTGGACCCCGCGATCAACAATGGCATCGTTGCAGTCGATACCGAGACGATGGGCCTGGTCACTCCGCGCGACCGGTTGTGCGTGGTGCAGATCAGCGACGGCGGCGGCGACGAACACCTGGTTCGGTTCGGCGTGGGCAGCGAATACGCTGCGCCCAACCTCTGCGCGGTGCTGGGCGATCCGGACCGGCTGAAGCTGTTTCATTTCGCGCGCTTCGATCTGGCCGCCATCGAATACTATCTCGGCGTCACCGCCGCACCGGTGTTCTGCACCAAGATCGCCAGCAAGCTGACGCGCACCTATACCGACCGCCACGGACTGAAGGCGCTGGTGACCGAACTGCTCGGGGGCGAGATGTCCAAGGTGCAACAGTCGAGCGACTGGGGCGCACCCGACATAAACGATGCGCAGCGCGATTACGCCGCCAGCGACGTGCGCTTCCTGCACGGCATGCACGAGATCTTCGTGGAGCGGCTGGCGCGCGAGGGGCGCACCGAAATCGCGCAGGCCTGCTTCGACTTCCTGCCCACGCGCGCGCGGCTCGATTTCCTCGGCTGGGCCGAACACGACATCTTCAGCCACGCATAGCGTCCGATGGCCGCCGCCGCTTCCCCCGAACTTGCGCACGAAACGCGCGCCGCGCAGGCCAAGCGCAACCGGCGGCAACGTTTCGCCGCGCCCGGTGGCTCGCATGACCGGCTGGTGAAATTTCTGGGCGCGGCGCTGCCGATGGGAGTCGGCGTATTGGCCGCGATGATGGTCATCACCCCGCTCAGCCCGCGCGGCGAAGTCAGCTTCCTGCTCGACCGCAACAAGGTTGCCGTGATCGACGAACGCCTGCGCGTCGACAACGCATTGTATCGCGGACAGGACAATGACGGCCGCCCGTTCAGCCTGATGGCGGGCGAAGCGGTGCAGAAGTCCAGCGCGGAAGGCGTGGTGCGGATGGACGATCTGGTCGCGCGCATCCTGTTGCGCGAAGGCCCCGCACGCATCACCGCACCGGGCGGCGCCTACAAGCTGCGCGAGGAAACTGTGGATTTTCCCGGTGACGTCCGCATGACGGCAGCGGACGGGTACGCCATGAGGGTGGGCGGGGTGTCGGTCGATTTCAACGCGAAGACCATGAACGGGCGCGATGGCGTGAATGGCGAAATACCGGCGGGCACCTTCTCCGCCAACCGCATCGACGCCGATCTGGACGCGCGCACCATCGTGCTCGATGGCGATGCGAAATTGCGCATGGTGCCGGGCAAGCTTAGGACGCCGTGATGATGCTGAAACACCTGAAATACGCCGCCACCGGCTTCGTGCTGACGCTACCCGCTTTGGGCGGGATGCATGTCTATGCGCAGGCCATCGCCGGGCACAATTCGCGCGCGCCCGTCAGCTTCGATGCCGGCCGCATCGAATTGCAGGACCGCGAGAACCGCGTCGCCCTGAGCGGTAGCGTCGTGTTGCAGCAGGCGGGGCTGACCGTGCGGTCGAGCCGGATGCTGATCAATTATACCGATGCGGGCACGTTGCAGATCCAGCGCATGACCGCGACGGGCGGCGTCGATGTGCGGCGCGGCAACGAAGCAGCCACGGGCGATATCGCGGTATATGATTTCAACCGCCGCATCATCACGATGGCGGGCAATGTCCGGCTGCGACGCGGTAGCGATACGCTGAATGGCGGGCGGCTCGTGATCGATTTGCGCAGCGGCGTGTCCAGCATCGACGGGCGGGCGCAAGGCTCTTCGCCGGTGGCGGGCGAACCGGCGGTCGGCGAGACCGGCAACGGTCGCGTGACGGGTCGGTTCAGCGTCCCGCAGGACTAATCGGCAACGGTGGGCATTCGCCGCGTATTATTTGTGGCGCGCGTTCGCCACGTGTTATCTGTGGCGCGCGTTCGCCGCGCGGGCAATCTCCGCCAGACCCTGTGACAGCAGCAATTCCGCCGAACGGTTGTTCGCCATCAACGCGACGTGCAGATCGAGCAGGCGGCTTTGCAAGCGTGCGAGCTTGGCTCCGCGCCATTTGCGGATCTGCGCCGAGATATCGCGTACATCCTTGAAGAAAATACGATGCGCGCGTTTTTCCTGCTCGATGGTGCCTGCCACATCGCCGCGTGGCCCAATCGCGGCATCGAGGTTCGCCAGCTGCACCGCGCGCCGCTCGAATGCCAGCAGCAAGCCGACCGGATTGATCGACAACTCGCGCATGCGCCGCAATTCGGCGGGCAGCTTCGCAAGGTCGCCCGACAGCACCGTGTTGACCAGCGGCGCGAACCCGTCATCCTCCCCCGGCGCGCCAATGGCATCCAGATCGTCGGCCGTTACGGTCACGGGGCGCGACGGATCGGCATCGCAATACAGCGCCAGCTTCTCCACTTCCGATGTTGCCAGCCGGATATCGAGGCCCGCCCCGCTGGCGATGCGCTCCGCAATATCGCCGCCGAATTTCAGCCCCGCCGCCATGCCCCGGTCGCGCACGGTCTGGCCGATATCGCGCAGTTCGGGCGGATAGAACATCGCCACCAGCGCATCGTCGCGCTTCATCAGCAGCTTGGCGATCTTCGACTTGTCGGTAGCGCCGCTTGCCACGATCAGGACCGGGCACGCGTCGCCGGTTCCTTCGAAGAAGGTCTCCAGCGCCAGCAGCGCATCGTCGCCCGTTGCGCGCACCAGGATGTGCCGCGTATCGCCGAACAGGGAGGCGGAGCGCGCCTCGTCGCCCAGAAGGACCGGATCCTTGCGCAATGCCGTGCCGGTCAGCTCAACCCGGTCGCCAGCATCGGGCAGCAGCGAAACGATTGCATCGGCGGCGGCGGATGCGCCCGCCTCGTCCGGACCGCAGAAATAGAAGACGCTGCACGATTTGGCGGTACGCGCAGCGTTGCGGGCGAAGTCGCGCTGGGTCGCCTTCATTCGGTCGCTCGACCAATTTCACCAAGTTGCTCAGCCCGTTTTCACGCAGCCGCAGCGCGATCTGCGCGACCATCCGCTGCGCCACCTCCTGCGCCAGGTTCTCCAGCGCACGTTCCTCCGCTGCAATGACGGCGTATTCGCTGCTGACGACGTCGATACCGGCGTCCGAACCCGAGGTTGCGTCCAGCACGATGTCGCCGCTGGCAAGATCCACTAGCTGATAGCGCGCGCGCAGGATGCGGCGTTCGCGCCCGATGGTATCGTCGCCCAGCACGCCCAGCCCTTCCAGCTGATCGTCCAGCCGCACGTCGAGGCGATAACGCGGCGCGGCGGCACCGGCGGCGGCCCCACCTGCGGACAGCCGGTCGTTCAGGGCATTGCGCATCAGCCATCCGGCGCGGCCCTGGATCGGCGCAACCTCGATGGCGGCCAGCCCCTGCCCTACCGCGCCGGTGCCGCCGCCCGCATACATCGGCGCTAGGTTGCAGGCGGCGAGCGCGATGCTCAGAATGGAGGCGGCAAGAACGCGCATCATGTGACAATATTCACCAGCCGGTCCGGCACCACGATGACCTTGCGCACCGTCGCCCCGTCGATGGACCGCTGCACCTTCTCGCTGGCGAGCGCGGCAACTTCGAGATCTTCGCGTGCCATCCCCTTGGCGACGGTCAGCGTATCGCGCAGCTTGCCCTTGTGCTGCACGGCGATGGTCACCTCGTCCTCGACCAGCAGTTTGGCATCCACTTCGGGCCAGGCCGCTTCGGCGAGCAGGCCGGCGCCACCTATGTTGCTCCACGCTTCTTCCGCCAGATGCGGCATCATGGGGGAAACCATATGCAACAATGCGCGGATCGCCTCGCCGCGATGCGCGGACGGCGCGGCCTTTTCGATCGCGCCGGTCAGTTCGTAGAGCCGCGCGACCGCCTTGTTGAAGCCCAGCGCCTCGATATCGTCGGCGACAGCGGCGATGGTCTGGTGCGTCTTGCGGGCGAGCGCCATGTCCTCTCCGCCCGCATTGGCTTCGTATTCCCCGAACAGCCGCCACAGCCGTTGCACGAAGCGCGAGCAACCCTCGATCCCCGCCTCGGACCACGGCAAGTCGCGCTCCGGCGGCGAGTCGCTTAGCATGAACCAGCGCACCGCATCCGCGCCATGCTGCGCGATGATCGCATCGGGATCGACAACGTTCTTCTTGGATTTCGACATCTTGACGACGCGGCCCGCCGTCACCGGTGCGCCGTCCTCGATACGGGTCCAGTCCGCTCCCTTGCGAGTCACCTGGTCAGGCGAGAGGAAACTGCCGTCGCCTAGCTGATACGTTTCATGCGTCACCATGCCTTGCGTGAACAGGCTGGCGAACGGCTCTTTCACATTCGAGCAAGCCGCATTTGGCCAGCGCCCGCGTCCAGAACCGGGCATAGAGCAGGTGCAGGATCGCATGTTCGACCCCGCCGATATATTGTTCCACCGGCAGCCACTTCGCCACTTCCGCAGGATCGAACGGTTTGTCGTCAGGCTGGCTGGCGAAGCGCAGGAAATACCAGCTGCTGTCGACGAAAGTGTCGAGGGTGTCGGTCTCGCGCAACGCTTTACGGCCGCATGTCGGACAAGTGGTGTGCTTCCACGTCGGATGGCGGTCCAGCGGATTGCCGGGTTCGGAAAAGTCCACGTCTTCGGGCAAGGTGACGGGCAGTTGGTCTGCGGGTACCGGTACCACGCCGCAAGTGTCACAGTGGACGAACGGGATCGGCGTGCCCCAGTATCGCTGCCGCGACACGCCCCAGTCGCGCAGCCGCCACACGGTCCTGCCCTCGCCCCAGCCTTCTGCTTCGGCACGGGCGATAACTGCGGCGATAGCATCGTCCACCGTCATGCCATTGAGAAAGTCCGAATTGACGATCACGCCGTCGCCGATGTCCGCCTCGGTCAGCGGTGCATCCACATCCTCCGCCGTCGCCGCGACGACACGTGGGATCGGCAGGCCGTATTTGGTGGCGAATTCGAAGTCGCGGCTGTCATGCCCCGGAACGCCCATCACCGCGCCGGTGCCGTATTCCATCAGTACGAAATTGGCGATGTAGACAGGCAGCGGTGCGTCGGTGAAGGGGTGCGTCGCGGTCAGGCCAGTATCGAAACCCAGCTTCTCCGCTGTTTCCAGCTCCGCCGCCGTGGTGCCGCCGCGCTTGCATTCCGCGATGAAAGCGCGCGCCGCGTCGCTGTCGATGCCCTGCGCCACCGGATGATCCGCGGCGACGGCCACGAAGCTCGCGCCGAAAATGGTGTCGGGGCGGGTTGAATAGAGGGAAATGGACGTCAGGTGCCGGGATTGATCCCCACCAACCGTTCGGGCTGAGCCTGTCGAAGCCTTGCTCTCGCCTTTAAGCATTTCACCCGAAGTCAAAGACGGCCCTTCGACAAGCTCAGGGCGAACGGCTTGCGGGTTCTGCTCGACTCCCGTTCGCCCCGAGCCGGTGGCGCTGCGCGCCGTCTTCAACTCCGGTGGGCTGCCTTGTTCCTTTATCCGGAACGAAAACTCCAGTCCCTGCGACTTGCCGATCCAGTTTTCCTGCATCAGCCGCACCTTGTCGGGCCACTTGTCGAGTGTATCCAACCCGGCCAGCAGCTCTTCGGCAAAGTCGGTGATGCGCACGAACCACTGGTTCAGCTTGCGCTTCTCCACTTCCGCACCGCTGCGCCAGCCTTTGCCGTCGATCACCTGTTCGTTGGCCAGCACCGTGTGATCGACCGGGTCCCAGTTCACCGTCGCCTCGCGCCGATAGACCAGTCCTGCCTCGTGCAGCGCCAGAAACAGCGTCTGCTCGTGCCCGTAATATTCGGGATCGCAGGTGGCGAATTCTCTGGACCAGTCAAGCGCGAAGCCGATCCGTTTTAGCTGCGCGCGCATCGCCGCGATATTGTCGCGTGTCCAGCCGCCGGGGTGCACCCCGCGTTCCATCGCCGCGTTTTCCGCCGGCATTCCGAACGCATCCCAGCCCATCGGATGCAACACCTCGAACCCGCGCATCGCCTTGTAGCGCGCCAGCACGTCGCCCATCGTGTAATTGCGGACATGGCCGATATGGATGCGCCCGCTGGGATAGGGGAACATCTCCAGCACGTAGCTCTTTGGTTTCGGGCTGTCGGAATCGGCGACAAAACAGCCCGCCTCATCCCACGCGGCCTGCCAGCGCGCGTCCGCAGTCGCCGGATCGAAGCGTTCGCGCATTATCCTGTCCGCCTTCCCGAAGTGGCGGATCAGGAGGACATGGCCTGACGGCGCAAGTCACGCGCCTTGGTCAGGATGATATCCTCTAGCTTCTGCACGGTGGCTGCTTGCACCGGCGCATCGACCCATGTGCCGGCCTGCGAAACCTGCCGGCTGGCCGCGACGCGCAACGCGTCTGCGCGCAAATCCTGGTCGAGGATGGAGACGGTCAGTTTCACCCGCTCGCCCGGGCTTTGCGGATTGGTATACCAGTCGGTCACGATCACGCCGCCCGCGCTATCCGCCTGAAGCAAGGGCGCGAAGCCGACCGTGTCGAGGCTGGCGCGCCACAGATAGGAATTGACGCCGATGGTCGTTACCTGCGCTGCGGCCAGGTCGGCGCGCGGCTGCTCGCGCCCGCCACATGCGGCCAGCGCGGCAGCACCGCCCAACATCAAGGCCAGCTTCGGGGACAGCATCAGGGTTGCGCGAACGAGGGGGGATCGGGCGTTGGACATGGTCGAATGCATCTTTTCTGCTGGCGGCATGATGTGGTGTCGAGCGGCTTCTAGGCGTCTGGCCCACGGGCGGCAAGGCGCGCAAGGGCGGATTGCCCTTCGATGGCGCGGCCTGAACCGTGCGTGAAAAAATGTCTCTGTGTGCCGATGGCAACACATGCGCGTTATTGCCTGCAATCGTTCGGTTTTGCTGGCAGCAAGGCGCGGCGGGGCGTAGTCCTGACGAATCGGATCGAACCGAGCGCGATAAGGGTCAGGAACCGTTCAGCGCGCGGCGGCTTTGTTACCGGTGTTGGAAACGGAAATTGCACGGACATGGCGCGGATGACGCGGAAATTGCCGGAGAAGACGCCCGAAAAGACGGGAGCGGGCGGTATTGTGCTGGCGCTTGCCGCTGCCGCCGCACTCGCCATTCCGGGTGCCGGTCTTGCCCTTCCATCGCTGGTGAACGCCGATAGCGATGACGCCGCCTTCACCCTGTTCACGCCTGCCGGGGTCGATCCCCAGCTGGCCCGGCGCGTCAATGCAAACATGCGCGCAAATATTCTGGATGGCGGTATCCGCACCCGGTTCACGCCCACGCGGTCGGGCGATACCGACGATGTCACCGCAGGTCCGCGTACAGTGACTGTCGCCGTCCGCGTCGATGAAGGCACCGCCCGCGCGATCTCGGTGCGCAAGGCGATTGCTTCGGTCGGCTCGGTGGAACGGATTTCCGCCCCTGCCAGCGCGCGCCGCACCGCGCCGCTGCTATCCGCCAGCCGCTACGACCTTGGTGTGGCGCGCGGCTACCAGAACTTCGCCAAGACGCCCAAGCTGGCCGCCGGTGTGCGCGATATCGCCATGCCCGACCTCAGCGAATTCCGGCCCGATACCGGTTCCGCTGCGGACAGGCCCAGCCGGTTCCAGCCGCGCATCGCGCTGGAAATGGACGAAACGCCCGGTCGCTCTCCCCGCACGCTGGCCGCGCGTGGTGAACAGTCGGTGGATGTAAGCGGCGCGTATCGCGTCACGCGCAATCTCGATGTGACGGCGGGCGTGCGCCTGTCGCAGGACAATGACCGCCTGGCCCCGCTAAGCGACAGTGTGCAGGACGACCAGGCCGTCTATGTGGGCACGCAGTTCCGCTTCTGACGCTTTGCGTATTGCCGCATTCGATATCGGCGCTGTCGATATTGGCGTTGCGGCGGCTTCGTATGCATCGGCTTCCTGTTTACGCTTCTTCGCGCGCCCCGTAATATACGGTGCCGGAAGGAGACATTTGACATGACACGATTAGCCATCGTCACCGGGGGAACGCGCGGAATTGGGCGTGCCATCTGCGAAAGGCTGCGCGATGACGGAATGCGCGTCATCGCGAATTACGGCGGCAATGACGACGCCGCCCGCGCCTTCAGCGAAGAAACCGGTCTGCCCGTGGCGAAGTTCGATGTCGGCGACCACGAGGCCGTCCTCGCCGGGTGCGAAGCGGTGGCGGCGGAACACGGGGCCATCGACGTGGTGGTCAACAATGCCGGCATCACCCGCGACGGCACGCTGCACAAGATGAGCTATGGCGACTGGCACGACGTGATGCGGGTCAATCTGGGCGGGTGCTTCAACATGGCCAAGGCGTGCTTTCCCGGAATGCGGGAGCGCAAATGGGGCCGCATCGTCAATATCGGTTCGATCAACGGGCAGGCGGGCCAATACGGTCAGGTCAATTACGCCGCCGCCAAATCGGGTATCCACGGCTTTACCAAGGCGCTGGCGCAGGAGGGCGCGCGCGCAGGCGTGACCGTCAATGCCATCGCGCCCGGCTATATCGACACCGATATGGTCGCCGCCGTACCCGAAACGGTGCTGGAAAAGATCATCGCCCAGATCCCCGTCGGCCGCCTCGGCCAAGCCCACGAAATTGCGCGTGGCGTTGCTTTCCTGTGCAGCGAGGACGGCGGCTTCGTCACCGGCAGCACGATGAGCATCAACGGCGGCCAGCATATGTATTGAGGGGGCGTGTAATGCGGGAAAACCGTTTTCCTACAGGGCTTCCAACCGACTATATGAGGAAGCGAGGCGCTCGCGTCGGCTGGCTATTGCAGTGCGTTTGCGCCCCGGCACCAGTGTCCGTCCGCCCAGTTCTTCTCTACTAAACAACTGTTTTACATGCAGGAAACGCTGAATTGCGAAGGTGACACGGTGTCACCTTTGTCACCCTCCCCGATACATGCCAGTAGCGGGAAGATGCACAGCTTCTACCACCCGCCCGTCAAACGCTCGGTCGAAATCGCCGGGCACAAGACGTCTATCAGTCTGGAGCCGATGTTCTGGGACATGCTGCGCGCGGCAGCGGCGCGCGAGGGGGTGCCGGTGAATGCGCTGGTGGCGCGGATCGATGTGGAGCGGATTGCGGCGAATACGCCACCGGGCCTGGCGGGCGCGATCCGGCTCTGGTTAGCCGCGGACCTTCAAAACGGGACTGCCTAGTCGTCCACCCGCTCGATATCCGCGCCGACCAGTTGCAGCTTTTCCTCCAGCCGTTCGTAGCCGCGGTCGAGATGGTAGATGCGGCGCACGGTGGTTTCGCCCTTTGCGGCGAGAGCGGCGATGATCAGGCTCATGCTGGCGCGCAGGTCGGTTGCCATGACTTCGGCCCCGGTCAGCATCCCTACCCCGCGCACGATGGCGGTGCGTCCCTCGGTCTCGATATCTGCCCCCATGCGGATGAGTTCGGGCACATGCATGTAGCGGTTTTCGAAGATGGTTTCCTTCAGCACGCTGGTGCCTTCGGCGCGGCACAGCAGGCTCATCAGTTGGGCCTGCATGTCGGTGGCTAGGCCGGGATAGGGGGCGGTGGAAAGGTTGGTGGCTTTCAGCGGGCCGTCCGCCGCAATGTTCACACCGCCCTTGTCGCTCGTCACCTCGACGCCGATCTTCTGCAGCGCATGAATGGTCGCCAGCATCTCGTCCGCCTTCGCGCCGTCCAGCCGGACCTCGCCGCCGGTGATCGCGGCGGCAGCAGGCGTAGGAACCGGCCTCGATGCGGTCGGCCATCACTTTGTAGGTCGCGCCGTTCAGCGATTTCACGCCGTGTATGGTCAGGTCGGACGTGCCGACACCCTCGATCTCCGCGCCCATCGCGGTCAGCAGGCCGCACAGGTCCACGATCTCCGGCTCGCGCGCGGCGTTGAACAGGCGGCTGGTGCCATTAGCCAGCACCGCCGTCATCAGCGCATTCTCGGTCGCGCCCACGCTGACCACGGGGAAGTCGAATTCGCCGCCGGGCAAGCCGCCATCGGGCGCGTGCGCCTTGACGTAACCCTGCGCCAGCTCGATCTCGCCACCCAGCGCCTCGATAGCCTTCAGGTGCAGATCGATGGGCCGGTTGCCGATGGCGCAGCCGCCGGGCAGCGAGACGGTCGCTTCCCCGCTGCGCGCCAGCATCGGGCCGAGCACGAGGATAGAGGCGCGCATCTTGCGCACCAGATCGTAGGGTGCGACGGTGGAGGTCAGGCGCGATGCCTCGAACGTGACAACGCGGCCAAATTCTTCCGGGCGCTTGCCGCGAATGCCGGTGCTGACGCCGAACTGCGTCATCAGGTGCTGGAACCCGTCGATATCGGCCAGCCGCGGCAGGTTGCGCAGTGTAACCGGTTCCTCGGTCAGCAGCGCGCACGGGATCAGCGTCAGCGCGCTGTTCTTCGCACCCGAAATCGGGATGGTGCCGGAAAGGCGGTTGCCGCCGCGAATGATAAGTTTGTCCATTGCCCCAGCATCTACCGTGATTCGCCGCGCAGACAAGAACGCCCGTTGACGCCGCTTGCCGCCATCCGATAGCGCCTGTGCAAAGGACAGACCCATGACAACACGCAAACCGATCCGAAAAGCCGTCTTCCCCGTGGCCGGGCTCGGCACACGGTTCCTGCCTGCAACGAAGGCGATCCCCAAGGAATTGCTGCCCATCGTCGATCGCCCGCTGATCCAGTATGCGGTTGACGAGGCACGCGAGGCGGGGATCGAACAGATGATCTTCGTCACCGGACGCGGCAAGACCGCCATCGTCGAACATTTCGACGTGGCCTACGAGCTGGAAGACACGATGCGCGACCGGGGCAAGGACATGTCCGTGCTGGACCCGACGCGCGCCGTGCCGGGCGATATCATCACCGTGCGCCAGCAGGTGCCGCTGGGGCTGGGTCATGCGATCTGGTGCGCGCGCGCCATTGTGGGGGACGAACCCTTCGCAATCTTCCTGCCCGACGAATTGATGGTGGGCGCGCCCGGCGCGAACGGGGGGGGCGGCACCGGCTGCATGAAGCAGATGGTGGATGCTTACGCTGAAACCGGCGGAAATCTGGTCAGCGTGCTGGAAGTGCCGCGCGAGGAGGTGTCGAGCTACGGTGTCATCGATCCGGGTGTTTCACGTGGAGCCCTGACCGAGGTGCGCGGGCTGGTCGAAAAGCCCGCTGTCGTCGATGCGCCGTCGAACAAGATCGTGTCGGGCCGCTACATCCTGCAACCCGAAGTAATGCGCATCCTGGAAACGCAAGAAGCGGGCGCGGGCGGCGAAATCCAGCTGACCGACGCAATGGCACAGATGATCGGCACGCAGCCGTTCCACGCCGTCACCTTCGACGGCGCGCGCTACGATTGCGGCAGCAAGCTGGGCTTCGTCGAAGCCACGCTGGCATTGGCGCTGGCGCGCGAGGATATGGGCGCGGACGTACGCGCGATGGCGGAACGGATGCTGGCATGATAGCCGGTCAGTCCTGCTGGGGCTGATCTTTCCGGCCAGCTGCATCGCCTTCGAAACCTATATCGCCATCCGCATCGGTAGCGAAGTCGAGGCCGAGCAGCTGAATGCCCGCCAGCCGCACCATAAACGCCAGGGGCACGGCAAAGGGCTGGTTGTAAATGGCAGGATGCCGGATATTCAGTCGGTCGCGACCGTGCTGTCCGCCGAAACTTGCGGTGTTGCCGCACCATCGCGGTCCGTGCTTTCCAGCATAATTACCGCACCCACGATGACAAGCGCGGCCAGTGCCACAACGACCAGCATGGCGGTCCAGCGTTTTCCATTGCCCGGCGATTCGGCGGACTGGCTGCGATTGACGTCTACCATCGGACAGGTTCCTGCAATTTCGTCGGCAATATTGCTGCATCTGTATCGCTACGACAAGCTTACTTATGTTGTGTTTGTCGCCTCCGCTGCAAACTCGTCACGCAATGCGCGTTTGTAAAGCTTGCCGTTTGCTTCGCGCGGCAGGTCGGGACGGAACACATAACGGCGCGGCATTTTTATGTGGCTGAGCTGCCCGTCGAGATAGGCGCGCAATTCCGTCTCCAGCGCATCGGCACCGGCTCCCTCCAGCGCCCCCTCTTCCACCGGCTGCACCACCGCTGTTACCTGCTCGCCCAGATCGGGTTCCGGCACGCCTATCACGGCGGCGTCCATTACTTTAGGGTGAGCTATCAGCAAGTTCTCCACCTCTTGTGGATAGATGTTCACCCCGCCCGATATGATCATGTGGCTCTGCCGGTCGGTCAGGTAAAGATACCCGTCCGCATCGAGATGACCGATATCGCCCAGGGTCATCCAGCCTTTCGCATGGAGGGCCTTGGCGGTCTTTTCAGGGTCGTTGTGATAGCTGGGCAGGACGGGGTTTTCGAAATAGATCAGCCCGTCCTCGTCCGGCCCCAGCTCCGCACCGTCCGGCCCGCAGACATGCACCGTGCCGTAGATCGCCGGGCCGACCGAGCCGGGATGCGCCAGCCATTGTTCGCTGTTTAGCAGGGTCATGCCGATGCCCTCGGACCCCGCATAATATTCCAACAGGATCGGCCCCCACCAGTCGATCATCGCGCGCTTTATGGCGACGGGGCAGGGCGCGGCGGCATGGATGGCGCGCTGGTGCGATGACAGGTCGTAGCGCGAGCGGACCGCTTCGGGCAGTTTCAGCATCCGCACGAAGTGCGTTGGCACCCACTGGCTGTCGGTCACGGCGAAGCGTTCGATCGCGGCCAGCGCGGCTTCGGGATCGAACTTTTCCATCACCACCACCGTGCCGCCCAGACGCTGGACCGTCGTGGCCCAGGCCAGGGGTGCGGCGTGATAAAGTGGCGCGGGCGAAAGATAGACGATACTGCCGTCGCTCGGCATCCCGGTGCCCATAGTGGCAAGGCCCAGCAGCGGGGTCGGCGCCTCGACATCGGGGCTGGCGGGTGGCGCGGGATAGACGCCCTTGGGCTGTCCGGTCGTGCCGGAACTGTAAAGCATCGGCGCGCCGACGCTCGGGTCTGCGATCGGTTGGTCAGGCATGGCGGCAAGCGCGATATCGAAGCTTTCCGTATCGGCAGCTGGGTCGGCTCCGGTGCGCAGGATCGCCAGATCGGGCTGCGCCTCGTGCAGCGCGGGGATCAGCGGGTCGAATTGCGCTTGCGTCACCAGCAGTTTTGCACCGCTATCAGCCAGTAGGTACGCGATTTCGGGCGCGGTCAGGCGAGTCGGCACGGGCACCATGAGACAGCCGGACCGCTGCATCCCCCAGAAGAGATCGAAATAAAGGGGGCCATTCTCCAGCAGTACCGCGAACACGTCGCCGGCCTGCAAACCCCGCGCCCGTAACAGATGGGCCACCTGATTGGCGCGCGCTTCCATCTGCGCGAAAGTTACGGTTGTACCCGATCCCGCCATGATGAGCGCAGGATGATCGGGCCGGGTTTGGGCATGGCGGGTCGGATGCATGGACGGTCTCTCCTACGAGCAGCCTCGTGAATCGGGCTGCCTCGTGAATCGCAACCTAACGGCGCAAAACCGTCAGGCAAGGCGTCCCTCTACAACGCAAAAGGGGGCAGCGGATCGCTCCGCCACCCCTCCCTTGGTGATCTTTCATATGTGGTGCGCGCTAATCCTTGCGGACTATCGGCCGCCCTGGCCGCCCTCACCCTGCACCAGCGCGTGGGCATGCTGGGCTTCGGTTTCGACCATGTAGGGGATGGGGTTCACTGCGCGACCCGCCATGCGCACTTCGTAATGCAGGTGCGGGCCGGTGGAGCGGCCGGTCGAGCCGACGAAGCCGATCAGGTCGCCCTTCTTCACTTCCTGACCCTCGCGCACGTTCAGACCCGACAGGTGGGCATAGCGCGTTTGCAGCTTCCCGCCATGTTCGATGGAAATATACAGACCGTAGCTGCTGAAGCGGTCGGCGCGGCTGACCACGCCGTCTGCCGTTGCATAGACCGGCGTGCCGGTCGGTGCGGCCAGGTCGACGCCGTCATGGCGCTTGCGCTTTTTCAAGACGGGGTGGACCCGCATCCCGTAATCGCTGGTCAGCTTGGCAGCCTGAAGCGGCATGCTCGACGGGATCGAAATGCGCTTGGACGACGAAATACCTGTATCGCCAGCGGAAGGTATCTCGGCAGTATCCCAGACCGCGAACAGCTCGGTGAAATCGGGATCTGCCGGTGCGGCTGCAGTGGCGCTAGCCGGAGTGACATCCAGAACATCGGCAACGGGCGGCAGGCCGGCCGTATCGTCATTCGCGATGGCGGGCTGGATGAAGAGAGAAACCGATCCGAAGGCGGCGAGGGCTGCCGTCTTGGCGCTACGCAGAGATATGCCGATCAATGATACGTCCTTGTTTTGCGACCCGTCCGCATTCCTGCGTCGGAAGTTTTATTTTGCAGTCGCGGGAACTCCCCGCCGACCATGTGCATTATGGCCTTGAGCAAAGCTGCCTGCCGCACAACCCGCAGGCCGGTTCTAAGCGATGGAATGGCTGCGCGCTGCGCTGAACCGTTCTGGCGCTAGCTGCGCGACCCTCAATTGTTCCGAATACCGGTTCTGCACAGCCGGTATTGCCGCGCATCATTCCGAATCCGATGCGGCGGGCCTAAAGCGCCTGCGCCGCCGACAGCACCGCTTGGGCGTGGTCCTTGACCCGCACCTTGTTCCACACCTGCGCAATGGTGCCGTCTGTATCGATCAGCACCGTGGTGCGGACCATGCCAAGATAGGTTTTTCCGTACATCTGCTTTTCGGTCCAGATGCCGAGCGCGTCGGACAGTCCGCCTTCTGCCGCATCGGTCGCCAGCGGAACGGTCAGGTCGTGCTTGGCGATGAAGTTCCGGTGCTTGCGCGGCGAATCCTTGCTGATGCCCAGTACTGCGCATCCGGCGGCTTCGAATGCGTGGAGACGTTCTGAAAACTCCTTCGCCTCCGTCGTGCAGCCGGGTGTATTGTCCTTGGGATAGAAGAACAGCACGAGTTTGCGTGCTGCAAAGTCGGACGGCTTCACGCTGCCGCCATCGGGCGTTTCCATTGCTATGTCCGGGATCGAAGCACCTATGGCGAGTATAGTGTCGGTCATGTGTCGATCTCCAGTTCGGTATCGAAAGTGTGGCGCCATTGCCGCGCGACAACCTTGCGGGCGTTGGCAATGGCGGGCAGTATCGCGCCCGCATTGTCCAGCCCGCATGCCGTGGCAAGCGCGGCAGCGGCGCGGGCGTGCGGCATAACAAGGTCGGGTGCCAGCAGGCGGGCGGCAATCAACAGCCGGGTCATAAGCAAATGTGCATCCTTCATGCGCGCGTCGAGCAGTCCGGCTTCGATCTGCGCTGCAAGGGCTGCGGTCAGGTCCGGCAACACACCCATACCGTCGCGCAATTGCAGGTAATGCAGCGTGAATTCGATATCGACCAGCCCTCCGCGCAGCAGCTTTACATCCAACGCGCCGCGCGGTGGCTTGTGCTGCACCATGTCGCTGCGCATCGTGAGGATATCGCCGCGCAGCGCCGCCGGGTCGCGCGGCGATGCCAGCGCCCCGGCGATGCCCTGCTCTATTGTGGCGCGCGTAGCAGGCGAGGCGATCACGACGCGGGCGCGGGACAGCGCCATATGCTCCCATGTCCGGGCATCGCAGCGCTGGTATCGTGCGAAACCCGCCGTACTGACCGCCAGCGGCCCTTGTGTACCCTGAGGTCTAAGGCGGGTATCGACGTCGAACAGCACACCCTCGGCGGTCGGCACGCTCAATGCGGCAGTCACCCGTTGTGCCAGACGATTGAAATAAAGCGTCGGACCCATCGCGCGAGGCCCGTCGCTTTCGTCGTCCAGCGGGTCATCGGGCGGGCCGTCGAACAGATAGACGATGTCGAGGTCCGACATATGCGTGAGCGCGCCGCCGCCGAACCGCCCCAGCGCCAGCACCGCAAGCGAACGGTCGGCGAACCGCCCGTGCTTCGCGGCAAATTCGCGTTCGGCGAGACGAACCGCCTCGCGCACCGCAGCTTCGGCCAAACGGGACAGTCCTTCCGCAATGTCGAGTGGATCCTGCGTACCGGAGATAAGCTGGACGCCAAGGGAGAACCGCGTTTCGCCGGTGACGACACGCAGCCGGTCGAGCCGCTGTTCGTACCCGGCAGCGGCGGAAAGCGGCCGTAGCGCGCGCTGCAAGGCAGCGACCGACCCGGGCAGCTGGGTCGCCGCCGTGTCGAGCAGACTGTCAAGCAGCGCGGGGTGGCGCATCAGCCTGTTCGCCAGCGGGTCGGCCAGCGTGAGGATGTCCATGAGCCGATCCAGCAGACCGGGGCGCGCAGCGAGCAGGCGGAACAGGTTGACCGTAACGGGTGCCCCGGCAAGCAGGCTCTCCCACCGTTCCAGCGCGCGCTCGGTGTCTTGCGCTCGCGCAATCGCATCGACCAGCACCGGCACGCAATCCTCGAACGCAGCCAGCGCCGCCTCGCTGCGAAGCGCGCTGAACTGCCCGTCCGCCCAGCCGCGTACACGCTTTACGAGGCGCGTGTCTGCTGCCTTCGCGATTGTCGTATTGTCGCCCGCCTGCCGCGTCAGCAGCGCATCGAAACGTTCCGCCACCGGCTCTGTCAATGCAGTGCATTGTGCAACGAACGCCGCCGCGTCCGCACACCCTGCCAACCGCGCGACATTCTCCAGCGCATCGCCTTCGGGCAGGCTGTGGGTTTGCCGGTCCTCGACCATTTGCAACCGGTGCTCGACAGTACGCAGGCCGTCATAGCTTTCACCCAATGCCTGCGCATCTTCCGCACCGATATGGCCTGCCGCTGCCAGCGCATCCAGTGCCGGGCGGGTACCGGCGATACGCAGCGACGGGTCGCGGCCGCCGTGGATCAGCTGCAGGGTCTGGGCATAGAACTCGATCTCGCGAATACCGCCGCGCCCCAGTTTTACGTCATATCCGGGGGCGGGTGCGGACGGGCCGTCGTGGCTGGCGCGGATGCGCGCGGTCAGCCGCGCGATTTCGTCAATCGTCCCGAAATCCAGGCTGCGCCGCCACACGAAGGGTGTGATGGTCTGCAGGAACGCTTCACCCTTTGCTATATCGCCGCCGACGGCGCGGGCGCGCAAAAAGGCCAGCCGTTCCCAGGTCAGCGCGCTCGATTCATAATGCGACAGCGCGCGCGCCACCGGCACCGCCAGCGGACTGGTTTCCGACGCGGGCCGCAACCGCAGATCGACGCGGAAAACGTAGCCATATTCGGTGATGTTGGAGAGCAGCGCCACGATCTCGCGCGCATAACGTTGCGCCACTTCGCCCGGTTCGTCCCGCTCGCGGCACGGCAGGACGTCGGGATCGAACAGCAGGATCGGGTCGATGTCGGAGCTGTAATTCAGTTCGCGCGCGCCCTGCTTGCCCAGCGCAAGCGCGACGAAGCCATCCGGCGCCGCACCTTCGACGCGCTTGCCGATGGCCGCGCATATCGCGGTATCGAGCGCGCGGTCGGCAAAGTCAGACAGGGTGCGCATAACGGTGTGCAACGGAAATGCGCCCGCAAGGTCGCCGATGGCGAGAACAGTGCCCAAGGCCCGCTTTTCCAGCCGCAATGCCCGGCCGACAGCCACGGCCCCCTTGCCCGCAGCATGAGCCATCGCCAACGCCTCGTCGCCCTTGCCTGCTTCCAGCAACGCCGCGAGGTCGGGTTGCTGCGCAAGCGCCTGCGCAAGGAACGGCGCATGGTGCCGCGCGCGCGCCAGTGCCGCGCCCCAATCGGCGTTATCGTAGGTACATACAGTCACATCACGCACCTGCCTGTGCTGCCCTCCCGCTGCAAGCGCACTTGCCATTCTGCGGTCCGTTTGCAATGAGTTGCGCCATGAGAAAAACAATCCGCCGCATCGCCCCGTCGCTCGCCGCAATCGCATTGCTTGGCGCCTGTACGACCGTGAACGAGGAACCCGTGACCGTCGAAACCGCAACGGCATCGCTGGAAAGCGGCCCGGCGACCCAGGAGCCTGCCCTGGACATTCCGGCCGCCACCGCCGGAACGCTGTCCGAAGCCACGATGATCGACATCACGCGCGAATTGTCGCTCGACAGCTATGACGGGCGCATGCCGGGCACGGCGGGTGGCGCGATGACGGTCAAACTGCTGACCGAGAAATTCGCCGCCGCCGGATTGCAGCCCGGGAATGACGGGTCATGGGTGCAGGACGTGCCGCTGATCGAGATAACCGGCAGCGATTTTGCACCGCTTACCATTGCGGGCGGAGGCGGCGAGACACTCTCGTTCGAACCGCGTACCGACTGGGTCGGGGTATCCTATCGCGAGACGCCGCAGACCGTACTCGACACCAGCGAGCTGGTCTTCGTCGGCTATGGCATCGTCGCGCCCGAACGCGGGTGGAACGATTATGCGGGTGTGGACATGGCCGGCAAGACCGCTGTCATCCTCGTCAACGATCCCGATTTCGGCAGCGAGACGCTGGACGGGCCATTCGGCGGCAAGGCGATGACCTATTACGGGCGCTGGACTTACAAATACGAGGAAGCCGCGCGGCAGGGTGCAGCGGGCGCGCTCATCATCCACGATACCGCGCCGGCCTCCTATGGCTGGAACGTGGTGGAATCGAGCTGGTCCGGGCCGCAGGCCTACGCGGCGCGCGGTGCGACGCCGCCGCCGCTGACCCGGATGAACGGCTGGCTGACAAAGGACGCTGCCGGAAAGATCCTCGACATGGCGGGCTATACGCTTGCGGACCTGACAATGCGGGCGCGGCGGCAGGGTTTTCGCGCAATTCAGCTCGACGTCGCTGCCTCGACATCATTCAACAACACCATGCGGACCTATAATTCGCAGAACGTCATTGGCATGCTGCCCGGCACCGAAGCGCCCGACGAATATGTCATCCATACCGCGCACTGGGACCACCTTGGCCGGTGCACGCCCGCCCCCGATGGCGACGATATCTGCAATGGCGCGGTGGACAATGCGACCGGTACGGCGGCGCTGGTGGCGCTGGCCGAAGCGCACCACAAAGCCGGACCGACGCGGCGCAGCCTGGTGTTCCTGGCCGTCACGGCGGAGGAACAGGGGCTGCTGGGCGCATCCTATTACGCGGACAATCCCGTATTGCCCCTGGCGCAAACGGTGGGCGGGCTGAATATGGATGCGCTGCCGATGACCGGTCCCTCGCGCGATGTGACGGTGGTGGGGCCGGGTAAGTCGCAGCTCGATGCGTTCCTGCAGGCGGGGCTGGATGCCACGGGGCGGACGGCCACGCCCAATCCCAATCCGGAGGCGGGCTATTACTATCGCTCCGACCACTTCGCCCTTGCCAAGAAAGGCGTGCCGATGATCTATGCCAAGGGCGGGCAGGATCTGATCGACGGTGGCGTGGCTGCGGGCAAGGCATGGGACGCGGACTATCGCGCCAACCGATATCATGGCCCGAAGGACGAATTCGACGAGAACTGGGACTGGTCCGGCGTGATGCAGGACCTCGACCTGTTCTACCGCGTGGGTCGCAGCCTTGGCGACAGCACGAGCTGGCCGAACTGGAACGAGGGCGACGAATTCCGCGCCACGCGCGATGCAAGCTGCGCCGCCGCTGGCGGGAATGGCTGCTGACGGCACGCCGATTCTGCCACCCGCCCCTCCACCGGCCCCTCCACCGGCCCCTCCACCGGCGGAATGGGCGGAGCAGGCGTGGCTGTGGATCGGCTTCCCCCATGACCGCAGCGAATGGGGCGACCATTTCGAAGCCGCGCAGGCCGAGATCGCGGCGTTCGCCAATGCGGTCGCCGATAGCGGACAGCCGGTGCGCCTGCTGGTCCGCGATGCGGCGAATGCGCAAGCGGCGCGGGCACTGGTCTCGGCTGCGGTCACGCTGGAGCGGCGCACCTATGGCGATATCTGGCTGCGCGATACCGGCCCCATCGTGCGGGGTGACGGTGTCGCGGTACGCCCCGGCTTCAACGGCTGGGGTGGCAAGTATCCGATGCCGGGCGATGAGCGGATTGGTGCGATGCTCGCCCGGGACGCGGGATTGGCGCTGCATCGTCCCGATTGGGTGCTGGAAGGCGGCGCGGTGGACGGCGATGGCACCGGGCGGGTGCTGACGACGGAGCAATGCCTGCTCAACCCCAATCGCAATCCGGCGCTCGCGCAGCTTGATATCGAAGACAGACTTGCAACGGATCTGGGGTTCTCCGACGTTGTCTGGCTAGGCGATGGGTTGGTGAACGACCATACCGACGGCCACGTCGATAACCTCGCGCGGTTTGTCGCGCCAGGCCGCGTGGTCGTGCCCGAACCGGAGCGGGTCGGACGATCCCAATGCCGCCATTTATCGCGATGCGGCGGCTCGTGCCGAAACGGCGGGTCTGGACGTGGTACACATCCCCTCACCCGGTCATGTCAGGCGCGATGGACAGGTCCAACCGGCCAGCTACGTCAATTTCGCCATCACCAATACGCTGGTCGTGGTGCCGACCTTCGGCTGCGCGAACGATGCCGCGGCAGTGGCCGCCATCGGCGCATTATTCCCCACGCGGCATGCCGTCGGGCTGCCCGCGCTTGCCGTGCTGGCGGGTGGCGGCGGGTTCCATTGCGCCAGCATGCAGATGCCCCGGATCGCGGCACCTTAACGGTTTGTTAGGGCGATGCGACGCATCGTCGGTGCATGACCAAGGCGCTTTCCTTCCTGCCGGATTTCGACGCCCAGGCCGATCGCGTGCGCACCATCATCGTGCACGGTTGCGCCCTTGCCCTGATACTGGCCGGAGCCGTCCAGCCCTTCTGACAGCTATCTCGGCTTAATTGGCGAGCAAGTCGATCTAGAGTGCAGGGCGCGCAGCGATCAGCCAGAGCGTGATGCAGTGGAACGCGGCAATCGCGAGATGGGCGGTCACCATTGGATTGTCGAACGACCCGACAGTCCGACATTCAGTACCAGCGACAGGACGATAAGCAGCTTCACGGTTCGAGACCCGTCATGCGTTCGCGACGTCCGAAACACCCTCCCGCAAATCCGGCGGTGTCGCCGCATCGCGCAGCATGGCGACGGCCTCGGCGACCGGCATCGTGCGCTGTTCCTTTTCGCCCAGCGTGCGGATGGCGACGGTGCCTTCCTCCGCCTCGCGCTTGCCGACCACCAGCAGGTACGGCACCTTGGCCAGGCTGTGTTCGCGCACCTTGTAATTGATCTTCTCGTTACGCAGGTCGCTCGTCGCACGCAGGCCTGCTGCCTCCAGCTGCGCCAGCACGTCGCCCGCATAGCCATCCGCGTCCGAAACGATGGTGGCGACCACAGTTTGCACCGGCGCGAGCCAGCACGGCATGCGTCCTGCGTAATGTTCGATCAGCACGCCGATAAACCGTTCGAACGTGCCGAAGATCGCCCGGTGCAGCATGACCGGGCGGTGAGTCTCGCCATCCTCGCCGACATAGGTCGCGTCCAGCCGTTCGGGCAGCACGCGGTCGCCCTGGATCGTGCCGACCTGCCAGGTGCGACCGATGGCGTCGGTCAGGTGCCATTCCAGCTTGGGCGCATAGAACGCGCCTTCGCCGGGCAATTCTTCCCAGCCATAGTCCGCCGTCGCCATGCCAGCCTCGGCAACCGCATCGCGCAATTCCTGTTCGGCCTTGTCCCACATTTCGTCGCTGCCGAACCGCTTTTCGGGGCGCAGCGCCAGCTTGACCTGATAGGTGAAGCCGAAATCGGAATAGACGCTATCGACCAGCGCGCAGAACTTGCGCACTTCTTCCACCACCTGATCCTCGGTGCAGAAGATATGCGCGTCGTCCTGCGTGAACTGGCGCACACGCATGATGCCGTGCAGCGCGCCGTGCGGTTCGTTGCGGTGGCAGCAGCCCATCTCGCCCAGCCGCAGCGGCAGGTCGCGATAGCTCTTGATCCCCTGCTTGAAGACCAACACATGCGCCGGGCAATTCATCGGCTTGATCGCCATCCAGTCGGCATCGGGCGCGACCTTTGGTGACGCTTCGCCAGACTCTTCCGCCACATTCGGCACCACATCGGGCACGGCGAACATGTTCTCGGCATATTTGCCCCAGTGGCCGGACTGCTCCCACTGGCGGACATCCATCAGCTGCGGCGTCTTGATTTCCTGATAGCCACCCGCATCCATCCGGCGGCGCATATAGGCCTCAAGCTCGCGCCAGATGCGATAGCCGTTGGGATGCCAGAAGACCGAGCCCTGCGCTTCCTCCTGCAAATGGAACAGGTCCATCTCGCGGCCCAGCTTGCGGTGGTCGCGCTTGGCGGCTTCCTCCAGATTGTGCAGATGCTGCTTCAGCTGTTTCTTGTTGAGCCAGCCGGTGCCGTAAATGCGCGTCAGCTGCGCATTGCGCTGGTCGCCGCGCCAGTAAGCGCCCGCCACGCGCATCAGCTTGAAGGCGGCAGGGTCCAGCTTGCCGGTGCTGGGCAGATGCGGCCCGCGGCACATATCGAGCCAGGTGTCTTCGGTATCCGGCCCGCCCGAATGATAGACGGTCAGTTCTTCGTTCTCGGGCAGTTCGGCGGCCCATTCGGCCTTGAACGCCTCGCCATTAGACTGCCACCGTTCAATCAGCTGTTCGCGCGACCAGACTTCGCGGATCAGCGGTTTATCAGCGGCGATGATGCGACGCATTTCCGCCTCGATGGCGGGCAGATCGTCCATGCTGAACGGTTCGCGGCTATCGGGGGCTTTTACGTCGTAATAGAAACCGTCATCGGTGGCGGGACCAAAGGTGATCTGCGTGCCGGGAAAAAGAGACTGCACCGCTTCGGCCAGCACGTGCGCGTAGTCGTGACGCACCAGTTCCAGCGCATCCGCTTCGTCGCGCGCGGTGACCAGCGCCAGCTCGGCATCACCGTCGAACGGACGACCAAGGTCGCGCAGTTCGCCGTCCACGCGCGCAGCCAGCGCCGCCTTGGCGAGACCGGGACCGATGGCGGCCGCAACGTCGGCAGGCGTCGACGCCGCGTTCCATTTCGCGCACGCTGCCGTCGGGCAGGCTGATTTTGAGGAGTTCGGTCATGGCTTCGGGTTCCGTAGGCAGGGTGTCGCCGCCTCATGGCACAGCACGGCCCGCGCTTGAACCCGCCTTCGACGCACGTTCGGAACGCCTTCAGCACAGCCGCCTCAGCCGGTAAGGCGACGGCTTCCATAGGCTGCCGTCTGGCGGTGGCTGCCCGTAACGCTGGCATCGCGCGTTTTCACCGAAGCCGAGAAACGCCATTCGCTGTTAGCGGCATCGGGTGTCAACTCCACCGCCATGTAGCCGCGCGCGCCGGTATTGGCCCAGACGAGCTGTTCGTTCGCAGCGACCAGTTCGCGCGCCAGCCGGTCGGGCGCGACCCACGGCAGGTACGTTTCGAAGCCGGGCGACGTAACCGACTGCCCGGCAAATTCGACTCCGGCGGGCGTGCCGTCCTGCGCCAGTTCGAATGCCCAGCCATTATGGCTGTCACCGGTTAGAACCACCAGGTTCGCGTCGGCATCGAGCGAAGCGGTCAGCAGCCGTTCGCGCGCCGCAGGATACCCGTCCCACGCATCGAAATTCAGCGGCAGGCCGGTACGCGCAGCGCCGTGCGCAGCCTGCAACCGGCGGCGCAGGTCGGCCGGAACGCTGGTGGGCACATCGTCGAGCAAGCTGGACGCCGCGCCCAGCGTGCCCATGATTGTCTGGTTGACCAGCACCTGCCACCGCTTGCCGCCCCGCGACGAAGCCGCGATACCGTCCTCCAGCCACGCCTCCTGCACCGGTCCGTACATGGACCGCGCCGGATCGCGCCATGCCCCGTCGCGGAAGGTGGTCAGCGCGGCAAAGGCTTCCGCCGTGCTGTTCACGCCGGACAGGATTTTCGAAAGGTCCGGTGCCTCATCGCGCCCTTCCAGCCGCGAATCGACGCGGAACAGCGTGGCGAGATCGCCGATTTCGTAGGACGCCCACGGTTCGTCCGAGACCGGCATCCATTCGCGATAGGCCTGCTTGGCCGCAGCCTTGCGCACGTCCCAGCTGCCTTCGGTAGCGGGCTGGTGGTTTTGCGCGCCATCGCGCCAGCTGTCATTGGTGCTCTCGTGGTCGTCCCACGTCGCCACCATCGGCAGCAACTGGTGCAGCCGCAGCAGATCCGGATCGTCGCGATAGGCGGCGTACCGGGCGCGGTAGTCGGCCAGCGACACGATCTCGTCCAGCGGGTCGACCATCTCGGCACGGACGGCGGCGTCGGCATCGGGATAGGTGCCGCGTGCATATTCGTAGAGATAGTCGCCGGTATGCACTGCCAGGTCGAATTCGCCGGCCGCCGCCGCATGGGCGTAGGCGTTGAACCAGCCATAACCGATATTGGAACAGCCGAAGGCGGCCATGCGGAACCGGTCGGTTTTCCCGACGGGCAGTGTGCGGGTGCGCCCGGTGGCGGATTTTGTCCCGCCGGGTGCGATGAAGCGATAGGAATAGCAAGTGGCGGGATCGAGCCCGGTCGCCACCGGCTTGACGCATCCGTCCCGCGCCGCCGATGCCTCGACCGTGCCGCCCGCCACGACGCGCGCGAAACTGTCATCGGTGGCGACCTCCCATTGCAGCGCGGTGGGCTGGCTCGCGACGTAGCGCGTCCACAGCAGCATCGAAGTCGGCCCCGGCTCACCGCTGGCGACCCCATGCGTGAACCCGCTGCGCATCTGCGCCGCCAGCGGCGTCGCAGCCAGCGCGCCCCCGGCAAGGCCAAGCCGGAACAGCGAACGGCGCGAAACAGAAAGGGCGGAACGGGCGGTCTGGTCGATCATGCCGGTATCCATGACTAAGTTGTGTGACCACAATGCGACGCGGTGTATGGCTAATGGATGACCGACATTGGCCATCACACCATGCCCGACGGACGGCGCATCGCCTGTCGCTTCACTCCCGGAACGATGCCCGCCATCGTGTTCCTGCCCGGCTATATGTCGGACATGGAAGGCGGCAAGGCGACCGCATTGTTCGCGCAATGCAAGGCAGATGGGCGCGCCTGCCTGCTGCTCGATTATTCGGGGTGCGGACAATCTTCGGGCGACTTTGCCGATGGCACGCTGAGCCGCTGGCGCGACGAGGTGCTGGCATTGATTGCCGTGCACGGGCTGGAGCGGGTCGTGCTGGTCGGGTCGAGCATGGGCGGGTGGCTGATGCTGTTGGTCGGGTTGGCATTGGGCCGGGACCGAGTTGCCGGATTGGTCGGCATCGCCGCCGCGCCGGATTTCACGCAATGGAGCCGGACCGATACCGAACGCGCCGCGCTGCAGCGGGGCGAAACGGTGTATGAGCCAAGCGAATACGGCGATCCCTTGCCACACCACCCCGGCTTCCATGCCGATGGCGAGGCGCACCGCCTGCTCGATACGGACATCGCGCTGACGTGCCCGGTGCGGTTGCTACACGGGCAGGACGACATTGCTGTGCCGCCTGCGCTCTCCACCCAGCTCGCCGCCGCGCTGCGTTCGGACGACATACAGGTAACGCTGGTCAAGGCAGGCGACCACCGCCTGTCGCGGCCTTCCGACATCGCGCTGCTGCTGCGCACGGTCGCGGGGCTGGCCGACGACACCGCCGGCGACACCGCCGACGACACAGCCTGAACGGAAACGCCATGCTCGCCATCGCCCTGCCCCTGATGTTCCTGCAAGTCGGCCCCAACCCCTCCCCCGACGCCATAGCCAACACGGTCCCGACACTTCCCGGCGTGGATAAGAAGGCAGCGGTTCGGCGCACGGTAGCGGCAGCTATCGGCCCGCAATGCCCGCTCGACACGGATGCGGATGCGGCGCGCATTGCCGAAGAAGCGCAGCTGCGCACGACCGTCACCACCGGCACGGACCGGACGGCGGCGATCCACTGCCTGGCCATGGCGCAGGCGGACCTGGGTCTATGGCCGGAGGCGGCGGAATCCTTTGCGCGGGCGCGCGCGCTGGTCGGTGGCAACCAGCGCGAGCAGGCCCGTATCGGCGGGCAACGCGGTATCGCGCTGGCGGCAGCGGGCGATACGCAAGCGGCAATGCTGGCGTTCCGGCAGGCCAGCGACGATGCGCTGGCTGCCGGAGAACCGCTATTGGCCGCCGCCTTCATCACAGAACATGCCAGCTTGCTGGTGAACGCGGGCGAACAGACCCGGGCGGCGCAACTGCTGGCCGATGCGCGGCGCGATGTCTCCGCCCAGCCGCAGATCTGGCTGCTATCCGCAACGCTGGCACGCCGTCAGGGCGATCTGGCGCAGGCCGAAACCTTTATCGGGCAGGCGCTGACGCTGGCCGATGACGCGGAGACATTGCTGGAGGCCGGCATCATTGCCGCACTGGACGGGCGCGACGAAATGGCGCGCGAACGGTTCGACGATGCCGTCGTGCGCGCCCGGACGGGTCCGGTAGCCAATCAGGCGCGCGCCTATCTGGATCAACTGCAAGCACCTGATAAGACGGTGTCCGGGCGCCCCGACTAGTCGCGACACCGGTTGCCCCTGCATCGCGGCGGGCCTATCGCAGAACGCGGATCGGCCCAGTGGCGGACCGACCGGGCTGGCCAACCTGTTGCGGCCGGGAGAGAGCGCGTCATGGCTGCAACCCAAACACCCGAAGCGCCGCACAAGCTGGCCGAGAATACCGCGCTGGTCGCTGCCGCAGCGGATGCGATGGCCGCATCGCTGCTGCCTGGCGATACCCCGTTCGAACGGGATGCCATCACCGAAGCGGCACGGTTCGTACTGGACACCGCTGCGCAGCGTGAACCGGCGCGGTCGGCCCTGTCTATCGGGTCCGCCAGCGCCGACTACCGCTACACCCGCATTGCGGTGGTCAATGACGACATGCCGTTCCTGGTCGATTCGATTGCCGGAACGCTCACCGCGCAGGGGCTGACTATCGACCGGCTGGTCCACCCCGTCATCCCGGTGAAGCGCGATGCCGACGGCGCGCTCATCGACTTGCCCGACACGGCGGACACGCGCGAATCGATGATCTATATCGAGACCGCGCGCGTCGATGCGCAGCGCCGCCGCGCGCTGGAAGCGGCCTTGCGCGAGACGCTGGGCGATGTGCGCGCCGCCGTGGCCGACTGGCCCAAACTGCGCGCCGCGATGCAGGCCGATGCGCAGGCGTTGCACGATGCCGAAGGTGCCGCGCTGCTGGAATGGCTGGCAGGCGGCATGATGACGCTGCTCGGCCATGTCACGCGCTACCGCAACGGCACGCAGAGCGACATGTTCGGTGTCTGCCGCAAGAGCGCGGGCGGCATCCTTGCCGAAGCCAGCTTCGAGGCTGCATTCGCCTGGTTCGACGATCCGGCCAAACGGTTCAGCCGCGAACCGCTGATCGTGAAGGCCAACCTCATCTCCAACGTCCATCGCCGTGTGCCGCACGACCTGCTGCTGGTGCCAGTCATGGCGTCGGACGCCGACGATGCCGAAGTTGCCGCGATATCCGTGCATGCCGGGGTGTGGACCAGCGCTGCACTGGCCGCGCCGCCGCAGGACGTGCCGCGCCTGCGCACCACGCTGGATGCGCTGTTCGACCGGCTTGGCTTCGATGCCGGTGGCCATGCTGGCAAGGCGCTGGTCCATGCCCTGACGACATTGCCGCATGATCTGGTGACGGGTTTCAGCGAACAGGACATCGCCCGCGTCGCCACCACCATGATGAGCCTGATCGACCGGCCCCGCCCGCGCCTGTCGCTGGTGGAGGCGCCTTTGCAACGCCACCTGTTCGCCTTCGTCTGGCTGCCGCGCGACATGCTGTCGACGCAAGTGCGCCAGAATGTGCAGGCCATGCTGGAAGAAGACACCGGCGCGTCATTGCTTGACTGGAGCCTGAGCGTGGAAGGCGGCGATCTTGCTACCCTGCGCTTCGTGCTCGACCTGCGGCAGGGCGCGCGCGATTTTGCCGAAAACGCGATCGAACACCGTTTGCAGACCATGCTGCGCGGCTGGGGTGCGGAGGTAGAGCACGAGCTTACAAACCTGATGGAAGCCAAGCGCGCCGCAACCGTCGCCAGCCGCTTCGCCGATGCCTTCCCCACCGCCTATCGCGCGCATTACGGTGCAGCGGAGGCGGCCCGCGATATCGAGCGCATGCGCACGCTGGTTGCTGGCGAGGCTGGCAGCAGTCGCCGCGATGCGCGCCTGCTGCAACAGGACGGCGAAGAAGGCGAACAGCGCCTGCGCCTGAAAATCTACGAGCACGAAGGTGCGCTGCCGCTGTCCGATGCGGTCCCTGCGCTGGAGAATTTCGGCTTCGGCGTGATGGAGGAATTGCCCACCATGCTCGAAAACGGGCATCTGGGTACCATTCACGATTTCGCGCTGAGTCTGCCCGCCGGGATGACAGCAGCAGAAGTACTTGACCGCGCCGCCCCGGTCGAACGCGCCATCGCGGCGGTCCTCAATCAGGAGGCGGAGAACGATGCCTTCAACCGGCTGGTGCCGGGCACCGGCCTGCGCGCGCGCGAGGCGGACTGGCTTCGCGCGTTCTATCGCTATCTGCGCCAGACCGGAATGGGCTTCACCATCTACACCGTCGTCGATGCGCTGGCGCAGGCCCCGTCGGTCACCCGTGCGCTGATCGACCTGTTCGAGGCGTTGCACGACCCGGCGTTCGACGGCGACCGCGAGGTGGCGGCAACGGACGCGCGCGAAGCGATCCGCGAAGGTTTGGCGGGCGTTGCCGCAATTAACGACGACCGGCTGTTGCGCCTCTATCTCGCCGTCATCGAGGCGGTCCTGCGCACCAATGCCTTCGCGCCTGCTGCAAACGAGGCACTGGCATTCAAGATCGACAGCGCGCAGGTGCCGAACCTGCCGCGTCCCGTGCCGTGGCGCGAGATCTTCGTCTATTCGCGCCAGGTCGAGGGCATCCACCTGCGCGCCGGACCGGTCGCGCGCGGCGGCTTGCGCTGGTCCGACCGCCGCGACGATTTCCGCACCGAAGTGCTGGGCCTGATGAAAGCACAGCGGGTGAAGAACGCGGTCATCGTGCCGACCGGCGCAAAGGGGGGGTTCTACCCAAAGCAACTGCCCGATCCCACCATCGACCGCGAGGCTTGGGCTGCCGAAGGGCAGGCGAGTTACGAGGTTTTCATCCGCACGCTGCTGTCGGTGACGGACAATATCGTGGACGATGCGGTGGTGCATCCCGACGACGTGGTGCGACGCGATGCGGACGACCCCTATTTTGTGGTTGCCGCCGACAAGGGCACCGCGCGCTTCTCCGACATCGCGAATGCTATTGCGGAAGATCGCGGTTTCTGGCTGGACGATGCCTTCGCCAGTGGCGGGTCCAACGGATACGACCACAAAGCGATGGGCATCACTGCCAAGGGCGCGTGGGTCTCGGTCCAGCGCCACTTCCTCGAACGCGGCGTCGATGTGCAGAGCGAGGCCATCGATGTGGTCGGCTGCGGCGATATGTCGGGTGACGTGTTCGGCAATGGTATGCTGCTGTCCAAGACAATCCGCCTGAGAGCCGCCTTCGACCACCGCCATATATTCATCGACCCCGCACCCGATGCGGCGAAGAGCTGGGACGAGCGCAAGCGGTTGTTCGATCTGCCGCGTTCCAGTTGGGAGGACTATAGCGCCAAGCTGATATCCAGGGGCGGCGGCGTGTTTGCGCGCAGCCTGAAGACTATTCCCGTTTCGGCGGAAATGCGGGAATTGCTGGATATCGAAAACGAGACGCTCGATCCCGACGGCTTGATTTCCGCCATCCTGGCCGCGCCGGTGGACCTTATCTGGTTCGGCGGCATTGGCACCTATATCAAGGCCGCGTCGGAGAACAACGTCGCGGTCGGCGACCCGGCCAACGATGCCTTGCGGATAAACGGCGAGGATGTACGCGCGCAGGTGATCGGCGAAGGCGCAAACCTGGGCGTCACCCAGGCGGGGCGGATCGAATTCGCGCTGACCGGCGCAACAGGCGGCGGGCGCATCAACACCGACTTCATCGACAATTCCGCAGGCGTCGATTGCTCGGATAACGAGGTGAACATCAAGATCGCGCTGGCCGCCGCGCGCCGTGCGGGCAAGCTGTCCGAAAAACGCCGCAATGCGCTGCTGGCCGAGATGACCGACGAGGTGGCCGCGCTGGTGCTGGAAGACAACCGGCTGCAGGCGCTGGCTCTGTCCATTGCGGAGATCGACGGCGCGCAGGCGACCGCGTCGCAAGTGCGGCTGGTGGAGGCGCTGGAGGATCGCGATGCGCTGGACCGTCAGACCGAGGGTCTGGCGACCGGCGATGTCCTGTCGCGCCGCGCCGCCGACGGATCGGGCCTGACGCGGCCCGAACTGGCCGTGCTGCTGTCGAGCACCAAGCTGGTGTTGCAGGACGCCATCGAGAACACTGCCCTGCCCGACGATGCCAGTCTGGAGCCCACGCTGTTCGGCTATTTCCCGACGCCGATGCGCGACAGTTTCCGCAAACAGATCGCCACCCACCAGCTGCGGCGGGAGATCGTGGCGACCAAGCTGGCGAACCGCGTCGTCAACCGGCTGGGTATTGTTCACCCGTTCGAGCTGGCGGAGGAAGAGGGCGTCGGCCTTGCCGATGTCAGCGCGGCTTTCGTCGCCGCCGAAGCGCTGTTCGAGCTGCCCGCACTATGGGCGGCACTGGAAACGGCCGACATGCCCGAGCGTCCGCGCCTGCTGCTGTTCGACCACGTTGCCGCCGCGATGCGCAGCCAGATGGCCGACCTGCTGCGCGCGGGTAGCAGTGTGGAGCCGCCCTCCGCCGTTGTGGCGCGGCTTGGCGCTGGCGTTGCCGCTCTGCTCGAAGGCAGCGACATGCTGCTGGCCGACGAAACGCAGGCGCAGTCCGGGCGGTTGCTCGCCAGCCTGGTGGAAGCGGGTGCGCCCGAAGAACTCGCGGCGCGCGTGGTGCACCTTTACAATGTCGATGGCGCTGTCGGCCTTGCCGCGTTGGCGGGCGATGCGGAAATCGACGCGAAGCTGCTGACCGCCGCCTTTACCGACCTTGGCGCGCGGCTGGGGTTGGACTGGGCACAGGGTACTGCGGCGATGATGTCGCCGTCCGATGTCTGGGAGCGGATGCTGGTGTCAGGGCTCGCCCGCGATTTCCAGCAGATGCGGCTGGAGTTCCTGCGCCGCCTGTCGCGCAGAAAGAACGGCAAAAGCGACCCCGAGGCCGCTGTTGCCGACTGGGCGGAACAGCACACCGCCGCCGTGCGCCAGTTCCGCAACATGGTCGGCCGCGCGCAATCGCACAGCCCTGTCGCCCCCGCCATGCTGGCCCAGATCGCCAGTCAGGCTCGCAACCTGCTGGCTCGCTGAACCGATGGAACATGTCGATACGCTGATCGTCGGATCCGGCCATGCGGGTGCGCAGGCGGCGATTGCGTTAAGGCAGAACAATTACGCCGGGTCGATCGCCATAATGGGCCGCGAGCCGGAACTGCCTTATGAACGCCCGCCTTTGTCCAAGGACTACCTCGCGCGCGCCAAGCCGTTCGAGCGGCTGGCGATCCGTCCGGCGCAGTTCTGGCAGGACAAGGCGATCACGCTGCGCCCCCGTACCAATGTTGCCGCCGTCGATGCCGATGCGCACACCGTACAGCTCGGCGATGGCAGCACGGTCGGCTACGGCAAGCTGGTCTGGGCAGCAGGTGGCGATGCGCGGCGGCTGGATTGCGCAGGCGCGGACCTGCCGGGCATCCACACCGTCCGCACCCGCGCCGATGTCGATGCGATGCAGGGCGAGCTGGATGGGCGCGCCAAACGAGTGGTGGTGGTAGGCGGCGGCTATATCGGACTGGAAGCCGCCGCCGTCCTGCGTATGCTGGGCCACGAGGTTACCGTACTGGAAGCGCAGCCCCGCCTGCTGTCGCGCGTTGCCGGACCGGCGTTGTCCGACTTCTACGCCGCCGAACACCGCAGCCAGGGCGTCACCGTCCGGCTCGAATGCCTGGTCGAAGGCATCACCGGCACCGAACACGTCACCGGCGTAACGCTGGCGAATAGCGAGACATTGCCTGCCGATCTGGTGGTGGTCGGCATCGGCATCGTGCCGTCGGTCGGGCCGCTGATCGTGGCGGGCGCGGCGGGCGGCAACGGTGTGGATGTCGATGATTTCTGCCGCACCAACCTGCCCGATGTCTATGCCGTCGGCGATTGCGCGGCGCATGCCAATGTGTGGGCGGACGGCGCGGTGATCCGCGTGGAATCGGTGCAGAACGCCGCCGACATGGCCACCACCGCCGCGCGCGCGATCTGCGGCGACGAACAGCCCTACATCGCCTTCCCCTGGTTCTGGTCCAACCAGTACGATTTGCGCCTGCAAACCGCCGGGTTATCGCTGGACCATGACGAAGCGATCCTCCGCGGTGATCCGGCGGTGCGAAAGTTCTCCGTCGTCTATCTGAAAGCGGGGCGCGTGGTGGCGCTGGACTGCGTCAACGCGACGAAGGACTACGTGCAGGGGCGCAAACTGGTGGAGCATGTCCGCGAAACCGGTGCCACGTTCGACCGCGCTGCGCTGGCCGATACCGAAGTGCCGCTCAAGACGCTGCTGTAAGTTCACCTGCCGCCCAACGCGCCGCCTCCGCCACCACCGGATCGGGGTCGCACTGCAATCGTTCGACCTGTCCCAGCAACGCAGCGTTCCCGCTGTTCCCCGCCGCGATCAGGCAATTGCGCACGAAGCGATCGCGCCCGATACGCTTGATCGGCGAACCGGCAAACGTCGCGCGAAATGCCGCATCGTCCAGCGCCAGCAATTCGCGCAGAAGCGGCCCGTCCAGCCCCTCTCGCGGCGCCAGCGCCTTGTGCCGCGCCGCTGTACTCGCAAAGCTGTTCCAAGGACACACTGCAAGGCAATCGTCGCAGCCATAGATACGGTTGCCCATCGCGCGGCGAAACTCGTGCGGGATGGGGCCGCGATGTTCGATGGTGAGGTAGGAGATACAGCGCCGCGCATCGAGCTGGTAGGGGCGTGGAAACGCATCGGTCGGGCAGGCGGTCTGGCAGGCGGTGCAGCTGCCGCAACGGTCGGCATGCGGCGCGTCCGGTTCCAGCTCCAGCGTGGTGTAGATCGCGGCGAGAAACAGCCAGCTGCCATGTTCGCGGCTGACAAGGTTAGTATGTTTACCCTGCCAGCCAATGCCCGCCGCCTGCCCCAGCGGCTTTTCCATGACCGGCGCGGTATCGACGAAGACCTTGAGCTGCATATCGGGGTCGCCTGCTTCCGCCACCAGCCACCGCGCCAGCGCCTTCGCCGCCTTCTTCAGCACATCGTGATAATCGCGCCCCTGTGCATAGACCGACACGCGCGCCCGTTCTGCATCGTCAGCGAGGGCTAGCGGGTCGCTGTCGGGCGCATAGCTCATGCCCAGCGAAATCGCGCTGTTCGCTTCGGGCCACATCGCCTGCGGGCCAACGCGGACATCGGCGCGTTCCTCCATCCAGCCCATCGTGCCGTGATGCCCTGCCGCCAGCCAGGCGCGAAGCCGCGCCGCCGTTTGCGCATCGGTGGTGGCGGGCGCGACGCCCACGCTGGCAAAGCCCAGCCGCCGCGCCTCGGCAACCATGCGCGCCTTCAGCGTATCCTCTTGCCGTTCGCCGTTGGTTGCCGCGCCGTTAACCACGTTGAGGGTTGCTCCCGTTCATTCGCCACCGCTAGGGCGCGTCACCATGGATATGGCGCTAAGCGGTTCCGCCCCGGCGGGCAATGATAGGGCGGAACCGCTCGACACGACGATTGAGGCGAACAAGGACGGCCGCCCGCTGGCGATAGAGGCGCGCGGGCTGGTCAAGCGATTCAATGGCACGCTGGCTGTGGACGGTGTCGATATCAGCGTGCCCGAAGGCGCGATCTACGGCGTGCTCGGCCCCAATGGCGCGGGCAAGACCACAACGCTGCGCATGCTGCTGGGCATTATCGACCCGGACGAGGGCGAACGCCGCGTGTTCGGCCATGACGATCCACACGCCATCGCCAAGCTGATCGGATATCTGCCCGAAGAACGCGGCCTGTATCCATCGATGAAAGGCGTCGAAGCCATTGCCTTCATGGGCGCACTGCGCGGCCTGTCGCTGGACGAGGGGCGCAGACGCGGCGCGGAATTGCTGGCCGGTCATGGCATGGAATTCGCTATCGAGCGGCAGATCCGGCAAATGTCGAAAGGGCAGGCACAAACCGTGCAATTGCTTGGTACGCTGGTTCACCGGCCCAGGCTGGTGGTGCTGGACGAACCGTTTTCCGGCCTGGATGCCATCAATCAGGGCAAGCTTGAACGCATGATCCGCGACCTTGCCGATAACGGCACCACGGTCATCTTCTCCACCCATGTTATCCATCACGCCGAACGCCTGTGCGAAGGTGTGGCCATCATTGCGGGCGGCAAAGTGCCCTATGCCGGGTCGGTCGAGGCGGCACGCGACCGCATCCCGGCGCAGGTCCGGCTGGAAACGCGGACGCGCGACGGCGGGTGGCGCGCCGCGCTGCCCGACGACGCCCGGCAGGAGGGCGACTTCTTCCATTTCCCGCTGCCCGACAGCGGCATCGAGACGCTGTTGAAGGCGTTGATCGATGGCGAAGCGGGCATCCTGTCGCTCAGTATCGAGCGCGCCGGGCTGCACGATGCCTTCGTACATATCGCGGGCGAAGCGGCGGCGCGCGCGCTGGCCGAAGACAGCACTGCCAATGCCGAGCTGTCAGCAAAGGGGCGCGGGCGATGACGACATCTTCGTATCGGGGCGAAACTTCCCGCCTTACCACGCTCCAGGCCGCCTATGTCGTGGCGCGCCGCGATTTTCTCGCCATCCTGTTCAGCCGCGCCTTCCTGTTCTTCCTGCTCGGCCCGCTGTTCCCCGTGATCGTCGGCGCGATGGCGGGCGGCATTGGCAGCCGGGTTCAGGCAGAAGCGACCACCATCGAAATCGGCGTGATGATGGCCGCTGCCGATACCGAGCGGATGCTGACTGCGACGCGGGCGCTGGAAGGCGAGATGGGCGGCTTTGTGCCACCGCTGGTCGCGGTCGAGAACCCCGGCGGCGGGGCGGAGGCCCTGTTGCGTGAGGGTGGCGGAAACCTTGCCGCCATCGTCAGTGGCACACCCGCCGCGCCGGTGCTGAACGGCCCCGAAGGACAGGTCGCGCGCTGGTCCGGCCCGGTCGGACTGATTGCCGCGACGGCGCAGGGTACCTCGCCTGCCGCCTTCCCCAAGGTCGAAAGCCGCACGGTCGATGCCAGCGGTGCCGATGTGAAGCGCGACCGCGTGCGGACCGCGCAGGGCGGGCAAATGCTCCTGTTCCTGCTGACCATGCTGCTGGGCGGCATGGTGCTCAGCAACCTCGTCGAGGAAAAGGGCAACAAGATCATCGAAGTGCTGGCCGCCGCCATCCCGATGGACGCGGTATTCCTGGGCAAGTTGTTCGCCATGCTCGGCGTCAGTTTTGTCGGCATTGCGGTATGGGGCGGCGCGGGCGCACTGCTGGTTTACGGCACCGGGCTGGACATGGGTAATTTCGCCGCGCCCGCCGTGGGCTGGCCGCTGTTTTTCCTGCTCGGTATTTTATATTTCGCAATGGGTTATCTCATTCTCGGCTCGCTGTTCCTTGCCATCGGCTCGATGGCGGCGACGGTGCGCGAGGTGCAGACGCTGTCCATGCCGGTTACCATGCTGCAATTGCTGGTGTTCTTTTTCGCCAGTTTCGCGATGGCCAGCCCCGGTTCGCCGATGGAACTGGCCGCGACGGTGTTTCCGTTCAGCAGCCCCTTCGCCATGCTGGCGCGCGCGGCGCAGGTCGACACGCTGTGGCCGCATTTGTTTGCCCTTGCGTGGCAGGGATTGTGTGTGGCGGTTTTCGTGAAGCTGGGCGCGGGGCTGTTCCGCCGTAAGGTCATGCAGTCCGGTCCGAAGGGGGCAAAGCGGCGCAAGTGGTTCCGGCGGCAAAAGACGATATGACGATAGGTTGCGTATCGCAACCGGGCTATTGACATTGCAGTAAGTAACGGCACGATGCTTTCCAGCGACCGCCCTGACGCGAGGCGGCACTACGGAGAGATCGACATGGCTACCGCCCCAGAAGCGCCTGTAATGCCCAAGCCGCAATTCCGCACCTCGCCCAAGGCAGGCGATGCGCTGAAAGCCTGGTTCGATGCCAATCCGGATAAGCGGCTGGAACACAGCGACCCCTTCGATGTCAGCCGCAGCGACATCTATGCCGAGGACCGGTGGCAGCCGATCTTCGCCGAAATGCGCGCCAAGGGGCCGCTGCACCATGTGCAGGACAGCCCGTTCGGCCCGCACTGGAACGTGGTTGGTCACAAGGCGATCCAGCACGTCGAATCGCTGCCGGAGATCTTTTCATCGAGCTGGGAACATGGCGGCATCACCATTGCCGACACCACCGAGGAAGAGATGGAAAAAGGCGAGGAAGCGTTTCGCCTGCCGATGTTCATCGCCGAAGACCGTCCCAAGCACACCGGGCAGCGCCGCACCGTCGCACCCGCCTTCGCGCCGAAGGAAATGAAGCGGCTGGAGGCGGAAATCCGCGCGCGCACGGCGGAGCTGCTCGATTCGCTGCCGCATGGCGAAGTGTTCGACTGGGTCGACAAAGTGTCGATCGAACTGACCACCGGGATGCTGGCGATCCTGTTCGATTTTCCGTGGGAAGACCGCCACATGCTGACCTTCTGGTCGGACTGGGCGGGCGATACCGAGCTGGTGCTGGCGCGCGATCTCGACATGCAGCGGCGCGAGATCCTGCACGAGATGGCGGCCTATTTCCAGATGCTGTGGGCGAAGAAGGCGCAGGAGGAACCCGGGCCGGACCTCATTTCCATGATGATTCACTCGGATGCGATGAACCAGATGGAACCGCTTGAATTCATGGGCAATCTGGTGCTGCTGATCGTGGGCGGCAACGACACCACGCGCAACACCATGAGCGGCATCATCCACGCGCTCGACCGCTTCCCGGACCAGCGCGAACTGTTCGAGACGCAGCCCGAGCTCATCCCCAATGCAGTGCAGGAGATGATCCGGTTCCAGACCCCGCTCGCCCACATGCGCCGCACGGCGACCGAGGACACCGAACTGTTCGGCGAACGGATCGAGAAAGGCGCGAAAATGGTATTATGGTACCTCTCCGCCAACCGCGACACGGATGTATTTAGCGAACCGGACCGCCTCGACATCGCCCGCGACAACGCCCGCCGCCATCTTGCCTTCGGGTACGGTATCCACCGCTGCGTCGGCGCGCGGCTGGCCGAATTGCAGCTGCGTATCCTGCTGGAGGAAATGCACGCGCGCCGCATGCGCGTGCAGGTCACCGGCGATGTCGAAAGGGTGCGCGCCAACTTCGTGCACGGGTTTCGCAAGATGAATGTGAAAGTCAGCACCTTCTGAAGCGCAATCCGGGGCGGCGGTTCAGCGCGGGCTCAGCCACGCTGCCCTATCGACAGGCAATGCTTACCGAACACACGCCGCGCCGCCGTTTCCTGACCATTCTCGCGGCTGGTGCCGCTCTTCCGATGTTTGCGGCTTGCGGCAGCAGTCCGGCACAGGCGCGCAACTGGCCCAAGGCCCGCAGCGATGCGGAATGGAAGAAACGGCTGACCGCCAGCGAATACCGCATCCTGCGCAAGGCCGGAACCGAACGGCCCTACAGCTCGCCGCTCGACAAGGAGAAGCGCAAGGGCACCTTCGTCTGTGCCGGTTGCGGCAACCGCCTGTTTGCTTCCAGCACCAAGTTCGACAGCGGCACCGGCTGGCCCAGCTTCTGGAAACCGCTGTCCGGGCGCGATTGCGCCGGACACCGATTACAAGATCGGCGTGCCCCGCACCGAGGTGTTATGCGCCGATTGCGGCGGCCATCTCGGCCATGTCTTCAATGACGGTCCCAAGCCTACCGGCAAGCGGTATTGCATGAACGGCGCGGCGATGGATTTCCGCCCGGCCTGACGCTCTTCATCGTAGGGTGCGATAGACCAGAAACGCGGACGGCGCGCCGATATCGATCGGCGAGCCAGTCGGGCGGAGTGCCATTAATCAGTTTCATAGTAAATGATGCTGGGTTTCGCTTTTGAACAGGCCCGTTTCGTCGAGATCGCTGCACAACACGACATAACGGCTCGTGAATGCGCCAATCTCGTGTGCTTCTGCGTTGTGCCATATAGGCAGCGATAACGTCCCGCATTGGTGACGGCACGATGATGGCCCGTCGCGACGACGTTGTGGCCGAGCGAGCAGGATGTCGGGTCCAATATCAAGCGGTGCGAAAATGGTCCCGCTCGGCAGGCGTCCGGAGCAGGACGGCGTTATCGGCAATACCGCATCGCGAATCGGTCTAACGTGTGATGACCGGCGCGTGTGCTTTTGGAACGCGTTCATGAATGGCGCGCTCAGCGTAGCGGGCAGGGACGGGAGCAGAATCGCCGCAAACAGGACAGAAGCCAACAGTTTCTGGCGCATATTCGGTCTCGTAAGACGCAGACGTAGGCGCGACAGGAGCCATCCCAGCGGGATAAGCGCGATCACGCTGGCAAATGGCTCGATCTCCATACGAACAGCGTCAGCCAATATGGCTCCGGCGAGGACAATTGGATAGTCGAACCAGATCCCGCTTTCGCGCGATCCGTCGCACATACGCGCTAACAGCCAAGCCACGAACAACTGGAACAGCGGGCAGCCGCCAGCGTAGGCTGTTCCCAGACCGGACGCCCTTCCATTATGTAAATGTACCAGTAATCGCGCACCAGCGGGTCGAGCGCAGCAAAGGGCGACTGCAGGCATTCGGGGGATACTGTTCCGAAGACAAGCAATCCGGCGATACCGCTTATCGCCAGACCCGCGACCACAGTATCGCGGCACACTTGGCGACCATCGCCAGCGCACATGTGCCCGCTGCCGCAAACGCGAAAAACGCCAGATGCGCGGAGAAATGGCGTCGCAATGCTGCGCCAGGTCGGAAAGGCCCCGAGTGGCGAGGAATATCGCTGCCATCCCGATCGCGAACGCCGCCATGTAGCTTGCAAGCCACCAGCGTTGTTCATCATCCCGCCACCAGCGCAGCGCGAATACCGCTCCGAAGACCGCCGCCATCGGTAGTATTTCCAGCGATATGTTCGCCCCCACCGCCATCGCCAAGCCCGCAATCAGACCACCGCGTCACGACTTCGTGTCGAACGCCGCCGACAGCGCCAATCGCCACGGAAAGACCTGCCAGCCGTGATGATCGATCCGCATCGGCTGGAACTGCACGACCAGCGGCGCAAGGAAAGCAATGACAAGACAGCCCATCGTCGCTGCCTCGAGGTCGAAAGGCGATAGGCGCGCCGCCAATCTACCGACGACGAACGCACCCCAGCGTTAGCAGCGGTACGACGATCATCGCGATCATTTCCGCAATGGCTTGTCCAAACAGGGGAGTAATCGCCGAATCAGCAGCGCCAGCGGCGTGTCCACCAGCCGCGACCAGTGCATCAGCGATCCCATAAGGGGCGTCGATCCGGTACTGGTGCAAATCCCACCAGCCCTGCCCTGCAAGCAGATCGCGCACCTGGACCAGTCGTAACGTATCGTCCGGATCGGGAAAGCACCCCCGCCAGAATGCCGGGTAGCCCGACCGCCACGAGGATGCAGCGCCAGCACGCCCAGACGATGGCAAGGCGTGTGTCTGACCGCGTGCGGCATGGTCGGGACGTTCATGCTAGTTCGCTAGCGGAAGACGATGCGGCTGCGGATGAGCCACGTCAGCGCAAAACTGACGGCTATCGCAAACAGCTTGGCGAGGCGCGGATCGATGGACAGAGCGTCGCCACCGCCAACTATCGTGTGGTTGCCCCCAGACCAAGCAGAGCGGACATGACGAACAGCACCTTCTGCCGCGTCCGCTGCCGCCCGCGACCGACCGTGTCGGTAAAGACCGTGCGGCTGGACAGCAGCCAGTGCGCCACGATGCCTGCACAATAACCGGACGCCGATGCCGCAGCGGGTGTGATACCCGACGACATGGCGGTAAGGAAGCAGCCGACATCGACTGCCAGCGCACCCACGCTGGCCAGGACATAGCGCAGCAGGCGGATATCGCGTAGCCGTTGTGTCAAAGCATGCATGTTGTCCCGCCTCACCGGCAGCCTTTGATCAGGCGACTTTGCGCGGTTCGGCTTCGGGTGTGTTGGATTCTTGTGCAATTCGTTCCGGCACCGGCATCAGCGAGCTAAGCGCGGCAGCCTGATCGGCGGTAACCGGTCGCGCCGTGCTGTCGGGTGCAATCGCCTTTTCTGCCCCTTCGTCACCTGCTTCATGATATTCGGCATCCTCGTTGACGCACCAGGTGTCATACACCCGCTCGCCGGCAACTGATGTTCTCGACCGTCAGCATGGCGGTCATCATGGCATGGTCCTGGTTGTTGTACCGGTGCATCCCGTTGCGGCCCACCAGGTGCAGCGTCGGGAAGCGCTCTTCCAGCTCGACGCGCATCGCCTCGACATTGGCGGCATAGTCTTCGTCGTACACCGGATACGCCTTCTCCTGCCGCACCACGGCGCCGCCAATGACGTCTTGCGGGTCGCACAAGCCCAGCTGCGCCATTTCGCGCTTGGCCAGTTCGATCAGTTCGTCGTCCGAAGACGACCACAGCCCGTCATCCTCGAAGCAGAAATATTCGAGGCCGACACACGCGACGCCTTCGTCCGGCACCATTTCAGGCGACCAGCTGCGGAAGTTCTGCACGCGGCCGACCTGCACGCTGTCGTCGTGGATGTAGATCCAGTTGTCTGGAAACAATTCTTCGGACCGGATCTTCAGCGCCACGGTCAAAAAGTCGCGATATTTCAGATCCGCCGCCTGCAAGGTGGTGTCGGGCAGCGGGTGGAGGCGCGTGGCCAGCTCGCGCATCGGCGCGCTGCTGATGGCGTCCTTGGCAATGATGGTCTGGCGCGTACCGTCGACGCCCGTCGCCGTCATGCGCCAGCCACCCGATCCGTCGCTAGCCAGCCGTTCGAGGCCGTGTCCCATGATGATCTCGCCTTTGCCCGTGGCCTCGATGGCATCACGCGCGGCATCCCACATCATGCCGGGGCCGAGGCGGGGGTAACGAAAGGTTTCCAGCAGCGTCTTTGCCGCCTGCCCGTCATTGGGTGCCTTGTTCAGACCCATCGAGCGTTTCAGGCCGTCGATCACCGCGCTCCATAGCGACAAGCCCTTGATGCGCTGCGCGGCCCAGTCGGCGCTCATCTCGTTGCAGGGCATGCCCCACACCTTTTCGGTGTAGGTTTTGAAGAAGATCGAATACAGTTTGTGGCCGAACTGGTTGGTGGTCCAGTCCTCGAAGCTCTTCACATCCTTCACGGGGAACAGCTTGTAGCGCAGGTAACTGACCATGCAGGCGGTTGAGCGCAGGATGCCCAGATTGCCCAGCGCCTCGAACGCCCGCAGCGGATAGCTGTAGAATTTGCCTTCATAATAGATTCGACTCATCCGCGGACGCTGAATGAAATCATCAGGCAATATCTCATTCCACAGATCGACGACCTGCTGGCTCTTTGAGAAGAAGCGGTGTCCGCCGATGTCGAAGCGATAGCCCTCATGTTCGACCGTGCGGCTGATCCCGCCGACATAGGTTTCGTCTTTCTCGATGATTGCCACGCGCTTGCCCTGCTTGGTCAGCAGGTAACCGGCGGTCAGTCCAGCAGGGCCCGCACCGATGATTGCTACATCGACATGGCGTTCGGCGTCCGTGTGATCTGTATCGATGGAAACGGTCGAGTCGAGGCGTGTCATCATCTTCTCCGTGATTGTGTGTCACGGCAGGAAGTGAAGATTATTGGTTATGAATTGGTTAACGCAGCGTCGCCGGTATCGTCCACCGTTTTCACGTCTGATTGCGGGGTTGCGTCGGCACTGCAATCCGGCTGCGTGGAGCGAACCGCTTCGGCCAGTGCGGCAAGCGAGAATGTGGTGTCGAACACCAACCCGTACAGACCCTCTCGTCGCCACCGGACCCGCGCTTCGATATCGGGCAACCGGTCGCTTTCGATGCGCAGCGGCTGGTTCAGCGCGAGCGGTGGGTCGCAAGACAGCAATCCGCCTTGTCGCGAGATATTGCGAAGCTGCGCGTCGACGCTGCCGGTCAGATTCCGCAACCGCGCCGGCAGGTCGATATCGAACCTGAGATCGCGCTTCGGGTAAAAACTGTTTTGGGCGATCACATCCTCGACCGCTACGGGATCAAGAAACCGAAAGCCGGCTTCCGTGCCGCGATGCCAGACATGCTCCAGCGTATAGCGATCACCCGTTTGCAATTCGATTTGTATCAGACCGCGCCATGTCACATCTTCGAACAGGCGCACGCTGACGCCAGTCGCCGACAAGTCGCGAATGACGCAGACAATCTGGCACGGCCCGACCAGCAGTTTGGCCGGACGGATCAGCAAGGTAAAACGTGGCGCGACGCGATCTTCGACGCGCACAGGCACATCGATTGGTGCATCGGTAGATGCGTGGGCGGATTGGACCATGTCCTCCGGTTCCGCCTTCATCGGCGCGATTTGCGTCATGTCGCTCCCCTGCCGCTATCATGCAGCCCCGCCGCACCCTTAGCCTCCAAAGGATTATCAACCGATTGCGAAGCGATGCTTAATACGCGTGTAGGGACTACCACCGGTATATCGGCGCCAACCGGTAGTGGCATTGTGACTATGTCGGGGCTGGTGCGGGCGGTGGGACTCGAACCCACACGAGCAAGGCTCGAGGGATTTTAAGTCCCTTGCGTCTACCATTCCGCCACGCCCGCATCTTGCGCGGCCTTTCAGACCATAGCGACCTGTCAGGTCAAGGGTGTCGGCGACAGCAGCGTTCGCTCAATCCGCGTTGAGCCGTTCGCGCATGTCCTTGCCCGGTTTGAAATAGGGCACGCGCTTTGCCGCGACGTCCACCGGCTCTCCGGTGCGTGGATTGCGACCCTTGCGGGCATCGCGTTCGCGCGTGGAAAACGCACCGAACCCGCGCAGTTCGACCCGCCCCCCGTCGGCCAGCCGCGCGGCAATTTCCTCGAAGAAGATATTGACAATCTGCTCGATTTCCTCGGCGCGCAGCCCGGGGTTTTCGTCCGCCAGGATTTGCAGCAGTTCCGATCTGATCATCGCCTTCTCTCCGAATTAGACTTGTATTGCGGCATGCCAGATAACAGCCATCGAAACAATCGCTGAAGTGTCAAATGTTAAGCTCCTCGCAGAATCTGTCCGCGAAAGGGTAGTCAAACCCTTGCCACAAGGTCGGATGGCGCAAAGCCGAGAATGCGGATGCGCGCGTGAATAGCGGGCCATTCCTCTTCCAGAAACCGTTCGCGTTCTCGTGCGCGCAATTGTTCGGCGGCACCCGGCTTTACGAACATCCCGATGCCGCGCCGCACCTCGACGAAACCGTCGGTCTGGAACTGCTGATAGGCTTTGGCCACCGTCAGGGGATTCGCACCCTGCTCGACCGCATAGGCCCGCACGGACGGCAGCATTGCACCCTCCTCGTAGTCCCCCGCAATAATCGCGGCCGCAATACGGTCGCGCAGCTTGAGATATACCGGACGGGAATTGCTGGGCATCGAACCTCGGCTGGCTTACGGAAGAGGTGCAGCAGTGCCATAATACAGCGCAGCAGGTCAAGCGCAGGGTGCGCTTCGGGCGCGGTGGGCGAGATACGCGCTTCACAAGACTGAAACACTTGCTAAAACATGGTGGTCGCGCGTCAACCGGAGCTTGGCGGCCTGGAGGGAACAATCTGACTATGACGACCGCAAAGTTTGTCGATGGCGATTCCGCCGGAACTATTCTTGGCCACCCCAAGGGGTTGTTCGTATTGTTCTTCGCCGAAATGTGGGAGCGTTTCTCCTATTACGGCATGCGCGCGCTGCTGATATTCTACCTGACGAAACACTGGCTGTTTTCTGATAGCGAGTCAGGCGTCATTTACGGAGCCTATACCGCGCTGGTCTATATTGCGCCCGTCGTCGGCGGTTACCTTGCCGACAAGGCGCTCGGGCAGCGCAAGGCGGTCCTGTTCGGTGCAGTGCTCCTCACTCTCGGGCATTTCTTCATGGCTTTCGAAGGCGCGCCGAGAGCAGGTAATACGGACAATCCGATCATCTACGTGTTCTGGCTTGCCTTGGCACTTATCATCGTCGGCTCGGGGTTCCTAAAAGCCAACATTTCGGTGATGGTCGGCCAGCTCTACCCCCGTACCGACGTGCGCAGGGACGGTGCGTACACCATCTTTTACATGGGCATTAATTTGGGCGCAGCGATCGGTTCGCTAATGTGCGGTTATATCGGCGAGACATACGGCTGGGCATACGGATTCGGGCTTGCGGGCATAGGGATGCTGCTGGGCCTCGTCGTATTTGTCTGGGGGAAACCTCTGCTGCTCGGTCGAGGCGAACCACCCGTCGAACTTGCGAAGGCGCGCGAATTCAGCGTGTACGGCCTTGGTTTGCTGTTCGTTGCGGTTTGCTGGGTTGCCATACAATACCAGGATGCGGTTGGCGTGTTCTTGGGTACCTTCGGCGCCGCCCTGGTTTGCTACGTTTTCGCCATCGCGACTTTTCAGCTTCCTTATGGCTTGTATAGCAAAGCACCGACCCCGGCATTCTACTCCTATGTGGCCAGCGGCGTCGTCCTGGTCGTTTCCATGTTCTTCGTATCGTCCGGTAACTCGGCATGGCAGCTGCCGGCTACCATCGGGCTCGGCGGTATCGTGTCGATCATCGTGTTGCAGATGATTGTGAAGACCAGTCACGATCGCGACCGCATTCTCGCAGCAATGTTCCTTATCATCGTGTCGATTATCTTCTGGGCGCTTTTCGAACAGGCAGGATCGTCGCTTAACCTGTTCACCGATCGAAGCGTTGATCGCACAATGGTCGGCATCGAATTTCCGGCGTCGACCTTTCAGTCGATCAACGCAATTTACATCATTCTGCTCGCTCCAGTCTTCGCTACAACTTGGACAATTCTCGGGCGCAAGGGGCTCGAGCCTTCGACGCCGATGAAGTTCGGCCTCGGTGTCGTGCAGGTCGGTCTCGGCTTCTTAGTCCTGGTCTGGGGTGCGCAAAGCGTCGGCGTGAATGTCCCAACGCCGGTAATATTCATCTTCCTGATCTACCTGCTCCACACCACCGGGGAACTCTGTCTTTCTCCAGTAGGGCTTTCGGCCATGAACCGTCTCGCGCCAATGCAGATCGCAAGTCTTATCATGGGTACCTGGTTCTTCGCGTCCGCCACGGGCAACTTTGTTGCCGGCCAGATCGCCGCCGCTACCGGAGGAGAAGGCGCTGGCGAGGAAGCCGGCAAGCAAGTCGTGCTGGACGTCTACTCCACCGTCGGCTGGTATGCGATTGGCGTAGGTGTGGCGGTTATGGTCATCAGTCCGCTCGTGAAACGCCTGATGCATCTTGATACGCTGGCCGACGACAATGTCGGCGATGACCTGGCGGGTCAGGCGCAGGCGGGGCTGGAGCAGCAGGAAGCGGGCATCCACCCCGCGACGCGTACGTAGACGGGGCGGCATTCATGCACAGTTTCACTCGCATCGTTGCCCTTGCCCTCTCCGCTGCTTCGTTGTCTGCCTGTGCCGGAATGTCCGGCGCGGCGGACAAGCCCGCCACCGCCGCCGATGTCCCGGTTCCTTTCGCCAGCACCTACACCCGCTATCCGGGCGAGCCGACTGCGCTGGTCGGCGCGACGGTGCATGACGGCACCGGTGCGACGCTTGCCGATGCCACCGTGTTGTTCGCGGACGGCAAGATCGTCGGCGTTGGCGATGCGTCGCTATCCACTGCGGGCTACACGCGGATCGACGGCACCGGTAAGTATGTCACGCCCGGCGTCATCGACATCCACAGCCACCTCGGCAATTATCCGACCCCCTCGGTTGACGCACACAACGATGGCAACGAGGCGACCGATCCCAAGACACCCGAAGTCTGGGCCGAGCATTCGGTCTGGCCGCAGGATCCCGGTTTCACGCGCGCGCTCGCCAATGGGGGTGTGACCAGCCTTCAAATCCTGCCGGGTTCGGCAAACCTGATGGGCGGGCGCACGGTCACGCTAAAGAACGTCAACAGCCGCACGGTGCAGGGCATGAAATTCCCGGGTGCGCCCTACGGCTTCAAGATGGCGTGCGGCGAGAACCCCAAACGCGTGTATGGTGGGCGCGGCCGGATGCCGAGCACCCGCATGGGCAATTTCGCGGTCAATCGGCAGGCGTGGATGGACGCCAAAGTCTACGCCGATGGCGACCGGGAGAAACGCGATCTGGGCAAGGAGACGTTGGCCGGCGTCCTCGATGGCGACATCCTGGTCCACAACCACTGCTATCGCGCCGACGAGATGGCGCTGGTCATCGATATGGCGCGCGAGGCGGGCTACAAAGTCACGGCGTTCCATCACGCGGTCGAAAGCTACAAGATCGCCGACATGCTGCGAGAAAACGATATCTGCAGCGCAATCTGGGCCGACTGGTACGGCTTCAAGATGGAAGCCTATGACGGCATCCCCGAAAACGCCGCACTGCTGTGGCAAGCGGGGGCATGCGTGGTCATCCATTCCGATGACGAGAACGGTATCCAGCGGCTCAATCAGGAAGCTGCAAAGGCGCAGGCTGCCGGACGGCGTATCGGGCTCGACATAACCGACGGCGATACCATCGGCTGGATCACGCTGAATGCGGCCAAGGCAATGGGCATCGATGCGATGACGGGCAGCCTGGAGGCCGACAAGATGGCCGATATCGTGTTGTGGAACGGCAACCCGTTAAGCGTATATTCCCGCCCCGAAAAAGTGTGGGTCGATGGCGCGCTGCTGTATGACGCAAACGACCCCAAGCGCAGGCCGGTCAGCGATTTCGAGCTGGGCCAGCCGGGCGAAGGGGACGCAAAATGATGCGCCTTGCTCTCCTCGCCATAACTGCCTTCGCCACGCTGGTCGCGCCGGTAATGGCGCAGGACATAGATATCGTGAATGCCACGGTCGCATCCGGCGATGGCAGCGAGCCGATCCAGAATGCCACCGTTTCGATCCGTAACGGCAATGTTGTTTATGCCGGACCCGATGCAGGCGCACCGGTGCGCGCAGCGGACAGCGCAATCGACGGATCGGGCAAATGGGTTACGCCCGGCCTCTTCGCTGCCATTACCACGTTGGGTCTGTGGGATGTTGGCGCAGTCAGTGACTCCAACGACCAGGCGGCGAACAATTCGCCATTCGGTGCCGCGCTCGACGTAGCGCCGGCGCTCAACCCGACATCGCAGCACGTTGCGATCAACCGCGCGGCCGGCGTAACGCGGGCGAGCATCTTCTCGCGCCCGACCAGCTCGATCTTCGGCGGGCAAGGGGCCATCGTCGATCTTGGCGCGGACCCCGACATGGTCGTTCGTCCGCGCGCCTTCCAGATGGTGGCGCTGGGCGAAACGGGTGCGCGTATTGCGGGTGGCAGCCGCACCTCGACGCATGCCCTGTTGCGCAACGCCTTGCGCGAGGCGCGGCAATATGGTGCCGACGGCCGCATCATGGGCGGTCCTTCGCAGCCCGAAGACATACGAACCGGCGACGATCTGCCGCTGGACCCCCGCCTCGCCGACAATACCGCCCCGCGCGACGACGTGCTGCTCAACCGTTTCGATGCCGCTGCACTGGTGCCGGTCGTGCGCGGGCAGCAGCCGCTCTATGTTGCGGTGGAGCGCGCCTCGGACATTCGGCAAGTACTCGCGCTGAAGACCGACTTTCCGCAGCTCAATCTCGTGCTGGTCGGCGCAAGCGAAGGCTGGCTGGCCGCGCGCGACATTGCTGCGGCGGGCGTGCCGGTCATCGCCGATCCGCTCGACAACCTGCCGTCCAGCTTCGAACAGGTCGGGGCGACGCAAAGCAATGTGGCGCGTATGGTAAAGTCGGGTGTGAAGGTCGCGCTGGGTGGGCTGACCGATGGCATCAACTCGCCCCGCATCGCGCCACAATATGCGGGCAATCTCGTCGCCCTGCAGAACGTACCGGGCGCGGACGGACTGACCTGGGGGCAGGCGTTCGCCGCCATCTCCTCCGTGCCCGCGGACATCAGCGGCTATGGCGGCCGGTTCGGCGTTCTCGCCCCCGGTGCCAGCGGCGATGTCGTGCTGTGGAGCGGTGATCCGCTGGAACTGTCCTCAGCCCCCACGCGCGTCTTCATCGATGGGGTGGAACAGCCGCTGGACAACCACCAGACACGGCTGCGCGACCGCTATCGCAATCCGGACGAAAGCGTCCTGCCGAAGGGATATGACTGGTGACGCAAATACGTTCGACGATGGTTGCGCTGGGGCTGGCAGGCGCCGCCGTGGCCGCCTTTACGGTAATGGCACAGGAGCCGAAAATGGATCGTTCGCAGGATGCGGCATGGCACAATGCGCAACAGGCCGCGCTGGCCGAACGCGCGGCAGATAGCGACTGGAACAGCATGGACGGCGGCCTGTTATGGCGGCGCACGGGTGGCGATGGCACCGGTCCGAAACCCGATCCGTCCGACACGGTAACGGTGCATTATGCCGGCACTTTCATCGATGGCACCGGCTTCGACAGCTCCTATGATCGCGGACAGCCGGCGACATTCCCCTTGGGCGGACTGATCCCGGCATGGCAGATGGCGATCCCGCAAATGGGCGTGGGCGATACCATCGAAATCGCATCGCCTGCCGATCTGGCATACGGCCCGATGGGCAAGGGGCCGATACCCGGTGGCGCGACGCTGCTGTTCAAGGTCGAGCTGATCGCCATCAAGTAGCCGGAGGCACGGCGCTCCAATCGGATGCGTCCTTGCCGTCCGCAAACAAGTGGTCGGCACTCCATGCGCCGATCCGTTCGTAGACGGGCGCCAATGCGCGTCCTGCTTCGGTCAGCACATAGGCTGCGCGCACAGCGGCCGCCGGTTCGCGGCACAACACCCCCGCGGCAACCAGCATGGCGAGCCGGTCCGTCAGCACCGCGCGGCTTATATCGAGCCGTGCCATGAACTGTTCGAACCTGTCCGAGCCCAGCAGCGCCTCGCGCATGATCAGCATGGCCCAGCGGTCGCCCAGCACGCGGCTGGCGCGACCGATGGGGCATGGCGAGCGGGAGGCTTGGTACGCGGGCACGGTATTCGATATCGCGCTTGCTTGTGCAGGCGGCAAGTCCTATTCAGTCTGAATTGCAGACTTAAGGAGTTGTCATGGCCGACCGTCCCCAGCGTTTCGAGACCCCCGAGCAGGCACGCGCCTACATGAAAACAGTGGCTGTCGGGCAGTCCGGTTTTTCCCGCTGGCTGGATGTCGATCCGGTCCGGGTCTGGGAGTGCGAGTCCGAACTTACTCTCGCCATACGCGACGAGATGACACAGCATCACGGCTTCGCGCATGGTGCCATCGTGGGTCTTATGGCGGACAATGCCTGCGCCTGGGCGGCGGCAAGCGTAGCGGGCGATGTCGTGACAGGCAGCTACACCATCAATTTCCTTGCACCCGCCACCGGCAAGCTTCTGCGCGCGAAAGGCACCGTCATCAAGGCGGGCAAGCGACAGGTGGTGGTGCGCGCCGATGTATGGAGCGAGGGTGCCGCAAGCGATGACGCAAAGCTGGTCGCCACCGCGCAGGCGACGATCATTCCGGTTGCCGGGTAGCGACCATCAAGTCCAGTAGAGGATGCGTGCTGCCGGTATGTGGTGCCCGATGCGTTCTTCGAAGAATGTACGCAATTCGCGCATCGTGTCCTTGTCGTAAACCTGTTTTTCGGAGCCGAACTTGGTGCGCTTGGTTGCGCGCAGGCGGTCGCTCATGTCCAGCCTGGACCCGGGATACCAGCTTTCCAGCGTCGCTTTCGATCCCGGCGAGAACCGGTGCGTTATCAACTCCACCGTCAGGTCGAGGCCCGGCACGTCGTTCAACGCCGCGGCGGCTTCGGCGATCAGACCGCCATAGGCCTCGCGCCACCCTTCCGCTGCAATGATCGGTGCGATGGTCAGCCCCACGGGGTATCCGGCATGCGCCATAGACGCCAGTGCGGCCAGTCGATCCGCGACCGGTGCCGTTCCCGCCTCGAACTGGCGATACGCCGCAGGGTTGACCGATGCCCGCATCCTCGTGCGCCCGTTATGCGCAAGCGGCAGCAGGGTCTCGACATTGGCGAACTTCGTGGTGAAGCGCAGTTGCGCGTCGGCAGCCCAAGCACCGAACCATTCCACTGCTTTCGCGACCGATCCGGTGATGGGTTCGATGCCGAGCGGGTCGGTATAGCAGCTGGCCTCGTACGTCGTGCCCTCGCCCACCCGGTCAACATTGCGCGACGTGATGGTGCCTTCTCCCAGATACCGCGTGGCGGCATCAAATATCTCGTCAAGATTGGCATAGGCCCGCGTTATCGGCGGACCTTTCAGCGATCCGGCAAGGTAGCAATAGCTGCAATGTGCTGGGCACCCTTGCGCCAGATCGAGGCGCCAGTCGGCGCTGGGTGCGATAGGCTGCAGCTTGCGCTTGGAGGGCGGCGCGACAACAATGGCCAGCGTCGCCTTGGCTTGCGCATAGGCGCGGCGCGGATCGTCCGGCAGGCCCAACCGGACCTGTTCGCCGGACAGTTCTTCGACCGCCAACCCGGCTTTGGCGGCCCGTTCGGCCATCGCCAGGCCATGCGCATGATTTCGGGCAGAACGGGTGATCAAGACACGCTTGGGCATCCACGCAGAAGGGATTCTGGCGGCGGGCACTATAGTTTCGGGAACGGGGTCCATAGTCGGCTGAACGTGCGAGGCGGTGTTCCGTTCATCTTAGCATTTGCGAAGCGTCATGCGCCGCGATACGTGCCCGCGCGCTTTTCCAACAGCGCCGCGACGCCTTCGGCATGGTCGCTGGTGTGGTGCATCAGCGCCTGCGTTGCCGCCGCCAGTTCGAGCGCATTGTCGTAGCTCGACGTGCGCGCCTGTCGCAGCAGCCGCTTGGTCTGCCGCACAGCCAGCGGGGGCATGGCGGCGATACGTTGTGCCAACGCCATCGCCGTATCCTGCAGGGTGTCGTCGGCGACGACATCGGACACCAGCCCCCATTCACGCGCCGTCTCGGCATCGATAACCTCGCCGGTGTAGAGCAGCTGCGCCGCGCGAGCCTCGCCAATAATGCGCGGCAGCAGCCATGCGCCGCCGTCACCCGGTATGATGCCGAGTTTCAGGAAAGTCACGCCGAACTTCGCAGCGTCCGATGCAATGCGGATGTCGGCAAGGCAGGCGATATCGCAACCCAGCCCGATGGCGGGACCGTTGACGGCGGCGATCAGCGGGACCTGCAAGCCTTCGAATGCGCGCAGGGCGCGGTGAATGTTGCTGCGATAGCTTTCCGCGATGGCAACCGGATTCCCACCGAACGTGCCCGTGCGGTCGCGCATCGCCTTGATATCGCCGCCCGCCGAAAAGGCGCGGCCCGTGCCGGTCAGGATGGCGACGCGAACCCCGGGATCACCGTTGATGGCGTCGCACGCCGCAGCGATCTCCGCGCCGTCGCCATTGGTGCCCAGCGGGTTCATCGCATCGGCCCGGTCGAAGCGCAGCGTTGCGATGCCGCCGGATATGTCGGATGTTATGACGGGCATGGCGGCGTGCGACGCGGTCAGGCGCGCACTTCCTCCACCCGTTCGTCCGCCCCGGCGCTGTTATGCCGCAGGGCCGCCAGCACGGTTTCCACAATGCCGTCCGCATCGAGACCTGCTTGCGCATACTGCACCTCGGGTGCAGCCTGATCCTGGAACTGGTCGGGCAGACGCAGCGTGCGGATTTTCAGGCCCGCGTCCAGCAAGCCGGTATCGCTGGCATGGGTCAGCACATGTGCGCCCAATCCGCCGACAGACCCCTCTTCCACCGTCACCAATACCTCATGCGTGCGCGCCAGACCGGTCGATCATGTCGGTGTCGAGCGGCTTGGCAAAACGCATGTCGGCGACGCTGGTGCTGAGGCCCTTGGCATCGAGCCGGTCGGCGGCACGCATGGCTTCCTCCAGCCGCGCACCCAGCGACAGGATGGCGATCTTGGTGCCTTCGCGCACCATGCGGCCCTTGCCAATTTCCAGCGCTTCGGGCATCTCCGGCAAGGCGACACCTGTGCCGGCGCCGCGCGGATAGCGCAGCGCAATGGGGCCGCTATCATGTTGTGCCGCGGTATAGGTCATGTGGACCAGCTCGGCCTCGTCCGCCGCCGCCATGACTACGAAGTTGGGCAACGTCGCCAGATAGGTGATGTCGAAGCTGCCTGCGTGTGTCGCGCCGTCGGCACCGACCAGACCCGCGCGGTCGATGGCGAAGCGCACCGGCAGGTTCTGGATCGCAATGTCGTGAACCACCTGGTCGTAAGCCCGCTGAAGAAACGTCGAATAAATTGCGGCGAACGGACGCATCCCCTGCGCAGCAAGCCCGGCGGCAAAGGTTACGCCATGCTGTTCGGCGATGCCGACATCGAAGCTGCGTTCCGGATGCGCGATGGCGAATTTATCGACGCCGGTGCCGCTCGGCATGGCGGCGGTAATGGCGCAGATACGCGGATCGGTCTCGGCCAGCTTGGCCAGCGTTTCGCCGAACACGTTCTGGTAGGCGGGCGGGCCGCCGCTGGATTTCTTCTGCTTGCCGGTGATGACGTCGAACTTGGCGACGCCGTGATACTTGTCGGCGCTGTCTTCGGCGGGGGCATAGCCCTTGCCCTTTTTGGTGACGACATGGATCAGCACCGGTCCCTGGTCGCTGTCGCGTACGTTTTCCAGCACCGGGATCAGGTGGTCCAGATTGTGCCCGTCGATCGGGCCGACGTAATAGAAGCCCAGCTCCTCGAACAGGGTGCCCCCGGTGACCATGCCGCGCGTATATTCCTCCGCCTTGTCGAGCGTGGAATGCACCCGGCGCGACAGTTTGCGCGCCATCTTGGACGCCATCGAGCGCAGGCCAAGATATTCGCTGCTGGTGACCATCCGCGCCAGATAGGCACTGAGGCCACCCACCGGCGGCGCGATGCTCATGTCGTTGTCGTTGAGGATCACGACGAGGCGATTGCCTGCCTGCTCGGCATTGTTCATCGCCTCATAGGCCATGCCCGCACTCATCGCGCCATCGCCGATCACCGCAATGCCGCGTCCCGGTCTGTCATTCAGCTTGTTCGCAACGGCAAAACCCAAAGCGGCGCTAATCGAAGTGCTGGAATGCGCGGCGCCGAACGGGTCGTATTCGCTCTCGCTGCGCTTGGTGAAGCCGGACAGCCCGCCTTCCTGCCGCAATGTTCGGATCCGGTCGCGCCGTCCGGTCAGGATCTTGTGCGGATAGCATTGGTGGCCGACATCCCAAATCAGTTTGTCGTCTGGCGTATTGAACACGTAATGGATCGCCACGGTCAGCTCGACCACGCCCAGCCCCGACCCCAGATGGCCGCCCGACTGGCTGACCGCGTCGATCATTTCGGCGCGCAGCTGGTCGCTCAATTCGCGCAGACGGCTCCGGTCGAGCTGGCGCAGGTCGGCGGGATATTCGACGGTGTCGAGAAGCGGGGTGTCTGGTGTGTTCGGCATGGCCGCGAACCTAGCCCGCAGCCGGGGCAATGTCGATTCTTAGCAAAAAGTGCGCGCGTTGCTTCAGCTGCAGGCGACACACGTGCCGCGCACTTCGATTATCGAACGCGCCGCCTTGAATGCACGGCTCGACGCTACCTTGCGCAAGCTGCGCGCCACGCTGTCGTGATCGACATGCGTCGCATCGCCACAATCGTCGCACACCAGAAAGATGCAATCGTGCAGGCAGCCGGGGTGGCTGTTGGCGATGAAGGCATTTGCGCTTTCGATGCGCAAGGCAAGGTTGTTGGCAACGAACAGGTCGAGAATACGGTATACGCTGTTGGGCGCAACACGCTTGCCGCGCGCCGCGGATAGCGCATCGGCGATATCATAAGCGGATGCGGGGCGGTCATGACGGCTTAGCGCCTCGAATACGGAGGCACGCAGGTCGGTCCATTGTTCGCCCGCGCTGGTCAGCGCCTCGCGCGCCGCAACGGCCAGCGCGTCGCCGCGATGCTCGTCATGCGAGTGGGAGGATACGGTCGCGCTGTTAGCCATACGGCACGATATAGCGACACCGTCCGCAAACGCCAAATGCGGCGATGCGGCCTAGTTGCGCTGGAAACTCGCGCGGTAATGCGAAGGGTAGAGTCGCTTCAGTGCCGCCACCTTGGGCGCATCCCAGCGGCGGATATAGCCGTGATTCGGGTTCTTCGCGGCGAAATCCTGATGATAGGTTTCCGCCCTGTAGAACTTGCCCGGACGCGTGATGCCGGTAACGATCGGGCCCGGCCATTTGCCCGATGCCTGCATCTGTTTGAGATATGCGCTGGCGACCTTGCGCTGCTCCGCGCTGACCGGAATCAGCTCGGCATTGTAATGCGCGCCGCGATCCGGCCCCTGCCGGTCCTTCAGCGTCGGGTCGGCGATGACCGAGAAAAAAATCCGCAGCAGCTCGTCGTACCGCACCACCTTGGGATCATACGTAATGCGGACCGCTTCGGTGTGGTTGCTGAGGCCCGAACTGACTATGTCGTAATTCGCGGTGGCTGCCTTCCCGCCGTGATAGCCGCTGACGGCGCTTTTGACACCTTTCACATGGCTGAATACAGCCTCGACGCCCCAGAAGCAGCCTCCTGCAAAGATAGCGGTCTTCGTGCCGCTGCCCTCGACGGCGAACTGCTTGGCCGCCGGTGCCGCGACGATGCGCGCCTGTGCGGTCATCGGGCTGGAACACGGTGGCTGCGATGAGGGCCAGCGGCAGCGCGGCGAACAAAGCGCGCTTCACGAGAACACTGCCGCAGCAGCGCCAGGAATGATGGATGTCGACAGCACGTTCAGCGTCGTGCCGTCGATTTGCGCACCGATCATCATAGCGCCCAGAGCGAAGCCGATGGTGAAATTGCGGGCGAGATCGGATTTCAGGAGGGTCATGGCAAGTCGCTTCGCTGGTCGGTCGTTTCGGTGTGCCGAGACGTTTAGAGCACAACCACTTACGAGCGGGTGAATGGGTCGGTGATTACCCGTTCATTCGTGCTACCAGTAAGAAGGTTACACGTTCCGGTGCGACCCGGGGCTAGTGGCGGAAGTGCCGCATCCCGGTGAATACCATCGCCAGGCCGTGTTCGTTGGCTGCCGCAATCACTTCGTTCGTCGCGCATCGAGCCGCCGGGCTGAATAACGCAGGTTGCCCCCGCCTCCGCCGCCGCGAGCAAGCCGTCTGCGAAGGGGAAAAAGGCATCGGATGCCACCGCGCTTCCCACGGTGCGCGGCTGGCCCCAACCGAATGTCTCCGCAGCCTCGGCGGCCTTTGCGGCGGCGATGCGGCTGCTGTCGCGCCGGTTCATCTGCCCGGCGCCGATACCCGCCGTTACGCTGTCCTTCACATAGACGATGGCGTTGGACTTGACGTGCTTGGCCACCGTCCACGCCATCAGCGCATCGGCCATTTCGCGCTCCGTCGGCGCGCGGTCGGTGACGACTTTCAGGGCATCTCGTGCCACCGCACCGTTGTCGCGGTTCTGCAGCAGCAGCCCACCGGCAATGGTCTTCATGGTAAAGCCCGGCCGCGCCGCATCGCCCAGAGGTGCCAGAAGCAGGCGCAGGTTCTTCTTTTTGGCGAACGCGGCGCGGGCCGCATCGTCGGCGGCGGGGGCGATGACGACTTCGGTGAAGATCTCGCAGATCGCCTGGGCCGTCGCCCCGTCCAGCGGGCGGTTGCAGGCTACGATGCCGCCGAATGCCGACACGCTGTCGCATTCATAGGCCCCGCGATAGGCGTCCTGCAGCGTATCGGCGCTGGCTACGCCGCAGGGGTTGGCGTGCTTCACGATGACCACGGTGGGTGGTGCATCGGCATATTCCGCCACCAGCTCCAGCGCGGCATCCGCGTCGTTCAGATTGTTGTAGCTGAGCGCTTTGCCTTGCACTTGTTCGGCAGTCGCCACTCCGGCCCCGCCCGCCGCTTGCCCCAGATAGAGGGCCGCTTGCTGGTGCGGGTTTTCGCCATAGCGCAGCGTGTCGGCGCGTCGGAACGCCATCGGCAGCGTTTCCGGAAAAGGCGTGGCTTGCAAGGCTTCGGTGCCGAGCGGGTTTACATAGGCGTCGCCCCAGGCGAACCAGTTGGCGATGGCGGTGTCGTAAGCGGCGGTTGCGGCAAAAGCTTTCGCCGCCATCCGCGTCCGGAAGTTTAGGGAAGTTGAGGCCTCGGCCGTATCGAGTTCTGCAATCAGATCAGCATAATCGTCAGGATTAGTAACAATAGTTATAAACGCATGGTTCTTTGCAGCGGACCGCACCATGGCCGGTCCGCCGATATCGATATTCTCGATGATGTCCGCTCGCTCGGCACCGCCCGCCACGGTCTGCTCGAAGGGATAGAGGTTCACCACGACGAGGTCGATCGCACCGATATCGTGCGCCTGCATCGCTTCGGCATGAGCTGCATTGTCGCGCACCGACAGGATGCCGCCATGCACCTTGGGGTGCAGCGTCTTGATGCGCCCGTCCATCATTTCGGGAAAGCCGGTCAGGTCCGACACATCGCGGACCTCCAGCCCCGCCTCGCGCAATTTTGATGCCGTGCCGCCGGTGCTGACCAGCTCCACACCGTGTCGCGCCAGCGCGTGCGCCAGTTCTACGATGCCCGTCTTGTCGGACACCGACAGCAGCGCGCGTTTCACGGGTATCCCGGTCATGCCTGCTGCTAGCCCATCTTCTTGAACAGCCAGGAAAAGCGCCCGCCGCTGCGCGAGGTCAGGCCCTGTATCACCAGCTGCTGTGTCGGACGCGGACGACCGTCGCCATCGACCCACATGCTTTCCTCGATATCCAGTCTGGCCCCGCTTTCCCCGCCCTGCACCGCGTCGTCTCCACCCGCTTCAAGTGTCGCGTTGTCGCGGTCGCTGGCAAGACGGAACTGCCAGTAGCTGCCATCGGCCAGCGCCATGCCTGCGCCGCGCCCATCTTCGGACAGCTGCAGTTCGATGTCCGGCCCGATATGGAAGCGGATGGCAAAGGCGATCTTGCCACGCTTGCCGCGTCCGCCCGACGGCAGCAGCAGATCCTCGCCGCGCAATTCGGAGCCGTCGTCGCGCAGCACCAGGATGCGCCGATGCAGCAAACCGTAACGCCCGCTATAACCGTCATGGCTGGCCTCGACCCGCGTCGCCTTGCCTCGGGCAGTTTCCAGGACACGGCGATCCATATCGACTTCGCCGACGCCCGCGCCCAGCCGCCCCGCGATCATCACGGCGGTGGAATTGACATCGTCCAGCACCAGCGTCGAATGCGCCGCACTGGCGCGCAGACCCTGCTCGATCCGCGCCGGCACCTGCCCGCCCGCAACCGCCGCGCCGCCGCAATTCACAACCAGCCGCTGTCCGCCTGCGCAGAACTCGAATGCCAGCGTCGAGGCGCAACCCGACCGCGCATGACGCGACAGCGGCGGTGGCGCGGCGTCGAACAGCAGGGTCGATCCCTTGGACGACACCCGCTGATATCCCCATTGCCGCACATCGAGCAGGGGGCGTGCGCGCACGCCGGAAGCATCGATCAGCGCGGCGAGCCGGTCGTTGCGCACGGCCGGGCTGCCCTGCCAGCTACCCAGCGCACCATCGGCATGAACCAGCGTCAGCAGCGGTGGCACCATCAGCGCCAGCACATCGCCGATCGTGGCGGGCGGTTCGGTATCGCAGGCATCGTAGCAGGCGCGCAGATCGACCAGCAGCGCGATGGCATCCATCTGCGCCACCGGCGAACGGCTTAGCACCCCGCCATCCTCGGCAATCAGCGCGCCAAGCGCCCTGGCAAGGCCCGCCTCGGCATAGAGCCTGCGCGCGCGGCCTTCGGGCAACAGCAGCCCCGCTGCCACCAGCGCGCACCAGCCCGCAACCTCGCCCATGCAATCGACCGCCTCGCGGACATTGCGATCCAGCCAGCGCGCGGTCTCGGCCATCAGGGCCAGTTGCGCCTCGCCTTGCTTGGCACTCGCGCCAGTCAGCAACAGCGGCGCATGGACCAGCCAGTTCAGCAGCCGGTGACCGACATTCTCCACGCGCCAGACGGGCGCGCCCCCGCCACCGATTCGCCGTGGCGGCGCGGCGCGATTGGCGTCCATCCATTCCTTCGCGATACGCTGCGCTACCGGTGCGCCCTGTTCGCGCGGGGCAGCAGTTTTCAGATCGCGTAGCCAGGTGAACCCATGCACCGTGCGCTCAAACGGCGGAGTCAGCGGCGCGGACGGCGCGAAGTTCATCTGCGCAATCGGAGCCTTCACCCCGTGGATCAGGAAATGCCCGGCACGAAGGGCAATGCCCGCCGCCCGCTCTCCGGCCAGCGGCGAAGCAACGGTCGTGCGAAGCCGTGTGCGCGCCGGACGGCGGAACGGGGCCGCCAGCGTCGAGGAGGACAAACCCATTGCGAACGCCAGCCGCAGCAATCGCTCCGCGGGATCATGTGCCGGATCGGCAAAGGATGCGATGGCCAGCGTCCGGCCCGGCTCGAGTGTTTCACGGGAAACATCGGACCGGTTCGATGTTTCGGGTCGCTCCAGGACGCGCTCCGGTTCGACATCGCGCGAAATGGTATCGGCGCCGACGACCAGCGCGTCGCCTTCGACGCCGGTGGCTTCGGGCAAAGGCACCGCCGGCCTGCGCGAGGCCCGTTCGAAATCGAGTTCGGGCGCTTCGAACGGCTCGGCTGCGCCATCCTGTTCCGCGCGCCGGTCGTCCCCCGAAGCGAGGGGGCCAATCGTATCGACCATCAGCCTTCCCCTTTCAGTGCCGCGATATTAGCCGCGTATTGGGTGGGCCCGCCAGCAAATGTCGCGCTGCCCGCCACCAGCACATCGGCACCGGCATCCACGCAACGCCGCGCGGTTTCGGCATTGACCCCTCCATCGACCTGGAGATGCACGGGGCGGTCCAGCCCGTCTATCCTGGTGCGCAGGGCCTCCACCTTGCGAAGCTGGCTGTCGATAAAGCTTTGCCCGCCAAAGCCCGGGTTTACGCTCATCACCAGAACGAGATCGGCAAGGTCCAGCAGATAATCCAGCGCTTCCACCGGCGTGCCGGGATTGAGTACCACGCCTGCTTTCACGCCCAGCGCGCGGATCGCCTGCAACGTGCGGTGCGCGTGCGGCCCGGCCTCGGGATGGATGGTGACGATGTCTGCCCCAGCGTCCACGAACGCTTCGAGATAGGCGTCCACCGGCGAGATCATCAGATGCACGTCGAACGGCTTGTCCGTATGCGGACGCAGCGCTTTCACCACGGCGGGGCCGATGGTGATGTTGGGCACGTAATGCCCGTCCATCACATCAATATGCACCCAGTCCGCGCCCGCCGCATCGATAGCCCGCACTTCCTCGCCCAGCCGCGCGAAGTCGGCTGAAAGGATGGAAGGGGCAATGAGCGGCAAGGCCATAGGTCAGGCGGTTCGCAAGAGGGATGGGCGAAGGGGATTGGGTTAACGAACCGGTTACGACCCGCGACTCGCCGAAACAAGCGAATACCCGCCCTTTTCCACATCGCCCGCGCTGTGTCCCGGCATGGGACCATTCGCGGAAGACCGCTCAATTCAGCCGAAATTCAGCGCGGCTGCTACATAACATATGCATCTCACAGGCCATTCGAAGGCCCTGCATCCATCGCCTGAAATTCGGGCGAGCACTCGGGAATTGTATCGACATGTTGAATATCACACGCTTCGCCGCCGGGGCGCTGGGATGCGCCGCGATGATCGCGGCCCCTTCCGCCAGCGCGCAATATCGCAGCACCATCACGCACGACGCCGCGCGGTGTGCGGGGGGCGCATCTGCGGTGCGCATCAAGGTCTCCGGCGTGGAAAGCAACGGGGGGACGCTGCGCGTGCAGAGCTATCGCGGAACAGCACGGGACTGGCTTCAATCGGGCCGCTGGATCAACCGCATCGAATTGCCCGCGCGCAAGGGATCGATGACGGTCTGCATGCCGCTGCCCGGCCCCGGCACTTACGGCATCGCCATCCGCCACGACGCCAATGGCAACGGCAAGACGGACGTGTCGAGCGACGGTGGCGGCATGTCGAACAACCCGTCGATCAACGTCTTCAACCTGGGCAAACCGAGCTACAAGAAGACGGCATTCCGCGTCGGCAGCGGCGTCAGCACCATCAACATCACAATGAAGTACCTGTGAGCCACGCCTAGCTGCGGTTCCTGCGCGTCCTGCGCCACACATCGAACAATACCCGAGGTGCTGCCAGCACGGGATGTTTCTCGCGCCACGGTGTCAATGCAACCGGCACGCCGCTATGGCGTTCGATCTTCCACGCGCCATAACGCGCCGCCCCCTCGAACGTGGTGCTGGCCTTTATCAAACGCGCGATATTGAGCGGTTTGCCCAGCCTGCGGCGAGTGCGCCACCATCGCAGGACATGCTTGCGCTGAGCTGTCGATAGCTGCGGCGCCAGCGTCTGCCCGTCGCGCGCAAACGCCAGGTTCTGCGCGGTCCAGCCCAGCGTCAGCAACCCGTCGAAATGCGCCGAATGCGCATCCAGTATCGACGCCTCGCGCCCCGGTGCCTCGACGCGGAATTCGGCGCGGTAGGTCGCCCGGAACAGCGCGGTCCAGTACGCATCCTGCGCGCCTTTTGCAGGACCGAGCACTGCTGCAGTGCGCGTCGCCGTGCAGACCGCATCGCAGATCGCCGCCTTTACTGCCCGCGCCGCCTTGCGTTCACGTTGCCACAACAGCGCGCTGGGCTGCGTGAAGCGTGCCCAGATCGTGGTGTCGAGCAACGTGCCCTTCGCGGCGGCTGCAAAGGTACCCAGGTCCATCGTGGCGGCCTTGGCGCGAAGCACCTGCCCGCCCTCTTCGCATTCGTGATAGCTGACGCGCGGCCAGATGCGTTCGGGTTCGGCGCTGTCTTTCAGCAGGTAGAAATCCAGCACACCGTCGAGCGATCCGGTCCGCAGGTTCGATCCGTAGAACAGCACCGCCGCCGCGCCCGCTTCGTGCGCCAGCCGTTCGGCGAAGGCGCGCACCTCGTCGCGCACCGGGGCGGCCAGCCAGCTTTCCACCCGCTGCCGCAGAGTGCCGGTCATGGCACGACGAAGCGAATCGGCGGACCGCTTTCAATCACGAACCGCCCGCCGGGAAACGCTTCGCCGTCGAGGATATAGGTGTCTTCGATATCCAGTTCGAACCGCTCTGTGCCGACCAGATGCATGCCCCTGGCCGACAGTTCGCGCGGACCCAAACCGTAGAGAATGGCGGGCAGCATGGCGGTCAGGCGGCGGCGCGGGTAATCCAGCACGGTCAGCTTGAGCGTGTCGGTCAGGTCGCCGAACAATTTCAGTCCGGACGGGAATTTCTGCAATGTCGATGCCATCAGGATGGAGCGGCGGTCGTGCTCGCCATGTCCGCTATGGGGTAGCGCAGTGCCTTCCCGACCCAGCTTCACCGTCATGCGCGCACCCTGCCGCCAGCGATTGCCGCGCCGCCCGAAAATCAGTTGGCCGATGCCCCATGCCGTAGTGACCGCCACCGCGACACTGTCGAATGCGCCCATGCGGTGCGCGTCCTGTCCCGCCTGTACGCCCAGCGCATAGGCACCGGCGCCCATGATGAACCCGGCGCGCACCGGCCCGTTCCCCTCGCACGGGCGGATTACCAGCGGGCTGCGCACGACGCGCCGTGCCGTCGCATGATCGTCCAGCGCTGCCGTCACCGTCCAGCCGCGCGGCGCGCCCAGATCGACGTTGAGCGCATTGGTCTTGCCCTTGGGCAGCACCGCCATTTCCGGCCAGTCGGCACCGAACACTGCCAGCCCACAGGTCAGCACATCGCGCACCGTGCCGTCGCCGCCATTGACGACGAGATAGGTCACGCCCTTCCCCCTGAAGGACCCCAGGGCTTCGGTAATCTCGTCCCGCGTGCGGGGCTGCGCGACATGGACATTGCGACGCGCCGCGATGTCGAGATCCTGCCCGCGATTGCGATGGCTACGCGGGTTGTAGATAATGCCCGTTACCGGATCGGCCCGAGGCCCATCCGGCGCGTTAATTATGGGATCGGTGCCGGAACGGGTCATCGCACCTGCATGTAGCGGGGCGCGGGCTGCGCTGACCATTATTTTCTTGGATTGGCACGGCGCTCTCACGCGTGCCCTGCTTCCGGCGAGCGGTCGCCTTACGAATCAGGTGCAAACTCGCGGTCGTTTTCGACGGGCATGTCCTGTGCGACGGGCGCTTCGCCGACCTGTTCGGGCGTTACATCGCTAAGGGCCGGACCGACGGGCACCGTATCGGCTACCATCGCGTCACCGGTCGTCGTACTGCCGGCAACGGGCGTTTCCCCGGCCGGTTCGGCACATGCGGTCAGCGCCAGAACGGGAAGCAGCGCGACGAAAGCAAGCGTTTTCATAATCAATTTCCTGCGAATAACCGGACCTGCTCCAACTGCCCGAAACCGCAGGCCATGTCCAATTCGCGCCATCATTCCTCATGTGCCGACTGCGCATGGCGTCGCGCCCGGCGCTGGCGCTGCTTTTCCAGCACGCTGGCGTTGAGGCTTCCGTCGATTGCGTGGTCTGCCATGACCGCCCCGCGTTCGCCCAGCGGCATGTCCGGCCCGATGGTGCTGTCGGTCAGCGTCTGTCGCTCCAGTTCCGCATTCAGTGTCGCACCGATCAGGATCGCGAAACTGGTCAGGAACAGCCACATCAAAAACACCACCACCGCCGACAGCGAACCATAGGTCGCGTTGTAATCGCTGACATACTGGACATAGAGCGAGAAGCCGAACGACACGCCCAGCCAGGCAAAGGTGGACAGCAGCGATCCGGGCGACAGCCAGCGCCACTTGGCAGGCCGCCGGTCGGGGCCGTAGCGCATGATCAGCGCGAAACCGGTGGTGCCCAGCGCCATCGCCAGTGCCCATGTTACCAGCTTGTAAAACGTCTCGGTCAGCGGACCCAGCACGAAGCTGGTCTGCAATTGCAGCCACGCCACCAGACCGCCGCTGATCAGCCCCGTCAGCGCGATCAGGATCGCCGCCAGCGTCAGCCCGCCTGCGCGCAGGGTCAGCGAAATGAAATTGCGGCTCTCGTGCTCCGAATTGATGATGTTCAATGCCCCGATCAGCCCCTTGGCCGCGCGCATCGCGCCGAAGATCGCCAAACTGAGCGACACCACCAGCGTCAGGCCTGCCACGCCGCCGCTGGTGGTGACGACCGCCAGAAGCTGTTCCTCGATCACCGACGCCACATCGGGCGGAACCATCGTGATGATCTGAGCCATTTGCCGCTGTACGGTATCGACATCGCCCAGCAGGCCATACATCATCACCGTCGCCGCCAGCAGCGGGGTTATGGCGAGGAAGGTGAAGAACGCCGTGCCTGCCGCCAGCAGCGACAGGTTGTGATAGCCGATCATGACCCAGAGCCGCTTGGCAATCTGTTTCCATGCGGCAAACGGCAAGTGGTGCGGCGCGACGGCGCGTGCGCCGGGCTGCAAATCGCTGTCGGGCGTGTCGACCGGTGGTTCCTGCGTATGAATTGTTTGTGCTTCCTGTTCCGGAATGGCTGCGCTAGGTAAATCGGGGGTCATAAGCGGCATACCTTGCAGGGAGGGTGTCGAGAATAAGTTCATGAAATGGTTAGTGTGGGTCGCGCCTTGTTTCCAGTAATGAATAGATTACCGGGTGTGCGCACCGCTTTCGCGGCGAGCACCGCGCTATCCCTCGTGCTATGCGCGCAAGCCGCTTCCGCGCAGACCGCACCCGAGAATGCCCGGGAAAACGCCCCGACGGAAGACAACCTGCAAAGCGTGCTGGTCGATGGCGATGTTGCCGTGTCCGATGGCGACACGCTGGTCGCCGGCTCGGTCGACGTGGCGCCCCCGCCGCCGCAGGCCGACCTTCCCGTCGTCGAAACCATTATCGAGGATGAGGAATTTAACGCCGCCATTCCGTCGCTCGACGCACCCGACCCGGAACTCGATGCGCTTGGCCCATTGGAATCCATCGCAGAATTCGAACGCCGGTTTGCCGAAGAACAGGCGGCCGAGGAACAGGCTGCGCTGGACGCGGAAACAAACCCGTTGCCTGCTGACGATATCGCCGCACCCGGTCGTCTGCCCGAACTGGCCGATGGCGATGCGATAGAGGAAATCGCCGATGCGCCCATCCGCGATGCCGAACTGACCACGCCGCTGTCGCCCCTCGAAGATTTCGAAGTGAACGAGGTCGAATTCGCCGAAGCTGCCAGTGACGAGGAAGTGCTGGTCGTTAAATACGAGATCCAGCTGAACGGGCTGGACGAAGCGGATGCCGAAACGGACACCGACCTTGCCGGTCTGTTCGACAGCCTTTCCGCGCTGGAAGACGCCGACGGCGAAGCAGCGAATGTCGCCATGCTGTCCGCCCGCGTCGAGGAAGACGCCACGCTGCTGGCAAGTATTCTCAAGTCCGAAGGCTATTACGATGCCGCGGTCACCACGCGCATCGACCGCTCGGCAGAAGATAACGGACAACCGCTGACGGCAGTTCTGGATGCGGCACCGGGCGCGCGTTTCACCTTTTCGCAGATCGACATCGAAGCCGGGCCGACTATTCCGGAAACGCTGATCGCAGACAATTTCGCGCTCCGCGTCGGCGAACCGATCATTGCTGCGCGCGTGCAGGGTGCCGAAGCGCAAGTCGCCATTGCCCTGCCCGAACAGGGCTATCCCTTCGTCGAGATCGGACAGCGCGACATTCTGCTCGATCCGGAAACCGACGATGGCGTATACACCCTGCCTATCGACACCGGTCCGCGCGCCCGTTTCGGCGGCTTCACCACCAGCGGCAATACTGCTTTCGATGCCGAGCATGTCGATGTGCTGGCGCGCTTCGAGCGCGGCGAGCTGTATGACAGCCGCCTGGTCGACGATCTGCGACAGGCGATGGTCGCCACCGGCCTTTTGAGCCAGGTTACCGTCATCCCCGAACGCACCGGCGAGGATGCGGGCGACGGAACCGAATATGTCAATGTCGCAGTGACGCAACAGGCCGGACCGCCGCGCACCATCGCGGGCAGCGCCGGGTTCGGTACCGGGCAGGGCTTCCGCCTCGAAGGTAGCTGGAGCCATCGCAACCTGTTCCCGCCCGAAGGCGCGCTGACTGCGTCCGCTGTTCTGGGCACGCAGGAACAGGGCGCCGGGCTGACGTTCAAGCGCGCCAATGCCGGGCGGCGCGACCGGACAGTGGAACTGGGCATCAGCGCCCTGCGCAGCCGGTACGATGCGTTCAACGCGCTGACCGGACGGATCGGCGGGCTGGTCAGCTATGCCTCAACCCCGATCTGGCAGAAACGGTTCACATACGCGTTCGGCGGCGAAATCCTTGCCTCCATCGAAGAGGATTTCGACTTTGCCACTGGCGAGAATGTCGACCGCACCTATTTCATCGGCGCGCTGACTGGGCAGGCCGGATTCGACACGTCGGACAGCCTGTTGAACCCGACGCGAGGGTTCCGCCTGAAACTGTTCGTCCAGCCCGAAGGTTCGTTGCAGGACGGGTTCAGCCCCTATGTACGCGGCATCGTGGACGGCTCCGCCTATCTGCCGTTCGGCGATTCCATCGTGCTGGCAGGCCGGGTGCGCGGCGGCACCATCGCGGGCGTTTCGCGCAGCGACATCGCACCGTCGCGTCGGTTCTATGCCGGTGGCGGCGGATCGGTGCGCGGCTTTGGCTTCCAGCAACTGGGGCCGCAGGTGCTGGAACCCAATCCGCGGTTCGATCCTGAGGATATCGACCCCGACGATCCCGATGCCGGTCCCGATCCCTTCCGGCTTCGCCCCATTGGCGGGCGCAGCGTGGTCGAAGGCGCGGTCGAGCTGCGTTATCGTTTCGGCAATTTCGGCGTCGTCGGCTTCGTGGATGCGGGCCAGGTCTACGAAAGCAGCACGCCCGGCTTCGACGACATCCGCTACGGCGTAGGTGTCGGCGGGCGCTATTATACAAATTTCGGCCCCATGCGCGTCGATATTGCCACGCCGCTTGGCCGCCGTGACGGTGAAAGCGCGTTCAATATCTACGTTTCCATCGGGCAGGCTTTCTGATGGCCGATGCGACCGCAACCGAACCGGAATTCATCGACGCCGATGTGATGGAAGACGCGCATGCCGAAGCCGCAAAGCCGCGCCGCAACCGCTTGGTGCTGGCGGGCAAGATCGCGCTCGGCATCGTCGTCGCCCTGCTGGTGCTGGTCGGCCTGGTGCTGGTCGGCATCGATACCGATCCGGGGCGCAAGTTCGTCGCTCAGCAGATCGAGGCGCTCGAATTCGAAAACGGCATGGCCATCGGGATCGAGGCTATCGAAGGCTCGCTCTATTCCGAAATGCGAATCGAGGGGCTGACCGTTGCCGATCCCGAAGGCGTTTTCCTGCGTTCGCCCGAAGTGGTGGTAGACTGGCATCCGTTCGCCTTCATCAGCGGCCATATCGATATCGATGCGCTGACCGCCGATACCATCGTGCTGGAGCGCAATCCCGAGTTCAACGAAACCCCGCCCAGCGACGATCCGCTGCTGCCCGACTACGATATCGACATCGACCGGCTGGAAATCGGGCGGTTTGTCGCGGAAGCGCCGGTTTCCGGCGAACGCCGAGTCGCGACGCTGAAGGGCGAAGTGCATATCGCCGATGCGCGCGCGCAGGTCCGCCTCGATGGCGGAACGGTGCGCGGGCCTGCGGGTAGCGCAGGGGGCGACCGGTTCGCGCTGGTCCTGGACGCCGTGCCGGACGAGAACAAGCTCGATCTCGACCTCGATCTGCGCGCGCCCGGTGACGGCGTGATCGCGGCGCTCGCCGGTTTCACAGACCCGCTGACCCTCAAGCTGACGGGCCAGGGCGACTGGGCGGCATGGAACGGTGAACTGGACGCGACGCTGGCCGGTGCCGATCTTGCCGATGTGCTGCTGAAAGCGCGCGATGGACGGGTCACGGTGACGGGGCCGATATATATTGCGGACCTCGCGCCGCCATCCACCGCCGCGCTGTTGGGGCGGCAGACCAATGTCGATATCACGGCCGAGCTGGGCGAGCGGCGTGCCGAGATCGAAGGGCGTGTTTTCGGCGATGCCTTTACCCTCAACGCCAATGGCGGCATCGATTTGGCCGAAAGCGCGTTCGACGATTTCAAGGCGGCGTTCGTGCTGCTGCAGCCTTCCGCCATCGCACCCAACCTGCGCGGCAGCGGGCTGCGCGCCCTGCTGACCCTGGACGGGGCGTTCGCCACCCCCGAAGTCGGCTACGATATCGCCGCCGACCGCATCGTAATGAACGATATGGGCGTGCAGAACTTGCGCGCGAAGGGCGACGCGCGGGTCGATGCCGGTGCGATCTACCTACCGGTTTCCGCCACCGCTTCGCGCATCACCGGCCTCGATACCGTGGCGGGCGGCGAGCTTGCCAATATTCGCCTCGACGGCGATGTTGCGATCGAGGGAACGCGCATTCTGTCGGACAATATGCGTGTGCGCTCCAGCCGGATCGACGCAAAACTCATCCTGCTCGCGGATACGTCTACCGGGCTTTACACCGGCGCGGTCGATGGCCGGATCAACGGCTATCGCGTCGAGAGCGTCGGTATCTTCGACATCACCACCGATATCGATCTGGAAACCGATGCGGGCGGTGGATACGCACTGGCAGGCAAGGTCGGCGCGCGCTCCACCCGCCTGCTGAATGATTCTATGCGCGAATATCTCGGCGGCAACCTGACCGCCGGGGCCGACATCGCCTATGGCAGCGATGGTGTTGCGCGGTTCCGCAATGTCCGCATGACGTCGCCGCTGCTGCGGATTACCGACGGACGCGGGACATACTCTGCCGATGGACAGATCGACGTGGCCGCCACAGGCGTATCAACGCAATACGGTCCGCTGGGCGTGACGCTGACGGGCACCATTGCCAACCCGCGCGCAACCATCAATGCGGCACGCCCCGGTCTGGGCATCGGCCTCGCGGACCTGAGCGCGACGATACGCGGCGACAATGGCGACTATCGCATCGATGCGGCGGGCAATACCGATTACGGCGCTTTCTCCGCCGATGTTACCGTGGCGACGGCCAGCGGCCCGCTGGCGCTGACCATCAACCAGGCCGATTTTGCCGGTATCGCCTTGAGCGGACAAATCCGCCAAAGCCCTGCCGGACCGTTCATCGGCCAGCTCGACGCCAATGGGCGCGGCATGGGCGGCCTGGTCCGGCTTGGCGCGGTTGGCGCCAGTCAGTCCGCCATCGTCAACCTGCGTGCCCGCAACACCGTATTGCCTGGCCCCGCCAATCTACGGATTGGCGCAGCCATCGTCGATGCGGAGATCGTCCTTTACGAACAGCCCGAAGTGGTTGCCGATGTGCAGCTTTCCAACACCACCTACGGCGCGGTCGATATCAACGCCATGCGGGCGTTAATCGATTACCGGGACGGGCGCGGCAAGGCCAAGCTGTTGGCGGAAGGCACCAGCGGCGTGCCGTTCCGCATCGCGGGCAATGCCGACCTGACGCCTGAATTGTGGCGCGCAAATCTGGAAGGCAAGGCGCGCGGCGTGACGTTCAAGACCGCCACGCCTGCGCGTATCGTTCCGGGTGATGGCAGTTACACGCTGCTGCCAACGCGAATCGATTTTGGGCAAGGCAACATCCGTGTCGCGGGCGAATACGGGCAGGGCATGAAGCTGCAAAGCCGGCTCGACTCGCTCGATCTCGATATCGCCAACGCCTTCGTGCCCGGCCTCGGCCTGAACGGTCGCGCCACGGGCAGTCTCGATTTCGCGCAGGCCAGTGCCAATGCCTTCCCGACTGCCGACGCGCGACTGAAAATAGCCGGGTTCACCCGCACCACGGCGGTCTCTGTCAGCCAACCGGTCGATGTGAACTTCGTCGGCCAGTTGCAAGGCACGGGCGGAGCGGCGCGCGCCATCATCCGGCGACGTGGCACCGTGATCGGGCGCATGAATGCCGCGCTCACCCCGCTGCCGCCCGGCACCGGTGCGTGGACAACCCGGCTGCTACAAGCCCCGCTTGGCGGCGGCATCCGCTATAACGGCCCTGCCGACACGCTGTTCTCGCTGGCGGGCCAACCGGATCAGCGGCTCTCCGGCGCGCTTGGTATCGCTGCCGATTTCAGCGGGCGCGTGGGCGAACCGCAGCTTGCGGGCATCATTCGCGCCAAGAGCCTGACATACGAAAACCAGACTTATGGCACACGGCTGACCAATATGGCGGTGCGCGGACGCTTCACCGGCGACAGCCTGCAAATCGAACAGCTGAATGCGACGGCAGGCGACGGCACGGTCTCGGCCACCGGCTCGGTCAGTCTTGCGGCGAACAGCGGCTATCCGATGAATGTGCAGGTCGAACTGGACGACGCCCGGCTTGCCGCGAGCGATGCGCTGGGCGCGACAGCCACCGGCACGCTGACCTTTACCAAACGTGCCAACCAGACGGCGTTGCTGTCCGGCACGCTGCTGCTGCCCGAAACGCGCTATCAGGTCGTCAATCAGGGCGCGGTCGAAGTGCCGACCCTGACCGGCGTGCGCTTCAAACCGCCGCGCGGGCGGCCACGCATCACGGGCGAAGAGCCTGCCTTGCCGACCGCCGGTATCTTCGAACAGCTTCGCCTGGACATCGGGCTTGAAGCGCCGGAACGGCTGTATGTGTCCGGCATGGGGCTGGAAAGCGAATGGACCGCCGACCTCAGGATCACCGGCACCAGCGGCGCACCGCGCATGGCCGGGTCCGTCTCGCTGGTCCGTGGTACGCTGGGCTTTGCCGGACGCAGTTTCGAACTGAGCGATGGCCGTGTTGGCTTCACCGGCGGGACCACGCTCGACCCCACGATCAGACTGTCTGCGACTGACGATATCGAGGATGTAACGGTCAATATCAACGTGACCGGCCGCGCTTTCAATCCGCAGATCGCTTTCACCAGCAGCCCCGGCCTGCCGCAGGACGAGATCGTCAGCCGCATCCTGTTCGGGAGCTCGGTCGGCAACCTGTCCGCCATCCAGGCGGTGCAGCTGGCCGCTTCGCTTAATTCGCTGCGCGGATCGGGCGGCGGGCTCAACCCGCTGGGCACGCTGCGCTCCGCCACCGGCATCGACCGGCTTCGTATCCTCGGCGCGGACGAACAGAGCGGGCGCGGCACATCGCTGGCGGCGGGGCAGTACCTGACCGACGATATCTATATCGAGATCATCACCGACGCGCGCGGCAATGTCGCCACGCAGCTCGAAGTCAGCCTGACCCCTGCCCTTTCCGTCCTGAGCCAGGCTGGCGGAACCACCGGCACCAATGTGAACGTGCAGTACAAGAAGAACTACTGATGGCGGGTGAGCCCGCCGGGCCGTGGTTCGAATGGCGCATTGCCGCCGTCCTCGGTCTCATTTCCTTCGCGCTGGTTCTGGCGGGGCTGCTGCGTCAGGAAGAAGAGCGCGATTTCGACACCCGGTTCGAACGCGCCGAACGCGACATCCGCGCTCTGGCGGAGGATATCGACCGGACGCTGGAAGCACAGGAAACCGACACGCCTGCCGCGCCGACGACGTAGCTAACGGCCTAGCCACCCAGATACATCTGCTGCCAGCTATCGTCCTTCGGCACCGCGATGCGGGGCACCTCGCGCTGCGCCATATCGGCCAACCATTCCACCGCGCCAGACCGTTTACGGATGGCGCTGTCGGATTTGGGCATGATCATCCCGTAGATCGCGCTTTCCCGATAAGCAGGGCGTCCCTCGCCGAAGGACGAGCGCATTGAAACATAGGTCGCCGGGTCGCGGCCATCCAGTGACAGGCGATCGTTGAGATAGCATGCGGTCGCCCAGGCCGCCTGCGGGCTGTCGGTCCAGCGCAGCAACTGCTTCGACCAGTACATGCGCAAATTGTTGTGCATCCAGCCGGTGATGAGCCACTGCTTCTGCGCGGCGTTCCATGTGTCGTCAGGCGTCTCGCCGTGTATCAGAGCATCCATCGACTGGATATCGCGCGTATCGCCAGCATGTTCTTCCATCGTCTTTCGCGCTGCGCCGGGCAGGCTGTCATACTGCATCAGCGACGGCTTTTCGGTCATGCGCCAATGCCCCCATTCGCGCCATGTCAGCAGCTCGTCGACGAACTTGTAGCGAGCGCTCGCCTTGATTCCCGCATCGTCCAGCCCGCGCAGGATTTCGAATGGCGAGACCATTCCGAAATGCAGATAGGGTGACAGCTGGCTGGCCCCGACCGCATCGGCCGGATTGTTGCGCGCCCATTTGTAACGCGGCAGCACCATTTCGATGGCCCGCTTCACGCGGGCATCGGCGGCGTCTTTTGTGGCAGGATGTTCGTTGGAAGGCGGCAGCGTGTGGTCGATACGACACTGCGCCACCAAGGCTTCGAGTGCAGTATCGTCGAGGTCCGCCAGCTTGTCGGGCGTGAAAGGCAATGCGCTCTCATACACCGCGACTGCGGGCGCAATCTCGCGCCGTTCGGCAAGGCATTGCGCGCGTTGTGCGCCATGCGCCGCGCGAAACGCCTTGGTCGCGCCAAGCCCCTTGGAAGGCAGCAGGGCATGTGGCACCAGCCTCGTTCCGTCTACCGCCGCAACTAGCGAGGTCGGCTTTTGGCGCAAAGCGTTCAGCCTGCCAGCGCCCGACGAACGTCGCATGCCGGTCGCACATGACGCAGGCGGCATTTTCGGCCAGACGATAAACCAGACCCCGCGCCTCCTCTTGCGTTTCGGGCCGCACGACCTGCTGGACGCAGGCGATGCCGCGTTCGCGCAGGGTTCGCCCCATCGCGCGGCTCGCGCCCAGGATGAAGCGATGCAGCCGGTCCGACGCATGCGGATAATCTTCGCGCAGGCCGTGATAAACCAGCACCGGCAGGCCTAGCCGGTTGCCAACCGCTACACCCGCGTCGATCACCGGATTGTCATGCCCGCGCAATGTCTGCTGCAACCACACCAGCACATAGCGCGCCCCCTCGCGCATTGGCGCATCGTTCAGCAGCGCCGTACGGTCAGTCAGTTCAGCGTTAAAACAATCGAGAACAGGGGAAATTGGCGCAGGCATGCCAACCCAATGACACATACCCTGAAGCGGTTCCATCGGCGCAGTGCGCGACCCAAAACAAAATGGTGCACCCGAGATGAGAATGATGGGCACTCAAATTATTGGGAAATTTCAGTCGAGTTCCCTCTCAAAGGCCTGTCTTCCATCGTCAACGGGTCCGCTTCGAATACCCTCGCAGCCGATCGTCCGTTTTTGGCAGACTGAAAAACACTGCGAAATGTACATAGCTTTAGTGGATAGCTGACATGGAAATAAAATAACGGAAAAGAGATTAACTGGTCGTTTTGCCTCTGCGAACAATAGCAACCACGCGAAGTATATCAATTTAAGTTTGTTATGAAACTGGAGCGCTTTTAGGCATAATTCGCTGAGTTTTCTCGAATTCGGTTTGCGTCAGAGGATAGCGCAGGAAAAACCACGATGCACAGCCCATAATGATCATCGGGATCCATGCATAGGTCATCACCAAAGCGCGCAGGGCTGTGTCACTGTTAAGCGGTTCGGCAGGGTCGAACCCGAACAGCGACGGTAGCACCAGGCCAACGAACGAACCTAGCGCGACACCGGCTTTGCCGACCATTCCCATCAAGGCAAAGAAGAAACCGCCTCGCGACTTGCCGGAGGACAGGCTGTCGACGTCGATGACATCAGCCAACATGGACGAGATAAGAATGGCCAACGCGCCTCCAGCGAACCCGCGAACGATGATGATAGCGGCGTAAGCGTAGTGCGCGTCTGGCGCGAGTAGCGGGATCGGCGCGCTAAAGGCGGCCATCAGGAATGTTCCGAGCGCCATGGCGCGGTGCTTTCCGATCCGCTTCGAAAGCCAGACCCAGCATGGTGCCGATGCCATCCCCATGATGCTTTCACCTGCAAGAATGTAAGGGAACCAGGCGCGGATACCAAAATAGGACTCCATAACGATCAGATGGAGAGACGCACCGATAATCGCGCCGGACAGGAGGACTACCGTTCCTCCCAACAACCACATGAACGGCTTGTTGGCGCGAAGCAGTGTCAGCTGCTCCTTCACGTTGACGCGCGGTACAGTGACTTCCGAAGGTTCGGGTAGCGGCGGTTCCGGAACCAGAACGAGTGTAAGGACAAGCAACGGTATCAATAGCACGGTGAATATCGTCGCCAGCAACCATAGCGTGTCCGCGGTTGCACCATAACCTAGCGACGGCGCTGCGACGATCGTAACGAGCGCCAGCAGTCCGGATGCCATGCCGAATGCTTCACGCCAAGCGACGATGCGGGTCCGCGAATTGTAACCGCTGACCAGTTCGGCCCCCCATGTCCGGTAGGGAATATCGACAAGGGTGAAACCCAGATACAACAACGCCATCCAGATACCGGCGTACCATAGGTCGACTTCGAGCGGCGGCACCAACACCATCCAGGTGCTTGCGAGGAGTAAGGGCAAGCCCGCTGCAATGAATATCTTACGGCGGCCCCAACGCGTTCGTGTTCGATCGCTCAGTACGCCGATCAGCGGATCGGTGATGACATCAGTGAGACGCGTCAAAAAGATTATCGTACCCAGAACGGCAAGCGAGACGCCGTGATCGACCGAGTAGAAGCTGGGAATGAACGCCAGCATCGGTGTGAATAGGAACGCTTTCGCAAGATAGGGCGCACCATAGGCCGCTTCTCGATAGGTGGATATCGCTGGGGCGCTACGGGTTGCCGGTGCGACGACGTTCGTCACTTGCCCAGCTCCATACCCACATCGATTTGTGCCAACATAGGCAGCGCGGCTGCGGCCCATGCTTGTGGGCTGCTCGCATTGCCATAGTGGACGGGACCAAGTCCGGGTTCGCGCGGGTGTCCTGAAATGAGTTCGGGTATCCGGTGTTCGGGCATGTTCATTGCAAGCTCGAACAAAGCTTGACGCACGGTGTCAAGTTCCTCCCGAAATCCGTAGCGAGCGAGTCCCGCGCCGAACAGCGCTGTGTCGTGTGGCCATACGCTGCCATTGTGGTAGGATGACGGCGCATAACGGGTCTCGTTCGAACCCAGCGTGCGCAAGCCCCAGCCGCTCCACAGGTCCGGCAACATCAACGTTGCGACCAGCTGCGGCGCTGTATCGACCGGGACGATTCCGCACCAAAGCAGGTGACCCGGATCGGATGAAAGCACACACAGCGGTGCAAGATCCTTATCCAGCGCCATGGCGTATGTTCCGAGTTGTTTGAGCCAGAAGCGTTCATGAAAAGACCTTTTCAGCGCATCTGCCCGTAACCGGTAGTTCTGAGCGGCTTCGGGATCATCAAGATGAGATAGGAGCCGTGTGGCCCCTTCGAATGCCGCAAAAGCGTATCCCTGCACCTCAGCAACGGCTAACGGTTGCTCTGCCGGGGTTCCGTCTGCGTGGTTCATGGAATCGTGAGAGTCCTTCCACGACTGGATTACCAAGCCGGAGCCGGAGGCGTTGAACCGGAGCAGTCCCGTCGGTCCGTCCAGATGGTCCGTCAGCCATCTCAGCGCGTCCCGTAGTGCCGGCTCCAATCGTTTGAGGAACGCAATATCTCCGCTGTGTTCGACATACCGATCGATCGCCATGACGAACAGCGCCGTCGCATCGACCGAACCATAATAGCGGCCGAAAGGTATCTTGTCGGTTCTGCTGAGTTCGCCCTCGCGAATTTCGTGCAGTATCTTGCCCGGCTCTTCCTCGCGGAATGGGTCATCGACCTTGCCCCGATGCTCGGCAAGCAACATCAAGACAGCCTGCATCACATCCGGTGCCCAGGGCAGTATCATCATGGCCGTAATCAGTCCGTCCCGGCCGAACTTGTTGCCGAACCACGGCATGCCGGCGGCAGGATAAGGCCCGAACCGCGTTGGCAACAGCAGGCCGCGCAGGTCATCGACAGCCCGGTCGAAGGCCGGCTGCCATTCGGGGCATATCGAAAGATCGAACCGCTTACGCCACGCTTCGTACGTTGGCAGATCCGGTAGCTTGGCTTGCCCATCGTCCGGGTCCACCATGACGGTTGTGACGAACGTTCGCTCCTCGCCCGGCTCGAAGTCGAAAGCTATCGTCGTGCCCTGCGTACCCGGAGGCAAAGTAATGAGGACGCCAAGCTCGCGGCCATCCATGCTTGTTCGCCTGAATGTCAATTCAGACCCGTCAAGGTTCCGAACTATTGGCCGGTCGTTATCATCCGGAACGGGGGCATAACGCGCGAACAGGTCTTCCATCGCCGCCTCGGCAATCAGTGTCTGGCTCCAGTGTCGGGCCATGCTGTCGGTATTTCTTATGGTCCATCGGTCTTCGAGCGCAGTCTCATCGACGGTCAGTACACGCCGGACGGAGAAATGCTGGCGGCGCTTGTCATCAACGACAGCGTAATGTTCGATCAGCTGGTTCTTGCGGGTTTCCGACGACAACGCCTCGCTAGGCGGTAATTCCCAATCGAAGCGCGAGAGGTAGCGGGTATCGCGATGATACAGGCCGCCAAACCGCGCGTCACTGCCGGTCAGGGTTTCGGTCACGACGATTGTGCCTGCTTCTTTGATACGCGCCATCTCAACCTCCTAATCCAAGATGCATACATGTTGACATGTTTTTATCAAGACCATAACAACTGCTGTCAGAACGCCGTCTGCACAAGCTTTTACGGCCAATTTCTAGGAGATCATGGCGAATAATGGCCAGGTCTGCAGCGAGTACAACCGTACCGCGCAAATGGGAGAGAACGTATGCTTTCACTTAATACAGTTCCGTCGGGCGGGGTTCGGTTTACGTCGCGCCACAGTATTTTGGCTGGTAGCTCCGTGTTTGCGCTATGTTGTTCGTTTCCTGCTTATGCCCAGGACGCGACGCCTGCCGACCCCGACGATGATCCTTCAGCGATCATCGTTACCGGGACCAAGCAGGGGCTGACAATTACCGAGGCTCCGATCAGTATCTCGGTAGTGGACGAGAACCAGATCAAGGGGTCGGGCGCGACCAACCTGTCCGAGCTTACCGAACTGCTCCCAAGCGTCGTGTTTTCGCAATCGCAATCGCCTACGCAAGCGAATGTCGGCATTCGCGGCGTTACGACGGCTGGTGGTAGCGCTGCGCTCGAACCCAGCGTTGGCATCTATATCGACGGGGTGTTCACCGATCGAACCGCGATTGGCGTCGGCGATTTCAACGATATCGAGCGGGTTGAAGTGCTACGCGGTCCGCAGAGCACGCTGTTCGGCAACAGCTCGCCCGCTGGCGTGATAAACTTCGTTACCAAATCCCCGGCCTTCGCCTTTGAAGGAGACGTGTCGGCGACTTACGGTAACTTCAACCGTCTCCAGTTCGCCGGATCGGTATCCGGTCCCGTGGTGGACGACGTTGTCGCGGTCCGGATCAGCGGATTTTCGAACGATCGGGATGGTTACCTGGAAAACCTCGTAGGGCAGGACCGCAACGACCAGAACAGCTGGGGCGTGCGCGCCAAGGTGCTGATCGAGCCGAGCGCGCTTGGCAGCATCTTGCTGACGTACGAACGCGGTGAAGCCGACGAGGTGTGTTGCTCGCCCGTGACGGACAACGTTTCGCAAGCGACACTGGATCGTTTTGCCCAGGCGTCGACCCCGTTTCCGTTTCGCGGTACCGGCGTGCCGTTTCCGGCTAACCAGCTGGAAGGACAGGTCGTTTCCATCGATGGTGATCAGCGGTTCGAAAGCGAGACCGAAGTCTATCAGATGAACGTGGAGCTCGACCTGGGTCCGCTCACGATGACCTCGATCAGTTCGTACCGGACCTATTTTTCCGAAGCGGATGTCGATATCGATTTCTCGCCGCTGGACCTGTTCCAATTTCGCAACGTCACGCGTGACCAGACCTTGCTGAGTCAGGAATTGCGGTTCGCTTCCAACGGCTCGGGCCCGCTGAACTATCTGTTCGGCGGATATTTTTTCGAGAAGGACGTCGTGGAAGACAGCGGCGACGGGCTGATCGTCAACCCGGTGCTTGCCGGACCGTTTGGTAACTTCGTTGCCGCAACGTCCCCATCCGGCAGCGATATCACCAACCGGAACTACGCGGTATTTGCAGACGCCACTTATGCGGTGACCGACAGGCTGAAGATTACCGGAGGCCTGCGCTACAATTACGACGAAAAGGAAATCTCTGCGTTCGCATCCCGTTTGCGACTGAACGGCACGCCGCTATCGCCGACCCAGACCATCCCGGCGGCATTTCAGGAGCGTAGCGGCGGCCAACTGACCGGCCGTGCGGTGGTTCAATACGATGTGACCGACAATGCAAATGTCTACGCATCGTACACGCGCGGTTACAAGGCTTTCGGGATTAACGACGATGCCAATCTTTTGCGCAACGTGCCGGGTGCCAGCTTCTTCTTCGACAGCGAGGATGTCGACAATTACGAGCTTGGTTTTAAGGCGAGTATTCCGGCCTATCGCGCCGCGGTCAGCCTCGTGCTGTTCAATACGAAGTACAGTAACTTCCAGTCGCTTTCGTCCTTTACCGATAGCAACAACAATCTGCGGTTTTTCCTGCAGAATGCCGCCAGCCTGACATCGCGCGGGGCTGAACTGGACTTTGCGGTCGAGCCGGTCGAAGGACTGACCTTCAATGGCAGCGCTACCTATCTCGACGCGACATTCGATAGCTTCCCCAACGCGCAAGGTCCGGGCGGGCCTGTCGATTTGACCGGCGAACGGCTCCGCGACGCACCCGAGTTCTCGGCCAGCCTTTCGTCGCAATACACCCAGCCGATCGGCACCAGCCTGGAAGCGTTTATTCGCGGCGACGTATTCTATCGTTCCAGCGTGTTTACCGATCAGAACCTCGATCCGCTGCAGGTGCAGGATGCTTTTGCCAAGATAAATGCACGCATTGGGTTCGGACGGGCAGACGGTCTTTGGCAGCTGGAATTCTGGGGGCGCAATCTGACCGACAAGATCACCTTCGGGCGCGCAGGGACGCCGCTGTTTGGTGCCCTGAACGGACTTCTGCCCTTCGCTGGCATCCCGCCCTTTCCTACGGACGACGCGCGCATCAAGTTCGTTAGCGACCCGCGCACATACGGTGTGACGCTACGGAGCCGGTTCTGACCGAAGCAGGTATGGCAGCAGTGAGACGTGTATCGGTCTATCTGATGGCCATGACGGCACTCATAGTATCGGTGCCGGGCTATGCTACCTGCGTGGATTACCAACCCGCAGCTCCGATGAAAACCAGTGGATCGGGGATGTCAGCGACACGGCTGCAGGCTATCGACAGGGAGTTCGAACGCCGTGTGCAGCGTGGCGAGGCGTCGGGGTATGCGATCGCGATAAGCCGCCGCGGCAAACCCGTTCATCGCGCCGCGATCGGCAGGCAATCGATCGGTGGTCCGGCAGTAACGCAAACCACCATGTTCCGTATCGCCAGTATGACAAAGCCGGTTACCGCCGCGGCTATGCTCCGGCTGGTCGAACAGGGTAAGCTGTCGCTGACCGATCCGGTAGAGCGATACGTGCCCGCAATTGGCACCATGCAGGTGCGCTTGCCCGACGGTACCAGACAGGCGGTAAAGCGGCCGATCCAGATACGGGACCTGCTTACGCATATTTCGGGTATCGGTTACCGGTTCGACACGCAAAGCGAACTGGGCATAGCTTACGTTGCATCGGCCCCTTATGAAAAGGCCCGCTCTCTCGAAGAAGCGGTTGCCTTGATTGCACAGCAAGACCTGTTCTTTCAGCCGGGTGAGAGCTTCCTCTACAGCTACGGTCTGGATGTCGCTGGTCTTGTGGTACAGAAAGTGTCCGGACAGCCTTTCGAGGATTTTCTGGAACAGCAAATCTTTGCACCGTTGGGCATGAAGGACACTGGCTTCTCGGTTGCTCCGGCTGACGCTGATCGACTTGCCACCGTTTACAAACCCGGTGGCGGCACCACGCCGGAACCTGCGCCGGGCACGGTGTTCGGCGATCCACTGGACGCTGGAACCTGGCCGTCCGGCGGTGCAGGTCTGATATCGACAGCCGAGGACTATCTGCGCTTTCGCCACCATGTTGGAGCGCGGTGGCTCCTGCGACGGTACGCAGATCCTGTCACCGGCCAGCATCGCGTTGATGACTGCCGATCATATGCCCCCAACCCTGCGAACAAAGGTCGCGGGAACGCCGCTTGGAGGGATCGGTCTTGGTCTTGGCGTTGCGGTCACCCTAGACCCGGGCCGATCAGGCGCGTTGGCGGCGCAAGGCGATTACGGATGGGGCGGGTATTATGATACGCAGTTTTTCATCAGTCCGCGATACGACCTTGCGGCAGTGATCCTGACCCAACGTGAAAAGGCTGCGGACGCTCCCGACACCGATACGCTGGCCGTGTTCAAGGCGATGACGCTTGCAGCCGTAATAGAATGAACGGGTCGGGCGTGCCAACGTCTCACTTGGCAGCATCCCGCGTATGGGGCGTCGGTATACTGGGTGCCGGCGATATCGCTCCACGGTACATAGAAAGCCTGCGGTATGCTCGGAACCTCCGGTTGATTTTGATCGCGTCGCGGACGCGTGAGAAGATGGAGACCATGGCTACCCGCTTCGGCCTGGCTCCGGTCAGTCCAGAACAGCTATTTGCTGACTCACGGATTGATCTGATCCTCATCCTCACTCCGCCGCAACATCACGCCCAGGCAATCCGCGCCGCGCTTTGTGCAGGCAAGCACGTCTTTTGCGAAAAGCCTTTCGCGTCGTCACGGAACGAATGCGATGAACTGATTGCGATGGCACGGGACCGCTCGCTGATGCTTGCGACTGCGCCCGCTACGCATCTCGGACCGAGCGTCAGGGCCCTTCGCGAACTGATCCGAAACGAGACGCTGGGCGATGTTGTCGGGGCTGCCGGCACCATGATCTATCCCGGTCCGGACCTGTGGCATCACGACCCGGATCATCTGTTCGCGCAAGGCGGGGGTCCGCTGTTCGATATGGGGGTATACCACCTCACAGTCCTCGTTCATCTGCTCGGTCCGATCGAAGCGGTTCATGCTTTTTCGGGTCGATACCGCAGCGAACGCACGATCGTGAAAGGTCCGTCTGCCGGAACCTCTGTGCCTGTCGAAGTTGATACGCACGTCAGCATCAATCTGCGGTTCGCAAGTGGAGCGATCGGGCACCTGACCTGCAGCTTCGACGGGTTCGGCAGCCGAGCGCCGGGTCTCGAGATTTATGGCTCCAAGGGTTCCGTCGCGATGGGCCAGCCGAACGATTTCACGGCACCGTTGGCCGTTTCCACTGCAATAGGCTCGTGGCAGGAGCAGCCAACGGACCCGGTATGGAACGACCGAATGTGGGCAATCGGCGTAGTCGAGGCTGTGGCTGCTTGGCAGCGCAACGCTCCACCTGCTGCAGACCCGGCCGCAGCTGCGCATGTGATCGATGTCATGCACTCAGTTGACCAATCCGTCTCCAATCGGTGCCAGGTACCCGTCCAAAGTTCCTGCGACCGGGTATATAGCCTACAGCCGTTGGACACAGACCTTTGGGAACCGGAGACGAGCGGCCATTATGCCACGCAAGAATAAACTGCATATCAACGAAGATCGCGGTCCACCTCTGGACAGTATCACGAAGGCGGAACGATCCAGGCGCACCCAAGCGCTGCTGATCGCAACGACGACGTCGTGCATCGCCCGCTATGGCTACGCGGCAACTTCGCTGAATTTGATTGCCAAGGAGGCCGGAGTCTCTCGCGGGCCACTCCATTACCACTACAAGGACCGCAACGAGCTGATGGGTGCCGTCGCCGAGGCTTTGCCGCAGACGATCTCGGACAAATCCCTGAAACGGTTGCTGGAAGCGGAGGGTATCGAAGCGCGGATTGCAGCTTTGGTCGATCTTGGCCTCGAGCAGCATCTTGGCGATCACCATATCGTTGCATGTGAATTGCTGATCGCGACACGTCAGGACGAGGCGTTGGCCGACGCCGTCCTGCCCCATCTGTCGGCGGGCGAACATGCGATAGACATCTGGTGGTCCCGGTACGCCCGCGACCTTGGTTGGCCGCAGGATCGGCTGGTGGCGTTCCGGCGGCTGTTCGTCGCCGCCCTGCGCGGGCTTGCCATAGACCATATCGAATTTGGCAGCGTCGGCCACGAGGCCGCTGCCGCGCTTCTCAAGGACATGATACTCAACTTCACCAGCGGCGCCGGTTCCGAAACCGACAAGCAGGCGCGGAGCAAGGGAACACATCGATGACTGATTACAGCCCGGCCAAAGGTATGACAGCCAGCCGACAGGCTGAAATTATCGAAGCTGTGCTTTTGGAAGCCACGCTGGAAGAGAAGATCGGCATGATGTCCGGGCGGGGCTTCTTGCAGGCGATCAGGGACGATCAGGGTGTTTGGGCTGCGCGGCCTTACCGCGCAGGTGGCGGGATCGAACGGCTGGGCGTTCCAGCTTGGTGGTTCACCGACGGACCGCGAGGAGTCGCTCGGGGCCAGTCCACCGCCTTTCCCTGCACAATGGCGCGCGGCGCCAGTTTCGATGTCGACCTCGAACGCAGGATCGGGGAGGCAATGGGCGTCGAAATCCGTGCCCAGGGGTGCAACCTGTCGGGAGCAGTCTGCATCAATTTGCTGCGCCACCCCGCCTGGGGGCGCGCGCAGGAGACTTATGGCGAAGATTCCATGCATTTGGGTGCGATGGGAAGCGCGCTGTGCTCCGGAATTCAGACACACAACGTCGCCGCGACCGTCAAACATTTCGCCCTGAACTCGATCGAGAATACGCGGTTCGCCGTCAACGTCACGATCGACGAGCGCGCCCTGCGCGAAGTCTATCTACCGCATTTCAAAACAGTGATCGACGCTGGGTGTGCTACCGTCATGAGCGCATATAACAAGATGAATGGCGAATATTGCGGGCAGAACGCTGACCTTCTTACAACGATTTTGCGCGATGAATGGGGCTTTGCGGGGTTTGTTCATTCCGACTGGCTGCTCGGCGTATATCAGCCTTATGGCGCTACGGCAGGACTTGATGTCGAGAACCCGGAACCAGTCGTCTTCGGCAAACGGTTGCAGAAAGCTGTCGAAACCGGGACTATCGCGGCTAGCGTAATCGACAAAGCGTGCCGTAGGATCCTTTCGGTTCTCTATCGCATCTCCTGTGCACCAGACCCGCTGCCCGAATACCCTGAGACGCTGGTAGCGAGCGAACGTCACCGTCTATTGGCCCGGGAAGCGGCGGAGAAAACGGCAGTCCTGTTGAAGAACGACGGCATTTTACCCCTCGATCGTTCAAAAGTACGCAAACTGGCCGTGCTAGGCAGGTTGGCCGCGTTGGAGAACACCGGCGACAACGGCTCCAGCAAGGTCCGCGCGCCCTACATCGTGACCCCGATTGCCGGTCTTGGCAATTATCTTGGACAAGAGCGCATCTTAACGGCGGACGAAACCGACCTCGAGGAAGCTTCACGTGTTGCCGCGCAAGCCGATGCGGTGATTGTCGTCGTCGGCTACACTGCCGACGACGAGGGCGAATATATCCCCGGCGACCTTGGCTTGGTCGGTTTGCCCGACAATGTGAGAGATATGCTGCCCGAACGGCCAAAGGACGGGAAGCCTGCGCGCGGGGGCGACCGGGCTTCGCTCGACCTGCCCGCCAAGCAGATCGCGCTTATCCGCGCGGCAGCTCAGTCCGGCAAGCCGGTGGCGGTCGTTCTTGTGGCTGGCTCCGCAGTCATGGTCGAGGACTGGCATGAGGAAGCTCACGCGATCATGCAGACGTTTCTACGCCGGAATGGAAGGTGGAACGGCGCTGGCCCGGCTGCTGTTCGGCGAAGCCAATCCGTCAGGCAGATTGCCCTTCACTGTAGCGCGCGAAGTGTCACATTACCCGTGGTTCGATCGCACAGCGACCGAAGTTACGTACGATTTGTGGCATGGCTACACGAAGCTTGCGCGCGACGGAAATGAACCACGATACCCCTTCGGTCACGGTCTTTCCTATGCCGAAATACGTGTCCAAACCTGCACTGCGCAGCGCATCAATAACACAGTCAATTTGACCGCCACAATTTCCAACGAAAGCAACGTAGCTTGTGACGCAGTCGTGCAATTCTACGCACGCTGCCCCTCCGATGAAGTTGAACGCGCAGACCGCCAGCTCGTAGCGTTTGCGAAAGTCACAATTGACCCATTCGAGAACCAAGCAATCTCGGCAAGCGTATTGATCGATGATCTGCGGTATTTCGCAGAACTATCGCAACAGTGGATCTTCGTGTCCGGTAATTACGATTTCTACTGCTCGCAAGACAGCACTTTAGCAGATAGTGCGCATTGCCAGATCGAATTGTATTGACGATTATATTTGGTTGGATAATCCAAATTGACTGACCAGCCTGCTGCCTGTCGATGCGGTTTGGAACCGTTGCAAATCTCAAATATATTCTGTTTCATCCCGAATTATCGAATATGGATTGTTAGCGGAGTTTTGGCTTCTAGTGCTAGAACCATCACTTCAGGACCGGAAGCATGTTAGCGAAAGTGTTACTGGTGCCCAGTTTTATCCAGCTTGCTATTTGAAATATGCTTGCTTCTATCCGTAAACGAAAACTGGTGCACCC
>CAWISG010000011.1:0-21823 GCA_963838735.1 uncultured Alphaproteobacteria bacterium
GTGCCCCATAGGAGACAAAGATGGGCACTCAAATCATTGGGGAATTCTGATTGATATGCCTTAGGTAGGTCCGCTTTGCAGTCGCTGCATCCGTAGCATAACCGGCGAGCGCGAAGCCGTGCTTTCCATAAACGGGCATAGTAGAACCGTACTTGATCCCGGCATAAAAGCCTTCACCTTCGAAAGCGCCGAAGCTCGCGTATAGCAGCTCTGGTAATCCAGTCACTGGTTCCCGGTGTCAGCGACAGCGTCGATCAGTCCCTTACCTATTTGCTTACGCCGGACCACATCGCGAACGAACGGCAACCGCTTTCGTGAAACGCTAAGGGGAAGGGCACGAGCGAAGCAGTCGTCAAGGCAGTCGACGTTCAGAAGCGGCTTGCGGCCCTATCCGGTGACCAACAGCTCAACGGCGATCAGGTCGGAGCAGCCACCGTCGCCCTTTCGCCCCGCAACCGGATCGCAGTTATTCGAGATGTCGCTTGTGCCAGCGAGGCCACACTAATCGAAATATGGCCAATTTCGCATAACGTGCGCAGCGCTGCGTGGGCGGGTGTCCCGAGGACAGGGATTGCAGAGGAGCCGGAGCAGGCGTGGGGGGTTCTGAGGCCGGAAGACCGCGCGAGCACTACGCTCTGCGCTTCAAGGTCTAGCCCACTCGAAGCTCAACGAATGTGTCCAGCAAGACTTGCGGAACGAAGTACGTTGACCAAAGAGAATCGTTCCATGGAGACGCTGTAGTCCGTCCAAGTGACCCGCGAGGACCCCCGCTACGCGCGCGCCTACCGGAGGAGTAGGTTATGGAGATTGTCCGCTATTCGGAACCCGGCGTTTTCACACGCTGCCCTTAAGAGGAACAGCACAGTGCCGTGGCGATGGCACCTTCCGCTTCACAATTTCGGCGTCACAAAAGGCCGTTGCAAAACAGATCCTCAAGAACCAACGGTAAAAAGTACAGTCGGGGAGTCGAGAGATAGAGTACGATACTGAATACGGGAAAGGGGCGTGTAATTACCGCGACTAATAACGTGACGTTAGAGATCTTAAAAAATAACTATACGAGAGATGGGTTTTTAACACCGATCCTACCCAATAGAATTTAGGACTATCGTGCGATATTAATCGAACGATAGTAATCGGTCGAGGAGCTTACACCGTTGCTGATTGTGCGCACCGAAAAAATCTTTTCTATAACTAAAAACTAACCTCTGCATTATCGACACATTGGTACTGAGGGAAAGGTATTTATTCTTCGGATAACTATACGTAATATAAATCGATATATTTGCCGCGATAAATTAGTAACCGGCTCTAACGATTATGATAGACGCGGAGAACCATCATAAAGTCTAAATAATTTATCACAATAAGGTAATGCGATCCCTTTGTGCATCGCCTATCAATCTATCAATTTTTGATATTTACTGTAAATGATATTTCTTTGATAACTTGATGTGCAACTTTTAGGGGGTCGCCATCAAGGTGGTTCGGCGTTGACTGCGCAATCAAAAGTGATAGTTTCGAACCTCAATGAACTAAAACTGCGGTAGGGTCCGAAATCGGATGGTGTTTCAAATTTCATAGGAGTGCAAAATGCTATCGCCGGATAGGGAGAATTTTCAAACCGAGAAAAAAGTGGTGAGGACCTTCCACATGGGGTTGGATGCTGCCGACCCAGCTGGTGCCGCGGAGGCAATATCAGATTTCACAACTCCCGATTGGCGCTGGCACGGCATGCATCCTTTTAATGACCGGCGCGGCGCCGAAGCGGTCGCCGAGGTGTTCTGGACGCCACTCAAACAGGCGATATCCTCCGTGCAGCGTCGACCGGATATCTTCATCGCCGGTCGTAACGAGATGGACGATTATGAAGGCGTTTGGGTGGTTGAAATGGGCCACCTCATGGGTTTGTTTGACCAGCCCTGGCTCGGTATCCGCCCAACCAATCGCGTAGTTATGCTTCGCTATTGTGAATTTAATCGCGTCGAAAAGGGTAGGATCGTCGAGACGGCGATGTTTAGCGACATTCCCCACTTGATGATGCAAGCGGGACAAAACCCGTTTCCTCCGCAGACCGGGGCTATGCTGGTACAACCCGGACCGCGTACTCATACGGGGCTATGTTATAAAAAGCATGACGCCGAACGCGGCAAGGCAACCCTTCGCGCGATAAACGAGATGCTGAATGATATGGCTCCCGAAGCGCGTAGCCGGAGCCCCAATGCCGGGACGCACCTGGCGCGCACCTGGCATGACGACATGCTGTGGTGGGGGCCGGGCGGGATCGGCGCGACTTACACGATCGAACGCTATCTGCGGCAGCATTCTACCCCGTTCGGAGACGCTTTGACGAAGGGTTACAAGTTCAACGGACATGTCGCGCGCCTTGCCGAAGGCGATTTCGGCGGGTTCTTCGGCTGGCCCAACCTGACGGTCGCCAATGCGGGCGGGTTCATGGGAATGCCCGCCGGGGCGCAGGCAGCGGACATGCGCGTTGTCGACATGTACCGGGTCGAGGACGGCAAGTTGGCCGAAAACTGGATATTTATCGATATGCTCCATTTTCTAGCGATGCAGGGCCTGGACGTGCTTGGCCGGATGGAGAAGTTGCAGGCCGGCGACGGCTGACATTCCGGCACGCGATTCCCTCGCGAACGCCCAGTTCACAAAGCCGATCGGCTCTACTAGGCAGGGTATTATGTCGGCGAAACAAACTTCAAGCCACGGTGCCCGCGCGACATCCTATGACGTGGCGAAACTGGCGGGCGTGTCGCAGTCGGCGGTTTCGCGGTGCTATCGCGATGGCGCGAGTATCTCGCCAAAGACCAGGTCCAAGGTGCTGAAGGCTGCGAAGCAGCTGGGCTATCACCCCAATGCGATGGCATCGGGCTTAATGACCAAGCGCACCGGGCTGGTCGCAGTCATCATCTCCAGCCTGACCAATCTGTATTATCCAGAAGTCCTGGCCGAGATCACCCAGCGTCTGTCGGACCGCGATACCCGGGTCCTGCTGTTCGCGCTGCGTTCGGAAGGCGAGGTGGAAAGCATCCTGGAACAGATCTGGCGCTACCGGGTGGATGGTGCCATTTCCGCGGCGCGTCTGACCGGAGAGCAGATACTGGAATTCGAACGGCACGAGGTGCCGCTGGTCCTGTACAACCGCCAGAGCGAAAACCTGTCCGTCTCCAGCGTCAGTTGCGACTCCGTGGTCGGTGAACGCTCGCTCGTCGACATGCTGGTCGGCACCGGGCATCGCGCATTTGGCATTATCGCCGGCCCTTCGGACTCCTTCGTCGGGCAGGAGCGCGTTCGCAGTTCATTGGCCCGGCTGAAGCATCACGGCCTGGAAGCGCAGGTGGTCGAAGGGGGGTTCGATTACAGTAGCGGGCAGGAAGGACTGACGCAGCTCCTTAGGCAAACCGGTGGCACGCTCGATGCTGTTGTCTGCGCGAACGACCTGATGGCAATCGGTGCGATCGACGGCGCGAGAGCGAACGACCTGGTGGTTCCGGACGATCTCTCCATCGTCGGGTTCGACGGCGTGGCGCCGGCGCACTGGAACAGTTATTGCCTCACCACGATCCGCCAGCCCGTCCGCCGCATGGCCCAAGCCGCGGTTTCGATGATCCTCGAGCGGGTCGAGAATCCGTCGCTTCCCCCCGAAGTGCGCAGTTTTGCAGGGTCGCTGATCGAAGGGCAGTCCGCAAAGATCTCAGGCTAGTTCAAGGCGGTAGAAGTTTGCAGCGGTCGCGCCGAAGACCGCCTCTCTCGCGCTATCGGGCACCAAGTTCCAGAGCACGTCGAATGTGCGCATATAGTCGCGATACAGCTTGTCGACTGGGAAATTCGAACCCCACATGACCCGTTCGGGGCCAAACGCGCCCAGCACACCCTCGACGATGGGCGCGAGCGTCGCGGGAGTCCAGTCCGGATCGAACATCCCCAGCCCCGAAAGCTTGCAGACTGTATTGGGAAGAGCGGCAAAGGCGCGCAAGCCTGATCGCCACGTTTGCAAGGATGTTTCGTCTTGCTCCCACGGCGAGCCAGCATGGCACAGTGCGATGCGCAGGTCCGGCACCGCGTCGAACACATCTGCGGCCAGCGGAAGATACGGGGGCGTAAGCTGCAGATCGAAGCTGAGGCTGCGTTTTTCCAGCATCTTCAGGCTAGACGCAAAGTTGGGGTGTTCCAGCAGCGCGGCACCAGAATCGTTCGCGTCCTCCGACATATGGCGGCTAACAATATGGCGGACCCCGCGCACCCGTTCCGACGCGGCGAGATGTTGGTCCAGCAACTGTTCCAGATCGGCGGACGTCATGTCGGCATAGGCGACGATCGCACTTGGCAAGCCCGTCCGCTCGGCCTGCTGGTCGAGCCATCGGGTTTCGGCAACTTCGGAACCGGCTGCGGTGCCGACTTGTATGTGGACGCTGCCGTCGATGGGGATGTCGCCCCAATCGTCTCGGAGATGTTCAGGCAGGTAATCGTGCTGAATGGGTGTCGGGTCGCCGAAGAACCGCCGTACGCCCCGCGCTTGCAACCAAGGATAGCTGACTTCTGTCAGATCCCACAGATGATGGTGACAATCGATCAACATATTGCAAACTCCCAATGCGCATATTGCATGCGCATGCAAAGAATGGCAACGGCGGGAAATGGACGTTGGCAAAGAAACGGGGGAATCGGCCTTGATCGACGGTGCATGGCAAGCCGACCGCTCGCTGCCTCCGCTGGTTCGCATCGCCCGGCTCGACGATCTGGAGTCGCTGCTCCGTCTTGCGCGGGTGGGTGGCGACGGATTGACCAACCTGCCGCCCGATCGTGCGACGCTGGCGAGCAAACTGGCTGCCAGCAACGAAGCGTTGGCAACGCCGGAAGTACAGGCAAAAGGGGCGGCCATCCTCCTGATCGTCGAACTGGCAGGCCGGGTAGTGGGCACATCCTGCGTCTTCCCGAACGTCGGCGCGGACTGGCCGTTCTACAGCTATCGCCTGACCCGCCAGGTGTCGCGCTCGCTCGCCATCGGCAAGCGGAAGGTGCAGACCCTACTCAACCTCGTGAATGATTTCGACGGGGAATGCGAAGTCGGCGGATTGTTCATCGACCCTGAATGCCGTGGCCATGCTGTCGGCAAACTGGCGGCAAGAGCGCGCTACATGTTCATTGCCGAACATCGCGAATGGTTCGGATCGAAGGTGATCGCGGAACTGCGTGGCTATCAGGACGAAAGCGGACAGTCCCCCGTCTGGGAAGCGATAGGGCGGCACTTCTACGGTATGGAATTCAGCGAAGCGGACCGGACCGGCGCGCTTGCCGGCAACCAGTTCATCGCGGACCTGGGGCCGCGTTACCCCCTCTATGTCTCGATGCTGCCGGAAAGCGCGCAGGCCACCTTGGGCCGCCCGCACGACGATGGACGCCCGGCGCTGCGGATGCTGCTGGACGAAGGGTTTGTGGATGGCGAGTATGTCGATATATTCGATGGTGGTCCGACGTTGTTCGCGCAGATCAACAGCGTTCGAAGCGTGCGCGCATGCGTTTCGAACACGGTCGCGAAAATCGGCACCGGCCGCGATAGCGTGCCGTCGCTGGTCGCTACCGGATCGGGGCGGGAGTTCAGGGTTACGCGCGGGCTTGCGGGTGCGGAAGGAAGCATCGCTCCTGATGTGGCCCGGGTTCTGGACTGCGCCGTCGGCGACGCGTTCGTGCACCTACCGATCTGATCTGGAGATAGCATGCAACTTCCCTTCTCACTGCCCGAACGACCGCCAGTCACGAAAGTCCGGCGCCGGGATGCTGCAGAACTGCTCGTCGATAACGGCGAGCGCACGCAGCCGATGGCCGGGTTCGAGGATCGGTTCACCGATATCGTGGACTACATCGTCAAAATCACCGATGAAATCTGGATGGATCGCGCGATCGGGCGGATCTACGACACCTACGATGCGAGCTGCACGATCTATTCCTCTTATGGTGTGGTGCGTTCCGTCGAAGAAGTGATCGCGGGCACCGTGGCGACGCTCAACGCGTTCCCGGATGGCGAGATACACCATGTGAACGTGGCGTGGTCGGGTGACGAGGAGGGGGGGTTCTATACCTCGCATCTGGGGCACAGCCGATCGACCAATGCGGGTCGGACGGCTTTTGGCCCACCCAGCGGCAAGCGCGCTTCGATCCGGTTCGCCGCCGACTGTGTAAGCAAGGACAACCGTATCCACACCGAATGGCTGGTGCGTGATGCCGGGGCGCAGGTTCGCCAGCTCGGCTTCGACCTGCACGAGACGGCGCACAAGCTGGCCGACGCAAGCCAACTGGAAGTGCCAATGGTCTCGCCGGAAACCCGGCTGGAGGGGCAGGCCCCCCGCAAGCCGTTGGAGCTCGACGCAAGCGATGCGGATGGATGGGCCAGGCACATGTTCCACAATCTATGGAACCTGAAACGGCTCGACTGGCTGGAGAACTATTACCGCCCCGGCGCAGTCGCGCATGGAGGCGGCGGGCGCGTGGCGCAGGGGATACGCAATATCGGGGCCTTGTTGCTGCATGTGCAGACGGCCATTCCCGACGGCGTCCTGCGCGTGGAGAACGTGTGCCACAGCGAGGAGACGGATGGCGTGATCCTGGCCGTGCGCTGGGTCCTGGAAGGGACGACGGCCCCCGGCGGCGTTCTTGGCGAATGTCCTGCCGGAAAACCCGTCTTCATGATGGGGATCAGTCATCTGCGGTTCGAAGGCGGGCGGATTGCAGAGGAATGGATGGTGTTCGATGAACTCGGCGTGTTGACGCAGGCCTATCGCTGATGGCTGGCTGGGACGATCTACCCGACGTGCGATCGCCGGTCGGGCGCAGTTTCGCGGACCTGATGGAAGAGGGGCCGCGACGTCAGGAATTGCCAGGCTACGAGCCGGTCTATCGCGATTTCGTCGATTACATCATCCGCTGCACGCACCGGATCTGGGAGGAAAAGAACATCGGTCTGTGCCGTACGCATTACAGCGCGGACTGCGTGATGCATCTGCTCTCAGGTCCGCAGGTCGGCAGCGAGATCGTAGTGCAGAACACCATCGGCGCGCTGGCCACGTCGAGCGACCGGCAAGTGATCGGCGAAGACGTGATCTGGAGCGACGAGGGCGACGGACGCCTGTACAGTTCGCACCGGATCGTCAGCAGTTCGACGCATCTCGGCGATGATTCCATGCTCGGTCTGGCAACCCGGCGCGAAGCCGGGGTGATGACGATCGCGGATTGTCTCTGCCACGAAAACCAGATCGTCGAGGAATGGCTGGTCCGCGACAACCTACGTGCCGTCTGGCAGGTCGGCGGCGATCCGATGATGGTCGCCCGGCAACAGGCCGAAGCCGACAAGCAAGGCGATCAGGCGCGACACGGCTGGCGTCGTGACGCAATTGACAAGGTGCGGAATGGCGAAGACGTAACGGTCCCGGTCGACCATCCTGCAAGACTGCCTTGCGACGCGCTCCGATCCGCCTTTGTGGAGGACTTGTACGGAAACGCTGCGGCAGCGTTTTCCCATGCGGCGGAAGTTCGCTGGCCGTCGAACCGGCATGGTTACGGTCGCGGGTTCTGGATCGGATGCCTGACGCAGCTGCGTGCCTGCCTTTATCATCCCGCGCTGACAATCGACCACGTGGCCGCCCGGCCGTTGCCCGCAGGCGATATAGCGGTTGCCGTGCGCTGGTCGCTTGCCGGTATGCATAACGGGGGCGGCGTCTGGGGCGAGCCGACCGGCCGGGAGCTGCTGATCATGGCAGTTTCGCATTACCGGATACGATCGGGGGCCATCGTCGAAGACCAGACCGTGTTCGACGAGCTAGCGGTGCTGCGGCAGGTCGCAGGAGGGTTGGGCGCATGACACCGATCGACTCCTTGCAGGCGCTGGCGCGCGGGGAGCGGCCCGTGGACGCGTTGCTTCCCCCTTGCCGGTTGGAAGGATTGGGCAGTCAAGCCTATGGCGAAGAAGCGATTGTAAGCCAGTTTCGGCAGGTTCCGTTCGAAGGGGCGGACGCTGCGGACTGCATTTCTTCTTCCGGCCACGCCGCGATGTTCGCGGGACAGTCCGCATTGTTCGCTGATGTTTACGACGAGCGCATCCTGCGCATCTGGCGGCTTGGACCCGGAGCGCCGCGCCATGCCGAACCTGCGCTCGGCGTTCCCTTCGATACCGACCTTTCGCAAGCACGCAGGGATGTGGCGCTGCGACGTGAGGACCATCCGCAACTCGCCTCTGAAGCGATCGCTGCCGTTCGCGACGTCGGTTACGGCCTTGCGCATGACTGGCAGGAGGCGGACGGCCCGCCGAACTGGCGAACCCGCCCGTTCCTGCTCCGCGCATTTTCGAACGGCACGACGGGCGCAGCGCTGTTCGCCGTTCACCGTTTCGGCCCGAAAGAGCAGCGCAGCTCCGGCTTCTCCTTCGTTGCGGCCCGCTTCGGTTTCGGACCCGGCACCTCTCCCGAACCGAAGATCATACGCGATCATGCGGGCGAGCGCGCTGTCGAAGACAAACAATGGCGGACCGGGTTCGCATGAACGATGAGCCGACGATCGTGCTGCTGCCAGGGAATATGTGCGACGAACGCATGTGGGCCGATATTCTTTCCGCGATCTCGGACCGGACGACCAGATATCATTTGCCGATTGAATGCACGATCGAAGCAATGGCGAGAAGCTGTCTCGACACCGTTCCGGGCCAACTGATCCCGGTCGGCTTTTCAATGGGCGGTATCGTCGCACTGGCGATCGCGGACATGGCGCCCGAACGAGTCACGGCACTGTCCATGATCGCGACGAATGCGCATGCCGACCGGCCGGAGCGGGCGCACGAGAGACGCAGGCAACAGCGCGCGGTGATGGCAGGCGATCTTTCCAAGGTCATCGCGGACGAGCTCAAACCGGCCTATTTCGCCGAACGGAACCGGTCGGACGGAACCCTGCATACCAGGGTTTTGGACATGGCGATCGCATTGGGGCCCGAAGTGTTCGTGGCGCAGAGCGAAGCCCTGCGAACCCGGCGCGACTATGGCGATGCGCTGAACACCATCGACGTTCCCGCATTCATTGCTTGCGGCGCGCAGGACGCATTGTGCCCGCCTGCGCTTCATGAACGCATGGCGGCCCGTATACGCGACAGCGAACTGCATGTCGTACCGGGGGCGGGGCATATGCTGCCGCTCGAACAACCCCGCATACTTGGTGCCCTGCTGTCTGACTGGTTGGGCCGCACAAGGAAGGACACAAGATGGCCGATCGCATCCTGACGACCCATGTCGGTTCACTGCCCCGCAATGCGGACGTGACCGATCTCGTCTTCGCGCAGGAGCGCGGCGAAGAGATCGACCCGGTTCGGCTGGACGCGGTACTTGCCGCCGCCGTCGATGATAGCGTCGCGCGGCAAGTCGCTGCAGGGATCGATATCGTTTCCGACGGGGAGATGAGCAAGATCAGCTACGCCACTTATATCAAGGACCGGATCAGCGGTTTCGAAGGCGACAGTCCGCGTAGCCCGCCAGCCGATCTGGAGAAGTTTCCCGGCTTTCTGAAGCGGCAGGCGAGCAGCGGCGGCACTCCCAGCTATCGCCGGCCGCGCTGCATGGGACCGGTTGAGGCGGTGACACTCGACCCCTTGCATGCCGATCTCGAACGGTTCGAACGGGCGCGCAATGCCCACGGGTCGCCATCGGGGTTCATGAACGCGGCCTCGCCCGGCGTGATCGCCTTGTTCCAACCCAACGAATTCTACGCTGACGACGATGCGTATCTCGAAGCCGTGGCGGAGGCGATGCGGCCCGAATACGAAGCAATCGTTGGTGACGGACTGATCCTCCAGCTCGACAGTCCCGATCTCGGTCTGGGTAGGCACATGATGTACAAGGATCGCAGCGATCCCGAATATATCCGGTTGATCGAACGCCATGTCGATGTGCTGAACCATGCCCTGCGCAACCTGCCCGCCGAAGGGGTGCGGATGCATGTCTGCTGGGGCAATTACGAAGGCCCGCATGTCTGCGATGTCGAGATGGAGACGATTTTGCCGACGCTGATGCGCGCCAAGCCGGCGGGCCTGCTGTTCGAAACGTCGAACCCGCGCCATCAGCACGATTGGGAAGCTTTTGCGGCGTCGGTGTCCGAGATTCCTGACGACAAGATCGTCATTCCCGGCTGCATCGACACGACGACGAACTTCGTCGAACATCCCAGGGTCGTGGCCAATCGCATTCTCCAGTTCGTCGACCTGTTCGGCACCGAACGGGTGATTGCCGGGACCGATTGCGGCTTCTCCACCTTTGCAGGGTTCGGCGCGGTCGACGAGGATATCGTCTGGGCGAAACTCCAGGCACTGAGCGACGGCGCCGGGTTGGCGTCCGAACGCCATGCCAAGGTCGCGGCGTGACCGACTTCTTGCGGAAACTGCGCAATGGCGAACGCCTTGTCGCAACCTGGATCAAGACCCCGCACCCGCATGTTGTGGAAGTGCTGGCGCATTCTGCGCTCGATGCGCTGGTGCTGGATGCCGAACATGCGCCGTTCGGCCGTGAGGCGCTCGACAGCTGTGTTCTTGCTGCGCGCACTTGGGGCAAGCCCGTGTTGGTGCGTCCCGCGGCCAACGATCCGTCCGCCATTCTGCAGGCACTGGACGCGGGGGCACATGGCGTCGTCATCCCGCATGTGCGCAACAGGAAGGAAGCCGAGGCGGCGGTGCTAGCCTGTCATTATCGCCCCGGCGGTCGCGGGTTTGCCGGAAGCACGCGCGCGGCGGGCTACACGACCGCGGGCATGGCGGCACATCGCAAATCAGCACAAGACGTCGCTGTCATAGTGCAGATCGAGGATGCCGAAGCGGTCGCGGCGATCGACGAGATCGCGCGTGTCGAAGGGATCGACGGCCTGTTTATCGGCCGGGCGGACCTGACGGTATCGCTGGAGGCGGATACGCCGGACGATACCGTCGTCGTGGAAGCGGTCGAGACAATCTGTGCGGCCTGCGTCGCCGCTGGCATGCCGGCTGGCATGTTCCTGTCGCGTCCCGCCGATGCGAACTATTGGCGCGAGCGCGGTGCTACCTTTTTCTTCCTGCGTTCCGACCAGGAGTTCCTCCTGTCGGGTGCGCGTGACCTGGCTGCTGCCATCGAAAGCTAGTTCGGTGGCTGCAGTTCCTGTTCGACCTGACGGGAGTTCAGAATGGCGCGGGCATCGTCGTAGGTGGCCTTCGTGACGCGCAGCATGCCATAGAAGATCGCGGCGATCAGGCCGGGAATGGTCGTCAACACAAACGCCGCCGCAAGCGACATAAGGACGGTTTCGGAAACCTCGCCAGGCGTAGCTTTGGCAGGGAATGCGATGATCGTGAGCACCCAGCCTGCAAACGCCGTTCCGATCGCCTGATCAACTCGCGCAAACAGCGTGCGCGCCGCATAGAGAATGCCTTCCTGACGCATGCCGTGCTTCACTTCGTTCTCGTCCGCGATGTCCGCCAGCGCCGAATAGACAGTGGTCGTCAGCACGCTGTATGGCGCGTGTTGGAGCACCGAGAACGCAATAAGGATCCACAGGAGGTACGGGGTATCCGGCCCCATAATGCCGAACCAGCCAAGTGCCAGCGGTATGGCCGGGCCGACGCAATAGACGACGACGGCCAGCATTCCCGTCCATCGCTTGTCGAACCGGTCGTGCAGGCGCGTTACGGCGAACGCGCCGAACAGGTAACCGATAAAGCTGCCGATCGCGAAGAAGCTGATCTGCGTGCTATCAAGCTGCCAGAAGTAGCTGGCTGTGTAGATCCACAAGGCACCGCGTACTCCGACCATCATCGACAGGAAGAACATCCCGATCAACAGCATGACGTAATTGCGGTTCGACAGGGCTTTCATGAAATCGCGCCAGAACTCGATCGCGCTGAACCTCGGCGTGTCCGCCTTTGGCTGGGGAAGGTGGGGTATGTATTTCTTGGTGGACAGTGCCGATGCGGTGCAGAAGATTACGATCAGCAGCGCGAAGAACCCCGCGAAGAATTCATATCGGCTCGGGTCCAGTGCGCCTTGGCTGAATTCCGGTGTCGCGCGGAATATCCAAGCGAACGACAACACCCAGCCCAACGTATCACCGACCCACAGGAAGAAGGTGTTGTAGGCCATAATGCTCGAGCGCCCGAGATAGTCGTTCGACAGCTCGCCGCCTATCGCCATGTGCGGGGTGTGATACAACGACATGCACTGCAAGAGCGCCACATTAAAAACGACCAGCCACGTCAGTTCCCAAGCCTCGCTCAATCCGCCGGGCGGATTGAAGACCGCATAGAAACAGATCGCGCCAGGCAGGATGGAGGCGAACAGAAACGGATGGCGTCGCCCCAGCTTCGTGCGCACCCGATCGGACCATGACCCCACCAGCGGATCGAAAACGGCATTCACGAACATCCCCGCCGCCAGTGCAAGGGAGACGTGGCCCGCTTCGATCCCACGGACCTGATTGTAGAACAGCAGCAAAAACGCGGCGGTCGTCGTATAGACGATCGCCTCGGCGGTGCTGCCGACGCCGTACATCGCCTTGTCCCACGGGCGCAGCTTGGGCCGTCCATTTTCCAATAAGACCATACGCGCTCTCCCCCTCGCCGTACCCTGCTCGACCGAACAGCGTTCGATTGCAAACCACTGGCCGTTATTGCATGCGCAGGCACAAGGCTGCTGTCAAATGGAGGATGTAGTGACGGGTTCGCAATCGAGCGGTAAGCGACACGTCGCGGCCTTGCTAGATGAACTGCCGCGCGCCAAGAGCGGGGACATCCTTGCGGCCCTCAACAGGTATTGCGACTCGGGTTGCACTTGGCGTGCCTTCCATCCGTACGAGACGATGCAGGATAACGAAAGCGCGGCAAATGGCTTTTGGGCGTCGCTGAAGCACGCTTTTCCCGATTACGAACTGCGTCCCGGACTGCTGCTGGCCGGGGAGTACGAGGACATCCAACATGTTAGCATGCTCGGTTTCGTGATGGGGAACTTCATGAATGACTGGCTGGGCATACCGGCCAACTACCAGCTTGCCAGTCTCAGGTTCGGCTTCAACGCGACCATGCGAAACGGACGGATGACGCGCGTACATCTCATGTTCGATTTGATCGATCTCATGCGTCAGGCCGGGTTCTACCCGTTTCGCCCGATGCCCGGCAATTCCGAGCAATGGATCTTCGCACCGGGCGATGCCGGGTATTCGCTGGAAGACGAAGGTATGCGCGCCGGGGCTCGGACGCTTGAAATTGTACGCGAGATGCAGGTCGGCTTGCCTGCCGCCGGGAAGGTGGTCGACAGGGCCTCTGCCGCAGCTGCGCACAGCCCGCACTGGTCCGAACATTTCAACTGGTTCGGCCCTGCGGGCGTCGGGTCCAGCCGGGGGCTTCGCGGATTCCGGGACTATCATGGCGCGTTGTTCTTAAAGGCCTTTCCCGATCGTCACGGTCTGCCGCGCGATCCGCATGGTGCGGACGATCGACCCGGCGCGTTCTGCGAGATCGGCGAGGGTCGGTTGGCGATGACGGCGGGCTGGCCGGCGATGCGCGGAACGCACGGCGGCGCGCAATGGCTGGGCCTGCCGCCTACCGGTAAGCGTATCGATATGCGGGTAGCAGACTGGTATAGATTGACGCCCGACAATCGAATTGCGGACAACTGGGTGTTGATCGATATTCCGCATATGCTCGATCAGATGGGTCTCGACATTCTTGATGACCTGCGCTTTGCCGTCGATCCGTTACGTCCGCGCCTCGACTGAACAAAGGGAAGATATTGATTGCGACTGCAACAAAACCCCGCTTTCCAAGGTATTTTCAGGCCGGAATGGCCTTTTTCAAAGGGGCATTGCCTTTTGACTGCGCTTGCAATAAATCGTTCATAGTGCGTCTTTGGGGAGGAAATGATGATGGTTAGATCAAAGGTTGGGGTCGCGTTGCTGACCACTGTGGCAACTGCGGCGATGGCAACATCGGCTGCCGCGCAGACAGCTGGTAGCCCCGCCGCACCGGACGAGAACAGTTCCACCACGGCCAATACCGGCGGCGTGAACCAGATCGTTATCACGGCACAGCGCCGCGAGGAGAACCTGCAGGATGTTCCGCTGTCGGTGGCGGTGATCGGTCGCGAAGAAATTCGCGAAAAGGATATTACCGATGTAAGCCGACTGGAGCAGCTGGTTCCGGGTCTACGCCTCAACCGCACTGGGTCCGCGCAGCGACCGGCGATACGCGGCGTCTATACCGAAGCGATCGGGCTCAATTCCGATCCCCGCATCGGCTTTTACATCGACGAAATCTATCAGGCGCGCCCGCAACAGGCGACGGCGGCGCTGGTCGATCTTGAACGGATCGAAGTCCAGAAGGGGCCGCAGGGCACACTGTTCGGTCGCAACAGCTATGGCGGCAACATCTCGCTTTCTACGGCTCCTCCGGTGGACTTCGTCGAGGGCGGCATCGACGTGACGTTAGGCAATTACGACCGGGTCCGGGCCGAGGGGTTCATCAACCTACCCGTCTCAACCGATCTGGCCGTGCGGTTCGCCGGCGCGATTGAACGGCGCGACGGATTTCTGGAGAGCGTCGTGCGCGAGGAAGCCGATCTTCAGGACAAGGACGAGGATTACATCCGCGCCTCGCTTCGCTGGTCTCCGGCCGCGCTCGACGACCGGCTCGAAGTGATTCTGCGCGGCAGCTACTTCCAGCGCGGCGGTGCAGGTTTTAATGCCGCAAACGGCAAGGTCGTCGGAGTGGCGGTCGATCCGGCGCTGATCTCACCGCCGGGCGGGTCGATTGTCTTCAACGGACAGACCTACACTTTCCCGCAGGCTGGAAACGGGACCGGGGGGTTCAACGGTCTGAACATTGGGACGGGAACGCTGTTTCCGTTCTCTAATGCACTGCGTGATGGCATTCCCGACGTGAACGGCGCGGACATCGGCATTCCGGTTCCAGGACCGTATGCGAACATCTACGATGCCGAACCGTTCGAAGACCTTGAACAGCAGCAATACAGCGCCACCATCAATTACGATGTGTCAGACAACATCCGGTTGCGTTCGATCACGTCGTTCACGGACTTCGATACCGTGGCCGGCGGGGATGGCGACGGCACCCCAATCCCCTTGCAATACTTCGTGGGCGGCACGCGTTCCGAGGTGTTCACGCAGGAATTCCAGGTCCAGTCCACGGACACCAGCAGCCGGTTCCAGTACACGGTCGGTGCGTTCTACCTCAAGGAAGAAGGGCGTGACGGTTCCTCGTTCTATTATCTGAACCGCAACTACACCACCGCGAACGCCGCTTCGCTTGGTCTGCCGACCTATTTCGGCGCCGGCGGCGGCATCGGCGGATCGAGCTTCGCGTGCCAGTTCAGCTTCACGACACCGGACGCCTGCGCCGTAAATTTCACGCAAGGCAACCTGTTCGATTTCCGCACTGTCAACGAAGCGAAGACCGACTCATATGCGGTCTATGCGCAAGGCTCGTACGATCTGACCGATCAGCTGACCCTGACGCTGGGCGGCCGCTATACGGTTGACGACAAGGAATACAAAACGATCCTGCAGTCCCCGGCGAACGGAACGCTGTTCGCAGGGCAGTTTGCAGCGCAGGAAGGACTGACCGGGCCGAATGCGTTTTATGCAGTCAATCCGTTCTTCAGTTTCGATTTCAACGAAACCTGCGGCGGGTTCACCTCGCAGGGTATCTCGACGAACCAGAGCGACGAGCCTGTCGCTACCGTGCCGAATTACTTCTTCACGGTTTGTGAGGAAGAAAAGTTCGATTTCTTCACCTTCCGCGCAGCGCTGGATTACGAGATAACGCCCGACAATCTGATTTATGCCAGCTTCAACACCGGTGCGCATTCGGGTGGGTTCGGCGCGGGCGTGACAGCGGCGAATTCGCCTGGCCTTATCACCACGTTCGATACCGAGAAGGTGCAAGCTTACGAAATCGGCAGCAAAAACAGGTTCTTCAACGATCGCCTGCAGGTTAACGTCGCGGCGTTCTTTAACCGGTTCACCGATTTGCAGGAGCAGGGCACCCAAATCGTCACAATCGATGGGCAGGACCGAAATATTTCGACCATCTTCAACGTGGGTGGACAGGATACGCCGGGCTTTGAAGTCGATGTCATCGCCAACCCGGTGCCCGGCCTGACGCTGAACGCTTCGGTCGTGTATCTCCGGGCGCGATATGATGAGTTCGAGCGGTTCGCGCCGCCCAACTTCATCTGTTTCTACATCTCCGAACCGTCCTGCGGTGCCGGGGCGTTTCCGCCCACGGCACCCCAAAACTTTGGGGTAGGCGGAGGCTACTTCCCGAATGCGCAGACTAATCCCGATCTGTTCAACCAGACCGGAATCGCCGGGTTCGATTTTGCCTTCGTTCCGACTGACCGCCGGGTACAGAACACGCCCGACTGGAGCGGGCAGTTCGGTGCGTCCTACAAAATCGATTTAGGCACTGCCGGGACCGTGACGCCGGGCTTCAACACCCAGTGGTCGGGATCCTACCTGCTTTCGCCATCGGCACCCAATATCGAGCAGGACGGCTTCACCAAGACCGATGCGCGGATTACCTATACCACGGAAGACGGTTCAATCAGCGCGCAGGTTTTCGTCCAGAACATCGAGGACGAAGCGACGCTTGGCCGAATTACCACACGGTCGAACGGCGAAGTGCAGGGTACGTTCGCCGATCCTCGCACCTACGGCATACGGGTTGGTTATCGTTTCTAACGCCGCCTGACGAAAATTGAAAACCGGCGGTCTCCCTGGAGGCCGCCGGTTTTTTATGGCTGTCGATCAAGACACGCGCTACCGGATGAAACAGCAAGCGCCCTAGCGTTTACAAGCTGTCGTCGCCTTCCCTGACGATGAAAATCTCCGCGCCGCTCTCCGATACGATCGAATGCGCCAGGTCTCGCGGGACGGACAAGGTGTCGCCTTCTCCCAGATCGAGCGCCTTGTCGTCCCAGACCAGTTTGGCGCTGCCCTTGTGAACGAAGACGACCTTGGACCCGGGCCGGGTTTCGACGGGGGCGGCGTCGCCCCCGTCCAGAGCCAAACGTTGCAGAGTAAATCCGTGGGGCCAGGGAAAGGCGCCATCTGGGCCGATAAGCGACTGCATCGCGGACAGCTCTGCCGCGCCCTTCCGCCAAACGAACGCCTCGGCCTGCGACGGCGTGACGCGTGTCAGGGCTGCGACATCTTCGCGTGAAGTCGGTTTCATCGCAACCGCGCCATCCGGAAGGCGTTCGCCCTTAGTGGTGTCGACCAGCTGGCCGGTTTCGAGCAGCACGAGCCCGTAATCCTTCGCCATCTCGAACACATCGGGTGCCCAGGTCACCTTGCCGGGATTGTCCTTCCCCAGCACCGCCCACAGGAAGCCCAAATCCTCGCCGACGTTAGTGAATCCGCGGAACATATCGGTCGGGATGGAGATAACGTCGCCTTCGCCGATCTCGACCTGCGCATCGTCGCCATGCTCGCCAAGGTCGAAGCGCCATGTCCCCTTGTGCACCACGAACACCTCCGCGGTCTTATGGCTGTGTTGCGAGTTCACACACCCCGGCGGCTGGCGCGCGCCGCCGATATTATATCCATGCGCTTCCTCGATATGCACGAATTGTTCCGGGTTTTCCGAAACGCCCGGGCCGACGATGGTGAAATTCTCTTTCGTTTCCGATCCCGGCGTGCGCGTATCAATGAATGCATTGTAACAGGCGCGCAAATCGCCGTATCGAACGCGACGATGCTCCATGTCGGAAACCGTCCACAGTGATTTCTTCACCGACATCGGCAAGCCTCGCAATCTGACGTCCAAATTCCTTGACCTCATTTGCATGCGCAGTCAATACGGCCCTGGCGATATCGGACACGTCGCAACGCTTTGGAAAAAGGAACGGCAATATGGCGCGGTGGATCAAGCGGGGGGCTTCGGCCGAAGCGAAGGCAGACGCCGATCTTAAGGTCCGCGAGATCGTCGAACGCGCGCTCGCGGATATCAATCAGCGCGGCAATGCGGCGATCCGCGAAATGTCGAACACTTTCGACAGCTGGGACCGCGAGGACTATCGGCTGACCCAATCCGAGATCGACGCATGCGTGGACAGCCTGACGCCGCAGGAGCGCAAGGATATCGAGTTTGCACAGACGCAGGTGCGTAATTTCGCGCAGATCCAGCGCGACAGCATGAAGGACGTGGAAGTCGAGACGCTGCCAGGTGTCATGCTAGGCCATAAACATCTGCCGGTGAATGCCGCAGGCTGTTACGTTCCCGGCGGAAAATATCCGCTGCTGGCCTCTGCGCATATGAGCGTATTGACCGCCAAGGTCGCGGGCGTACCACGCGTTATCACCTGCGCACCGCCGTTCGATGGCAAGCCGGCGGACAAGATCGTCGCCGCGCAAGCGATGGCGGGGGCGGACGAGATCTATGCGCTTGGCGGTATTCAGGCGATCGGCGCGATGGCGCTCGGCACGGAAACGATCGACCGGACCGACATGCTGGTCGGCCCCGGCAATGCGTTCGTGGCGGAAGCGAAGCGGCAATTGTTCGGGCGCGTCGGCATCGATCTGTTCGCCGGACCGACTGAAACGATGATAATTGCCGACGAAACCGTCGATGGGGAGCTGTGTGCGACCGACCTGCTGGGGCAGGCCGAACACGGCCCCGAAAGCCCAGCGATTTTGATTACCAATTCGGAAAAGCTGGCACGTGACACGATCGAGCAAGTCGAACGGCTGCTCGACATCCTGCCGACTGCGGACATCGCGCGCCCCGCATGGGAGAACTTTGGCGAAGTTGTGGTCTGTGACAGCTACGAAGAGATGCGGATCGTCGCCGACGAGTATGCCAACGAGCACGTCCAGGTGATGACTGAAGACCCGGACTATTTCCTGAATAACATGACAAACTACGGTGCGCTGTTCCTGGGTCCGCGCACGAATGTCAGCTATGGCGACAAGGTCATCGGCACTAACCATACGCTGCCTACGAAGAAGGCGGCGCGTTACACGGGCGGTCTGTGGGTCGGCAAGTTCTTGAAGACCTGCACCTATCAGCGCGTAACCACGGACGAAGCGACCACGCTGATCGGTGAATATTGCAGTCGGCTATGTGCGATGGAGGGGTTTGCGGGTCATGGCGAACAGGCCAATATCCGTGTGCGACGTTATGGCGGGCGCAACGTTCCCTACGCAGCAGCAGTGGAGCCATCGCGCGAGACGACGGCGTGACGCCTGTCGAGCTGCCGCTTACGCCCTCTTTCCGCCTCGACGGGCGGCGTGCCTTAGTGACAGGGGCCGGGCGTGGCATCGGACTGGCGGTTTCCGCCGCACTGGCACAGGCCGGTGCGGCGGTCACGCTCGTCGCGCGCACATCGTCGGAGATCGAGGCGGCGGCTGGCTTGATCGGCAATAACGCCGAAGCGGTCCGCTTGGACGTTTCCGACCTTCGCGCGGTGCGTGATTTTTTCGACAAGCGTGAGCCGTTCGACGTGCTGGTCAATAATGCGGGCACGAACCGGCCTAAGCCGGCATGGGACGTTACCGAAGACGATTATGATGCAGTGCTTGATCTCAATCTGAAATCTGCGTTCTTTGTTGCGCAGGCGTGCGTAAACCGAATGCGCGAGGTGGGTTCGGCAGGAAGCCTGATCCATATGGGTAGCCAGATGGGCCACGTCGGCGGCGCGAACAGAAGCCTTTACTGTGCAAGTAAGTGGGCGCTGGAAGGTTTGAGCAAGGCGCTTGCGCTCGATCTTGCGGCGCATGCGATCCGTTCCAACACGATCGCTCCTACCTTTATCGAGACGCCGATGACGGCCCCCTTCTTTGAAGACGACGCATTCAAGGCGAGTGTGCTGGACAAGATCAAACTTGGTCGACTGGGCCAGGTCGAAGACCTGATGGGCGCGGTTGTTTTCCTGGCGTCGGACGCGTCGGCCCTGGTGACCGGGACCAGCCTGGTCGTAGATGGCGGATGGACGGCTGAATGAAGCACTTCGCCTGCGTCGCAGGCCTATTCGAAGCGAAGGAAACAGCATGATCCGCGCAGGCGATACGTTCGAATCTCTCGATCCCGCCAGCGGAGCCGTGGTGTGGCAGGGAAGGGCCGCAACCCGCGATGATTGCGAAATGTTCGTTCGGAAGGCCAGGGATGCACAGCGGGATTGGGGCCGTTCGACCATCGATCAACGTCGAACGATTCTCGAACGATACGCCGTCGCGCTCGAACGCCGGTCCGACGATCTGGCGAAGGACATCTCCCGCGAAAACGGGAAGCCGCTGTGGGAAGCGCGCGCCGAAGTTGGCGGAATGATCAGCAAAGTGACCCTGTCGATCCGGGCGCAGGAAGAGCGCGCTGGCGAACGCGCCGAAGAAACCGGATTTGGTCAAGCTACCCTACGGCATCGGCCCCACGGTGTGTTCGCAATTCTGGGTCCGTTCAACTTCCCCGGACATTTGCCCAATGGACATATTGTCCCCGCTCTGCTGGCCGGGAATGCAGTGGTTTTCAAGCCTTCGGAAAAAACCCCATTGATCGGCGAACACATCGCCGGAGCGCTCGAAGAAGCAGGCCTGCCGACCGGTCTGTTCAGCTTGGTACAGGGCGCGCGTGAAACGGGCGAAATGCTTATCGATCAGGATATCGATGGCGTTCTCTTCACCGGCTCTTCGAAAGTCGGGACTTTGTTGCAGACGCGTCTGGCATCCCGTCCACATGTGCTCCTCGCATTGGAACTGGGCGGCAACAACCCGATCGTTGCATGGGACGGAAACGTGGAAGCGGTGTCCGCCATCATCGCGGAATCGGCGTTCATAAGTACCGGGCAGCGATGCTCTTGCGCACGCCGCCTGATCTTGCCCGAAGGAGCCTGGGGCGATCAAGTGATCGACACGCTCGGCGACCTGGTGACCAGATTGCTTGTCGAACCGTGGAACAGCAAACCTGAACCGTTCATGGGGCCGTTGATTGATGCCGACGCCGCTACAAACGCGCTTCACGCTCAGGAAAGTCTAACGAAGTTGGGCGCGTCGCCGATTGCATTAATGTCACGGCGTTCCGAACTATCACCGGCCTTTGTTGGTCCGGGTATTTTGGATGTTACGCATATTGATGCGCCGGACGAGGAAGTTTTTGGGCCGCTGTTGCAAGTCACCCGGGTTGCCGACTGGTCCGCTGCGACAGGGGCGGCTAATCGCACAAGGTTCGGGCTGGCGGCCGGTTTAATTAGCGAAGACGATGCGTTGTGGACCGATTTTCAGGTCGAGATCCGGGCCGGTATCGTCAATCGCAACCGTCCGACGACAGGAGCAAGCGGAACGATGCCCTTCGGCGGGCCAGGCGAATCCGGCAATCATCGGCCAAGCGCTTGGTACGCCGCCGACTATTCCGCATACCCGGTCGCAAGTCAGCAAGCTCCGCGAGCAACGAGCAACGGATCGCTGCTTCGGACTCGTGAACAGCCCTGAATAAGAGCTGTAAGGGACTGGAAACCGAGAAGAAGTACTGGTCGTTGAGTTGGCCGAGCATCCGGTCCGATTTTGATCAACCGGCCCTAAATTACGCAAGTTCGTCCAGAATAAACTCCGAAGGGCATTAACCCCATGCGGCGGCAAATTTCTGGCGCCTTTATCAAACAGGTTCGTTTCGCAGCACAGGGTATAGGTTTCAGTGGTAGCAAGTTCATGTACAATACCAAATATTTAGCCAGTCGAAAGAACCGGTGCCCATCTATGACCAGTTAGCTTTGCGCCAAAAGCCCATCTCTATTCGTAAATTCGGGTTGGT
>CAWISG010000012.1:0-167445 GCA_963838735.1 uncultured Alphaproteobacteria bacterium
TCGCGCCGCGTATCCGCCAGCCCCGCCGCGCTGGCTCCGTCGGCAAAGCGGCTAGCCATCGCTAGGTCCGCATCCCCGTCCCGCACCGCCGCCAGCATGGCGGGCAACAGCGCCGGATCGTGCTGATGGTCGGCGTCCATCACCGCCACGAACGGCGCGGCGGTGGCGCACATGCCCTCGATAGCGGCGGAGGCCAGCCCACGCCGCCCCGATCCCGGGCCGATCCGCTGTATCACGCAAATGCGCGGATCGTTCGCGGCCAATGCGCGCGCGGCATCGGCGGTGCCATCGGCGCTGTCGTCATCGACTACGATGACTTCCCACGCAACGGCGCCCATCGCCGTGTCGATGCGCGCGACGAGCGGCGCGATGTTGTCGCGTTCATTCAGCGTCGGCAAGACGATCGCGAGTGTCGGCACAGCCAGTCAGAGCGCGGCGAGAACCGCGTCGCCGATTTCTGCGGTCGAGGCTGTGCCGCCAAGGTCGTGACCCCGCACCCCGTCGGCCAGCGTCTGCGCCACAGCGGCTTCCACGCGTACCGCGTCGGCTTCCCGCCCGAACGAATGGCGCAGCATCATCGCCGCGCTCAAAATCGCTGCAACCGGGTTGGCGACGCCCTGCCCCGCAATATCGGGCGCGCTGCCATGGATGGGTTCGTAGAGGCCGAACGTACCGTATTCGCTCTGCCGTGTGCCTAGGCTGGCGCTGGCGAGCAGGCCGATGGAGCCGACGCATGCGCTGGCGAGATCGGACAGGATGTCACCGAACAGGTTGCCGGTCACGATGGTGTCGAACGCCCCCGGATCGCGCACCAGCTGCATCGCGGCATTGTCGACATAGAGGTGATCGAGCGTGACCTCGGGATAGTCGCCCGCCACGTCGCACATCACGTCGCGCCAGAGCTGGCTGGTTTCCAGCACATTGGCCTTGTCCACGCTGGTCAGGCGCCCGCTGCGGCCCTGTGCGGCATGGAAACCCGCATGGGCGATGCGGCGGATTTCGGGTTCGCTATAGGACATCATGTCCCATCCCTCGCGCGTGCCGTCCGCCGTTTCGCGCATGCCCTTTTCGCCGAAATAGACATCGCCGTTCAGCTCGCGCACAATCAGCAGGTCGATCGCGCCCGCTACATCGGGCTTGAGCGAAGACAGCCCCTCCAGCCCCGGCATGGTCCGCGCCGGGCGCAGGTTGGCGAACAGCCCCAGCTTGGCGCGAAGGCCCAGCACCGCTTGTTCGGGCCGTAATGCACGCTCCAGTGTGTCGCACGCCGGGTCGCCCACCGCCCCGAACAGCACCGCATCGGCGCGCGTCGCCATGTCCAGCGTTTCATCGGGTAGCGGATGGCCATGGCGGTGGTAGCCGGCCGCGCCAACATCGCCGGTGAAGAGCGTCAGGCCGGACAGCGCCAGCGCCTCCAGCACGCGCACCGCCTGTGCTGTCACTTCCGGGCCGATCCCGTCGCCGGGCAGTATCGCGATTTTCACCCCATTCGTCCCAACCGTTCACCCAGCATCGTGCGCGCGGCCATAACATCGCCGCGCCGGTCGGCAAGCAGGTAGCGCTGGATGGGCGTAGCCTGCCGCGCGAAAGCGTCCAGCAAATCGTCTAGCGTCGCATCAGCAGGTGGTGCGGTGCCGCCATAGCCCAGCTCGCGCAGCAGCAGCGCTTCATAAGCCAGCATTCCGCGCAACCATTCGCGCGCCGATCCCGCATTGCAGATCGCATCGAGCAATGCCGTCAGCGCGCCATGCAGCGCGGGGTAGGCATTGCGTTCGGGCAGTACAGTGGCGGTCAGCGCGGTGGCCCAGCCGATGGCGGCAGCGGGCAGTGGTTCGGACAGCCACGGGCCGCGGCTGGTCACAAGCTCCAGCCGCGCAAACGGCAGCTGCGTGTCGGATTTCGCACAGATGTCTGCGGCGACGATATTGCCGGGAATGACCACCGGACGCAGCGTCCGGCCCCGTCCGCCCGCGACATAGGCGGCGACCATGCCCGCCTCGACCGTCATCATGCGCGCGATCACCGCCGTCTCGCCATGCGCGCGGGCGGCCAGCAGGATGGCGTGGGTACGTACGTTCACCGGCGGGTTACCGTGGTGCGGTGCTCAAGGTATGCGCAGCCCCGGCTATCTTTAGCCAAGCGCGGATCTTTGCGCCGGACCCCGATAGTCGTAGCCTAGCCGTGCTTCGCTTCGAGCGCGGCGACCCGCTCCGCCAGCGCTTCGCTGTCTTCACGCGCCTTGGCGGCCATCGCCTTTACCGTGTCGAATTCTTCACGGCTGACGAAATCCATGCCGCCCATCGCTTCCTTCACCCGGTCGCGCGCGCTTTCGCGGGCTTCGCGGGTCATGCCCGCAAAGGTGCCCGCCGCGCTGTTGGCGAGTTTGACGAAATCGGCGATCATCGGGTTCTGGCTTTGCATTGGCGTTATCTGGCAACGCCAGCCGCCCGGCGCAAGGCCCTAGAACTCCACACGCTGCACGGCCTGTGTCGGGTCAACCCCGTCGGCATCGGGATTTAGCTTTAGGAACTGGTAGTTCAGCACGCCCGCGAAACACACCCACACCAGATACGGCACCAGCAGCAGACCCGCCAGCGGACGTATCTGCCAGAACCGCGCGACCGTTGCGGTCAGCACCAGCACCAGCATGGTCAGCACGACCAGCCCGCCCGTCATCTCGTAGGCGCCGAAAAACACCGGCGTCCATGACAGGTTCAGCGCGAACTGCACCGCGAACAGCACCAGCGCGGCGGTCCGGCCCTTTGCGCCCCACGCGGCGCAGACCAGCGCCAGCGCGATACCCATCATGACGTAGAGGATGCTCCACACGATGCCGAACCACATTGGCGGCGGGAAGATCGCAGGCTTTTCAAGACTTTGGAACCAGACGGTGTCGGGACTGCCCAGCTGGCCGAACAGGAAGCCCAGCAGCAAGCAGCCGGGCACCGCGAACAGCGCCCAGCGCAGGAAACTTGCGCGCAGTTGGCCTCTGGATGCCAGCATCGTCATCGTCGCGCTCTCCCTGTGCGAATCCTCGTTCGGCGCTTCCTTGCCGTGGCACGACTTATAGGCGGCGCGCGAGAGGCGGCAATGGCAGGCATTGCGTTAGCATGAGGCCGTGCCGCCACGGGTCAGCTTGTGGCGTCAGGTGTTGGGTCGCGCAGGGTGCGGCGCGCTGAGACCAGGAACTCCACATTGCCTTCCGGTCCGGTAATTGGGCTGCGTTCGATGCCCTGCACATCCCAGCCCGCTTCGCCCAGCCACGCGGCAGTGTCGTCGCAAACGCGGGTGTGCAGCGCCGGATCGCGGACCACGCCGCCCTTGCCGACTTCCCCGCGCGCAACCTCGAACTGCGGCTTGATCAGCGCAACCAGCCGGCACTCTGGCTCGGCCAACCGCAACGGCACCTCCAGCACTTTGGCCAGCGATATGAACGACGCATCGCACACCACCCAGCGAAAGGGCCGCCCGACCAGCTCCGGCGTAAGGATCCGCGCGCTGGTCTGTTCCAGCACCGTGACGCGGCTGTCTTCGCGCAAGGCATAGGCCAGCTGGTTGGTGCCGCTGTCCACCGCGATCACATGCGCCGCGCCTTTGGTCAGCAGCACATCGGTAAATCCGCCGGTGGAACTGCCGACATCCATTGCCGTCGCGCCCGCCGGGTCCAGCGCAAATACCTCCAGCGCATGCGCCAGCTTGATGCCACCACGCCCGACCCACGGATGGTCGCGCCCCCGCACTTCCAGCGGCGCATCCTCGGCCAGCGTCTGTCCCGGCTTGGCCAGCTTGGTTTCGCCGGAAAACACGATGCCCGCCATCACCAGTGCCTGCGCTCGGGTGCGGCTCGGTGCCAGGCCGCGCTGGACGAGCAGCTGGTCGATACGTGTCTTGCGTGGCATGGTGGCGGCGATAGAAGGGTGCACGCGCACTTGCCAAGCACGAAGCGCGTGCCGCACCCGTCCCGAAACAGGAGCACCCCCTCCCCGATGCGTACTTTCCTGTCTATTCTCCTGTGCGCGTGCGCGGTCGCCGGCTGCTCCACAGAACCGCAGGAAACTGCGCCCGAAGCGGGGGACGCGCCGACTGTCGTCCTGACCGGCAATCCCACACCCGCCCTTCCGGCAGGCAAGGCGCTTGCCCCTGGTGAATGGCAAGTCAGGGAGACCGGCGACGGCGTAAGTGCCAGTTTCGCAGGCAACGACGGGACGGCGCAGCTGGTGGTGCGCTGCAACCGGGCCACGCGGCAAGTCTTCGTCGATCGCCCAAACATCGTCGCCACCGGACAGGTAAACGCCATCGTCGCCGGCGGCGAACGTTTCGACCTGCCGACGGCGGCACAGCCCGACGGCGGACCCGGCGTGTCCGCCCCCGTCGACCCGCTCCAACCGATCCTCGCCGCGATGGCCATTCCCGGTACCAGTTTTACCCTGCTCGGCCCCGGCCCGACCGAAATGCAACTCCCCGCAGCGCCGGGCATAACAAGAGTAATCGACACATGCCTGACCGCTTGATCCCTGCGTCCAACATGAAGCGCAACGTTGTCCTCGCACTGGTTGCCAGCGCCAGCCTGCTGACCGTGTGTTGCGCACCAGCTCCGCCACCGCCGCCTGCGCCCCCGCGGGTGGTGGTCGCGCCCGTACCGGCGCCCGCGCCGGTCGCGACGCTGGCTGCGCCGCAATACGACAACTGGCTGGACGCGCCGCAAACGGCGGGCGACTGGCGTTACGACACCGATCCGAACGAAACACTGGCGCTGTTCGGCTCCACCGTGCGCGGCGACGATGTGTTCGTGATCCGCTGCGACAAGCGGACCCGGCGCGTCGGTATCGCGCGGGCAGGCGCAGTGGGCGACACCGCCGCCACCATGCATATTCGCACCGAGACGGCGGACCGCATGGTAGAGGTAACGCCGCTGACCGGATCGCGTCCGCTGCTCACCACCGATTTCGCCGCAACCGACCCGCTTCTGGACGCGATGGCACTGAGCCGGGGGCGTTTCGCCATCGAAACGGCGGGCAAACCCGCGCTCTACCTGCCCGCATGGCCGGAAGTGACGCGCGTGATCGAGGACTGCCGCTGAAGTGGCACTACAAGTGTGAAAATTTCGCTTTGGGTCTTGTAAATGCAACAGTGATGACTTATTGAATGCAGCGAGAGCGGCGGCACACGCAGCTCTTGGCCCGCCCGGTGATCGGCACGGGTCTTGGCTTTACAGCGCGAAAGGAGGTGATCCGATGTCTCATGGTTCAGCAGTGTTGAGGTCGGTAAGTTTCCGCACGAGGGTTAGCGGCTAAACCCCGCAAGACTATCGTGGGCGGCACTTCCTGGCCGCTGACCATGCGAAGGGCAGTATCTCCATTGCGGAGTTGCTGCCCTTCCCATTTGTGGTTGCAACTTACCTGTCCACCGGGTGCGTTTGCAGATTGCGCGTTTGAAAATTAACCGCCGCCGCACTAGGCGCGGGGACATGCAATTCGAACGCCGCCCCCACCCCGCACCGATGGATGCCGATGCCCGTGCGGCAATCCTCGCCGATCCCGGCTTCGGCAAGCATTTTTCGGACCATATGGTGTCCATTGCGTTCGACGTGGACGAGGATGGATCCAACCCCCGCTGGCATTCCGCCACCGTGGGCCCGCGCGAGCCGCTGGCTCTCGACCCTGCCGCCGCCGTACTGCATTACGCGCAGGAAATTTTCGAGGGCATGAAGGCCTATCACCATCCCGATGGCGACGTCGCCCTGTTCCGGCCCGAAGCCAATGCCGTGCGTTTCAACAACAGCGCCGACCGGATGGCAATGCCGCATCTGCCGCCCGAAATGTTCGTTGCCGCCGTGCGAGAACTGGTGGCGGCGGACCGTGACTGGTTCCCGACGGTCGATGGCGGCGCGCTGTATCTGCGGCCCTTCATGATCGCCACAGAAGCGTTTCTCGGTGTGCGGCCCGCCCGGCAATATCGCTTCCTCGTCATCGCCAGCCCGGTCGGCGGCTATTTCAAGTCCGGCGCGCCTGCCGTCAGCCTGTGGCTCAGCGATTACAGCCGCGCGGCCCCCGGCGGCACCGGCGCGGCGAAAGCGGGCGGGAACTACGCCGCCAGCCTGGTGCCGACCAAGGAAGCGTTCGCCCGCGGGCACGACCAGGTGCTGTTCCTCGACGCGGTGGAGCGCAAATGGGTGGAGGAGCTGGGCGGCATGAACCTGTTCTTTGCGATGGCCGACGGCAGCGTCGTCACACCGCCGCTGACCGGAACGATCCTGCCCGGCATCACCCGCGACAGCCTGATCGCGCTGATGCGCGAGGACGGGCTGACCGTGCGCGAGGAACCCTACAGCATCGACCAGTGGCAGGCGGATGCGGAATCCGGCGCGCTGCTGGAAGTCATGGCGTGCGGCACCGCGGCGGTGGTCACGGCGGTCGGCAAAGTGGAAGGCGAGGACCGCGCCTTCACCATCGGCAGCGGCGGGCCGGGACAGCTGACGCAAAAACTGCGCGAGCGGCTGGTCGGTATCCAGACTGGCACGGTGAAAGACACCCACGGCTGGGTCATGCGGCTCGATTGATGGTCAGTTCGATTACAGTCGCCGCGCTATACTGCTTCGCGCGAATGGATGACCTGCCTGTGCTAAAGGCGGCTCTGCTCCGCGTGTGTAAAACGGCGGAAGTGTGCGGTACTATCCTGCTGGCGCCCGAAGGCATCAACGGCACCATCGCGGGGTCCGGGCAGGGCGTGGCGGAGGTGGTGCGCCACATCCGTACCCTGCCTGGTTGCGCCGACCCCGAACTGAAATATTCGACCGCGGCCGCGCCACCGTTCAACCGCATGAAGGTGCGGCTGAAACGCGAAATCGTGACGATGGGGCAACCCGATATCGACCCGGTGAGCAATGCTGGCACCTATGTCGATGCAATCGACTGGAATGCCCTTATCGCGGACCCGGACACGGTCGTGATCGATACCCGCAACGCATACGAAGTCGCTATCGGCAGCTTCGCCGGCGCAGTCGATCCGCACACCGCGCATTTCGGCGATTTTCCGGACTGGTTCCGCGCGCATCGCGACGAACTGCTGGCGGGCAAGAAGAAAGTGGCGATGTTCTGCACCGGCGGCATACGGTGCGAAAAATCGACCAGCTTCCTGCGCAGCGAAGGGGTGAAGGATGTGTTCCACCTCAAGGGCGGCATCCTGCGCTACCTCGAAACGGTGCCCGAAGCCGACAGCCAATGGCAGGGCGAATGCTTTGTTTTCGATGAGCGGGTTGCGGTCGGGCCGGGCCTGTCGGCGGGGAGCCACGCGATGTGCCGTGCCTGCCGCCGCCCGGTAAGCAAGGCCGACCAGGCCTCGTCGGATTATGTCGAAGGCGTCAGTTGCGCCGCCTGCATCGGCGAACGCGACGACGCGCAACGTGCAAGATACGCCGAACGCCAGCGGCAGGAAACACTCGCAGCCAAACGCGGCAAGGCGCATGTCGGGCGATGAACACCCTGCCCATCCTCTACAGCTTCCGCCGCTGCCCCTACGCCATGCGCGCCCGCATGGCGCTGTTCGTCAGCGGCACGGTGTGCGAACTGCGCGAAGTCACGTTGGCCGAAAAACCGCCGGAGCTTGCCGGGATTTCCGAAAAAGCCACCGTGCCGACCATGCTGCTGCCCGATGGCACCGTGCTGGACGAGAGCCTTGCCATCATGCGCTGGGCGTTGGCGTGCAATGATCCCGAAGGCTGGCTGGAGCGTGACGAACCGGCGCTGGTCGAGCTGATCGACGGCCCGTTCAAGCACCATCTCGACCGGTTCAAATACCCTTCGCGCTATGGCGATTGCAATCCGATGCCGCACCGCGAGGCGGCGATGGACATCGTGGCGCAGCTCAATGCGCGGCTGAACGCTTACGCCAATCTGTCGGGGCCGGAGCGAGGGCTGACCGATATTGCGATCTTCCCCTTCATCCGACAGTTCGCCAATACCGACCGCGACTGGTTCGACGCGCAGCCATTGTCGGACCTGCACGCCTGGCTGGAACGGCACCTCGCCTCCACCCTGTTCGCTGCGGTCATGCCAAAGTACAAATCGTGGCGCAGCGGCGATGCGGTGAAACGCTTTCCGGAATAGCAATCAGGCTGGGCACTGCGCCAGATCGTCACGGAATGTGTCGATCAGCCAGCTTGTTGCCGGTCCCGGCCGCGCGTCGCGCCGCCACAGCGCACTCAGCGTATAATCGGTCCCCGGCTTCTCCGGCAGGTCCAGCGCCACCAGCGCACCCGATGCAAGGTCATCGACCACGGCCGCGCGCGGCATGTTGCCCCAGCCGATCCCCTCTTTCAGCAACGCATGTTTTGCGCCCAGATCGGCCAGCCGCCATTGCTCGCGCGCCATTACCGAGAACTCGCGACCCTGCGTCAGTGGCGAGCGGTCGGACAGTACCAGTTGCAGATGCTCACGGCTCTGGCCCGATGCGATGTCGGCCGCGGCCAGCGGATGTCCGGGCGCTGCAACGGGTATAAGCTCGACCGACCCGATCGCCTGCCGCTCCAGCGCCGGGTAATCGGCGACAACCGGTCCGCCGATTGCCAGCGCGGCTTCGTCATCCAGCAGACAGGCCACCACTGCGCCCAAAGCTTCCACCTGCAACCGCAGACCAACCGTCGGGAACATGGTACGAAATGCTCGCAGCACGCGCGCCGTGGCCTCGCCCGGCACCATCACATCGACCACCAGCGATACATCGCTTTCCAGTCCGCTATGCAGGCTGCGCGCCTTGGCCAGCAGGTTGTCGATTCCTCCGGTGATCGCCCGCGTTTCGTTGAGCAGACCGGCGCCCGCATCAGTCAGCACCGGTTTGCGCGATCCTTCGCGTGCGAACAGCTTGACGCTCAGCTGCGCTTCGAGCTGCGCAATGCCGTAGCTGATGGCGGAGACCGCCCGCCCCATATTGCGCGCTGCGCCGCCGAAGCTGCCCGCCGCGACAACCGCCTCAAAAATGCGCAGCTGGTCCAGCGTGGGATCGCCCAACTTCATGCCTATTCCGATAATCCTGTCATCCTGAACGTATTTGTTCCACTTATTCGGCCGCTGCGCAATCGCTATCTGTCTCTCACAGCACCCCTCCAGCAGGAGACATCACGATGATCGAACACCGCCCCTTCGCCACGCTCGGTTCCGCCAATCACGGCTGGCTCGACGCGCATCACCATTTCAGCTTTGCCGCGTACCACGACCCTGCCCGCGTCAACTGGGGCGCATTGCGCGTCTGGAACGACGATACCATCGCAGCGGGCACCGGCTTTCCCACGCACCCCCATGCCGACATGGAAATCGTCACCTATGTCCGCAAAGGCGCCATCACTCATACCGACAATATGGGCAATGAAGGCCGCACCGAAGCGGGCGATGTTCAGGTTATGAGTGCAGGCACCGGCATCGCCCATTCGGAATATAACCGCGAAGACGAAGACACGCAGATCTTCCAGATCTGGATCATCCCGGACGAGCGCGGCGGCGAACCGGCCTGGGGCGCGCGGCCTTTCCCCAAGGAAGGACGCAACGGGCAGTTCGTGCCGCTCGCCTCCAACGCGGCGAACGATGACGAGACCGGTTTTGGGCCCCTACCAATCCGCGCCGATGCCAGCGTGCTGGGCGCGACGGTAAAGGCCGGAAAAAGCATTACCTATCGCCCCGCCAGTGCCAGTCGGCACCTTTATCTTGTGCCTGCTACGGGCCGGGTAACTGTCGGTAATGTCGAGGCCGCCGCCCGCGACGGAATTGCCATTACCGGCGAGGAAGACATCACCATCACGGCAATCGAAGACGCGGAACTCATCCTCGTCGATGCCGCTTGAATTTTTACGAGAAGGAACACGGAATATGAGTACTATCCTGCATATCACCGCCAGCATAAAAGGTGCGGAATCCGTTTCGCGCGCGCTGAGCACCACCATCGCCAGCACTTTGCGCGACGAAACCGGCAAGCAAGTCATCGAACGCGATTTGAGCCAGAACGACCTGCCCTTTGTTTCCGCCGAAAGTTTCGGTGCGGCGCAGGTGCCACCGGCCGACCGCACGCCTGCACAAGCCGAAGCGACTGCGGCGGGCGACCAGCTCATCGCCGAACTGCAGGACGCCGATATCGTCGTGTTCGGCGTGCCGATCTACAACTTTGCCGTTCCCGCTACGGTAAAGGCGTGGGCCGATCTGGTGGCGCGCGCGGGCACCACGTTCCGATATACGCCCGACGGACCGCAGGGGCTGCTTAAGGAAAAGCGCGCCTACATCGCGGTGGCATCGGGCGGAACGCAGGTCGGAAGCGACGTCGACTTCATGACGCCGTGGTTGCGTCACTTTCTAGGCTTTCTCGGGATTGGCGATGCGCAGGTCATTGCGGCGGACGGCCTTATGGGTGGCGATGGAGAGGCAAAGGTAGCGGCAGCTTCGGCGAAGGCCGCGCAGGTAACGGCCTAACCGATCCGGCTGGCGCGCATCGCCAGCGTGGCAAGCGGCGGGGCGGTGCGGGCCAGCGTGGTCAGCGTCGCACCCCCGCGTGCTGTTTCCGCCACGTTCCAGATCGCCTTGGCGGTCTTCACGGGACGAAACGCCTGTCGCGCAAAGGCACGCTGGTAGCGGGGTGCCGCGGCACCGCCGCCTCTGGTGTAAGATCGCACGGCGGCTTCGGCGCTGGCCAGCGCGATAGCCATGCCCTCGCCCGCCAGCGAAGGGATAACCGCTGCCTGATCGCCCAACCGGAACAGGCCGGGGGCGGTGTCCCGCGCAATCCAGCCATAGGGCACGGCACCGATCGTGTCCGCCGCGATGTCGTCCGGTGCGAAAGCCATGCGACTGCCGAATGCGGGATACTCGCGCCCCAGTTCCGCGAACAATGCAGCAGGCGTGCCGCCCGCCATTGCCAATCGCGACTTGCGCAATGCAAGGCACACATTCGCGCTCGGATGTCCGTCGCGCTCTTCCTGCAAAACGATCCCGGCATACCCGCCTGCGAAGAAGTGCAGTTCGATGGTGTTGGCGAGCAGTTTGGTCAGTTCGGCACTGCCGGGAAGGCGGATGCGCAGCCCCAGTGCGGCATCCTCGGCGGCACGGGGTCGGGGCAACCCGCGCACATCGTATTTGCCGCTGGCAAGAAACAGGGCATCGCTGCACCAGTCCTGTGTGTCTCCCAATGCAATGCCGGGTTCGACGGACCGGATGCGGTCGATAGCGAGCGTCGCGCCGGCCTCGACAGCCTGCGCGCGCATCGCGGTATCCAGAGCATGGCGCGACAAGCCGTATCCCGCAGCAGGCAGTCTGTTGTGCGCTTCCCGCCCGCCGCTAAACAGCGCCAGCTTCATTACGCGATGTGCGCCCAGCTCTGCTACATCCAGCCCGTTATCGCGCAGCCGCGCCACGGTGCGCCAGCTCATGAACCCGCCGCACAGCGCATCGCCGACCTCGACGTGCCGGTCCACCAGCACCGGCCGGCCGCCCGCGCGCGCCAGCAGCGTTGCGGCAAGGCAGCCCGCCGGACCCGCGCCGAGAACGACAGGCGCGCTCACCGCAATCGCTCCACGCACAGCCGGAACGGAAACGCGCGAAACACCCGCGCTTCCGCCACCCCGGCCTCGGCAAGCAGCGGCACCCATTCCGCCGGACGGTAGGACCGCGCGATGGACATGCGCCCGTCATGCTTCACAATTCGATGCCACCGCATCAGCGCCGCCAGCAGCGGATAGCCGCGATAGGCAAAGCCGTGGCGCAGCAGGTCGTTCACGAACCAGCCGATCCGCGCTTCGGCTTCCATGAAGCGGACGAAAGCGATCAGTTCGGCAGGTGTCATGTGATGCGCGACAAGGCTGGAGATAACGCAGTCCCACCCCTCCCCGGCAAGATCGGCATAGTCCCCGATGCGATAATCTATATCGCTATCGTCCTGCGTCGCATCACGGGCGGCGGCCAGACTGCGTTCGTTCAGGTCCACGCCGACCAGCTGCACGGCAACTCCGCGTTTCTGTGCCCAGCCCTCGATTCGCCGCAGCATGTCGCCGTCGCCGAACCCGACATCGAGCAGGCGCAGCGCCCTGCGCGCACCCGTCACCCGGTCGAGGAAGGCCAGCGTCGGTCGATAGGCCATCGTCAACGCATTCACCCGCGCCAGATCGTGAACCACGGCGCGATAGGTGTCCGCGTCGAGGTCCGGCGCGTCCATCATCTCCTCGGCAATCAGGCGCTGTTCCAGCATCGCGCCTCAGCCGTCCGTCCAGCCGAACCGCAGGCCTTCCACCGCCAGCCCCGGCCCGAAAGCCAGCGCGATACCACGCTCCGGCCGACTTTTTATCTGCCGCGCGAGCACGAACATCAGTGTAGCCGACGACATGTTACCGCAATCGTGCAGCACGGCGCGCGAAGCATGCAGGGCACTCGGCCACAGGCCAAGCCCCCGCTCCACCGCGTCGAGGATGGAACGCCCGCCTGCATGCACTGCCCAGGCCTTAATGTCGCGCACGTCGTCGCCGCGCAAAATTGCGGCGCGGATATCGGGTTCGGCCAGCGCCGCAGCGATGCGCCCTGGCACTTCGCCAGACAAGTTCATTTCGAAACCGTGGTCGGTGATGTCCCATCGGATAAGCTCTTCTGACTGCTCCAGCGCCAGCGACAGTCCCGCATCGAGCGACAGACCCGAACCCCCTGCTTCGACAATCGCCGCAGCCGCACCGTCCCCGAACTGCGAGACCGCCATTAGCGGTTCGATGGCGTCATAGGCGCGGTGGTGCAGGCTGCTCAGCTCGACCGTTACCACCAGCACCCGCGCCGCCGGGTCGGACCGCACGATATGCCGTGCGGTGCGCAGCGCGGTGACCGCAGCATAGCACCCCATGAAACCGATCAGCACCCGCTCCACGTTGGCGGCCAGCCCCAGCCGCCGCGCCACGATCTGGTCGATCCCCGGCGCAACAAAGCCAGTGCAGCTGGCCACCACCAGATGGGTAATGCCATCCGTGTCAGCCAGCTTGCCGATCGCCTGCAGCGCCAGTTCCGGCGCATGTTTCGCATAAAGCTGCATGCGGGCAGCGGTACCGGGCGGCGCATCGTCATTGCCATACAGCCCGCGCCCTTCGTTCAAGGCGGCATCCTGCGGTTCCAGCACTGACCAGCGATGCGCAATGCCGGAGCGCGCATCCATCCGGTCATACAGCTTCGCCGTGCGCGTTCCCGCTACCCGAGCCCGCGCCCAGCGGCGGAAATCGTCCTGGTAATCAAGCGGGGGCAGCGCCGTGGCAAGCGCGGTAATTACGGTCATCTCATTTCAACCGTGCCTGTCGCCAAGACAATCATTCGTCCGGCACATTGCGCCGCAGCTCGTTCAGCCACACATCCGCCACCGCATCGCTGGGTGCGCGCCAGTCGCCGCGGGGGCTGAGCGCGCCGCCACTGCTGACCTTTGGGCCATTGGGCATCGCGCTCCTTTTGAACTGGCTGAATGCGAAGAAGCGTTGCACGAAGACTTCCAGCCAACGGCGGACGTCTGCAAGGTCGTACATATTCTTCGCATCGTCGGGGAAATTCGGCGGCCATTGTCCATGATCCGCATCGCACCAGGCGTGATAGGCGAGAAACGCGACATGGCTTGGCTGATGGCCCCAACGCATGGTGTGATGCAGGAAGAAGTCGTGCAGCTCGTAGGGGCCGATCCGGTCCTGCGTGCTCTGTATCTCGCCATCCTCCCCCGCCGGGACCAGTTCCGGGCTGATTTCGGTTGCGACAATATCTTCCAGAACCGCGTCGCAAGCTGGGTCGAACTGATCGGTGCGCTCGCACCAGCGGATCAGGTACTGTACCAAGGTCTTTGGCACACCCGCATTGACGTTGTAATGGCTCATCTGGTCGCCCACGCCATAGGTGCACCAGCCTAGCGCCAATTCGCTGAGGTCGCCCGTTCCGATCACAAAGCCGCTATGCTGCCCCGCCAGCCGGAACAGGTAATCGGTGCGCAAACCGGCCTGCACATTTTCGAAGGTGGTGTCGTAAACCGGCTCGCTGCTGCCGTCCTTGCCCGCAAACGGGTGCCCGATATTCTCCAGCATCAGCCGCGCGGTCGGGACGATGTCGATTTCTTCCGCCGTAACCCCGAACGTCTCCATCAGCCGCAGCGCGTTCGCCTTCGTGCGATCCGACGTGCCGAAACCGGGCAGCGTGTAACCGCGAATGGTGCTGCGCGGCAGGTCCAGCGTGTCACAGGCCTTAGCGGCCACGATCAGTGCTTGGGTGCTGTCGAGCCCGCCCGAAACACCCAGCACCAGCGATTTGGGGTTCGTCGCCTCGATCCGGCGGACAAGACCAGCAACCTGGATATTGAAGGCCTCGTAACAGTCCTCGTGCAGCTTGTCTTCGCGATTGGGCACGAAGGGAAAACGTCGGATGGGGCGGCGCAGGCGGCGATCGCCGCGTTCGGTGGCATGGTCGAACACCACGGTGCGATAGCTGTCTTCAGGGCGCCCTGCAGCCTCGCATGCGTCGTTGAACGTCTGCATCCGCATCCGCTCGTTCAGGATGCGCTGGCAATCGACATCGACCACGCAGAGCTCCGGCTTGCGGTCGAACCGGACGCTTTCCACCATCAGGTCGCCCAGTTCATAGACCATGCCCTGCCCGTCGAACGCCATGTCCGTCGTGCTTTCGCCATGTCCGCTGGCGGAATAGGCATAGGCGCAGACCGCGCGGCTCGACTGCGCCTTGCACAGCAAGTGCCGGTCGTCGGACTTGCCGATGGTAATGTTGCTGGCCGACAGGTTCAGCACAATGGTCGCACCGGCCAGCGCGGCGCGGGTGCCGGGCGGGTCGGGTGCCCAGAAATCTTCGCAAATTTCCATCCCGAAGGTAAAGCCGGGTATGGTCGGGTGCGCGAAGATCAGATCGGTCCCGAACGGCACCTCTTCGCCATTCACCGGTATCGCCAGATCGATGCAGCCGCGCCCGTGCGCAAACCAGCGCTGTTCGTAGAACTCGCGATAATTGGGCAGGAAGCTCTTGGGAACAACGCCCAGTATCTCGCCGCGCGCGATGGCGACGGCGCAATTGTAGATGCGCCCGTTGCGGCGCAGCGGCGCGCCTACGGCCAGCACCACCGGCACACCGGCGCTGGCTTTCGCGAGCTCGGCCAGGCCAGCCTCCGCCGCATCGAGCAACGCCGCCTGCATATGCAAATCGTCCAGCGCATAGGAGGAAACGCACAATTCGGGGTACAGCAGAAGATCGACATTCTCTGACGCCGCCCGCTCAGCCTCGGAAATTATTCCTGCGACGTTGTATGCAACATCCGCCGTGCGAACCTGCGGGGTACTGGTCGCGATACGCACGAAACCGTGGGTGTGCAGGTCGAAAAACGGGTGATCTGTCGCGCCTTTGGTCATGTACAAACCATGCGCGCCAAGGCCCTACCCCGCAAGCAATTCCTCGGCAGCGGGGGCGCTTTCCAGCAGCGCGATCAGACCACGTTCCTCGCGACTGAGCCATTGCGTGCTGCGCGGCAGTTGCAATCCTTCGCGCCAATTCTCCTGCCGCTCGACCAGGTCGATGACCGCGGGATGGATGTAACTGCGCCGGGTGACGGCGGGCGTATTGCCCAGATGCTCGGCCACATCCTCCAGCACGGCTTTCATCGTCAGCCGATCCTTCGCTGCCGCCAGCAAGTCATATCCTAGGACGCTGGCGTGCCAGGTGCGAAAATTCTTTGCGGTGAAATCCTCGCCCATCGTTTCGCGTAGATAGTCGTTGACGTCTCCGGACTCGACTGGATGCACGTCGCCGTCCTCGTCGACATATTTGAACACCCGCTGTCCGGGCAGATCGTCCATCGCACTAACAGCTTCGGCCAAGGCGGCATCGGTCAGCTCGATGTCCTGCTCCTTGCCTGACTTGCCGCGAAACCGGATGTGCAGCTTACGTCCGGTCACGGCCATATGCCGTTGTCGCAAGGTAGTTGCGCCGAAGCTCTTGTTCCGCTTGGCATAGCCCTCGTTACCGATCCGCACCGCCCCCAGATCGAGCAGTCGCACCACGCTGGCAATGGCTGCCTCACGCGTAAGGTTTTCGCCCCCCAGATCGCTTTCAACCCTCTTGCGCACGAGTGGCAGCAGCTTACCGAACGCCAGACAGCCGTCAAACTTCTCGCCCTCGCGCATGGCACGGAAATCTGGATGATACCGGTATTGCTTGCGCCCCGCGTCGTCATAGCCGGTGGCGAGGATGTGGCCGTTGGGCGCAGGGCAGAACCATGCGTCGCGATAGGCGGGGGGCAAAGCGATGGCGTTGAGGCGGCGTTTCTCCGCGCTGTCACCAATCAGCACGCCTTCGACATCGTAATAGGCAAAGCCGCGTCCCGCCCCCTTGCGGGTGATGCCGGGCAGCGCATCGTCGATATAGATCAGCTTTTCCATCCATCGCACCAATGCGCCATGCCGCGATAGGCTCCCATCGGGCCTTGCGCATAACCTATGTAACAAAACCGCCCCTTCATGCGTAGAACACACAGACACCCGAACCGAGGATCACGATGAATTACGCCACCTACACCCCACCCGAAGTCTGGACCCACGACGCAGAAAACGGCGGCAAGTTCGCCAACATCAACCGCCCCACCGCCGGCGCGCGTGAAGAGAAGGCACTGCCCGAAGGCAAACATGCGTTCCAGCTTTACTCACTCGCAACACCCAATGGCGTGAAAGCGTCCATCATGCTGGAGGAACTGCTGCAGGCAGGGCACGCAGATGCCGAATATGATGCATGGACCATCGATATCGGGGAAGGCGAACAGTTCACCAGCGGCTTCGTCGGCATCAATCCCAATTCCAAGATCCCGGCCCTGTTCGACCGCAGCGGCCCGGAGCCGGTCCGCCTGTTCGAATCAGGCGCGATCATTCTGCACCTTGCCGACAAGTTCGGTGCGTTCCTGCCGACCGACCACACGCGCGCGGAGGTTCTGAGCTGGCTATTCTGGCAAGTCGGCAGCGCGCCTTTCATCGGTGGCGGGTTCGGCCATTTCTACGCCTATGCGCCTGAGAAATACGCATACCCCATCAATCGCTATGCGATGGAAACGAAGCGGCTGTTCGATGTTGCGGACCGGCAGCTCGGCGATGCGCGATACCTTGGAGGCGACGATTACACCGTGGCCGACATCGCCACCTTCCCGTGGCTGGCCCCGTTCGTGATGGGCACTATCTACGGGGGTGCAAAGAAATTCCTGTCGATTCATGAATATGAAAACGTCGCGCGTTGGGTCCATGAGATCGCCGCCCGTCCCGCCGTCCAGCGTGGCCGCATCGTCAACAAAGTATGGGGCGAGGAAAACACGCAATTACGCGAGCGCCACTCGGCCGCCGACTTCGACGGAAAAGACCTGACGGGCTGGTCTAAGCCGGAATAGCCACCGAACCCGGCAGCACCCCCTTCCCTTCATCGCGAGAGCCGTTATAGACGGCTCCCGCTGCTGGGGCGTGGCCAAGTGGTAAGGCACCGGTTTTTGGTATCGGCATTCGCAGGTTCGATCCCTGCCGCCCCAGCCAGCGCTTTTTGCTTATTTGATAACTGTAAATGGTGGCAGCACCCGGCGACCGCGTTGCGCGGTTTCGGCCACCGAAGTGTTGCTGGAAGACATTTAGGGGACCGCCATCGTGCAGATACAGCGGCCCTCCTAGATTGTGTCGTCGGCGATGGCCACTGGCATGGTTCGGCCAACACCTCCGGATAACGACGGCAGCTGAACTATGCGCTGGTCAGGCCAAGTTTGCGGATCACGTCCTCGGCGAAATCGAAAGCGGTCTCTCTTGTTTTCGAAAGGTCAGCGTTCGTTCCCTCGATCTGAACCACCGGAAGCAACATGCCGAGGGTATGGAAAGTCCCGCCAAGGTTCTTTAGCGTGCCAAGCGCCAGCCCCGTCCAGGTCGTCAGGCTGAGCTTCCTCAATTCCACTACGTGCGCCGCTCCATCGGCAATCGCTGTACGCAACTGCCCCCGGTTGCCTGCGAAAGGAATGCCGTCGATGACGAAGTCCGGCGCGCCTGCACCAGAATGGATACCGTCAGTCGCACCCGCCTGCCACAATCCCGCGAAACGGTTCGCCGGTCCCGTCGTCGACCATAGGCATCCTACCGAATCGGTTCCCATGTAAATACAGACCAATTCGGCTTCCGCCGGACCGGAACCTGTGGCGAACTGCACCTCCAGAACATCATCGTCACCATCGAAGGCCAACCCTGTACCGGTGATCGGTTGGCGATCGGGGGCGGCCTGTACGAAATCGGCTTGCCCCTTCAGGTCCAGCAACCGTGCTGCAGCTGCCCCGCTGCCGTCTGCAACGGTTCCCGATGCGTCGTGCAAAGTCGACGGGTCCGATCCGTCGTATAACGCGATAACATTCGGATCGGCCAGCAAAGTGTCACGTAGACTGGGGGACCATGTCTGCGGTTTTCGACCCTGCGCCAGCCGCCGTCCGGCCTGACGCGTTCCGTATCCGAGCGCCCCCATGTCAAGTCAACGCCACAAGATCGCTGGCAGTCGTGCCAGTAGCGTGGACGGCCTTCGCCCGAACATCGAGAAGCCCCCCGGCCGGAAGGTTTCGAAACACCACGGCTTCGGACCCACGCAGGGGAATGACGGCAAGATCACCTGCCGTGCCGATGTAAATCGCCTTGGTCGCATGGGCAAGGTCAGCGTTGTCGTCGGGCGTGATCGTGAAGCAGCGCGAAGCGGGTGCGGTTGGACTGTCGGAGAAGTTACCGAAGGCGTCGATCATGTGGTGTTCCCTTGGTTGATTCGAAAAGAGAACGATGCATGTAACCATGGGCCGCGATGTAGGAAAACAGTATTTTTGCGCGCTATATATCGCAGGGAATTCAGCCAAACCGACCAGCGATCCGGCGTGCCCAAGCAAAAGGCGCGAAGCGCTCCTCGTACCAGTCGAACACCATGTGCCCGTTTCGAAAATCAAGGGTGTGTGGCCCTTTCATGTGATCTAGGGCGATTCTGGCAGCGGGTTCTTCGCGGTAATTATTACGATCAAGCCGGGTGACGATATAGCTCAGCAGCGCATCGCCATAGGAACGTTCCGCAGACCGACTATTCCGAGGGTATCCGCCAGTTCGTGGCGTAGTATCAAGGGTATTATGAAAGGTGACTTTTCAGTGTCGGACAAAAACAGGATAGCGATCATCGGCCTTGGTTATGTCGGGCTTCCCCTCGCTGTTGAATTTGGCAAACTGCGAACTGTCGTCGGCTTCGATATCGACGCAGGTCGCATTGACGAGCTTCGCTCGGGGCTGGATGTCACACTCGAAGTCGACAGAACCGAGCTGGAACTGGCACGGCACTTGCGCTTTACGACTGAAGTCGAGGATATTCGCGATTGCACGGTCTTTATCGTCACCGTCCCTACCCCGATCGATAATTACAAACGGCCCGACCTCACTCCGCTCCTGAGCGCTACCAGATTGGTGGGGTCGGTACTGAAAGCCGGTGACATCGTAATATATGAAAGCACCGTTTATCCAGGGGCGACCGAAGAGGACTGTGTTCCGGTGCTCGAAGACGTTTCGGGACTTACATACAATACGGATTTTTTCTGCGGGTATAGCCCAGAGCGCATCAATCCTGGCGATAAAGAGCATCGCCTGCCAAATATCCTCAAAGTGACGGCAGGTTCGAACGACGAAACTGCCGAAGCAATCGATCAGCTTTACCGGCAAATCATAACTGCAGGCACATTCAAGGCTGACTCAATCCGCGTTGCAGAGGCCGCCAAGGTCATCGAAAACACGCAACGCGACCTCAACATCGCGTTGGTCAACGAGCTGGCGATAATTTTTAACAGGATGAACATCGATACACTTGCGGTGCTGGAAGCTGCAGGAACAAAGTGGAATTTTCTGCCCTTCCGACCGGGTCTCGTGGGTGGCCACTGTATTGGTGTCGACCCTTATTACCTGACGCACAAAGCCGAAGCGGTCGGTTACCATCCACATGTCATTTTGGCCGGTCGCCGTATCAACGACGATATGGGTAGCTATGTCGCGAGCCAGCTGGTCAAGAAGATGATGAGGGAACGCATTCAGGTCAACGGGTCGCGGATCTTGATCATGGGGCTCACATTCAAGGAAAATTGTCCTGATCTTCGCAATACTCGTATTGTAGACGTTGTTGCCGAGCTGCAGGAATATGGTGCAAGTATCGACGTTGCAGATTGCTGGGCGGAATCCGAAGGAGCCAAGCGTCTTTACGGAATTGATTTGGTGTCAGAGCCCGAAAACGATGCATACGACGCAATCATTCTGACGGTGGCGCACGATGAGTATCGAGAGTTGGGCGCCGATGCGATACGAGCCTATGGCAAGCCGGCGCATATCCTCTATGATCTGAAAAATATCCTTCCCAGAAATCAAAGCGATTTAAGGCTTTAGCAGCACAATCCAGACATTCTTCTTGCGAGGCCTTTCGTAATATTTATGGCATCACCAATGCATATCGTCCTGACGGTGAACGCTGCTTGGAACATTCTAAATTTCCGCCAACCCCTCGTCGAAGCGTTGTTGGCTGATGGACATCGCCTGACTGTTCTTGCTTCACGCGACGAGGCGGTGCCCGCACTCGAACGACTGGGCTGTTCATTCGTCAACTTGAAGATGGATCGCAAAGGTCTCAATCCGGTATCGGACTTTGCACTTGCCGTTCGCCTATACCGCCACTTTCGACAACTGCGGCCCGATTGCGTCCTTAGCTTTACAATCAAGAACAACATTTTTGGCGCTTATGCCGCACGTCTGAGCAACACTCGGTTCATTCCAAACGTAACGGGTCTGGGAACGGCTTTCCTGTCATCGGGCCTGCTGAAATATCTTTCGCAAGCTATGTACAAGACGGCGTTTTATCACTTGCCGGTCGTGTTTTTCCAGAATGACGATGATCGCGATCTGTTTGTTTCAAGCAAACTGGTCCGCACCGAGCAGACACGAACGCTTCCGGGCTCCGGTATCGATTTAGAGAAATATGCGCAGGTGCCATATCCGGCAGTGCACACGCCAACGCGGTTCCTGATGATAGCGCGCCTTTTGTATGACAAGGGGGTCGTCGAGTTTGTCGAGGCGGCCAAACTTATGCATGGTAATGGGGCAGTCCGTTTCGAACTGCTTGGTGCAATCGACCCGCATAATCGAACAGGTATTGCCAAGGAGCTGCTCGACGCCTGGATTGCAAACGGTACCGTTATCCACCACGGAACAACAGATGACGTTCGTCCTTACATTGCGGCAGCACACTGCGTCGTGTTGCCATCTTACCGCGAAGGCGCGCCTCGAACGTTGATCGAAGCAGCAGCCATAGGTCGCCCGCTTATCGCTACGAATGTGCCTGGTTGCAAATCGGTGGTCGACGATTGCGTGAACGGCTTTTTATGCGACGTCAAAAGCGCCGCTTCGCTTCGAGACGCGATGCTCCGATTTACAGCGCTATCCTACGATGAGAAGGCAGCGATGGCGGAAAGTAGTCGGCGCCTTGCTGAAAGCCGGTTTTCGGTGGCCCAAATTATTTCGTCTTATCAAGACGCTATCCATTCAACGATAGATCCTTAGCTATCCTGAGTGGTGAATGACCAGATAGTTTCAGGCAGGCGGCTCCGCGTACTCAGCGTAGTCGATGACATGACGAGCGGGTGCTGGCAGCGGTGCCGGACATGTCAATCTCTGGTTCTCGTATTGTTCGCGAGCTAACCAAGCTGATCGCTTGGCGTAGCAAGCCCAGCATGACGGCAGCAACACCGGCGGCGCTCCACGCCGAACTGGGTAAGCAGTGGTCTGCATCACCCCGTGTTTCTGGGCTACGTGCCGTCGAGAGGGCTTGGGTTGGCTTGGGTTTGGGCTTGGGCTTGGGCTTAGGCGGCAGCAGCGTATTGCGGCGACGGCATGTGTGCCAGTGGCGCAAGCGACCGCAGCAGGCGCGGAACGGCATCGCGTTTTACCAGCCATATCGCCTGCATCGCGGCGCGATCCGGGTCGCCGGCCTTTAAGGCAGCAACAGTTGCCAGCAGCGCGGTCTCCTGATGACTGGTCTGCGTATCGCCAACAGATTTGACGCATACGGTCGAGCGAGCCGAAGCGCGCAGGACCGCAACGGCCCGTTCCAGCGACCAGATCGCCACCTTGCCACGGGCACGCTCGCCGAACGAGACGGCAGCCTCGTCGCGGGTGTCGTTCCAAAGCGCACGAAACTGATCGATCATTATTCACTCCAACATCGTGTTGTTGCGAGTGATAATCAATAACATCGGTGGGTCAACAAAAAAACGGCATCGCTGCCGCCCTTTTGAACCGGATCGCTCCGATCGTTCGGCAATCGAATCAGGCGGCCTGTCGCTGACCGTCCGCTGCCACGAACTCGCCGCACCAGTCGTCGCTAGCAACGGTGGGCCAGTGCGCCTTTTTGTCACCCTCTGCAGGCGACGGGGCATAGCGGCGGCATTCGGATTGATGGTTTTGGAAAAACTTGCAGTTGGCGCAGGTCATAAAAAGTCTCCTTGTCGTTCTCTGTTGCCGGTGGTTCTACACCGTTGGCGACAAAATACAAGGAAAACAGTAGTTTAGTATTGATAATCATTAGCAGGGCGTTTTCTGCTAACGCGTCTAAACCCTGCGAACGGTCATTCCGCAATGGCGAGCCGCTCGGCCACCGCCTCGCGAAGGTCCGCGATACGCTGCGCATTCACGCCCAGATCGCTCAGCCCGACGCGCGAGGTGGAGCGGAAATCCACGATGCTGCCATCGCCATCGGCGCGGACGCGCGCGACGACGTCGTCGCGGAAACCGTACCAGAACAATTCGTCCGTTCCCTCGACGCGGCCAGCCCCGGCGTCCGCGCTGATATTGTCGAAGCCGCGTGTGCTCATCGCAGCCTCTACCGCAGCGACCGTATCCTCAACGGACACCGCCACGCGCAAGGGCGCAAGTTCGGGATAGCCTTCCGCGATGAGTTGTGCGGCGGTGCGGTTAGCGACGGCAGCGTTGTCCGCCCACTTCCCGAGGCTGCCGAGCGGCACATCGAATGGCATTGGTTCATTCGCGCCATCCGCTTCGCGCATTGCCATCATCGCATCGGAAAAAACCGGCGGGTCGGCCGTATCGGTCGCGACATCGTAAATCAGCGGAACGCTCTGCGCCTGCGCGCGAAGCTGGTTGAACCCGCCCAGCACCAACAACGGTATCGCCAGCGCAATCACCGCAGCCACCCAGCCGCGCCGTGGCCTGACCAACACCGCCACCAGCAGCGCAATAACGGCCAGAACAGCCAGACCCATCGCGGCAGGCGCGCCGATGCCGACGGTCATCGTGCCGAAGCCGGTCATCTTGCTCCACCACCCGAACTTTGCGCCAAGCGACGCCAGCAGGAACCAGACCGGCAGCAACGCGGACAGGACAAGGGCGATGCGCGGCAGGGCGCTGAGCAGCTTATTCATGGGCCCGCACCTACCCCACCGTACGCCTGCGCGTAAGGGCTATTCGGTTTCCAGCGCGGGCTGCGGATTATTGGGCACCAGGATCATGGTGTTGTCCTCCACCCCCCAGCTTTTCAGCCGCGACAGCAGGTTCATGCCGATCACATTGGTATCGCCCAGATTGGGCGCGACAACCGCGTCCAGCCCGCGGGCCGCGACATTGCCGAACCGCAATTCGTCTATCGTCGTCAGATCGGCCAGAATGGTGCCGTTCGCGGTCTTCAGGCGCAGCGGCAAACCGCCCTGGCGCGGCTCCAGCCCCGCCGCCTGCGCAGTCGATTGCGACAGCGCCGTCAGCGTCGCGCCGGTATCGACCATGAAATTCACCGGTACGCCGTTGACTTCGGCCTCCAGCCAGAAATGCCCGTCACGCGCCATCGGAATGCGGGTTTCGCCGCCTTCCACTACCTGTTCGGGCAGTCCGATCTGCGGGACGGCAAAATCGAGCTGGGGATCAAAGCGTGCGACTTGCAGTACCACCAGCACTAGCACGCACCCGAGCGTCAAAGTGCTGGCGGTGCGGATCAGCCCGCCCAGCGGCACCCGGTTGCGCGCCATGATTGAGCCCATCCAGCCCGCCGCCACCGCCGCTACCGTGGCAATCAACAAGCCGGAACGCGGCACGTCGCGAATGGTGTCGGCGATCAGCGAGAGAATGTCTGCGGGGTCCATCGCCACCTATCTAGGGACCGCCCCCCGTCATTTCCATGAACCGCGCACGGCTCAGGGTGCGGACAGCTCCGTACTCGCTTCGGCCAGGATCATGGAGAACCGCTTCTGGCCGTCCGTCCACCGCTGCAACGGCGTCCAGCCGCCCGCCAGCAAGAGCGTGTTGGACGAGCGCCGACCGAACTTGTGGCTGTTTTCGGTATGGATGCTCTCGCCTTCGCGCATGGCGAATGGGTCGCCCGCGACATCGAACGCGATGTCGCGGTGCGCCACCAGATGCATCTCGATACGCGCAAAGGCATCGTTCCAGCGGGCTTCGTGGTGCAGGGCATCAACCGGTATCGTGCCGCGCAGCTCGCGATTGATACGCTTCGCCAGATTGAGATTGAATTGCGCCGTCACGCCTGCCGCATCGTCATAGGCCGCGCGCAGCGTATCGCGGCTTTTGATGAGATCCATGCCGATCAGCAGCTTGGCCCCTTGGCCCAATGTCTCGCGCATGGTCCGCAGCAGGTTTACGGCGGTACGCGGGATCATGTTGCCGATGGTGGAGCCGGGGAAGAAGCCCAGCTTGGGCATATCGGCCACTGCACCGGGCAAGGCGACGCGCCGCATGAAGTCCGCTTCCACCGGATACACCGACAGGCCGGGAAACTTGACCGAAAGCTCAGCGGCGGCAGCGCGCAGGAAATCGCCCGCAATATCAAGCGGCACATAGGCGGCGGCGTCGATCTGGCTAAGCAGCAGCGGCGTTTTCACCGACGAACCGCTGCCGAATTCCACAACCGCGCGCCCTTGCCCGATGGCGTCCGCAAACGCCGCGCCTTCGTTGCGCAGGATCTCGGTTTCGGCGCGGGTCGGGTAATATTCCGGCGCCTGCGTGATATCTTCGAACAGTTGCGATCCGGCATCGTCATACAGCCAGCGCGCGGGGATCGCCTTCTGGGCCTGTGCCAGCCCCTTCAGCACATCCTGCCGGAAGGCGCGATCCACACCGTCGGCGTCACGATCCACCAGCGCGAGGCTCTCGCCCGCCTGTCCAGTACTGCTCATGCCTGTCAAATATCCTTTGCCAGGCGAACGCCCGTAAATTGCCATCGTTGATGGGGGTAGAAGAAATTGCGGTAGCTGGCCCGCGAATGTCCGCGCGGTGTGGCACAACTTGCCCCGCGAAGCACGCACTGTCCGCTCATGAACTTGCCGTTGTATTCGCCGATGGCCCCGGCAGCGGGTTCGAAACGCGGATAGGGCAGATAGGCGGAGCCGGTGAATTGCCAGCAATCGCCAAACATCGCGGTGCCGCCGCGCGGCAGGGGGGCATGCGCGCTTTCCAGCTGGTTGCCGCCATCGCGCGCGAAGCGCCCGCCTTCGCCACTGCGGGTGAAGGCTTCCCATTCGAATTCGGTCGGCAGGCGCGCACCAGCCCAGCTCGCAAAGGCGTCGGCCTCGAAAAAGGAGATATGCGTCACCGGCGCATGGCGATCGCGCGGTTGCCATCCGGCGTGCGTGAAGTGTTCGTCCTCCCGCCAGTAGAGCGGCGCGGCGATGCTCTCGCGGCATTTCCACGCCCAGCCGTCCGATAGCCAATGGCGCGGTTCGTCGTAGCCGCCATCGGCAATGAACGCCTCCCACTCGCCGTTCGTCACCAGCGTTTCGCGCAAGGCAAACGGTTCCAGCAGCACGCGGTGGCGCGGGCCTTCGTTGTCGTAGGCGAACCCCTCGCGATTGCTGCCGACCAGCGCGATGCCGCCGGGATGCGTGCCCCAGCGGTCGGCATCGGCAGCGGGTGCCCTGGTGGTCGGCACGGCGGCGAACATGGATGGTCCGAGCGGGTTCTGGAACAGCGCGTGTTTGATATCGGTCAGCAGCAATTCCTGGTGCTGCTGTTCGTGCGCAATGCCCAGTTCGACCAGCGGGGCGAGTTCGGGATTGTCGAGCAAGGGTACCATCGCATCGTCGATAGCCTCGCGCCATTCCGCGATTTCGGACAGGGCCGGGCGCGACAGCAGGCCGCGCGCAAACCGGTCGATCCGCGCGCCTTCGGCCTCGTAATAGGAATTGAAGATGAAAGGCAGGCGCTCGTCGTGCAAGCGATAGCCTTTGGCGTGATCGCGCAGCAGAAATGTCTCGAAGAACCACGTCGTGTGGCCCAGATGCCATTTCGCGGGGCTGGCATCCTCCATTGATTGCAGCGTGGCATCGGCATCGGAAAGAGGCGCGGCCAGCGCCGCCGTCAGCGCGCGGGTTGCACGGTACCGCGCGGCCAGCGTGGCGGGCGCGGGTCCGGTGTCTGCCTGCGGGCGGGACATGGCGATGCTCCTGACGTGACGTGCGTTGCCTTGCTGACGGAAAGCGGCGCCCTTGAAAACCCCGGGACCGGATAACGATCACATTTGTTAGGCCGCATTGGCGACTGCCTGCGCCCCCGCGCTCTCTTCCTTCAACATCTCCGCCAGCAGGAACGCCAGTTCCAGCGATTGCGCGGCATTGAGGCGCGGATCGCAATGGGTGTGATAGCGATCGCCCAACGCGGCATCGGTAATCGCCACCGCGCCGCCGACACATTCGGTCACGTCCTGCCCCGTCATCTCGATATGCACGCCGCCCGCATGGGTGCCCTCGGCACGATGCACTGCGAAGAAGCCGCGCACTTCATCCAGAATACGGTCGAAGGGACGCGTCTTGTAGCCGCTGTCGGATTTCACCACATTGCCGTGCATCGGATCGCAGCTCCATACGACGGCATGACCTTCGCGTTCCACCGCGCGGACCAACCGGGGCAGGCCAGCCTCCACCTTTTCGTGCCCGAACCGGCTTATGAGCGTGATACGACCCGCCTCGCGCTGCGGGTTCAGTGTATCGAGCAACCGGATCAGGTCGTCCGGCTCCAGCGACGGGCCGCATTTCATGCCCAGCGGGTTCTGGATACCGCGTGCGAATTCGATATGGGCGCTACCCTCGAAGCGCGTGCGGTCGCCGATCCACACCATATGCGCGCTGGTGTCGTACCAGTTGCCGGTCAACGAGTCCCGCCGGGTCATCGCCTGTTCGTAAGGCAGCAGCAGCGCCTCGTGACTTGTATAGAAGCTGGTGCCCTGCAATTGCGGAATGGTCGCGGGGTTGATGCCGCACGCTTCCATGAAATCCAGCGCCTCGCCAATGCGGTCGGCGGTTTTTGCAAAGGTTTCGGCCCAAGGACTGCGGCCCATGAAATCAAGTGTCCACTGGTGGACCTGCCGCAGATTGGCGTAGCCGCCACCGGCAAAGGCGCGCAGCAGGTTCAGCGTGGCGGCGGCCTGTGAATAGGCGCGCACCATGCGCTGCGGATCGTTGCGGCGCTCGTCTGCATCGAAGGCGATGCCGTTGATATTGTCGCCCAGATAGCTGGGCAGCGTCACATCGCCCTGCGTTTCGGTGGGTGAGCTGCGCGGCTTGGCGAACTGGCCTGCCATGCGTCCGACCTTTACGACCGGCATCTTGCCCGCAAAGGTCAGCACGACCGCCATTTGCAGGATGACGCGGAAGGTATCGCGGATGTTGTCGGGGTGGAACTCGGCGAAACTTTCCGCACAATCGCCACCCTGCAACAGGAACGCCTCCCCCGCCGCGACCTGCGCCAGATCGGCCTTCAACGCCCGCGCCTCCCCAGCAAACACCAGTGGCGGGTAAGTGGCCAGTGTCGTTTCGGCCAGCGCCAGTTCTGCCGCATCCTGGTATTCGGGTAAGTGCTTTGCCGTATGCACTTTCCAGCTATCGGGTTGCCATTGTTGCGTCACGTCGCATCGCCCTGATACATTATTGTCGGTATAACCATGCGATCATTCAACAGCATCAGGGTGCTATGCACAACCCGAAACCGCCTCAGCGCGATGCAGCCCCGTCTGCGCTCGCTTCCGGCACAACGGCGATCTTCAGCACATTGCCGGTCGCAAGATAGCGCGCAGCCAAGGTCTGCAATTCGTCCGGCGAGATTTGCGTGAAGTCCTGCAGCAGCGTCGTCGCAGCAGCGTAGCGGCGCGGGTCGGTGGTTCCGCCCTCGACCTGGTACAGCCAGAACGTGTTGCCCGTGGACGCGCGACGGATCGCCTGGTTCAGCGGTTCGATCACGCGGTTCAGTTCCTCCTGCGATGGCGGTGCGGTGGCCAGATCGCGCGCGATACCCTGCGCCAGCGTGAAGAACACGTCCACATCCTTTGGCTGGAGCTGCGCGATGGCCGTAATGGTGCCGCCGCTCTGCATGTTAAGCGGCCAGTTCGCACCGACTTGCGGGGCGTAGCTGGCACCGGCGCGTTCGCGCAGGGCGTCCATCAGGCGGTTGTTGAACAGATCGGTCAGCACCTGCATCTGGCGCGCGGTACGCACACCATCGAAGCCCGCGCCGATTTGCCATGCCATCGCCACGGCAGCCTGGTCGGGATCGCCGCGATGGGTCAGTATAACGGGTGTGCCCGCCTGTTCGGGGAAGCGCGGACTGCGCGCCAGCACATCGGGCGATACCGGCGCACGTTCCGGCAGGGCACCGATGGTCTTTGCCAGCGCAGCAACCGCTGCGTCCTTCTCGAAATCGCCAAAAACCAGGATCTCCACCTCGCCGGTTGCCAGCAGCGGTTCCCAGACAGCGCGGAAACCTTCGGGCGTGGCGGCGTCGATCATGGCAATGTCGGGCGCTTTCAACCGCGCCTCGCGGTCCCCCAGCAACCAGTCCAGCTCGCGGCCCAGCACGCCCGCCGGGGTGGCCTGCTGGCTCTCGAACGTCAGCCGCTGCGATGCCTTGGCGCGAAGCACCGGATTGGCATCCCAGCGCGGCTGCGCCAGCTTGGCGGCGAAGAGATAGAGCTGGTCCGCCAGATCCGCGTCGCGCGTCTGTGCGGTAAAGGAAAACGTGTCTTCCTCGATACCCAACGTAAAGCCCATCCGACGCCCGGTCGTGATTCGGTCCAGCTCTTCCTGCCCCAGCGTGCCAAGGCCCGAGCCGATCAACGCCTGCGCGCCCAATCCGGCATAGACAGCATCATCCGCATCGAACGCGCGCTGCCCCGCGCCGAAACGCAATTTCACGACTACGCGGCCCGGTTCGGCATCGGTCTGCCACAACAGGGCGCGCGCGCCATTGTCGAAATCGACCTGCTCCATTTCGTACAGCCCGACCGTGCCGCGCCGCGTAATAATACCAGGTTCGCCGATGGGCGGCAGGTCGGCAAAGGATAACGTCCTGTCGGCAAGCCGCGCACTGTCGTCGGCCTCGACCGGCGCGCGCAGGGCGGCGCGCAAGGCGTCCGCATCGGCTTCGCCCACGGCGGGCGTCAGATAGGTTCCGCGCACTACGTCGCCCGCAAACAGGGCCCTGGTCCGCGCCAGTATAGCCGCCGGTGTGCGCTTTGCCGCCATGCCACGAAACACGTCCAGCACCACTTCGGGCGCGGCCACGGCCTCGCGGATATCGACCGCCTGCACGATATTGTCGGCAAGGTCGGACCCGACCATTACTCGCCGCTGCTCCACCCCGGCGGCGAACTGCGCGTCGAACTCCGCCACCTCGCGGTCGATTTCCGCCTGCGTGGGAGGTGTCGCCACGGCATCGGCTATGACCCCGCGCACGTCGGCCAGCGCGGCACGCCAGTCATTGTCGAGGGGCGCGAAGGATATGAAAGTCGCATCGGTGGAGCGGCTGACATCGTCCTGCCGCACGGTGGCATACAGGAACGATCCGCCTGCCCGCGCGCGCGATTCCAGCCGCCGGTTGATGATCGCCTGCGCCAGCGAATCCAGCAACAGCCCTTCATTATAGACAATGGTGTCCTTCACCGGTCGCCAAGGGCGCATGACCGCATAGGTCAGCGTGCGCGGCAGGTCGGGTTCGACCAGCACGGCAACCTCGCCCACCGGCGGCGCGCCCACGGCGTCGACAACCGCATCCGCAGGCGCAACGGGATCGCCGAAATCGGGCGCGGCGGTCCGTGGCCCCTGCCCCTGCCAATCGCCGAAATAGGTCTCGATCAGCGACGCGAAAATCTCTGGCGGAGCATCACCCGCAACGACGATCACTGTGTTGTCCGGACGATACCAGCGGCTGTGGAACGCCTGCAATCGCTTCGGGCGGTCGCACCGCGCAGGGTGGCTTCGGTGCCGATCGGCATGCGTTCGGCCAGGCGTTGCCCGGCGAACAGCGTTTCGCGCGTCCGGTCGCCGACCCGCGCCTGCACCCCGCCGCGTTCGCGCTTTTCCGCCAGTACGATCGGCACTTCGGCTGCCAGGTTCGCCTCGTTCAGCACGGGGCCGCGCATCATGCCCGACAGCAGGCGGAAACTGGTCTCCAGCGAGGCAGGCGTCGCACTTGGGCAGGTCGAGCTGGTACACCGTCTGCGTCGGGCTGGTGGTGGCGTTGGTGTCACTGCCGAACGTCGCACCCAGTTCCTGCCATCGCGTGATCGCTTCGCCCGGCCCCAGATAGGCGCTTTCGCGAAAGCTGAGATGCTCCATGAGATGCGCGAAGCCCTGCTCACCCTCCCGCTCGTGCAGCGATCCTGCGTCGATCAGGATGCGGATGGCGACCTGTCCTGGCGGCACGCCATTGTCGCGCACGGCGTAGCGCAGACCATTGTCCATCTTGCCCCACAACCATTCGGGGTCGCGCGGCACGTCGCTGCCTTCGTATATCCAAGGGGTTTCGTCGCCGGTTTGCAACGCCGTCGGCAGGGGCAAGGGTTCGGGCAGTCGGGGCGGCGGCGGCAGCGGCCCTGTCAGGCTTTCTGCGAACGATTGCTGTGCGGTCGTCGGGCACGACGAGCGCTGGCAGGGGCAGGGCAAGGGCAAACAAGCGCAATACGCGCGGAATAAGTGTCATGGGCGCGGATATAGGTGCGCGTCCCGTGAAGGAGTAGTGAATGGTTCTTGCCAATGCGCACGGGCGGTTGCCGCAGTGCGGCGGGCCGCCTACATAAAGAGGCATGTTCATAGAAACCGAAACCACGCCCAACCCCGCCGCGCTGAAATTCCTGCCGGGACAGCAGGTCATGCCGTCCGGCACGCGCGAATTCGCCAATCCCGAAGATGCCGAAGCCAGTCCGCTGGCCAATGCTCTGTTCGACCTTGGCGAAGTGGTGAATGTCTTTTTCGGCGGCGACTTCGTGTCTGTCACCGCAGCACCCGGCGTCAGCTGGACCGACCTGAAGCCGCAGGTCGTCGCTATTCTGCTCGACCATTTCGTCAGCCAGGCGCCGCTGTTCATCGGCGGCACGGCTGCGGGCATCAGCGTCCCGGCCGAGGCGGAAATGGTGGTGGACGAGAATGCGGACGATGCCGACATCGTCGCACAGATCAACGAGCTGCTGGAAACGCGCGTACGCCCCGCCGTTGCAGGCGATGGCGGCGACATCGCCTATCGCGGGTTCAAGGACGGGGTGGTCTATCTGACCATGCAGGGTGCCTGTTCGGGCTGCCCCTCCTCTTCCGCCACGCTCAAGCACGGCATCGAAGGCCTGTTAAAACACTATGTTCCCGAGGTGCAGGAGGTGCGAGCGGCATGACGACCCAGTTCCACGACAACACGCTGTCCAGCGCCGCGCTAGACCAGATTTTCCGCGAGGCGCGCACCTATAATGGCTGGCTCGACAAACCGGTAAGCGAGGAGCAGGTCCACGCGATCTACGATCTCGCCAAGATGGGCGCGACATCGGCAAACATGCAGCCCGGACGGTTTGTCTGGGTGCGCTCCGACGAAGCGAAAGCGAAGCTGGCCGATCTTGCCGACGACGGCAACAAGGACAAGATCAAGGCCGCGCCGGTCACGGTCATCATCGGCTACGACATCGACTTTCACGAGGAACTGCCGTGGCTGTTCCCCCATACTGATGCGAAGACCTGGTTCGAGGGCGATGAGGACGGGCGTATCGACGGGGCGAAGCGCAATTCCGCGTTGCAGGGTGCCTATCTGATGCTGGCCGCGCGCGCGGTCGGTCTCGATTGCGGACCGATGTCGGGCGTCGACCTGGAGGGCGTAACGAAGGCATTCTTCGCTGATGCACCGCGTCACAGGGCGGACTGGGTCTGCTCCATCGGCTATGGCGATCTGGAAAGCATTTTCGACCGCAGCCCGCGCCCCGAATTCGCCAAGTTCAACCGCTTCGCCTGAGGCACAGCGGGACGCATGCGTACGCTGGCGATAGATTGCGCAACACCCGCGTGCTCCATCGCCCTGTTCGACGATGGCGTGCTGGTCGCGCATGACCATCGCGTGCTGGGACGTGGCCATGCCGAGCGGCTTGTTCCGATGATTGCCGGCTTACCTGCCCGGGGCCGCGCCAACCGCATCATCGTATCGCGTGGACCGGGCAGTTTTACCGGCGTACGCATCGGCATCGCGACCGCCCGGGCGCTGGCCTATGCCTGGGGTGCGGAACTGCGCGGCTATCCCACACTGGCGCTGGTCGCGGCGATGGGCCGCGAACGTGCCGGAGAGGTGGCGCTGACGGTATGCATGACCGGCGGGCATGGCGAATGGTTTGTGCAGGGCTTCGATGCCGCCGGCAAGCCGACCGGCGAGCGCGCTTCGCTTAGCCCTGCCGATGCCGTTGCGCGATATAGGGGCGAACCGGTGGTGGGCGACCAGGCGGACGCCTTTGCGCATGCCGCCGGGCCGGACAAGGCTGTCGAGGCGATCGACCTGTTTCCTGACGCTGCCGAAACGCTACATCTTTCGCCAGCCGACCTGACCTGCGATGCTGGCGCGCTCTATGGCCGTCCGCCGGACGCGCGCCCCATCGCCGCCGACCCGACGCAACAATGATTTCCGACGCTGAGTTGGACGCGATCATGACAATCATGACGGACGCCTTCGATCCGCATTGGCGCGAGGCATGGACCCGGCGGCAAGTCGCCGCTTCGCTCGCCACGTCCAACACCTATCACGACCTTGCCCTGCGCGATGGCGCGCCCGCCGGATTCACCCTCGTGCGCGCCGCACCGGGAGAGGAAGAACTGCTGCTGATCGGGGTGCGCCCCGCTATGCGCCGCACCGGCGTAGGGCGCGAACTGGTGCAGGACGCCATCGCAAGCGCGCGCGCACGCGGTGCCGATCGCCTGTTCCTCGAAATGCGCGTGAACAACCCGGCCGCGCAACTTTATCGCGCGATGGACTTCAAGACAATCGGACGCCGAACGCGATATTATACGCTGGCAAACGGCGAACGACTGGACGCCATCACCTATGCCCGCGAATTATGATATTGTTAACTGTCGATCGGAAGGCCATATAATACAGCATCGAAACGCTAGACTTGAGCCATCCCGGCTATCATATATGATTTCAAGGCAAGCAGCTAATATTATCAAACGGGTTGCCCTATGAAGGAAAAAGAATGATGAATGAACTTGAAATGGATATGTCCGAAACGCTTATCACGCTGACATCGGATATCGTCGCGGCGCATGTCAGCAATAACGATGTTGCGGTGGACGATGTGCCGTCGTTAATTACGAACGTATATGGCGCGCTCGCCGGGCTCGGTGGCGACGTCGAGCAGGAAGAAGTTCGCCCTGATCCCGCCGTATCGGTCCGCGCTTCGGTTAAGCCGGATTATCTGGTGTGTCTGGAAGACGGCAAGAAGCTGAAAATGCTCAAGCGTTACCTGCGCACCAATTACGACATGACGCCGGAAGAATATCGCACGCGCTGGAACCTGCCCGCCGATTATCCGATGGTTGCCCCCAACTATGCCGAAAAGCGGCGCGAACTGGCCAAGAAGATCGGTCTGGGACGCAAGCCCGGTGAAGGTCGCGGACCTCGCAAGAAAAAGGCGTAAGCCGCAGGCGGTTTCCATCTCGCCATCTTGAGAACCCGATTCTCTTGAGAACAACGCCCCGCGCCTCTACAGGCTGCGGGGCGTTTTCTTTTTACGACATGGCAGTGCGGGGACTTTGACGGTTGGAACAGCGGATCGATCTGGAACAGCTATGTGCGGAACGGGGCCTGCGCATTACCGAACAGCGGCGTATCATTGCGCGAGTGCTGTCCGAAAGCGACGATCATCCCGATGTGGAAAAGCTGCATGAACGCGCCAGCGCGGTCGATCCGAAAATTTCCATCGCCACCGTCTATCGCACCGTTCGACTGTTCGAAGAGGCGGGCATTCTGGACCGGCACGATTTCGGCGATGGCCGCGCCCGGTACGAAGCCGCACCCGAGGCGCATCACGACCATCTGATCGATGTCGAAAGCGGTGATGTGGTCGAATTCGTCGATCCCGAACTGGAAGCCCTGCAAAAAGTGATCGCGGAGAAGCTGGGCTATCGTCTCGTCGATCACCGCATGGAACTGTACGGCGTAAAGCTGGACCGGCCCGACCGGACGGATTCATCCAACCCGTGAAGCCGGATCTGCGCGCCGCCGCCGAACGGGGCGAAAGCACGCCGATATCGCTGGCGGGGTGGCTGCGGTTCACGTTCCGTTTGATCGCGCTGCTGGTGCTGTTGCTGGTCTTCGTGCCGCTGCATTATGTCTGGCGCGCCTTCGCCTACGGCTCCCCCATCCCGATGCTGTTCCTACGCTACGCCGCATGGGTCGCCGGTGCGCGGGTGGAGAAGATCGGCACGCCATTGCGCCGCGACGTGTTTTTCGTGTCCAATCACGTCAGCTGGATCGACATCCTCGCCAGTGCGGGCGCGAGCGGCACTGCCTTCGTTGCCAAATACGAACTGAGCCAGGTGCCGGTCATTGGCTGGCTGTGCCGGATGAACCGCACCGTTTTCGTGAAGCGCGAGAACCGGCTGGGCGTGACCGAACAGATCGAGGCGCTACGGGTGGCGCTGAAGGACAACTGGTCGGTCACTGTTTTCCCCGAAGGCACCACCACGGACGGGCAATCGCTGCTGCCGTTCAAGACCAGCATGCTCAGCGTGCTGGAGCCACCGCCCCCCGGCGTATTGGTGCAACCGGTCCTGCTGGATTATGGCGTGGTGGTCGGGGAGGAGATCGGCTGGATCGGGAATGAAGGTGGCCTCAACAATGCCAAGCGCGTGCTGTCGCGCAAGGGCAACTTTCCGCTCAAACTGCATTATCTCGAACCCTTCAGCCCCGAAGAGTTTCGGGGCCGCAAGGCGATCGGCGCCCGCGCCCGCGCTGCCATCGAAGCGGCCCTGCTGACCATCCGCAACCAGCCGCTGCGCCCGTTCAGGCACGATGTCGTACCGGTGCGCTACGCTGCGCCGCGCGACGGCGATTGATAGCAGGCACACCAACGCCTAAGTCGCGCGTCATGCCTACCAACACCGCTTCGCCCAAAACCTATCGCATCAAGTCCTTCGGCTGCCAGATGAACGTCTATGACGGCGACCGGATGGCGGAATTGCTGGCCGAGAAGGGGATCGCGCCCGCCGCCGAGGGTGAGACGGCGGACCTGACAGTGCTGAACACCTGCCACATCCGCGAGAAGGCGGCAGAGAAGGTTTATTCGGATATCGGGCGGTTGACCAAGGCAGGCGCGAAAGAGGGCAAGACGCCGATGATTGCGGTGGCGGGTTGCGTGGCGCAGGCGGAGGGCGAGGAGATCATGGCGCGCGCTCCGGCGGTCGGCATGGTGGTCGGTCCGCAAGCCTATCACCGCCTGCCCGATTTGATCGACCGCGCGATCAAGGGCGAACGCGCGACCGATACCGACATGCCGCCCATCGCCAAGTTCGCGGCCTTGCCCGCGCGGCGCACCACGCCTCCGGCAGCGTTCCTGACCATTGCCGAAGGGTGCGACAAGTTCTGCACCTATTGCGTGGTGCCTTATACGCGCGGCGCGGAAATATCGCGCCCGTTCAACGACATCGTGGCAGAAGCGCATACACTGGTCGAAGCCGGCGCGCGCGAAATCACGCTGCTGGGCCAGAACGTCAGCGCTTGGTCGGGCGAGGACGGGGCGGGCCACACGGTCGGGCTGGCAGGCCTGGTCCGCGCTCTGGCGAAGGTCGATGGGCTTGCCCGCATCCGCTATACAACCAGCCATCCGGCCGACATGGACGATGCGCTGATTGCCGCGCATGGCGAAGTGGACGCGCTGATGCCCTATCTCCATCTGCCGGTGCAGAGCGGCAGCGACCGCGTGCTGAAGGCGATGAACCGCAGCCACACCGCTGACAGCTATCTCAAGCTGCTCGAACGCTTTCGCGCCGCACGGCCCGACCTGGCACTCAGCGGCGATTTCATCGTCGGCTTTCCTGGCGAAACCGACGCCGAGTTCGAGGAGACCCTGGCGCTCGTCGATACCGTGGGATATGCGCAGGCCTACAGCTTCAAATACTCGCCCCGCCCCGGCACCCCCGCCGCCACGATGGATGGGCAAGTGCCGCGCGCGGTGATGGACGACCGGCTGCAACGCCTGCAAGCGCGCCTCAACCGCGACCAGTACGCCTTCAACCGCGCCAGCGAAGGCAAGACCTGCGAGGTGCTGGTCGAGCGCAAGGGCAAGCTGGACGGACAATGGCTGGGCAAATCGCCGTGGCTGCAATCGGTCTGGTTCGCAGGCGACTGCGCCATCGGCGACCTGGTGCGGGCGGAGCTGGTCGAAGGCGGGCCGAATTCACTGGAGGGACGGCTGATTTCGTAACGATCTTCGGCGTGACAACTATGTTACTTTCCACGCTCTACTTTGCCGCGTCATCTTGCCTTCACCGGCTGCAGCTATAAATTGCAGCGCACTAACCGAAGGAACTGAATGGCCCGCAAACCTTCCCGCGCCACTGCGCTGCCGCCCGCTGCCGATACGCCGTCCGAGGGACGCGCGCAGATCGACATGACGTTCGAGGACCAGTCTCTGCTGGTCCCGCTGTTCGGCCAGTTCGACGCCAATCTGGTGCAGGTGGAAAACCGTATCGGCGTGTTCATCTCGGCACGTGGCGACAAGCTGCATATCGAAGGGCCGCAGGACGCCGTGGGCCGCGCACGCGACGTGTTGCAGGACATGTACGACAAGCTGGCGCAGGGGCAGGAACTGGATACAGGCGCGATCGAGGCGCTGATTGCCATGTCCAACGAACCTACGCTGGAAGGCATCGTCAACGCCCGGCCCGACACCCCGCCAATCATGATCCGCACGCGGCGCAAGACCATCGTGCCGCGAAGCGCGATGCAGGCGACCTATATGCGCCAGCTCGCTCGGGACGACGTCATTTTCGCGCTCGGCCCGGCGGGCACCGGCAAGACCTATGTCGCGGTGGCGCAGGCGGTCAGCCAGCTCATTACCGGCAGCGTGCAGCGCCTGATCCTCTCGCGCCCCGCGGTGGAGGCAGGCGAGAAGCTGGGCTTCCTGCCCGGCGACATGAAGGAAAAGGTCGACCCTTATCTGCGCCCGCTTTACGATGCGCTGTACGACTGCATGCCGCCCGAACAGGTGGAACGCCGCATCGCCAGCGGCGAGATCGAGATTGCGCCCATCGCCTTCATGCGCGGGCGCACGCTGGCCGACAGCTTCATCATCCTGGACGAGGCGCAGAACACCACGCGCGAACAGATGAAGATGTTCCTGACCCGCTTCGGCGAAGGCAGCCGTATGGTCGTGTGCGGCGATCCCCGGCAAGTCGACATCCCCGGCGGCGACCGCATGAGCGGCCTCGCCGACGCGGTCGGACGGCTGGAAGACGTGGAGGGCATCGGCACCACCCGCTTCACCGTCGCGGACGTGGTGCGGCATCCGATCGTGGGGCGTATCGTGGAGGCCTACGAGGGCGAGGGGGCATAGGCGGCGGGATCGCGGTGCATTCAATCGCAACCCGCTTCGCACATTCAAATTTGAGCGCGCGATCCGTTCGGTTTCAGTTGTCATCCTGTATATGCTCTACGTCCGACATTGGGTGTGAAACTGACGGTCCGCTTGTAGATCCGTTTGCGGCCCTACCTGTCATAGAGCAGCCTCATTAGTATGCCCTCCAGTTGAAGCAGCCCTAAATCTGTCACGCACAACTATCAGCTCTTCGACTATTTGCTCGGTTGAATAGTTCGATGTAGGAAAAGCAAGCCGACCAGCTAAGGCCGGAGCTTGCCTTTCTACGTCGTCTAGGGAAAGACGATGCCAGATTGGTAGGATGCGCCCGTGTCCTGAAAGGTCGCGTTGTATGATGGCATCTAGCTCATACTCTGTTTAAGGCCTCGAAAAGAAGTTAGGGGAAAGTACAACAACTCCGAAATAAGACCGACGCAGACCGTCATCGATGTTCTGCCGAATAGAATCCCCCCACCCTAGTGCATTGTCGTCATACCAAACATTCAGGTCAGCTGCTTCGGCTTGCTTAACTAAACTATTGACGAAATCTTCTTTATCTGCAGACGCATGCGAAATGAAAAAGTCATAGGGCATGCCTCTTCCTTCGGCATTCTCTACGACGAAGGGCTGGGTATCAGCAGCTTGTGCTTCGATTGCAGCATTGAGCTGTTGTTTCAGACTGTCGAGGTCCTTCGCTAGCTTCGAATTATCGCCTTGTAACTGCTTCCGCGCCTTCTCGTCTGCCTTTCTGTGGTTCTCAATGAGCTTGGCTTGATCTTTTCTCTGCTTCTCTTCGCCATCAAGAATGCGTTTCCGAACGCGGGTAAGCTCGTCCATTTTTCGAGAGATGTCAGACCCGAAACGCGCTGCCTGATCCTGGGCTCTCTCAATGTTCTTTGCTTCCCGCTCAGCCTTAGAAATATGCATTTTGGCCGTCGCTGGACTGCTTGCGCGCGAAGCAGCATTATGGGCTGTGTTCTGGTTTTTGGTAGCCTGTGCCACTTTTCTTAATTCGGCTGTTTGCTTAGCTTGAAGTCCGTTGACCTCTTTCTGAAGGCGTACCTCAATGGACCGATCCATATTCAAAGACATCACACAACCCTATCTATCGTAAGCCGTTATACGTTTGCCATCTGCCTATCTTTATCCGGCGCGATTGTCGTAGAAATAGACGATTTACCCCAGCTTGGACTAATGCTTTATTTTTAGGGCAATTGCCCCTTTTTAGCTCCCGTCCGAAGATGGGTAACAGGATCAAGCTCAGCATCGTCCGCAATTGGGGTCGGAAGCCGAACGTCGGTTTTCGGTAGCGGACATCTTGATTTATGACTTCGAGCCGCTCCCTTCTCCCGCCCCGTCTGCCCTGCATCGACGCTTTCCTACACGGGTTGCGCACAGTACCGTCGGCGCATGACTGCCACTGCGCCGCCCCTCCCCCTGCCATCGCCTACCGCGCAGTTTCGCAAGGTTCGGTTTTTACGCTCTGGACAGTGTAACACGTGTAACATGTCCTACAATTCGGGGCCTTCGCGGCGGACGGCGGGATGGCCGTGATGGAGCTCGATATTGCCTGTGATGGATGGCCTGAACGCCCCACCGTCAGCGAGACCTGGACCGCCCTCGCCGACCAGTGCGCCGCCGCTGCTATCGCGGTCGAGCCGCTGCTTGCGAATGCGCGGCTGTCGGCCAGCGTGCTGTTCACGTCCGACGCGCAGGTTCAGGCGCTGAACCGCGAATGGCGTGGCAAGGACCGGGCCACCAACGTGCTGTCCTTCCCCATGCTGTCCGCCGACAACTTGCGCGCGCTCGCCGCAGACGGCCCACCCGTGCTGCTCGGCGACATCGCGCTGGCTTACGAAACCTGCATGCGTGAAGCGGACGAGAAAGACATCGGCCTTTCCGCCCATGCCGCCCACCTGCTGGTTCACGGCTTCCTCCATCTTGCGGGGCACGACCATGTCGACAGCGACGCGCAGGCTTCCGCGATGGAGGCGCTGGAGATAAAGGCGCTTGCACAGCTTGGCCTTCCGAACCCATATACCGGCCACAACCACCACGAGGATGCACAGTAAGGGCCATGCCCGATAGCGATACGAATACCGGTTCCGGCACAGGAGAGGCGGAGAGTAGCGGCGGCCTGTTCGGGGCCGTTCGCCGCCTGTTCGACCCCTCCGCGCGCGACCGCAGCTTGCGTGCGCAGCTGGAAGAGGCCATCGACGAGCACGAGGGCGAGAACCCCGATGCGGGGGAAACGCCATCGGACAGCGGCGACTTGTCCGGCGTCGAACGCCAGATGTTGCGCAACCTCCTGCATTTCAGCGAACACGATGCGGACGATGTCGCTATCCCGCGCGGCGAGATCATCGCTGTCGAGGCGACCATCGGCTGGCCCGAACTGGTCGCCAGCTTTTCGGAGAACGGCCATTCGCGGATGCCGGTCTATCGGGACCAGTTGGACGATGTGATCGGCATGATCCATCTGAAGGACGTGTTCCCCTTCCTCGCCGATGGCACCCCGCCGCCGTCGGACTGGACCACGCTGATGCGCCAGCCGCTCTATGTGCCGCAGGCGCGCGGGGCGCTGGATGTGCTGGCCGACATGCGGACGCACCGCACCCATCTCGCCATCGTGCTGGACGAGTTTTCCGGCACCGATGGCATCATTACCATCGAGGACCTGGTCGAGGAAATCGTCGGCGATATCGAGGACGAGCACGACGAGACCCCTGAAGAACTGATCAGCCCCATCGGCGAAGGCATGTGGGACTGCGATGCCCGCGCCGAGCTGGACGACGTGGCGGAGCGGATCGACCCTGCACTAGGCGAGGTCGAGGAGTTGGTCGATACGCTGGGCGGGCTGGCCTTCATCCTGGCCGAACAAATCCCGCAAGTGGGCGCGGTTCTCGACCATCCCAGCGGCTGGCGTATCGAAGTAACCGATGCGGACCAGACCAGGGTGCGCCGCCTGCGCCTTCATGCGCCGACACCGGCGACAGAGGGCGCGAATTAGCGCAAGTTGTTCTGCCGCTATGCGCAACCAATTCGCGTTAAGTGCGTTGAAGCTGAAAGAAAACGGTACAAACAAACAGAAGACAGGGGCAGGCAATGGCAACGCGGCGACTTCCGCCTTTACGCGCACTGGAAGCATTCATGCGGACCGTGCGGCTGGGTTCCGCCCGCGCCGCTGCGGAGGAGCTTGGGCTCAGCCCGTCCGCGCTGTCGCGCCGCATTGCCAATCTGGAAGACTTTACCGGCAAGAAGCTGTTCACCCGCGCGCGCCAGGCGATGGCCCTGACCGACGAGGGGCAGGCGTTTCACGATGCCGTCGCGCCGCATCTGGAGGCGCTGGCCACGGCCATCGAGAGCCAGTCCGAAAACCTGTCGCTGCTGCGCCTGCATCTGGGCGTATTGCCCGTGTTCGGCAGCACGCGGCTGTTCCCCAAGCTGGGCGAATTGCGCAAGCGGCATCCGCTGCTGCATATCGACATCGACACCGGCCCGCATCTGGAGGATCGCGTCGGCGACACGCTGGATGCCGCTATCATCCTGTCGCGCGGTCCCGCCCCCGGCGTCCACGCTGTCCGGCTCGATCACAATATGGTCCACGCCATCGCTAGCCGCGAGATCGTGGAAGCGCTGGGCGATACCCCGGACCTCGACTTGCTGGGCAAGCAGACGTTCCTGGTTCACAACGAATTGCCCGAAAGTTTCGTAACCTGGAAACGCGAATTGGGCATATCGGACCTGGAACCGGCGGCGGTGGACCAGATCGACTCAGGGCAATTGATGCTGGAGGCCGCCGCACAGGGGCTTGGGATCGCCATCATGCATGACGATCACATGAAGCGTGCCGCCGACAAACGGCTGGCGACGGTTTACGATACCTCGGTGGAAAGTCCCTACAGCTACTGGTTCGTATGCAAGCCGATGGCGCTGGAAACACGCCCCGTGCGCCTGTTCCACGACTGGTTGATCAACGCCGACCTCTAGGGCTGTTCCACCCTCGCGGCATGCGGACAGGGTTCGAGCGTAGCGTAGTCGGCCGGCGCAATGGGACCGGTGTGGGCCTTGTCGACAGGGCCGCATTCGGCCTCCGGCTTGGCGATGGAATTGGCAGCCAGCAATGCAACCGCCGCGGCATCGTCATAGGCTGCGATCCATGCCAGGCAGTCGCCCAGTCTGCGGATCGAATGCTTCGCCGCAGCGCCCGCCGACGGGTTGCAATTTACCACCACGGTGTTGGCAGCAGGCGGCGTGCTGTACCGGCGAAGCAACCGCAGGAATTCGCCGCGTTCGGCCAGCGCCAGCCGCTGCGTATCGTGGACCATCGGATCGCCCGCGAACAGGGGTGAGGTGTTGAACACGACGGCGCGGACATCGGCATGGTCGATCGACATCTGCGTTGCCAGCGCTCCGCCCAGCGAATGGCCGGTCGCCTCGATCTGGACGTCGGTATTGCCCTCGGCGTCCAGCGCTGCCCGCTCCGCTGCATAGACCTTCACCGACGCCTCGATCTGGTTGTCACGCAACGATCCGCGCACGATGTCGACGCGCGAGCCGAATTCGGTGCCGCGAAAAGCAATGACCCGGGCCAGCAATGCGCCGGTGCGACCCGCGTTCTTATACCGGTCGTATACGGTGTAGGCGAGGCCGCTTTCGTCGTTTTCCGATACGCAAACACGCGCAAACTCCGGAGGCAGGACAGCGTAAAAGTCGTCATCCTCCGGGCCATAGGCATTGGCGGACAGCATGGCATAGCCATAACTGTCCACCGCAGCCTGCCGCACGAAACCGCACCAGCCGCCCGGTTCGGACCGGCACGGACTGCGGCTTTGCGACAAGTTCGGATACGGCGTGACGCAGCCTGCCAGCGCTAGCGCGCAAACGCCGGCAAGAACGCGCATTGCGGGGTCAGGCGACGCTTGCGGTTACAATCTTGCCGGGCTTCGCAGGCGGCTCGCCCTTGGGCAACGCATCGACCAGTTCCATGCCGCTTTCGACTTGGCCCCACACGGTATATTGTCCGTCGAGAAAGTGGGCATCGGCAAAGCAGATGAAGAACTGGCTGTTGGCGGTGTCCGGATCGTTGGTCCGCGCCATCGAGCACGTACCCTTCACATGCGGTTCCGCGTTGAATTCCGCCTTCAGGTTCGGCTTGTCGCTGCCGCTCATGCCCGTACCGGTCGGATCGCCGCCCTGTGCCATGAAGCCGGGGATCACGCGGTGAAAAACCACCCCGTTGTAGAACCCTTCATTTGCCAGCTCGGTGATGCGGGCGACGTGATTGGGCGCGAGGTCGGGGCGCAGAGCGATGACGACATCGCCCGTTTCGCCGGTTCCGGTGTCGAGCGAGAGGGTCAGCTTCTGGTCGGCCATGATAGTTCGATCTCCTGTAGGAATGTCGCGCACAGCTATACCGCGCGCCTCCGCCATGTCACCCCGTCTTGCTTTTCGCACCTTCGCGCCTAGAGCTTCCGGCATGACGGATGCGCGCGATAATGACGGGGAGACCATGCTGCGCGACGCCGTGCCGGTGGAGGATGCGCCTGCGCCGGACGACCGCATCGACGATGAACGGCTGGACACCGAGAACACGCTGAAGCCCGAATTCGTGCGCGCGGTGCGGGCCGCGCTGAACGACGGGATCGACGGCACTGTTTACGCTTTGGTCGAGCCGCTGCATCCAGCCGACATCGCCGATCTGGTCGAGTTGCTGGAGCGCGACGAGCGGCTGCAACTCACCGCCGCGATCACCGACCTGATGAGTTCGGATGTAGTGGCCGAACTGAACGATTTCGTGCGGGAAGACATGATGGAGGCGCTGCCCGCCGATGCGGTGGCGGCCATTGCGGAACAGCTGGAGACGGACGACGCGGTCCAGCTGATCGAAGACCTCGACGATGCGGACCAGATGGCCGTGTTGGCCGAGCTGGACGAAGACGACCGCGTCGCCATCCAGAGCGCGCTGGCCTATCCGGAGGAAACCGCCGGGCGCCTGATGAGCCGCGATGCGGTGGCGGTGCCCGAACACCTGACCGTTGGCGACCTGATCGATTACCTGCGCAAATCGGGCGACCTCGCCAACGATTTCTACGAAATATTCGTGGTCGATCACGCGCACCATCCGGTCGGCACCTGCCAGCTGAGCTGGGTACTGCGCGCGCCGCGCTCTATCGCGCTGTCCGATGTTATGAAGCGCGACCAGACGCTGATCCCGGTTGGTCTGGATCAGGAAGAAGTCGCGCTGATGTTCCAGAAATACGCACTCATCAGCGCCGCCGTGGTGGACCAGGACGGGCGGCTGGTCGGGCAGATGACGGTGGACGATATCGTTCACATCATTTCCGAAGAAGCGCAGGAAGACGCCATGCTGCTGTCCGGCGCGGGCGAAGGCGATATCAACGAACCGATCCGCGAGGCCTATGGCGCGCGCGTACGGTGGCTGGTCGCCAATCTGGGCACCGCGCTCATCGCAAGCCTCATCATCGCGGCATTCGGCGCTGCTATCGAGCGGCTGGTGGCGCTGGCGATCCTGATGCCGATCGTCGCCAGCATCGGTGGGAACGCGGGCACGCAGACGATGGCGGTAGCCGTACGGGCCATTGCGATGAACCAGCTGACGCAAGCCAATACCGGGCGCATCCTGCTGCGCGAATTGCGGGTCGCGTTGCTGAACGGTGTGACAATCGCGGTACTCGTCGGGCTGGCGACGGCGGCGTTTTTCACGCCGATGCTGGGTGTCGTAATCGCCATCGCAATGCTCATAAACATCGTGGTGGCGGGGCTGGCCGGTGTGCTGGTACCGGTGATCTTCGACCGCTTGAAGCAGGACCCCGCCGTCGCCAGTTCGGTGTTCGTGACGATGATAACGGACTCGATGGGCTTCTTCGCCTTCCTCGGTCTGGCGGTGGCCGCCGGACTGGCAGGCTGAGACGGAATGGCGCTATCCATCACCAAGATCGCCTATCGCAGCCAGAGCATCCACACCCTGCGCGCATGGGTCGAGGGGCAGGCCGAGGGCGCGGTGATGACCACCCGCTACCTGCCCAAGCGACACGCGGAAATGGAGGGCGGTTCGCTGTACTGGATACATGACCATGCCCTCGTGGCACGCAGCCCGATCCGTGACTTCCGCGAGTCCGCCGACGGACGCTGGAACATCATCCTCGAACCGCGCCTGATCCTCGTGGAAGCCCGCTATAAACGCGCGCATCAGGGCTGGCGCTATCTGGAGGAAAGCAAGGCCCCGCGCGACCTTGCCGATGATGAGCAGACCGGCGACGTACTCCCGGGCAAGCTGCATAACAAGCTGCGCAAGCTGGGGTTGGCCTAAATTCAGGCGGTCTTCTGTGCGACGCGGCGCAGGACGTTGACGTATGTATCGCGGCCCTGAGCGCCGGGCACGAGAAACGTGCCACCGATTACCATCGCCGGAACGCCGGTGATGTTTGCTTCACGCGCGGCAGCCTGTTCGACGCGGACCTTCTGTTGCAACTCTTCGTCATCGAGTGCAGCGGCGGCGGCGCTCCTATCGAAGCCTAATCTATCGGCAAGCGCTAGCAAGACCTCGCTCCGCCCGATCTTTTCCCGCCGGTGAAAATGCGCCGCGAACAGTTCCAGTTTCAGTTCGGTCTGCCGCGCCGCATCATGCGCCTCCAACGCCCATGCCAGCAGCACATGCGCGTCGAACGTATTCCACATCATCGCTGGCGGTGCAGGGTCCGGGCCGGTGTAATCCAGCGACACGCCTGCATCGCGCGCCGCTGTTGCCATCTGCACCTGCACCGCCTTTGCATCGGCAACCGACCGCCTGTATTTCTTCGCGATATGCGCGGTGCGTTCTTCGCCGTTGGCAGGCATATCGGGGTTCAGCTCGAACGGCAGCCAGCGGATATCGGCCGCAATTTCGCCGTCCAGTGCGGCAAGCGCCTGTTGCAACTGGCCCCAGCCGACAAGGCACCACGGGCACATGATATCGGACCAGATCGCGATATCGAGTGTGCGCGCCGTCATGCGAGTGGTCTTCGGGCCAGCCACCAGCGGATAAGGTGCGAGGCGATCGCCTGTTTCGGCGGCATGGTCAGAGGCGCGCCCGCCTTGCCATCTGCTGCCGCCTGTATCTCGGCGCGCTTGAACCAGCGCGCATCGGCCAGTTCGGTTTCATCCAGCAGTATGTCGCGCCCTTCGCCAACGGAATGACAGCCCATCATCAACTGCGAGGGAAACGGCCATGGCTGGCTGGCGATATAGCGCACGTCGCGCGCCACCACGCCCGTTTCCTCCAGCACCTCGCGCGCCACCGCTTCCTCGATACTTTCTCCGGGTTCCACGAAGCCCGCCAGTGCCGAATACGCGCGTTCCGGCCATCCCCTGCCCCGCCCCAGCAGCAAGTCTCCTTCGTTTTCGACCAGCATGATGGTGACCGGATCGGTACGCGGGAAATGGTTCGCACTGCATTGCGTGCAATTGCGCTGCCAGCCGCCCTTTGCCAGCATGGTCGCGCTGCCGCAATTCGCGCAGTGGCGGTGGCGCGCGTGCCAGTCGACCAGGCTGCGCGCGCCGCCATACAGCGCAAGGTCGTCGGCAGGCAGCGTCGCCATCAAAGACCACAGCGCCGGGTTCGCCATGCGTGGGCTGGCATCGCCCTGCACTGGCACGGCAGCGAAGCAGGGCTTCTCTTTATCAAGACCCAGGAACACAAGTTCGGCATCGTGTGGCGCGTCGGCCAGCGTGCCCCAGACAAGCCGCGCGTCGGCGTCGAGCGAAGGCAACAACCCATCCAGCAGCAGCAATCGCGCCCGCCACGTCATCAGACCGGCCAGCGCTTCGGGATCGGCACGCAGATTGTCGGCGCGGTCCAGCCGCGATCCGGTAAATGCCAGCAAGGTTCAGGCCGCGTCCGGAATGACGACACCTGCCTGCAAAGCCGCCAGATCCTTCATCACCAGTTCGGGAAACTCGCGCTGAATGCCGTAGGCTTCGGCGGGCATGTATTGCGTGAAGTTTGCCGCGCGCAGTCCGGTTTCCATTTCCACGAAGGCCGACGTGCCCGCCGCACCGCCCCAGCCGAATGCCTTGCCGGTCACGCGCCCGCCCGCGCCGAACCGCTGTCCGGCAACCCATGTGCCAGTGAGATCGGCACCACCCGGCAGCAGATCGCCCGTGGCGAGGTCGACGGTGGCGGCGTCCATCACGCGGGTGCCGTCGATCATGCCGCGCCCCACCAGCATCCGCTGGAACCGGTCGTAGTCGCGCGGGCTGCTGACCAGCCCGGCCCCGCCGAACGGAAATGCCGGTTCATCGAGATAAATGGACGATGCCGCCATATCTATCGGCAGTGACGTGCCGTTAAGAATGCCATAATTGGTCGTCAGGCGACCCACCTCGCTGGCGGGTACGCGGAAATAGGTGCTGTCCATACCGCAGGGCTTGAACAGCCGTTGTTCCAGGAATGTGTCGAACGGCACGCCCGACGCAACCTCGATCACCCGGCCCAGCACATCCAGCCCGACCGAGTAGCTCCATTTCGTGCCCGGCTGATAGACCAGTGGCAATGCAGCAATGCCGTCGGCGAATTTCTCCAGGCTGTCGGTCGGCTTGGCGCGCCCAAGACCGGGGATCGGCAGGCGGCTGACCTGCCCCGGCACCAGCCCGGCTTCCTCATACGCCTTGGTAAGCGGCCCCTTCTGGACAATGCCATAGCCCAGCCCCGCCGTGTGCGTCATCAGCATCCGCACGGTGACAGGCTGCGCCGCGGGTTCGAGGTTTTCCGGCCCAATGCTGCCGTCATATCTCTTCTGCACCATCATCTTCGCAAAGCCGGGAATGAAGTCGGCAACCGGCTGGTCCAGCTTCATTGCGCCGTCTTCGACCAGCATCATCGCGGCAATCCCGGTGATAGGTTTGGTCTGCGAATAGATGCGATACAGCGTATCCATTCCCGCCGGTGTACTGCCGCCCAGCGCCAATGTGCCGCGCGCAATCATGTCTGGCGCATCCTGCCCAAAGCCCATCGTGGCGACCATGTTGGCGACTTTGCCGCTGGAAACATACTCCTCCACCGCCGCCAGCACCGATGGCCAGTGCTGGCCATGCGCAAAGGCGCGCGATGCGTGCAGCGCAGCGGACGCGGTGATGCTGGCGGCGAACAGCGCGCCACCCCGTAGCAGCGCGCGTCGCGACAGCGGGGACGTTTCGAAACTGCGGTAGGCCATAGACGCGATCCTCTTGATATCTTCGATCGAAGGGGTTGGGCGATGAAGGCCCACAGGTCAATCGCCCGTACGCGACTGGCCCGTACGCGATTGGTTCGTACGCGACTGGTAAGTAAGCGACTGGGGTGTCATGGCCAGCCGCGCTGCCTTGACAAACAGGGTCGGCAGTCCGGCCGCTGCGATATCGGCAAGCGGCCACCATTCGCCCCGGCCAGGCGGTTCGGCAGGTTCGAGCGCGCGCAGGACGATCAGTTCCAACGAGAAATGGGTGAAGACATGGCGTACCGTGCCGCAATCGGTCCAGCTATCTATCTTGCTACCTGCCCCATCCTTGCGTGCGTTCCAGCCATCGCCGGGCAGCGCGCGCATTCCGGCGAACACGCCTTTGGCGGGGCGGGTGACGAGCCAGATCTGCCCGCCCCGCTCATACCAGTAAGCATGCCCGCGCCGCACCGGTTTCGCGCGTTTGGGCGCTTTCACCGGATAGCGTTCCGGATCGCCGTCACGCCGCCCATTGCAATGCGCCTGCACCGGGCACAGCAGGCAGCGCGGCGAGCGCGATGTGCATATAGTCGCGCCCAGATCCATCATCGCCTGCGCGAAATCGCCCGCGCGCGTGCCGGGCGTTATGGTATCGGTCTTGCCGCGGATGGCTTCGCGCGCTTTTGGCAAAGGCTGGTCGATAGCGAAAAGGCGCGACACCACCCGCTCCACATTCGCATCTACCACCACGGCGCGTTGCCCGAATGCGATGGCGGCAATGGCGGCGGCGGTATAGGCACCCAGTCCCGGCAAGGCGCGAAGCACCGCCTCGGTACGCGGGAAGGCGCCAGCCACCGCCACCAGCCGCGCGGTTTTCACCAGATTGCGCGCACGAGAATAATAACCCAGCCCCGCCCACGCCGCCATGATGTCGGCTTCGGGCGCGGCCGCGAGGTCGTCTACAGTCGGCCAGCGTTTCAGGAACGCTGCAAAATACGGTTTTACCGCCGCAACGGTGGTTTGTTGCAGCATTATTTCGGACAGCCATACGGCGTAGGGATCGGGCGGGGGCGCACCGGGTGGCGCGCGCCATGGCAGAGCGCGGGCATGGTGGTCGTACCAGGCCAGCAGGTTCGTCGATATCGTCGGGGAAGGAGAAGCGGCGCTGGTGGTCACCCGTCGGCTATGCCATGATGCGCCGCGCTATGGAACGCGAACCGCCCTCCTCTCCCGAATCTGGCCGAAAGCGTCGCGCGCCTGTAAAAAAGGGACGCGTTGCGCGACCGTACGAGCGCCCCCGTGGCGGCCCGGCCCGCGCCATATCCGACCTGATGCCGCAAATCGGGCGCACCGCGTTTCGCCGCTTCGGGTTCGTTCAATCGAACGTCGTTACCCGCTGGCCCGAAATTGTCGGCGCGCGACATGCCGCCGTTTGCGCGCCTGAAGCCATTCGCTTTCCACCGGGCGAAAAGGCGGACGGCATCCTGCAGATCGTGGTTATACCGGCCCACGCGCCATTGATCCAACACGTCGTCCCCGAAATCATGGAACGGGTGAACCGCTTTTTCGGCTATAGCGCCGTCGCACGTGTCAAATTGCGGCAAGGTGCGGTTAAGCCGCCAGCGGTAGAAGCGCCCAAACCGCCGCCTTCGCTCAAGCCCATCCCGATGGAACTGGGGGACAGCCTGCGCGATATTGGCGACCCCGAATTGCGCACCGTACTTGAATCGCTGGCACGCAGTCTATCCCACGATACATCCGGCAAGGAATGAACCAACCGATGACTTTGTATTCCATCCTGCGCACAGGCGGGCTGGCGCTTGCTATCGGCATGGCGCAGCCCGTTCTTGCCGAGCCATATCACGCGCAAGTGCAGGCGGGCGAACGCGCCTATACAATCGGCAATGCCGAAGCGGAAACGCAGCTGATCGAGTTCGTCAGCTATACCTGTCCGCATTGCGCGACTTTCGCCAGGGAGGGGGAGCCTGCGCTGCAGTTTGCCTATATCGGGTCGGGCAAGCTGGCGCTGGAGATACGCTCCTACATTCGCAACCCGATCGATCTGGTGGCGACCATGCTGGCGCAATGTGGCGATAGCGACCGGTTCGTGCGCAACCACACGATGCTGATGATGTCGCAAGGCACTTGGCTACCCATCGCCCAGCGCGCGACACCCGCGCAGGTTGCCCGCTGGACGTTGACGGACAAGGCGGCGGCACGGCGCAATATCGCGTCCGACTTCGGCTTTTACGAAGCGTTCGAGACGCGCGGCTATGCGCGTCCCGATATCGACCGGTGCCTGTCTGACGATGCCGTGGCAGACCGGTTGGTGGCCAACACTGTCGCCGACGCAAAAGAGTTCGGCGTGCGCGGCACACCCAGTTTCGCGCTTGACGGCACGTTGCTTGCGCGTGTGCATGACTGGACCGCGCTGCAAACCGCGTTAAAAGACCCGCCGACCGAATATACAGCTGCCGGAACCTGCCCGATGACGCTATTTAACCGCTCCGCAATTCTTGCCATGATCGCCGCGCCCGTGACGCTGGCCCTTGCCGGTTGCGGCTCTGCGGACGAAGCCGCCGTTACCAACGGCGAACCGGTTGCCGCTATCCCCGCGCCCGACGGCACGCAATGGGTCGATACCGTTACCGTGACGGAGGCCGACGGCTACACGCTGGGCAACCCCGACGCGCCGATCACGCTTATCGAATACGCATCCCTGACGTGCCCAGCCTGTGCGATGTTTTCCGCCGAGGCGGTGGAACCTCTCAAGAACGACTACATCGCCAGCGGGCGCGTGAAGTATGAGTTGCGCAACCAGATCCACGGACCGCACGATCTCGCGCTGGCGACGTTGGTGCGCTGCGGCGACGATGCGACGTTCCATCCTTTGTCGGAGCAGGTCTGGGCGAACCTTAACGCCATTCTCGACCCGATCATCCAGAACGGTCAGGCGGTCCAGCAGGCGGTGTCGCTCCCGGCCGAACAGCGACTGGTCCGCATTGCCGAGATCGGCGGTTTCTTTGATTTCTTCGCTGCCCGTGGACTGAGCGCGGACCAGGCCCGCAGCTGCCTCGCCGACGAGGCAGTCTATTCGGCCATTGCGGAGCGGAGCAACACGCAATCGCGCGAGCTGGATGTCAGCGGCACGCCGACATTCTTCATCAACAACACGAAGGCCGATGCGAACGACTGGGCGAGTGTTGAGCAGTTGCTGAAGGACGCCGGCGCCCGATGATCGCAGTTTAATCAGGCATCCACGGCGGCAGACAGCGCGTCGCGGATCGCTTTCAGTTTCGATACCGTTTCGGCAGCCGGGCGTGCGTCTTTTGCGTCCGGCATTTGCCCGAAAAACGTCGCGACCCCGCCGTCGTCTGCCGGTGCGGTATTGGGGCCAAAGACGCTGGACGGCGTCTCCTCGGCTGTATTTTCGACAGGTTTATCGGGCGCGTTCTCAAGCGCCTGCCGTGCGCCTTTCAGCGTGTAGCCTTCCTCGTTCACCAGCGCGTCGATGCGCTGGATAACTGCAATGTCATCGCTGCGGTAATAGCGCCGTCCGCCGGCGCGGGTCATCGGCTGGAGCATGGGAAACTGCTGTTCCCAATAGCGCAGGATATGCGGTTTGATATCCAGCGCGTCGCTTACCTCTCCGATAGTGCGCAGCGCATCCTCGGCCTTTCCGTCGTCGAAAACTGACCCCCGATCGCTCACCCCTTGGCGACCCTGTCTTTCAGCAGCTGGCTGGCGCGGAACGTCATCACCCGGCGCTTTGTAATCGGCACTTCCACCCCGGTTTTGGGATTGCGGCCGATACGTTCGCTCTTGTCGCGCAGAACAAAGCTGCCGAAGCCCGAAATCTTCACATTCTCGCCGTTGCTCATCGCCTCGCACATATGCTTGAGGATGGACTCGACCATTTCCAGCGACTCAGTGCGCGATAACCCCATGCGGCGGTTGATGCTTTCGGCCAGATCGGCGCGTGTCAGCGTGTTCATCGAACGCGACATTTCCATATTCTCCTTCGGTCCCCACCTGTAATAACATAACGCAAGATAGCGAAAGAATGCGCGTGCAGCAATGCCTGCACCCGGTGCAGCAACGTTACAGCCTGACCAGCGATGCGCCCCACGTCAGCCCGCCGCCCATCGCTTCGAACATCACCAGATCACCGGCATTGATCCGCCCGTCGCGCATGGCGGTATCGAAGGCAAGCGGCACGGACGCGGCCGAGGTGTTGGCATGGCGGTCCACCGTCATCACCACCTTTTCCATCGGCAGGCCCAGCTTGCGCGCAGTGGCGTCCAGGATGCGGGCATTGGCCTGATGCGGCACGACCCAGTCGATATCGCCGACATCGACGCCCGCCGCATCAAGCGTTTCTTCCAGCACCTGCGCCAGATTGACCACCGCGTGGCGAAACACCTCACGCCCCTTCATCCGCAAATGGCCAACCGTGCCGGTGGTCGACGGGCCGCCATCGACGAACAGCAATTCGTTGTGCCGCCCGTCGGCGTGCAAACGCGTGGCGAGAATGCCGGCCGCGTCGGCCTTGGCATCCGCTTCGGGCGCGGACAGCACCACTGCGCCCGCCCCGTCGCCGAACAATACGCATGTAGCGCGGTCATTCCAGTCCATGATGCGGCTGAAGGTTTCGGACCCTATGACCAGCGCATGTTTCGCCATGCCGGTCCGCAGCATCGCGTCCGCCGTGCCCAGCGCGTAAAGGAAGCCCGAACACACCGCGCCGACATCGAAGGCGATGCCCGGCCCGCAGCCCAGCGCGTGCTGGACCAGCGTGGCGGTGGCGGGGAAGGTCTTGTCCGGCGTGGCCGTGGCCAGCACGATCAGGTCGATGGTGTCCGGCGCCATTCCCGCCGCCGCACATGCCTTTCGCCCCGCCTCGGTGGCCAGCGTCGCGGTCGTCTCGCCTTCTCCCGCGATGTAGCGTTGCTCTATACCCGATCGCTCCACGATCCAGCTGTCGCTGGTTTCGATGCGGTCGCCGAGTTCCGCGATTAGCTGGCTGTTCGAAACCGCCCGGTCCGGCAGCGCCGATCCGCTGCCAACAATGCGCGATCCGGTCGCCTGCCCAGTCACGTGATTATGTGGCCCCTTCGGGCTGGACGTCGGCAATACCCGCCGCGATCCGGTCCGTCAGCTTGTCTTCCAGCAGCCGCGCGGCAACCGCAACCGCATTGGCCACACCTGCCGCGTTCGCACTGCCGTGGCTTTTCACCACTACGCCGTTCAGGCCCAAAAAGACCGCGCCATTATGGTTGTTGGGGTCGAGATGGGTTTTCAGCAATTCGGTTGCAGGGCGCGATACTAGGAAGCCGATTTTCGACCGCAGCGAGCTGGTAAACGCCTCGCGCAGCAAGTCGGTGACGAAGCGCGCCGTGCCCTCGATGGCTTTCAGCGCGATATTGCCGGAGAACCCGTCGGTGACCACCACATCCACTTCGCCACGGTTAATCTTGTCACTTTCGACATAGCCGTCGAATTGCATCGCAAGGCCGGTCGCATGCTGCAACTGCGCCGCTGCATCGCGCAGGCGGTCGAAACCCTTGTTTTCTTCGGTACCGATATTGAGGAGCCGCACGCGTGGACGTTCGCGGCCCGTCACGATCCGCGAATAGGCCGCGCCCATCACCGCGAACTGCACCAGATTGCGTGCATCGGCTTCGGTGTTCGCGCCCAGGTCCAGCATGACAACATCGTTGTCGCCCAACGTCGGCATCAGCGCCGCCAGCGCCGGACGGTCGATGGCGGGCATGGTGCGCAGGGCAACCGCGCTCATCGCCATCAGCGCGCCGGTATTTCCCCCGCTGACCGCGGCACCGGCCTCGCCCTGCTTCACCGCGTGAATGGCCAGACCCATCGAGGTGGTTTTGGCACGGCGCAGCGCCTTGGTCGGGATTTCCTCCCCACCAACGACATCTTCGCAGTGCAAAATTTCGGATGCGACGCGCAAATTAGGGTGCGCATCCAGGGCCGATTTTATTTCGGTCTGATCGCCGACCAGCAGGAACTTGAAGCCGTCATGCCGCCGCCGTGCCTCGGCCGCGCCGCTGACCATCACCCGCGCACCAACATCCCCGCCCATCGCATCGACGGCGATACGCGGCAGGGTCATGGCATTCTCCGGATTAAGGTAATTGGCGTCTTAAAGACCGACCGCGATGATCTCGCGACCGTTATAATGTCCGCAGGCATGGCACAGATTGTGCGGGCGCTTCAACTCGCCACAGTTCGGGCATTCGTGAAAGGCTTCGACTTTCAGCGAATCATGTGCGCGGCGGTTGCCGCGACGGTGGGGCGATACTTTTCTCTTGGGGACTGCCATGGCGTCACCTGTTCCTCGTCAAACAAATTTCGGGTTCCGCCTTAGGCGAAGGAAGGCGAATGCACAATGCGCGCGCCGGTCCTGTCCGTGACGGGGAAGCGGGGCGCTATAACGGGAATGTGCGCCGTTGCAAGTCACTGTGTTCGGCAATAGGCAATCCGGTAACGAAATGGGGAACCCGAACCATGCTTTTGCCCGTCACCTTATGCGCCGCCGCCGCTGCCGCGCTTATCAACCTGTGGCTCGCCATCCGCTGCGGACAGGTCCGGTTAAAAGGCGGCATCCTGCATGGGGACGATGCGGGCGGCCCACTCAGCCGACGGATGCGCGCGCAATTGAACTTCGTCGAAAACACGCCGTTCGTGCTGGTGTTGATTGCGGCGATAGAACTGGCGGGCCGGGGCGGGACATGGTTGGCCATCGTCGCAGCCGTCTACATGCTGGGCCGTATCGCGCATGGCATTGGCATGGATTCCGAAGACCCAGCCCCTGCGCGCAAATACGGCGTCATCATAACGATGCTGACGCTGCTGGGCCTGTCGATTGCCGCAGTGTTGATCGTGCTGGGGGTCATCTAGGCAGGATCATTCAGGCTGCCGCCAAAGCCGCATCGCTTACGAACTGGTTGGTCGCGCGTTCCTTGCCGAACGTGCTGACCGGCCCGTGTCCCGGCACGAAGGTCGTATCGTTGCCTAGCGGCCACAGCCTGCCAGTAATTGCATTGAGTAAATCCTGATGGTTGCCGCGCGGAAAATCCGTGCGCCCGATGCTCCCCTGGAAAATCACGTCGCCCACGATGGCGAACTTGCTGGGCGCATGGTGGAACACGACATGGCCTGGCGTGTGGCCGGGGCAGTGGATCACATCCAACACCAGCTCGCCCACCGTCACCGTGTCGCCATGCTCAAGCCAGCGGGTCGGTTCGAACGTCTTCGCGTCCATGCCCCAGCGCGCGCCGTCATCGTCCAGCTGCGCGATCCAGAACCGGTCCTCCTCCTGCGGCCCCTCTATCGGCAGGCCCAGCTCGTCCGCCAGCATCCCCGCCTGCCCGCAATGGTCGAGATGGCCGTGCGTAATCAGCAGTTTCTCCAGCGTCACCCCCGCCTTCGCCACGCCGGCCTTCAGCTTGTCCAAATCGCCACCCGGATCGACCAGCGCCCCGCGCATCGTCTTCGTGCACCAGATCAGCGAACAATTCTGCTGCAAAGGCGTCACCGGCATTATGGCGACTTTCATGGGCGGGATCGGTTTGGCTGGCTGGGTCATACCGCATGATGTGGCAAGTGTGCCGGACATCCGCAAGCGCGCTATAGCCGCCCGCTTTTCCAGACCACGCGGCCGATGATCTCGATATCGTCCGCGGCGACCTCTATCGGAGGGTAGGCGGGATTGTCGCTCAACAGCTGGAACCGCGCATTGCCCAGCGACGCGACACGCTTAACCAACAGCGTTTCGTCTCGGCGCACCACGTGGATGCCGTCGCGAAACGAATGCCTGGCGTGATCGACCAGCACCTCGTCGCCCGCCCGTAACACCGGCTCCATCGAATCGCCTTCGACCGCGATGGCGGACAGCTGCGCACCGTCCAGTCCCTGTTCGCGCAGCCATTTTCGCGAGAAGCGGAAGCTGTCGAATGGCGCCTCGCTGCCGTCCAGCGCGCCGGGACCGGCCGACGCCGCCACCGCCAGCCGGGGTACGTCGAACCATGCGCCCGCACGACTGCGGGTCGCTCCGTCGCTTCTGCCGGACGTATGTACGTAGGACTTTTCCTGTGCACCGCCATCGTAGGGTGCCCCCAGTTGCGTTTCGGGCACACCGAAGAAATCGGCCAGTTTGCGCCGGTCCTCCTCCTGCAACCGGCGTGGGCTACCCTTGCTAATGAACTGCTGCAAATAGGTGCCGTTGCGACCAATCATCTGCGATAGCCCGGCCAGGCTGCTGCGATTTTTCCGCGCCAGCTCAGCCAGTCGCGTGCGCACAGCCTGTTCCGAGCCAGCCTTGTCAAATTCCACCATCATAAGTCCTCGTCTCAAACATAATTCCTACATAGCATAGTATTTTTCCTAGACAAGTAGGATTTCGATTGGAACAGAACGCGAACCCCCACTCAGTCGGAGTCGCCAATGTTGATACGCACAATCGAAAAATTCCTGCGGCAAACGGATATGCCCGCCACCAAATTCGGCCGCCTCGCCACCCGCGATCCACGGTTCGTGGAAGACCTGCGCAACGGTCGCATTCCCCGCGAAGGCACCGAGGCGCGCGTCACCCGCTTCATGCAATCCTACACCATCAACGAAGAAGGGGCTGCGCATGTCGTTCGATAACAAACCTCCTGCAAAAGCGCGTCGGCCCCGCCGCAATACCGCCGATCGCCTGCGCGGCGCGGTGATCGGAATGACGGGTGGTCTGGGCAAGACGGTAAACCAGACGGAAAGACCGTGGGCCAGCATCACCTTCAGCGGCGAGCGGCATCGGCTGGAACTGGTGTTCGAGGGCGAACGCGCCATCGCGGCGGGCGAGGCGTTGATTGCCGCGCTGCCCGACCACGAATTCACCCTGCCACGCCTATTGGTCGCCGATGCCACGATCATCGCCGTGGAAAGCACGCTGCTGCCTGCCCCGAAGCTGCGTGTGGCATGCGAGTTCCTGCTGCTGGAGGAAGCGTGACCCTTGTCCGCTTACGCCCCTGCCCCTTCGCGTCGGATGATGAGGTTCCGTATCTCGCTCATGTCTTCCATCGCGAACCGGATGCCTTCACGGCCCAGCCCACTGTCCTTCACGCCGCCATAGGGCATATTGTCGACGCGGTAGGAAGCGACATCGTTGACGACCACGCCGCCGACATCGAGGCGGTCCCAGGCATCCAGCACCTGGTGCAGGTCGCGGGTGAAGATGCCGGCTTGAAGACCGTAGCGGCTGTCGTTCACTTCGGTCAGCGCGGCATCGAAATCGGAAAAGCGGGTCAGCAGGGCCATTGGGCCGAACGCTTCCTTACGATAGGCATCGGCATCGGTATCGACGTTTTCCAGCAAGGTCGCCTCCAGCATGTTGCCGTTTCGCCCGCCACCGCACAACAGGGTCGCGCCACCGTCCACGGCATCGTCGATCCAGCCTTTCAGCCGTTCCGCTTCGCCTTCGGAGATCATGGGGCCGATAAAGGTCTCTCGCTGTTTCGGGTCGCCCGATTTCAGCGTCCTGGTCTTGGCGACCAGCATGTCCCTGAACCGGTCGTAGATATCATCGTGGATGATGATGCGCTGCACACCGATACAGCTCTGGCCGGACTGGTAGAATGCGCCGAACACGATGCGTTCTAGCGCATGGTCGAGATCGGCGTCTTTGTCGACCACCACGGCGGCGTTCCCGCCCAGTTCGAGGACGACCTTCTTCTTGCCCGCTTTGGCCTTCAAGTCCCAGCCCACGTCCGGCGATCCGGTGAAGCTGAGCAGTTTCAGGCGTTCGTCGGTGGTGAACAGGTCCGCCCCGTCGCGGGTGGCGGGCAGGATGGAAAACGCGCCTTCGGGCAGCACGTCGCATTCGGCCAGCACCTCGCCCATGATAAGCGCGCCCAGTGGCGTCTTGCTGGCCGGTTTCATTACAAAGGGACAGCCCATCGCGATGGCGGGCGCGATCTTGTGCGCCGCAAGATTAAGGGGAAAGTTGAACGGGCTGATGAAGCTGCAGGGGCCGATAGGCACCCGCTTCCACATTCCCATGTAGCCTTTGGCGCGGGCCGATATGTCGAGCGGCTGCACCTCACCGTAATTGCGCACCGCTTCTTCAGCCGCGATGCGGAAGGTGTCGATCAGGCGGGTAACTTCGCCCTCAGCATCGGCAATGGGTTTGCCCGCCTCGACGCACAGCGAATAGGCCAGCTCGTCGAAGCGTTCCTTGAACCGGGAGACGCAGTGGCCGAGAACGTCCTGTTTCTCGTAACTTGCCAGCCGCGCCATCGGTTCGGCGGCACGGGTGGCCCCGGCAATGGCTTCCTCGATCACGTCCGGCGTGGCGAGTGCGGTGCGAAAGGCAAGCTTGCCGGTGAACTTGTCGGTCACCTTAAGGTCGGTGTTCGGCTGCGCGGCCTTGTTGTTGAGATAAAGCGGATAGGTGTCTTTGAGTTCGGTCATGGCTTTCCTCCCAGTAGGCTAGAGCGCCTTTGACAGTACCTTGATCTCTTCATTCAGTATGCGGTCGTTCTCGCTGTAATCGACCGGGCAGTCGATGACGTGGACTCCCTTGCCCGACAGGCATTCGGCCAGCGCATCGTTCAGGTGCTCCGCGCTGGAAACGCGATGGCCATGCGCGCCATAAGCCTCGGCATATTTCACAAAGTCGGGGTTGTCGTAGGTCAGCCCGAAATCGGCGAAGCCCATATGCGCCTGTTTCCAGCGAATCATGCCATAGGCATCGTCGCGCAGGATCAGGACGGTCAGGTTCAGGCCGAGCCGCACCGCCGTTTCCAGCTCCTGACTGTTCATCATGAAGCCGCCATCGCCGCATATCGCCATCACCTTGCGGTCCGGATAGAGCATCGCGCTCATCATTGCCGACGGCAGGCCCGCGCCCATGCTGGCCAACGCGTTGTCGAGCAGCACGGTGTTGGGCAGGTATGCAGTGTAATTGCGGGCGAACCACAGCTTGTAAACGCCATTGTCCAAGCAGACGATGCCGTCTTCCGGCACGGCGGCGCGGACCCTTTGCACCAGATGCGGTGGAAAAATCGGGAAGCGCGTGTCATCGGCCAGCGGCTGCGTATGCGCGACCTCGGCGGCGCGGTATTCCAGCATCCGGTCGAACGACCAGTCGGATTGCGGCGTAACCGCTTCCTTGATCTGCCAGATGGCGTTGGCGATATCGCCGATGACTTCGATCTGCGGGAAATAGACCGGGTCCACTTCGGCGGTGCGGGTAGATACATGGATCACGGTAGAGCCACCGCGGTGCATGAAGAAAGGCGGCTTTTCGATTACGTCGTGCCCGACATTGACTATGCAATCCGCATCCTCAATCGCCCGGTGGCAGAAATCGCCAGACGACAGCGCCGCGCAGCCGAGGAACAGCGGGTGGCGTTCGTCGATCACGCCCTTGCCCATCTGCGTCGTGACGAAGGGAATGCCGGTCTTGTCGATCAGCTCGCCCAGCATCTTGCTGGTCATCTTGCGGTTCGCGCCCGCGCCGATCACCAGCACCGGGTCGCGCGCCGCTTCGATAGCCTCGACTGCCAGCCGCACCGCCTTCGCGTCGGCGGACGGGCGCCGCGCGAGCGAGGCTGGCATGGGCTGCGCATCGGTTTCCTCGTGCGCGATGTCTTCGGGCAGTTCGAGATGCGTGGCGCCTGGCTTCTCTTCCTCGGCCAGCCGAAATGCTTCGCGCACCTCGCTGGGTATGCCGTTGCCTGCAACGATCTGTTTCGTATATTTCGTGATAGGCCCCATCATGTCGACCACATCGAGGATCTGGAACCGACCCTGCTTGCTGGACTTGATCGGCTTCTGCCCGGTAATCATCAGCATGGGCATCCCGCCAAGCTGGGCATAGGCGCCTGCTGTCACCAGATTGGTCGCGCCCGGCCCCAGCGTGGCAAGGCAAACGCCCGCCTTGCCGGTATGCCGCCCGTACGTCGCCGCCATAAAGCCCGCGCCCTGTTCATGCCGGGTAAGCACCAGCGTGATCCTGTCCGACTTCGACAGACTTTCCAGGAAATCGAGGTTCTCCTCGCCCGGGACACCGAAGATATATTCGACGCCTTCTTCCTCCAGGCATTGGATGAAAAGGTCGGACGCCTTTTGCGTGTCGGTCATGGGCGGAAGTTCCTGTCGCTGCGGCGCTAATATCCGCGCTGATAATCGAATAACGGCGCTAGCGGGCGATTGTTCAGATACGCATCGAGATTACCCACGAACCGCTCTGCCGCGCGGCGGAACATCGAGTTCTGCGCACGGCCCGAAAGGTGCATGGTGACATGCGCGTTGTCGAGCGACCATAGCGCATGGGTGGCGGGCAGCGGTTCGGGGGTCGTCACATCGAGCAGCGCCCCACCGATGGTCTTCGCCTCCAGCGCCGCGACCAGCGCCTCCTGATCCACAACGCTGCCCCGCGCGACGTTCACCAGCACCGCATTGTCCTTCATCGCCGCCAGCTCGGTTGCACCGATCATGCCATCGGTTTCGGGCGTTGCAGGCACGGCGAGGATGACCCAGTCGAATTCGCCCAGCTGGCCGCGCCACTGGCCGGGCCCGAGCGTGCCATCGCCCGCGGTTCTGCGTACCGGCACCACTTCGACCCCGAACGCTTCGAGACGCGGCCGCACCGCCTGCCCGATAGCGCCATAGCCGACCAGCAGCGCACGTGTGCCCAGCCAGCTCGACCTTGCCGGGGCTGTCGGACAGCCACTCGTGCCGGTCCTGCGCCCGCACCACTTGCGCATAGCCTTTCGCCTGCACCAGCATCGACATCACGATATACTCGGCAATAGCCACCGCGTTGATGCCTGCACCATTGGTAATCATCGTGTCGCGCTGTCGCAGCAGGTCCAGCGGCAGGAAATCGAGCCCAGCATAAATGGTATTGAACCACCGCAGCTTTTCCGCCCGCCGGACCGCCTCGATCATCGGCGGCTGGTCGTTGAGGTCGAACCAGCCGATTTCGGCATGCGGTGCCAGTTCATGCAACTCCTCGACCGAAGCGAAAAAGCGCGCATCGACACCGTTGGGCAGGTGCGGCTCGACCAACGGGCGGACGAGAGCTGAAAGGACGATGACGGTCATGCTTGCGTGTCCAGCTTCCAGTCCCAGCCCAGCGGATCGCCGTCCATCAGGTCCACACCCTGCGCCGAGAGTTCGTCGCGGATAGCATCGGAGGCGGCAAAATCCTTGGCGGCACGCGCGTTCTTGCGGCGAGAAATGGCGGCTTCGATGTCGGCCTCGCCGATGTCGGCATCTGCCGGACGGACCCGCAGGCCGGCGCGCGAAAGTTTAGGGAAGTTTAGGCCTAATACCGCATCCATCTCTACCACCACGGCGCGCTTCACTCCCGCATCGACCTTCTTGATGGCCAGTGCGTCTTCCAATGCGGTGAGGGCCAGCGCCGTGTTGAGGTCATCGCGCATGGCATCGGCGAATTTCTGCCGGGCGGGCGCGAATTTGGGGTGATCTGGCGAGGCACCATCGGGTGCATTGGCCAATCGCTCGAACGCCATGACCATCCGCTTCAGCCGGACCAGCGCGGCGTGCAAACCATCCCAGCTGAACTCCAGCTCGCTGCGGTAGTGCGCCTGCAGGCACAGCATCCGGTAGGCGAGCGGATGGTAACCGCGATCGACCAACGTCTGCAACCGCAGGAATTCGCCGGAGGATTTGCTCATCTTTCCAGTACGTTGTACGAGAAAGTTGTTATGCATCCAGATGTTTGCGCCCGACTTTTCGGAGCAGCTATGGGCCTGGTTCTGCGCGATTTCATTGGGGTGGTGGATCTCGCGGTGATCGATCCCGCCGGTGTGGATATCGAACGGAAAGCCCAGCAATTTCTCACCCATGACCGAACATTCGAGGTGCCAGCCCGGCGCACCACGGCCCCACGGGCTGTCCCATTCCATCTGCCGCGTCTCGCCCGGCGGCGTGGTGCGCCAGATTGCGAAATCGGCGACGTTGCGCTTGCCATCAACAGCAGCGATGCGTCCCTCGCCACCCTCGTCCGTAATGGCGCGCGCCAGCCGCCCGTAATCGGGAACAGTAGAGGTATCGAAATAGAGACCGCTGTCGAGCTGGTAACAGTGCTTGTCCGCTATCCCTTCCGCAAAGCCGATCATCGGCTCGATATAGTCAGTTGCAACCGACCATTCCGCCGGTTCGCGGATGTTTAGCGCAAGCGCGTCGGCCTTGAACGCGGCGGTATAATAGTCGGCAATCTCCCGCGCAGTTCGCGCCCCGCCCGCCGCCGCACGCTCCATTTTGTCTTCGCCAGCATCGGCATCGTCGGTCAGGTGTCCGACATCGGTGATGTTGATGACATGCCGCAAGTCGTAGCCCGCCCATTCCAGCGTGCGCCCCAGCACGTCGGCGAACACATAAGCGCGCATGTTGCCGATATGGGCGTAGTGATAGACCGTTGGGCCGCATGTATAGACGCGCGCCTCGCCAGCTCGGACCGGCACGAAGGGTTCAAGGCTGCGGGTCAGCGAATTGAAAAGCGTAAGCTGCGGCTGGTTGGGCATGGGACCGCTATATCGGCACGCCAAACCCACGCAAGGTCAGCCCCACCCCTCCCAGCGCACAGCCTCGTCTGCATCCGCACGCTTTACATCGAACCGGTTCACGGCGGCATCAGGGTCGCGATAGCCGATGGCCATGCCGCAGAAGAAGATGTGGTCGTCCGGGATATCGACCATCTCGCGCACTTGCGGGGCATAGGCGGCCCATGCCTCCTGCGCACAACTGTCCAGCCCCTCCTCGCGCAACAGCAGCATGATCGTCTGCAACCACATGCCGATATCGGACCATTGCGGCGGCCCCATATATTTGGGCGTATGGACCAGCATCAGCACCGGCGCACCGAACGCGCGGAAGTTTTCGGCAAACCACATGAGCCGCTTCATCTTGTCTTCGCGCGGAATGCCGAGCGCACCGTACAAGTCTTCGCCGACGCCGAAGCGCCGCTGTTCATAGGCACCGTCGAGGCCCTTGGGATAGATATCGTATTCCGGCTGCATGCCGTTGCGGCCCTTTGGAAACTCCAGCGCCACCCGGTCGAACAACGCCCGCATCGGTGCGCCGGTCAACACGATGCCATGCCACGGCTGGGTATTGCCGCCGGAAGGCGCGCGTTGGGCTTTATCGAGCACACGGCACAAGGTCTCGCGCTCGACAGGCGTGTCGAGAAATGCGCGGACCGAGCGGCGGGTGGCGACGGCTTGAGTCAGGGTCACGCTAACCCTTCACCTCGAACAACCCGGCAAGCTGTTCGATGATCGTACCACCGAGCTGTTCCACGTCCATGATCGTCACCGCGTGCTTGTAATAGCGGGTTACGTCGTGCCCGATACCGATTGCGGCGAGCTCGATAGGCGACTTCGTTTCCACCCAGTCGATGACGCGCCTGAGGTGCTGTTCAAGGTACCCCGCCGAGTTCACCGACAGCGTGCTGTCATCCACCGGCGCGCCGTCGGAGATCACCATCAGGATCCGGCGGTCTTCTGGTCTCGCCAGCAATCGCGAATGCGCCCAAAGCAGCGCCTCGCCGTCGATGTTTTCCTTCAGCAGCCCCTCGCGCATCATCAGGCCAAGATTGCGTCGCGCCCGCCGCCACGGTTCGTCCGCCTTCTTGTAGATGATATGGCGTAGATCGTTCAGCCGTCCCGGCGCTGGCGGCTTGCCATCGGCGAGCCAAGCCTCGCGCGACTGCCCGCCTTTCCAGGCGCGCGTGGTGAAGCCCAATATCTCGGTCTTCACCCCGCATCGCTCCAGTGTGCGCGCCAGGATGTCCGCGCTGATCGCGGCGATGGAGATGGGCCGCCCGCGCATCGAGCCGCTATTGTCGATCAGCAGCGTGACGATGGTGTCCTTGAACTCGGTATCGCGCTCCACCTTGTAACTCAGCGAGCTACCGGGGCTGACCACCACACGCGCGAGCCGGGCGGCATCGAGCAGCCCCTCGTCCTGATCGAAATCCCAGCTGCGGTTCTGCTGCGCCATCAGGCGGCGTTGCAGGCGGTTGGCAAGCTTCGTCACCACCGATTGCAGGCCGGTCAGCTGGCTGTCGAGATAGGTGCGCAGCCGGTCCAGCTCTTCCGCATCGCACAGCTCGGGCGCTTCCACTTCCTCGTCGAAACGGTCGGTGAAGCGGTTATATTCGAAATCGTTGGGGATATCGGTCCAAGGGCGGTTGGGCCGGACGGGCATCATGCCTTCCTCGCCTTCGTCGCCCGCTTGCCCGTCGCTGGTCTCGTCTCCCGGTTCGCCGTCGGCTTCGGGATCGCCGTCGCTCTCGCCTTCGCTTTCCTCGCCCGCCATTTCGGCGCCCTGCGGCTCGGCCCCGTCCTGATCCTCCGCGCCGTCGTCCTGTTCCGGCTCCTCCTGCCCGTCCTCCTCGTCGCCATCGTCCTCGTCCGAGGTGCCGTCATCGTCGGGCCGGGTGAGTTCCAAGTTACGCAGCATATCGAGCGTCAGTCGCTGGAACGCCTGCTGGTCGTCGAGCGAACCGCGCAGGGCAACGAACTCGGCGCCCGTGCGCTCCTCGATGAAATCGCGCACCATTTCCACGCCCGGCTCGGCGCGTTTCGGGATGGGCGCGCCGGTCAGCTCGCGCCGCAGCATCAGGCTGAGCGCGGTATGCAGCGGCACTTCCGCTTCGCCCTGCGCACGAGCGATGGGGTCGGATGCCGTTCGCAACTCGGTCGCCGCGTCGAGATTGTCGCGGATACCATCGAAGCCGTTTGCGCCCAGCGCCTCGTAGCGGACCTGCTCCACCGCATCGTAACATGCGCGCGCCACCGGCTCGCCCGGCGCGGCGCGGTCGTGCAGGGTTTCACTGTGATGGCGCAGGCGCAGCGCGAAGCTGTCCGCGAAGCCGCGGGCTTCGGTGGCTTGCCCTTCGGGCAGGTTGCGGCCTGGCAAGGGGACGCGGAAATTCGCACCCGACGCGCTGGGACTGTCCGCGCTCCACGCAACCTCGACCTCCGGCTCATGCGCCAGCGCCCGCGCCGTGCCTGTCAGCGCGCGTTTGAACAGGTCGAGAGGTGTTTCGTCGGACATTGATTCTTCTTGCTCGCTAACGCTCGGGAGCTGTGCCGTCCCAGATTCCTTGTCGGGTGCGCTCCGGACATCCGTCCTACGCTTGCTGTGCCATCCCGCTCCCCCTCCCGACCACCCACGGGATTATCCTCAAGGGGTGGTCGGGAGGGGGAGCGGGACGGAACAGCACCGAGTGTCAGCGAGCAGACAAAACGCCCGAAGCGCACCCGTAGAAGTATCTAAAGTATACTCTGCCCTGTCGATTTCCAGTCCTTCAGGAACCCTTCGATGCCGTTGTCGGTCAGCACATGGTTCGCCAGTGCCATGATCACCTTGGGCGGCGCGGTCATCACATCCGCGCCGATCTTCGCCGCTTCCAGCACATGCCCCGCATGGCGCACGCTGGCGACCAGGATTTCGGTTTCGAAGCCGTAATTGCTGTAGATCAGGTCGATGTCGGAAATCAGGCTCATGCCGTCGAACCCGTTATCGTCGTGCCGACCGACAAAAGGCGATACGAACGTCGCGCCCGCTTTCGCCGCCAGCAGCGCCTGGTTCGCGCTGAAGCACAGGGTGACATTGACCATCGTGCCGTCGCCGGTCAGTGCCTTGCAGGTCTTCAGTCCATCGATTGTCAACGGCACCTTGATACAGACGTTGTCCGCAATGGCGCGTAGCTTCTCCGCCTCGCGCATCATGGTCTCGTGATCGAGCGCGACGACCTCGGCGCTGACTGGGCCGTCGGTCAGCCCGCAGATTTCCTTCGTCACCTCCATGAAATCGCGGCCCGACTTGGCAATCAGCGAAGGATTGGTGGTCACGCCATCCAGCAGTCCGGTTGCGGCAAGATCGCGGATCGCATCGATTTCGGCGGTGTCGGCGAAGAATTTCATGTTTGGCAAACTCCGGTAGCGGACCGATTTGAGATTGGTTACAGGCTTTGGCGATATGACACGCTTAATCAAGTCCGCCGTCGCCGTTCTCGCTCTCTTCCTGCCTGCCACCGCATCGGCAACGGATGAGGATTTCGAGCTCTGGCTGAACCCGTCCATTGCCTATGCGCTGGATGAGGATACCGAGCTGGAGCTGGAAACGGCGCAGCGGTTTCGGGCTTCGGCGCGCGGACGGGTCGATACCTATTTCTTCCGTGGCTGGGTGAAGCAGAAGCTGGCCGACAACGTCACGTTGGCGGGAGCGGTGGAAAAGCGCGTCAACGATGGCGGCAGCGACGAACTGCGCACGATGCAGCAGCTATCCACCAGCCATGGCCTGTTACGCACGCGTCTGCGGCTGGAAGAACGCTTTGTCGAGGATCGCGGCGGGCGGATGGGCCTACGGTTGCGGCCCCGCTTGGGCGTGGCGGTGCCGTTGAGCGATGACGGTCGCTGGTCGGCGAAGACGGACGCGGAACTGTTCTGGACACTGCGCGGCACGAGCGTTGGCGGCGATACCGGCATCACCGGGCTGCGCACCCAGATCGGGGTCGGATACGACGTATCCGATACGCTGGGCGTCAGCCTGACCTATCTGCGCCAGCAGGATTTCGAGGACAACGCTCCCGATGTTATCGGCCACGCGCCGTTGATCGGGATCGAATTCGCGTTCTGACTAGAGCGCGCCCGTCAGCCCGAACACACCCATCAGCAGCGGGTCGTTCGTAGCGCTAGGATCAGCGCGAATGGCGCGTTCCTCGGCACCCATCTCAGTCCAGATCGCATCGTTGATCGTATCCGAGAATCGCGACACCACACTGCCGACATCGACGCCGGTCAGCTGGGTCAGCGCACGCCCGATGACGGGGTTATTGGCGAGCCGGATGCCCTGGTCGAGTTCGGGCACCATTGCCCGCACGAGCGTATCGCCCATTTGCCCGCGCAGGAACGACGTGGCCGCCGTTGGCCCGCCGCGCACCAGCCGCTCTGCCGCCGTGACGCCCACGATACGCACGGCATCGGCCACCAGCGGCGCCGCCCGTCGCGCGCCGGTAATCGCCAGATCGGCAAACGCGCCCTGCAACTGCGACTTGAACAGCGTGCTGGTCAAGATCGAGGACAGGATATTGCCGCGCGTGCCGAGAATGGTATTCAGTCCGACCGTGCCGACCTGCTGGTCCCAATAGCCGCCATCGGCCGTCAGCCGCGCAAAGGCCCGTTCGCTGGACAGCAGCAGCAGCCGCTGGATCGCGTCGGTCAGGCCCAAGCCGCCGGTTCCTGCGCAGCCGGACAACCCGATCAACCCTAGCGCAGCACCGGCACCCGCCCCACTTTTGAGAAAACCGCGCCTTTCCAGTGTGCTGCCCAGAATATCCATAACTGTCCCCAATCCTTGCCTTGCGGGCACACGCCCTCGCACGCCATATCCGTCCTACACCATGAACCGCGTTCGTCTTCTAGTATTTAACGCTGCGCTCGGCACGCTGGACTATCGCGTGCCCGACGGGATGACGGCAGTGCCCGGGTCCATCGTCACGGCACCGCTGGGGCCGCGCCAGATTACCGGTGTGGTGTGGGAGCCGGAGCGCCTGCCTGCCGAGGATGTGCCGGAACACAAGCTGCGTGCGATCTTGGACGTTGCGCCCGTTCCGCCCATCTCCGCCCCGCTGCGGCGGCTGATCGAATGGACGGCGGACTATTATTGCGCGCCGATGGCGTCCGTCGCGCGGATGGTGGTGGGATCGGGCGGCGCGATACGCGGGCCGACGAGCATAACCGAATACCGCCTGTCGGGCAGCCAGCCCGAACGCATGACGCCCAAGCGCGAGCTGGCGATGGCGGCGCTGGAAGGCGAGCAGGGCGTTATCCGAGAGCTGGCGGAGATCGCGGGCGTATCGGACGGCGTGCTGCGCGGGCTGGTGAACCAGGGCGTGCTGGAGCCGATTGCAATGGATATCGACCGCCCCTACCCCCGCGCGGATGCAGGCCATGCGACTGTGGAGTTGAATGCCGACCAATGCGCGGTAGCGCAGAGAATGTCAGATGCCGTGACCGCTCGCCGTTTTGCCCCCTTCCTGCTCGACGGCGTAACAGGGTCGGGCAAAACGGAAACCTATTTCGAACCGATGGCGGCGGCGCTGGAGGCGGGGCGGCAAGTGCTGGTGCTGCTGCCCGAAATTGCCTTGACGCAGGCATTTCTGGGCCGCTTCGCCGCGCGGTTCGGTGCGCCGCCGGTGGTCTGGCACAGCGCATTGAGAAGTACCGAACGCCGGCGGGCATGGCGGGCGATTGCGCACGGAACCGCGCAAGTCGTGGTCGGCGCGCGCTCGGCGCTGTTCCTGCCTTACGCCAATCTCGGCCTGATCGTGGTGGATGAGGCGCACGAGGTCAGTTTCAAGCAGGATGACGGAGTACGATACAACGCCCGCGACGTGGCCGTCATGCGCGCCCGGTTCGAGAAACTGCCGGTGGTACTGGCCAGCGCGACGCCTGCGCTGGAAAGCCTGCACATGGCGCAGACCGCAGTGTATGAAAGGCTGGAACTGCCCAGCCGCTTCGGCGTGGCGGAATTGCCGGAGATACGGTTGCTGGACCTGACGAAGCAGCCGCCGGAACGCGGCCGCTGGCTGTCGGTGCCGCTGGTCGAAGAGATGACCGCGCGGCTGGAAGCGGGCGAGCAATCGCTGCTGTTCCTGAACCGGCGCGGCTATGCCCCGCTGACGCTGTGCCGCCATTGCGGGTTCCGTTTCGAATGCCCGAACTGCAGCGCATGGCTGGTGGAGCATCGCTTCACGCAGCGGCTCGCCTGCCACCATTGCGGCCACGAGACCGCCCCGCCCGACGCATGCGCGGAATGCGGCGAGCCGGACTGCCTCGTCGCCTGCGGTCCCGGCGTGGAGCGGATTGCCGATGAAGTGCGCGACATTCTGCCCGACGCGCGCGTAGCAGTGGTCACCTCGGACACGCTCAACACACCCGACAAGGCAGCGGACTTCGTGGCGCAGGCGGAGGCGCGGGCGATCGACGTGATCATCGGCACGCAGCTCGTCACCAAGGGATTCCACTTCCCGGAATTGACTTTGGTGGGCGTGGTCGATGCCGATCTGGGACTGGAGGGCGGCGACCTGCGCGCGGCGGAGCGCACCTATCAACAGGTTGCGCAAGTCGCGGGGCGTGCGGGCCGTGGCGAGAAGCCTGGGCTGGTCCTGATTCAGACACGCCATCCCGATGCGCCGGTGATAGACGCGCTGGCGGCAGGCGACCGCGACGCATTCTACGATGCGGAAACCGCGGCGCGCCGCCATGCCGGTGCCCCGCCCTTCGGACGCTGGGCCGCAATTATCGTGAGTTCCGAAGACGAAGCGGAAGCGCGCGACGCCGCGCGCGCCATCGGCAATGCCAAGCCGGACCACGCCGACATCGCAATCCTCGGCCCTGCGCCCGCCCCGCTCAGCCTGTTGCGCAACCGCTACCGCTATCGCCTCCTGCTGAACGCGCGGCGCAGCGCGCAGGTGCAGGACGTTATCCGCACCTGGCTGGGCGCGCTCGACATGCCGCGCGGGGTGCGTGTAAGCGTGGACATAGACCCTTACAGTTTCGTTTAGGACAATACCCATGCTCACCATCCACCACCTCGGCATTTCGCAATCGGAACGGGTCGTCTGGCTGGCGGAGGAGCTGGGGCTGGACTATACCTTCAAACGGTATGACCGCCGCGCCGACAATCGCCTTGCGCCCGACGAGCTGAAGGCGCTGCACCCGTCCGGAATGGCGCCGGTTATCGAAGACGGTGAACTGGTGCTCGCCGAAAGCGGCGCGATCTGCGAATATGTCGACCGCAAATATGGCGACGCGAAACACAGCCTTGCGCCCGGCCATTCCGACTTCGCAGACCACGTGTTCTGGCTGCATTTCGCCAACGGTACCTTCATGACCAATGGCATGATGCAACTGATGCTGTCGATGGCGCAGCCGCAGAACGAACTGCCCGGTTCCTTCGTAGCGGATCGTACGGCCAAAGCATGGGGCATGGCCGAGAACCGGCTGGGCGAAGCGGAGTTTTTCGGCGGCGGGCAGATGACGCTTGCCGATATCATGATGGTCTATTGCCTCACCACCGCGCGCATGACCCGTGCCACCACGCTGGAAAAATTCCCGAACATCGCCGCTTACCTGCAACGCATCGGCGCACGCGACGCCTATCAGCGCGCATGGGCGAAATGCGAGCCGGGCGTCGAACCAAACCTGACCTGAACTGCGAAACCTACAGGGGATGACAATGCTTTACCGTACCACGACCACAACCGTGGTGACGGGCGCGCTGTTGGCAGGGTGCAGCGCGGCACCGCCTGTCGAACTGTCCGAAGATGCGGTCGAGGCAGCACGCACCTGCTTTGTCGCCACGGGCCTGACCCTGCGCGAAGACAAGGCGGAGGACGACGCCGTGACCTACGACGAATTCGTCGCCTCCATCCGTTACCCGATGATAGCTGCCGCGCAGCGCGACGATTTCGCCATGTCGACCGTTATCGATATCCTCGACGGCACCGAAAACCTGGCCGAAACGCTCGTGCCGCAGGACTATGCCGGGGCCATCGCCACCTGCGACGAACGCTTCCCCGGCGAACCGGTTGCGCTGCCCGAAAGCGATAGCGATGCGATCCTGGCTTGCACGGCGATGGCCGGTTTCGTTGCGGGTGCAATCGAGGGCGAAAGCGACGATTTCGGCGGCGACGGAGCGAAGATCTCCGCTTTGCAGGAACGGCTCGGCACCGCGCTGGAAGGCGATGCCGAACTGTTGATGGCGCTGGCCGGTGGCGAAGGCGAGGCGTTGATGATGTCTCAGCTTCGCACCGCCTTCGCACAGGGCGATCCCGACGGCTATATCGACCGGTGCGACGCCCGTTTTCCCGTGCAATGATGCGCAAGCGTCGGGGCACGGTTTCGTATGCAACCCGTTGAAACGGCATGACCCGACCCGTTCTCATCCCCGTCCTCGGCGATCAACTGACCCGCACCCTGCCCTCGTTGCGCGGTCGGACCAAGGATAGCAGCGTCATCCTGATGATGGAGGTCTGGGACGAGGCCACCTACGTCAAGCATCACAAACAGAAGATCGCGCTGATCTTCTCCGCCATGCGTCACTTCGCCGCCGAGCTGCGCGATGCGGGGTGGACGGTCGACTACGTCCAGCTGGACGAAGCGGACAATTCGGGCAGCTTCACGGGCGAAGTTGCCCGCGCCATTGAGCGCCACGATCCGCAGGAAATTCGCGTCACCGAGGCGGGCGAATGGCGCGTGCAGGAAGACATCGAGGAATGGCCCGACAAGTTCGACTGCCCGGTCGCGATCCTGCCCGACGACCGCTACGTTTGCTCCCGCGCCGAGTTCGATGACTGGGCGGCGAACCGCAAGACGCACCGGATGGAATTCTTCTACCGCGAGATGCGGAAGAAGACCGGTCTGCTGATGGCCGAAGGCGACCCGGAAGGCGGCCAGTGGAACTACGATGCCGAGAACCGCAAGCCGCCGAAGGAGGGCCTGTCCGCCCCCGAGCGCCCGCTGTTCGCTCCCGATGCCATCACCGCTGAGTGCATCGCGCTGGTCGAGGACCGCTTCCCCGACCATTTCGGCACGCTCGACAGCTTCGCCTGGCCCGTCACCGCCGCGCAGGCGGAGGAAGCGGCGGGCGCTTTCTTCGCCGAGCGGCTGGGCCAGTTCGGTGACTATCAGGACGCGATGGTGTTCGGCAACGACCAGCTGTTTCATTCGCTCGTGTCCACCAGTCTCAACCTCGGCCTGCTCGATCCGCTGGCGCTGTGCCGTCAGGCAGAAACCGAGTATTACGAAGGCCGCGCGCCGCTGAACGCAGTGGAGGGCTTCATCCGCCAGATCATCGGCTGGCGCGAGTATATCCGCGGCTTCTACTGGCGTTTCATGCCGGAACTACAGAGCGACAACGCGCTGGACGCGCACCGCCCGCTGCCCGAATTCTACTGGACCGGCGAGACCGACATGCGCTGCCTCGCCGACTGCGTCCGCTCCACCCGCGACAACGCCCATGCCCACCATATCCAGCGGCTGATGGTGCTGGGCAATTTCGCGCTTATCGCCGGGCTGGAACCCAAGGCAGTGCAGGATTGGTACCTGGTAGTCTATGCCGACGCCTATGAATGGGTCGAGCTGCCGAACGTGGCGGGCATGATCCTCTATGCCGACGGCGGCAAGCTGGCGAGCAAACCCTATGCGGCCAGCGGCAATTACATCAACAAGATGTCGGATTACTGCCGCGATTGCCGCTACACCGTATCGAAGAAAACCGGCCCCGACGCCTGCCCTTTCAACGCACTATACTGGCACTTCATGGACCGGCACCGCGACCGGCTGGAAACCAACAACCGCATCGGCCGCATTTATGCCAATTGGGACCGCATGGGCGAGGACCGGCAGGCGGAGTATCTGGAAAGCGCGGAGACGTTTTTGGAAACGCTGGAACCGGCGAAAGATGGGTGGGCGCGGGAGGCGTGAGGCACGGTTGGCGACGGAAGTTTAGGGAAGTTTAGGCCTGAAGCGGGTTTCCTTGTGTTCGTTCACGCCTATACGCAAGTTGATAAAATGCATTCACGGCGCTCGCTTTGATTTTCGCCTTTAGAGAACGCCCGAAACGAGTAAGCCCTCTTCGCAAAGTGGGGTTTATGCATTGCGGAATATGCGGTTGTGAAAGAGCGATATGCAGTATGGCAGGCTTGGGACGTGTAGGAAAAGGGTTTGTCGGGATTTGGGTGGTTTTGCGACAGTCGGCTCTTTGTAGAATGCTTGCTATAGCGGAGGTTCAAGCAACCTTAGGGTTGTTTTAATTCTGACATTCGCACGATCTTCGTCATTCACAGGGTTGCCTATATTATCGCCGCATCTATGACCGAAGATCATGAATAGATTGCTGGGAGAGCACTATGGCATTGAAGAGAAAGCGCGCAAAGAAGCTGTGGGACAGCGCTATTTCTCACATGCAAAAAAATGAAGGGAATGCGCTGAATTGGGCACGTGAGACTGACCCAAAAAGATTCAAGAACATGGAGGCAACCGAATTTTTAGAAAGCTACTGTTTTGTCGTTTACGCCAGTGGATTTCGATATCGCATTATAAAAAAGAAATTCCCTGCCATCTCAGAGGCCTTCCATTACTTCGATCTTGATAAGATGTCGCAGATGCGCTCGATAGATACCGTGTTGGCGGCGTTTGGGAATAAGCGCAAAGCAAATAGCGTTTTGAAAGGAGCCCAATTGATCGCTGTAGAAAGCTATCCTGACTTCAAAAGGCGTATCGAGCGCATCGGCGTTGATGCCCTTGTGGCGCTACCAGGGATCGGCCCAATAACGAAGGATCATCTAGCGAAAAACATAGGCTTGGCGGACGTCGCCAAAGAAGATGTTTGGCTTATCAGAGCGGCTAAAACTTGTAAGGCGGACAGTGTTTCAGAATTAATTGATTTTCTTCATGATTGGACTGGTGAAACAAGGCATGTAATTGACGTAGTCCTTTGGACCTTCGGTCGCGATAGGAAGCTTGAAAAATTCTCGAGCAAGGTCAAACTCGGTTGAGGGCGGGCTCTATATCAATATCCTCACGCCTAATAAAATACGTCAATACGGCGATGCCGGTTGCTAGAAGACCTGATATCAGAAAGCTCAGACTGTCAAAAATTTGATCGTTCCGCCACCAAAGAAAAGCCGACGCTGCTACCCACACAAAGACCGCAGAACGTAACGCCGAACGTTGCGCTAACAGCTTGTAGAAATAGTTCGCGGTCAGACCTTTTGATCGGGCTACGCTCATACGTTGCGATATCGCTGAGTTAAGTTTTTTTCCTTCTCTGGATCGTCCGTCGAAAAAACCATCTTGGCGCCTAGACAAACCCTTCTCGCCTCCGTTTGTTAAGAGAACAGCGATCTCCTCAAATTCTTTATCTATATTATTCCTCAAAGCGCCCAAGTCACCTTCAAACTGCGAAAGTTTCAGCGCAGTCTTAATCTCGATGAAGATCCACATGATAGCGATGATAGCGGGCGATATAAACGTAAAAAACATCGCAATCGCTTGGAAAACAAAAACGAGGCCGAGCAACTCGCTTCCAGCCGATTTTTTCTTCCGGCCCATATTCTAAGCAAAGATCAAGAATAAGAGAACTGCACTGACGATAAGCAGCAAAGAAGTCGTCAAAGCTACATAGCGAAAGAACCGACTTCGCCGTTTGGGCTTTCGTGCTCCGTGCCGGTTTGACTGGATGTAGCTCAACCCACTGCCAGGCCATCCCAACGTGAAGCGTCTACGCCTCAATCCTACATTTAAGTTAGCGCCCCTCACACCGAGTGTGGCGCTTAAACCGCTTTTGCTCAAGTTTCCCCTCACTCCAGGAAAAAGTCGCTTAGAACGATAAAATCGAAAACCCACTAATCACGCCTCGCTAATTCACTTGACCAATCAGCACGATTTCTCTTAGCGACCCAAATGCGATCTAGCCAGCACCCGTTCGCGCTCTTCATTCATCTCGCAGGTTCCGGGGCCATTGTCCGCTTTGCGGATCGGACGGCAAAGTATTGAACGTCTGACATTAGGGTCGTTAGCGGACCCTATATCTACCCCCGGCCCCCGCACCCACCGCGGCGCAACGAAGTGCCCCTTGAACTCCGCCTCGCGCAGCAGCCAGATGCCCGCGGCCGTTGCCACCACCAGCGCGATGACGCTCGCTTCCAGTCCGAACGCGCCGCCCGACAATAGCGCGCTGCCTTCCAGTCGTGCGTCCACCAGCCCGTCGACCTGGAAGCCCGAGACCGGCACGTCCCAGACATAGCCCTGCACCACGTTCCACCCGGCGTGGATGCCGACCGCCAGCCACAGGCTGCGGGTGTACATGCAGGCCGCACCCGGCAGGATGCCCGCCCCGGTTGCGACCGCGTTTTGGCGGACCGAAAAACGGTGCCGTGCCATCGTGTCGTGCTTCGTAGCAGCACCGCTTCCGAGCGCCTCGATATGGTGCGATGCGTTGCGCGTGGGCCATGGCGCGGAAGGGCGTGTAGCAGCAGGCGCTCCCGGCGGCGTTAGCCCGGTGCCGGATCAGGACTCGAAAATCTCCGCATACATCGGCGTCAGCAATCGCGTACCTGTCGAGGTCAGGTGGTGCTTGTCGGAATAAAGCGGGCGACCGCCGCTCGCAAACGCACATATGCCGCGAGCGCACAGGATCTCGAGCGGATCGAGGATGGTAACGCCATCGGTTTCTTCGGCAAACTCGAAAAAGGCGTTCATCAGCTCGCCGTGCTCGCTCCGATAATCGGCGAGCGTATAGTCGGATGCTTCGCGCCAGTCTTCCGGTCGGTCGAGATAGCTGGCCGGATCCAGTTCCGACCCGTGCGGTATCTGCAGCTGGAGATAAACGCGCAAACCAGTTGTCTCCATTCGCGCGAAGCCCTCGGCGAACTGATCGGCATCGTATTTTCCGCGCGGCCAGAACGAGATAATCACGATTTTTTCGACACCATTCTCCTGTGCCTGCGCAATCAGATCGTCCCATTGCGAGGGCGGACAGTTGAAATCGACGCCGTAGTCGATCACGCGGCAATTTTGCTTCGACAGATAGACGGGGACGCCACGTTCCTGGCCCATCGAAGCGATCAGGCCTTTCGCCTGGTCGGCATGCGAGTCGCCAACGATCAGGACACCGCCTGGCCCTTCCACCTCATTGATCCGGCACATATCCTGATCGTAGGCCCTGAGCCGCGCGATATACCCGCACCGGTAGGAAGCCTGGTCCATCTGTGCAGCAAAAAGCGCGCTCTGTTCCCGGGAGTAGCGGTCGATGAAACCGTTATTGACGACGATCACCGCGCCAACCAGCAGACAAAAGGCACAGAACGAGGCGATCAGGCCCGCCGCGTGTTTGCCCGTTTGCAGGAAGCGGAGGCGCGCACCGCGGCGTTCGAGCATTTCGTAAGAAAGGCAGCCCAGTCCATAGCCGATCAATGTGAGGAGAGCGGCAGGCATCGGTTCTGCGACGTTCCCGGTTTGCAGGAAAAAGAAGGACAGCAGCGGCCAGTGCCACAGGTACCAGCTGTACGATATACGCCCCCAATGCTGCATCAGGCGATTGGTGAACGCCGCGCGGACCAGGGGGCTTGCCTGCAATTGGAAAACGCACACCAGCACTGTGCCAGCCACCGCGAGGATGGCCTGGAGCCCCGGAAAGATGTGCGCCTCGTCGAACAGGATGATCGCCAGCAGGATCGCGATGCTTCCGGCAACTACGCCTGCGCTTCCGACCCGCTCCGGAATCGCAGCATGGTTCATCCGCTGGAAAACAAGCGCGGCGAAGATGCCGGCGAGGAACTCCCACGCCCGGAACGGGAGCCAGTAGAAGCTCGTCTTCGGACTGATATGCCCGATGACGTAGCCAAGCACGAGCGAACCGACCAAAGCCAGCAGGGCGAGCACCATGGCCGTACGCGGTCGCCAGCGGAACAACAGCACGAGGAAGGGGAAGAAAAGGTAAAACTGCTCCTCGATCGCAAGGCTCCATGTGTGGAGCAGCGGCTTGGTGAGGGCAGCGTCGAAATAGTCGCCGGCCGCCCAAAAGGCGATGTTCTGCGCATAGACCGCCTGCGCCGCAGTCGAGATTCCGAAATCGAGTAGCGATGGCGGGCGCAGCAGAATGAGCGAAACGAGAGTGACCACTGCGATCAATGCGAAATAGGCGGGGACGAGGCGCCTGATACGCCTGGCGAAGAACTCCCTGAACCGAATTTTTCCAGTACTTAGCGGCTCGAAGTAGCGGAGCGCAATTACGAACCCGGAAATTACGAAGAATACATCGACCCCAATATATCCGCCTGTCGCGAAAGCGGGGAAGGAATGATAGAGGACGACTGCAACAATAGCTACCGCGCGTAGGCCATCGATTACTTCAAGCCGCTTGCTCTCAGTCGTCATCCTCAAACAGCGTCCTATTCGAAAAGCCGAGGTTTGGGTATTTCCCAAACGAAGCGGGGTCAATCACAGTGGTACTTGGTCTCCATGCTCTTTCTTGGACTAGATACAGCGGCGCTTGCGGATCCCTATCCACGCCCCCGCCTCCACCGTGGCGCAATAAAGTGTCCCTTGAACTCCGCCTCACGCAGCAGCCAGATGCCTGCTGCCGTGGCCACCACCAGCGCGATAACGCTGGCTTCAAGGCCGAATGCGCCGCCCGATAGCAGCGCGCTGCCTTCGAGCCGGGCGTCGACCAGCCCGTCGACCTGAAAGCCCGACACCGGAACGTCCCAGACATAGCCCTGTACCACGTTCCACCCGGCATGGATGCCGACCGCCAGCCACAGGCTGCGCATGTACATATAGGCTGCGCCCAGCAGGATGCCCGCCTCGATCGCGATGGCGATGCTGCTGAACAGCGTGGCGTTGTCGTTGGCGTGGTGCAGGAAGCCGAAGGCGAGCGAGGAGATTGCGAGCGCGATCCAGCTGCCCGCGAACTCCTCCACGAAGCGGAACAGGATGCCGCGCAGCAGCACTTCCTCCACGAACCCCGCGACCAGTCCCGCTTGCAAGAAGATCATCGCTGCGCTTTCCGACCCGCCCCAGCCGTCGATCGTGTAGACGCCCAGCACCCAGGCGATGCCGACGCATAGGGTGATGAGCCACCCGCCCGCCAGCAGCCCCGCGCCTGTTTGCGGCAACGCAGGGGCCAGCGGTAAGTCGTCGCGCGGCATCTCGCCCAGGTGGCGGATCAGCACCTTCATCAGCACGAACAGCGCCGCTACCGAGGCAACTGCGGACAGCGCCATTGCGGGCACGGGCGCCAGCGTGCCTGCGGGAATCAGCGTGATGAGCCATGCCGTTGCCAGTACGGTGCCCACTGCCGCTGCCAGCGCAATGACGAGCGACACCAGCGGAAAGGCAACGATGCGCCGCCATGTCGGCAACTGGTCCAGCGAGAGTTCGGATTTTTCCATGGAAGGGGTGTCAGCCCGACCCGCACCAAACTGTCAATCGCATTTACCTTGCGACCCGACCGCAGCGCGCTCCCGTCGCAACAATTCGGTCTTGATCTCCGGGCCATAGGCATAGCCGCCGACGTTGCCGTCGCTGCGCACCACGCGGTGGCAGGGGATAAGTACGGCGACATTGTTCGCGCCATTCGCGCTGCCCGCCGCGCGGGTGGCGGTGGGCTTGCCGACGGCGGCGGCGATCTGGGCGTAGCTGCGGGTTTCACCGGCAGGTATCTCGCGCAGGGCTTGCCAAACCGCTTCCTGAAACGCGGTGCCCTGCACGTCCAGCGGGATATGGCGCGCATCGCCGGGGCGCTCGACAGCGGCGACGACGCGCTCGACCAGCCGGGCAAACTCTTCGCCGCCCTCCTCCAGTTCGGCATTCGGGAAACGCTGTTCCAGCGCAGCGCGCCCTTCCCCGAAGGACAGGCGGCACACGCCCTTGTCCGTTGCCGCGACCAGCATCGCGCCCAGCCAGGTTTCCACCACGGCCCAGCGAATTGTCACGCCCCGCCCGCCATCCTTCCACGCCGACGCCGTCATTCCCAGCCGTCCTTCCATCAGATCGTAAAAGCGCGAGCTGGAACTGAAGCCCGCATCGTACAGTGCCGCCGTGATCGTCGCCGCTTCGCGCAGCCGCGCCTCGACGCCCCGCGCCCGCAATGCCTTGCCATATTGCGCCGGACTGATGCCGACATCGCGGCGAAACAGGCGCTGGATATGTGTGGGCGTGTAGCCTGTTTCCTCCGCCAGCTGCGCCAGCGATACCGGCCCGTCGGCCTGTGCGACCAGTTCCAGACTGCGCAGCACCGCCTCCCGATCGCGGCCCAGATCGTCGGGGCGGCACCGCAGGCAGGCACGGAACCCGGCGGCACTGGCATCTGCCGCGTGCGTGTAGAACTCGACATTCTCACGGCTTGGACAGCGCGCTTGACAGCTCGGCTTGCAGTAAATGCCGGTGGTAAGCACCGCGACCACGAAGTCGCCGTCGCGCCGCCGGTCGCGCGAAACACAGGCGTACCATGCTTCGTCCGCGTCGGGACGCGGCGGGTCGTGCATGACGGTTGCCATAGCTGTATCGTCTCCACTGTTCCCGCCTCACAAACGCGGAAAGCCGGGTGTATAGGATCAAGCGAGACCGCGCGCGTCCCGATTCTTGCGTTCAAAGCGGATTGGCCGATAGGGGCTTGCTCATGTTTCGACCGTTCCTGTTTTTCCTCGTCACACTGTTCGGCCTTCTGGGCACGATGCCCGCCCATGCCGACCCCGCCGATATCGACGCGGCGGCGCGTGGGGTGGTGCGGGTGGTGGTTGTCGCGGAAAACGAGGACGGGGTCTTCCCGATAAGCCACGGTTCCGGCTTTGCGGTGACGGGCAAGCGTGTCGTCACCAACAACCATGTCGTGCGAGAGGCGGCGGCCAATCCCGCGCTGCGCCTTGCCGTCGTGCCAAGCGGCGGGGGCGAGCCGAGCCTTGCCAGGATCATCGCCGTCAGCGCGCGCAACGACCTTGCCCTGCTGGAGATTACGGAAAACCTTCGCTTGCCGCCGCTGACCCTGTCGGTGCGCAGCGATCTCGATAGTGGGGCTGCCTCGGCGGTGGGCTATCCGATGAATGTGGACAAGGCACAGGGGCTGGAAATCGGTGACATCTTTACGTCGCAACCGCCGGTGAAAAGCCGGGGCTTCCTGTCGGGCACCCGGCCTGCGCGTCAATTCGATTCGGTCCTACACACTGCCCCCATCGCGCGCGGCAATTCGGGTGGGCCGCTGCTGGATGAATGCGGGCGGGTGCTGGGCGTCAACAGCTTCGGCGCGACGTCGGACGGGTCGGATGCAGAGTTCTTCTTCGCGGTGTCGATGCGCGAGCTGGTGCCGTTCCTGAAAGCCAATGATACGGCGGCGCAAACGAGCGCGCTGCCGTGCCGCAGCCTCGCGGATCTGGATGCGGAGGAACGCGCCCGCGCCGAACGGGTGGCGGCGGCGGGGCGTGCCGAAGTGGCCGGGCAGGCGGAGGAACGCCGCGCCCGCCTGCAACGCGCGCAATTGGAAGCGGAGCTGGCCGTGCAGTCCGAACGCGAGAACGCGCTGCTAGGTGCCATCGCACTGCTGCTTGTGGCGGCGGGCGGGGCGGCGGTGGCGTGGCAGGGGCACCAACGCGCTGCCGGAGGCGAACGGCTGACCATCAACGGCGGCACGGTAGGCGTCGTGGCGCTGGTCGCAGCGGGCGCGCTGTGGTTCTCCCGCCCCGGCCTCGACGCCATCGACCGCCGCGTCGCCGCCGCGACGTCGGAACCCGATAGCGATGCCAATGGCGATCCCGCATCTTCCGACGGCGCGATGGCCTTGCAATGTACGCTGGATGTCGAACGCAGCCGCATCACCGGCGCGCCGCAACAGGCGCTGAATTTCGACTGGACCGAAGATGGCTGCGTCAACGGCCGCACGCAATACGGTTTTGCATCGGGAAGCTGGCGGCGGGCCTTTGTGCCGAACGAGGAAGATGCCGTCATCGTCGCGCAGTTCGATCCGAAGACACGGACCTATCGCACGGACCGCTACCTGTTGACCCGCACAGCAATGGACGCGGCGCGCAAGGCACGGGCGACGTACCGCGCGCCATCGTGCGGCGCGCAAGGCGCTTCGGGGAAACTGGGCGATTTACAGGGTTCGGTCCTGTCCCGCCTGCCCGCCGCCCCGAACGAGCGGCTGGTCTATGATTGTGAACCGAAAGGCGGATAAGTCGCCACGGGCAGCGGGCGCATTCCGACACCGCGCTCCTGTTGCCCACCCCTGTTGCCCCTCCCTGTTGCCATGCATTTGCACCGATGCTAGGCGCGCAGCCAATTCGAAAGCGGCTCAATTCGAACGATGCCCGGCTGCTTCTTACAATTCTATCTTTTGCCAAGGACGACACGCGCGTGGAGATTTCCGCCGGTATCAGGGCCAGCCTGGCGGGGCGTTATGCCGCCGCATTGTTCGACCTGGCGTCGGAAGCGGGCACGGTCACCGCTGTCGAATCGGATCTTGAGCGTCTGGACGAGGCGCTGGCGCAGTCGGGCGATCTGACCGCGCTGACCACCAATCCCGAAATTTCGCGCAAGACATCCGAACGGGCGCTGTCCGGCGTCGCCAAGCTGCTCGACCTCGGCCAGCTGACGCAGAACTTTCTCGGCGTGCTGGCACAGAACCGGCGTCTGGGCAGCCTGCCCGCAATGATCCGAGCCTTCCGCACCATCGCCGCAGCACAGCGTGGCGAAGTGACTGCGCAGGTCACCAGCGCGCACCCGCTTACCGACGAACAGATCGAAACGCTGAAACACAAGCTGACGGCGCGCGAAGGCCGCACGGTCAAGCTGCATTCGGCGGTCGATCCCGACCTGTTGGGCGGTCTCGTCGTCACCGTAGGGTCGAAGCGTATCGACGCCTCGATCCGCACCCGTTTGAATAGCCTTGCACAGGCAATGAAGGAAGGCTGACGGCCCGCCCGTCGGAACTAAGGACACCGCAACATGGAAATCCGCGCCGCAGAAATCTCCAAGGTCATCAAGGATCAGATCGCCGGTTTCGGCACGCAGGCGGAAGTCAGCGAAGTCGGCACCGTGCTGTCTGTCGGTGACGGTATCGCTCGCATCCACGGTCTGGACCGCGTGCAGGCCGGTGAAATGGTCGAGTTCGCCAACGGCGTGCAGGGCATGGCGCTGAACCTTGAATCCGACAATGTCGGTGTGGTGATCTTCGGCTCCGATGCGGAGATTAAGGAAGGCGACAGCGTCAAGCGCACCGAGACCATCGTGGACGTGCCGGTCGGAAAGGCGTTGCTCGGCCGTGTGGTCGACGCGCTCGGTAATCCCATCGACGGCAAGGGCCCCATCGAAACGACGCAGCGCAGCCGCGTCGAAGTGAAGGCACCGGGCATTATCCCGCGCAAATCGGTGGACGAGCCGGTGCAGTCCGGCCTCAAGGCCATCGATGCGTTGGTGCCCGTCGGCCGTGGCCAGCGCGAACTCATCATCGGGGACCGCCAGACCGGCAAGTCCGCCGTGGCCATCGACACCTTCATCAACCAGAAGGGCCCGAATGCGGGCGATGACGAGAGCAAGAAGCTCTATTGCATCTACGTCGCCGTGGGCCAGAAGCGGTCCACCGTCGCGCAGATCGTGAAGCAGCTGGAAGAGAACGGCGCGATGGAATATTCCATCGTGGTCGCCGCCACCGCGTCGGAACCTGCGCCGCTGCAATATCTTGCGCCCTATACCGGCTGCGCGATGGGCGAGTTTTTCCGCGACAACGGTATGCATGCCGTCATCGTGTATGACGATCTGTCGAAGCAGGCCGTGGCCTATCGCCAGATGAGCCTGCTGCTGCGTCGTCCTCCGGGCCGCGAAGCGTATCCTGGCGATGTGTTCTATCTTCACAGCCGCCTGCTCGAACGCGCCGCCAAGATGAGCGACGCGGAAGGCGGCGGCTCGCTGACCGCGCTGCCGATCATCGAAACGCAGGCGGGCGACGTCTCCGCCTATATTCCGACCAATGTGATCTCGATTACCGACGGGCAGATTTTCCTGGAAACGGACCTGTTCTACCAAGGCATCCGGCCCGCCATCAATGTCGGCCTGTCGGTCAGCCGCGTCGGCGGTGCCGCACAGACCAAGGCGATGAAAAAGGTTTCCGGCTCGATCAAGCTGGAGCTGGCGCAGTACCGCGAAATGGCGGCCTTCGCGCAGTTCGGCAGCGACCTCGACGCTTCCACGCAGAAGCTGCTCAATCGTGGCGCCCGCCTGACCGAGTTGCTCAAGCAGGCACAGTTCTCGCCCATGCCGTTTGAGGAACAAACAGTGTCGATCTTCGCCGGCACTAACGGCTATCTCGACGACATTCCGGTGGAACGCGTGACCGTATATGAAAGCGCGATGCTTGGCTTCATGCGCAACGAACATGCCGACGTGCTCGACACCATCCGCACCACCACCAAGTTCGAACCCGACACCAAGGACGCGACCGTCAAGGCGCTCGATGCTTTCGCAAAGCAGTTCGCGTAACGCACGATGGCAAGCCTCAAGGAACTGAAAGATCGGATCGGGTCGGTAAAATCCACCCAGAAGATCACCAAGGCCAAGCAGATGGTCGCGGCGGCGAAACTGCGCCGGGCGCAGGCGGCAGCCGAGGCGGCGCGGCCCTATGCCCTGCGGCTGACCGAGGTGATGGCGAGCCTGGCGGGCAAGGTCGGCGGCGCCAATGACTCCGGAGCCGCGCCGCGCCTGCTGGCTGGCACCGGCAGCGACAAACGGCACATGCTGGTGGTCGTCAACACGGACAAGGGTCTGTGCGGCGGCCTGAACGCCAACATCGTCAAGGAAGCAAAGGCGCAGGCCAGACGGCTGATGGCGGATGGCAAGGACGTATCGTTCTACCTCGTCGGCAAAAAGGGGCTTGCCCCGCTCAAACGCAGCAATGGCGAACAGATCGTCGAACGCTTCGACACCAGCACGGTGAAATATCCAGGGTTCGAGGAAGCCGAAGCCATCGCCGACGAACTGATCGCGATGTTCGACGACGGCAAGTTCGACGTTGCGCATCTGGTTTATCCAACCTTCAAATCGGCGCTGGTTCAGGAACCCACGACGGCGCAGCTTATTCCCGTTCCCCCGCCTGAAACGACCGCCGAAACCGACAGCGCCAGCGTGGTCGAATACGAGCCGGGCGAAGAGGAAATTCTGGAAGACCTGCTGCCCCGCTATGTGAAGACGCAGGTGTTTGGCGCGCTGCTGGAAATCGCGGCGTCCGAACAGGGTGCCTCCATGACCGCGATGGACAACGCCACGCGCAATGCGGGCGACCTGATCCAGTCGCTGACCATCCAGTACAACCGCAGCCGCCAGGCCGCGATTACCACCGAACTCATCGAAATCATTGCCGGTGCGGAAGCCCTGTAAGGGTACGACTGCCGACGTTTGCCAACGACCCATGGAGCATACGCTCCGCCAGACATACGAAAGACTGCCGAAGACATGACCCGTTTTGCCCTTCTTGCCCTCCCCCTTTTCGCGCTTGCCGCGTGCAGCGAACCCGAGCCCGAGGCGGCACCTGCGCCAGTCGCACTGCCCGAAGAACCCGCACTCGATCCCGCCAACCGCGAGACCTTCACGCGTGTGTTCGCCGAGGCCTGCCCCGACGCAGAACCCGTTACCGAAGCCATCTGCCGTGCAAACGGCATGGGCAGCAAGGACTTCATCTGCGATTTCAGCACCCGCGAAGACAAGTACAATGCGGGCGAGGCAATCCTGATTGCCGGCGACGAAGACTATACCCTCGAAAACCCCGAAACCGCCTGCAAACAGGGCGCGTAACCCGCGCCCGACCATTGCGACCCCGTTTTCATCCCTAAGGATCACCTCATGGCCACTGCTCCCGTAATGGAACGTCCCCAGTCCAGTAAGCCCAACCTTACCGCCAACGGCACCATCGCGCAGGTTATCGGCGCCGTCGTCGATGTCGCTTTCGAAGGCGAGCTGCCTGCGATCCTCAGCGCGCTGGAAACGAAGAACGGCGACAGTACGCTGGTTCTCGAAGTGGCGCAGCATCTTGGCGAAAACACGGTGCGCACAATCGCGATGGATGCGACCGAGGGGCTGGTCCGCGGAACCGAAGTGGTCAACACCGGCAAACAGATTACCGTCCCCGTTGGCCCAAAGACGCTGGGCCGGATCATGAACGTGATCGGCGAACCGATCGACGAACGCGGGCCTATCGGGTCCGACATATTCGCACCGATTCATGCCGAGGCACCTGCCTTTGTGGACCAGTCCACCGACGCAGCAATCCTGATCACCGGCATCAAGGTGATCGACCTGCTCGCGCCCTATGCCAAGGGCGGCAAGATCGGCCTGTTCGGCGGCGCGGGCGTGGGCAAGACCGTGCTGATCCAGGAACTGATCAACAACATCGCCAAGGGGCACGGTGGCGTATCCGTCTTCGCCGGCGTGGGTGAGCGGACCCGCGAGGGTAACGACCTTTATTACGAATTCCTCGACGCAGGGCGTCATCGCCAAGAACGAGGCCGGCGAAGCAATTTCGGAAGGCAGCAAGGTTGCGCTGGTATTCGGCCAGATGAACGAACCGCCCGGTGCGCGCGCGCGCGTGGCACTGTCCGGCCTGACGATGGCGGAATATTTCCGCGACGAGGAAGGGCAGGACGTGCTGTTCTTCGTCGATAACATCTTCCGCTTCACGCAAGCCGGTTCCGAAGTGTCCGCCCTGCTAGGGCGCATCCCGTCCGCTGTGGGCTATCAGCCGACGCTCAGCACCGACATGGGCAATCTGCAGGAACGCATCACCTCCACCACCAAGGGTTCGATTACCTCTGTGCAGGCGATCTACGTGCCCGCCGATGACCTTACCGATCCGGCGCCCGCCACTTCATTTGCCCATCTCGATGCAACCACCACGCTGAACCGCGCGATTTCGGAGCTGGGCATCTATCCCGCGGTCGATCCGCTCGACAGCACCAGCCGCGTGCTTGAACCGCGCGTCGTGGGGCAGGAGCATTACGAAACGGCGCGCAAGGTTCAGGAAACGTTGCAGAAATACAAGAGCCTGCAGGACATCATCGCAATCCTGGGCATGGACGAGCTGTCCGAAGAGGACAAGCTGACCGTCGCCCGCGCGCGCAAGATCCAGAAGTTCCTCAGCCAGCCGTTCCACGTGGCCGAGGTGTTCACCAGCATCCCGGGCGAATTCGTGCAGCTGGAAGACACCGTCGCCAGCTTCAAGGCCGTCGTCGAAGGCGAATACGACCACCTGCCCGAAGCCGCCTTCTACATGGTCGGCGGGATCGACATGGCCGTCGCCAAGGCCAAGAAGATGGCCGAGGACGCCTGATCGCCATGCCGCTGCATTTCGAACTCGTCACGCCTGCTCGCCAGGTCCGCTCGCAGGATGTCCACATGGTTGTCGTGCCGGGGATCGAGGGGGCGTTCGGCGTGCTGGAGGGCCATGCACCCTTCATGTCCACCATCAAGGATGGCGCGTTGCAGGTCTATGCCAGCGAAGGCGCTGCGCCCGAAGAGATCGCGGTGCGCGGCGGATTTGCCGAAGTTGGCGAGAACGGACTGACCGTTCTGGCCGAGCACGTCGAATGAGCTGATGGCTGCGCCTTTATAGAGCATCGGAAGGGTCGCCGTTTCGGCGGCCCTTTTCGTTTCTGTCCGCTTTCGCGAGCGTCATGGTAAACGCTGCGTTCGGCGAACCTGTCAGCCTGGCGTTAAGGCATTCCGTCCAGTTCTGCTGATCGAAGTGAAAGCACGATCTTGCGGGGGCGCGAGCGGAGGTTTGGCGATGAGCCAGAAACACACCACCCTGTCGACACGGGCCGCACACCCTGCCGATGCCTATGCGCGACACGAAACAATCGCGCAGCGGATCAAGCGCGCAGGCTTGCCCGACAGCTATGACATCCACTGGTCGCCAAAGCGCAAGGCCGACGTGGTTGCCGCCGTGCACGACGAGCGGGTAAGTTTCGACGAGGTACGGTATCATTACCTATTGAGCCGTAGCGAATTCGAAACCTGGCAGGCGCAGAACGAGTTTGCCGGCGAGCGATCAGCGTGCCGCACTCCGGCTCCTGGTCGGAAGGAAAAAGTTTCGGGCTGACCCACCGCTCTGGTCCAGCGGCATGTCATCCCGGCAGCCCGGGTCAAACCACCCGGTACGCATCCCGCCCGGCTTTCAGCGCCGACCCCCACGCACCCCGGTGCGGGTCGGCGCGTGAAAGTCGGGCGGTTTGTCCTTCACCCAGGCAACAAACCGTTCCAGCACTGCGTTCTCCAGCAACCGGTCGCGGTCGGTCCCGTGCCGCGCCAGTTCGGCATTGGTGAAATTGGTATGGATCGCCTTGTGGCAGATCGGATGCAGCGGCACCGTGTCGCGGCCCTTTTTCGCCTTCGGCACGGTGTGGTGCCACTGGATACGCCGCGCAAACGGCCTGCCGCACAGCCAGCAGGCGTCCGGTTTCTCCCCCGCCAGGGCCATTCTTTCGCTGCTTTCTAGCCCTGTCCCGCCTTTTTCTTTTTCATCGTATCGTGAAACCGGTCGGCCCAGCCCAGCTTCACGAGCTGGTCCGCCCGCACCACGCGCAGCTCGCCATCGGCCACATCGCGGCTGACCGTGCTGCCTGCCGCGACGATTGCGTCGGCGCCGATGTTGACCGGGGCGACCAGCGCGCTGTTGCTGCCGATGAAAGCGCGCGCGCCGATAACCGTCCTGTGTTTGAAATAGCCGTCATAATTGCAGGTAATGGTCCCCGCACCGATATTCGCGCCCTCGCCCACTTCTGCGTCGCCGAGATAGGTCAGGTGGCTGGCCTTCGCACCTTCGCCCAGCACAGCCGCTTTCATTTCCACGAAATTGCCGACCTTGCTGCCGCGTCGCATCACCGCGCCGGGGCGCAGGCGGGCATAGGGGCCGACCGTGCAATCCGGTCCGACATCCGCGCCTTCAAGGTGGCTGAACGCACGGATCGTCGCACCATCCGCCACCGTGACGCCGGGGCCAAACACGACATTCGGTTCCACCGTCACATCGCGGCCAAGTTTGGTATCGAAGCTGAAAAAAACCGTTTCCGGGGCCTTGAGCGACGCACCGTCGGCCATCGCTTCCTCGCGCCGGAATGCCTGCCATTGTGCCTCCGCCGCCGCCAGTTCGGCACGGCTGTTGATGCCGGTCACTTCACCCGGCGCATCGGTCGTCACCACGGCGCAATGGCGGCCATCGGCATTGGCAACATTGACGATATCGACGAGGTAATACTCGCCCTGCGCATTGTCGTTGCCGACACGGCCCAGCAGGTCGAACATGTCCGCCGCACGCGCCGCCATCACGCCGGAATTGCACAAAGCGGCAGGCGCGCTCTTGTTCGTCCGCATCCTTGTATTCCACCATTTTCGCGATGCGTCCGGCGTCGTCCGCGATGACACGTCCGTAATGACCCGGATCGTCCGGCTCAAAGCCGAGCACCACGGCGGCGGGGGCGTCCTCGGCATGCAGCCGGTCGAACATGGCGCGCATTGTCGCCTCGCGCACGAAGGGCACGTCGCCATACAGCACCAGCACATCGCCTGTGAAATCGCCAAGCGCTTCCTGCGCCTGCTGCACTGCGTGCCCGGTGCCCAGCTGCGGTTCCTGCAACGCGGTTTCCGCGCGGTCGCCCAGCGCCCCCTCCAGCTGTTCGCGCCCCGCGCCAACTATCACCACCTTGCGCGCCGGGGCCAACGCATCCACCGACTGCATCAGGTGGTCGATCATGGGCCGCCCCGCGACCGGGTGCAGCACCTTGTGCAGCGCCGATTTCATACGCGTGCCTTTGCCGGCGGCAAGGATGACGGCGGCGAATTCGTGAGTGGTGTTCATGGGCGCAGCCTTTGGCGAAGCAGTGTTGCAGTTTCGATAGCAAGCGCAGATGCCGACTGGCGACCATAACCTTTATTTTGCGGGGGAAACAGGACAATGGACGTAGCGGCGATAGGCTTCGATCTCGACGGGACATTGCTCGAAACGCATCGCGATCTCGGCGCGGCGGTAAACCATGCGCTGTCGGCGGGCGGGTTCGCAACGGTGCCGACGGAGGAAAGCACCGACCTGATCGGCGGCGGAGCCAAGGCGATGCTGGCGCGCGCCGTCGCGGCGCAGGGCGGCTTGCCAGAAGCGGCCTTCCGCCCCCTCTACAAGACGATGTTGACGTTTTATGCCAAGAACAACGCGGTGCATTCGCGCGCCTATCCCGGCGTTGTCGCGACGCTTGATGCGCTGGCGGCGCGGGGTGTGGCGATGGCGGTGGTGACCAACAAGTTCGAAAGTTTCGCGCGCGATATCCTGACGCAACTCGGCCTCGCGGACCGGTTCGTCTGCATTATCGGCGGCGATACGATGGGCAAGGGCAATGCCAAGCCTTCCGCCGCGCCTGTGCTGGAAGCCATGCGCCGGTGCAATGCGGACGCCGCCACCTTCGCCTTCGTCGGCGACAGCAGCTACGATGTCGGCGCGGCCAGGGCGGCAGGCGTGCCGGTGGTAGTCGCAGCCTACGGTTACTGCGACGGACCGGTGGACAGGCTCGGCGGCGATGCCGTCATCGAATCGTTTGCCCACCTGCCCGCCGCGCTCGAACGGCTGTGACGGCACGCCCTGCCCCTACGGCACCGCGCCCTATCGTGCATACGTCGCGCATACGTCGCGCCTATGGTTGCATCGCAGCAATGAACCTGCCAATTCGCGCAGCATATTGACGTAAACGTAAGCCATTATCGGAGTTTCCCGCATGACCATCTCGTTCAAGGACAAAGTCGCCATCGTCACCGGAGCAGGCGGCGGTTTGGGCAAGGAATACGCGCTTGAGCTCGCCAGGCGCGGGGCGAAAGTCGTGGTGAACGACCTCGGAGGTTCGCGCGACGGCACCGGTTCGTCCGACGCGGCGAGCGAAGTGGTCGAGGAAATTGAAAAGGCGGGCGGCACCGCAATGGCCAATGGCGGTTCGGTGACGGAATACGATCACATGGAAAAGATGGTCGCCGACGCGAAGCAGAAATGGGGCGGCGTGCATGTCCTCATCAACAATGCAGGCGTCCTGCGGGACAAGACCTTTATCAAGATGTCGCCCGAGGACTTTGAATTCGTGGTGAAAGTCCACCTTACGGGCAGCGCATTCGCCACCAAGGCTTGCTGGGAACTGTTCCGCGAACAATCCTATGGCCGCGTTCTGATGACAGCCAGCAGCACCGGGCTGTTCGGCAATTTCGGACAGGCGAATTACGGCGCGGCGAAGCTGGGGCTCGCAGGGCTGACCAAGACGCTGCAACTGGAAGGCGCGAAATACAACATCCGTGTCAATACGCTCAGCCCGGTCGCCGGCACGCGCATGACCGAAGACCTGTTCCCCGAAGAAGCGTTCAAGCTGTTCGATCCGGTCAATGTCGTTCCCGCCGCGCTGTTCCTGGTCAGCGAAGACAGCCCCAGCAACGCCATCGTCGGCGCGGGTGCGGGCGGGTTCCATTCCAGCTGGACCGTGATGAACGACGCGGTGTGGCTGAAGGAAGAGGACCGCACGGTCGAAGGATTCGCCGCCAAGTGGGACACGATCAACGATTTCAGCAACCTGACCGCCCCGCAATCGGGTAGCGAGCAATCGGGCAATATCCTGAAGGCGATGCAGAAGGTAACGGGCGAAGGTCCGGGGTCTGCGCGAGGCTGATACGCGCGCCGTTCAAACTGTATTGACCCACTAACACACCGGGCCTATCCCGCTGCCATCAGCAGTGGAGACGCGCCCGGTGTACAGCGAAGAAGACATCAATTCCGCAGTCACGGCAGGGGCGCTGAGCGCCGAGAGCGCCGCTGCCTTTCGCGCCCATATGACGCAGTTGCGCGAACTGCCACGTGGCAGCGAGGAAAACTTCCGCCTCATCAACAGCTTCAACGATATCTTCGTTGCGATCGGTGTGATTATCATGCTGGTCGCGGCGGGGGCTATCGGGCAGGCTTTGGGCACGGCGATCTATCCACCACCGGATTGGAATACGATGTATGCGCAAGCCATCGCCCCGACAGAGGCGCAAATGAAGGCAGCAAGTGGGGCGCGTGAGGTTTCCGAGAATCTCGGCATACTGTTCGGCGCGTTGTTCGTCGCGGCGACCGCGTGGCCGCTGGCCGAGTTCTTCACGCGTAAGCGGCGTATGGCTTTGCCTTCTATTATCCTGCTGCTCGCATATGTCGGCGGCGTGTTCGCAGCGGTGCTGAGCGCAGCCATCGCCGCGATCGATACCGACGGGGCAAACGCCCTCCCTGCCATTCTGTTCTCTGTCTCTGCCCTCGTCGCAGCAGGCGCTGCCTACCTGCACTGGCGGCGGTTCATGGTGCCGATTACCGTTGCTGCCGGGTCCGCCGCCATCGCGGCGACCGTGGTGGGTCTGCTGCTGGCCGGGTTGACCGAACTCGCGCCCGAGCATGACGAGACCATCGCGCTGAGCCTCGTATTCCTGACCGGGCTTGCCGTGTTCGCCTTCGCGATGTGGTGGGACATCGGCGACCGCGAGCGCATCACGCGGCGCAGCGATGTGGCGTTCTGGCTGCACCTGCTCGCCGCACCGATGATCGCGCATCCGGTGTTCGCGCTGATCGGCGTGATCGATGGCGACGATATCGGCACCGGCGCGGTATTCGCGGTGCTGGGGGTATACATCGTGTTCGGCTTGGTGGCGCTGGCGATCGACCGGCGCGCGCTGCTGGTCTCGGCGCTGGCGTATGTGCTTATCGCCCTGACCATCTTGTTCGACCGGTTCGGCGCGGTGGAGCTGAGCTTTGCGCTGACGGCGCTGGTGATCGGTTCCGCCCTCCTGAGCCTGTCGGCTTTCTGGGCACCCATCCGACGCGCGGTTGTTAGCAAGCTCCCGACGCAATGGCAGGCGCGACTGCCCGATACGACCGGTGTGCCTGCCAGCGCGACAGCGCCAGCCTAGTCCACCGCCTTCATCAGCCTGCGTTCCATCGGCGCGAGCACGCCAGGCAATTCGTGCCCGCGTTTCAAGACCTGGCCATGTTCACCGAACAGCGTCCACATCCCCTGTCGGTTGCGCAGGGCCGGACGCTTCTCCACCCGTGCCTGTGGCCGTTCGGCGGCGCGGCGGAAGGCGGCAAACACCGCGCAATCTTGCGTGAAGTCCATTGCGTAATCGCGCCATTCGCCCGCCGCGACCATGCGGCCATAGAGGTCGAGGATGCGTTGCAATTCGGCGCGGTCGAACCCGACCTGCCCTCCCTTGCCGCCGGGAAATGCGACGACGCTGCCGCTCGAACCCGACCTCACGGAAACGTGCCGGTCCCGCTGCGCCTGCCTGCGTCACCTGCTTCATCGTCAGCAGCCTTGAGCGCATCCAGTTCGGCCCGCATCGCTGCAACCTGCGCGGCCAGCTCGGCAAAGCGGCGTGCACCTTCGGGCGTCATCTCGGGGCACGGTTCGTCGCATGGAGTCCCATAAGGCAGGAATTCGCGCAGCCAGTCTTCGGCGGGGACCAGCGTGGAGCGCGCCTTCATCCCGATCATCGTCGCGCCTTCGGGCACGTCGTCGGTGACGACGGCATTGGCCCCTATCCGTGCACGGCGACCCACTTCGATGGGGCCGATGACCTGCGCACCGGATCCGATAATGACATTGTCACGGATCGTAGGATGGCGCTTGCCGCCGATGCCGTTGGCGGGATTCGTGCCACCCAGCGTCACGCATTGGTAGATTGTCACATCGTCGCCGATTTCCGCCGTTTCCCCGATGACGGTGAAGCCGTGATCGATAAAGAAATTCGCTCCGATGGTTGCGCCGGGATGGATATCAATCGCGGTAATCATGCGCGAGAAGTGGTTGACCAACCGCGCGAGAAAATACAGCTTAGCCTCGAACAACCAATGCGCCACGCGGTGCAGGCCGAGCGCCCAGACACCCGGATACAGCAACACTTCCCAACGCGAACGCGGGGCGGGATCGCGTGTGCGCACGGAGTCGAGATAGGCTGTCAGCGAACCGAACATCGCCCCCCATCTCCCATCTTGGCGCACATTGCGCAAGTCAGAACAGCCCCGTTAGAACAGCATTGACTGCTCCGGCCCGTGAACCGCCTCCAGTGCATCGCGCCAGACCGAGAGTGTGGCAGGCACCTTGCGCTCCAGGGTCAGCCGGTCGATCGTCGCCACGAGACTTTCGATCCCGGCAAAGCTGCGTTCCGCACGCGGCACGAGATAGGCCAGCGCGCCCTTACCCAGCGCCAGCCCGCGTTGCGAGGCATGGTTTTCAATGAGGTCCGCCAGCATTTCATCGTCCGGCTCGCCGACAGTCAAGTGCAGCGCCGCGCCAATACGGCTGCGCAAATCCGGCAGGGCTATTTGCCACGGCTGGCGACCGCTCACCAGCAGCAGCGGACGCGCCGCCTCCTGCGCGCGGTTCCAGCGGTGGAACAGGTCCATTTCCGGCAAGGTATCGGCATCGTCGATCACGTCGCCCGCCCCGCCCCCATCCCCACCATTCGCAAACCACCGACCCAGTAGCGACTTGCCGCTGCGGGGCGGACCGGACAGGATGGCAGTGCCGTAGGGCCAGTCCGCCGGATCGCGCAGCGCATCGAGCGCGTTAGCATTCGCCTCGCCTACGATCAGACGCTGGAATGCGGCAGCCGCGCCGTCGCGCTGCCGGTTCGCCTGTGCAAGCGATAGCGGCAACGGGATTTGCCGGCTGTCGGAGAGAACCGACACGGCCCGTTACCGCGAAATGGCGAGCGCGCTGCTGCCCTGGTTGACGGTAAAGCCCCGCCCGCGCAGCGCCGCTGCCAGCTCGCCGATGCTGCCGCCATAACTGACCCGCATCACCGACGTACCGCCAATGGCCAGACTGCTGGTGGCGGCACCGCGCACGCCCGGCGTGCCGCGCACCGCAGACAGCGTGGCGTCGATGGCCGCCGCATCGGGGCTGGCGAACTGGACCACGAACGCATTTACCGTCGCCGCCGTGGGTGTCGCGGCGGGTGCCGGCGTGGTGTCTGCGCGTTCTTCGGGCGCTGCGGCGGCGCTTTCCTGCGCGGCGGCGCGGGCGGCACGGTCGGACCGCTCCTGCAATTCGGCAGCGCGCCCGATCTCGATCAACCGCTGCAAGGTCGGATCGGTGCCCTGCAAGCCGACATTCAGCGTGGCGTCCGGCGTCAGCAGCCCTTCGGCAAGCGCGCCTGCAAACATCGTATCGAAGCGCAGCACCGCACGGTTCATCATTGCCGCCACACCGGCGGGATTCGCACTACGCAGCGTGAAGCTGTCGAGATACGTGTTGTCTGGACCATAGCGCCCGGTGAAGGTGCCGCGCACGGGACCGCCGGGATATTCATGGTCCAGCTGCGCGATGGCGATTAACACGTCGCCCGCCTCGTATTCGTCGAGCACGTTGCGCCACCAACTGCGGCTACGGCGTGCGGTCTGGCCATATGTCAGCAGCAGCGAATCGCCTCCCGCACCGGAGGGCCTGACATATTCGATGCGGCTGCCGCCTGTCTGGAATTCCGCCCACGCGCGCTGCCACGGGTTGCGCTGTTCATAGACCAGCTGCGTCCCGCCGGTAATCGTTACCGGCACCAGCAGCATCGGCGCGGACCGTGCCCGCTGCCCCGCCCCGCCCAGAAACCGGCGTGCCCGTGCCCGGTCGAAGATGACGCCCAGCGTCGCGATATAGCGGCGCGGCCCGATCTCCTCGCGCTGGATGACGATGGCAGTTACCATGCTGTCGAGCTGGCCGTCGGACACGTTCGGCCCGTTAATCTTGGCCCACGCCTTGCGCTGCGCCTCGCGCCAGCCATTGCGCCGCGCATCCTCCGCATTGTCACCGGTTTCATCGACTTCGATACCGGCCACGTCGATATCGTTGGTGCTGGCGATGGCGGCAATGCCGCGCTCCCCCTCCACCTGCGCGACCGTACTGGCGGCGACGACCGCCAGAGAAATCGCTCCGGCAAGCGCCAGTGCAACGAAGAGGTGCAACCTTGTCGGCCGGTTCGGAAGGGAGGAAGATGTCATCATCGGGGAAAACCTGCCGCCTTTTGCCCAAAGCCCCGTAGAAATCCAAGCGCGAAAGCGTAAAGCCTGTCGTCGATGACCGGAAAGAGCGCCGCACCCTACACGTATGCCGAAGCCGGCGTGTCGATCGATGCGGGCAACCGGCTGGTCAAGGCTATCGGGCCGCTCGTCAAAGCCACCGCCCGCCCCGGCGCAGATGCGGAACTGGGCGGGTTCGGCGGGTTCTTCGATCCCAAGGCAGCTGGCTACACCGACCCGTTGCTAGTGGCCGCGAATGACGGTGTCGGCACCAAGCTGAAACTCGCCATCGAGTATGACCGGCACGATACCGTCGGCATCGACCTGGTCGCGATGTGCGTCAACGATCTTATCGTGCAGGGTGCCGAACCGCTGTTCTTCCTCGACTATTTTGCGACAGGACGGCTGGAAACGGGTGTTGCGGAACGGGTGGTCGCCGGGATTGCCGAAGGATGCAAGGATGCTGGCTGCGCGCTGATCGGGGGCGAAACGGCGGAAATGCCGGGCATGTATGCACAAGGCGATTACGACCTTGCCGGGTTCAGCGTCGGCGCGGTCGAGCGCGGCGAACAGCTGACGGGCGAGCGCGTCGCAGCGGGGCAGGTGCTTCTGGGACTCGCATCGACGGGGGTGCATTCCAACGGGTTTTCGCTGGTCCGACGGTTGGCGGCGGACAAGGGCTGGCGCCTGGACCGCCCTGCCCTGTTCGATGCTGAGACGCTGCTGATCGACACGCTGATGGCACCGACCCGCATCTATGTGCACAGCCTGCTGCCGCTGATCCGCGCGGGCAAAATTGCAGCGTGCGCGCATATCACCGGCGGCGGGCTGCTGGAGAACATTCCACGCGTTTTGCCCGACGGGTGTCGTGCCACGGTCACTGCCGACGGATGGCGCCAGCCGATGCTGATGGCGTTTCTGCAGGCGCAGGGGAAGATCGAACCCGGCGAGATGGCGCGCACCTTCAACTGCGGTGTCGGCATGGTGCTGACCGTGGCGGAAAGCGATGTTGCGGCTGTGACCGCGGCGCTGACGAAGGCTGGCGAAACCGTGCTGCCCGTCGGGCGGATCGAGACTGGCAGGCGAGGCTGCACGGTATCAGGATCGCGCGGGACGTGGTCCGCGAAGGCTGACTGGTCCGTGACGCATGATGGCTAAAAGCGCGCGTCCGAAGACTAAAGTCGCGGTGTTCATTTCCGGACGCGGCAGCAATATGGCCGCACTCCTTTACGCCAGCCGCCTACCTGGCAGCTGCTATGAAATCGTGCTGGTCGCGGCGAACGATCCTGATGCGCCCGGGTTGGTACTGGCGAAGACGGAAGGCGTGTCGACTTTCGCACTGTCACATCGCGGCATGACGCGCGCAGACCATGATGCCGTTATGGAAGCCGCAGCGAAAGATGCCGACGCGGACCTGATCGCGCTGGCAGGATACATGCGTATTTTGACACCCGGCTTCGTGCGCCGGTGGGAGGGGCGGATGCTGAATATCCATCCCTCGCTGCTGCCGCTTTATCCCGGCCTCGACACCCACGCCCGCGCCATCGCGGCGGGCGATGCGCAAGCCGGTGCGACAGTGCATTTGGTCACCGAAGAGCTGGATGCGGGCGAAATTCTGGGGCAGGCGACGGTCGCGATAACCGCCGATGACACGCCAGAGACGCTGGCCGCACGGGTGCAATATGCCGAGCACCAGCTCTATCCCGATACGCTGGCACGCTACGTCTCGCGCACCGACGATGCGGCACACCTCCTCGAACGGGTCCGCGCGACGGCGCTCGCCCTGCCGTCAACGCACGAGCGGGAAAGTCATGGCTCGGTAGGCTGGCGCGTCGGGTCGGAGAAGAGCGGCAAGTATTTCGCCTATTTCCTCGACCGCCATCACGGCAGCCCGCATGTCGCCCTGCTAGTGAAGACCAGCGGGCAGGATGAACTATCGGACCTCATCGAGATGCAGCCGGAAACCTATTTCAAGCCCGCCTATTACGGCGCGAGCGGCTGGGTCGGCTTGGTCCTGAACCGGCCCGACATGGACTGGGACCATGCAGCGGACTGGCTGGCGCGTAGCTGGCGGCACGTCGCACCCAAGCGCCTTGCCTCCCGCTACGACGCTGTAGTTTAGCCGACCAGTTCGTCCTCGTCGAAGAAGTAGTCGATCTCGATCTTCGCGTTCTCGTCGCTGTCCGAACCGTGGACGCTATTGGCTTCAATCAATTCCGCGAATGCCTTGCGGATAGTGCCCTCGTCCGCGTCGGCAGGATTGGTCGCGCCCATTACGTCGCGGTTGCGCTTGACGGCGTCTTCGCCTTCCAGCGCCTGCACCACCACGGGGCCGCTGACCATGAAGTTCACCAGATCGTTGAAAAAGGGACGTTCCTTGTGGACGGCGTAGAAGCCTTCGGCCTGTTCGCGCGTCATCCGGATGCGCTTGGAGGCGACGACGCGCAGTCCGGCGTCTTCGAGCATCTTGGTGACGGCACCGGTCAGGTTGCGGCGGGTGGCGTCAGGCTTGATGATGGAAAAGGTGCGGGTGACGGTCATGGAGTCGTTCCTTGGAAAAAGCGGTATGCTTCCTCTATGCGGCGCGCCCCTAACGCCGCAATGCAGCATTCGCAAGTGTTCAACGCGGTTCGGCAATGGTGAGTTGCGCGACGACGGAGCCTTCCGCCTGGCGCCGGGTGGTCAGGGTAAGATGCGCGCTGCCGGTGCCAGTGGCGTGGACCATCGGCGCTTCGCCGGTCGGCAGATCGGGTTCCATGACCATGCCGGCCCTGCCCGCCGCCGCTTCGTAGAATGCCGTGATCTGCGCAGGTTGGGCGTCACTGCTCAGCTGCACGAAATGGCTGCGGGTTTCGCCTTTTACGAAGGTCGCGCTCCTGACGACTTTGGCATCGGGGAAGAGCGGCAAGCCCAGCGGCAGGCCGCCAACATCGCCGTCGCGGGATTGCAAGGTGACCGTGCCGGTTTCGGTGGCGAACGTCGTGGTCGTCACCTCCACGCCATTGTCGCGCGTCTCTGTTGCCACGGTGTGTGCAAGCGGCGCGGGTTCGCTGTCGCATCCGGCCATCGGCAGACATAGAACAGCCAGAAACGGCACGCGAAGACGAATCACGCCGCCTTCGTCCAGCGCCCGCCATCCTGTTTCCAGAAATTGCGCTCCAAGCCTTCGCGCCCGTCCAGCTTGCGCCACAATTCGCGCGCCGCATCCACCGTTGCATCGTCGAACAACAGGAACGTGCGCGCAAAGGCCTCGGACTCTTCCCGCCATATACCGTCGGCCAGGAGCACGTTGGTCGCGCCGTTCGCGGCTTCGCAATTGGCGGAGAGTAGAAGTGGTTGGCGCGCCGCATGTTCATCGCCTGCTTCACCATTGGCCAGGAAACATTCGGGTTGCGCCCACAACGCCGTACCTATGGCGGCGCGCTGGTCCGCGTCACCGCTGACCACAAGGCCGCGCTTGCCCGCCGCCAGCACCTTTTGCGCCAGCAGCGTGACCACCGCTTCCACCGGATCGCGCGACAGCTGGTAGAAGTCCATCCGCATCAGAGTGCGTCCTCTGCGCCTGCTATCGTGCCCTTCTCGCGCCGGCAGCGGTCCGAGCAATAGCGCACCTGATCCCAGTCCCGCTCCCACTTCTTGCGCCATGCAAAAGGCAGTCCGCAGGTCGCGCAGATCTTGGTTGGCAAATCGCCCTTTTTGCGCATTTTGGCGATTGGGCGGTCCTTTTAGGTTTCCAATGTGTTGCGGACCAGCCGGTCGATCAGCCGCACGCCATAGCCGGTCGCGCCCTTGCCCCATGTCGCGCCCGGCTTTTCGGCCCAGACCATACCCGCAATATCGCAATGCGCCCACGGCGTGCCGTCCTTGACGAATCGCTTCAGGAACTGCGCGGCAGTGATCGAACCGGCTTCGCGCGGACCGATATTCTTCATGTCGGAAATGGGCGAATTGATCAGCTTGTCGTATTCGGGCGCCAGCGGGAAACGCCACAGCTTGTCGCCCGTTTCAAGTCCGGCATCCAGCAAATCCTCGGCCAGCGTATCGTCGTTTGCGAACACGCCGCCATGCTCGTGGCCCAGCGCAATAATCATCGCGCCGGTCAGCGTGGCGAAATCGACGATGCGCGCAGGCGCATATTCTTCCTGCGTCCAGTGCAGCGCATCGCACAGCACCAGCCGCCCTTCGGCATCGGTGTTCAGCACCTCGATCGTCTGGCCGGACATGCTGGTCAGCACGTCGCCGGGGCGGATCGCATTCCCGTCGGGCATGTTTTCGACGAGGCCCATTACCGCAACGATATTCGCCTTCGCCTTTCGCTTCACCAGCGCCAGCATGGCACCCGCGACAGCGCCCGCGCCGCCCATGTCGAACTTCATGTCGCCCATGCCCGGACCGGGTTTCAGCGAGATCCCGCCGGTGTCGAAGGTGACGCCCTTGCCGACAAAAGCGGTCGGAGCCTCTTCGCTCCGGTCTCCCTCGGCGCCATTCCAGCGGATCGCCAAAAGCTGGCTCGGCTGGACAGAGCCTTGCCCCACGCCAAGCAGCGCGCCCATGCCCAGCTTCTCCATCGCCGGTTCGTCTAGAACGGTGATTTCGGCACCGGTATCGGCAAAGCGTTCGCGGCAGCGTTCGACGAAGCTGACGGGGTATATGACGTTGGCGGGTTCGGTGACCAGCTCGCGCGTAAATTCGATACCGTCCGCAACGCAGGCAAGGTCGGCCCACGCTTCGGCGGTGCCTTCCGGCGCACCCAGCACGGTTGCCGTCGTCAGTGTAATCTTGTCTTCCGCCTTCATCTTGGTGCGATGCACATCGTAACGCCACGAGCGCAGGCGCAGGCCGAGCAGGACGGCAGCAGCTTGGCTGGCGGACAGGCCGCTACCGGCAAAATCCACCGCGATATCGGTCTCGCCCGAGGTCATGTATTTCGCCGCCAGCGCCGCGCCTGCTTTCTCTAGGTTGGCAGCCCGCGCCTTCACGCTTGCATCGCCTGCGCCTGCCAGCGCCACACGGACAACCTTGCCGTCGCGTTCGGCGAAACTTTCGAAGACCTGTCCCGCCGTTCCCTTGAACCGGGCGGCTTCGGCACCCTTCGCCAGCGTCGGTTCCAGCCCGTCGGGCAGCTTGCCCTTGTTGACGATTTGCGCCACGAGCGCCGCGTCCGAAGGCCGAATATCGCTGAACTTGATTTGCATGCCTGCTCCAGAATTCTTTGAGAAATGGCCGCGCGTCCGTCGTGGCGCGCCGCCTAATGCTGCGATTGCGATTACGCGCGCGCAATGCGATAGGCAAGCCATGCGCCGCCCCTTCCCTGTTCTCGCCGGACCGGTCGCGGCGGCTGTCCTCGCGCTGACCGCGCCGTCGCTCGCCATCGCTCGGGAAAAGGGCGTGCAGGAGGACGACACGCCGTCGATACAGGCTGCGGACGATCGCCAGATCGAATTCGAAGCGAACGCGATCGCTTACGACAACGATACCGACATCGTCACCGCCAGCGGCCTTGTCATCCTGCGCAGCGAGGACCGCTCGGTGCGCGCCGACCGCATCGTGTGGGACCGGCGCGCAGGCACCATCGAAGCGCAAGGGTCGGTGCGGTTCGTGGACGAGGCGGGCAACCAGATCTTCACCGAGCGGGTCGAACTGACCGACGCGTTCGAGACGGGAGAGATCGACGATCTTGTTGCTGGCCCTGCGCGAAGGCGGTCGGCTGGCAGCGCGCGGCGGGGCGCGGCAGGAAGACGGCAGCATCGTGCTGACCGACGCCGCCTACAGCGCCTGCGCGGTGGTGGAGGCCGAAGGATGCGACAAGGATCCGAGCTGGCGCATCACCGCCGACCGCGTGGTGTACGACCCGGCGGACAAACGCGTGCGGTTTCGCGGAGCCTATCTGGAGCTGTTCGGCCAGCGCCTGCTGCCGCTGCCCGGCCTCGCCGTGCGCACCGATGGAAGCGCGGTGTCGGGTGTGCTGGTTCCGGACCTGCGCATTTCCCAATCCAACGGCGTCGAGGTTTCGGGCAGCTATTACTGGCGGCTGGCGGAAAACCGGGATATCGAAGTCACCGGCTACGCCTTCACCGAAGCGCCGCCGATGGTAAGCGCGAAGTATCGCCATCTGGCTGCAGAGGGTGCGTACCAGATCACCGGCTACGCCACGCACAGCCGCCGCATCTCCGATTTCACTGGCGTTCCCACCAGCGAAAGCGACGTGCGCGGATATATCATCGCCAATGGCAAGTTCCAGTTCACACCGGAATGGAGCATTACCGGCTCCGTCCGCGCAGCCAGCGACCGGACTTTCCTGCGCCGCTATGACATCAGCCGCGACGACCGCCTGCGCTCCACCATCAACGCCGAGCGGATCGGCGAGACGTCCTACCTCTCCATTGCCGGCTGGGCGACGCAGACATTGCGGCTGAACCAGGCGCAGAACCAGGTGCCGCTGGTATTGCCGACCATCGATTATCGCAAGCGGCTGGCCGATCCGACCGGGCTTGGCGGCATTGTAGAAGTGCAGGGCAACAGCCTCGCCATCTTTCGCGATACCGGGCAGGATACGCAACGTGCCTTCGCCAGCGCGCGCTACGACTTGAAGCGCGTGACCGGGCTGGGCCAGGTGGTGACCTTCACCGGGCTGGCACGCGGCGACGTCTACCACAGCGACGAGAACGCGCTGACCCTGACCCCGACCTATCGCGGCAATCCGGGTTTCGAAACGCGCGCCATCTCGCTGGCGGCGGTGGATATGCAATGGCCGTTCGTGGGCGAGGCGTTCGGCGGAACGCAGATTTTTACACCGCGTTTTCAGATCGTGGCCACGCCGCCCGTCCGCAACCTCGCCGTACCGAACGAGGATTCGCGCGCCATCGATCTGGAAGACAGCAACCTGTTCGCGCTGAACCGCTTCCCCGGATATGACCGGTTCGAGGACGGTGTCCGCGCGACGTATGGGTTCGACTGGGAAGTCCAGCGTCCCGGCTGGCGCGTCCGCACGACGCTGGGCCAGTCCTACCTGCTGGACAAGGATCGCAATATTCTGGTCGATGGCACCGGCCTGAGCGAGCGGGTATCGGATTTCGTGGGCCGGACCGAGGTGCGCTATCGCGATTTCGCGAAAATCACGCACCGCTACCGGCTGGACAAGGACAACCTTGCCATCCGCCGCAACGAATTCGACGCCACGATCGGGAACGAACGCACCTACGCGGAAATCGGCTATTTGCGCCTCAATCGCGATATCGACCGCGGGTTCGAGGATTTACAGGATCGCGAGGAATTGCGCATTGCCACGCGCATTGCCTTTGCCAAATACTGGTCCGTTTTCGGCTCCGGCGTGGTCAACCTGACCGATGCGGAAGAAGACCCGCTGCAGAGTTCCGACGGATTCGAACCGATCCGCACCCGGCTCGGTGTGGCCTATGCTGACGATTGTCTGGAAATGGGCGTGACGTGGCGGCGCGACTATGTGACGGCGGGCGATGCAGAGCGCGGCGATACTTTCCAGCTTTACTTCGCCATCCGCAATTTCGGGTTCCGGTGAGCATCTTGGCGGCAATCGCGCGTTTGACCCGCGCACTCAGCTTGCGTTAAGCCCTGTCGCCATAACCCGGCAGACCTGATCGACGCCCGAACGTGGTGCGCGCGCAACGACGGAACACATACTCGCTATGACGCTTTTCAAGACGCTGCTCGGCGGTCTCTCGCTCCTGTCGCTAACGGTCGCGCCGCTTGCCGCCCAGGCTCCACCCGCGCCGACGGCAACGCCCGCGACCCCGATCCCGTCGGTTCCGCAGGATGCGCGCGTCGGCCCCTACGGCATTCCTGCCAACACCGTCGATGCGCGGTTGAGCGACCCGAACAATCGCGGGCCGGTCGCCGTGGTCAACGGGGCCGTCATCACCGGCACCGATCTCGCGCACCGCGTCGCCTTGCTCGTATCCACTTCGGAAGGCGAAATGAGCGGTCCGGAATTGCAACAGGTCCGCCTGCAGGTACTCAGCAACCTTATCGATGAAACCCTGCAAATACAGGCCGCCGCCGCGCAGGAGCTGGCCGTTGAAAGCCGAATGATCGAAGGCCGCTATGCCGAAGTGGCGGCGCGCAATTTCGACGGTGTTGCCGATGCCGCCCAACAGATGGATGCGCGACTGACCTCGTTGGGCAGCTCGCCCAACTCCTTGAAACGCCAGATCACCGGCGAGATTGCCTGGCAGCTGTTGCTGCGCCGGAACATCACGCCCTTCATCAATGTATCGGAAGAGGAAGCGCGCGAACGCCTCGCCGCATTGGAAGCGACGCGCGGATCCTCCGAATACCGCATCGGCGAGATTTACCTCAGCGCCACGCCCGAAAGCCGTGCGGCGGTGTTTCAGAACGCCAGCGCCATCGTGGACCAGCTGCGCAAGGGCGGCAATTTCGTTGCCTATGCGCGCCAGTTCTCCGAAGCGACCACCGCGACGGTGGGCGGCGATCTCGGCTTCGTGCAGCTCAATCGCCTGCCGCCCGAAATGGCGCGCGAAGTCGGCAATATGGAAGCGGGACAGCTGGTCGGCCCGGTCGAAGTGCCCGGCGGTTTCACCATTATCCTGCTGATCGACAAGAAGCAGGTGATGATGGCCGACCCGCGCGACAGCATCCTTAGCCTCAAGCAGATCGCGATGAACATTCCTGAAGGCATGACGGCTGCGCAATTCGATGCCGGACTGGCCCAGTTCAACAGCGCTATTAGCACAGCCGGCTCGTGCGAGGCAGTGGACGCCATCGCCGCCGGTATCGGTGCCGAAGTGGTGCCCAACAGCCAGGTGCGTGCCCGTTCGCTGCCCGGCCAGCTCCAGTCCGCGCTGCTTTCCATGCAGTCCGGACAGGCGACGCCCGCCTTTGGATCGCAGGAAGAGGGCGTGCGCGTCCTGATGCTGTGCGGTCGCCAGGCTCCGCCGCAGGAAACCGCACAGACCGTGGCGCAGATCCAGCGAGAGATCGAGGACGAGCGTGTCGAGAAGCGCGCGCAGGCCTTCCTGCGCGATCTGCGCAACGATGCTGATATCCAGTACAACTAGACCGACATGACGCGGCTGCCCCTCGCCCTGTCCATGGGCGACCCGGCGGGGGTCGGGCCGGAACTGGTCGCGGCAGCATGGGCAGCGCGCCAGGCGGAAAGCCTGCTGCCCTTCATGGTATTCGGCAATGCAGCGGTGCTGACAGCCGCAGCCCGCACACGCGGACTTGATATCTCCACACACGCAATCCATTCGCCGGGGCAAGTCGCCGAAGTTTTCGGTGATGCGCTACCGGTGGCGGAACAGCCCTGTCCGCGCTTCGCGCCCGGTGAACCGGCTCCGGGCGGTGCGCTTGCGGCGCTTGCCTCGCTGCAGGTGGCAACGAAGCACACGATCGGCGGCTTCGCTTCGGCACTGGTGACCGCACCCGTTGGCAAGGCGGCTTTGGCGGAAGTCGGCTTTGCCTTCCCTGGACAAACCGAATTTCTTGCCGCGCGTTGCGGTCTGGCAGCAGATGACGTGGTGATGATGCTGGCGGGGCCGAACCTGCGCACGGTGCCGCTGACCATTCACTGCGCCCTATCCGAAGTCCCCCGCCGCCTAACGCAAGACCTTATCGTCGACCGCGCCACCGTGACCGCGAATGCCCTCGAACGCGATTTCGGTATCGCAACTCCGTGCCTCGCCATCACCGGGCTTAATCCGCACGCGGGCGAAGGTGGGGCGTTCGGGGACGAGGAAACACGCATCATCGCGCCCGCCATCGCCACCCTGCGCAGACAGGGCATCGACGCGACCGGGCCGCACGCCGCCGATGCGCTGTTCACGCCGCATGCGCGCGGTGGCTACGATGTGGCGCTGTGCATGTATCACGACCAGGCGCTGATCCCGATCAAGGCGCTGGATTTTGACGCCGGTGTGAATGTCACGCTCGGCCTGCCCATCGTGCGCACCAGCCCCGACCACGGCACCGCGCTCGACATCGCAGGCAGGAACATTGCCGATCCCGGCGCGATGATCGCGGCGATCCGCATGGCGGGCGAGATGGCCGCGAGGCGGGCGGGGTGACCGAGCTGCCCGACTTGCCGCCCCTGCGAGACGTCATCGCCCGCCACGGCCTGTCCGCCAGCAAGGCCCTGGGTCAGAACTTCCTGTTCGACGCGCAGCTGCTGGACCGTATCGCGGCGGTCCCGGGCGACCTGACCGACCGCGCCGTGCTGGAAATCGGCCCCGGTCCCGGCGGCCTGACGCGGGCCTTGCTGAAAGCGGGCGCGCGGGTGACGGCAATCGAGATGGACGTGCGCTGCCTGCCCGCGTTGGCGGAACTGGCCATCGCCTATCCCAGCAAGCTGCGCGTGATCGAAGGCGATGCGCTGGGAGTCGATCATGCCGCGCTAATGGGCGAGCCCTTTTCGATAGTCAGCAACTTGCCCTACAATGTCGGCACGGCGCTGTTGGTGCGATGGCTGGGTGGTAAAGGGTGGCCACCGCACTGGACCAGCCTGACGCTGATGTTCCAGCAGGAAGTGGCGCAACGGATCGTGTCCGCCCCCGACAGCAAGGCCTATGGCCGCCTCGCGGTGCTGGCCCAATGGCGTAGTACCGCACGGCTTGCGATGAAAGTTCATCGCAGCGCGTTTACGCCGCCGCCCAAGGTGCAGAGCGCGGTGGTGCATATCGAACCCGCCGCGATGCCCGATCGCGTGGCACCCGCCACGCTGGAACGCCTGACCGCCGCTGCCTTCGGCCAGCGCCGCAAGATGCTGCGCCAGAGTTTGAAGAGCCTTCCAGGTGCGGTGGAAGCACTGGAAACGGTCGGGATAGAGCCGACGAGGCGCGCCGAAACGCTGAGCGTGGGCGAGTTCGTGCAGGTGGCGCGGGAACTGCCTAGCGATCGCGCGCTTTAGTCCCGGATGGATATTCTCGCCCTGTTGACCGACCCAGCCGCGTGGCTCGCGCTGCTTACGTTGATCGCGCTCGAAGTCGTGCTGGGCATCGACAACCTGATCTTCATTGCGATCCTGTCCAACAAGCTGCCCGAACACCAACAACAGCGGGCGCGGCGGATCGGCCTTGGCTTCGCGCTGGTCATGCGCATCCTGTTACTCCTCCTGATCGGCTGGATCGTTACGCTACAGACGCCACTGTTTGATCTGGGACTGGTCGGCGCGGCCAACGAATATGGCAAGCCCAGCTTCGAAACTGCCTTTTCCGGCCGCGACCTGATCCTAATCGCCGGCGGCCTGTTCCTGCTGTGGAAAGCCACCAAGGAAATCCACCATTCGATGGAACCGTCCGATAATAGTGGCGACATCATGGACAAGACGCCGTCCGTCGCGAAGGCCGCAACGGCAACTTTCGGTGCGGTTATCATGCAAATCATCCTGATCGACATGGTATTCTCGATCGATTCCATTCTTACCGCCGTCGGCATGACCGAACACATCCCAATCATGATAGCCGCGGTCGTTATCACCGTCGGCGTCATGATGGTTGCCGCTGATCCGCTCGCGCGTTTTATCGAGAAGAACCCCACACTCGTGATGCTGGCGCTGGCGTTCCTGGTGATGATCGGCCTGGTGCTGCTCGCCGACGGCTTCGGATTTCACGTGCCCAAGGGCTACATCTACATGGCGATGGGCTTTTCCGTCGGGGTGGAAATGCTCAATATGGTCCAGCGGAACAGACGGGCAAAGGCTGCCGCCGCGTAGCCCGGCCGGGTCAGCGACGCTTCTTCGCCAGCCGCCACTTGTGCAGCAGCGGTTCGGTATAGCCGCTTGGCTGGCTTGCACCTTCGAATACTAAATCGCAGGCGGCCCTGAAGGCGATGCTGTCCGTATTGCCCGTCATCGGTTCATAGGCCGGGTCACCCGCATTCTGCGCATCGACCTTGGCGGCCATGCGGGTCAAGCTGTCCATCACTTGTTCGCGCGTAACCACGCCATGCAGCAGCCAGTTGGCCATGTGCTGCGAGGATATCCGCAGCGTGGCGCGATCCTCCATAAGGCCGACATCGTCGATATCGGGCACCTTGGAACAGCCCACGCCGGCGTCGATCCAGCGTACGACATAGCCCAGCAGTCCCTGCGCATTGTTATCGAGTTCGGCGCGCAATTCGTCGTCGGACCAGTTGACCCGATCGGCCAGTGGCAGTGACAGTAGCGCATCCAGACCCGGCGCGGGCGGCAAATGCGTCTGCACCGCGAACACATCAGTGGCGTGATAATGCAGCGCGTGCAGAGTCGCGGCGGTGGGCGATGGCACCCAGGCGGTATTCGCGCCCGCTTTCAGGTGGCCCGCCTTCTCGCGCATCATCGCACCCATCAGGTCCGGCGCGGGCCACATGCCCTTGCCGATCTGCGCCTTGCCGGACAGCCCGCACGCCAGCCCGATCCCGACATTCCGGCGTTCATAGGCATCCAGCCACTGCTCCCCTTTCATCGCCGCCTTGCGCACCATTGCCCCCGCCTGCATCGCGGTGTGGATTTCGTCGCCGGTGCGGTCGAGGAAGCCGGTGTTGATGAAAGCGATGCGATGCCGCACCGCATGGATACAGGCGGCGAGGTTCGCGCTGGTGCGCCGCTCCTCGTCCATCACGCCCACCTTGATAGTGTGGCGCGGCAGGCCAAGCAGGTCTTCCACCGCATCAAACAGGTCGTTGGTAAAGGCAGCCTCTTCGGGGCCGTGCATCTTGGGTTTGACGATGTAGATGCTGCCGGTGCGCGAATTGCCGAACCTGCCTTTGCCCGCCACATCCAGCGCGCCGATGGCGGCGGTGAAAACCGCGTCCATAATGCCTTCGGGCACGTCGGACCCATCCGGCAGGCGGATGGCCGGATTGGTCATCAGGTGCCCGACATTGCGCACGAACAGCACGCTGCGCCCGGGCAGTGTATGCTCGACGCCATCGGGGGCCGTGAACGTCTTGTCGCCCGCCAGGCTACGCGTGACGGTGCGCCCGCCCTTTTCGAAACTCTCTTCCAGGTCGCCGCGCATCAGGCCGAGCCAGTTGGTGTAAGCGAGCAGCTTGTCCTCGCCATCCACCGCCGCGACCGAGTCCTCGCAGTCGCAGATCGTGGTCAGCGCACTTTCGATGATAATGTCCGAGATACCCAGCGTATCGCCCTGCGCAATGGGGCTGTCCGCATCGAACACGATCTCGATATGGAGGCCATTATTGCGGAACAGGCGACCCCGCGCCGTGTGGCCGACATATTGCGCATTGTCCGCCAGCGCGACAAAACAGTCGGCGCCTTCCGCGTGTCCGGCGTCGAGCGTCGTCAGATCGGCCCAGCTGCCCCTGGCCAGTGGCACAGCCTCGTCCAGGAATTGCCGTCCCCGCGCAATCACCGCCGCACCGCGCACCTCGTCGTAACCGCCCGGTTCGGCGGGCGCGGCGTCCAGCGCATCGGTACCGTAGAAGGCATCGTACAGGCTGCCCCAGCGCGCATTGGCAGCGTTCAGCAGGAAACGCGCGTTGAGGATCGGCACGACCAGCTGCGGCCCCGCCATCGTCGCGATTTCGGCATCGACGTTCTGCGTATCTATGGTGAATGCGGTGGGTTCCGGCACGAGATAGCCGATATCGTTCAGGAAGGCACGATAGGCGGCGGCATCGTGCGGCTGGCCACATCGTTCACGGTGCCAGCCGTCGATCTTCGTTTGCAGGTCGTCGCGCGTCGTTAGCAGCTCCGCATTGACGGGCGCGAAGCGGGCAAGAAGCTGAGCGAAACCGGACCAGAAGCCTTCTGCCGCAATGCCGAGGTCGGGCAGCACCTGCGTTTCCAGCAAGTTCGCAAGCGGCGCATGAATGGCAAGGCCCGCGCGGATCGCAGAATGGTCGGCAGGCTGCGGAGAAATTGTGGTCATAATGTCCTCGTTCGGCACGGGCGTTATCAGGCAATCAGGCGTTCCGGGGAGGACGAGAGGCGCTATGGTCAAGCGCCTGCATATTTGCAACCGGTGTTCGCCCTTGGCCAGCCCCGCCTGTGCCGTTAGGAGAAGCCAACCTATGTTAGACCAATCCCCACTCGACCGGCAGGCCGCAGACCTCATCGCATCCATCGATGCCGATGCCATGCTGGCCGACACGCAACGCTGGAGCGCTATCAATACCGGCACCGCCAACCTTGCCGGACTGGCCGAGATGGCCGGCGTGCTGGCTGACGCCTTCGCCGACCTGCCCGGCGAAATCGAGCTGGTCGACCCCGCGCCCGTTGCCGCTATCGACGCTGCGGGGCGTGAAGTTGAGCAGCAGTTCGGCCAGCACATGGTGCTGCGCGTTCGGCCCGATGCGGATCGGCGACTGCTGTGTACCGGTCACATGGATACCGTCTTTCCGGTCGATCATCCGTTCCAGGAACAGACATGGCTGGACGACAATACGCTGAACGGGCCGGGGCTGGCCGACATGAAAGGCGGACTTGCCGTAATCCTGCACGCCCTGCGCGCGTTCGAACAAACCGAGCATGCGGCGCGCATCGGCTACGATGTGCTGGTCAATGCGGACGAGGAGACCGGCTCGCTGTCCTCCGCCCCGCTGATCGAGGACTTGGCGAAGGGAAAATATGCCGCGCTGACCTATGAACCCAGCGCCCTGCCCGACGGCACTCTGGCCCATGCCCGCGGCGGGTCGGGCAATTACACACTGACAATCTCCGGACGATCCGCCCATGCGGGGCGCAATCCGCACGACGGGCGCAACGCCATCGTCGCGGCGGCGGCGCTGACGTTAGGACTGAAAGACCTGCAATCGGACGAATGCCCGGTGAACCCGGCGCGGATAGAGGGCGGCGCGGCCAACAATGTCGTGCCCGACCACGCCGTGCTGCGGTTCAACATTCGCCCCAAAAGCCCAGAAGCGGCCACCGCGTTCGAAAGCGCGCTGGCGACCTTGGTCGGCGATGTGCAGCAGGCGCACGAAGTCACCGTCGCTTCGCATGGCGGCATCACCCGCCCACCCAAACCGGTGGACCGGCGCGCGCAGAAACTGTTCGATCTGGTCCGCAATTGCGGCGCAGCTTTGGGACAGGACATCGGCTGGAAATCCACCGGCGGCGTGTGCGACGGCAACAACATCGCCGCTACCGGCGTTCCGGTAGTAGACACGATGGGCGTGCGCGGCGGCGCGATCCATTCGCCGGATGAGTACATGATTGTGCCTTCGCTGAAAGAACGCGCAGCATTGAGCACGCTGGTGCTGGCGCGCCTGGCCAAAGAAGATGTGCTGTGAGTTTCCGCCTGCGCGCCGCGCAGCGGTCCGATCTTGAACCGCTTTACGAAATGGCCAAGCTGACAGGCGGCGGGTTCACCAACCTGCCCGCCGACCGTGATGCGCTTGGCGAAAAGCTGGATCGCGCATTGCGGGCCTTCGCACGCAAGGACAACACGTTGGGCAACGACCAGTTCGTTCTGGTGCTGGAAAATGCGGAGACCGGCGCGGTGCGCGGCACGTGCCAGTTGTTCACGCAGGTTGGCCAGCAATGGCCGTTCTACTCCTATCGCTTCAATACGCTGACGCAGTATTCTAAAGAGCTGGACCGGACGGTGCGCGCCGAGATGCTAGCGCTAACCACTGATCTGGAAGGGTGTAGCGAAGTGGGCGGGCTGTTCCTGCACCCCAATGAACGCGCGGGCGGGCTGGGCCTGTTGTTGGCGCGCAGCCGCTACCTGTTCATTGCCATGCACCGTGCCCGCTTTGCCGAGCGGATCATCGCAGAGCTTCGCGGCATCATCGACGACAAGGGCGGTTCGCCTTTCTGGGATGGCGTCGCCGGGCGTTTCTTCGGCATGACTTTTCAGGAGGCGGACTATTTCAACGCCATCAACGGCAACCAGTTCATCGCCGACCTGATGCCCAAGCACCCGGTCTATGTCGCCATGCTGAGCAAGGCGGCACGCTCCGTCATCGGCCTTCCCCACCCCAGCGGGCGCGCGGCGATGCGGATGCTGGAAAAAGAGGGTTTTGCCTATGAAGGCTATGTCGATATCTTCGACGGCGGGCCGACCATGCTGGCGCGCACTGAGCAGGTCATTTCGGTCCGCGACGCGCATCACGCGGCACTGGACGGCACCGATTGCGAAGATGGCGAACGTGCGCTTATCGCCACCGGACAGCTGAGCAGTTTCCGAAGCTGCTATGGCGAACGGTGCGAACAGAATGACGGCACGCTGCTGATAGACGCCGCGTCCGCCGAAACGCTCGACGTGCAGGCGGGCGATATCGTGTGGAGCGTGGCGCGGTGAGGCCATGACCGTTCGCGAGATCAATTTCGACGGGATTGTCGGGCCGACGCATAATTATGCAGGCCTGAGCCTCGGTAATATAGCCAGTGCCAGTCATCGCGGCGACACATCCTATCCGCGCGCCGCCGCATTGCAGGGGCTGGCGAAGATGCGCGGCAATATGGCGATGGGGTTGGCGCAGGGTTTCCTGCTGCCGCTGCCGCGCCCCAATTCGGCATTGTTGAAGGAACTAGCGGTCGATCCGGAGAATGACCCCGCGCTGCTGGCGGCGGCATGGTCGGCCAGTTCGATGTGGACCGCCAATGCCGCGACCGTCAGCCCCGCTACCGACACCGCCGACGGGCGCTGCCACCTGACGCCAGCCAATCTGGTTACCATGCTGCACCGTGCGCAGGAATGGCCCGACACTAAGGCGCAACTGACGCTTGCCTTTAGCAATACCGACCATTTCACCGTACACGATGCTGTCCCGCCAACCTTTGGCGATGAAGGCGCGGCCAACCATATGCGGCTATGCGAAGGGCATGGCGCGGCGGGGGTCGAGGTATTCGTCTATGGCCGACCGGGCGGTGCATTCCCGGCGCGGCAACACGAACAGGCCAGTCGCGCGGTCGCGCGCAAGCATCGGCTGGACCCGTCACGGTGCGTTTTCATCGAACAGAACCCCGCCGCAATCGAAGCGGGTGCGTTCCATAACGATGTCGTAGCCGTGGCGAACGAGCGGGTGCTGTTCATGCATGAGCGGGCTTTCAGCGATGGCGATGAGGCGCTCCGGCAAATCAGGGCAGCGTTCCCTGCGCTGGAAGTTGTTTCGGTGCCGGACAGCATAGTTCCGCTGGACCACGCCATTGCGACCTACCTGTTCAATTCACAGCTTGTGACATTGCCCGATGGTACCGTTCGACTGGTGGCCCCCAAAGAGGCGGATACCGTCGCGATACGACAATGGGCCGCCGCTGCGCTCGGCCCGGATGCGCCGATAAACGGCCTGCATTTCGTCGATGTGAAGCAGAGCATGGCCAATGGCGGCGGCCCTGCCTGCCTGCGCCTGCGCGTGGTGGCTGACCCGGCACATGTCGATCCGCGCTTCCTGCTGGATGGGGCGAAGGCCAGTTTGATCGGCGAAGTGATCGCGGCGCATTGGCCCGAGAGTATTGCACCGTCCCAGATTGGGACCGATGCTCTTGCGGACACGGTGATCGCGGCGAGAACGGCGCTTGTGGACGCACTCGACCTTTCCGAATTGCGTTAACGCACTGGACGCACACGCGCGCACCGGTAAACCTTGCAGTACCGGACAAGCGATACCGCAATTGGGTGTCGCACACGGGTTTGAGGCTTGGGAATGTTACGAAAAATCGGCAGGCTGTTCGTAATCAAGTCCCGGCTGGAAGCATTCGTCATTATCTACGCGCTGGCATTGGGCGCAACCGCGCGCGGCTCCTCCTACCTCGTCGAATTTCCAGGCTGGGGCGGCAAGCTGCTGTTCCTCGCCACGACCGGTGCCGTGTTTCTGGCAGGTGCGAAGATACTCGATTGTCTGCGCTACGAACGTGAGGCGCGCGAAGCGGTGGCTGCGGACTGAGCCGGAAAGCGTTTGCGATATAGGCGAAAGCCCATTCGTCGCGATGCGACGAGTCACGCTTGTTCGAAAACGGATGAAGCAGGGGTTCTGTTGCTAGCGACCCGCGTTCTTGTTTCAAGACCGGGGGTCCACCGGCGCACCGCTTAGAACGGCAGACACTAACAGGTGAACAAGGCAAGTGGGGGGTTCTGTTGCTAGGCCCCCCCGGGCCCCCGGTGTCCACTTCTGTTGCCCGGCGTGGCCCGGCCGCGCTTTTGCTTTGTAAGATCAGGCCATTAGGCCGTCAGGTTACGCTGCGATTGCGAGTGCTTCGTTATCGTTGGCACTTGTGGTTTGTGAACAGTTTCACGGGGTACTCAGCCCGGGCAAAAACAGCGCCTTTCAACACACGTCGATCCTGGTTCGGCCCCGTCATCGCCCCTCCATGTGAGAGCCGGTGGTGGAACCGCCGGGTACTGCCCCCGGGTCCGTTGTATCTATTGCGCGCAGCAATTTATCACCATAGCCCGCCGAGACGGGCACGCCTTATATAGCGGCCTTCACGTTAATGTGAAGTGAGCGCGTAGCCTACAGCCCGCTCTTCGCATTCGCGCGTCGCATTTCGTCGCGGATTTCGGCAAGGAGGTCGACTTCGGTCGGGCCGGCGGGATCTTCCGGCTTGGCCGGTTCTTCGAACTGCGCCGTGACCTTCTTGGCATAGCGCACCAGCAGAAAAATGATGAACGCCAGGATCAGGAAGTTGATCAGCACCGACACGAAATTGCCCCAGGCAAACACGTTAAGCCCGGCAGCGCGCGCCGCCTCCAGCGACATTCCGGAGGTCGCCTCGCCGCCGCCAAGCACCACGAATTTGTCGCTAAAATCCAGACCGCCGAACACCGCGCCGACCAGCGGCATGATAAGGTCGTCCGTCATGCTGGCGACAATCAGCGCGAACGCCCCGCCGATAATAACGGCAACCGCCAGCTCCATGACATTGCCTTTGGCGATGAATTCCTTGAAATCCGCAATCATCGTATGTCCCCCCAATAAAGTGCGTAGCACGTGCTTTACGCGACGCTGATAAAGCTAGCAACACTTGCCACTGCGCCGGGAACCGCTATTCCATTCGACACATCGTCAAGCCGCTGTGACAGGACAAACCCCATGCCGATTCCCCGTTTCGCCCGCCCGTTGGCAATCGTCCTCGTCTCGCTGTCACTGGCGGCGTGCGGCATCAATTCGGTGCCGACGGCGGAGGAGAATGCCAAGGCGAAGTGGGCCGACGTGGAGGCCCAGTTCCAGCGGCGCGCGAACCTTATTCCGAACCTCGCTGAAGTGGCGCAAAGCGCGGCGGCTTCCGAACGCGCAATCCTGACAGAAGTGACCGAGGCGCGAGCGCGCGCAACGGCGGTGAACGTCGATGCGTCCGACTTGGGCGATGCCGGCAAGATGGCCGAATTCGCCGCAGCCCAGTCGCAGGTGGGCGCAGGTCTCGGTCGTCTGCTCGCAAGCTTCGAAGCCTATCCCGATATTAAGTCGAACCAGAACTTTCTGACATTGCAGAGCCAGCTTGAAGGCACCGAAAACCGCATCGCGGTCGCATTGCGCGATTACAACGAGGCGGTACGCGAATATAACACGACGATCCGCACCTTCCCCGACACCATCGGCGCCAATATCATCCACGGGGCCGAGCCGCTGGTGCCATACGAAGCGACCAGCGAAGGCGCGGAAAACGCGCCAGTGCTCGACCTGTCGCCGGACAGCTAGGCCAAACGATGCGGCATCTTTTCGGGCTGGGGTCTGATCGACGCGCCAGCGCGGTGTTTCCTCGTTTGTGCGCTGTATTCCTGCTGCTGCTGGCGCTGCCCGCGCAGGCGCAAAATTTCCCCGAACTGACGGGCCGTGTGGTCGATACTGCCGATATCCTGCCCCCTGAAACCGAGGCGGCGCTGACAGCGAAGCTGGCGCAACTGGAAGCGCAATCACAGCGGCAGCTGATGGTGGCGACGGTGCCCGATCTGGAAGGCTACGACATCGCCGATTATGGCTATCGCCTGGGGCGCGAATGGGAGCTGGGCGATGCAGAGCGGGATGACGGCCTACTGCTGCTGGTCGCGCCCAACGACCGGAAAGTGCGGATCGAGGTTGGATACGGCTTGGAAGGCATCGTCACCGATGCGCTATCCTCCGTCATCATCCAGCAGGCCATCCTGCCCCGCTTCCGCGATAACGATATGCCGGGCGGCGTGGTGGCCGGTGCCGATGCGTTGATCGCGCAGCTGCAATTGCCCGAAGACGAGGCGCGGCAAGTGGCAAGCAGCGCGACGCAGCAGCGCGAGAGCGATGGCGCGACTCCGGTCGGTGTCATCGGCTGGTTCATCGCGCTGGTGTTTTTCTTCTTCGTGCTGCCTGCATTGTTCGGAGGAAAGCGCAAGCGGCGCTATCGCCGCAAGGGTCGGGGCCGCGGCGGGCTAACCGGTGCGGGAACCGTGGGCGATATCATCCTGTGGGAACTGGGTTCGGCGGTGGTGCGCGGTGCCCTGTCCGGCGGCGGCGGCGGAAGCAGCGGCGGGTTCGGCGGCGGTGGCGGTTTTGGCGGTGGCGGCTTCTCCGGTGGCGGCGGCAGCTTCGGCGGCGGTGGTGCATCCGGTGGTTGGTAATCGGGGGAAGCTGGCGACATGGCACAATATCTGAACGCCGAGGGCCACCGAATCGTGACCGAAGCGGTCGCCGCAGCGGAATTGAATACCGCAGGCGAAATCGTGACCGTGCTGGCCGACCGGTCGGACGGGTATAGCGATGTCGTGCTGGTCTGGGCGGCAGCGGCGGCGTTTCTGGCCATGTCGCTCGTCAGCCTGTTTCCTGCGCCGGTTTTGCGTGCGGTCGAAACTCTGCGCGGAGGCTGGACACAGGACTGGACCATCGGCGAAGCAATGGCAGTGGTGGTGTCGGTCGGGGCCGTCGTCTTTCTGCTCGCTTGGCTGCTCCTCTCGCTCGACTCCCTGCGCTTCCTCCTGCTGCCCCGCCCCGTCCGCGAGGCGCGCGTGCGTAAACAGGCAATCAAGCACTTCAAGGTTGGTGCGGAACGGCGCACGCATGGCCGCACCGGCGTACTGATTTACCTCTCCATGCGCGAACACCGCGCGGAGATCGTGGCGGACGAACCCATCGCGGTTAAGGTGGATGCGGCGGTGTGGGGCGAAGCAATGGCGGACATGCTGGTGGAAATCCGGCAGGGTCGCATCGCCGAAGGGCTGGCGGCGGGCGTCGCCGATGTCGGCGTGGTGCTGGCCGAACACTTCCCGCGCGCCGAGGATGACGAGAACGAGTTGCCGGACCGCCTCATCGAAGTCTAACGCGGCATTAGTGGCCCGAAATACAGGCCGGCAAAACGGGGATACGGGCTATGAGCAGACAGGATGGCGAGCTGCCCGAAGAGGTGATGTGGGCGGGCGACTACATCACCGCGAAACGGCGCGGCAAATGGGAATATGCGGGCCGCCCGCGCGGTATACGGGCCGCTGCGATACTGGCAAAGGACGAGGATGGCCGCCTGATCCTCGTCTCGCAGTACCGCGTGCCGCTCGGTCGTGAATGCCTCGAGATACCTGCCGGACTGGTCGGCGACGGAGCGGGCGAGGAAGGCGAGGATGCAACCGCCGCCGCCCGTCGCGAGCTGGAGGAGGAAACCGGCTATCGCGCCGATGCCATGGACGTGCTGGGCGATTTCTATTCCAGCCCCGGCATGGTCAGCGAAAGTTTCACGCTGCTGCGCGCCAGCGGCCTCACGCGTACCGGCTCCGGAGGCGGCACGGAGGGCGAGGACATCACCGTCCACCATGTCGATCCAGCCCACTTGCCGCAATTCGTCGCTGCGTGGCGCGCGAAGGGCAACGCGGTGGATGTGCGGATAGCCATGCTGATGACGGCGGAATTCATGAAAGGAACCGGGCATGACGGATAAAACGGGGCGCGTCGCGGGCAAGATCGCACTGGTAACGGGCGCGGCGCAGGGTCTGGGCGCGGCACATGCCAAAGTGCTGGCGCGCGAGGGTGCGCGAGTGCTGTGCACGGACCTGAACGGCCACGGCGCGGGGACGACCGCGAAGTGGATCAACGAGAATATCGGCCACGATACCGCCTTCGCCATCGCACATGACGTGACGAAACCCGGCGACTGGGAAGCAGCCATCGCGACCGCGCGCGACCAGATGGGCGGGCTGAACGTTCTGGTCAACAATGCCGGGATCGGCGTTCCGGGCAATATCGAAACCTGCGATTTTGCCGACTGGCAGAAGTGCTTTTCCGTCAATGTCGACAGCATTTTCCACGGTGTACAGAAGGCACTGCCGTTGATGCGCGACCATGCCCCCGGCTCCATTATAAACATTTCCAGCATTGCGGGCCTGATCGCCAGCGACACCATGCCCGCCTACAACGCCAGCAAGGCAGCGGTGTGGATGCTGTCCAAGTCGATCGCGCTGTATTGCGCGAAGCACGACATGGGCATCCGCTGCAATTCGGTGCACCCCACCTTCGTCGATACGCCGATCCTCGACGGCATCGGACCGGGCATGGACCGTGACGTGCTGGTCGGCAAACTGGCCCGGCAAATCCCGCTGAAGACAATCGGAGAGCCGGAGGACATCGCCAATGCCGTCCTCTATCTCGCCAGCGACGAAAGCCGGTTCATGACGGGTGCGGAACTGAAGCTGGATGGCGGCATCTCGGCGATGTGACGTTGCCTCCCCGTGCCCCCGGGCCATGGCGCCACTCAATCGGCGAGCAGGGCGGTGGCGGCATAAACGATTGCGGCGGTGCCGAGGCTGGCGATGGCACCGGCGACAAAGGCCAGCCGGATCCACAGCGCATCGACGCCGGTAGCGCGGGACAGATTGCTGCACACACCCCACAACTTGCCTTTGGGGCGGACAGACAATTCTATCGGCGCAGTCATATCATCATCCCGGCATGCGTTGCGGATGGCGTCGCGGGCATAATTGCAACGGCGAACACGAAGGCCGAAATGGCGAGCGAGGAAGCGGCAGCGAAGACGCGGCGGCTGATGGTTTCGTATGTGAACATGGTTTGGTCTCCTGTTTCTGGTCTGTCGTGCCGGGGTTCGTATCCGACCGATTTCGACGGGTGTGTCGATGTCGGATACATTGCAGAAGGCGTGCCAGTTTTGCGAAAAGCGTAGAAATCCACGGTTTCGTACTTTCGACCATCGTTCGTCGCACGACACCAAAACAAGGATTAGTAATTTTAACCAACTGTTGGGAAGCGGGTTCGGTGATCAAGATGCTGGCCCCTCCCACTGCTGCGCCCTAGACCCTTTCACCGCATCATGCTCGACCGCATTACCCTTTCCCATTTCCGCAATCATGCCGAGACCACGCTGGACGATACAGCGCGGTTCAATCTGCTGGTGGGCGAAAACGGGTCGGGCAAGACCAACGTGCTTGAGGCGCTGTCGCTGCTTGCACCGGGTCGGGGCCTGCGACGCGCGTCGCTGACGGATATGGCACGCGCCGATAGGCTGGGCGGCTTCAGCATCGGCGCATCGCTGGCACCGGGCGATGGTGGCGCGCCGGTGCGGCTCGCCACCTTCGTGCAGGATACGCAGCCGGGTCGCCGCCGCGTGCGGATAAACAGCGCAGACAGCAGCGCGGTGCAGCTTGGCGAATGGCTTTCCATCGGTTGGCTGACCCCTGCGATGGATCGCCTGTTTGCGGATGGCGAAAGCGGGCGGCGGCGGTTCGTGGACAGGCTGGCGCTGGCGTTCGATCCAAGCCATGCCGGCTACGCCACACGCTACGACAATGCGCTGCGCGAACGGAACCGCCTGCTGGTTGCGGACCATATGCCGGAACCCGCGTGGTTCGACGCCATCGAACGCGAAGTGGCGACACACGGCGCGGCGCTTTCGGCCAGCCGCGCCCGCACGGTGGCGGCCCTATCCAAATCGCTGGCCGCCCTGCCCGATGCACCATTTGCGCGCCCGGCTCTGGAATACCGACCCGATGGTCCGGATGATCCTGACGCACTGGCAAGTGCTTTGCAAGAAGGGCGCAGGCGCGACCGGGCGGCGGGGCGGACGTTGACCGGGCCGCATCGCGACGAGCTGGCCGTCACGCTGGCGGCAAAGGACATGCCCGCCGCGCAATGTTCGACCGGCGAGCAGAAGGCGATGCTGATTGCCATCGTGCTGGCCCATGCGGCACGCGCCGCAGACGACAGACCCAACCTGTTGCTGCTGGATGAAGTGGCCGCGCATCTGGACCCGCTGCGGCGCGCGGCGCTGTTCGACCGCCTGCGCAACATTGGTGCACAGGTCTGGCTGACCGGAACCGAACGCGCGCCCTTCACCGAAATCGAAAGCGAAGCGGCAGTCTGGCGCGTCGCTGGCGGTGCGCTGACGCGGATTTAGGAGCCTACCGGTTCGGGCAGCGCGCTATCCACTTGCTCCACCGTCGCCGCGACCAGCCGTTCGATGCCCTTTGCCGTGGGATGCACACGGTCGCTCTGGAAAAGCGTCGGCTCGCGATAGATGTCTTCGAGGAAGAATGGATACAGCTGTGCGCCGTATTCCTCTGCCAGTTCGGGATACAGCGCATCGAACTGTGCCTGGAACCGACCGAGGTTCGGCGGTGCGCGCATGCCCATCAGCAATACCGGGATATCACGCTGGCGCAGCTCTTCGAGCATCGCGGCGATGTTCTCGCGCGTCTGCGCCGTCGGCAGGCCGCGCAGCAGGTCGTTGCCACCCAGTTCGAGGATGAACAGTTCGGGCGGTTCGGGTTGCGAATCCAGCGTGAAGGCCAGCCGCTGCCGCCCCGCCGCTGTGGTGTCGCCCGATACGCCGGCATTGACGATGCGCGCATTGACGCCGCGCGCGCGCAACGCCGCCTCCAGTCGCGCGGGATAGCTCTCGCCCTCCTCCAGCCCGTATCCGGCGAACAGGCTGTCTCCGAAAGCCAGGATACGGCGTTCCGGCCCCATCACCGGCTGCTCCACCGATGCGGTGGTCTTTGCCGCACCGTTACTCGATGCAGGCGCTTCGGCAACCGGCGCTTCCTGCGCACAGGCGGCCATCGCCAACGCGCCCAGCGTGGCACCGGTCAGTCTCGACAAGCCTGTAATGTTCGACGGGTGGGGTATGTGCATCGGCGAGCCTCCTTGCTCCGCCAACCCACCTATGCAATCGCGCTCGTGTGACAAGTCCAATGACCAGTGAAACTGGGGCCGAACCGGCCATTACCGCCCGCAATCTGACCCTTACCCTTGGCCGCGGCGATGCTGCGGTGGAGATTTTGCGCGGCATCGACCTCGATGTCGCGGAAGGTGAAGTGCTGGCGCTGCTCGGCCCGTCCGGCTCCGGCAAAAGCTCGCTGATGGCGGTGCTGTCGGGGCTGGAGCGTGCCAGCGGCGGTACCCTGACCGTGGCGGGTCAGGACTTCGTGACGATGGACGAGGATGCGCTGGCCCGCGCACGCCGGGGCCGCATCGGCATTGTCCTGCAGGCGTTCCACCTGCTGCCGACCATGACCGCACAGGAAAACGTGGCGACGCCAATGGAATTGTCGGGCGATGACCAGGCGCGCGACAAGGCCGGCGTGGAACTCGCCGCCGTCGGTCTGGGCCACCGCCTCGGCCATTACCCGACGCAGCTTTCGGGCGGGGAGCAGCAGCGTGTCGCCATCGCCCGCGCCACCGCCCCGCGTCCTACGCTGATTTTCGCCGACGAGCCGACCGGCAACCTTGATGCGGCCACCGGGGACGAAATTGTGGACCTGCTATTCGCCCGTCGCGCTGAAACGGGGCGACGCTCATCATAATCACACATGATACGCAGCTGGCCAAACGCTGCGACCGGATCGTGGAGATGGCGGACGGGCGCATCGCCAGCGATCGTTTGTATGACACAGACCCGCATGACTAACTCGTATGATAGGGCAATTCGATTGGGGTGAAGCGTGGCGCATGGCGCGGCGCGATCTCAACGCGCGGTTCAAGGGGCTGCGGCTGCTGCTGGTCTGCCTGTTCCTTGGCACTGGCGCACTCGCCGCGATCGGCACGCTGACCGCGGCAATCGAAAACGAGCTGGGCTCGCGCGGGCAGACATTGCTGGGAGGCGATCTGGAAATCGAGGTGTGGCAACGCGACCTGTCGGTGGAAGAGAAGACCGCGCTGGCGGAATATGGCGTAATTTCGGGCGGTACGCGGATGCAGGCGATGGCCAGTGCGGAGACCCCTGACGGCGAAAATGCCGCGCCGGTCGGGCTGAAGGCGGTCGACTCGCGCTGGCCGCTCTATGGCGAGTTCACGCTGAAGGACGGGCGCACCACCGGCGCGCCGCCTGCGGGTCAGGCGTGGCTGGAACAGGGCGCGATGGACCGGCTGGGTATTGCAGTGGGCGACAGTTTCCAGCTCGGCACGCAACAGGTGGTCGCGGGCGGCATCATCGAAACCGAACCGGACAAGCTGAGCGAGGGTTTTTCGCTCGGCCCAACGGTGCTGGTAGCCGATGGCCTGCCGCAGGCTGCCGGACTGATCGCGCCCGGATCGATGTATCAAAGCAAATACCGCGTTGCGTTTAGGCAGGACGCGGACCCCGAAGCGGTCGAAGATACATTGACTGCGCAATTCCCCACCGCCGGGTTCGACTTCCGCAATCGCGACCGCGCGTCGCCCGGAGCAGACCGCTTCGTCGGTCGGATGGGGGAGTTCCTCACGCTGGTCGGGCTTGCCGCGCTGGTCATTGCGGGCATCGGTATCGGCGGCGGCGTGACCAGCTATCTCGAAGCGCGGCGTGGCAGCATCGCCACGCTGAAAGTGCTGGGCGCATCCAGCCGCGACATCGCGCGTATCTATGCGCTGCAAATCGGCGCAGCGGCGCTGGCAGGCAGCCTGCTGGGCATTGCCGCCGGACTGCTGGTGACGCCCGTGCTGGCTATCGCGCTTGATGGGCTGCTGCCGGTGCAGACCGGTTTCGTGTTCGAGCCGGGCGCGCTGTTGCTGGCTGCCGCCTATGGTCTGCTGGTGGCGCTGGTGTTCTCCGCCGCGCCGATCCTGCGCGCGCGGCGCTTTCCGGCCATGGCGCTGATGCGCGCGCAGGTTGCGCCGCTCGCGCGCGACCGGAGCACCCTGCTGTGGACCGGCGCGGGACTGGTCGCGATCATCGCGCTGGCGTTGCTCACGGCGCGACAGCCGCTGCTGACGGGCGGGTTCCTTGCCGGCGCGGCGGCCATGCTGGCTCTGCTTGCGGGGCTTGGCTGGCTGATCGCGAAGGGCACCGCCCGCATCCCCGCCCCGCGCAATCCGCTGCTGCGAAACGCGCTCGCCAATCTGCATCGTCCGGGCGCATCGACCGGTGCGCTGGTGACAGCACTGGGCTTCGGCCTCAGCGCCTTCGTCCTGCTGGCCGCAATCCAGACCAGCATCGACGGCAACATTCAGAGCCGCGTGCCAAGCGAAGCGCCCGACTATTTCGTGCTCGACATTCCGCAGGACCGTATCGACGCGTTCGAAGACATGGTACTTGCCGAGGACAGCACCGCCAGCATCCGCGCCCTGCCTGCCCTGCGCGGCGCGGTGATCTCCTACGGCCCGCCCGGCGCACAGACGCGTGTGGCCGATCTGGAAGAAATCCCCGACGGCGCTTGGGCCCTGCGCGGCGAACGCGGGCTGACCTACGCCGACACCCTGCCCGATGGCAATTCGCTGACGGCAGGCGAATGGTGGACGGCGGATTACGACGGGGTTCCGCTGGTCTCGGTGGATGCGGACCTTGCCGAAGCGGTCGACTTGAAGGTCGGCGATGCGATGACGATCGCGGTGCTGGGCGTCGAACGCACCGTGCGTGTCGCCAACCTGCGCACCATCGACTGGGAAAGCATGGGCTTCAACTACGCGCTGGTGTTCAGCCCCAATGCCCTGCGCGATGCGCCGCACAACTATGCCGCAACCATCTCCTTGGCCGACGGCACCCCGACCGGGCCGCTGCTGCGCGGACTAGTGCAGGCGTTTCCCTCCAGCTCGGTAATCGAGGTGGGGCAGGTGCTGACGCAGGCGCGCGACATTCTGTCGCAAGTCGGGCTGGCCACCTTTGCCGCAGCATCGGTTGCGGTGCTGGCGGGTCTTGCTGTACTGATCGGCGCGATCGCGGCGGCGCGGGCGGCGCGGACCTACGATACGGTAGTGATGCGCGTGTTGGGCGCGAGCAGGCGGCAGGTGCTGGCGATGCAACTGGCGGAATACGCCTTGCTGGCGGCAGTGCTGGCGGGCGTGGCGCTGACGCTGGGCACGGGGCTCGCCTGGCTGGTCATCACGCAGCTGTTCGAATTCGACTGGTTGCCTGACTGGAGCATTATCTTCGCCGTGCTGGGTGCAGGCCTGGCCTTCGTGCTCGCCTTCGCGCTGATCGGCTCGCTGCCGCTGCTGCGCGCCAAACCGGCGCAGGCGCTGCGGACGCTGTAGATTGTAACAGTAGTGTTCTAGCCGGGATCGGGTGGGCACGCGGTCCGCCCGATCCCGGTTAACAGTGGCGGCCGATCTTAGCTGAAGATACTGGGGTCGGTACCGACTTCCCCCGGCTTGCCTTTCAGCACCAGCGTGCTGCAAATCATGTCGTGCAGCCCCTGCTTGCGGTCGGTGAAGGCAACCATGATGAAGCCGATCAGCAGGATGATTGCGGACAGGAACTTCGCGAAATAGCGCCCGATCGCGCGTGCCAGCGAGATACGCCCGCCTGCCTCGTTCGTCACCACCAGGCCCATTGCCATCTTGCCGAATGTCGCTTGCTTTTCGGAGCTTTCCATATAGGCAAAATACCCGACGCCGATGACAATCGAGAGCAACTGGTACAGCCAGAAACTGGCACCGGTTGCCATCTGGTCTTCGGTGGTCGCGAACATGCTGACCCCGAGTATCATGCCGAGCACGGCCTGCACGATGGCAAGCAATATGCCGTCGATCAGATAGGCCACCACGCGTATCCAGAAACCACCATAATTCGTCATGTCAAAACCCCCATCGTCGGTGATGGTGCCCAAATCACCATAGATGCGGCGCGTTGGCAAGGCGAAAGGCACGCATGAAAAGGGGCACCGCGTCGCCGCGATGCCCCTTTTGGTGTTGCTGGTTTGCAGCCGTTATCAGAACCGGAAACGCACCGTGCCGCCGTAGGTGCGCGGCTGGTTGGGATAGCCCGACACCGTGCCGGACTGCGCTACGCCGTCGAACACGGTGGAAATGTACTGGTCGTCCAGCAGGTTGCGGGCGTAGGCACCCACTTCGAGGCCGTTTTCCAGCGCCAGCGTGATGGACGCGTTGACCAGGTTGACCTCCCGGAAGAACAGCTGGGTGTTGCCCAATGCCGCATTGAAGGTCGGCAGACCGTTCAGCACGGGTGCGTTGCTTTCGTGGCTGTAGTCGATGCGGTTGATCAGGCGCGCGCCGCTGTTGCCGAATTCGTGCGTGTAGGTGGCGGACGTCGAGATGAAGATGTCCGAACCCGCCGGCGTTTCCCCGCTGAGATCGCCGATGGGCGATTCCTGGAAATCGTCGAACAGGGCATCGAGATAGGTCATTGCGAAAGTGAAGACGAGGCCATCCGTCGGGTTGATGGTGGCATCGAATTCGAAACCCTTGACCGAGCGTTCGCCCGCATTGGACAGCTGGAAACCGGTGCCGGTGAACAGGAAGTCTTGGAAGCCCTCCAGCTTCTGGTCGAACAGGGCGAGGTTGAAACCGAACCCGTCGAACTGTGCCTTGATGCCGACTTCGTACACTTCGGCTTCTTCCGGATCGGCGATGCGCGAACCGGTCGTCAGGTTCGGTACGGCCAGCCCGGCATCGCGGATGGGCGAAGACGGTGCCAGGATCGTGCTGCGACCAGGGCCGGGAATGAAGTCGCCGAAAGCGGGGCGGCTGTCACGCGACAGGTTGACGGAACTGGCCTTGAAGCCCGTGGCGTAGCTGGCATAGGCGTTGATGTTGTCCGTCACGTCCACGGCCACGCGCAAGGTGTAGGTGAACTTGTCGTCCGCCGTGCGCGCATCCTCCACCGCGTTGGGCGTGTTGAGGAACGGCGGCTGGAACTGGAACGGCGCGAGGCCGAGCAGCGGGTTCGCCGCCGGGTTCTGCGCCAGCGCGGCGATCTGGTTGAAGATCGGCGCACTGGCCGGATTGGACGCGAAACCGGCGATGACCGCAGGCGTCACCTGACCCGGTGCGATCTGCAGGGCCTGCGCGATACCGCCGACGATGAAGGCATCGACCAGGTTCACGTTCGCCAGCGGATCGAAGGAGGTCTGCGTCAGCGCATATTCCTTTTTGTCGTCGGTGTAGTTGAACCCGCCGGTGAACACGAGACCATCGACCGGCTCGAAATCGACCGTACCGAAGACCGAATAGGATTCGTTTTCGAGCGTATACGTCTCCGACGTCAGCAACGGCGTATTAAAGATACTGTTCGCCGGAAGCCCCAGGGCGGCCTCGACCCCGCCAAACGTACCCGGTCCTGTTGGGGTCAGCAGTTCGAAGAACAGGCGCGTATCGTCGCCGGTACGCAGGAAGCTGTCCTGGTTGATGGTTTCGTCGAAATAGAACCCGCCCAGCAGGAAATTAATCGGCCCGTCGAAATCGGACGTCAGCCGAACTTCCTGCGTGAAGGTGTCGACATCCTGGTCGCGCACTTCGGACACGATATTCGCGCTGGTGAAATCGACATCCTGGTCGAAAAAGTTCTTCAGTTCGCGATAGGAGGTGATCGACGTCAGCGTCAGCGCGCCCAGTTCCAGGTCGGCCTGGATCGAGCCGCCGTAGTTGTCGACTTCGTTGATCGGCTCCTGGCTCAGGAACGTCTGGTAGCTGAAGAAATCGGTGTTGAGCGCGCCGCCGACGCCAAAAATGGCGGGCGCGGTCGGGCCGGCAATCAGCGTGTTGGTCGTACAGCAGACCTCGTCGAGCCTTGAATAATCGCCGATGGCGCGGATGCTCAGCGTGTCGAACGGCTCGATCAGCAACTGGGCGCGCGCGGTGTAGCGGTTGCGGTCGTTGAGGTCGGTGCCGAGGTTGACGATTTCGGTGTAGCCGTCACGCTTCTGATAGCTGCCGTCGAGCGAGAAGGCGATGTTGTCGGTGATGGGGCCGGTGATGTCGCCTTTCACGAAGATGGCGTCGTAATTGCCGTAGCTGGCTTCGATGCTGCCGCCGAAATCGAATTGCGGCTCGCGTGTCACCACGGAAATCACGCCGGCCGACGCGTTCTTGCCGAACAGGGTGCTCTGCGGTCCGCGCAGCACTTCGATACGGGCGACGTTCGCCAAATCGTTCAGTGCGCCTGCGGTGCGCGAACGGAACACCCCGTCCACGAACACGGCGACCGAAGGTTCGATGCCGAAATTGTTGGCGCCGTTGCCGATGCCGCGGATGGTGAAAGTGGTGTTGGACGAGCTTTGCAGCGTGCTCACCTGGAGCGACGGAGTCACCGTCTGCAAGTCGGAGATATCGCGGATCTGTGCACGTTCCAGCGTTTCGCCCGTGGTCACGCTGACCGAAACGGGGGTTTCCTGCAACGTCTGCGCGCGCTTCGTCGCGGTAATGACGATGTCGTTGGTGCCGAAGCGGGGTTGTCCATCGTCGCCGAAAACAGGCTCTCCGGTAATGGGGTCAGCCACATTCTGGGGTTCGTTGTCGCTGATTTCCGGCTCTTCCTGCATGTCCTGCGCAAACGCGATGGACGGGAAGGCGAAAGCGACAGTAGCGGCGCCTGCGTATAGGGCAATGCGCGAACGACCGGTGACCCCGGAAACGGTGGTTTTCATACGACATCCTCTGTTGCGCGGCCGGTTATAGGGAGGAGCTGACCTACGCTTATGTCCGGTTCGTTAATGGGAACTGCAGCATCGCTCAACCATTTTACGCAGTGGCTCGCGCGCGGTGCACCTTTTTTGTTGCCGCTGCGCCACACTGTCACTGAACGCACAGGCCTTGCCGCAACACCCCCGCTACGCTAGTGGCGCGCGCTATATTGCGTTGCACAATTCTTCCCTGCGCGCCTCCACCCGACCGTTTGAAAGCATCTCTCTTATGTCCGCAGACCTGCGCAACGTGGCCATCATTGCCCACGTCGACCATGGCAAGACCACGCTGGTGGACCAGCTGTTCCGCCAGTCCGGCACCTTCCGCGACAACCAGCGCGTGGAAGAGCGCGCGATGGATTCCAATGACCTGGAAAAAGAGCGCGGCATCACCATCCTGGCCAAATGCACCAGCGTGGACTGGGACGCGGCCGACGGCACTGCCCACCGCATCAATATCGTCGATACGCCCGGCCACGCCGATTTCGGCGCCGAAGTCGAGCGTATCCTGAGCATGGTCGACGGCGTCATCCTGCTTGTCGACAGCGCCGAAGGGGCCATGCCGCAGACCAAGTTCGTCACCGGCAAGGCGCTCGCGCTGGGCCTTCGTCCTATCGTGGTGGTCAACAAGATCGACCGCAGCGACAGCCGCGCGCAGGAAGTGCTGGACGAGGTGTTCGACCTGTTCGTCAGCCTGGAAGCAGACGACGACCAGCTCGATTTCCCCGTTCTCTACGCCAGCGGCCGCGACGGTTATGCGGGCGAGACCGACGATGTGCGCGACGGCACGCTTGACCCGCTGTTCCAGCGCATCGTCGACCATGTTCCCGCCCCCGGCCTCGACGCCGACGGCCCGTTCAGCTTCCTTGCCACCCTGCTCGACCGCGACCCGTTCATGGGCCGCGTGCTGACAGGCCGGGTCCAGTCCGGCACCATTACCGTCAACGATCCGATCCACGCCATCGACATGGACGGCACCGTCATCGAGACAGGTCGCGCGACCAAGCTGATGAGCTTTCGCGGGCTGGAGCGGGTGCCGGTGGACAGCGCGCGCGCGGGCGACATCATCGCGCTGGCGGGGCTGGAGAAAGCCACCGTCTCCAACACCATCGCCGACCCATCGGTAAAGGAACCCATCGCCGCACAGCCGATCGACCCGCCCACGCTCGCCATGCGGTTCAGCGTCAACGACAGCCCGCTGGCCGGGCGCGAGGGCAAGAAGGTCACCAGCCGACTCATCCGCGACCGGCTGTATCGCGAAGCCGAAACCAACGTCGCCATCCGCATCACCGAAAGCGAGGACAAGGACAGCTTCGAAGTGGCGGGCCGCGGCGAACTGCAGCTGGGCGTGCTGATTGAGACCATGCGCCGCGAAGGGTTCGAGCTGGGCATCAGCCGCCCCCGCGTGCTGTTCCGCGAGGACGAGAACGGCAAGCGCACCGAGCCATTCGAGACCGTCGTCATCGACGTGGACGACGAGCATTCTGGCACGGTCGTGGAGAAGATGCAGAAGCGCAAGGCCGAGCTGACCGAGATGAAGCCCAGCGGCATGGGCAAGACGCGCATCACCTTCAGCGCCCCGTCGCGCGGGCTGATCGGCTATCACGGCGAGTTCCTGTCCGACACGCGCGGCACCGGCATCATGAACCGCCTGTTCGAGAAATACGACGCCTACAAAGGCCCGGTCGGCGGGCGGCAGAACGGCGTGCTGCTGTCCAACGCCAGCGGCGAGGCGACCGCCTATGCCCTGTTCGCGCTGGAGGACCGGGGCGAGCTGTTCGTGGGCGCGGGCGCGAAGATCTACGAAGGCATCATCATCGGCGAGAACGCCAAGCCCGAAGACCTGGAAGTGAACCCGCTGAAAAGCAAACAGCTCACCAACTTCCGCAGCACCGGCAAGGACGACGCCCTCAAGCTGACCCCGCCCCGCGTGATGACGCTGGAGCAGGCCATCGCCTATATCGAGAACGACGAGATGGTCGAGGTAACGCCCGAAAGCATCCGGCTAAGGAAGGCGCTGCTCGACCCGCACGAGCGCAAGAAGGCGAAGCGCAAGATCGAGGACTAATTCGTCGCCTTTTTGTGCTTAGTCGGTATCAACGGGCCATCTTCGATCTTCGCCAGCAGGGCTGCCTGCGCAGGTTCCAGCTCGACGAGCATGGCGAGAACATTCAGCACGTTGATCAGTTCGCTGGTATACTCGGGTAGCCAGCGATCCGACTGGATCTTGTTCAGGTCCGAAGGCGGGCGCTTGTCGCCGATTACGGGGCGCGTGCGGTCCTTCTTGCGATAGCTGAACCACTGGCGCAGCACGTTCTTGCCCGATACCTCGTATTCCCAAACTTCCGGCGGGACATTCTCGATCCGCCCGCTCCCGATTGACATCACCTGACCCTCGGCATCGTAAGCGAGCGTATCGGGAAAGTTGTCCGGATCAGTCCGGATGGGATGCGCGGCAGGGATCGTCGGCTGGCGATCCCGGGGCAGGCGCGGTTCGCCTGCCGGTTTGCCATCGTTCATCCGTTCGCCAAAGGTGTGCAGCCATATGACATCGCGCCCGAGCGCAACCGCGCGGTCGAACAGCTTTTTATCCGCCGTCATTGGCACCCGCAGGCCGGGGCGGATCAGGTCGTCGCGATGGGCCGCCGTGAAGGCCGGGTGCGCCAGCACGCCTGCCGTGTAGGCGAAGATATCGACCGGATCGACTTCACATCCGAAGGCAGTCGAGAACGCTTTGGTTGCGACGGTCGAGACGTTCGTCTTGGTGGCTGCCGAGTCTTTCCAGAGCGCAAAGACGCGCCCACCGAAGGAGCCTTTGTAGTGATCAAGGTCAGGGACTAGCGAAGTAATGCTTATCGGCACCCCGTTAGTTGGGCTGTGTGCCATCAACCCAGTCATATAAATCTGCGACTTCCCAAACGCCTCCCACAGTCTCGGGTTCGGACGATTGATCAGACGCTTGTCCGGAACGATGAATTGCCGATCGAACGATCGAAACCCATGACCTGATTGCAAGCGGTATTTCAGGGCCAACTTCGCTTTGGTCGAGAAATCCGGTTCATCGCTTTCAACGTGCTGCAAGCCGTATTCGAATTGACGACAGAACACCGTGCTGTCCGGGCAATCCCTTGCTTTCTCCGGCTTAGCGACCGTTCGGTCACCACCCTGATGCGGTTGGAAGATAATGCTGTGCGCCTTAACTTCGGATCACTCTCACCAACCAGAGCATTCCAACGTCGTCGCAATGTTTCCGCATCGGGCGCGATGACCCAGGTCCGGCCTGGCATGACCCCCGATCCGGAATCTCCGACCACGGCGTCCAGCGGCCAGAAATCGGCCCAGCTGCCGCCGCGTGCAGGCAGGAAAGGCGATTGCAAATTCGCCGAACATTCCGCCCACTCCCCTCCGGTCAGCGTGATCTTCGACAGTTCGGTAAACTTTTCCTCCCGCTTCCCCTTTGCAAGCGCGCGATAGCGCACCTTTGCGGGAACCGCTTCATCCGTGTCCGGCGAGCGCGAAGCCAGCACTATACAGACCGGTTGCTGCACACCCTGGAAAATACGGGTTGCGACATCGGGTTGATGCCCTTCCGGAGAACAATCGATAATCCAGATGTCATCGCATTTCGCGCGCAAGTCCGCGCGCATCTTCTGAAATCCGGGACCGTTCAGGAAGCCTGACACCGTGATGTAGCACACGAGGCCATCCTGCGGCCCATCGGCACTGCCGCCTTGCTCGAAAACCTTCCACGTCGCCCAACGCCAGAAATAAACGTAAAGATTGCGCAGATGCTTGGTATGCGCGCCTACGCCCCAGTCCGCAGGCGGCTGCCAATCGGCCAGCTTGGCGGACTCGTTTGCGCTTCCGCTCTCGATCCACCCGCCCTTGCCATTTGCTTTGTCCTTGTATGGCGGATTGCCAATCACCACCGTAATCGGTGCCTCGCGCTTGACCTTGGCGGCGGCAAGGCGGGACTTGCTGATTTCCTTGTATATCCCTTGCCCCGTTTCGGTATCGGCGAACGGATCAGCCAGGGTGTCGGTCACGTAAAGCTGCGGCGTTCCCGTGGCTCCCAGTGTTTGCATTTCCGCCAGCAACCTCAATTGCGCCACCGCATAAGGGCCGAATTGCAGTTCGAAGCCGTAGAGCCGCTTTGCAGCCTCTGTAATCGCGCCGCCAACCGCGCCTGCCGTGTCGAAATGTTCGACGGTTTCTGCGATGTTACGCAGTATGGCGAGCGGAAACGTGCCCGATCCAACCGCCGGATCGGCGATATGGACTTTCGGATCGGCAAGACCGCGCGCCAAGCCGTAGCGACCGGGCGCGCGCAGGGCCTCGTCGCACAGGCGCACCATGGCGCGAACCACCTCCGGCGGCGTGTAATACGATCCCGTCTTGCGGCGCAGCGCCTTGTCGTACACCTGCAGGAAGTTCTCGTAGAAATTGATCCACGCTTCGGGATCGCCCTTCGACACGTCTTCCCACGACACCTCGTCCAGAACGCGGGCGAGCGTCTTCAGCGCTGGACTGTTCCTAAGCGTTTGTTCCGTCAGCAGCCGCAACGCCGTGCCGATCAGGGTTGCGGACTGGGCCAACTCCTTCGCCGCATCGTCGAGATCGGGCGTCAGGTCGATATCGCGGGACCGCGCCATCAACAGCCCGAACGTAACCGCCTGGGCGTAGCCATCGGCGAAGGTCGGATCGTCGGCGTCGGGGAACAGCAGCGCCCGCCAGTCCTCCTTGAGGCTTGCCAGCGCTGCGTTATCGATGGCAAGCTGCTCCAGCACCTCATCGCGCAGGAAACGACAAAGACGAGCGGACGTCTCGGCCAGCTGTTCGGGGTTCTTCGGCGGGATCGGTTGCCACGTCAGGAAGTCGTTGATGAGCGGAAGAAGCGACGGCGGCGCATCGAGTTTCTTGCCCGAATTTTCCACATTGCCCACCAGCCGGACGATTTCTCCGTCCCTTTCGCCATTGCGCCAAAGGCTGAAGGCGTTGCCATCGCAATACAGCAGGTTGGGTAAAGACCTGAGCCGTTCCCATTGCTCCTTGTCATGCTTGTCGGTGAAGCTTTTCGGATCGGCTCCTTTTCCCGGAGCTTTGACTTCGATAAACCCGATCAGGGCATTATGCACTTCTACCGCATAATCCGGTCTCGTGCGAAGTTCGGCCAGCGACTTCTCTCCGGTCAGTACCAGGGCGTCTTTCGGCAACCCAATTATCTCGGAAAGACCGTGCAACAGGTTTTCGAGCGGTCCGCGTAACTGATCCTCCGGCTGGCCGCCGGCGGCAATCTTGGGCTTGGTTGCCGCACCGAATTCGCCCACAAGTTTCTGCACAGACATGGCTTGAACGACGCACCCCCATTGGAATACGTCACCGGTATCGCGCTTTGCGATCAATGCAACGGCGTTGGCCAACATCGGAACACAAATGGACCATTCTTCGACAGGACCGGCTCAGCTTGGCTTTGGTTTTGCAGAAGATAATCGGCAGGAAAGCTTTTTGCCAACTGCCGACGAAATACGCGAGGATGCTGCAGCGATCCTTGCCTCGGCGCGCGCGGTTACGGCGGACAATCTTTGGGACAGGCGCACCTATCGCTACAACAAGGTGGTATTTCCGCAGATGACGCGCTGGCTACCCGACGAAGAGCGCGACCAGCTGTGTTTTGAATTTTTCGAAGAGCTTGAGCGGATTGAGCTTCTGATGGCTGCCTGACGCCATTTTCCTACACCGGCTTTCGCTGCTAGCTTGATGCCATGCCCGTGCTCACACCTCGCCCATCTATCGTTCGCAGACGCTCCGAAAGGCCGCTCCTTTAGACACCGCTCCAGCATGAACCTCGTCAACTTGCACAAAACGCAACTTCGCCGGGCCGAACCGCTCTCTGGCCTAAACTTCCCTAAACTTCCGCGCGTCATTCACCCCGTCAGCCACAGCTCGCCGATGACCAGTCCGGCATATACCACCGCGCCCAGCAGGAACGGCACGAAGCGGCTCTGGCGTTGTTCGGGGAGTTCCTCTTTCAGCACCACCAGCACGATGCCGCCGCCCACGAATGCAAACAGACAGCCGATGGCCAGTTCGGGCAGTTCCACCGCCGTTCCGGTGATCCACCCGCCCAATGTCGCCGCCACCAGCGCCCAGCGGCCCTCGTTGTCATATAGCTCGGGGTGGTCCGCCCGCGCGCCGAAGTCGGCCGTCACGAAGTGCAGGATCATGGCGATGAAATAGGTCAGCAGGCCCAGCGTCGTCGCATCCTCGCGATGAGTGAGCAGATAGGAGATGACGAAGATGAGGAGCGAGCTGGCCCCGATATGCAGCCAGAACACGCCGGGTTCGGGCCGGTCGCGCCCCTCGGCGGCCATCCGCCCGTCGCGGCTGACCTTCAGTGCGCGTTCGAGGCCGTAGAACAGCACGAGGCCCCCCATCGCGAGGGTATAGACCAGGCTCTCGGCCAGCATCGCAGGCAGGCCGGTCGCCGCCTCGAACGTCGTGCCATGCGCGCCGATTTCGGGCATGATGTGCAGGAAGACATAGGCCACCGCGACACCGCCCGCGAAGCTCAGCCACGCGCTGCGCGGTTCGGCATCGAGGAAGCGCAGACGGCCCACGAACAGGTGGACCGCGCAGAACGCGGCGGCCATCGCGGCGGTGACGGCAAGGCCGGTCACGACGGGCTAGTCGCCACGGCAATCATGCTTGGGCCATCAGGTTCGGGCCATCATGTTGGGCTGGCCGTTGCTGGCGTTGGTGCCGCCATCGACGGCAAGGTTCACGCCGGTGACGAACTGTGCGTCCTTGCTGGCAAGGAAGGCGACGGGACCGGCGATGTCCTCGGGCTCGCCGATGCGCCCCAGCGGGATGCGGTTCATGAAGGCTTTCATCATGTCGTCATTGTCCATCATGCCCGCACTCATCTCGCTGCGCGTGATGGTGGGCAGCACGGCGTTGACGCGGATATTCTTGTGGCCGAGCTGAAGCGCCAGGCTGCGCGTCAGGTTGCTGACAGCGCCCTTGCTGGCATTGTAGACGGGCAGGATCCAGTCGCCGCCCACGCCGCTGAGGCTGGAGACGTTGATGATCGCCCCGCCCCCGTCGGCGCTACTCTTGGCAAGGTGCGGGATCGCGGCGCGGCAGAGGTAGAGGACGCCCTTGACGTTGATGCCCAGCACGCGGTCGATATCCTCGTCCGTCGCGTCGGTCAGCATGCCGAAAGTGCCGACGCCGGCATTATTGACCAGTACGTCGAGCGCGCCGAACCGGTCGACGGTCTTGTCGATGATTTCGGTGGCGAAGTCGGGTTTGGAGACATCGCCCGAAACGACCAGCGTGCGGTCCGTGTCGAGTGTTTTGGCGACCTTCTCACAGTCTTCCCGGCTGCGCGAATTGATGACGACGTTGGCACCCTCCTCGGCGAAGCGGCGGGCGATGCCCTCGCCGATGCCCCCGCTGGAGCCGGTGACGATGACGGTGTTGCCGGAGAAACGGGTGGATGCGGTCATGGCGGGGCCTTTCGCTATGGGAAGATGGTGATGCAACGGGGCAGCGCGGGATTGGTGCCGGTTAGGATAGTGTTCAGCGCACGGCGCTATGCCATTGCGGATGAAACGCACGGGTTTTTTAACCGCATTGCTCGCGCTGGCCGTCGCAGGATGCACGCTGGTGCCGCCTGCGCGTTCGCCGGATCGGCCGCCTGTCGCCACGGCACCGCCACGCGTGCAATCAGGCGCACTTACGGGAAATGCGCGCAAGTGCCTGGCTGCGCTGGATGGGGCGGGTGTGCGGTTCAGCCCGCAGCGGGACCAGTATTTCGGGCTGGGCTGTTCGATGGTCAATGCGGTGCGGGTCCAACGGATGCCCGGAGACAGCGGAGACTTCGCGGTCGGCAATCTCGGGCCGGTCGCCTGCCCTGCCGCGCGGGCCTTGGCGGCATGGGTGCGCTACGGCGTGGACCGGGCGGCACGGCAGCATCTCGGGGCCACGCTGGTGCGGGTCGAAACGATGGGCAGCTATGCATGTCGCGATGTCGGATCTTCCGGAAGACGCTCCGCCCATGCGCGTGCCGAAGCGATCGATGTGGCCGGCTTTGTCTTCGCCGACGGGCGACGCGTCTCGGTACTGGGCGACTGGGACGGAGGCGATGCCCGCGAACGGCGCTTTCTGCGCGCGGTTCAGGCGAGTGCATGCAAGCGGTTCGCCACCGTACTCGGCCCGGATTACAACGCCGCCCACCGCGACCACTTCCATCTGGAGATTAGCGGGTCCGGTACCGGTCGCCGCAGCTTCTGCCGCTAGTCACGCGGCGCCTTCGATACCGCCTTCGGTTGGGCGGTCCTGCGCTACGATCAAGCCCTGCCGCGGACAGACCGAGCGGAACTCCGCGTAGGTTTCATAAACTTCCGAAATAAGACAATGACCTAAAAGTGATGTCTTGTCATTGTGATGTAATGAACAAGGATATGCAAAAGAGTGCAGTATTGCGGTGTTTAAACGCGCTGGTCCCATTGTGCTGTCAACGACAATCGCACAGCATCAGCGGCATGGCTCGCGTCCAGCTTCGCCATCATGTTGGCGCGGTGTATCTCGACGGTACGCGGGCTGATGCCGAGATCGCGCGCAATCGCCTTGTTGGTGTGTCCCGAGGCCAGCAGGTCGAGCACCTCGCGCTCGCGGCGCGACAGGCCGGATATACGATCGCGTGCCTCGAACATGCTCTGTCGCGCCTCGGCAAAATGGCGCGCTTCCACGGCGATGGCGTTTAGCGAGCGACTGAATACCGCCGGATCGAGCGGCGTGGCCAGATAGTCCAGCGCGCCGGACTTCATCGCCTGCACTGTTCGGGCCACACAGGGTTGCGGCGCAACGGCAATCACCGGCAGCGAGACTTGCGCGCGCGCCAATATTTGAATGATGTTCGTGATGCCGCCACAAGAGGGATCGTCGGACGCCACGATAACACCCTGCGACGGCCTGCATTCGATCAGTTCGGAAATGTCGTGATAGACCTCGACATGGTGTCCCAACCGCAAGACCATCTGCACGAATGCAGCACGGTCGCGCGATGACGAATTAAGGTAATGTATTGTCAGGCGATGTTTCATGCCTGCCGATGTGACGCACTACGCAGATTTGCATAATCCGTAACAATACTTGTTTTGGACCTGTTTTCGGGTGCTGTGTATTATATACTTGACCGAACCGCCATTGAGTTCAGTCCGATATGGACCAACAAACAGGTCGCCAAATCGCCGACCGCGTTCAATCGTCCGTTTTGCTGTAGAAGCTATAGTCCGGCAACGAGTGGAACGCGGTGCGCAGGGCATCGCCCCAGCTTGACGAAATCGCTTCGAAGTAGGTGTCGTCCGCTGTGATACGTCGTTCGAATGTCGGTGCCAGATCGTCTTTTCCGATCACCATCATGTCCAGCGGCAGGCCGACCGATAGATTGGCTTTCAAGGTGGAATCGAATGATACCATCAGCAACTTCACCGCATCCTCGAAGCTCATAGTACGGTCGTATCCGCGCAGGATGATCGGGCGGCCATATTTGGTTTCGCCAATCTGGAAGAACGGTGTGTCGAGACTGGCTTCGATGAAATTGCCTTCGGGGTAGATCATGAACAGGCGCGGTTCCATGCTGTCGATCTGTCCGGCCAGGATGATCGTGGCGGTGAAACGTCCCTTGCTGCCTGGCGCGTTGGCGGCCTGTCGTTCCTGGATCGTCTTGCGCAGCAGGCGACCGATCTCGGTTGCCACCTTGAACATGGTCGGTGCTTCCAGCAGCGAGTTCTCACGGTCTTCCGGGGCCTTGCTGCGTTCTTCCAGCTGGCTGATGACCGATTGCGTGGTGGCAAGGTTGCCCGCCGTCATCACCGCCAGCATCCTGTTCCCCTCGACATGCCAGTGGTGCATCTTCTTGAAAACACTGATGTTATCGACGCCTGAATTGGTGCGGGTGTCGCTCATCAGGACAAGGCCCTTATCGACCATCATGCCGACGCAATATGTCATCGTGTGTTTCCTGTTGGTTGGACGCTGCCGGCTCGTCGGCAGCGCCGGATTTACTGTTGGGGCTGTTGCTGTTCGACCGACACATCGACCGTCAGGTCCTCGGACGCCGTGCCGAAACTGATGCCAGTGACGGGTGCCGCATCGCGATAGTCGAGGCCGGTGGCAACGCGAACATAGCGCGGGTCGGGGCTAATGCCGTTCGAGATGTCGAAACCGACCCAGCCGAGCCCGTCGACATGCGCTTCGGCCCAAGCGTGCGTTGCCTCCTGGTCGATGCGGTCATTCATCATCAGGTAGCCGCTGACATAGCGGGCGGGGACGTCGTGCTGGCGGGCCAGCCCGATGAAGATGTGCGCATGGTCCTGACAGACGCCCTTGCCCAACGTCACCGCCTCTTCCGCTGTGGTCTTCGCACCGGTTTCACCGGTGCGGTACTCCACCTTGTCGGCTATGCGCCGGGACAGGGCGTGCAGGAAGGCCAAACGGTCACCCTTCTCCGGCTTAATATCCGCAACCATGGCGCGCACGTTTTCCCCTGGCCTGGTTAGCGGTGTCTGGCCGAGGAAGGCCCATAGCGGCAGATGGCCCGAATGCGCGCCAATCACACCGGCGTTGTCCTCGGTATCGACAACGCCTTCGCATTTCACCACGACTTCGGTGACGCCGCTGTCGACATTGACGAGGGTGACCGAATTGAAATGCTGGTCGTCGTAGGAAAACTCGGCGGTCGCGTTCTCGTAGGCCATGTTCCATTCGACGATGGACTGCCCCTGCGTTTCCTTCGGCGTGAGGCGCAAGCGTTGCAGCGCATGGACCACCGGCTCGCTGAAGCGGTATTTCGTGGTGTGGCATATGGAAAGTCGCATGGATGTTACCTGACGAACCGATAGTCTTCGGCGATGGCGGCCGCGATGGCGGAATTCGTGCCGATGAAATCCAGCAGGAACTCGTGCAGGCCCTGCTCGAACACTTGGTCTATACTGATATCGGCCATCCGCATGTCGGACTGCCGCATTAGCGCATTGCAGCTTGCCTCGCGCCCGTGCATGCGCGCAAGCGCGGCAATTTCGTCGCGCAGGCTGGAATGGCAGAAGGCGAGGCTGCGCGGGAAGCGTTCGTCCAGCACGAGGAATTCCACGATGCCGCGCGCCGTGATCTCACCTGCATTGAGCGAGCTGAAACCGCTCTCCCCGGAGACGGAGCGCAGCAGATTGTCCCACTGGCCGCGATCCATGTTGGACCCGACATAGGACAACGACGGCAGCAGCAGATAGTATTTCATGTCCAGCATCCGCGCCACGCTGTCAGCCCGTTCGATGAACGTGCCCGCGCGCGCGAAGTGGAACCCTTCATTGCGCAGCAGCGTGCCGGTCATTGCGCCATGCGCCAGCGTGCCCGTCCGCCGGACCATCGCCACGACTTCGCCGACGCTGCCTTGCCCGACATCCTCCGATAACGCGTCACGCAAGGCCATCCAGCTTTCATTGATGACTTCCCACAATTCTCCGGAAATCACGCTGCGGACAGCGCGCGCATTGGTGCGCACATCCTCTATCATGGCCAGCACGCTTTCCGGGTTGGATTTGCCATGCAGCACGAAGTTCCAGACGTTCGTGCCGATGTAGTCGTCGTGTTCCTTCTCGTACGCCGACGCCAGACCGATGGCAGCGATGACGGAGCGCCACTCCGCCTCCGCCGTTTCCAGGTCGCGTGTGACGGCCATTCGCAGTCCGGCATCGAGCATGCGCGCGGTATTCTCCGCCCGTTCGAGGTAGCGGAACATCCAGAACAGGCGATTGGCGGTGCGGCCGAGCATCAGCGGGCGTCCTTCATATGTCTTTCAGCACCCAGGTATCCTTGGTGCCTCCGCCCTGGCTGGAATTGACCACCAGCGAGCCTTCTTTCAGCGCCACGCGAGTCAGACCACCGGGCACAAGGTCTATGCCCTTGGGCGAGACCAGTACATAAGGCCGCAAGTCGACGTGGCGCGGTGCAAGGCCGGATTCGGTGAAGATGGGCACAGTGGAAAGCGCCAGCGTAGGTTGCGCGATGTAATTGGCCGGACTGGCTTCCAGCTTGGTGCGAAATTCGGCCAGCTCCTTGCTGCTGGACGTCGGCCCGATCAACATGCCGTAGCCGCCCGATCCGTGCACTTCCTTCACCACCAGCTCGGCCAGGTTGTCGAGCACGTAGGCAAGACTTTCCGGGTCCGAACAGCGCCACGTTTTCACATTGGGCAGCAGCGGTTTCTCACCAGTGTAGAATTCCACGATCTCCGGCATGAAGCTGTACACGGCCTTGTCGTCGCAGATGCCAGTGCCGGGCGCGTTGGCAATGGTGATGTTGCCGGCGCGATACACGTCCATGATGCCCGGCACGCCGAGCATGGAATCGGGATTGAAGCTGAGCGGATCGAGGAATTCGTCGTCCACGCGGCGGTAAATGACATCGACCGGCTCGTATCCATGCGTGGTTCGCATGGCGACATGGCCGTCGGTCACGCGCAGGTCGTTCCCCTCCACCAGGGCGGCCCCCATTTTGTCCGCCAGGAAAGCGTGTTCAAAATAGGCACTGTTGAAAATGCCGGGCGTCAGAACGGCGACATTGGGCTTGCCGCGCGTGGTCGGCGGAGCGCAGGCAGCGAGGCTTTTAGCCAGGCGGCGTGGATAGTCCGACACCCCCTCTACCCCGACCCGCGTGAACAGTTCGGGGAACATCGCCATCATCGTTTCACGGTTCTCCAGCATGTAGGAGACACCCGATGGCGTGCGTGCATTGTCTTCCAGCACATACCATTCGTCCGGTCCGGTGCGGACCAGATCGATGCCAACGATATGGGTATAGACTCCGCCCGGCGGCGTGAAGCCGACCATCTGCTGAAGCCACGCGGCGTTATTTCGGAACAGGCGCTGTGGCACTCGGCCTGCGCGGATGATTTCCTGCCGGTGATACAGGTCGTAGATGAAAGAATTGAGCGCGCGGACCCGCTGTTCGATGCCGCGTTTCAGCCGCCGCCATTCGCCTGCGCCAATGATGCGCGGCACGGTGTCGAACGGGATCAGCCGTTCCTCGGCCTCGTCCTCGCCATAGACGTTGAAGGTGATACCGGTCTTGCGAAACGTGCTTTCGGCATCGGTGTGCTTGCGTTGCAGCCAGGCGCTGTCCTGCGCCTCCTGCCATTTGCAGTAATCTTCGTAAGGCGGCCGGACGCTTTCGTCCGTGCCGCGCATCTCGTCGAAATTCTTCTGGTTCTGCGCCATAGCCCCCCGCATATCGCTGATCCGGCGCGGCCTTGCTAGGCTCCTCCGCACAGGAACCGTTTCGGCCCCGTCGGTTACAACAAAGGTTCAGCTGCGTTTGAGTTCCGCCAGAACCGCGGCGATGCATTCGGGTGATGAGGAAAAACCCATATGCGTACAGCGCAACGCCACGGCGCGATCACGCTCTTGCGTTTGCCCGCGCGCGCACCGGGCGCTGATAATCCCGTCGCGGGGGCTCCAGAACGCCACCGTTTCGACGGGCGGTTTGATACGCATCTTCGTGTCGATAGGCACCGCGTCGACGCGATGACCGGTCACGAACTGGTAGGCGCGCCAGACATTGTTAGCGCGCGGATTGCCGGAAAAAGGCGAACCCATGGTGACAACCTTCGCCACACGGTCCGGAATACGGTGCGCGATGTCACGCGCGAACAGGCCGCCAAGGCTCCATCCGACCAGCACGACCTCGTCGTCATACCGCTCTGAAATAGCGGCGATCCGCTGCTCCAGTTGCTCCACGCGATCCTGTGTCGGGCCCCAGTTGAAGCCCATTCCCCATCGCTTGACGGTATGGCCGGCCCGTTCCAGCTGCTGCGCCATATAGCGCATACGCACGGGGTGGGTCGCGAAGCCGGGCAGCAGCATGACCACGCGCGGCACGGCGGCGCGTTCGACCGGCACGGTACGAAAGGGGCGTTTGAGGATATCCAGCGCATGGGCTGCTTCCGCGGCGAACCGCATCAGTGGCGGACGGTCCACCATCTCGCGCTCCGGTTCGGCCGCAAGCGCCACCCGCCGCGCCAGCTCGGCGCGATAGAAAGAGGTATCGGGAAGGGAAAACTTCGAAGCCATTGTCAGGACATTACGCTCGGGAACCTTGCTGGTGCCTTAAATCCGTAACAGTGTGACAGAAACGTGTCCAATGTTCGATACGCGGTCAGGATCGTGCCGGTTGCGAGCAGGCTATCGCTTCGCCATATCGCACACCATGTCCGAACTCGTTATCCGCCGTGGTCTGGAAGAGCCTGACACCACCGGCAGTTTCACGCCGCACAAACCGGCACGCCCCGAAAAATCGATGCCGGGGCGCAAGTTCGAAGTCGTCTCCGACTACAGCCCTGCCGGCGATCAGCCGACCGCAATCAGGGATCTGGTCGCTGGCGTGAAGGATGGCGACAAGACGCAGGTTCTGCTGGGCGTGACCGGCAGCGGCAAGACCTACACAATGGCCAAGGTCATCGAGGAAACGCAGCGCCCGGCGCTGATCCTGGCCCCCAACAAGATCCTCGCTGCCCAGCTTTACGGCGAGTTCAAGAGCTTCTTTCCCAACAACGCCGTCGAGTATTTCGTCAGTTACTACGACTATTACCAGCCCGAAGCCTACGTCCCGCGTTCCGATACCTATATCGAGAAGGAATCAAGCGTGAACGAGGCCATCGACCGGATGCGCCATTCCGCCACCCGCGCCTTGCTGGAACGCGACGATGTCATTATCGTCGCGTCGGTTTCCTGCCTCTACGGCATCGGTTCGGTCGAAACCTATTCGGCCATGATCTTCGACATCAAGGCGGGCGAGACGGTCGACCAGCGCGAGCTGATCCGCAAGCTGGTCGCCCTGCAATACAAGCGCAACGACGTGGCCTTTGCGCGCGGCAATTTCCGGGTGCGCGGCGACAGTCTGGAAATTTTCCCCAGCCATCTGGAAGACACCGCGTGGCGCATCAGTTTCTTCGGCGACGATATCGAGGAAATCAACGAGTTCGACCCGCTGACCGGCAAGAAGGGCGAGACACTGCCAAAGGTCCGCATCTACGCCAATTCGCACTATGTCACACCCGGCCCAACGATGAAGCAGGCCTCCAGTGCCATCAAGTTCGAGCTGGAGGAACGGTTGAAGGAGCTGAACGCGGAAGGCCGCCTGCTGGAAGCGCAGCGGCTGGAGCAGCGCACCAACTTCGATCTTGAAATGATTGCCGCCACCGGCAGTTGCAACGGCATCGAGAATTACAGCCGCTTCCTGACCGGCCGCCTGCCCGGCGAACCGCCGCCCACACTATTCGAATACCTGCCCGAAAACGCCTTGCTGTTCGTGGATGAAAGCCACCAGACCGTGCCGCAGGTCGGCGCGATGGCGAAGGGCGATCACCGCCGCAAGATCACGCTGGCCGAATATGGCTTCCGCCTGCCCAGCTGTATCGACAACCGTCCGTTGCGCTTCAACGAATGGGATGCGATGCGCCCCCAGACGTTTGCGGTCTCCGCCACGCCCGGCGGGTGGGAGATGGAGCAATCCGGTGGCGTTTTCGCCGAGCAAGTCATCCGCCCCACCGGCCTGATCGATCCCCCGGTGGAAATTCGTCCGGTCGAGGATCAGGTGCAGGATTGCATCGAGCAATGCCGCCGGACCGCGAAGGACGGCTATCGCACGCTGGTCACCACGCTGACCAAGCGCATGTCGGAAGACCTGACCGAATTCATGCACGAGGCGGGTTTGCGCGTTCGCTATATGCACAGCGACGTGGAAACGCTGGAGCGCATCGAACTGATCCGCGATCTGCGTTTGGGTGTCTACGACGTGCTGGTAGGTATCAATCTCCTGCGCGAAGGGCTCGACATCCCGGAATGCGGGCTGGTGTGCATTCTGGACGCCGACAAGGAAGGTTTTCTGCGGTCCGAGACCAGTCTGGTGCAGACCATCGGGCGTGCCGCTCGCAATGTCGATGGCCGCGTCATCCTCTATGCCGACCGCATCACCGGCAGCATGGAACGCGCCATGGCGGAAACCGATCGTCGCCGCGAAAAACAGCGCGCGTTCAACGAGGAACACGGCATTACGCCGCGCACGATCCGGCGCGACATCGCCGACATTGTGGCTGACACGGCCAGCCAGGACGGCGTCACGATCGATACGGGCGATGGCGCGGTCAACAACCTGGTCGGCCACAATTTACGCGGCTATATCGAAGACTTGGAAAAGCGGATGCGCGATGCCGCCGCAAACCTGGAATTCGAGGAAGCCGGGCGATTGCGCGACGAGATACGGCGGCTGGAAAACGACGAGCTGGGCCTGCCCGATGCGGACAAGAAAGCGCCAATCGTAGGCCGTTCCAACGAAGGCAAACCCGGCACCCGCAAGATGCGGTACGGGCGCGAACAGAAGAAGTGGGGCAAGAGGTAGCTTGGCCGTTCGCCCAGTATCGGCTGGCATCGCCGCAGTAGTTCTTGCCGCCTGCCAGCCTTCCCCCACCGACGATGCGCGAACCCGCGCGCCCGACATTCCGCAGCGCGATGCGCCGTCTGCACCCATTGCAGCGCCCGACGTAACCGGCGCGGCTTGGGTAGCGACCGACGATCCAGCGCGGTTGCTGTACGGGCGCTCCGGCGAAGTGCCGCTGCTCGCGTTGGCCTGTGTCGTGGAGGGTGGCACCAAGCGATTGCGGATAACCCGTTATGAACGCGCCGACGCCGGGGCAGGCGCGATTATGGCGATCATCGGCAAGCAGAACCGCGCGCGCCTGCCGGTCGAAGCGGTGTGGAACGGCCGTGGCTGGTTGTGGGAGGCCAGCTATCCGGCGGTGTCGCGCGACATGGACGTGTTCAGCGAAACGGAGCTCATAGAACTGACGGTACCGGGGGCCGGTCGGCTTGATCTCAACCCCAGCGAATTGCCCGCCGCGTTGCTCGCATCCTGCCGCCCTAGCGAACCGCCTTCGCCCGCCTGACCAGCGTGTCGGGGGTCAGCACGGGCGGCAGGATCTCCGCCGTGCCCGCGGGAGCATACCAGACATAAAGCGGAATGCCTGCCACGCCCTGTTGTTCGAGGAAGGCTACGATCTCTCCATCGGGCTGTGACCAGTCGCCGCGCATGGCGATGACCCCGGCAGCGGCGAAGGCTTCTTCGGTCGCGGCACGTTCGATGGCGACGCGCTCGTTGACCTTGCAGGTGACGCACCAGTCGGCGGTAAACCACAGGAATACCGGCTGCCCCGTGGCCCTCGCCTCGGTCAAGGCGTCTGACGAATACGGTACGGGATCGAGGCGCGAGGCTGCGGCGAACCGCTTTGTGCTGTCGTAACTGGCGGGCGCCGCGATGGCTGCGAAAACGACGAACGGTGCAGCGACCAGCGCAAAGGCGGGCCATGCCATGCGGCCCTTGCGCTGCAACCGCCCGACGATAGCGAACGCCACCACCAGCCCGAACACGCCGATCACCACGACGAGCGCAAAGCCGCGCCCGCCAAGCTGTGCCAGCAACCAGACCAGCGCCAACGCGGTCAGCCCCATCGGCACCGCCATCGCCCGCCGGAACCGTTCCATCCACGCCCCCGGCTTTGGCAGCATTCGCCGCAAGGCCGGGACAAAACCGATGGCGAGAAACGGCAACGCCAGCCCCAGCCCCAGCGCGCCGAACAGCAGCAGTGCTTCGGCCGGCGGTAACAGCAACGCCGCCCCCAGCGCCGCCGCCATGAACGGCCCGGTGCAGGGGGTCGCGGCGATGGCGGCCAAGACGCCGGTGCCGAACGCGCCCGCCGGTTTGCCACTATTATGCCGGGCAAGGGTCGGCAATTCGAACAGCCCCGCGAGATTGGCAGTGATCGCCGCAGCCAGCGCGAACAACGCGACTACGACCGCCGGTTCCTGCAACTGGAACGCCCAGCCCACCTGCTGCCCGCCCGCGCGCAGCGCCAGCAGCAGTGCGCCCAGTGCAAGGCAGGCCAGCACGACACCTGCGGTGTAAGCCAGTCCCTCATGCCGCGCCGCCTGCTCCCCCGCGCTGCTTTTCGCAAGGCTGAGCGCCTTGAGGCTAAGGATCGGGAAGACGCAGGGCATCACGTTGAGCAACAACCCGCCCGCCAGTGCGGACAGCAGCAGTATGACGAGCGAGGGTGTACCGGTGGAGACGGCCAGCGGCTCGAACCCTTTGCCGTCTGGCACCGTGCCGGCGTCGGCGGTGAAGGCAACACCCCCACCATCGCCAAACGCCAGCAGACCCTCGAACTGCCCTGCCCCGCCATCCGACCGGCTGGCTGCCATCTCGACCAGCAGCATGTCGCCCCGGCGGGAAAACGCCTGCGCTGCCGCGTAGCCGACCACATTTGGGGTCGCGACGAACACATGCGGATCGGGGAGATCGAGCGTGGCGGGCACCGGTATGGCAAGCCGCACCGTATCGCCGGAGCGCGCGTAGGTTCCGGCGCGATCCATCACTGGCGCGATGGCGGCGCGCCAGCTTGCGTGAAGGGCGGACGGCGCAGGAGACACACCCAATGCCACGGTCAGTTGCAACGTGTCGCGTTGCGGGATGCAGATGTCAGCGCAGGCGAGCCATTCGGCATCGACGTGCAGGGTTACGCGGCCCCGGTCCGCAGCGTCAGCGGGGATGCGGACCGGCACCAGTACCGCGTGATCGCCCTTGTAGACATGGTTCATCAGTCCGCCGATCACCAGCCTCTGCGGCACCGGAAATTCGGGGGTACCGGCGTTCCAGCCATTGGGCAGCGCCCAGTCCAGCGTCAGGCCGAAGCCCGCATCGCCGGGATTCTTCCAGTATCCGTGCCAGCCGGGTTCGGGGGTGAAGGCAACCGCAACCAGCATCTCCGACCCCGGTGTCGCCGCGTCCAGCGCCACCAGCCGCGCCGGTATCTTCAGCGCCTGACCCACTCCGGATTGCGCCTGTATCATGGCGGGCGACAGCAGCAGCAGACAGGCGGCCAGAGCCGGAAAAAGGCGGGCGAAGAACATCACGGCTTAGGGCGCTGGCAATCCGGAAGTTTAGGGAAGTTTAGGCCCAGATAGGGGTATAGTCCGACGATGTCATGGTCCGCCCCCCCAAAGCTTCCCACCATGGCTTGCCACGCAGCGCCTGCCCTCGCTACTAACCAGGCCTATGGCAAACGACACAGCACGATGTGACCTTCTGATCCTGGGCGGCGGACTGGTCGGCATGACGCTGGCGCTGGCGGCGGCGCGCAAGGGTCTGTCCACACATGTCGTCGACCGGGCCGATCCCTCCGATTTGACTGCCGAGGGGTTCGACGGACGCGCTTCCGCGATCTCCACCGCGAGCTGGCACCTGTTCACCAATATCGGGCTGGCCGACCGGCTGGAGCCGCATGGTTGCCCCATCGCCAGCATCGCCGTCAGCGACCAGCTAAAGCCCGGTAATATCGACTTCACGCCCGCGCCGGACGAAGGCACGCTGGGCCGCATGTTCGCCAATCGCGAGCTGCGCCTCGCCTTGTTCGAGGCGGCGCGCGAAGAACCGCTGGTTACCTGGCACGCCAAGGCCGAAGTCACCGATCGCACGCGTGACGATTTCGGCGTGTCGGCCACGCTAGGCAGCGGCGAAACCCTGCGCGCCTCGTTGATGGTCGCGGCGGAAGGGCGGCAATCGCCAACGCGCGAGATGGCCGGCATCCCCATCGCCAAATGGGATTACAGCCACCGCGCCATCATCGCCGGATTGACGCACGAAAAACCGCACGACAATGTCGCGTGGGAAATCTTCTACCCCGACGGCCCGTTCGCGCTGTTGCCGATGCGCGATGCGCAGGACGGCACCCATCGCAGTTCGCTGGTGTGGACGGTGGACGAGGCCGATGCGGCGGGCACGCTGAAATTGCCGGACCGCGCTTTCCTCGCCGAGGTGCAGCAGCGCATGGGCGGTATCTTCGGCACGGTCCGCGCTGTTGGACAGCGAAGTTCGTGGCCGCTGGGCTTCCACCATACCGCGAAGATTATCGCGGACCGGTTGGTGCTGGTCGGCGATGCGGCGCATGGTATTCATCCGATTGCAGGACAGGGCCTCAATCTCGGCCTGCGCGATGTGGGTGCGCTGGTCGAGGTGCTGGGCGAAGGCGCGCGGCTGGGTCTCGATCCCGGCGATGCGCAACTGCTTATGAAATACGAAAACTGGCGCGGGCTGGATGCGTTTTCGGTTGCGCTGGCGACCGACGGGCTCACCCGCCTGTTCGGCATACCTGGCCGCGCGGCATCGGCGGCGCGGCGGTTGGGCATGTCGGCCGTACAGCGTGTGCCCGCACTCAAGACATTTTTCATGGACGAAGCGCGCGGCGTGACCGGCGATATGCCCGAATTGCTACGCGGCTAGGGTCAACCCGTCGCTTCGCCTTGAGTTGCCGGTGCCCGCGCCGCCGGGCTTGGCTGTTCGATGACCTGCCCCTCGTTGTCGCGCAGGCCGCTGGTCTCGACGATGGCCGACGTCTCAAGGATATCGAGCGCGTTTTGCACGCGGACATAGCGCTTTGCATCTGCAATCCAGCCGCGCGCCTTGGCGGCTCCGGGAAGGGTTCGCACCTCGGCAATCGCGTCCTCCACCCGCCCGTTTTCCAGCGACAGCCGCGCCCGGTACAGCGCCCGATCCGGCCGTGTCGAAGGCGTCGTCTCACGGCGGATCACGAACAGTTCGCGCAATTCGCGTTGGGCACGCGCAAAGGACGGCCCCTCCGCCGCCGTGACCAATTGCGGCGATAGCCCTTCCAGGCGTGCCAGCAGCTGGTCCAGCCGCACGGGGTCTTTCGACGCGGAAAGGACGGTCCGCACCGCGTCCGGCTGCGCCATGCCGAACCGAAGCCGCAGCTGGTCGCCGAGATAGCCGAGCTGCTCGCCACGTTCCAGCGTGCGGCGCGCGGCGAAGGCGACCAGCAAACCCTCGGCACGGCCCGCATTGCCCGATGCCGCCTGCGCCTGAAGGTCGAGCCGTGCAAGGCGCTGCTCCGCGGCATCGAGCCGCTGTTCCAGCCCGCCCTGCTGGCGCACGACCCGTGCGGCGGCGGGTGTGGCCGCATCGTCCGGCGTCCGGGCGGCATCGCTCCCCGCCTCGCCTGAACGCAGCGCAAGCAATGGCTCGTCCACCCGCAGCGCGTCGGCTTCGGCATCGTCGACCGAAGCGGCCGCTGTCGTATCGCCGGTGCGGAACGGGTTGCCCTCGTCCCACGTGAAATAGCCGACAACCAGCGCGCCGAGCAGGAAAGCGCTCAGCATCACGCCCAGAATTGCCTGCATCGAACCGCTTTTCCGCTTGGATCGTTCCGGGGTATTCATGGGGAACTGGCTACTCCGCTGCCGTTTCGTCGATATGCGCCTTTTGCCACAACTTTGCTGCGGCGGCTAGCAAGGCAGCGTCGGTCGGCTGCGGTGCGATTGCTGTTTCGCGCCAGCCGGTGCCGGCATCAGGCTGCAAACGCGGTCCGATCAACGCGAGCGCCAGGCGGCTGCGGTCAAGTTTCAGCCGCGCGCACTCGGCAGCGAAATGCCGGGCCGCTGCCGCCGAATGAAGCAGCACCACGCCACCCTGTTGGAACCGGTCGGCCAGCGCGGCGTCCATCGCATTCGCCTGCGCGCGATAGATGGCATGTTCCGCCAGCGTGACATCGGCGGGCGGGTCAAGCACGACGCGTTCCTCCCCGCCCAGCCGCAACAGCCGCGTGCCGGGCGGCATCGTATCGAGCAGGGCCTGCAATCCGCCGCTGCCTTCGCTGGCAACGGCGAGACCTGCCTCGCGCGCAGCCTCCGCCGTGCGCGCGCCGACCGCGTGGACCGGCAAGCTCTTGTAACGCTGCAATGCCTTTCCCCCGTGCCGGATGGCATTGGCACTGCCGATCAGGAGCGCATCGAAACCTACGGCGGCGGGTGGCTGCCAGGCCACCGGGGCGATGGTAAATAGCGGCGCAGGCGTGATGGCCAGCCCGAGCGCGCGGCCCGCCGCCAGCGTGGCGGAAAGGCCGGGTTCGGCACGGATGGCGAAGATGGCGGACACCTGCCCGGCTATGGTTCCGCAGAGAACAGGGTTGCGACGGCTTCGGGCGCATCGCGCAACAGCGCGCGGGCGAATGCGGTGCAGCCCGCAATATTGCCCGCCTCCCCGCGCCAGACGCCATCGACCCGCTGCGCGCCATCCGCGCTGAACAGGCTGACGTGCAAACGCAGCGTGTCGCCTTCCCACACGCTCAGCATCGCAATCGGGCTGTGGCAGGTGCCGCCAAGCCCCGCCAGCACCGCGCGCTCGGCCATCACCGTGGTGCGGCTGGGTTCGTGGTCGATGGCGGCGAGCCATTCGCGCGCCCGCCGGTCGTCGGCACGGCATTCGATGCCGATGGCCCCCTGTGCTGGCGCGGGCAGAAAGGCATCTGTGTCGAGAACGGTCCCGACATCGCCCTGCCCCAGCCGCGCCAGTCCGGCGGCCGCGAGCAGAGTCACATCCGCTTCGCCAGCTGCCAGCTTGCCTAGCCGCGTCGCCACATTGCCGCGCATCCCGACAATGCGGCAATCGGGGCGGTGGTGCAGCATCTGCGCGGCGCGGCGCGGGGCGCTGGTGCCGATGCGCGCGCCCTGCGGCATGGCGCCCAGACTGTCCGCGCCCACCAGCACATCGCGCACGTCGGCGCGCGGCAATATGGCGGCGATGGCCAGCGTGTCGGGCCGCAGCGTTTCCACATCCTTCATGGAATGCACTGCTGCATCGATGCGCCCTGTGGCCAGCCACGCATCCAGTTCTCGTGTCCACAGCGCCTTGCCGCCGATATCGGCAAGCGGGCGGTCCTGTATCCGGTCGCCACTGGCAATAACGGGCACCAGTTCGACCTGACCGACGTCCCAGTCGTGCGCCGCGCATAGCCGGTCGCGCGCTTCTTCCGCTTGCGCCATCGCCAACGGGCTGCGCCGGGTGCCCAGTTTCAGGAGAGTGTCGTGTGCCATGCCATGCTTGCCCTAACGGGGCATCGGGTGCAGGGGAACCCGCATGGCTCACGACGGCGGAACCGTTCTCGGCATCGAATCCAGTTGCGACGAAACCGCCGTCGCGCTGGTGACGGGCGACCGCCGCATCGTAGCGCAGCGCATCGCTTCGCAAGATGCCGAACACGCGCCCTATGGCGGTGTCGTCCCCGAAATCGCCGCGCGCGCCCATGCTGACCGGCTCGCCCCGATGATCGCCGGCGTGATGGCCGAAGCCGGGATGGAATTGCGCGATTTGTCCGCAATTGCCGCCACCGCCGGGCCGGGCCTCATTGGCGGGGTGATGGTCGGGCTGGTCAGTGCCAAAGCGTTGGCGATGGCAGGCGAGGTGCCGTTGCTGGCGATCAACCATCTGGAAGGGCACGCCTTGTCGCCGCGACTGGCCGATGCCGCCCTGGAATTTCCTTATCTGCTGCTGCTGGTGTCGGGCGGGCATTGCCAAATCCTGCGAGTGGATGGCGTGGGCCAATACCGCCGCCTCGCCACGACCATCGACGACGCGCTGGGCGAGGCGTTCGACAAGACCGCCAAGATACTTGGGCTCGGTTATCCGGGTGGCCCGGCGGTGGAACGGCTGGCGCGGGAGGGGGACGCTGAAAAAGTCGGACTGCCTCGCCCGCTGCTCGGAAGCGCCGAACCGCATTTCAGTTTCGCGGGACTGAAAAGTGCGGTGCTGCGCGCGAAGGAAGCGCGAGGCACGGACTACAGCGATGCGGATATCGCCGCGTCGTTCCAGCAGGCCGCCATTGCTTGCCTGCTGGACCGGCTGGCGCATTCGCTCGACGCATCCGGTCCGCTGCCTGCGCTGGTGGTAGCGGGCGGCGTTGCATCGAACCATGCCATCCGCGCTGCGCTGGAAACCTTTGCCGTATCGCGCGCCATGCGCTTCGTCGCGCCACCGCTTGCGCTGTGTACCGATAACGCCGCGATGATTGCCTGGGCCGGGCAGGAGCGGTTGGCATTGGGCGCGACATCGGACCCGCTGGACATCGCTGCGCGCCCACGCTGGCCGCTGGATACGGACGCGGAACCGGTGCGCGGCGCGGGGTACAAGGCATGAGCGATGTGGGCGTGAGCGATGTGGGCGTTATCGGAGCGGGCGCATGGGGCACCGCGTTGGCGCAAATGCTGGCAAGCGACGGGCGCAACGTACTGTTATGGGCGTTCGAACAGGATGTGGTCGCGGACATCGCCGACAACCGCGTCAACAGCGCCTTCCTGCCCTCCGCACAGCTTGCGCATAGCATCACCGCCACCGCCGATCTTGCCGCATTGTCGCACTGCGATACCCTGCTGGCCGTTACCCCTGCCCAGCATCTCGGCGCCATCTTGTCGCAACTGCCGGCTGCGCCGCGCGATCTGGTGCTGTGCAGCAAGGGTATCGACGCCGCGACGGGGCACTTGATGAACACCGTGGCGCAAACCGCGCTGCCCGATGCCAGTATCGCCGTGCTGTCTGGCCCCACCTTTGCGCATGAAGTCGCTGCCGGCCTGCCCACTGCCGTCACGCTGGCCTGCGGCGGGGGTGAGGCGCAGTGGGACCGTATTTCCCCGGTAATCGCACGTCCGCAATTCCGGCCCTATTACACGCCGGACGTGGTCGGTGCGGAGATCGGTGGGGCGGTCAAGAACGTGCTCGCCATCGCCTGCGGTGTGGTCGACGGACTGTCGCTGGGCCAGAACGCCCGCGCCGCGCTGATCGCGCGTGGCTATGCCGAGATGCAGCGGTTCGGCGATGCCATGGGCGCGAGCCGCGAAACGCTGGCGGGTCTGTCCGGTCTTGGCGATCTGGTGCTGACCTGCTCCAGCACTGCCAGCCGCAATTTCTCGCTCGGCAAGGCGCTCGGTGAAGGGCAATCCGCCGCCGCGCTCACGCAGGACCGCCGCACCGTGGCCGAAGGCGCGCATACCGCGCCCGTGCTGCACCGGCTGGCGGAGGACCACGATATCGCCATGCCCATCGTTGCCGCCGTCAACGCGCTGCTGGCTGGCGAAGACGCGCAGGGCGTGGTCAGCGGCTTGCTGTCGCGCCGGTTGAAGGCCGAATAGCGGCCCCTCGCGCAAATGGAGGAAGCCCCGCAACAGGCCAAGCAGGGAGGCGACATCGCCGCGCTGGCGAAAGGCGGGCGGACCAATGTGTTCGGCTTCGTCCTGCGCCTCGCCGCGCGCATCCCGTTCCTGTTTATCGCCGCACAGCTATACGGTGTCGACGCGATGGGCCGCTTCGCCTCTGCGCTGGTGGTGGTCGAACTGTTCGCGCTGCTGTGTTCGCTGGGGGAGAAACGCGGGCTGGCGCAGCGGCTTTCCATCAGCGAGGAACATCCCGCCAACACCGTCTATTCGGGAATGCTGCTGGCGCTGATATTCTCCAGCGCTGCCGCGGCATTTTTCTGGTTCGTCCCCTACCCGCTGTTTCCGGCGGGCGAATACACCACACTGGACCGGCTGGTTGTGCTGGCCATCCCCGGCTACGCGCTGACCGAGATCGTTCTGGCTGCCCAGGCCTACCGTTACGATATCGCCACTACCGTCCGCGCCCGCGCCGTAGTGGAGCCGTGGACGATCAGCATCCTGGCGGGTGTTTTCTATCTGACGCCGCTGGCCGAAAGCGGGCTGGAACTGGCCTATCTCGCCAGCATCTATGCTGGCCTTGCCACCGGGATGTGGACCTTCGGGCGGACTTACGGCCTGCCGCGCGGCTGGCAGATCAGGCTACGCCCGATGGTGCGGCAGACATGGCGCGCGTTGCCGCTGGCGACGGCGGATGTAGTGGAGTGGGGTACACGCCGCGTCGATATCTTCATCCTCGGCCTGTTCGCCGCGCCTGCCGCCGTCGGCGTGTATTATTTCGCCCAGCAGATCGCCAGCCTGCCGCAGAAACTGAAGACCAGTTTCGAACCCATTCTCGGCCCCGTCATCACGCGCAATCTGAAGGACGGGAACAACAAGGCGATTGCAGAGGCACTGTGCCGCGTCGGCTTCTGGATCATCGCCGCGCAGGCCGGCATCGCGCTGGCGCTGGGCGTGCCGGGCGAAGCGGTGATGGGGCTTGGCGGACCTGACGTGGTCGGCGGCACCGGTGCGCTGGCGCTGCTGCTGACTGCCGAAGTGGTTGCGGCGACCGCCGTCGTCAGCGAGGCGGCGTTGGTCTATGTCGCGCGGGTCCGCAATCTGTGGATTTCGGTCGCGACCATCGCGGTGCAGGCCGCGCTGACAGTCGCCATCGTGCTTGGTGTCGAACGCCTTGGCTATGGCGAACCGTTCAAGGCGGCCGGCGCGGCCCTGGCGCTGGCGGTGTCGCTGGGGCTGGCATCGCTGGTCAAGGCGTGGCTGCTGTCGCGCATCCTGGGCTATCCGATCAACACCTGGCGCTGGGCGCTGGTCTGGGCCGCGGGACCGGCCATCGTGGTCGGCTTCCTTGTCACCCTGCTACCCGAATGGGCGGAGCTGCTGATCGGCATTCCGGCGATCCTGCTGACCTATGGCGTCATCATCTGGCGGCAGGGGTTCGGGCCCGAGGACCGCGTGCTGTTCAGGAAAGGCAAAATTGGCGAACAGGCTGCATCGCAATAGCCCTCTACCCAAATAGGCCTGTGCGGGGCGCGCCTTCTTGCTAAGGCAAACACGCAATGTCGATCCGCCCGCCCCTCCTGATCATCGCCGGTGCCGCGCTGAGCGCAGGCGTGGGCTATGTCTGGGCCGGCACGCAGGACGATGCGATCGCGCGCGCGCTGGAAAAGCATGCCAGCACCGCGTTGGCGCAAGCCGGACTGCCGCAGATCACGATCGATGCCGGCCTTTCGCGCCGCCCGACACGACACGTCCTGCTGGACGGAGCCGACGCGCTGGACGAAGCCGACCGTGCCCGTGCCGCGCGCCTCGTCGGCAGCGTGTCCGGTGTTGGCGGCGTCATATGGGCGGACGGCACGGTGCAGGCGGAAGGTGAAGCGCCGGTATTCACGCCGATGCATTGCGAAGACGAAGTCGGTGCCCTGCTGCGCGCACGCTCCATCCGGTTCGAAGAATCTTCGGCGGAAATAGAAGCCGCCAGCCGCGAATTGCTGGACGAGGTGGCACAGGCCCTGCGCCCGTGCCTCGGCAGCGTCATCTCCATTACCGGCCATACCGACAAGTCCGGGCCGGAACCGGGCAACCTTGCGCTGTCGCTGGACCGCGCGCGTGCCATTCGCGAGGCGCTGGTCGCACGCGGTATCCCGCGCGACGGTTTGCGCGCCAGCGGTGTTGGCTCGCGCCGTCCGGTCGAAGGGCTGGCCGCGACCGACCCGGCCAATCGCCGCATCGAGTTTTCCGTGATATCCACCGTGCCCGTAACGCCTACCGTCGTCGATACGCCGGGGGCGCGCTGACATGCCGGTCGTGTTCGAGGTCACGCTGCTGGCGCTGCTGGCCTATGCCATCGGACTGGCCATCGGCTGGGCCCTGTGGAGCCGCGATACGATCAACGCCGAAGGAGAGAAGGAATGATGGAACTGCTGGAAGCCAACTGGCCGATCCTGCTGGTCGCGCTGCTGATCGGGATCGTTGTCGCCTACCTGCTGTTCGTGGCGATGCGCCGCACCAGCGTGGACGCCGACCGGACCGACGTGCTGGACGAAGGCGCCGCGCCCGCTGCGCGCAATCAGGCGCTGATCGATGCGGAACCCGCCGCAACGTCTATGGCACCGCAGTCAGCCGTGCCGCCCGCACCCGTCGCCGCCCCGCTGGGTGGTGCCATCGCACCGGTGGTGGCGGCCGCGACCGAACCCGCGTCCGTCGCGGCGGACGACCTGACCCGCATCAAGGGCGTTGGCCCCAGATTGCGCGACCTGCTGGCGACGCATAACGTGACCCGGCTGGACCAGATTGCCGCATGGACCGATGCCGATATCGCGCGCATCGATCCGCAGCTTGGGCGGTTCCAGGGCCGGATCGAGCGTGACAGCTGGGTCGAGCAAGCGAAGCTGCTGACGGCGGGCGACGATGCCGCTTACGAAGGAAAGTTCGGCAAGCAATGAGCGCGCCATCAAAGGCTGACGCCAAGCCCGCCCGCTACCCCGTCCCCGCCGAATGGGCGCGCAATGCCCTGGTCGACGCGGACAGCTACGCCGCGAAATACCGGCAATCCATCGACGAACCCGATGCCTTCTGGCGCGAGGAAGCGCAGCGGATCGACTGGATTGCACCGTTCGATACGGTCGGCGACTGGTCATTCGACCGGCAAGATTTTCGCATCCGCTGGTTCGAGGGCGGCACACTCAATATCTGCGCCAATGCCGTGGACCGGCACCTGGCCGAACACGGCGACCGGGTCGCGATCCTGTGGGAGCCGGATGATCCGGCGGACGCCGCGCGCAGTCTCAGCTACTGCGAACTTCACACCGAAATCTGCCGCTTCGCCAACCTGCTGAAGGCGCAGGGCGTGGCGAAAGGCGACCGGGTTACGATCTACCTGCCGATGGTGCCCGAAGCCGCCATCGCCATGCTCGCCTGCGCCCGCATCGGCGCGGTGCATTCGGTGGTGTTTGCAGGCTTCAGCCCCGAAGCGCTGGCGGGGCGCATCACCGATTGCGGCTCCACCATCGTCATTACCGCGGACGAGGGGCGGCGCGGCGGCAAGACCGTGCCGCTGAAAGCCAATGTCGATGCGGCGTGCGAGAAAGCACGGGTCGAAACCGTCATCGTACTGGCGCATACCGGCGCGGATGTGCCCATGGTGGACGGGCGCGATGTGGACTGGGCCAGTGCGGTCACGGATCAGCCTGCCGCCTGCGACCCCGAACCGATGGACGCGGAAGACCCGCTGTTCATCCTTTACACCAGCGGATCGACCGGCAAGCCCAAGGGCGTGCTGCACACCACCGGCGGCTATGCCGTGTGGACCGCCATGACGCACAGCTACGTGTTCGATTACCAGCGCAAGGCCGACGGTTCCATGCCGGTCTACTGGTGCGCGGCGGATGTCGGCTGGGTCACCGGGCACAGCTACGTCGTCTACGGACCGATGCTGAACGGCGCGACGCAGGTGATGTTCGAAGGCGTGCCCAACTTCCCAGACCACAGCCGGTTCTGGCAGGTGGTGGACAAATACGGTGTCGAGATCTTCTACGCCGCCCCCACCGCCCTGCGCGCGCTGATGCGCGAGGGCGACGAACCGGTGGTAGCAACCAGCCGCAAGTCGTTGCGATTGCTGGGATCGGTGGGCGAGCCGATCAATCCCGAAGCATGGGACTGGTATCACCGCGTGGTCGGCAACGGGCAGTGCCCCATCGTCGATACCTGGTGGCAGACCGAAACGGGCGGCGCGATGATTACGCCCCTGCCCGGCGCGACCGCGCTGAAACCGGGCAGCGCCACATTGCCGATGTTCGGGGTGCAGCCAGCGCTGGTCGATGCGGAAAGCGGCACCATGCTTACGGGCGCGGCATCGGGCGCGCTGGTGCTGACCGCTAGCTGGCCTGGCCAGATGCGGACGGTGTATGGCGATGCGCAGCGGTTCTTCGACACCTATTTCAGCCAGTATCCCGGTCACTATTTCACCGGCGACGGTGCGCGGCGGGATGCGGACGGCTATTACTGGATCACGGGCCGGATCGACGATGTCATCAATGTCAGCGGTCACCGCATGGGCACCGCCGAGGTCGAGAGCGCGCTGGTGCTGCACCCGAAGGTCGCCGAGGCGGCGGTGGTCGGCATGCCGCACGACATCAAGGGGCAGGGCATCTACGCCTACGTCACCACGGTCGCGGGCACCGACGACAGCAACGCCCTGCGCGCCGAACTGGTCACATGGGTCCGCACCGAAATCGGCCCCATCGCTACCCCTGACGCCCTGCAATTCGCCCCCGCCCTGCCCAAGACGAGAAGCGGCAAAATCATGCGCCGCATCCTCAGGAAGATTGCGGAGAACGATACCGGCTCGCTGGGCGACACCTCGACACTGGCGGACCCTGATGTCGTGGATGCGCTGGTGGCTGGGCGGGTTGGGTAGGATTGGCAATGACTGCTATTGGGAGGTTTTGTGACGGTCTGCTTTTATCCTTCGACCGCCGATTCCTGCCCTACAATGAAGGCTATTTCCTGACCGTAAGACAGCTCAAGTGTATTTCCATCTGGGTCTGAAAGGAATGTCCAATATCCGACGGGCGGGCCTGAATCCGTTGGTTTAGATAATAAACAATCATCTTCGCGCGCAGCCGCTGCCAGCTTATTGACCGCCTCACGAGTAGGAAGAGCAATACCGAGATGCCCGAACGGTCCTAGCGACGTATCCTTAGCGGTTTTTGATTGCACTAGCACAATTGACAAATGGTCTTGTTCGTCAGTTACCCATGCGACTTCGCCTCCGACTCTTGATCTCGTCGACGATGGATCACTTCCATCGAGCGAACTTGGCGTAAAACGCAGTACTGTCTGCTAAGTCGCGAACAGCGAACGGATATAGTGAGTCCAAGGTTCAGACATATTCAGATAGTGGAGGACAGTTTTCGGGATAGCAATACAGCTTGTTTATCGTCCGTTGCTGGGTCGATAAAAGACATACTCTCGCCCCACCCTTGCCCCGCCGTTCCCATGATGCGACAAGGCGAGATCGCTCAAATCAGGACGCCGCCATGCTTGTCCCCGTATCCCCGCCGCAAACCGCCACCGGAATGGTCGCCTTCAACTGGGAAGATCCGTTCGACCTCGACGAACAGCTGACCGAAGACGAGCGCATGATCCGCGATACCGCGCACGCGTTTGCGCAAAGCGAATTGCAGCCGCGCGTGCAGGAGGCGTTTCGCGGCGAAGTGGATGCGCCCGAACTGTTCCCGCTGTTCGGTAAGGCAGGCCTGCTGGGCGCGACGGTACCGGAGGAATATGGCGGTGCGGGCGCGTCTTACGTCGCCTATGGCCTGATCGCGCGCGAGATCGAGCGGGTGGATAGCGGCTATCGCTCGATGGCCAGCGTCCAGAGCAGCCTGGTGATGTATCCGATCCAGGCCTATGGTTCGGACGAGCAGCGCGAGAAATACCTGCCCGGCCTTGCCGCAGGCGAACTGATTGGCTGCTTCGGCCTGACCGAGCCGGACGCAGGCTCCGACCCCGGCGGCATGACCACCAATGCCAAGACCGATGGCGACGGCTTTGTGTTGAACGGCACGAAAACCTGGATCAGCAATTCGCCCTTCGCCGACGTGTTCGTCGTCTGGGCCAAGAGCGAGGCGCATGGCGGGGCCATTCGCGGTTTCGTGCTGGAAAAGGGGATGAAGGGCCTGAGCGCGCCGAAGATCGCGGGCAAGGTCAGCCTGCGCGCCAGCACCACCGGCATGATCGTGATGGAGGATGTAAAGGTCGGCGCAGAGGCGCTGCTGCCCGATGTCGAGGGGCTGAAGGGGCCGTTCGGCTGCCTCAACCGCGCGCGCTACGGCATCAGCTGGGGGGCGATGGGTGCGGCGGAATTCTGTATGCATGCCGCGCGGCAATACGGGCTGGACCGGCACCAGTTCGGTGTGCCGCTGGCGTCCAAACAGCTTTACCAGTTGAAGCTCGCCGATATGCTGACCGATATCGCGCTGGGCCTGCAGGCGTCCCTGCGCGTCGGGCGGCTGATGGACGAAGGACGGTTCGCGCCCGACATGATCTCGGTGGTCAAGCGCAACAATGTCGGCAAGGCGCTGGATGTCGCCCGCCATGCGCGCGACATGCATGGCGGCAACGGCATCAGCGACGAATACGGCGTCATCCGCCACATGGTGAACCTGGAAACAGTCAACACCTATGAAGGCACGCACGATGTCCACGCGCTGATCCTGGGACGCGCCATCACCGGGCTGTCCGCGTTCTGAGCAAGGGGTTCCGCCACCAGCGAGCACCGACCCCCTGTCCTACAACCGCGTGCTGTGCCATAATCGCTGCATAATGTTTTCCCGCCCCTCCCCCGCACCATCCACGTGCCCGTTCGCGGCCCGAAAAGTTCTGCCCCAGAACAGTGTAACACGTGTCACGAGTCCAACATGCCGGACTGCGCCACGCGCAACGATCGGCATGGCGGAGGCGGAACCGGGACGATGAAACTCCACGGCTATTATCGCAGTTCGACCAGCTATCGGCTACGGATCGCGCTCAATCTCAAGCGGTTGACCTTCGAGAACGTGCCGGTGAACCTGCTAAAAAGCGAACAGCGCGGCGGGGCCTTCGCCAGCCGCAATCCCTTCGCCACAGTGCCGATGCTGGAGGCGGGTGGACGCGACCGGGCACAATCGATGGCGATCATCGAATGGCTGGACGAAGGCTTCACCGAGCGTCCGCTGCTGCCGCGCGATCTGGAAGACCGGTTCACCGCGCGCGAGCTGTCCTACGCCATTGCCACCGAACTGCATGCACCGCTCAACCTGCCAGTGCTGCAATATCTGAAGAACGAATACGGGCAATCGCAGGACCAGGTCGGCGAATGGTATTGCCACTGGCTGGCGAAAACGCTGGTGCCGGTGGAGGCGCGGCTGGCGCAGCTGGAAACCACGAACTACCTGTTCGATGCGCCCGGCTTCTTCGAAGCGGTGCTGATCCCGCAGCTCTACAATGCGCGCCGCTTCGGTTTCGACCTGTCGCGCATGCCGCATATCGAGCGGATCGAAACCTGCTGCCTGCCGTTGCCAGAGTTCACCGCTGCCCATCCCGATAACCAGCCCGACAGTCCGGAGAAGACACCATGAAACTTGCCACCCTCAAGGACGGCACGCGCGACGGAACGCTCGTCGTCGTGTCGAAGGATATCACCCGCTACTGTGCCGCCACCGCCATCGCACCGACCATGCAGGCAGCGCTGGACGATTGGGCGACCTGCGCGCCCAAGCTGGAGGCGCTGTATCGCGATGTCGAACACGAGGCCTGCCCGTGCGAACGATTTCACGAACGCGAGGCGCATTCGCCGCTGCCGCGCGCCTATCAATGGGCCGATGGCAGCGCCTACATCAACCACGTCGAACTGGTGCGCAAGGCGCGCGGCGCCGAGGTGCCCGAGAGCTTCTATACCGACCCGCTGATGTATCAGGGCGGCAGCGACGATTTCCTGCCGCCGCGTGCCGACATTCCGCTGGCCGACACCAAATGGGGTTGCGACATGGAAGGCGAGATCGCAGTCGTTACGGACGATGTGCCGATGGGTGTTTCGGCCGAGGATGCGGCGGAGCACATCAAGCTGATCATGCTGGTCAACGACGTCTCGCTGCGCGGCCTGATTCCCGGTGAACTGGCCAAGGGCTTCGGCTTCTTCCAGTCGAAGCCTTCCAGCGCATTCAGCCCGGTGGCTGTGACGCCGGACGAACTGGGCGATGCGTGGAAGGATGCGCTGGTTCACTTGCCGCTGCTGGTCGATTACAATGGCGCGCCGTTCGGGCGAGCGCAGGCAGGGCAGGACGCGACATTCTCGCTGGCGCAACTGGTCGCCCATGCCGCAAAGACGCGCAATCTGGGTGCAGGCGCGATCATCGGATCGGGCACGGTCTCGAATCAGGGTGCCGATGGCGGGCCTGGGAAGCCGGTGGCCGATGGCGGTGCAGGCTATAGCTGCATCGCGGAAATCCGTATGATCGAGACCATTCAGGACGGGGAAGCGAAGACCCGCTTCATGGCACCGGGCGATACGGTCAAAATCGAAATGCGCGATTCGCATGGTGCGTCGATCTTCGGCGCGATCGAGCAGGCTGTGATTGCCGTCTAGCCCGTGCGTTCGGGCAGGACGTGGCATGCGCCCCGATCTGCAAACGGCGCGAACACCACCGGGTCATTGGCGGATAGCCCTTCGCGGCGCGCCGCCTCGTACTCGGCGGTAATCCTGCGCAACCGGCGTTTCGCGCTGCCGTGGCTGACATCGAACAGGTCGGTCACGCCGCGCTTGCGACCGAATCGCGGCCAAAATGCGTTCGGTCCGGTCATGTCATGTCCCGCCACATACAGCAGCCGCGCGGAAAGACGGTCGGCCTCGGCCTCGCGCTTGCGTTTCGAGCGCGGCCGCATTTGATCATCGTGGTCGTGGTGACACAACGCCAGATGTGCGACCTCATGTGCGATAATTGCAGCGAGTTCGGTATCGTCGGCGGCGAAGTCCAGCATTTGTGTCGTCACGCGGATTCGGGTGCCATCCGAACCTGCCGAAAGGCCGCGTGCCGTATCGGCCACAAAGATTGCCGGACATCCCGGCGGTGGAGAGAACGCAATATGCCCTCGGTCGGTGTCGAGAACCAGCGGTGTATGCAGCGGCGTGGCAAGCAGCAGAGCCCATGTCCGCACGGTGTCGAGGCCTGCAACAGATTGCCCGTTAATTGCCAGGATACCGGTACCGACAGCGACCTCCGGTTGCCTGCTATTGCTGATGAAAACGCGGCGTTTTGCATTGCCATAGGCGCGCAAGGCTGCAGGGTGCGCTGCTGCCGGCACATCGTCGAGATTGGCAACCGACACACCTGCCGTCGTTCGGCCGGCGCACAAGGGCGCAGCGGCACGCAGCAAGGCATCGCCCACGCGCAGCAATCGCGCGTCATGCGCGCGCAGTTGCGCCCAGCCGTTCCCAGCCTGCGCAGCGACGGCGGAATGCGCGCTAAATGTCACACAGAACGCCATCGCACAGCCAAGATAAACATTCTGTCGCAAACGCGTTGCCCTTTTCCGGCTGGAGTGGTTGGAACAAGGAAGTGTCGCAAACTCGACGTGCCCTAAGGTGAATCGCAAATCAAGTGACCGAAGCTGCTTGACTTGGCAGAGGATTTAACTAAAGGTGATCGGGAATGAATTTCAATCGGGAACGAACCATATGAAGAAGATCCTTATCTCGGCAGCCGCCGCCTCGATGGTTTTGGCGCCTGTTGCCGTTACAGCCGCCCCCGCAATCGAGCGCAGTGTTGCTGTCGCCGAGCAGGAAGACGAGCTTGCCGGTAGCGGCATTATCCTCGGTATTCTGGCCGCAGCCGCGATCATCGCCGGCATTCTGCTGATTGCTAGCGATGACGATGATGACGATGTTCCTATCAGCGCCTGATCGGCTTTGACAACATTGAAGAAGGGGGGGTTGGCATTGCCGACCCCCTTTTTGTTTGTGCGCCTGACAGGTATTTCGTGTCCGGTATTCACCCTGTGGCAAATCGGACGGTGTCACGGTTACATACTGACAAGTGGTTCGACCGGCTTTGCGTTGTCCCGCCAGTGACGGATCATCCAGCACCGGCCACGCCACGCTGCAGCACTGGCCATCGCAGCCGAGGCACATGACACAGGTTTCCCGCTTACTGCAATGGTCGCTCGATCTCGACCGGTCGTGGCAACGGCTGATCGTGCTGGCGATGGATTCCTTGCTATGCGCCGCCGGCGTCTGGCTGGCATTCTCGTTGCGCCTCGGCGTCGGGCAAACGGTTACAACACCGCTGTTAGAGGTGTTTGTAGTGACGCTCGTGCTCTTCCTGCCCGTGTGCCTGACAACTGGCACCTATCGCTACACTATCCGCTACGCCAGCGCACGGACCATCCTGCAGTTGGCCTCCGCGGTGGCCATACTGGCGATTCCGCTGATCGCCATCTTCACCTTCACTTCGGTGCCCGGCGTGCCGCGCACCGTTGGCGTCCTGGTGCCGGTTTTGTTCTTCGCACTGCTCGCAATGTCGCGAATGGTCGCGCGATATCTTTTTTCCGAGTTCTGTCCGGATACGGCTTCGCCAGCAATTTCAGCCGCGTACTGATCTACGGTGCAGGCAACGCCATCGCGAGATCGTGGAACAGCTGCGGGCGCTGGATGTACAGGCCCGACCTGCGCAACAACAGGGTCGCCGGTCTGGTTGCCGCGCTGGCGGGCAAGGGGCTGGAGCGCGGAGCCCGACTGGCAGCCTTAGCCGAGGTGCTGCCTCGCAAAGGCGGCCGCTGCGCCGAACAGGCCGGGTTCGGGATGCGTGATGAGCTTTACCGGAATCTGCGCCATCAATTGCTCGAACCGGCCCTTGGCGCGGAACCGGTCGGCGAAGGTGGAATCGCGCAGCGTTTCGCGAATGCGATAGCCCAGCCCGCCCGCTATCACCACGCCTGTCGCCCCGTGTGCCAGCGCGTAATCGCCCGCTACCGCGCCGAGCGAGAGGCAGAACCTGTCCACCGCTGCCGCCGCCAGCGCATCCTCGCCGCCAACGCCCGCTTCCCATAATTCGCGGTCGCCGCGTTCCGTGACGGCACGGCCTTCCAGCGCCGCGAGAGTCTGGTAGATATCGACGATGGCCGGGCCGGATACCACCCGTTCGACCGAAACGCGGGTATGGCGCTTGCGCAGGCGGGCAAGCATGGCGTCCTCGATCTGGTCGAGCGGCGCGAAGTCGCCATGTCCGCCTTCGGTTGGCTGAACCCGATAACCGCCCTTGCCCCGCCACAGATGCGCGACGCCAAGCCCCGTCCCCGGTCCGACGACGCTGATCGTTCCCTCGGCAGGCAATGGCACGTCCGGCCCGGTTAAATGCATAAAGCGATCGTCCGGCGCACAGGCCACGGTATGCGCAACCGCACCGAAATCGTTGACAATCGTGAACGCATCCACACCTAGCTTCTTTTTCACCAGCGCCGGACGGATAATCCACGGATTGTTGGTAAACCGGATAATCTCGTCCCCGACAGGCCCCGCCACGGCAATGGAAACAGCATGCGGCAGGCTGTCGCCGCATGTCTCGCTGAAGTGTTGCCACGCGGTCTGGAAACTGGCGAAGTCGCTCGTTCTCAGGGTCGTCGGATCAGCCAGCGAGATCGAGCCGTCCGCCGCGATTTCGCCGAGCGCGAAACGTGCGTGGGTACCGCCGATATCGACCGTGACCAGTTGGGTTGTGCTGGCGGCCATCGCTTACTCTTTGTCAACCGGACTGGACCCGCCGAATGGCAGCTTTAGCACGCTGGGCTCATGGCGGTGCACCTAGTCCCAGCGCAGCCAGTCTCCTATCGAATTGACGCTTTACGTTCAATTGTCGCCGCGTTGGCAAAGGTAGCCGCCAAAACCTGCACGGTCCAATGTCTGTAACCAGGAACAGATCAATCGGACAGTAACCTCTGCAATTGGGGTGGGATGCGGACGTTCGACTGTAGAGGCGAAACAGACTGGAACGGCCGCCCCATCCCTTATGTTTTCGCACTCGATGATTCCGCGAAACTTTGACCGGTTCGCAGCATGAATATCAGCGAATAGGCATAAGCCAGCACCACGATTGCGCAGATCGCTGTCGCTCGAAAGGGTTCGGGTGTGAATGCATAGGCAAGGTAGCAGCCGATCCCGCGCCCTATTGCGTGACGTAATCCGACAGGATCGTTTGCCGCCCAACCATACGTTATCCAGATAACGCCTGCCAGAACCGCCATACCCAGTGTCATAAGGGTGTGATTGTCGGAACCGGACACTCCGATTACGACAAGAGGAACCGAAAGCGCGATCCCAATGATCGATGTCAGGAACAGCTTGGTAAGAGGATCGTCACCCCCGGCGAAAAGGTTCCGGCCGCGCGCCTTATCGATCAAAAACGCGAGCGGTAGTATCGCCGCCATCACGTAAAGAGCAAGATTGCTTAAAACCGGCGGAGCAACGAAAAACGCCGCAACGCCCAATGCCGCCCATACGATCATTCCGGCCAGGGGCATGGCGTTCGTGCTTCCTGAGCGGAACTGTTCCTGTAGCTCTTCCAAGGTTTGGCGAGAATCCATCCAATCACCTCTATCTGGTAATGAAATTCTTCGCCGTCGATGTTGCATTGCTGGAATTGAACAGCAAGCACAGAACGTCCGCTTTCGGGTCGTTAGCGGAAAGGCAGGAATTTTCTCGAACTGGGGAAAGCCGCCCGGCAGGTTCCGGGATCGCGCGTAAGTCCGGCTCATGACAGATTATGGGGTGGAATCTGGACAGTTCGGTTTCGCATTCAACGCCTGGATAGCAGCCGTTTCACGCGTGAAGAAGAACCTGCCCGGCAGATACTATCGTGACAGCCAACCCCCAATGAAAATTACCGGCCGGACCGGAAATCGCGCCTTGCCGCTGATCATTCCGATGGCGTGAGCAATGCGGAGCCAAAAGAAGAGGATGGCGCACCACGCTGTCACGGGCGTAGCGACGTTCAGCATGTGACCGACGATCACGATCACGGCGAACGGCATGAATTGTTCAAGCAGGTTTAGGTGTACTGTGGCTGCGGTGAATCCATGCGGACATCTTGTTGTGATCGGGCGGGCGGACGAATTCGGTTTCCTTGCCTTCATATGTCGCTGTGTTGACGCCTACGATATAAGGGATCCACAGCGATGCTGCGAGGATAGCCGTCATTATCAGCCAGAAAAGTTCGGTGGTCATTAAACTTTTCCTTTAGCCGAAGCGCAGAGCCTCGCCGGTTTCTAGATAGGACTTCAGGCTTGCGATGATTTTTGCCCAGCCCTCGCGCACGCCATGCTGGCTCTCGGGCAACTCGTAGTGGAGGATGACTAGCTTGGTCAGGTCACCCAATGCTTCGATTTCATAGACATGGTGCGACCTCGCTGCGTCCGGTCCAATCCAGCCGGGAATGAATGACATCTCCAGCCGCTTCGGCGGATCAGCGGCAATGATCTCGCCCGACAACACGACGCGGTCGTCGGCGAACTTGTATTCGTAGGGCTCGCCCGCCGCGAACTGCCCATGGATCGCGACGCTCGCAAAATGGTAGCGCGTGATCATGTCCGGATTGGTCAGCGCTTCCCACAGTTTCTCGGGTGTCGTGCGAATGAAAGTTTCCATCACGAAATCGGGTCGTGTTTCGGTCTTTGCGGACATGGCATTACTCCTTTCGAGGTCGGCTTTCAGGTCGAGGAGCGCTCGGGCCAACGGTTGCTGCGTGAGGGGCTCTATCCAGCGATCGACAAGAAGCTGGAGCGGGGCGGCGTTGAGATAATGATATTTGAAGCGGCCATCCTTGCGCGTGACGATTAACGCGGCCGCTTCCAGTATCTTAAGATGCTTCATCACGCCAAAGCGCGTCATGCCAAGCGCACTTTCCAGATCGGTCAGTGTTTGACCGTCTTTCCGCCGAAGCATGTCGAGCAGTTCGCGACGGGTATCGTCACTCAGCGCTTTAAAGATCGCGTCCATAACAGCCTTATAGGTGACCCATTGGTAACGTGTTAATAGGGTAACATGTTTAGGCTCGTGTCGGACTTCAGTTGGCAAATCTCGTTCGGCGGACGATTGCGCGAGCGACTTGAGCAACGATGCCATATCCAATTTGTTAGATATCTTGCAAGAGCAAGCAGATGTTTTAAGGTGACCTAAGGTCGTGTGCAGCGAGGGTCATAGTTGTCGTTAGATCGATTTACCTAGAAGGGACAAAACCGAAGACAGGTTCTTAAGAGATCTCGTCTCTTGCGGAAGGTCATCGAGAGCGCCATCGGCGGCAAGAGTGGCCAATCCATGGGTGGCTCCCCAAGCCAGCAACGCTTCAGGCGGAAGCGGGTCACCAACAGCAGACGGTTTTTCGCCGACTAGGAGCCCTTCCAGTCGCTGCATGGCCGCGCGATAAGCGCTATCTTCCGGATCGAGCAGAGCATCCCTGAAAACCGCCCGGAAAGCGCCGGGGCGTTCAAGTGCGAAACGCAGGTACCCCACGCCGATCCTGTAGAACGCCGTGTCTCGTTTCTCGGCCCCTGCCGCTTCACGCTCCATCTGGTCCCCCAACGCATTCGCGCATCGCGTCGCGAAGGCTGTGAGAAGTTCCCGCTTGTCCGAGAAATGCCGGAAGGCGGCCGTATGGGATACCCCTATCGCCTTAGCCGCAGCACGGATGGTGACCGCCTCGATCCCTTCATCGCGCACGATGGTTTCGACCGCGTCCAGCAAGGCCACCCGCGCATCGCCATGATGATATCGTTCCGTCCTCACTTTCCCGGCCATGTGACCACCAGTAACATTTCGGCTGACTTTAGACCATAGCTCCATGTTACCAAGCGTAACATTCACGGAGGTATTTTGTTTTGGAACCCTCATTAACCGGACTGGAGGCGATGTATCTTGCGGCGCTCTTCGGAGCCGGCGTCACGGGTGCCATCACCCTGTTCGCGCCGGGTCTGGCAGCCAGATACGTCTTCGCTGGCGACACGCAGGTCGGCGTCTACCTGAAGATTGTGGGCGCGATCTGGCTTGCGATCGGCCTTATCGCAATCGCGGGGTTGCTCGACCCGATGCGATACCTGGCGATCCTCCTGCTGCAACTCGTCTACAAATCCACGTGGCTTATTGGTGCCGCCTACCCTGCTCTTCTGAACGGCCGAACGACCACCGGGCTAACCGGTCTGACTGTTCTCTTCACGGTCTGGGTGATCGCACTGTTAGCGTTCGTTCCGTTCCAAGCGCTTTTTTCGAGCCTCTCGTGATGGTCGAACTCACATCGCTGGATCAAAGGATCATCGGCCCATGACCGTTCTGATCGTGGGTCTGTCGGTGTTCTTCACCGTTCACCTTTATTCGACCTTCCGCACTAGGTCCGCAGGGTCTTCAATCATCGACCGCATCGGATACCCGGTTTATATGACCGCCTACAGCGTGGCATCTGCGGTTGGTCTGGGGCTCATCGCCTATGGGTACTTCATCGCGCCAGCGACCAGGCCGATCTACGCCCTGCCCATCGATGTCCGGCCGCTCACAATAGCTGGCATGGCACTCGCCTCGATCTGCGTGGCCGCGGCTTACTCGCCTATCAATCATATCGCGCGGACGTTGCGGCACCCTATGCTGGTCGGTGTCGGCCTATGGTCCGCCTCGCACTTGATTGCTCCGACCGAGTTGAAGGACATTCTGCGTGTTCGGAAGTTTCTTCGCCTATGCGATAGTGGATATCCTCGTCGTGAATACCCGGCGTGATGATTTTGAACGAACTCCGCCATCCTTCCCGCGGTTCTTAGTCTGATGAACCGAACACTTTCCGGCGTCGAGGATCGCACCTGCTAAAGGTCTGGACAGCAGCTTTCGGGA